>NZ_CP023138.1:4800000-6167296 GCF_022354805.1 Mycobacterium liflandii | reverse complement strand
GGCGAAGCTGTGGCCGCAATCGATTCCCTGATGCGCGCCGCCGATGTGGGACGGGCCCAGATCGAGACGCTCCTGCACCGCTATCCGACCCGGCGGTGGATCCGCCGGGCGCGCAGGGCGGTCGAGCGGGCGGATCCTGGAGCTCAGTCGCCCAAAGAGACCTGGCTGCGACTGTTGCTGCTCGACGATGGTCTTCCTCGACCGCAAACTCAGATCCGCGTCGCCGACGAATGGGGTGAGCTTGTCGCTTATCTCGACATGGGATGGGAGGAGCTGATGGTCGCCGTTGAGTACGACGGTGAACAGCACCGCAACGACCGGCGGCAATATAGCTGGGACATAAGGCGAAAGGAGATCCTCGAGCGACTCGGATGGACGGTCATCCGAGTGCTTGCGGGCGATCGGCCCACCGACATCCTGCGGCGGGTACGGGCCGCGCTGGTGCGCCGAGCGTCACGCTAGCGTGGCCCTGGCACGCGACCGCCACGCCAGCGTGACACTCGGGCGTGGCGAACTGGGCGGGCGCGAGACCGCGAGACCGCTTGACGGCTAGACCGGGGTCAGCTCCACTCCGCTGAGCACCACAGCGTTGTCGCGCCCGGGCGCGACAACGCTAGCCAGGAAGCGTTCGTTGTCCTTCCAGACGTTGACGGTGAGCGTCTCGCCGGGGAAGGCCACACCCGCAAAGCGGGCACCGTAGCCGGCGACCGCGGTCGCGTCCGCGTCGAGCAGTGCATCGGTGATCGCCTTGCAGGTCATGCCGTAGGTGCACAGCCCATGCAGAATGGGCTTGGGAAAGCCCGCGGCCGCGGCGAATTCGGGATCCGAATGCAACGGGTTGCGATCGCCGCAGAGTCGGTACAGCAGGGCCTGCTGCGGCAGGATCGGCATCGCGAGCTCCAGATCGGGCGCCCGTTGTGGTGCCGCATCAGCGGCCCCGCCACCGGAAGGCCCACGGTCGCCACCGAATCCCCCTTCGCCGCGGGCATAGATCGATCGCCGTTGCGTCCATAGTGGCGCACCGTCGAGTGTGGTCACGGTCGTCTCGCTCCAGATGACCGCGGCCTTACCCTTATCCCAGATATCGGTGAACCGGGTGATGGTCCGCGCGGAGCCCGCCGGCGGCAGTGGCGCGGGCACTTGCACCCGCTCGCTGGCATGTAGCACCTTGCTCAGCTCGATATCGATGCCGGGAAATTGGACCGTTGGCGCCTTGGTGGCGTGGAAGGTTGCCGCCACATTGCCGAAGGTCGGCAACACCTGCGGTGTGTCATCAACCAGATAACGCAGTTCCCGGGGGTCCATCGGATCCGCCCCAGCGCCCAGGCCCAGGTGATAGAGCTGCACATCACTGCTGGCCCAAGAGAACTCGATCGGGTCAAGCTCAGCACTCAGCGCGACGGCTACGTCAATCGGCATCTCAACGGTCTCCCGCAATGTGTAGCGCGGCCAGGTAGCCGAATGTCATCGCCGGCCCGATGGTGCCGCCCGGTCCGGGATAGGTATGCCCCATCACCGGCGCGCTGACGTTGCCGGCGGCGTAAAGGCCGTCGATGATGCTGCCGTCGTCGCGCAGCGCCCGTCCGTTGACATCGGTGCGGATACCGCCCTTGGTGCCCAGGTCGCCGGGCACCATCTTGGCGGCGTAGTACGGGGCGTGGTTGATCTCGCCCAGGTTCGGATTGGGCTTGTTGGTCGGGTCGCCGTAGTACCGGTCGTAGGCGCTCTCGCCACGGTGGTAGTCCTCGTCGACCCCGGAGCGCGCAAAGCCGTTGAAACGCGACACGGTCGAGGTGAGTTCATCGACCGGAAGTCCCGCCTTGGCGGCCAGCTCTTCAAGCGTGTCGGCCATGACGATCACCCCGGAATCCAGCCACTTGCGTGGAATACGTTGGCCGGGTTGCAGTCCCGCGAAGATGTAGCGGTCGCGGTAACGCTGATCGAATACCAGCCAGGCGGGAATGTTCTCACCGGGTCCCGGGCCTTGACCGTACTGGCCGCCGTACATGTGGTGGCAGGCCTCCACATAGGGCATCGACTCATTCATGAATCGCTGTCCTGACATGTTGACGATGATCGAGCCCGGAGAATTGCGCTCGGACAGCGCGAACCACGGCCTGCCGACCAGCGGCACCGTTGGCCCCCACCAGGCGTCTTCCATCAGGTCCAGTGCGGCGCCCAGCTTTTCGGCGGCGACGATGCCATCGCCGGTATTGGCCTTGGCGCCCACGGTCCAGTCTGTGGTGATCGGCGCACGCTGGTACTTCACCCGCATCTGCTCGTTGTGGTCAAAGCCGCCGCAAGCCAGGATGACCCCCTTGCGGGCCCGAATCAGTTGCGGCTCCTCCGATTCCTGCGCGTCTGTACTGCGGACGTAGATCCCGCGCACCACGCCGTCTTCGAGGTAGAGGTCGGTGAGTGCGGTGTTCAGCTGCACCGGAACGCCTTTGCGCTGCAGCCCGATGCGCAGCGGCCCGATCAGCGCCCGTCCCATGCCGACCAGGTTCTTGCCGGTTGCCTTGGCCCACATCGTGCGGGCGCCCACCTTCATGCTGCGCAGCACCCCCCGGGGGTGACGCTTGAGCTGGTTGAGGCGCACGTAGTCCTGTTGCATCACAACGACATTGAGTGGAATCTTGCCGTATGCCGGCTCTAGCTCGGCCATGTCGGCGCCCAGCTTGCGGGCATCGAAGGGCTTCGGCTCGATGGAGCGGCCGCCGGAGCGTCCGCCCGGTGCTTCGGGGTAGTAGTCGGAATAGCCGGGCACCCAGCACATTTTCAATGGCGTGTGCTCGAGCACAAAGGACAACATCTCGGGCCCACGCTCGAGATAGGTGTCGATGCGCTCCGGTTCGACCTCGCTGACCGATGAGTCGCCGATGATGCCGTGCAGATAGGTGCGTGCCGCCTCGGTCGTGTCCGAGACGCGGGCGCGTTTGAGGATCTGGTTGTTGGGAATCCATACCCCGCCGCCCGAGCGTGCGGTCGAGCCACCGTAGTGCGCGGCCTTCTCGATGACTACTGTCGAGAGGCCCTTGTGTGCGGCGGCAAGGGCAGCCACCATGCCGGCGCCGCCGCTTCCGACCACGACGACGTCGTAGTCCTGTGATGTCATGTAGAACACGTTATAGAATTGCGGGGGTCGGGCGCTACTGGCCCGGTCATCACGATGCCAGAAAGACGAGGGGAATTCGGGAGATGCTGGCTGATTCGACCCGGGACAAGATTGCCGCCGACTTGGCGCAAGCCGAACACAGCCGTCAGCCGATAACCCCGTTGACGCCGTCCTACCCGGATATCGACGTGGTCGACGCCTACCAGATCCAGCTGATCAACATTCGTCGGCGGGTCGCCGAAGGAGGCCGAGTGGTGGGCCACAAGGTCGGCCTGTCCTCGCCGGTGATGCAGCAGATGATGGGTGTCGACGAGCCTGACTACGGGCACCTGCTCGACAACATGCGGGTGTTCGAGGACGCCCCGGTGCGGACGGCGAACTACCTGTATCCCCGGGTGGAGGTCGAGGTCGGCTTCATCCTGGCCGCCGACCTGCCGGGCGCCGACTGCACCGAGGACGACGTGCTGGCGGCCACCGAGGCCCTGGTTCCCTCGATCGAGTTGATCGACACCAGGATCAAGGATTGGCAGATCAAGATCTGCGACACCATCGCTGACAACGCATCGGCCGCGGGCTTCGTGCTGGGTGCGGCGCGGGTGTCCCCGGCGGAGATGGACGTGAAGGCGATCGACGCGGTCCTGACTCGCAACGGCGAGCTGGCCGCCGAGGGGCGCAGCGACGCGGTGCTGGGCAACCCGGCCACCGCGGTGGCGTGGTTGGCCCGCAAGGTCGAGGGGTTTGGCGTGCGGTTACGCAAGGGCGACATCGTGCTGCCGGGGTCGTGCACGTTCGCCGTCGACGCGAACGCCGGTGACGAGTTCGTCGCCGATTTCACGGGCCTGGGTTCGGTTCGCTTGTCGTTCCAATAGTGCCGAACTAGTTTCGAACATCGAGAGCGGTAAAAGGAGCAACATGCCGTCGAAGGCAAGTGTGGCCATTGTTGGGTCCGGAAATATCAGCACCGACCTGCTCTACAAACTGCTGCGATCCGACTGGCTGGAACCGCGCTGGATGGTGGGGATCGACCCGCAGAGTGAGGGTTTGGCGCGGGCCCGCAAGTTGGGCCTGGAGACCACCCACGAGGGCGTGGATTGGCTGTTGGCCCAGTCGGACAAGCCCGATCTGGTGTTCGAGGCGACCAGTGCCTATGTGCACAAGGCGGCGGCGCCGAAGTATGCGGCCGCCGGAATCCGGGCGATTGACTTGACGCCGGCGGCGGTGGGTCCCGCGGTGGTTCCGCCGGCCAACCTGCGCGAGCACCTGGATGCCCCCAACGTCAACATGATCACCTGTGGGGGACAGGCGACCATTCCGATCGTGTACGCGGTGTCGCGAGCGGTTGCCGATCTGGGCGGGGTTCCCTACGCCGAGATCGTGGCGTCGGTGGCCTCGGTCTCGGCAGGGCCCGGGACCCGGGCCAACATCGACGAGTTCACCAAGACCACCAGCAAAGGTGTCGAGACGATCGGCGGCGCCCGGCGCGGTAAGGCGATCATCATTTTGAACCCGGCCGATCCGCCGATGATCATGCGGGACACGATCTTTTGCGCCATCCCCGAAGACGCCGACCGCGACGCGATCGCGGCCTCGATTCATGAGGTCGTGGCCCAGGTGCAGACCTATGTGCCCGGGTACCGGTTGCTCAACGAGCCGCAGTTCGACGAGCCGTCGATCAACTCCGGTGGCCAGGCGGTGGTGACCACGTTCGTCGAGGTCGAAGGCGCTGGCGATTATCTGCCGCCCTATGCGGGCAATCTGGACATCATGACCGCGGCGGCGACCAAGGTCGGCGAGGAGATCGCCAAGGAGACGCTGGCCGTGTCAGGAGGAAAGCGATGACCGGGATCTGGGATGTGCGCATCACCGACACGTCGTTGCGCGACGGGTCGCACCACAAACGCCACCAGTTCATCAAGGAGGAGGTCGGCGCCATCGTGGCGGCCCTGGATGCCGCCGGGGTGCCGGTGATCGAGGTGACCCACGGCGACGGGCTGGGCGGGTCGAGCTTCAACTACGGCTTCTCCAAAACCCCCGAGCAGGAACTGATCAAGCTGGCCGCCCAGACGGCCAAGGAAGCCAAGATCGCGTTTTTGATGCTGCCCGGGGTCGGCACCAAAGAAGACATCAAAGAAGCGCAAGACAACGGTGGATCCATCTGCCGGATTGCCACCCACTGCACCGAGGCCGACGTCTCGATCCAGCATTTCGGGCTGGCCCGCGAGCTGGGCCTGGAAACCGTCGGGTTCTTGATGATGGCGCACACGATTGCGCCCGAGAAACTGGCCGCCCAGGCTCGCATCATGGCCGACGCCGGCTGCCAGTGCGTCTATGTCGTCGACTCCGCCGGCGCCCTGGTGCTCGACGGCGTCGCCGACCGGGTTGCCGCGCTGGTCGCCGAACTCGGCGAGGACGCCCAGGTGGGTTTTCACGGGCATGAGAACCTCGGCCTGGGGGTGGCCAACTCGGTAGAGGCGGTGCGTGCCGGTGCCAAGCAGATCGACGGCAGCGTGCGCCGGTTCGGCGCGGGCGCGGGCAATGCGCCGGTCGAAGTCCTGATCGGGGTGTTCGACAAGATCGGCGTCAAGACCGGTATCGACTTCTTCGACATCGCCGACGCCGCCGAAGACGTGGTGCGCCCGGCCATGCCCGCCGAATGCCTGCTCGACCGCAATGCGCTGATCATGGGCTACTCCGGGGTGTATTCCAGCTTCCTCAAGCACGCCGTTCGCCAATCCGAGCGCTACGGTGTTCCCGCGCATCAGCTCTTGCACCGGGCCGGTCAGCGCAAGCTCATCGGTGGCCAGGAAGATCAGCTCATCGACATCGCACTGGAAATCAAGCGTGAGCAGGAAAGCGGCCAGGTCGCTAGCCGTCGGTGAAGATCCAGGTGTCCTTGCTGCTGGCGCCCGACGACGAGTTCGCTATCCGCGACCCTCGGCTGGCCACTCGGGTCAGGGCGGCGGGCAGGACTTTCGCCGTCACCGGGCCGCGGGGTGCCTGTCGTAGGTGGACGAACGCGCGCAGGTCGACGTGGTGCGGGTAGAGCCCATCGTCATCGAAGGTTGGGTGCGTTGAGAGTGCCACCAGCTGCTGGGCGACGAACCGCTCCGGTTGGATGAGCAGCTCGCGCCGGCGCGCCTCGATCGCGGCGTCGGTGGCTTCCGGGTCGATCAGCACGCCGCTGCCGCTGAGCCCGTCGGTCGGCTTGACCACCAGCTCGCCCAGATGATCCAGCACGTAATCGCGCTGCTCGCGTTCGGCGCAGACCCACGTCGGCACCTGCGCCAGCGCCGGCTTCTCCCCGAGGTAGTACTCGATCATGGCGGGGACGAACGGGTAGACCGCCTTGTCCTCGGCGACGCCGTTACCCAGCGCGTTGACGATGGTGAGGTTGCCGGCGTCCAGCGCCTCGAGCAGTCCGGACCGCAGCGGCGCGCCATCGTGGCCGGTCGATGAAAGCAGCATGTCCTCGTACATCCGCGAATAGATGACGTCGACCGGAGAACCGCCGGAACCGCCGTGGCGGAACACCCTGCGATCGCGCACCGACAGGTCCGATGGCGCGACCAGTGCAACGCCCATCTCCTCGGCGAGGAATCCGTGTTCGAACCAGCCCGGGTCGTCGCGGCCGGCCGACAACAGGGTGACCGTCGGCTGATCGGGAGTGTGCGGTGGGGACGCCGCCCGCAGCGTCTCCAGCAGCAGGTGCGCGACCCGGTCCAGATCGGCGACCCCGCCCGGCGGTGGCAGCTCGGGCAGGTACTTGCCAAGCAGCCGGCGGTTGACGATCGCGTACGCCACACCGGACGGGATGCGCAGGTTGTCTTCCAGCACCATCCAGTTACCCGCGCGGTCGCACACCAGGTCGATGCCGCTGATGTGCGCACGCACGCCGTCGCCGGCCAGTCGGCCGGTCGAACGGAAACCGGGCGAGCGGTCGAGAACCTGCGCGCTGAGCACGCCGTCCGCTAGGATCGCCTGCTCGGAGTAGACGTCTCGCAGGAAGACGTCCAGCGCCCTGGCTCGTTGCGCGAGGCCCTGGGACAGCTGTGCCCACTCGTCGGCGGTCACGATTCGCGGCACCAGATCAAGCGGGTTCACCTGCACACGGCTGTGCCCGGCGGCCCGGAACGTGACGTTGCCGGCACGGCGTTCCTGCTCGATGTCGCGGTCGCGGGCGCGCAACACATCGACGCCGAGGCCCTCGATCGTCTTCAGTGCCGTCTTGTAGTTCGGGCGTGCCCGCCCGTCGGCATCGACGGCTTCGTCGTAGCTGGCGAACATGTCGTCGGCGGGTTTGCCGGCCTCGCCGGTGGGCTGATATGCCGCGAGCAGGCCACCATCGTGCGATACCGCCGCGGTGGTGGGCTTGACGCGCCCAGCGGTCTCGGCGATGAGTTGATCTACGACGTCGGTGAGGCGGCCGCGGCGGCGCAGCGCCCGCCGCTGCCGAGCCGAGGACGTACCGGAGAGCAGGGTCTGGCGGGTCAGTTCGCCGATCATCTCCCAGTCGCCGCTGGCTTCGAGCTGCGGTCGCAGCGAGGACACCAGATCGTTGACCACGTCCCCGGCCGGTCGGCTCGCCGGGACGGGCCCGGTGAGGTCGACGAGGTCGCCCTCGAGCCCCGAGCGGGCAGCACGCCAGAGCGCCGCGCTGCCCACCGTCGAGGGAAACGCCGGCGCGGGGGTGCCGGCGCGGATCGCTTCGGCCTCCCGAGCGACGGCGGCCCGGTACAGTCCGGCGACCAGCACGATGGTGTCCACCGACGGGCAGCTGTCGCACACTCGCAGTTCTAGCGTGGGCGCGTGGCTGGACGGCCGGAGATCGAAGTAGATCATGCCGTAGTCGGTGATCACCTGGCTGGCGATCAATGCCTTGACCAGCGCGTCGTACTCGGTTGCCGACTGCACCGGGGCGGCCAGGCCGGTCGTCGGCCATCGTCGCCATACCAGCGTGCGCATGCTGGCATAGCCGGTGTCCGACCCGTCGGCCCAGAACGGCGAGCTGGCCGACAGGGCCAGCAGCGTCGGCAGACAGGGGAGCAGGCGGTTGGCGATGGCGATCGCTTCGTCGCGGTCATCGATGCGACGTGCACATGGGTGGCGCAGATCAGCTGTTCGGGGGCGAGTAGCTGGTAGTCGGCGAGCATATGCAGGTAGCGGGGAGTCTGGGTGATCTGAAGCTCGGCGGGTACCGACAGTGGCACGGCGCCGGCGGCCACCACGCCCACGCCGATTTCGTCGGCCGCGTCCACCAACAACCGCCGGTGCCGAAGCAGGTCGGCGCGCAGCGCGTCCAGGCCGTCGACGATGCCGCTGTTGGTCTCGACGACGCAGCTTTGAAGTTCGGCGACGTAGTCCTCCGGAAGCTTCGCGAGCAGGTCCGGGGCGCGTGTCGTCAGGCGCCTGGACCTCAGGTCGACAAGGTGAAACTCCTCCTCGACGCCCATCGTTCGCGGCGGGTCGCGGCGCATGCAGCCACGGTACGCAGCGGTCAATTGCGGGTGTGTTAAACAAAGCTTCCGATGTTGTTGGCGCCAGGCGCGACGCGCTGGGGGCGGCGATCGAGCCCGAAAATCGATGGTCGGTGAGGTGAGCTGGCTTCGTTGGTGGGCAGCGCCGCTACGCCGCAAAATGTTCGCCATTGACTCAAAATAGGAACACGTTCTAGCGTCGAAGTCGTGTCCTCCCATCCCGTCTCGCAACCTGTCTTGCAACCTGTCTCGCAACCGCTGACCGAGGCGATTGCCGAAGCCGAGAAGTTGGTCACGGCGGCACCACACATCGAAACCGAAGCCGACCTGCTCGAAGGACTGCAATATCTGGCCGGCTGCATCGCTGGCTGCCTGCATTTGGCCTTCGACTACGAGCGTGATCACCCCTTCCTGCAGTCGGGTACCGGTCCGTTCACCAAGATGGGCCTCGATAACCCCGACACCCTCTACTTCGGCACGCGGGTGCATGCCGACCGTGACTACGTCGTCATCGGCAACCGGGGCACCACCACCGACCTGAGTTTCCAGCTGCTCGGGGTGAGTACACCGACGACAACGTGCCGGTCAGTCAGGCCGCTTTCGACGACCGTGAACTCGAAATCGCGTCGGACGGCAGCTTTCAATGGCGGCTCCGGCCGACCAGCAACGGGCAACTGGTGATCCGGGAGGTCTATGCGGACTGGTCCGCGCAGCGCGGCACGCTAGCCATTTCCAGGCTGGATACCGCCGGCACCGCGCCGCCCCCGCTGACCCGGGAGACCATGCAAAAGCGCTACACCGTCGCGGGAAAGCAGCTGGTGGACCGGGTGAAGACGTGGTTGCAGTTTCCGCAGTGGTTTTATCTCAACATCCCGGTCAACACCATGGTGGCGCCCCGGTTGACCCCTGGGGGGCTGGCCACGCAGTATTCCTCGGCCGGACACTTCGACCTTCGCCCCGACCAGGCGCTGGTGATCACGGTGCCGGTGAGTGACGCCCCCTATCTGGGCTTTCAGCTCGGCAGCATGTGGTACATCTCGTTGGACTACATCAACCATCAGACCTCCCTGAACAACTCTCAAGCCCAGGCGGATCCGGACGGCAAGGTTCGCATTGTGGTGGCCGACCGCAATCCCGGCGTAACCAACTGGGTGGAAACCCTCGGTCACCGGCGCGGGTTCCTGCAGTTCCGTTGGCAGCGGGTGTCGCGGCAGCTCACTGACGCTGACGGGCCGAGTGTGGAGTTGGTGGACTTCGACGCGGTCGGATCCGTGCTGCCGTATCTGGAGCACAACAAGATTTCCGAAGAAGACTGGCGCGCGCGAATTGCGCTGCGCCAAAAACAAATTGCAGCCAGGATGCTGGGTTGAATAGGAAACGGTGATGCCAGGTTTACTTGACGGAAAGACCCTTGTCATCAGCGGAGTGGGGCCGGGACTGGGGACCACCCTGGCGCATCGGTGCGCGGCCGAGGGGGCCGACCTCGTGCTGGCCGCCCGCAGTGGCGATCGCCTCGATGAACTTGCCAAGCAGATCATCGACAAGGGGCGACAAGCCATCGCGGTTCGCGCCGACATCACCGACGACGATCAGGTGAGCAACCTGGTCGATGCCACGCTCGAGGCATACGGGAAGATCGACGTGCTGGTCAACAACGCGTTTCGGGTGCCATCGATGAAACCGTTGGCCGAGAACACATTTCAACATATTCGGGATGCGATCGAGCTGAGCGCGCTGGGGGCGCTGCGCGTCATTGCGGGCTTCACCCGGGCGCTGGCCGAAACCAATGGTTCGATCGTCAACGTCAACTCGATGGTGCTACGGCACTCGCAGCCCAAGTTCGGCGCCTACAAGATGGCCAAGTCGACATTGCTGGCGATGTCACACTCGCTGGCAGCGGAACTCGGTGTGAAGGGCATTCGGGTAAATTCCGTTGCGCCGGGCTACATCTGGGGTGACACGCTGCAGGGCTACTTCGAGCACCAGGCCGGCAAGTACGGAACCACGGTGGAGCAGATCTACCAAGCCACGGCCGCGCAGCGTGATCTCAAGCGACTCCCGACCGAGGACGAGGTGGCGTCGGCGATCCTGTTCATGGCCAGCGACCTGTCCAGCGGCATCACCGGGCAGACCCTGGACGTCAACTGCGGGGAGTACCACACCTGATGGCCGATCGCACCGATGTCGGAACCGTCGACGAGCTGCATGCATCGGCTACCAAACTGGTCGGGCTGGACGATTTTGGCAGTGACCAGGACAACTATCGCGAAGCGCTGGAGGTGCTGCTGGACTCCTATCGGCGCGAGGCCGGACTCACCGTGCTGGGCAGCAAGATGAACCGATTCTTCCTGCGCGGCGCCCTGGTTGCCCGGCTGCTGTCCGAAGCCGCATGGAAGCAGTACCCGCAATATGCCGAAGTGCCGATCTAGCGGCCCATCTTCGTGACCGGCCTGGTGCGGACCGGCACCACGGCGTTGCACCGACTGCTTGGTGCCGACCCGGCCCACCAGGGTCTACACATGTGGCTGACCGAGTTCCCGCAGCCGCGCCCGCCCCGCGAGACATGGGAGACAAACCCGTTCTACCGCCAGCTCGACGCCCAGTTCACCCAGCACCACAAGGACAATCCCGGCTATACCGGCCTGCACTTCATGGCCGCCTACGAGCTGGAGGAGTGCTGGCAGCTACTGCGGCAGTCGTTGCATTCGGTGTCGTATGAGACCCTCGCCCACCTGCCCAGCTATGCGCAGTGGCTGGCAAAGCAAGACTGGACACCGTCGTATCAACGGCACCGGAAAAACCTTCAGCTCATCGGGCTCAACGATGCCGAAAAACGCTGGGTGCTAAAGAATCCCAGTCATCTGTTCGCATTGGATGCGTTGATGGCCAGCTATCCCGACGCGCTGGTGATACAGACCCACCGCCCGGTCGAGACGATCATGGCCTCGATGTGCTCGTTGGCCCAGCACACTTCCGAAGGCTGGTCGACGAACTTCGTCGGCGCCCAGATCGGTGCCGACGCAATGGAGACCTGGTCGCGCGGCCTGCAGCGGTTCGATTCCGCCCGAACCAATTACGACCCAGCGCAGTTCTACGACGTCGACTATCGGGATCTGATTGCCGACCCGATGGGGACGGTGGCCGACATCTATCGGCACTTTGGCCTGACACTGACCGATGAGGCTCGAGCGGCGATGGCAAAGATCCACGCCGAGAGTCAGACCGGTGAGCGCGCGCCCAAGCATAGGTACTCGCTGGCCGACTACGGCCTGACCGCCGAAGCTGTCAAGGAGCGGTTCGCCGGGTTCTGACGATTAGTCTGGATCATGCTGCACCAGCACGCCTTCGGCGATGGCGTGCTGGATGCTGTCGGTCATCTTAGGGCAGGCCTTGGTGCGCGCGGTATCCCCGCCGGATCGCCGGACTTCGGCGAAATGAGCGCACCGCTGTGCTGCCTCGGTGTTCCACTGCACCGCGGTATGGCCCGGACCGAGTTGCTTGACGGTGACGGTAACGTGGCAGAACCGGCAATCCACCGGCTGCAATCCGGCCGTGAGATAGCGTTCGCGATCGGCGAGACTGGCTTGGCGAACCGCCGCGCCGCGCTGCGGGTCGTTGGTGAAATCCCTTGACTTCGAACAGGGCTGACGCCCATGGTGCTGTTCGGAGGATTCCTGGTGATCATGATGGTCACCGAGGAGCAGCAGCATCGACCTGGCGAGTTGATCGACGTCGGGGACCTCTTGATCGTCCGGTGCTGCCATGGCCGTCAGTGTTGCTCGGCGGGCACGTCGTCGGGCACCGATTCGGCCTGCTGCTCCTGGAGTTTCTTTGTCTCCAGATTCTGTTGGACCTCGGCTCGCCAGAACTCGTTGGCGCGGGTGGTGTCGACTTCCATCTCGAAGCGTTCCACCATCTCCGGGGTGACGTCGGCGGCATCCACGTAGAACTGCTCATACCAGCGCCGCATCTGATAGACGGCGCCGTCTTCTTCGACCAGCAGGGGATTGTCGATGCGGGTCTTGTGCTTCCAGATCTCGACGTCCTGCAAGAAGCCCTTGCTGACACCTTCGGTAAACACCCGCGACAGCTTGTCGGTCATCTTTTCGTCCATGCCCTTGGGCTTTTCGACGATGACACCCCACTGCAGCACGAATGAGTCCTGGGTCACCGGGTAGTGGCAGTTGATCAGAATCGACTCGGACTTGTACCCGCCGTAGCTGTTGTGCAGCCAGTTGATCATGAACGACGGCCCGAAATACGACGCTTCCGAATCCAAGTGTGCTTCACCGTAAGCGGTCCCGAGATCGTCAACATCGGGGCGCCCGACGTTGTGCAGATACTGCGAAGCGATGTGGCCTTCGAAGACGTTCTTGAAGTAGGTCGGCAGCCCGAAGTGGATGTAGAAGAAGTGCGCCATGTCAGTGACGTTGTCGATGATGTCGCGGCAGTTGGAGCCTTCGATGAGAATCCGGTTCCACCGCCACTGGGTCCAGTCATCGCTCGCGGCCTCGGGAATCTCGGGGATGCGGACCGCGGGGTCGGGTGGGTTGCCTTCGTGGTCGTGCCAGACGAAGAGCAGCCCACCACGGACATCCGTCGTCCACGACCGGGTGCGCGCCATCCGGGGCGTGCGCTTGGCGTAGGGCACCAACTTGCAGCGGCCGTCACCGCCCCAGCGCCAATCGTGGAACGGGCAGGCCACCTCGTCGCCCTTGATGGTGCCCTCCGACAGGTCACCACCCATGTGCCGGCAATAGCTGTCGAGGATCTTCAGGTCCCCGTGCGAGTCGGTGAACACCACCAGCTTGGTGCCGAACGCCTCCACTCCATGGGGCTTACCGTCCATGAAGTCCTTGGCAACGCCCAGGCAATGCCAGCCGCGCGCATACCTGTTCGGCAAGATGCCGGCGTCGATCTCCCGGACGCCGACGGCAGTTGTGTCGGTACTCACCCGTAACCTCCAGATCGCTGTCTCTAACTAGAACACGTTACAGTTTTGGGGTGGGGGAGTGCAACGACGGCGAGTCTGGCCACGGCATATGCATGTTGCGGTATATGTAAACGATGCCGCTATTTTCGTTTGAGGGTCGCTCCCCGCGCGTTGATCCCACCGCGTTCGTAGCGCCAACCGCGACGCTGATCGGCGACGTCACCGTCGAGGCGGGCGCGTCGGTGTGGTTCAACGCCGTGCTTCGAGGCGACTACGCGCCCGTCGTGATACGGGAGGGCGCCAATGTGCAAGACGGGTCCGTGTTGTATGCACCGCCAGGCATCCCGGTCGACATCGGCCCGGGCGCAACGGTGGCGCACCTGTGCGTGATTCATGGCGTTCACGTCGGAGCTGAGGCGCTAATCGCCAACCACGCAACGGTTCTCGACGGTGCCGTGATCGGCGCGCGCTGTCTGGTCGCCGCGCATTCGTTGGTGGTGGGCGGCACTCAGATTCCGGAGGGAATGCTGGTCACCGGGGCACCGGCCAAGGTGAAGGGACCGATTGCCGGAACCGGCGCGGAGATGTGGGTCAATGTCAATCCGCAGGCCTATCGCGACCTGGCGGCGCGACACATGGCCGGGCTGGAGCCGCTCTAACCCCGGTTAGTTCAGCCCCGGTGTCCCGTTGAGGCCGGCCAACAGGCCACCGGCCCCGGCCGCGCCGGCGTTGCCGTTATCCGGTTGGCCCGACCCGCCATTGCCACCGTTGCCACCGTTGCCGATCAACTGTGCGTTACCGCCGGCCCCGCCGGTGCCGCCGGTGCTCCCAGGCTGCAGGGCCTGCCCACCGGCGCCGCCCGAACCACCGGAGCCGATCAGCCCGGCCTTGCCGCCATTGCCGCCGTCCCCGCCGGCATTGCCGGACAGCGCGGTAATCCCGCCGCCACCGCCGGCACCGCCGTCGCCGACAAGTGCACCGCCGGCACCGCCGTTGCCGCCGGCACCGCCAATCAGGTCACCGAACCCGCCGACACCGCCCGCGCCACCGGCGCCGACCAGCCAGGCAGCGCCGCCGGCGCCACCGGTCCCGGCGATGTTGACCGAGTCTCCGCCGGTCCCGCCGGCGCCACCGTCACCGAACACGCCAGACTGGCCGCCGGCCCCACCCATCCCGCCACCGGTCCCGAGCGAATTCCCGCCGGTGCCGCCCACCCCACCATTACCGGCGAACAACGCGCCGGCGCCACCGGCGCCGCCGGCACCGCCAGATCCGGCGTTGGCGTTTATCGCACTTCCGCCGTGGCCGCCGGCCCCGCCGGCACCGAAGACCAAGCCCGCGGCACCGCCGGCCCCGCCCGCGCCGCCGACCCCGTCGACCCCGGCGTCGTTGTCCAGTAGATTCCCGCCGATTCCACCGACCCCGCCGTCGCCGAACAGCCATCCGCCGCCGCCACCGACGCCGCCGTCACCGCCCGCCCCTCCGCCCGCCAGGGAGAGCCCGCCGGCGCCGCCCGCGCCGCCAGTGCCGAACAGTCCGGCATGGCCGCCGTCCCCACCGGTGCCGGCAACCAGCTGGGCGACGCCACCGGCCCCGCCGGACCCGCCGGTGCCGAACAGCATGCCGCCGAGGCCACCGGCCCCGCCTGCCCCACCGTTGGCCGTCAATGAGCCTCCGACCGCGGTGCCGCCGGCGCCACCCGCGCCGCCAGCGCCTCCTGTTCCGAAAAGTCCTGCGGCGCTGCCGATCCCGCCAGCACCGCCGGTTCCGGAGTTGGCGCTACCACCGGCGCCGCCGGCTCCGGCGGTGCCCCAGAGCAGCCCCGCCGCACCGCCGTTTCCGCCCACCGAGCCGGCCGCGCCGGACCCGCCGCTGCCGCCATTGCCGATCAATATCCCACCGTCGCCACCGTTTGCGCCCGTGCCCGGCGCGCCGTTAGCGCCGTTGCCGATGAGCGGGCGCCCCAATAGCGTCTGGGCGGGTGCGTTCACCGTGTTCAGCAGGTCGTGAGCGAGCGAGACGTTGGTGGCCTCGGCGCTGGCATAGGACGTCGCGGCCGCGCGCAGGTTGCCCACGAACTCGTCGTGAAACCTCGCGGCCGCGATGCCGAGCGTTTGATACGTCTGGCCGTAACAGGCGAACAATGTCGCAACTGCTAACGAGATCTCGTCACCGGCCGCGGGCGCAAGCTGGGTGGTGGCGAATTCAGCCAGTCTGTTGGCTTCGCGGATCAGTGACCCGATGGTCAGCGCCTTGTCGCTCGTCGTTGCCAGGATCGCCGGGCTGACAACGACCGCCATGATTTACCTCCTGCGCCTGCAACGAGTATCACAGATGCGGTTGGTACAGGACGCCAATTCGCGCGGTGCGTGGCTAATGGGCTCTGTAGGCCAATCGAATTCGTCAGCGAGCGTGGCGGCTGTTGGACTGCGCAGGCAGTTTCAGCACCCGGTCGCGATAGTCGATGACATAGACCGACCCCTGACTATCGACTGCCACGTCGGTCGGGGAAAAGAGATCCTTGAAAGGCAGCACGGACTGTTCGTGTGTGGCGGCATCCATCCGCACCACCCGGTTGTTGTTCAGGTCGGCCACATAGACGTTACCGCTCAGGTCCACGGTCACCCCAGCGGGGAAGTTGAGGCCGGTGAACGGGAGGTCCACCGGCTGTGTCGCGCCTGCGGCCAGCGCCACCACCCGGTTGTGTCCGCTGTCGGTGACATAGACGGTGTCGGCGTTGTCGGCTGCCACATCGTAGGGACGGTCAAGGCCGGTGAAACCCAGCTCGCTGGGCGTGCTCGAGCCAGCGGGCAGTTTCAGCACGTTGTTGTTGACGTGGTCGACGACGTAGCAGGTGTCCGCGCTGTCAAAGGCCAAGCCGTGTGGGTCGGCAAGGCCCGTGAACGGGAGCTCGATCGGGATGGTGGAGTCGGGCGGAACCTTCAGTACCCGGTTGGCAGCTGCGTCTATCACATAGACGGCATTGTGACGGTCCACCGCTACGCCGCCCGGAACTATCTTGGCCGAGATCGGAAACGCCGACGGGGTGTTGGATCCGGCAGGCAGCTTCTGCACCAGCATATTGCCCGAGTCGGCGACGTAGACCGTATCGAAACTGTCCAGGGCGACCCCGTCCGGATCTGCCAGGTGGAAATGCAGCTTGATCTGGACGGGTTGGTCGGCGGCGGTGGATAGGTCGACCCGTTTGACCGGCGCTTGGCCCGATGGCTTGAAGATCAGGTAGCCGGTGACCGCGAGAATCGCGACGACGACTATCGCGCCACCGGTAATCGCCAGCTTTCGCCACTTGCGTGGCGACGCCCCGAATCCGACACCCGCCATCTGCCGACTCCTTCGCCTCCTCCGGTCATCGCAACGCCAAGACAGTACCCGATCGGCATGCCCGGTGCGATGTGTGAGCTGGGTCGCAGGCGCTAGCTGGTCCAGGCCAGGCGCCGTATCGCGACCTTACCGCGCGGCATCGGGCGGGGCTGGAACCGATTCGGATCGATGCCGTAGTCAACGGCATTGCCGACCAGTCGAATTCGTCAGGGCTCGTGGTGGCTGTTGGACTGTGCGGGCAGTTTCAGCACCCGGTCGTGGTAGTCGATCACATAGACAGAACCGTGGTTGTCCACCGCGACGTCGGTCGGGGAAAAGAGGTCGTCGAAAGGCAGGACGGTCTGTTCGTGCGTAGCGGCATCCAGCCGCACCACCCGGTTGTTGTTCAGGTCGGCCACATAGATGTTGCCGTTGAGATCCACCGCTACGCCAGCCGGGAAATTGAGGCCGGTGAACGGGAGTTCTACCGGCTGTGTCGCACCCGTGGCCAGCGCCAATACCCGGTTGTGGCCGCTGTCGGTGACATAGACGGTACCGACGTTGTTTGCTGCCACATCGTAGGGACGGTCCAGGCCGGTGAAGCCGAGTTCGCTGGGGGTGGTCGAGCCCGCGGGCAGTTTCAGCACGTTGTTGTTGACGTGGTCGACGACGTAGCAGGTGTCGACGCTGTCGAAGGCCAAACCGTGTGGGTCGGCAAGGCCCGTGAACGGGAGTTCGACCGGGGTTGTGGAGCCGGCCGGCACCTTCAATACCCGGTTGGCGGCTTCATCGATCACATAGACGACGTCGTGGCGGTCGACCGCAACACCGCCCGGCGTTATCGGCTCGCCGATCCGAACCGTGACCGGTTTGCTGGATCCGGTGGTGAGTTTCTGCACCAGCCTATTGCCCGAGTCGGCGACGTACACCGTGTCGAGACTGTCCACGGCCACCGCAGCGGGGCCGGACGAGTTGAAATGCAGGGTGGTCTGGGTGGGTTGGGCCGCGACACTGGCGGCCGACCGGTCGAGCTGATCGGAGGGCGTTTTGCCGGATGGTTTGACGATCAAATAGGCGCTGACCGCGAGAATCGCCACGACTATTATCGCGCCACCGGCCATCGCGGCTCTTGCCCATTTCCGCGGCGACATTCTGAACCCGACACCCGCCATGGGGCGACTCCTTCACCACCTTCGGTGATCGCAACCCCAAGACCGTACCTCAGTCGGCATACCCGGTGCGATGCCTAAATGGGGGCGCTGGCGCGGCCGGCTAAGCCTTTCTGGTGGTCGCGGCGGCCCGGTCCATCTCCCAGTAGGCGCGCAGGGCCACCAATTGTCCCGCGTCGTTGGCCTTGTAGGTGAACACACCTTCCGCCGTGACCTGGTAGTCACCGGTGGTGATCAGGATGTGGCCGACGTTGGCCTCCTCGTTGCCGCACTGGCAGGGCTCCGGTGTTGTTGATTAGCAGGCTTGTGAGCTGGGGAATTGTGGATTGAGGAGGTCTAGGCGGCGGTTGGCGGTCAAAGCGGTGATCCGGCAGGCTTCGGCGATGTTGTCGGCGCCGTTGAGGCGGTGCAGATTGATCGCGGTGTTGCGTAGCGTTGCTAGGACCTGTGCGCCGTTTCCGGTATGTGCCCTTTGACGGTCTTCGTCGAAGGTGACGTCGCGTATCCAGTGCAGGCTGTTCTCGATTCCCCAGTGTTGACGCATCCAGGTCATGATCGCGGTAGGGCGGGCGTGCTCGAACGGCAGGCTGCAGATGGCATAGACCACCTCCACGCTGCGCTGGTCGGTGGCGGTGATCAAGCGTTCACGAGTGATCCGGATGATTTGTTTTGCGTAGGGGAAGCCGATTCCTCGTACAGCGGTGATGATTTGCAGGGTGCGGGTCTCGACACGGCCGTGGCCGCGGGAGTCGTCGGTAGCGGCTGCGGGCACCTCGGCCCAGGGCAGCGCGGTGATACGCGCAAGTATTTTGGCTTGGTTGGACTTGACGATCATCAGGTAGTGCGACTTCAAGGTGGCGCAGATCAACTTCGCGGTGACGACCTGGGTATGCATCGCATCCACGGTGACCAGCCACCGCAAGCTACCCGGCAGCAGCGTGAGCAGGGCACGTACGCAGGGAATTTCATTGCTTTTCTCGGCGACAGCGAGTTGACCGAGCACCAATCGGGCACGGTGGGCGAACACCGACACGAGATGCGTGGCTGTCGCTTTGGCGCGTAAAGGCACCACGCAGCATCTTGCCGTCCAACGCGATCGGCACCAATCCACTGGGGTCGCTGCTGGCCACGTGTGCAGTGAAGTAACTGCCCATCCTGGCGTTGAGGTCGGCGGGGTCTAGCCGAGACAAAACAGCGCGGAAGGTCTTCTCACTGGGCCGCCGGAACCGGACCCCTAATTGGGCCAACACATCATCGGGAGCGGTGGCCGCCCATGTGGCAAAACCAGCATAGCCGCGCATCCCCGCGGCAGTGGCCAGAACCGCGATCGCCAACAAAGCCATCAGCGAATACCTCCGACCGCGTGGGTCCCTCGGGTCTGGCACCGAGGCCAACACATCGAGAAACTCCGATCCGATGAGCTCGCTGCGCTCACCAGGACTCCAGCGGTCGAACACCTCTGGAACCGACGACACAGGCAATACTGAAACGGTAGGCACGGGCAACTCCAGACCAACGACGAACAGTAACCAACTCGATCGTTCTCCAGATAGCCCGTGCCTACACTCCGGCCCCAATAGCGCGGCACCAAAGATCATCAACCCAGCTCACAAGCCTGCTAATCAACAACGCCGGAGCCCTGGCCGCACTGGTAAGTGTCGCGGAAGAAAAACTCGATTCTGGTGGTGGGCTCGATCGCCTTGTCCCAAAAGGCTGATATCGCGGCACGGCCCCGGTGACCCTTTCCCTCGGGATCGAAGGCGGACGGGCCGATGGGGTCTTCGACGACCGCGTCGTCGGCGAACACTGCCAGCCAGGCTTGCTTGTCGCGGGCCGTGACCGCTTCCCGGGATCTGCGGCCGGCTTCGTGGGCGGGATGTGTGGAACTCACGCGGCTTGCCACCCGGAGTGGATATACGTATCGGCAAAGCGCTTCATCGAGTCCTGCTTCTTGCCCAGCGGCGCGTCGAACCCCAAGCCGTCAAAGACCCACGGTATGACGATGTTGTCGGTCACCCCGGCCTCGGCGAGCTCGCGGTGGCCCTGCACTCCGAACTTGTCGATGCACACCGCCTGAAACTCGAATGGGTGCTCGGCTCGCCCATATTCGGCGCGCAGTTGGTTGAGCTTTCCGATGGTTTCGGCCAGCTGCTCACCGGTCATCATCGCGCTGGTCCAGCCGTCGCCGATGCGGGCTGCGCGACGCAGCGCCACGTCGGTATGCCCACCGACGTAAAACGGCACCGGCTCACTGGGGGCCGGGCTCATTTGCAGGCGATCGAAATCGTAGAACTGGCCATGGAACTCGACCATGCCGCCACCGAGCACCAGCTTGATCACGTCGATCATCTCGTCGACTCGCGCGCCGCGGCGCCGGTACGGAACACCGCACCACTCGAACTCTTCCGGCGCCCAGCCGATCCCGACACCGAAGCCGAAGCGGTTGTTGGTCAGGTTGGCCACCGAGCCGACCTGACGGGCCAGCAGCAGCGGATTGCGGGACCCGAGCTTGAGCACATTGGTGTAGAAGCGCAGCTTCGAAGTGGCCGCCCCCATCGCGGCGGCCGCGATCAGGGGATCTACCCACGGTGTGTCCTGGTTCCACATCCGCGAACCGTCGGGGGTGTAGGGATAGTCGGCGGCGGCCTTCTTCATGTAGAACAGGGAATCCGGCAACGCGATCGAGTCGAATCCGACTTCCACGGCGGTCTTGGCGATGCCGATCAGCTCATCGATCGGGCCCATCGCGATGGTGACGGTGTATTTCATCGGACTCATGGCTTGTCGGCCCCCACCACCCACATGGAGTAATACTGCGAGCCGCCGCCGTATGCGTGACCCAGGGCTTTCCGGGCATTGGGCACTTGGTGATCGCCGCCCTTGCCCATCACCTGGATAGCCGCCTCGGCGAAACGAATCAACCCCGAGGCGCCGATGGGGTTGGATGAGAGCACGCCGCCGGACGGGTTCACCGGCAACCGCCCGCCGATCGCGGTCTCACCGGCCTCGGTGAGCTTCCAGCCCTCGCCCTCGGGCATAAATCCAAGGTTTTCCAACCACATTGGTTCGAACCAGGAGAACGGGACATAGATCTCGGCGGCATCGATCTCATCGATCGGACTGGTGATTCCGGCCGCTTTCCACAGCGCCGCGGCCGCGTCACGGCCGGCCTGGGGGCTGACTTGGTCGCGTCCGGAGTATGCCAGCGGTTCGGTGCGCAGTGCGGTCGCGTGGATCCATGCCACCGGGTGCCCATCGGCAACGCGCGCATCGGCGATTTCCTCATTGCCGATCACCACGGCGCAGGCGCCGTCCGACGACGGGCAGGTCTCGTCGTAGCGGATCGGGTCCCACAACATCGGTGATTGCATCACCTTGTCGAGGGTGATGTCCGGCTGCTGTAGATGTGCGAGCGGGTTGCGGCTGCCGTTGAGCCGGTCCTTCACCGCGACCATTGCGCCGATGTTCGACGGAGCTCCGGAGCGGCGGATGTAGGCGCGCACGTGTGGGGCGAAATAGCCGCCGGCACCGGCGCCGACCGGTTTGATGAAGGGAATCGGAATCGACAAGGCCCACATGGCGTTGGACTCCGACTGCTTCTCCCACGCCATCGCCAGCACGCGGCGATACTTGCCGGACTGGACCAGGCTGGCCGCCACCACACCGGTGGACCCGCCCACCGAGCCCGCCGTGTGCACCCGGATCAGCGGCTTGCCGCTGGCTCCCATGGCATCGGCCATGAACAGCTCCGGCATCATCACGCCCTCGAAGAAATCGGGCGCCTTACCGACCACGACGGCGTCGATGTCGTCGAACGTCGACCCGGAATCTTGCAGCGCCCGATCGATAGCCTCGCGCACCAGGCCGTTCATCGAGACATCTTGGCGCTTGGCGACATACTTGGTCTGCCCGGTACCCAGTACCGCGGCCAGCTGTGCTCGGGCTCCGGCCATCAGTTGTTCCCTTCCATGACCGCGACCAAGTTCTGTTGCAGCGCTGGCCCGCTGGTGGCGTGTGCTAGCACGCGACCGGCTGAACCGTCCCAAATGTGTCGCGCCGCAAAGCCGATGCGTTCGAGGCCGGCGACAAACATCGGGTTGGCCGCCAGCGCTCCGCCGGACGGGTTGACTTTCGTCTTGTCGGTGAGTCCGATCGCCTCGGCGATGATCAGATGCTGGTGGGTGAACGGGGCGTGGATCTCGGCGACGTCGATGCCGGTGTCACCGCCGCTGGCCGCCTTGGCTGAGACGGCGGTGGACGGCGAGACGGTCAGGTCGCGCACGCCCAGCGACGGCGATTCGATGCGGTGCTCGAAACCCGTTATCCACGCTGGCGATTCGCGTAGCTCCCGAGCGCGATCATCGGCGGCCAGGACGATCGCGGCCGCGCCGTCGGTGATCGGCGCGATGTCGTGCCGTCGCAGCGGGTCGTTGAAGAACGGGCGGGCGAGCAGCTCGTCGATGCTCTTGGCCGGCTTCTCGGAGTCGTTTCGTTGCGAGCGGGCGAACGAGTCGAGGGCGACCTGAGCCATTTGCTCGTGGGTCCACTTGCCGGAATCCAGGCCGAGGCGGGCCTGCAATCCCGCCATCGACACCGAGTCCGGCCACAGTGGCGCAACGGTGTAGGGATCGGTCTGCCTCGACAGGATCTGGCGCAGGATGCCCGCCGAGGACTTGCCGAAGCCGTAGACCAGCGCGGTGTCGACCTCGCCGGTCAGGATCTTGATGTAAGCCTCGAAAAGCGCCCAGGCCGCATCCATCTCCACGTGGGATTCATTGATCGGCGGCACGGCGCCGATCGAATCGATCGCAGAGATAAACGAAAATGCTCTTCCGGCTAGGTAATCCGAGGATCCCGAACACCAGAAGCCAATGTCGGACTGGGTGATGCCCAGATCCTCATACAGCTGCGCGAAGCAGGGCATCAGCATTTCGACGCCGTTGGTGGTGCCGTCGGTGCGGCGGACATGCGGGGCGTGGGCAAAGCCGACGACCGCGACATTGCGATCACTCATGTGTGGGTGAGCCCTTTACAGGTGGTGTTTGTAGGTGTCATAGTCGGCGTCCGGTTCCCCGGTCGGCCGGAAATACTCGATGTTGTCGATGCCGAATCCCCACTCCTCGCGGGGCTTCCACACCGCCTCGACGCGCATGCCCATCCGCACTTCGTTGGCGTCGATGTCGGCGACCAGGTGCAGGAACGGAATGTCGGCGCCGTCGAGCAGCACGTAGGCCGCGACGTAGGGCGGCTTGATGCGCTGACCCTGGAACGGGATATTGATGATCGCGAACGTGGTCACCGTGCCCTGGTCCGGCAGTTCGACGAACTCGGTGGTCGGCTGGCCGGTGGCCGGATCGGCCCCGTGCGGCGAGAAGTAAACCTTCCCCTTCGCGCCGGTCCTCGCGCCGAGCAGTTTTCCTTCGGCGATGGCCCTGAGGTAGGCGCTTTCCTCGTGTGAGGCGGTGTGCTGAATCGTCAGCGACACCGGCGTGACGATCATCTTGACCGGATCCTGCTCACTCGGTTCTCCGGGCGGCTCGGCGTCCTCGCCCAGCTTGAAATAGGCGATGTCGGTGATGGCGCCCACCGTCTCGTCGGCCCAGTGCACGTGGACCCTGGCGCCGGTCTTGATCTTGTCCGGCCCGCCCGCATCGACGGCGTGCAGCAGCGGGGTGTCCGCGCCGTCCAGCTTGATCAGTGCCCAGGCGAACGGGAGGTCCAGCGGCTGCCCCGGTAGCGGCTCCGGCTGCCAGGTCCAGGACGCGACTGTGCCGACGGCCGACACCGGTACCATTTCGCCCAACGGTTCGTAGGTGACCGGGTCATACTCCGCCGGCGGCACGTGCACCCTGCCGTCGGATCCACGGACTCCCAGAATCCGGCGCTCGCGCAACGCGGTGAAGAACTCACCGAGGGTGGGACCTACCGAACGGGTGTAGTCGAAGGACAACGTCAACGGCGCGGAGAGGGGCGGCTCAGGGTGATCGATCAGGGTCGGGCCGCTCGAACTGGCTGTCACGCCTTCGAGTAGAACAGGTTCTAAGAACGGTTTCAACTAGGGCTTTCTTGGGGCCCTGAGAGAGGCAGCGATGAAGCTCGGATTGCAGCTGGGGTATTGAGGCGCGCAGCCCCCCGAGAACGCTGGGGAGTTGGTCGCCGCGGCCGAGGAAGCCGGATTCGATGCCGTCTTCACCGCCGAGGCGTGGGGCTCGGACGCCTACACACCCTTGGCCTGGTGGGGTTCCTCGACCCAGCGGCTGCGGCTGGGCACCTCGGTGATCCAGCTCTCCGCGCGTACTCCGACCGCATGCGCGATGGCGGCGCTGACCCTCGACCACCTCAGTGGTGGCAGGCACATTCTGGGATTGGGCGTGTCCGGTCCCCAGGTGGTGGAGGGCTGGTATGGGCAGCGGTTCCCCAAACCACTGGCCCGCACCCGTGAATACGTCGACATCCTGCGCCAGGTGTGGGCCCGGGAAGGGGTGGTGACCAGCGACGGCCCGCACTACCCGCTGCCGCTGACGGGTGCCGGGACAACCGGCCTGGGTAAGGCGCTCAAGCCCATCACCCACCCATTGCGTGTGGATATCCCGATCATGCTGGGTGCCGAGGGGCCGAAGAACGTCGCACTGGCCGCGGAGATCTGTGACGGCTGGTTGCCCATCTTCTACACGCCCCGGATGGCCGACATGTACAACGAATGGCTGGACGAGGGATTCGCCCGCCCCGGCGCCCGGCGCAGCCGCGCGGACTTCGAGATCTGTGCGACGGCGCAGGTAGTGGTCACCGAGGACCGGCCGGCGGCGTTCGCCGCCATCAAACCGTTCGTGGCTCTCTACATGGGGGGAATGGGAGCCGAGGGCACCAACTTCCACGCCGACGTCTACCGCCGGATGGGCTACGCGGAAGTGGTCGACGACGTCACCAAATTGTTCCGGTCCAACCGCAAGGACGAGGCCGCCGAGATCATCCCCGACGAGCTGGTCGATGACGCCGTGATCGTCGGCGACGCCGACTACGTGCGTAAGCAGATCGAGGTCTGGGAAGCCGCCGGTGTCACCATGATGGTGGTCAGCGCCCGCAGCGTTGAGCAGGTCCGCGAGCTCGCCGGACTTGTTGGAGGCTGATCCACGCGGTTCTTGCCAGGTGATTAGAACACGTTCTAGATTGGCCCGGTGGGGTTGACTTCAGATGGCGTGCGCGTCGCCGAACGTCATCTCCACATTGGCTGCCGATTGGGAAACCAGCGCACGCTTGGGCAGCCCCAGCGAAGCAAGTTCCCTGGCGTAGGGGTGCTCACCCAGATGCAGACGTGCACCGCCCAGCCGGGCGCGCATTCCGGTGATTCGCATTTCCCACGGAATCTCCCGGGTGACCCCGTCCTGGTGAGAGTAGGTCTGGAGCACCTGCGCGCCCCGGGTGGGCACCGCAACGCCGTTGCTGAATTCGATGCCGGCGATCAGCTGCCCGTCCGCGCTGACATCGAAGCTGAACTTCTTGCCCTCGCGGACGTTGAAGTCCGCCATGATCTTCGGGAAGCCCCAGATGGTGCGCCCGGCCTCGAGGGTGAACGACTGGTCGACCGGTAGGTGGTGGATGAACGCCGCGGCCTTGGCCAGCGCTCGCGGTCCACGTGTTTGGACGCCCGGCGGATTCACCATGACCGCGGTGCCGTACTCGTGGTACCGGCCGAGGTCTCCGTCGACATAGCGCACCAGCATCTGCATCACCATCGCCTTGCCGGGCAGGTATTCGCACACCCGCAGCCCGCTGTAGTCGATGAGCTGTTGTGCGGCCACGGCGGGAACCGAGAACATCGCGGAGTGTAGATTGGCTGTGCGGATGCGCACCGGCATGGTGAGCACAGTGCCGGCGATGGTGTGTTGAGAGACGGGCATAAGGCTCACTGTAATGCGGAGGAATGGCGATGACTAAGCCGTTGATCAAACCCGACGTCGACCTGACCGACGGCAACTTCTACGCCAGTAGGCAAGCGCGAGAGGCATATCGGTGGATGCGGGCCAATCAGCCCGTCTTCCGTGACCGCAACGGTCTGGCTGCCGCGTCCACCTATCAGGCCGTGATCGATGCCGAGCGGCAGCCCGAACTGTTCTCTAACGCCGGCGGCATCCGTCCCGATCAGGACGCGCTGCCGATGATGATCGACATGGACGACCCGGCACATCTGTTGCGGCGCAAGCTGGTTAACGCGGGTTTTACCCGCAAGCGGGTCAAAGACAAAGAGCACTCGATCGCCCAGCTGTGCGACACGCTAATCGACGCGGTTTGTGAGCGCGGAGAATGCGACTTCGTGCGGGACCTGGCCGCGCCACTGCCGATGGCGGTCATCGGTGACATGCTCGGGGTGCTCCCCGAACAGCGAGAGATGTTCCTGAGGTGGTCAGACGATCTGGTGACATTCCTCAGTTCCCATGTGTCACAAGAGGATTTCCAGGTCACCATCGACGCCTTCGCCGCCTACAACGACTTCACCCGGGCGACCATCGCGCCGCGCCGCGCCGAGCCTACCGACGACCTGGTCAGCGTGTTGGTCAGTTCGGAAGTCGACGGTGAGCGGCTGAGCGACGACGAACTGGTCATGGAGACGCTGCTGATTCTGATCGGCGGCGACGAGACGACCAGGCACACGCTAAGCGGCGGAAGCGAGCAACTGTTGCGCAACCGCGACCAGTGGGACCTGCTGCAAAGCGACCGAGAGTTGCTGCCGGGCGCCATCGAAGAGATGCTGCGCTGGACCGCGCCGGTGAAAAACATGTGCCGAATGCTGACCGCGGACACCGAGTTTCACGGGACCGCGTTGAGCGAGGGCGAAAAGATCATGCTGCTGTTCGAGTCGGCCAATTTCGACGAGGCGGTGTTCACCGACCCGGAGAAGTTCGACATCCAGCGAAACCCGAACAGCCATTTGGCTTTCGGCTTCGGTACCCACTTCTGCATGGGCAATCAGCTGGCCCGGTTGGAGCTGTCGTTGATGACCGCTCGGGTGGTGCAGCGGCTGCCTGACTTGAGGCTGGCCGATCAGGATTCGCGGTTGCCGCTGCGGCCGGCGAACTTTGTCAGCGGCTTGGAGTCCATGCCGGTCGTCTTCACTCCCAGCCGGCCACTGAGCTGAGCACGCCGAGCGGGAGATCAGCGGTTCTGGAAGTTGGGTTTGCGCTTCTGCGCGAACGCCTGCGGACCTTCTTTGGCGTCGTCGGACAAGAACACCTCGATGCCGATCCGAGTGTCGATCTTGAACGCCTCGTTCTCGTGCATGCCCTCGGTTTCGCGGATGGTGCGCAGGATCGCCTGGACCGCAAGAGGCCCGTTGGCCGCGATGATCTCCGCAATTTCCAGCGCCTTGGTCAGCGCCTGGCCGTCGGGCACGACGTGGCCCACCAGCCCCATCTCCTTGGCCTCCGCGGCAGTGATGTGCCGTCCGGTCAGCAGCAGATCGCAGGCCACCGTGTAGGGGATCTGGCGGACCAGCCGCACCGCCGAGCCGCCCATCGGGTACAGGCCCCACTCGGCCTCCGAGATGCCGAACTTGGCGCTCTCGGCGGCGACGCGAATGTCGGTACCTTGCAGAATCTCGGTTCCGCCGGCTATCGCGGGGCCCTCGACGGCGGCGATCAGCGGCTTTTTCAGCCGGCGGCCCTTCAACAGCGCGTCGATGCGCGACGGGTCGTAGCTGCCGTCCTTGAATGAGTCGCCCGGCGGCTTCTTGGTCGCCGCCTTGAGGTCCATCCCAGCGCAGAAGTAGCCGCCCGCGCCGGTCAGGATGCAGCAGCGGATGTCGGGATCGTTGTCGACGCGATCCCAGGCCTCGACCATGATTTGCATCATTTCGCCACTAAGCGCGTTACGTCGGGACGGGCGATTCATCGTCACGATCAGGGTGTGCCCGCGCTGCTCCACCAGCGCGTCTGGTCCGGACTCCCCGTTTGCTTCCGTCTCGGAAGTATTCGGGGCCACGAGCACCGCCTTTCGCATGACATCGGGCATTCGCTTGTCAAGAAATGTAACACGTTCTAGTTTGGTGGCCGTGGCCCTGAATATTGCCGATCTAGCCGAGCACGCCATCGACGCTGTGCCTGACCGTGTAGCCCTCATCTGCGGCGATGAGCAGCTGACCTATGCCCAGCTGGAGGAAAAAGCCAATCGACTGGCGCACCACCTCATCGACCAGGGGGTGCGCAAGGGCGACAAGGTCGGCCTTTACTGCCGAAACCGCATCGAGATTGTCATCGCGATGCTCGGCATCATCAAAGCGGGCGCCATTTTGATCAACGTCAACTTCCGCTACGTCGAGGGGGAGCTGAAGTACCTGTTCGACAACTCCGACATGGTGGCGTTGGTCCACGAGCGTCAGTACGCGGACCGAGTCGCCAACGTGCTGCCGGACACCCCCAACGTCAAGACGATCCTGGTGGTGCAGGACGGTAGTGACAAGGACTACCAGCGTTACGGCGGTGTGGAGTTCTACTCGGCCATTGCCGACGGCTCGCCCGAGCGAGACTTCGCCGAGCTGCAGCGGGAGCGCAGCGCCGATGACATCTACATCCTCTACACCGGGGGTACCACTGGCTTCCCCAAGGGCGTGATGTGGCGTCACGAGGACATCTACCGGGTGCTGTTTGGCGGAACCGACTTCGCAACCGGCGAATTCATCAAGGACGAATACGATCTGGCCAAAGCCGCCGCCGCGAATCCGCCGATGATCCGCTACCCGATTCCGCCGATGATCCACGGCGCTACCCAGTCGGCTACCTGGATGTCGATCTTCTCCGGTCAAACCACCGTGCTGGCGCCGGAATTCGACGCGGACCAGGTGTGGCGCACCATCAGCGACCGCAAGGTCAATCTGCTGTTCTTCACCGGGGATGCGATGGCGCGTCCGCTGCTCGACGCGCTGATGAAGGACAACGATTACGACTTATCGTCGTTGTTCCTGTTGGCCAGCACCGCGGCGCTGTTCTCGCCGAGCATCAAGGAGAAGCTGCTCGAGCTGCTGCCGAATCGGGTCATCACCGACTCAATTGGTTCGTCGGAGACCGGCTTTGGCGGCACCAGCATCGTGGGAGCCGGCCAGGCCACCACCGGTGGTCCGCGGGTGACCATCGACCATCGCACCGTGGTACTCGACGAGGAGGGCAACGAGGTCAAACCTGGCTCGGGGGTGCGCGGCATCATCGCCAAGAAGGGCAACATCCCGGTCGGCTACTACAAGGACGAGAAGAAGACCGCCGAGACCTTCAAGACCATCAACGGTGTTCGCTATGCGATCCCCGGCGACTACGCAATGGTCGAGGCGGACGGGACGGTCACCATGCTGGGACGCGGCTCGGTGTCGATCAACAGCGGCGGCGAGAAGATCTACCCCGAAGAGGTCGAGGCGGCGTTGAAGGGCCACCCCGATGTGTTCGACGCCCTGGTGGTCGGTGTGCCGGATCCGCGCTACGGCCAGCACGTGGCGGCCGTGGTGGCGCCCCGGCCGGGCTCTCGTCCGTCGTTGGCGGAGTTGGACGGCTTCGTGCGCAGCGCGATCGCGGGATACAAGGTGCCACGCAGCCTCTGGTTCGTCGACGAGGTCAAGCGTTCACCCGCGGGCAAGCCGGACTACCGCTGGGCCAAGGAGCAGACCGAGGCGCGGCCCGCCGACGATGTGCACGCCGCGCATGTGAGCGCATGATGCGCGACGCGGTGTGAGCGACTTCGTCAAGCAGCACTCGGGTGCGCCCGCCGGTTATTTCGCGTGGGAAGCGGCAGGCCTGCGATGGCTTTCCGATGTCGACGGCGGTGTCGCATGTGTGCCGGTGGTTTCGGTGGGCCAGACGAGTCTGACGCTGCGGCGGCTGGAATCCGTGGCCCCCAGCGTTGCGGCGGCGCACGATTTTGGCCGCCGACTGGCCATCACCCACGATGCGGGCGCCCCGGCGTTCGGGGCGGGGCCGCAGGGCTGGGACGGGCCGGGATTCTTCGGGCCGTTGTCGCAGCCACTGCCGATGTCGCTGGCGCGGCACCAACACTGGGGCGACTTTTATGCTCAGGAGCGCCTGGCGCCGATGGCCGAGCTTGCCGCGCCGCGCCTTGGCGCCCCCACCCGCGCCACCATCGAATCCGTCATCACACGTTGTCGCGCAGGTGATTTCGACGACGATCGGCCGGCCCGGCTACACGGCGATCTGTGGGGTGACAACGTGATGTGGACACCCGACGGGGTGGTGCTGATCGACCCCGCCGCGCATGCCGGCCATCGCGAATCCGATCTGGCGATGCTCGCACTGTTCGGCTGCGCGCACTACGAAGCCATCCTCGCCGGCTACCAGCAGCTGCGACCGCTGCGGCCCGGCTGGCGTGGCCGCATCGGACTGCACCAGCTTTACCCGCTGCTGGCGCACGTGGTGCTCTTCGGCGGTGGCCACGTCCAGCGGACCGATGTGGTGGCGCGCGCCGTTCTCGCTGCCTAGCCTCACCTGTCGAAATCACCCACCCTCGCGGGGCGTTAGAGTCTGAAGTGCGATGACGATCGACGCGTGGATGCAGCATCCGACTCAGCGATTCCTGCGCAGCGACATGCTGGCCTCGCTGCGCCGCTGGACCGACAGCTCGATCCCCGAGGCCCAGATCCCCATCGAGGCGACCATTGCATCGATGGATGCCGCCGACGTCGAGTTCGGTCTACTCAGCGCGTGGCGTGGTCCCAATGGTCAGGATCTGGTGTCTAACGACGAGGTTGCGGGGTGGGTCGATCTGCACCCGCAGCGATTCGCCGGGCTGGCGGCGGTAGACCTGGACCGTCCGATGGTCGCGGTTCGCGAGCTGCGAAGCCGAATCGCTTCGGGGTTCGTCGGTCTGCGGGTGGTGCCCTGGTTGTGGGAGGCGCCGCCCACCGATCGCCGCTATTACCCACTGTTCGCCGAGTGCGTGGAGTCGGGGGTTCCGTTCTGCACCCAAGTCGGGCACACCGGCCCGCTGCGGCCATCGGAGACCGGCCGCCCGATCCCCTACATCGACCAAGTGGCCCTGGACTTCCCGGAGCTGGTGATCGTCTGCGGTCACGTCGGCTACCCGTGGACAGAAGAGATGGTCGCGGTGGCGCGCAAACACGAAAACGTCTACATCGACACGTCGGCCTACACGATCAAGCGGCTGCCGCACGAGTTGATCCGATTCATGAAGACTGGCACCGGACGACGCAAAGTCTTGTTCGGCACCAACTTCCCGATGATCGCTCATGCGCACGCCCTGGCGGGCCTTGACGAACTCGGTCTGGAAGACGAGGCTCGACGCGACTTTCTGCACGGCAACGCCGAGCGGGTCTTCGGGCTCGCGCAACGACCCCCAAGATAAAGGAGTAGGCAGGTGAACGGTGCCCAGGCTCTGATCAACACCTTGGTCGATGGTGGTGTTGACGTGTGCTTTGCCAACCCCGGTACCTCGGAGATGCATTTCGTGGCCGCACTGGACACCGTTGCGGACATGCGCGGTGTGCTCGCCCTCTTCGAGGGCGTGGCCACCGGTGCGGCCGATGGCTATGCCCGCATGGCCGACAAGCCCGCAGCGGTGCTGCTGCATCTGGGCCCCGGACTCGGCAACGGCCTGGCCAACCTGCACAACGCCCGCCGGGCCCGGGTGCCGATGGTTGTGGTCGTCGGAGACCACGCGACTTACCACAAGAAGTACGACGCCCCATTGGAATCCGACATCGACGCATTGGCCGGCACGGTTTCGGGCTGGGTGCACCGGACCGAGACGGCCGCCGATGTCGGCGCCGACACCGCCAAGGCCATCGCCGCCAGCCGGCAGGGGCCGCAGGTTTCCACGCTGATCCTGCCGGCGGACGCGTCCTGGTCCGACGGCGCCGAGCCGGCCATGGTGCCGCCGGCGCAACCCGCGCCGGTCACCGGCGACGTGGTCTCGATCGCCAAGATGCTGCGCTCGGCGGAACCGGCCCTGCTCCTGATCGGTGGGGACGCCACCCGGGGGCCGGGTCTGGCCGCGGCCGCTCGTATCGCCGAGGCGACCGGCGCGCGGTGGCTGTGCGAGACATTCCCGACCCGGCTGGAGCGCGGCGCTGGAGTGCCCGCGGTGGAACGGCTCGGATACTTCGCCGAGGCCGCGGCGGCACAGCTGGACGGGGCCAAACATCTGGTGCTGGCCGGCGCGAAATCGCCGGTGTCGTTCTTCGCCTACCCGGGCATGGCCAGCGATCTGGTGCCCGCCGGATGCACGGTGCACGAGCTTGCCGGGCACCGGGGAGCGGCTGATGCCTTGATCGCACTGGCCGACGAGGTTGCGCCCGGGACGAGTGCGCCGCTGGCCGCGCTATCGCGCCCGCAACTGCCCACGGGTGCGCTGACCTCGATGTCAGCGGCGGACGTGATCGGCGCGCTGATGCCCGAACGTGCGATCGTCGTCGACGAGTCCAACACCTCGGGTGTGCTGCTGCCGCAGGCGACCGCCGGTGCGCCGGCCCACGATTGGCTGACGCTGACCGGCGGGGCGATCGGTTACGGCATTCCGGCCGCGGTGGGTGCCGCGGTCGCGGCGCCCGAACGTCCGGTGCTGTGCCTGCAATCCGACGGGTCGGCGATGTACACGATCTCCGGGTTGTGGACCCAGGCCCGGGAAAACCTCGATGTCAACACCGTCATCTACAACAACGGCGCCTACGACATTCTGCGAGTGGAGTTGCAGCGCGTGGGTGCCGGCTCGGCGCCCGGTCCCAAAGCGCTGGATCTTCTTGATATCTCCCGTCCCACAATGGATTTCGTCAAGATTGCGGAAGGCATGGGTGTTCCGGCCCGGCGGGTCAGTAGCTGCGAGGAATTTGCGGACGCGCTGCGCGGCGCCTTCAATGAACCCGGGCCGCATCTGATCGACGCCGTCGTGCCATCGCTGCTGGGCTAGCCGCCGCCTCCGGTAAGGGCAGATAGCTTTGCGCTGCCGCCCAGGAGCCAATCCGCGATCCTGTTCAGCGCCTTGACTCCGGTTTGGAAGCTGGCTGCCTGCGCGGCCAATGCCACACCCAGATGGCCCGATCCGGTGGGCACGATGCCGAACTGCCGCACCAAATAGTCGCCGTCCTGGCCGGGGCCCCAACCGCCTTTTGCGGCAACTCCTTTGGCGGCCAGACCCCAGCGATGGCGCTCGGTGAGCTGGCGCATCAAGTCGATGACGGGGCTCGCGTCCGCAACACCGGGCAGTCCCGCGGCGAACAGCGCTTGCCGGTCCAGGCGCCATGGTGTTTGACCGAATGCGGTGAAACCGCGCCGAAGTCGGCGCGATTCCACCTGGGTGCACTCATCGCCGGCCGTGCCGATGACGGCCTGCACCTGTTGGGCGGCATCGAGGGGGTCGCCCAGCTGCGACCACAGCTGCTCGGCGGCCGCGTTGTCCGATTCGGTGATCGCCTTGGTCACCCATGCAGCTGCGCGCCGTGGGTTGCTGCGCAGCGCTGCGATCGCTAACGGCACCTTGACCGTCGACCAGGCGACGCCGGTCGACCAGGAGCCCAACGAACAGGTCTCGCCGCTGTCGGGGAGCGCGACCGCCACACCCGCGGTCGCCGGCAGCGCGGTGCACAGCTGCTCGAAGCTTGCCTCGAGCGCGGCGCGGGGCGCGCCCATCATCAGGCCTGACCTCCGGCGCCCGCCGCGCCGCCGCTGCCCCCGGCGCCCCCGGCGCCGCCGTCGGAGTCGGTGCTTGCCTGGCCGTCTTGGCCCTCCTGACTAGCGCCGCCGGTGCCGCCGTTTGCACCGCTCTGGCCGCTGCCGACAGGCCGCCACCGCCGCCGCTGCCGCCGGCGCCGCTGGCACCGCCGGTGCCGCCGCTGCGACCGGTGCCTGCCAGGGCACCCGCTCCGCCGTCGCCGCCGCCACCGCCGACCCCGCCGGTCCCGCCCGCCCCGCCCAGCCCGCCGGCCCCGCCATTGCCCGCGGTGCCGCCGCCAGAACCCGCAGCGCCCCCACTGCCGCCTTGTCCGCCATTGCCGCCGGCCGCACCGATGGAGCCGGTGCCGCCGGTGCCGCCGCCGCCGCCTCCGTTGGCCCCGGCGCCGTTATTGACGCCGCCGTCGCCGCCATCCCCACCGCTACCGCCGACGGCACCGCCACCGCCCTTGCCGCCGTCGCCGCCGGTTCCGCCGGTACCCCCGTTGCCGCCGTTGCCGCCGCCGCTACCGGCCCTGCCCCCGGCGCCACCGTTGCCGCCAGTGCCGGCGTTGATGGTTCCGTCATTGCCGGCACCGCCCGTACCACCAGTACCGGCGGTGCCGGTCGCCCCGGAGGCGACGTCGCCACCGTCGCCGCCGTCGCCGCCCGCGGAACCGTTGCCGCCGGCGGGGGAGCCCTCGATGGTGCCGTTGTTGGCGTTGCCGCCGTTGCCGCCGTTACCCGCGGTGCTGCCGGCCGATCCGGCGGTGACATTCCCACCGTCCCCACCGTTGCCGCCGCCGCCGAACTGACCGCCGGCTCCGCCCTGTCCGCCTTGCCCACCGACGGCCACACCGTCGGTGCCGGTTTCTGACGCGTCGCCGCCGAGACCGCCGTCACCGCCCGGACCGCCGGCGCTGCCGTTGCCGCCGTTGCCGCCGTCGCCACCGTCGCCGCCGGTGCCTTGGGCGCCGGTGCTGCCGCCGGTGCCGGCGCCGGCACTGCCGCCCGTGCCCGGCGCACCGCCGTTACTCCCGTTGCCGTCATCGCCACCGGCTCCGCCGGACGGTGTCGGGAGGCTGGAGGCGGGGACGAACTGCGCGCCGATGGCGCCCTCGGCGCCGTTGCCGCCATTGCCGCCATGGCCGCCGTTGCCGCCGGTCCCGCCGTTGCCGCCGCTCGGACCCGCGCCGCCGGCGCCGCCGTTGCCGCCCGCTCCCGCGGTGCCGGCGTCACCACCAGCACCGCCGTCGCCTGCGGGGCTGAGGAATCCGGGGGAGCTGCCCGCCCCGCCGAACACGCCGGCGCCACCCTTACCTCCGGCGCCGGCATTGCCGCCATTGCCGCCGGTGCCACCCACGCCGCCGCCGCCGGCATTGCCGCCGTTGCCGGCGTTTCCGCCGGAGCCGGGGAGGGACACGGTGGTGCCCTGCGCGCCGGTTCCGCCGTCGCCTCCCTCGCCGCCGCTGCTGCCGCCGCCGGCCTCCCCGCCGGCACCGCCCGCCCCGCCGTTGCTGGCTGCTCCTCCGGTGCCGCCGTGGCCTCCGGTGCCGCCGTGCCCGCCGGTACCACCGGTACCGCCTGCGGGCTCGTCCCCGATGCCAAGTCCGGGAGTCACGGCGGCACCGCCCGCCCCGCCGGTGCCGCCCTTGCCGGCACCGCCCCCGGTGCCACCCTGACCGCCGGTGCCACCGGCACCCCCGGCGGCCCCGCCGTTGCCGCCGGCTCCACCATCGGCTCCGGTGCCGCCAATTCCGCCGGTACCGCTTGCGGGTGCCGAGGACGTTCCGGTGCTGCCGTTGCCGCCGTTGCCGCCGTCGCCGCCAACACCGCCGCCCCCACCGATGCCGCCGCCCCCGCCGGTACCGCCATTGGCGCCGGCGGCGCCACCGGCACCCCCGTCGCCGCCCTTGCCGCCGGCAGTACCGTAGCCGCCGTTGTCGCCGGTGAACACGTTGGCGTCGGCGCCGTCGACTCCGTTGCCGCCAGCACCGCCGTGACCGCCCTGCGCGCCATTTCCGCCGACGCCCTCGTTGCCCGCCTGACCGCCGGTACCGGCCAGCCCGGCCGCACCGGGGGCCCCGCCGGCGCCGCCGACGCCACCCTGACCGCCGGTGCCGCCCGCGTCGGTAGCCGTCCCGGCGCCGCCGGTACCGCCGTCGCCGCCGGTCGCGCCGCTGCCGCCGGTACCGCCGTTGCCGCCGGTGCCGTTGCTGCCGCCCTGCCCGCCGGCACCGCCGTTGCCGCCGGCCCGCCGTCGACGCCCGGATCGGCGGTTCCCGCGGTGGGGCCGGCAGCGCCGTTGCCGCCGGGCGTACCGTCTCCGCCCGCACCACCGTGTCCACCGGTGCCGCCGATGCCGAGGCTGCCGGTCTGACCGCCACCGCCGGAGCCGGCGGCGCCGCCGGTCCCGGGCTCGCCGCCTTGACCGCCGTCACCGCCGCTGCCACCCGCACCGGTCACCCCGCCACCGGTGATTCCGTCCGCCCCGGCTCCACCCATGCCGCCAGCGCCGCCGTGGCCACCCTGACCGCCGTCGCCCGCGGCACCGCCTCCCAGCGCGGCGCCACCGGCACCGCCGTTGCCGCCGTTGCCGCCGATGTAGCCGTTGGTGCCGCCCTCGCTGAGGGCCGCCCCGTCGATGCCGGGCGCGCCGGCACCGCCGGTACCGCCGGTGCCGCCGGTCCCGCCGGTGCCGAAACCGCCGGCCAACCCGGCGTTGGTCAGTGGTCCCGCGGCGCCCGCGGTGCCGCCGCCACCCGCGGCGCCACCGGCACCACCGTTGCCGCCGGTGCCGGCGGCGATGCTGGTGGTGCCCGCTCCGCCAGTGCCGCCGATGCCGCCGGTGCCGCCTTGGCCGCCGAGTCCTCCGGCGCCACCGTGGCCGAACAGCACCGGCCCGCCGCCACCGGCGCCGCCGGCACCGCCGTTGCCACCCAGACCGCCGTCGCCGCCGGTGCCGCCGGCGGCCGCAGCTGCCGCGCCCGCGGCCCCGTCGCCACCTTGGCCGCCCGCCCCGCCGTCGCCGCCGTTCATGAACAATCCGCCAGCGCCACCGTTGCCGCCGATGCCGCCATTCCCGGCCGCGCCGCCGCTGCCGGTCCCGGTGGCGCTGATGCCACCGGACCCACCCGACCCGCCGGCACCGACCAGCCAGCCGGCGTCTCCGCCGGTGCCGCCGACGCCGCCGGCGCCACCGCCGCCGATGAGCCAGGACCCACTGCCGCCATTGCCGCCCATGCCACCCATGCCGGCGCCGGCCGCGCCGGTGCCGCCGGTGCCGCCGATCCCGCCGCCGCCGAACAGCAGCCCGCCGCTACCTCCATTGCCACCGCTGGCGCCGCCGGTCCCGCCGGCGCCACCCGCGCCGCCATTGCCCAACAAGCCGGCCGATCCGCCGCTGCCGCCAGCCTGGCCGGCAGCACCGGCCGCGCCGTTGCCTCCGCTGCCGAACAACCAGCCGCCGTCGCCGCCGTTGCCTCCGGGCGTCGTCGCATTGGCGCCGTTGCCGATGATCGGGCGGGCCAGCAGGCTCTGCGCGGGTGCGCTCACCGCGTTGATGGCCAGCTGCAGCGGCGATGTGCCGGTTGTCTCCGCGGCGGCGTAGGCCACCGCGCCCGCACTCAGGACCCGCTCCAACTGGGTATGCAATGCGGCCGCTTGGCCGGCCAACCGCTGGTAGTCGGCGGCGTGCGCGGAGAAGAACGCGGCGATGGCGGTGGACACCTCGTAGGCGGCCGCTGTCAGCATCGCGGTGGTGGGACCCGCCGCCGCGGCGTTAGCCGCGGCGACTGATGAACCGATGCCGGCCAGGTCGCCGGCGGCCGCCGTCATCGCCTCTGGCGCGACAATCAGGTAGGACATCCGGGGCACCTTGGGTTCTGAGAAACACGACCTGGGCACTATCGAGGCGGATGCTATCCCGATCGGCGAAATTCATTGAGTGTTTTTCACCGAAGATCAGGCTTCGGCTACGACTGGTCGCGGATGGGCCAAACCGGATCGCCACAGTCGACACCGTCGGCCGCGAGCTGGCGTTTGAGCACCTTGAACGTCTCGGTTCGGGGCAGCGCCGAACAGATCCGGACGTAGGACGGCCACTGCTTGGGGCCGAGGTCGGATTGACCGGCCAGGAATGCGCGGAACTTGTCGACATCGAACTTCGCACCGGGGGTGAGCACCATCGCCGCCATCACTTGGTCTCCGACCACCGGATCGGGTATCGCGTAGACCGCAACTTCGATGGCGTCGGGATAACGCAGCAGTACCCGCTCGATCGGTGCGGTTCCGAGGTTTTCACCATCGACCCGCATCCAATCGCCTAGGCGGCCAGCGAAGTACGCGTAGCCGGCCGCATCGCGGTAGGCGAGGTCGCCGCTGTGGTAGACGCCGCCCGACATCCGCTGCGCCGAGGCGGCCTCGTCGTTGTAGTAGCCCTCGAACCGGCCCGGCCCCGCGGTGTTCACCAGCTCCCCGACGGCTCCCACCGGACACTGCTGGCCCGTCTCGGGGTCGACAATCTCGATGTTCTCCGGCAGCGGACCCAACGAGCCCGCCGGGGTATCGGGGGTTCGCGCGATGGCTACACCCCCCTCGGTGGAACCGAAGCCGTCCTGGACGACGCAGCCGAAGCGACATCCGAAACGCTCGATATCGCCGGGTACACCTTCGTTGCCGTAGACGGCTCGCAACGGGTTGTCCGCGTCATCGGGTCGTTCGGGTGTGGCCAGCACATACGACAACGGCTTGCCCACGTAGTTCGCGTAGGTGGCGCCGTAGCGGCGCACGTCGGAAAGAAACTGCGAAGCGGAGAACTTGCGCCGCAACGCTATTGATCCCTGGCATGCCACCGCCACCGCCCATCCCACCAGGACCGCGTTGGAGTGGAACAACGGCATCGACACATAACAGACGTCGTCGCGCCCCAGGCCGAAGCGCTGCGTCATGGTCACGCCCGCGATCGCGACCTTGCTGTGGCTGCACTTGACCGCCTTGGGATCACCGCTGGTGCCGGAGGTGTAGATGAGCATGAAAAGATCAGCCGGTGCGGCATTTTGAAAGCTGATCTCCGAATTACGATGCGCATCAATCACTTCCGCCCACTCGGCTGAGTCGACGTTGACGTGCTCGATGCCGTCCAGGGTGCTCGCCGATGCCGTGTCGGCGAGCACCATCTGGCAGTCGGCGTGTTCGATGTCGCGGGCAAGTGCCGCGCCGCGGCGTACCGGATTGAGGCCTACCGGAATGATTCCGGACATTCCGGCTGCGGCCAGCATCGCCGAGAAGAACGGCGTGTTCTGCAGCAACACGCCGACATGCGGCGGGCGAGTGGGGTCAAGGCGCTCACGCAGCGCCGCGGCGATCGCGGCGCCGTGCCCGATGTGGTCTGCCCAGCTGGTGAAGGAGTCTTCGAAATAGATTCCCCGGTCTCCGATTTCGGCGAGCGGGACCAGCAGCTGGGGGACGGTGGGGTCCGCGCTCAATTCAGCCCCTTCGTTGGTCTCGACGAGCGTGAAGCTGCGGCCGCGCCCAGCGCCGTCGCCTCCTACGCTGGAGTCTCCGCCAGTTCACGGCCGATTTGGCGAAGCGCTGTGGTGGCCCCGCCCAGAGCGAACTCGGCTTCCTTGGCGGCCAGGAAGTAACGGTGCACCGGATGATCGGTGTCGACACCGACCCCGCCGTGCACATGCACGATGGTGTGCGCGACACGGTGGCCGGCCTCAGCCGCCCAGAAGCCCGCCGATGCCACATCGATCTCAGCGGGCAGGTCCTCCGATACCCGCCAAGCGGCCTGGGTCAGTGTCAGTCGCAATCCCTTGACGTCGATGTAGCCGTCGGCCAGGCGCTGTCCCACCGCCTGGAAACTGCCGATCGGGCGGTCGAACTGCTCGCGGGTACGCGCGTATTCGGCGGTCATCTGGAGTCCGCGTTCGAGTACCCCGAGCTGAAATGCGCTGCGGCCCAGGGTATTAATGGTGCGCAGCCAGGCGGTGACATCGGATCCGCCGATCCCGCGTGCGGCATCCACCTCCGTGCCGTCCAGGGCCAGATGGCCGACGCTGCCCAGGCCGGTAGTCTGCAGCGCGGTGACGCTGACCCCGGGGTCATCGGCGGCAACCAGGAAAACAACGGTGCCGGAATCGGTTTCGGCGGGAACAAGAAAGGCGTCTGCGACCGGACCGTAGCCCACCTGAGTGCGGGTGCCGGTGAGACGGAAACCCGCGCCGGACCGCGCAGCCTGGACCGGTCCCTCGCCCATCTCCGCGTCAAGGGCCACGGCAAGGATCTTCTCACCGCCGACCGCCGCGGCACCCCAGCTCTGCTGCAGTTCTTCGGAGCCGAACCGGGCCAGCGCGCCAGCGGCCAAAACCACCGACTCGAGGTAGGGCACGGCGGCTAGCTGATGCCCGAGCGCGACCAGGATCGCAACCTGCTCGAGCACCCCGAAACCGTCACCGCCCACCTGGGTGGCGGCGGCACTGGACAGGATGTCGCTGTCGATCAGCTTGCGCCACAGCTCGCGGTCGAATCGTTGCTCCAGCCCGTCGAGCTGGCGCTGGTGCTCGGGCGTGCACACCGCGTCCACGATGGTGTCGACCAGACCGCCAAGATCCTGAGCCGCTTCAGTCGTCGAGAAGTCCATAGAAGTCCGTCCTCTGAGAATGTGTGAAAGTCAGCGGTTGGCCCGGGGCAGTCCCAGGGCGACCATGCCGATGATGTCGCGCTGGACTTCGTTGGTGCCGCCGCCGAAGGTCAGGATCAGACACGCCCGGTGCATCCGCTCGACGCGCCCGCGAAGCAACGCGCCGGGGGAGTCCTGACGCAGGGTGGCCGCGGTGCCCAGGACCTCCATGAGCAGCCGGTAGGCCTCGGTGGCCAGCTCGGTGCCGAACACCTTGGCGGCCGATGCGTCCGCCGGTGACGGGGCGGCGTCGTTCGAGGCCAGCTCCCAGTTGATCAGCTTGAGCACCTCGACCTTGGCGTGCACCCGGGCCAGGTTCAGCTGCACCCACTCCGAGTCGATGAGACGGGCGCCGCCGGCATCCTTGGTGTTTTGCGCCCATTCGCGGACTTCCCGCAGGGCCATGGATATCGGTGCCGACGAGACCAGGGCCACCCGCTCGTGGTTGAGCTGGTTGGTCACCAGTTTCCAGCCCGCGTTCTCCTCACCGATCAGGTTGGTCACCGGCACCCGCACGTCGGTGTAGTAGGTCGCACTGGTGTCGGGTCCGGCCATGGTGTGCACCGGTGTCCACGAGAAGCCTTCGGCGGTCGTGGGAACGACCAGCATGGAGATGCCGCGGTGTTTCTTGGCCTCCGGGTTGGTGCGCACCGCCAGCCAGACCCAGTCCGCGTAGGCGATCAGGCTGGTCCACATCTTCTGGCCGTTGATCACATAGTCGTCGCCGTCGCGAACCGCCGTGGTTCGCAGGTTGGCCAGGTCGGTGCCCGCGCCCGGCTCGGAGTAGCCGATGGAGAAGTGCAGATCCCCGGCGGCGATCTTGGGGAGGAAGAACTTCTTCTGCTCGTCGGTGCCGAAGGCCATGATGGTCGGCGCCACGCTGTTGATCGTCAGGAACGGCACCGGGGCACCGGCGATGGCCGCCTCGTCGGTGAAGATCAGCGAGTCCATCGGCGAGCGGTCCTGGCCGCCGTATTCCTTCGGCCAGTTCAGGGTGAGCCACCCGTCCTTGCCCATCTGGGCAACCGTCTCGCGGTAGACGTTGCCGGTGCCGTATTCGCCCTGGACCGAACTCAGCGCCTCGCGGCGCTCCGGCGTCATCAGGGTGGTGAAATACGACCGCAGTTCGCGGCGCAGCTCCTCCTGCTCGGGTGTGTAACTGATGCGCATTCCTGCCGCCTCCGGTCAACCGATTGGGTTGGGTAACCGGCCATGACAGGCATCTCCACACCTGCCGACACGCAGCCAACGGCTACCCATGCGTTACCCCGGTTGTAACACGTTCTAGTGTGGGAATCCAGCGACCGTTTCGTCAGCGGTGCGGTCGTCCTAGGGTGGTGCTACACAATGATCACTGGCTGGCCCAGGTTCTGGGCAAGATCAAGGAGGGCGCCGTGCGAGTGATAGTCGACCGTGACCGGTGCGAAGGCAACGCCGTGTGCCTGGGGATTGCTCCGGATATCTTCGACTTGGACGACGACGACTATGCGGTCGTCAAGACGGATCCCATCCCCCCCGACCAGGAGGCTCTGGCCGAGCAAGCGATCGCCGAATGCCCGCGTGCGGCCCTGTTGCGTGAGGATTAGGCCAGCGGCCCGCTGTGCCCGGCATGGCGTAGCCGCCATGGCGTAACCGGAAACTAGAGGTATTCATAAATTGACTAGCAGCACGAACGTGACCGATCTGTCCGGAAGGGTCGCGGTGGTCACCGGCGCGGCCGCGGGACTGGGCCGTGCCGAGGCGGTCGGCCTGGCCCGGCTCGGCGCCACCGTGGTGGTCAACGACATCGGCTCGGCCTTGGACGCCTCTGACGTCATTGATGAGATCAGCGCCGTCGGTGCCAAGGCGATTGCGGTGGCCGGCGACATCAGCCAGCGCGCCACCGCCGATGAACTGATTGCCACCGCCGATGGGCTGGGCGGGCTCGACGTCGTGGTCAACAACGCCGGCATCACCCGCGACCGGATGCTGTTCAACATGACCGACGAGGACTGGGACCAGGTCATCGGGGTGCACCTGCGCGGCCACTTCCTGCTGACCCGCAATGCGGCAACCTATTGGCGCCAGAAAGCCAAGGCGGCCGGGGGCTCGATATTTGGGCGGCTGGTCAACACCTCATCGGAAGCGGGGCTGGTCGGTCCCGTCGGGCAGGCCAACTACGGCGCCGCCAAGGCCGGCATCACCGCACTCACCCTGTCCGCGGCGCGGGCGTTGGGCCGTTACGGCGTATGCGCCAACGCGATCTGTCCGCGGGCCCGCACCGCCATGACCGCCGACGTCTTCGGGGCGACGCCCGACGTGGCGGCGGGCGAGATCGACCCGTTGTCGCCGGAACACGTGGTGACTCTGGTGCAGTTTCTGGCGTCCCCGGCGGCCGCGGCGGTAAACGGGCAGCTGTTCATCGTCTACGGTCCGCAGGTGACGCTGGTGGCGGCGCCGACGGCGGAGCGCAAGTTCAGTGCGGACGGCCCGGCCTGGGAGCCCGGCCAGCTAACCGACACATTGCACGATTACTTTGCTGGACGAAACCCCGAACACAACTTTTCCGCTAGCTCGCTGATGGCTTGAGCAGGAATAAGTGGACTTTGCCCGGGGCCTGCCATCGGCTAGGGCCGGTGGCGGACTTACCCGCGCGGCAACGCAACTGACCAGCAAGATTGATCGTGATTATACGAGTATCCGTTCATTGACATGCCCAAGTCGTTCTGGGTTAGTATGAGCCGGCTCACACGAAGGCAGGTGCGGACCCTGGGCTGGCTCTTGGGAAACACTGGCGTCGTCGCCGACTGGGACGGGGGACCAAGTTGATCCAACAACTTGCGGTTCCAGCCCGGGCGGTCGGCGGGTTTTTCGAGATGTCCATCGACACCGCGCGCGCCGCCTTCCGGCGGCCGTTTCAATTCCGGGAGTTCCTCGACCAGACGTGGATGGTGGCCCGGGTATCACTGGTGCCCACGCTGCTGGTCTCCATCCCGTTCACGGTGCTGGTGGCATTCACCCTGAACATCTTGTTGCGCGAGATCGGTGCCGCCGACCTTTCGGGGGCCGGGACCGCGTTTGGCACCATCACCCAGCTGGGGCCGGTGGTCACCGTGCTGGTGGTGGCAGGTGCCGGCGCCACCGCGATCTGTGCGGATCTGGGTGCTCGCACCATCCGCGAGGAGATCGATGCGATGCGGGTGCTGGGCATCGACCCCATCCAACGCTTGGTGGTGCCCCGGGTCCTGGCTTCCACTGTGGTTGCGCTGCTGCTCAACGGCTTGGTGTGCGCGATCGGCCTGTCGGGTGGCTACGCGTTCTCGGTCTTTCTGCAGGGCGTCAACCCCGGTGCGTTCATCAACGGTCTGACCGTGCTGACCGGGCTGCGCGAGTTGATCCTCGCCGAGATCAAGGCCCTGCTGTTCGGGGTGATGGCAGGTCTGGTCGGCTGCTATCGCGGCCTGACCGTCAAGGGCGGGCCCAAAGGCGTGGGCAATGCGGTCAACGAGACCGTGGTCTACGCGTTCATCTGCCTATTCGTGATCAACGTGGTAATGACCGCTATCGGCGTGAGAATCTCGGCCCGGTAACAAATGACCGATAGCAAGCGATGGTGATGAGGCGATGAGCTATGACGTCACTATCCGCTTTCACCGGTTCATGTCGAGGCTGGTTCGGCCGGTCGACAACTTTGGCGAGCAGGCGCTGTTCTACGGCGAAACCGTGCGCTACATCCCCAACGCGATCACGCGCTACCGCAAGGAAACGATCCGACTGATAGCCGAGATGACGCTGGGCGCGGGGGCCCTGGTCATGATCGGTGGGACCGTCGGAGTGGCGGCCTTTCTGACCCTGGCGTCCGGCGGCGTCATCGCCGTGCAGGGCTACTCATCGCTGGGCGACATCGGTATCGAGGCGTTGACCGGCTTCCTGTCGGCGTTCCTGAACGTGCGTGTCGTCGCTCCGGTGATCGCCGGTATCGCACTGGCGGCCACCATCGGCGCCGGTGCCACCGCGCAGCTTGGCGCGATGCGGGTGTCCGAGGAGATCGATGCCGTCGAGTGCATGGCGGTCCACTCGGTCTCCTACCTGGTGTCGACGCGGTTGATCGCCGGGCTGGTCGCGATCATTCCGCTGTACTCGCTTGCGGTGCTGGCGGCTTTTTTCGCCGCCCGCTTCACCACGGTTTTCATCAACGGACAGTCCGCGGGACTCTATGACCACTATTTCAATACCTTCCTGATTCCATCCGATCTGCTGTGGTCATTTCTGCAAGCCATCGTGATGGCGATCGCGGTAATGCTGGTGCATACGTACTACGGCTACAACGCCAGCGGCGGCTCGGTGGGGGTCGGGATCGCCGTCGGTCAGGCGGTGCGTACCTCGCTGATTGTCGTCGTAGTCATTACCCTTTTCATTTCGCTCGCCGTTTACGGAGCGTCCGGCAATTTCAACCTCTCTGGATAAGGACTCGATAGGGCTATGGCAGGCGGCGGATCGCGACGCACCTCCGCGCGGGTGGCGGCAGCGCTGCTGGCTAGCTTGTTGGTGGCGGGCATCGCCCTGACCTACCTGTCCTACACCTCGGCCTTCACTCCGACCGACACCGTGGTCGTCTCCTCGCCACGGGCCGGGCTGGTGATGGAGAAGGGCGCCAAGGTCAAATACCGCGGAATCCAGGTGGGCACGGTCGAGGACATCTACTACAGCGGCGATCAGGCGCGGCTGAAGCTGGCCATCCGAAGCGCCGAGATGCACTTCATCCCGTCGAACGCGACGGTCCACATCGCCGGAAACACCATTTTCGGCGCCAAGTCGGTGGAGTTCATCCCGCCCAAGACGCCGTCGCCGACCTCGCTGCACCCCAATGCGAAGGTGACGGCCTCCGAGGTTCAGCTCGAGGTCAACACCCTGTTCCAGTCGCTGATAGATCTGCTGCACAAGATCGACCCGGTCGAGTTGAACGGAACGCTCAGCGCGCTGTCGGAGGGGCTGCGTGGTCACGGCGACGACCTGGGCGCGCTGTTGTCCGGCCTGAATACGCTTACCCGCCAAGTCAATCCGAAATTGCCGACGCTGCAGGAGGACTTCCGCAAGGCGGCGATCGTGACCAACACCTACGCCGACGCGGCGCCCGACCTCAACACCGTGTTCGACAGCCTCCCGACGATCAACAAGACGGTCGTGGACAAGCAGAACGACCTGGACACCACGCTGCTGGCCACCATCGGTCTGGCCAACAACGATTACGAGACGCTGGCGCCGGCCGAGCAAGATTTCATCGCCGCGATCAACCGGTTGCGGGCCCCGGTGAAGGTGGCGCATGACTACTCGCCGGAATTCGGCTGCCTGTTCAAAGGCATCGGGCGCGGAATCAAGGAATTCGCCCCGTTGATCGGCGTCCGCAAGGCCGGCCTGTTCACCTCGTCGAGCTTCGTGTTGGGCTCGCCCTCCTACACCTACCCGGAGAGCCTGCCGATCGTGAACGCCTCGGGCGGTCCGAATTGCCGTGGCCTGCCCGATATTCCGACCAAGCAGACCGGCGGGTCGTTCTACCGGGCACCCTTTCTGGTCACCGACAACGCCAACATCCCCTACGAGCCGTTCACCGAGGTACAGGTTGACGCGCCCTCGACACTGCAATTCTTGTTCCACGGCACCTTTGCGGAACGGGACGACTTCTGATGGCGTCCGGGGGTATGCCGTCGCACCGGTCGATGGTGATCAAGGTCAGCGTTTTCGGGGTGGTCATGTTGGTGGTGGCCGCCGCTTTGGTCGTGGTATTCGGGGATTTTCGCTTTGGGCCCACCAACGTCTACCACGCGACGTTCACCAACGCGTCGCGCCTCAAGGCGGGCCAGAAGGTTCGAATCGCGGGGGTGCCGGTCGGTTCGGTCAAGGCCGTCGACCTCAACCCGGACAACACGATCGACGTGGCATTCGCGATCGACAGGGCGTACACGATGTACTCGTCGACGCGGGCGGTGATCCGATACGAAAACCTGGTTGGTGACCGGTATCTGGAGATCACCTCGGGGCCCGGCGAGCTGCGCAAGCTGCCCCCGGGCGGCACCATCAACGCCGAGCACACCCAACCCGCGCTGGATCTGGACGCATTGCTGGGCGGGTTGCGCCCGGTGCTCAAGGGCCTGGACGCCGACAAGGTCAACACCGTCACCGGCGCCGTCATCGAGTTGCTGCAGGGCCAGGGCGGGGCGCTGGCCAACGTGCTCGCCGATACCAGCGCCTTCTCGACCGCGCTGGCCCGACGTGACCAGCTCATCGGCGACACGATCACGAACCTCAACTCGGTGCTGGCCACCGTCGACCAGCGCAGCGCACAGTTTTCGGCCAGCGTCGACCAGCTGCAGCAGCTGATCACCGGGCTGGCCGAGAACAAGGACGTCATCGCGGGAGCCATCCCGCCGCTGGCATCGACGACGACGGACCTCACGGAGCTGCTGAAGAATTCGCGCCGGCCGTTGCAGGGGCTGTTGGAAAACGCGCGGCCGCTGGCCACCGAACTCGACAACCGCAAGGACGAGGTCAACAACGACGTCGAGCAGCTGGGCGAGGACTACCTGAGGTTGGCCGCCCTCGGCTCGTACGGGGCGTTCTTCAACATCTACTTCTGCACGGTGACAATCAAGATCAACGGTCCGGCCGGCAGTGACATCCTGATCCCGATGGGCGGCCAGCCCGATCCCAGCAAGGGGAGGTGCGCTTTTGCCAAGTAGCAAACACGACCGCGACCCGCTTCGCACCGGCATCTTCGGTGTGGTGCTGGTGATCTGCGTGGTGCTCATCGCATTCGGCTACAGCGGACTGCCGTTCCTGCCGCAGGGCAAGACCTACAACGCGTACTTCTCCGACGCCGGCGGCATCACTCCCGGAAACAACGTCTACGTTTCGGGCTTCAAGGTCGGCACCGTCTCGGATGTGAGTCTGGCCGGGGACGCCGCCAAGATCACCTTCAGCGTGGACCGCCACGTCGTGGTCGGCGACCAGTCACTGGCCGCGATCCGCACCGACACCATCCTCGGCGAGCGCTCCGTTGCGGTGACCCCCGCGGGCAGCGGGAATGCCACCACGATCCCGTTGAGCCGCACCACCACCCCCTACACGCTCAATGGCGCCCTGCAGGATCTGGGCGGCAGCGCGAGCAACCTGGACAAGCCGCAGTTCGAGCACGCGCTGCAGGTGCTCACCGAGACGTTGCATGACGCCACCCCGCAGCTGCGCGGTGCACTTGATGGCGTGACCGCGCTGTCGCGCACCCTCAACACCCGCGATGGGGCGCTGCAAGGCCTGCTGGCGCATGCCAAGACGGTGACCGGGGTGTTGTCCGAACGTGCCGCGCAGGTCAACAAGTTGATCCAGGACGGCAACCAGCTGTTCGCGGCCCTGGATGAGCGACGTTCTGCGCTCGGCGCGCTGATCTCCGGGATCGACGACGTTTCGGTCCAGCTTTCCGGGTTTGTCAACGACAACCGCAAAGAGTTCGGGCCGGCACTGAGCAAGCTGAACCTGGTCGTGAGCAACCTCAACGAGCGTCGCGACTACATCACCGAGGCGCTCAAGCGGCTGCCCGCCTATGCGACCACGCTGGGCGAAGTGGTGGGCTCCGGCCCGGGCTTCAACGTCAACGTCTACAGCGTGCTGCCTGCACCGATGGTGGCCATGGTGTTCGACACCGTGTTCCAGCCGGGCAAGCTGCCGGATAGCTTTGCCGACTACCTGCGCGGGCTGATTCAGGAGCGCTGGATCATCAGGCCGAAGTCACCATGATGAAGCAACGTCTCAGTAGTCGGGGTATGCGGACGGTCACCATCGTCGCGCTGGTTGCGGCGTTGGTCGGCGGCCTCTACGTGCTGTTCTCCGGGGGCGAGAGCGGCCGGAAAGTCGTCGCGTACTTCACCTCCGCCGTTGGCATCTACCCCGGGGACGAGGTTCGCATCCTCGGTGTGCCGGTCGGGCGGATCGACTCGATCGAGCCGCGGCCGGCCGACGTCAAGATCACGATGTCGGTGTCCAACGACGTCAAGATTCCGCGGGATGCCCAGGCGCTGATCGTTTCGCCGAACTTGGTGGCGGCGCGGTTCATTCAGCTCACCCCGGTTTACACCGGCGGAGCGGTGCTGCCCGACGGAGCGAGCATCGATCTGTCCCGCACCGCGATCCCGGTCGAATGGGACGAAGTCAAGGAATCGCTGACCCAACTGGCTGTCCAGCTCAGTCCGGCGGCCGGCGAACTTCAGGGCCCGCTGGGAGCCGCGATCAACCAGGCCGCAGACACCCTCAACGGCAACGGCGACTCGTTCCACAACGCGTTGCGGGAACTGTCGCAAGTGGCTGGACGCCTTGGTGATTCGCGCAACGACATCTTCAGCACGGTCAAGAATCTGCAGGTGCTGGTCGACGCGCTCTCGCAGAGCAACGAACAGATTGTGCAGTTCGCCGGCCATGTGGCCTCGGTGTCGCAGGTCCTCGCCGATAGCTCGCGCAACCTCGACAACACCTTGGGCACGCTCAACCAGGCGCTTTCGGACATCAAAGGCTTCCTGCGCGAAAACAACTCGACGCTGATCGAAACGGTCAACCAGCTCGGCGACCTCACCCAGACCCTCAGTGACCAGAGCGACAACATCGAGCAGGTGTTGCACGTGGCCGGTCCCGGTATCACCAACTTCTACAACATCTATGACCCCGCACAGGGCACCCTCAACGGGTTGCTTTCCATACCCAACTTCGCCAACCCGGTTCAGTTCATCTGCGGTGGTTCCTTTGACACCGCGGCCGGGAAATCGGCGCCCGACTACTACCGGCGCGCCGAACTATGCCGGGAGCGGCTGGGTCCGGTGTTGCGCCGGCTCACGGCCAACTACCCGCCGTTCCTGTTCCACCCGCTCAACACCATCACCGCCTACAAAGGCCAGATCATCTATGACACCCCGGCCACTCAGGCCAAAGCCGAGACACCGGTTCCGGAGCTGACCTGGATCCCGGCTCACCCCGCACCGCAACCCGCGCCGGGAAACACCACCGATCTGCAGAGTCTGTTTGTTCCCCAGGCCCCCGGGCCCACGCCCGGATCTCCGCCGGGTTACGGTCCCGCGCCCGGGCCTCCGCCCGCGCCGGCCCCGGCCGGACCGGATGCCGGCCTGTCGAGCCCGGCGCCGGGGGCGCCGCTGCCCGCCGAGCAGGGCGCCGGCGGATGAGCCGAATCTGGATACGCAGCAGCGTGTTTGTGGCGTTCAGTGCGCTGCTGGCTGGCTGTCAGTACGGCGGGCTGAATTCCCTGCCGATGCCCGGCACCGCCGGCCACGGTGGCGGTGCGTATTCGGTCACGGTGGAAATGCCGGACGTGGCGACGCTTCCGCAGAACTCACCGGTGATGGTCGACGAGGTCACCGTCGGCAGTGTCTCCGGCATCAATGCGGTGCAGCGACCCGACGGATCCTTCTATGCCGCGGTCAAATTGGCCTTGGACAAGAACGTGGTGCTGCCGGCCAACGCGACCGCGAAGGTCTCTCAGACGTCCCTGCTGGGGTCACTGCACATCGAACTGGCCGCACCGACCGACAAACCCGCCGAAGGCAGGCTCGCCGACGGGTCAAGGATCCCGGAATCGCACACCGGTCGATCTCCCACCACCGAGGAGGTCTTCTCGGCGCTGGGCGTGGTGGTGAACAAGGGCAATGTCGGCGCGCTAGAAGACATCACCGATGAGGTCTACCAGGCGGTCGCGGGCCGGCAAGGGCAGTTCGTCGACCTCGTGCCCAGGCTCGCGGAACTGACGGCGGGCCTCAACAAGCAAGTCGACGACATCATCGGTGCGGTGGACGGGCTCAACCGATTCTCCGCAATCCTGGCCAGGGACAAGGACAATCTAGGCCGCGCGCTGGACACCTTGCCCGACGCGCTTCGGGTGCTCAACAAGAATCGCGGCAACATCGTCGAGGCGTTCTCCTCGCTGAAGAGACTGGCCATGGTCACCTCGAAAGTGCTGTCCAAGACCAAGGTGGATTTCGCCGAAGACCTCAAGGGCCTGTACTCGGTTGTCAAGGCGCTCAACGACAACCGCAAGGACTTTGTCTCCTCATTGCAGCTGTTGCTGACGTTCCCGTTCCCCAACTTCGGGATCAAGCAGGCGGTGCGCGGCGACTACCTCAACGTGTTCACCACCTTTGACCTGACTTTGCGCCGGATCGGTGAAACGTTCTTCACCACCGCCTACTTCGACCCGAACATGGCGCACATGGACGAGATCGTGAACCCGCCCAACTTCTTGCTCGGCGAAATGGCCAACCTGTCCGGACAGGCGGCCGACCCGTTCAAGATTCCAGCCGGCACGGCGTCACAGTAGGGGCCGAGACGATGATCGACAAGCTCACCAAGATCCAGCTGTCCATCTTTGCGATCATCACGGTCCTCACCTTGACGGTGATGGGCATCTTCTACTTGCGGCTGCCCGCCACGTTCGGCATTGGTACCTATGAGGTGAGCGCCGACTTCGTCGCGGGCGGGGGCCTGTACAAGAACGCCAACGTCACCTACCGGGGTGTCGCGGTCGGGCGGGTGGAATCGGTTGGCCTGAACCCCAACGGGGTGACCGCGCAGATGCGGCTCAACAGTGGCACCGCCATCCCGTCCAACGTCACAGCCACCGTGAAGAGTGTGTCGGCGATCGGTGAGCAGTACATCGATCTGGTTCCGCCCGACGATCCGTCGGCGGGCAGGCTGCACGACGGATCCCGGATCGAGCGCAACAACACCCGGATCGGCCAGGACGTCGCCGACCTGCTGCACCAAGCCGAGACGCTGGTCAACAGCCTCGGTGATACCCGGCTGCGCGAGGTGCTCCACGAGGCCTTCGTGGCCACCAACGGCTCGGGGCCGGAGCTGGCTCGGCTGGTGGAGTCGGCACGATTGCTGGTCGACGAGGCGAACGCCGACTACCCGCAGGTCTCGCAGTTGATCGACCAGGCCGGGCCGTTCCTGCAAGCGCAGGTGCGAGCCGGTGGCGACATCAAATCGTTGGCCGACGGGTTGGCCCGGTTCACCGCGGAACTGCGCCAGGCCGATCCGGGGCTTCGCAATACGTTGGCCACCGCACCGGATGCCATCGATGAGGCCAACACCGCGTTTTCCGGTATCCGTCCGTCCTTTCCGGCGCTGGCGGCAAACCTGGCCAACCTGGGCAGGGTCGGGGTGATCTATAACAAGTCAATCGAGCAGCTGTTGGTGGTCTTTCCGGCCTTGTTCGCCGCGATCACCACCGCCGCCGGCGGTGTGCCGCAGGACGAGGGTGCCAAGCTGGACTTCAAGGTCGACCTGAACGACCCGCCGCCATGCAACGTGGGATTTCTGCCGCCGCCCTTGATTCGGTCACCCGCCGACGAGACGTTGCGTGAACTTCCGCCGGACATGTACTGCAAGGTCGCGCAGAACGACGCCACCACGGTGCGCGGTGCGCGTAACTACCCCTGCCAGGAGTTCCCCGGCAAGCGGGCGCCCACCATTCAGCTGTGTCGTGACCCGAAGGGGTACGTCCCGGTTGGGCGCAACCCCTGGCGCGGTCCGCCGGTGCCCTACGACACGCCGGTCACCGATGGGCTCAACGTTCTGCCCCCAACAAGTTTCCCTACATTCCGCCGGACTCGGATCCGGATCCGGGCACTCCGATTGTGGGGCCGCCACCGCCCGGTGTGATCCCTGGTCCGCCACCGGCGCCCAACCAGCCGGCCCAGCCCGCTCCACCACCCAACGACAACGGGCCGCCGCCGTTCACGTCGTGGATGCCGCCGGACTACCCGCCGCAGGCGCCGCAGATTCCCTACCCCAAGACGCTGCCGCCGCCGCCACCGCCGGTGGGCGTCGGCCCCGAACCCGGGCCGCAGCCACAAGCCAGCGGCCCGGCCTACACCACCTATGACCCGCTCACCGGTGTATTCAAGGACCCGGCCGGTGGCACTGGTATCTTCGTGGGTGGCATCAGCGGAGCGTCCAGCGCGGAGAATTGGGTGGATCTCATGCTTGCTCCAAGGACCATGTAAGCGCTGATGCGGGGGCCTATGTGGTGGAAGTAGTGGAATCGGCAGACGCGGATAAGCAGACGCCGACGCAGCGGGTGCGTCGGCGGGCGTCTCGTGCCGCGGGGCCCGCGAAAAGCGAGTCCGGCGAATCGGATGCGGGTGAAACCACCGTCGGGGTTACCGCCGCACCGAGCACTGCCAAGCGGCCGGCCAAGCCGGCCAGGTCGCTGACGGCGGTTCGGCCGCCGCCACGGCGTCCGGCCCACCGCAAGCTGGTCGGATGGCTGTCTGCGGCGGCCGGGCTGGTCCTGGCCGCCGCGCTGGGCACCGGCGTGGCCGTCCTGATGGTGGGGCACCGCGACGCCGAAGCCGTACAGGCCCGCCAGCAACGCTTCGTCGATACCGCCACCCAGACGGTGGTCAACATGTTCAGCTACACGCCCGACACCATCGACCAGGCCGTCAACCGGTTCGTCGACGGCACCAGCGGGCCGCTGCGCGGCATGCTGAGCGCGAACAACAACGTCGAGAACCTCAAGGGTCTGTTTCGCGCCACCAACGCCACCTCGGAGGCGGTCATCAACGGTGCCGCGCTCGAAGACATCGACTCCGTTACCGACAACGCGTCGGTGCTGGTCTCGGTCCGGGTCACGGTCGCCGACATCGATGGGGTCAACAAGCCCTCCATGCCCTACCGGTTGCGGGTCATCGTGCATGAGGACGACACCGGGCGGATGACCGGCTACGACCTGAAGTATCCGGACGGGGGCAACTGATGCGATTGCGGCGGTGGCAGCGGTGGGTGATCACTGTCGCGGCAAGCATGCTGGCTGTCGTCATCGTGGGGTTGGCCGCCCTCGGCGGTTGGTTCTATTGGGACCGAGTGGAGGCGCGCGGGGAGGCCGCGGCGCGCGCGGTGCTGCCCGGGCTGGCCGCCAAAGATATACCCCTGGTCTTCGGATACGACTACCAAACTGTCGAGCGCAGCCTCAATGCCGCCTATCCGTTGCTGACCCCGGCCTATCGCGAGGAATTCGAGAAGAGCGCCAACGCGCAGATCATCCCCGAGGCCAAGAAACGCGAAGTGGTGGTCCAGGCCAATGTCGTCGGCGTCGGAGTCATGGCGGCCAAACGGAATTCCGCGTCGGTGATGGTCTACCTGAACCGCACGGTGACCGACAAATCGTGCCAGCCGCTCTACGACGGCAGCCGACTTCGGGTGGACTACAAGCGCATTGGTGGAAAGTGGCTGATCGCGTACATCACGCCGATCTGAGTTTCCCGCTCACCCGCAGTGTCCTTGGTGCCCTCGGCGCAGTGTCAGTAGCACATCGCAATGTCGTTGCAGTACAACGGGTAACGCTCGATCGGGCTGGGCGGAGGCCCGACCATCTGCAGGGAGAACGGCTCCTTTTTCATGTCCGGCTGCATGCCGCAGACGGCATCGTGCAGTGTTGTATGCGTACCGCCCATCGTTTCATCGCTGAACGCATAGGTGTCGGTGGACGGTGCCGTGCCGCCGCCCGGACACACGACGCCGTCCTGTTTGGTGACGGTGAAGGTCCACAGCACGCTGGATAGCCGAGCTCTGCCGCTGAAGTTCTGCAGCTTTTCCGCCCGGGTTATCGGTGCGTTCGGTGTCGCGCTCACGACGTTGAGGGCACAGTTGAAGGCCCATACCACCGGGTCGGAGTAGTCGTTCATGTTGCGAGTGCCCGACGGCTGATCGCACAGCGCGGTGATTGTCCAGGTCACCCCCGACACCCCGGCCTCATTGAGGGTGTACGCGCCGTCCGGTGGGGGCCCCAGCGCGTGTGCCGGGCTTTCCGATTCCAGTGTCAGCCCCAGCGCGACGGCCGAAACAATGCCAGCGCCGACGGCCAGGCCATGGCGGATCTTCACGCCGAACCTCCCTTGAACGCCTTGCACGCCTTCTCGAGTATCACAGCGTTTCGGCCCGAAAACCATGGCTTTGGCGGCCGGGTTGGTCTAGTCGGCGGCGTCGGCCGAATCGTTGGGGCGCGAGTCGGCCAATGCGTCCAGGAAGGATCGGGCCCAGCGGTCCACGTCGTGAGCAAGTACCTGCCGTCGCATCGACCGCATCCGGCGCCGCCCCGCTTCCTCGGTCTGGTTGAGCGCCTCTTCGATCCCGTCCTTGACGCCTTCCAGGTCGTGCGGGTTGACCAGATAGGCGTGCCGGAGTTCGGCGGCGGCACCGGTGAATTCACTGAGCACCAGGGCGCCACCCAGATCGCTGCGGCAGGCCACGTACTCCTTGGCCACCAGGTTCATCCCGTCGCGCAGCGGGGTGACCAGCATGACGTCGCTGGTCACGAAGAAGGCGATGAGTTCGTTGCGCGGAACGGGCCGGTGTAGATAGTGCACCACCGGATGGCCAACCTCGGCGTACTCGCCGTTGATGTGGCCGACTTGGCGCTCGATGTCGTTGCGCAGGGTCTGGTAGCTCTCCACCCGTTCCCGGCTTGGTGTCGCCAACTGCACCAAGACGGTGTCGTCCCGCTTGACGCGGCCCTCGGCGAGCAGCTCGGAGAAGGCTTTGAGGCGGACATCGATGCCCTTGGTGTAGTCGAGCCGGTCGACACCAAGCAGGATCTTGCGGGGATTGCCCAGTTCGGCGCGAATCTCGCGGGATCGGCGCCTGATGTTACGGTCGCGGGCCGTCTGGTCGAGCGCGCCGGAGTCGATGGAGATGGGAAAGGCGCCGACGCGAATGGTGCGCGATCCCAATATCACCTCGCCGAACCGCGACCGCACCCCAACCGTCCCGCGCGAGGTGTCGGCTCCGACCAGTCTGCGCGACAGGATCAGGAAGTTCTGGGCACCGCCGGGCAGGTGGAAGCCGACCAAATCGGCGCCCAGCAGGCCCTGGATGATTTCGGTGCGCCAGGGGAGCTGCATAAACAGCTCCACCGGCGGGAAGGGGATGTGCAGGAAGAAGCCGATGGTCAGATCCGGGCGCATGGCACGCAACATCTTGGGGACCAACTGCAGCTGGTAGTCCTGCAGCCAGACTGTCCCCCCGCGCGCGGCGGCCCGGGCGGTGGCCTCGGCGAACCGGCGATTGACGTCGACGTAGCGATCCCACCATTCGCGGTGATAGATCGGCCGGACGATGACGTCGTGATAGAGCGGCCACAGGGTGGCGTTGGAAAAACCCTCGTAGTACTGGGCGACGTCGTCAGCGCTGAGCCGTACCGGCTGAAGCTGCAATTCGTCTTGGACGATCGGCTCGTCCTGCACGTCCACGTCGTTTTCGACGACACCCGCCCAGCCGACCCAGGCCCCCCGCCGCCGGCGCAACAGCGGCTCGAGGGCCGTGACCAGCCCGCCGGGGCTGCGCTTCCAGACGATGGTGCCGTCGGGAAGCCGCTCCTGATCGACGGGCAGGCGGTTGGCGACAACTACAAAGTCTGAGTCCCCGAAGACCTCCGTGCTTGCAGGTTCCGCGGACTGGCGTCCCCCGGGACCCATTTAGTTCTCGGGCTTCGCCGGTCCAATACCGAGCATGGATAGGAAAACGCGGCATTCGTCGGCATCGTTTGCGTAGGCCGCGACGACACGCCTGGCCTGGTTGGCGGTGCTGTCGGCGAGTGGCGCCACGTCGCCGATATCGCCATGATCAGTTTTTGTAGGCATCACACAACTGTAGGCCACACCCGTATTGCGTTGCAGCGATCGCCCTGGTTGGCGCGCTCAGCTCGGCTTAGAGGTCGCTGCCCAAGACCTCGCGAGCCAGCTCCCGCAGGGCCCGGCGATCCTCGGTCAGCGCCGCCCGCCCGGCGGGGGTGGCCCGGTAGACGCGACGCGTGCGGCCGTCGACAACCCGCTGCTCAGACAGCAGCAGACCGTCGGCCTCCAACCGATGCAGGGTCGGGTACAAGGTGCCGGGGCTGACCTTGTAGCCGTGCCGGCTCAGCTCCTCGGTCAGCCAGGCGCCGTGAACCTCATCGTCGGCGGCGTGATGCAGGATGTGCAATCGCACCGCCGCCCGCTGGAATTCCCGCACTCACACCACCTCCACGTGGTGACGAAACCGATATCGGATTGCGATTCTAGGCTCATGACGCGGTGGCCGAGGGCCGGGTCGGATCTCCCGCTAGCCCGATGCGGTTCTGCGGAGGTACCGAACCGACGCCGCCAGCACCGAAGTGGACAGCCAGCGTCGCGCCGAGGCGATGCGCTTGCGCAACCAAGGTCCCCAGCGGCGAGGGCCCGCCAACGAAGCGCGCAGGAACGGCGGCGGCGACCACCAGAACCACCGACCCAATAGGCCCATAATCGCGGGCACCGCGAAGATGCGCACCACCAGCGTGTCGACGATGAGCCCGGCCCCGATGGTGGTGCCGACTTGCTCGATGCTGAGCACGTCGCTGGACGCCATGGCAAACATCGTGATCGCAAAGACGATGCCCGCGGTGGTGACTACCCCGCCGGCGCCACCGAAGGCACGGATCGTTGCCGCGCGAAGACCGACCCCGCGGTCCGGGTGGGCGAGTACCTCCTCGCGCACCCGCACCGTGAGCAGCAGGTTGTAGTCGGCGCCCACCGCCACCAACGAAATGAAGGCCATGGACTGCACCGCCCAGTGCAGGTCCTTGCCCAGCAGGTCGTGCCAGATGAACGTGCTGATGCCCAGCGCCGACAGATACGAGACGATCACCGCACCGATAACCACCGCCGCCGCCACCGGGCTGCGCAGCATCAACAGCACGATCAGAAACACCAATGCCAGCGCTGCCGCGGCAAGCAAGACAAAGTCGTGGTGGACGTACCCGCGCAACTCGGCGGTCGCGGTGCCGAAGCCGGCGATGTTCACAGTGCTTCCGGCCAGCACGCCCTCCTTGGTAGCGGCCTTGACGGCGGCGACGATCTGCGGAGACCGGTTGGCGCCATCCCCGCCGAAGACCGCGCCGTCGCCGAACACCAGCAGCCGAGTCACGTGTCCGTCGGGGGAGAAGTACAGGTTGGCCGCTCGCTGGAAGCGCGGGTCATTCCAGGCCTGCTGGGGCAGGTAGAAGGTGCCCTCGGCGCTGCCCTGAAAGCCTTGGCGCAGGCCCCGCAGATAATCAATGATGTCCGAAATCGCGGTGTGCGCATCGTGCACGGCGTCGGCGAGTTGTGCGGTCGTCGCGCTGAGCTGTGCCATGTCGGCGCCCATGATGGCCAGGGACTGATCGGCGGTGGTCAGGGACTTGGCCGTGTCGGACATTCCCGCGCCCAGCTGTGATGTTCCTTTGGCAACCGAATTCATTTCCACCACAATGGAATCAGCCGGATCGATCACCTTGAGTACCAATGCGCACACCGGGTCGCTCGGGCAATTGGCAACGCTGTTGGTGTAGTCGCGCAGCGGGTTCAGGTATCCCGAGACCTGCGCCGCGGTGTCGTGCAGTTGAACCAATCCGGAGTCCATGGCATCGATGCCGGAGTTGACCCGGACGAGCCCGTTCGCACTGCCGGAAAGCTGTTCCTGCAGAAGTGATATCGCCGCAGAGAACCGCGATAGCGTCGGCGCAATCACATTGATCGAGGAGAAGCGGTGATCCAGCTGGGCGATGCGCTGATCGAGCCGGTCGCCGATGGCGCCTGCCTGGTTGGCCAGCGTCGCTTCGTCGGGCACCGAACCTGCTGGGCGGCAGGCGGACTGCACCATCCGGATGCCGGGAATCGTCATCAGCTGGCGGGTCACCCGCTCGATCGCGATCACGCCGGTGGGATTGCGCAGATCGTGGTCGGTCTCGATGGATACGGTCTCCGGAAGTAGTTGGTTCGGCGGGAAGTGCCGGTCGGTGGCCTGGTAGCCCCGGTTGGCCAGGGTGGAGTCCGGTTCTGCGGCGGGCTCGTTGAAACCGAAGGTCAACCCGGTGATGGGCAGCGTGCAGATCAGCAGAACGAGAGCCGCGGCCACCAGAACGGGGCCTGGCCAGCGTGCCACCATGGTGCCGATACGCCGCCAGCGTCGATGGATCGGCCGGTTCACCGTCCTCGGCTGCGCCAGTCCACGGCGTCCCGCGAGGTCCAGCAAGGCCGGTAGCAGGGTAAGCGAGGCGAGCATCCCGATGAGAACGCCTACCGCGCAGGGCAGTCCGGCGCTGCGCAGCAACCCGACATCGGCGAAGGTCAGACACGACAGGGCGGCGGCGAGGGTGAGCGCGGAGGCCAGGACTACCGGCATCACGTTGCGATTGGCGGCCAGCAGCGCTTGTTCGTGCTCGACGCCGTCGCGGCGCGCCTCGTGATAGCGCCCGAGCAAGAAGATCGCGTAGTCGGTAGCTCCGCCGAGCACCATGGCACCCAGCAACGCGACCGAGAAGACGGAAACCTCGAGAAGATTGTGCTGGCCGAGTAGTGAAACGATCGAACGGCCGACCGCCAGGCCGAGTCCCACTGCCACCAGCGGAATCGTGGCGGTAATCACGGATCGGTACACCGCGAGCAGCAGTAGGGCGATGAGAACCACGGTCACACCGGTCAGTAGCAGCATCTGCCGATCGATCTCGCCGAATTCGTCGGCGACGGTGGCGCCCGGGCCGGTGACGTAAGCCCGCAAACCCGGTGGGGTGGGCTGGTCGGCCACGGTCCGCCGCACCGCGTCCAGCGCCGCGTTCGCCTGCGCCGCACCGAGATCCCCGGCCAGTCGCAGCATCGTGTATTCGGCCTCGCCGTCGGTGCTGACGGCCGCCTTGGCGGTATAAGGGTCCGACCATAGGTCCATGGCCGACACCAGACTCGTGGGGTCGGAGCGCAGTTTGGCCAACAACTTGTCGTAGAAAGCGCGCTCTGCCGGCCCGAGCCGGTGATCGCTCTCCAGCACGAGATAGTTGATGTTGCCGGCGTTGCCGTCGCGGAACTGCTCGCCCATCCTGGCGCCCGCGACCGATACCGGCGCGTCGGCGGGAAGGAACCCGCGGCCGTGGGAACGGGCCGTGCTTTCGGCCTGCGGGATCAACAGGTTGCCCACGGTGGCGCCGACGATCCAGAGCCCCACAATAAGCACGGCGTATCGACTGGTGATTTTGGTAAAGCGATCCCACACGGGATGTGAAAGTACCGGAATTCAACGCGCGCACCCTTGTGAGCTGTACCACTAGGGGGTATTTAGTTTGACTCCGTACCACCGCGATCGACCGTCGGCAGCCACGGTATTCATTAGCCAAATTGACTGCGATCGGCTATTTGTATAGCGAAGGAATATGTGGGCCGCAGTATTCGATTGACAAGTCGTATCAAATGCCCGCTGACGCGCTATTTCTCCCGCCGGCTGGGTTGGTGTCAGGCGGCTCGAGCAGTGGGTATGACCGCTGGTCACCGCCCTTTGTGGGAAGTGCGGTGAAACGTTGCTGGCCGCCGTGTCGACAAGGCGGTAAGTCGCCTTTGTCAACCTTTTTGACAATCGGGTATCAGCAAATTCCCAGGGGGACGTTCAGGTAACTCCAAGTTGTGCGGAAGCCTGTGTTCGATCGCCCGGCGGGGAGCGGGGGTCTTCGTCTGCAAATCTATTCACCGTGAGGTTTTTGTTTGATTTCACCGCGCCGCCGGGATTTATCGGAGGAGAAAACCTAATTCCCTCAACCGTGAAACCCGAAGGCGGACACCGGTGAGCCAGTGGGTCCTACGGAATCGGTCTTCGATATCGTCTTTCGATAGTGTTGTTGGTCGAGACTGCCGGGTCTGGCGGCCGGCTTCATGATCGGCTGGTCAGATCGAGAGCCCGCACACGTTGGGAGGTGCCGTAGTGGGCGAGGGCCCGGTGTTCGAGTTGGTCGATGTGGTCGTCCAGCGCGACCGGGTTCGCGCGCTGGATGGGTTCACCGCCGCGGTTCCGGCGCAGGGTGTGACGGCGGTGTTCGGGCCATCGGGATCGGGCAAGTCGACAATGTTGCGCCTGTGTAATCGACTGGAGGTGCCAACGAGCGGGCGAGTGTTCTTCTGGGGCAACGATATTGCTGAGTGTGACCCGCTGTGGCTGCGGCGCCGAGTGGGCATGTGCTTCCAGCGTCCGACGCCGTTTGCGGGCACCGTGGCCGATAACCTCCGGGTCGCTCGGCCGGACGCCTCCGAAGCTCAGATGGCCGAAACCCTGGCCCGGGTTGCGCTGAGGGGATCGTGGCTGGATCGCGATGCCACCGCGCTATCGGGCGGAGAGGCGCAGCGGATGTGCCTGGCCCGGACCTTGCTGGCGCAACCGCAAGTCTTGTTGCTCGACGAACCAACCTCGGCGGTCGACGCCGACGCGGCCGCGGTGATCGAGGGCGCGGTCCGGGAACTGGCGGACGACGGGATTCCGGCGCTGTGGGTCACCCACGATGCGGCTCAGGCCGAGCGCGCCGCCGACCGCATTCTGCATATCACCCGGGGGCGCTGCACCGGCCTCGATTCGGTTGTGGACAGGCCCGCAGACGGGCAGGTGAGCTAGTGAACGGTCAGATCGGGTGGATAGGGCTGGCGACTTCGCTGGCCCTGGTCGCGTTCGCGGCGGCTATTTCGCTTTGGCAGCGATTGGGCTTGGAGCGGCAGGTGGTCTGGGCGGCGGCCCGCGCGCTGGTGCAGCTGCTGCTGGTGGGGGGTGCGTTGACCCTGCTGCTCGAGCCGGGGCGCTCGCTGTGGTGGTCCTGGGCGTGGATCGCCGGGATGATCGGCTACGCCGGGGATGTGGCACGCCGGAGGGCGCCGGAGGTGCCGCGGCTGGCGCTGCTGGCGGTCGCCGCATTTTCTGCTGCGGCGGTGCTCACCCTGGGAGTGATTTTCGGGCTAGGGGTGTTTCCCCTGCAGGCACGCACCGTGGTGCCGATCGCCGGAATGATGATCGGCAACTCGATGACCGCGATGGTGCTGGTGGCTCGCCGCCTCGTCGACGAACTGCGCGACAAGCGCGACGAGGTGGAGGCGAGACTAGCGTTGGGGCAGCCCTCCCGTCAGGCTGCCGCCCCCTACCTGCGGACCTCGTTGCGGTCAGCGATATCGCCGCAGATCGAGACCACCAAGGCCACCGGGTTGGTGTTCCTGCCCGGCGCCATGACCGGGCTCATCCTGGCCGGTGTATCACCGCTGCAGGCCGTGCTGGTGCAGGCGGTCGTGATGTTTTTGATCCTCGGCTCGGTTGCGGCCACCACCGTGGTCGTCGGGCTCGGTCTGGTCCGCCTGGTGTTCACCCGCGATCATCGGCTGCGACCGTTGCGGCAGCCAACCGGGGTCCACGGGGGCCCCAGTCGCGCCCGACCGTCCGGCCGGCGGGCAACCCAGCGATGACCCGCTTACACAATGGACGTAATCTGTAGAGTTCCACGCAAGCCCAGGACAAGTTAGGCGGGCGCAATGACACTCTCCGAGCAGGCCGACACCAGCGCGGAGGGTGTCGCCCCCGCCGAACTGGTGGCCTACGAAACCCTTGATGAGGGCCGTATCGCCCGGATCTGGCTCAACCGGCCCGAGGCGCACAACGCGCAGAACCGCACCCTGTTGGTGCAGCTGGACGAGGCGTTTGGTCGAGCCGAGGCGGACGACACCGTGCGAGTGGTGATTCTTGCCGCGCGTGGCAAGAACTTCTCCGCCGGACACGATCTCGGGTCCGAGGCGGCGCTGCTGGAACGCAAACCCGGGTCGGCGCAGCATCCGACCTTCCGATCGCACGGTGGGACCCGCGACGCGGTAATGGAGAAGCTCTACCTGCAGGAGTGGCACTTCTACTTCCAAAACACCTGCCGCTGGCGCGATCTGCGCAAGATCACCATTGCCCAGGTACAGGGCAATGCGATCTCGGCGGCGCTGATGCTGATCTGGGCCTGCGATCTGATCGTCGCCGCGGACAATGCCAAGTTCAGCGACGTGGTGGCGGTGCGTCTGGGGATGCCCGGGGTCGAATACTATGCCCATCCTTGGGAATTCGGGCCGCGCAAAGCCAAAGAGCTGTTTTTGACCGGTGATTCGCTAGACGCTGAGGAGGCGTACCGGCTAGGCATGGTGTCCAAGGTTTTCCCTGCCGATGAGCTGGCGGACAAGACCCTGCAGTTCGCCCGTCGTATCGCCGAACGTCCTACCATGGCGGCGTTGTTGGTCAAGGACTCGGTCAACGCGGCTTCCGACGCGATGGGATTCACCGAGGCGCTACGGCACGCGTTTGACGTGCACGAGCTGGGGCACGCACACTGGGCGGCCCACAATGAGAACCGGTACCCGATTGGTCTGCCGCCCGACGTCGAGGACTGGCGTACGGCCGGGCCGACCCAGGTGGCTCGACGCGATACGCCCTGAACCCGGCCGTGACGCGGTTGTCAAGAACCGGTACCAAACCACAAAGTATGTTCAGGCGGCCCCCGGGGCGTTCCCGTTGCGGACTGGTTGAATCCGGTTTTTCGGAACCAAATTCCAAGATTCTGCGCCATTGCTGTCACTTGACAGAAAGCATCCCTTAAGTGGCCTAACTTGGTGTCTAATTACACGCATGCTTAATACGTCGCGGTTGAACCTGCACGCGCGGGTAGAGCGGGACAGTCGCTTGGCCGCCTTCCGGCACTACGGCGCTCGCATGGAATTGCCGTTCTTTCGGACCGTGGAGTCCGCCCCCGGGCCGACCACCGTCGTCGAAGGACAGCCCCGGGTGATGTTCGCCTCGAACAATTCCCTGGGCCTAGGTGGCGACCCTCGCTTGGTTGAGGCGGCGAATCGGGCGACCGAGCGCTACGGGCCCTCGTGTGCGGGGGCGCCTCCGTTCTGCGGCACGCTGCAGATCAAGGTCGAGTTCGAAGAGTTACTGGCCGACTGGTACGGAACCGAGGCGGCGCTGGTCTACAACAGCGGATACCTGACCAACGTGGGCGCGCTCACCGCCCTGTTGGGCGTCACCGATCTGGCGTTTCCCGATAGCGAAGCGCACGCATCGATCCAGGACGGCATCCGGCTGTCCGGGGCCAGCTCGCGGTTCTTTGCGCACAATGACCTCGATGCGCTGGAACGCAATCTGATCCGCACCGCTGACCGCGGCGGCACCAAACTCATCGTCGTCGACGGGCTTTACTCGATGCAGGGCGACATCGCGCCGATGGCCCGCATTGCGGCGCTGGCCAGCAAATATAACGTGGGCCTGTTCGTAGACGAGGCGCACAGCGTCGGCGTCTTCGGGTCGCGGCGCACCGGAATCGCCGAAGAATTCGGATGTGCCAAGGATGTCGACGTGTTGATGGGCGGCATGTCGAAAGCGATCGCCTCCACCGGCGGTTACATCGTTGGATCCCAAGACCTGATTGATGTGCTCAAGTTGCACTCCAATGCCCATATCTTCACCGCAACGGCCGCGCCGGCCGCGTTGGCCGCAAGCGCTGCGGCGATCGAAATCATTCGCGGCCCGGAGGGGGCACAGCGCGCCGCCGCAGTCCTGGCCAACGCCCAAGCCCTGCGCGACGGTCTGGTCGCACAGGGCTTGCAGGTGCGAGGAGGGATAGTCCGGGCCGACGGTTCGGGCGCGATGGCACCGCATGTGTCGGTTTGGATCGGGCGGGAAAGCCAAGCGATCGCCGCGTGGAACCGAGCCTTCGACGATGGTGTCTTCTGCGCGCTGGCGCTTCCGCCCGCGGTCGGTGAGAACGAGGCATTGATGCGGTGCAGCGTGTCGGCGGGTCACTCGACGGCCCAGATCGAGCGAGCGGTCGAAGTCATTGCCGCCGCCGTGCTTGGCGTACGAGACAAATGATCGCTGAGTGTCAAATTGCTGGCTGATGTTAACAATTTGGTATCAAGAAATTCAATCGACAATGCTCGTTCGCGCGCAATCTTCGGAAATCGCGATAACCGCTCAGGTGCTAGTCCGTCAAGATGGGAAGCGGCAGGAATATGAGTAGGTTTACCGACGCCATCGCAACGACCGCTAGCAATTCCCCGCGGGGTTTGCACTTCGGCGCCGCGGGTGGATTGCGGTTTGCCAGCTGGCGCGACATTCATCAGACGGCGGTGCGGGTTGCGGGCCGGTTGTCGGCGGAGGGAGTCACCCGCGGCAGCAGGGTGACCGTGCTGGCCGCCAGGCCCGAGGATGTCGCTCCCGTCGTACAAGGCATCTGGCGGCTGGGCGCCGCGATGACGATGCTGCAGCAACCGACCTCGCAGGCCGATCTGGCCGGGTGGCACGCCGGTACGTTGCGCGCGCTGGCGTTGCTGGACACCCGCTGGGTGGTCATCGGGGAGCCTTTCCTTGCTGCGGCCGAGACCTTGCGTGCGGCGGGATACCGCGTCATCGAGATAGGTGAGAGCTGGCCCGAACTTGCGGCCACCGAGGAGCCGACCGGCGAGGACGACGTCGCGCTCTACCAACTCACATCGGGATCGACAGGAGATCCCAAGGCCGTCGCGATCACCCATGGCAACCTGTTCGCCGACGTCGCAGCCATGACGGCGGAGGTGCATTTGGACCCCGAGGTCGACATCACCGCGAGTTGGCTTCCGCTGTCACATGACATGGGGCTGATCGCCTACCTGATCTCTCCGATGTTCGCCGGCAACGGCGCGGTCTACATCACGCCGACGGAGTTTGTGGTGTCCCCGCTCAAGTGGATGCAGATCCTGACCGAGCGGCGGGCCACCATCACCGCGGCGCCCAACTTCGCGTACTCGATCATCAGCCGCCGACTCAGCGCGATCGAGGACGGCACCTACGACCTGGGTGCCCTACGCTGCGTCGTCACGCGTGCGGAGCCCATCGATCCCGCGACCATGGCGGAGTTCGCGCGGCAAGCCGGGCGCTTTGGACTGCGCCACACGGCGCTCGGCGCCGCCTACGGTCTGGCCGAAGCGACCGTCGCGGTGTCGTTTTCGCCTGTCGACAATCCGCTCACGACCGAGTCGGTGTGCGTCGAGGAACTGGAAAACCGGGGTCTGGCGCTACCGGCGTGCTCCTGCGGGGGGCCGACGAAACAGTTCGTGACGCTGGGGCCCCCGATGTCCGGGGTCGAGGTGCGGATCGTCGCCGCCGACGGCAGCAACCTGCCGCCGCGCCGCATGGGCGAGATCGCGATCGCCGGCGACGCCGTGGCCCGTCACTACCTCACGACGGACGGAGAGGTCGCCGCCGTGGACCCGGACGGCTGGCTTTTCACCGGCGACCTCGGGTATCTCACCGAGGGCGGCGAAATCGTCGTGTGCGGGCGCCGCAAGAACGTCATCATCGTCGCCGGCCGCAATATCTTTCCCGCCGACATCGAGCGGCTGGCCGCGTCGGTCCACGGCATCAGGCGCGGAGGTGTTGTCGCGTTCGGGGTCACCCTGGCCGACCGGCGCGAGGAGATCAGGATCGTCGCCGAGACCGTTGCGGACCCGTCCATCGAGGACGGCCGGGAATTGCGCCGCCAGATCGCCCAGAATGTGCGCGGCGCAACGGGCTTGAGCCCGACGGTGCTGCTGGTCGGCAAGGGTAACGTCCCCAAGACCGCGTCGGGCAAGATCCGTCACGTCATGGCACGAGAACTCTTCGGAGAGGTCAGTCCAGCATGAATCCACTCGATCAAGCGATTCTGTCCGTTATCGCGTCGCTGGCGCCCGACCACATGGCACCGGTAACCGTCGATTCGTATCTGGTTGATGACTTGGGCTATGACTCGCCACGCAAGATGGAACTCGTCGCGGCCTTGGAGAACCGCCTGCAGATGCGGGTCAAAGATCCCGAAATCCCGCTCGAGACGGTGGGCGAAGTGATCGGGTGGGTCAGCCGGCACGTGGGCGAGACGGCGTAGTCGGTCCGCGCGCCGGGGGGAGCCGCAGCGGCGATCATGGTGCATGGTTCGATGACTAGAACCTGTTTCAGTTTTGGCGTGAGGGGTCCAGATGCAGCTTTCGTTCCAAGACCGGACCTACCTGGTCACCGGCGGCGGTAGCGGAATCGGAAAGGGAGTGGCCGCCGGGCTGGTCGCGGCCGGAGCCTCGGTCATGATCGTCGGCTGTAACCCCGACAAGCTCGCCGGCGCGGTACAGGAACTCGAAGCGTTAGGTGCCAACGGCGGCGCCATCCGGTACGAACCCACCGACATCACCAACGAGGACGAGACCGCCCGCGCGGTGGATGCGGTTACCGCCTGGCACGGCCGGCTGCATGGAGTGGTGCACTGTGCGGGCGGATCGGAGATCATCGGACCGATCACCCAGGTCGACTCCGAAGCTTGGCGCCGTACGGTCGACCTCAACGTCAACGGCACCATGTACGTCCTCAAACACGCCGCAAGAGAGATGGTGCGAGGCGGCGGCGGATCGTTTGTCGGCATCTCCTCGATTGCGACCAGCAATACCCATCGCTGGTTCGGTGCCTACGGTGTCACCAAGTCCGCGGTCGATCACCTGATGCAGTTGGCCGCCGACGAGCTCGGCGCGTCGTGGGTGCGGGTAAACAGCATCCGCCCCGGCCTGATCCGCACCGACCTCGTCGCAGCGATCACCGAGTCCGCGGAGTTGAGCTCCGACTACGCGATGTGCACGCCGCTGCCCCGCCAGGGTGAGGTCGAGGACGTCGCCAACATGGCGATGTTTCTGCTCAGCGATGCCGCCAGCTTCGTCACCGGACAGGTCATCAATGTCGACGGCGGCCAGATGCTGCGGCGCGGCCCGGACTTCTCGGCGATGCTGGAACCGGTGTTCGGCCGTGACGCACTGCGCGGATTGGTCTGACCCATGACTCGACTGGTTGGACAGCGAATCCTGGTGACCGGCGCCGGCTCCGGCATCGGCCAGGCCACGGTGTTGCGGCTACTGGACGAGGGGGCCACGGTGGTTGGCGCCGATATCGATGCGGATGGCCTATCCAGAACCCAGGCGCGCACAGCCGAGGCCGGGACCGGCGCCAGACTCACCACGTGCCAGATCGACGTCGCTGACGAGAAGTCGGTGGTCGACGGCGTTGGCGCGGCGGTCCAGGCGCTCGGCGGTCTGGATGCGCTGGTCAACGCCGCCGGGATGTTGCGTGCCGCGCACACGCATCAAACCAGCATCCAACAGTGGAACCAGATCATCGCGGTCAACCTGACCGGCACCTTTCTGGTGGTCCGGGAAGCACTGCCGGCGCTGCTCGACAATCAGCGCAGCACCGTGGTGAACTTCAGCTCCACCTCGGCCGCGTTTGCCCATCCGTACATGGCCGCCTACGCGGCCAGCAAAGGCGGAGTCCAGGCGTTCACCCATTCCTTGGCCCTCGAGTACGCCCGAGACGGCCTACGAGCGGTGTGCGTGGCGCCCGGGAGCATCAAGTCCGGCATCACCGACGCCACCGGCGGGTACATCCCGGCGGACGCGAATTGGTCGCTGTTCACCCGGCTGATGCCGATTCTGCCGACCACCGAGACCTCCAGTGGCGCCGGAATGGCCGATCCCTCCGTCGTGGCGGGCGTGATCGCGATGCTGGTATCCGAGGATGGCGCCTTCATCACCGGCACCGAAATCCGCATCGATGGCGGAACTCACGCCTGACTCGGGCTAGTTGACGCAGGGAACTCCGCCGCCGTCGATCGGCTGTCCGTGGTCTGGCGCCGGATAGCTGGAGCTGTCGTCGCCCCCGTTGTAGTACGCGTTGGGCTTGGGGTAGGTGGTTGTGTCGTCGTCGGAATCGTCGGGCGCCGGCATCGAGAAGTTGGTGTCCACCGTTACCTGGATATGTCCGGGTTCGATGCTGGCATCCGGTTGCTTCGGGGCGTCGATACCCAACAGGGTGCCCAGGTTCATCGCGTCGGCCTGCGCACCGGGGCCGTACTTGATCGTGGTGGCCGCCGGGTCTCCGGACTTGCGGTCGCGGACCTGATCGGTGGTATAGCCGCGCTTGCGCAGTGCGTTGGACACCTGGCTGGCCAACCCGCTGATGCTGCCCGCGTTGACCACGTCAACGACGGTGGACGGGCTGGGTTTGGCCGGCGTCGTAGTCGCCGTGGCGGCGGTTGATGTGCTGCCGATGGCCGCTGCTACCTCGGCCTTGATCGCCGCGGGATCGACGATGTTGACGTCCTGGCCGTCGATGTTGTCGTACCGCACCACCGGCAGCGTCCGGAACTCGATGTCGGCTCCGGCCAGCTCACCCATGCGGCGAATCAGGTCCTCATCCCAGCCCCCGGACAACACGAGGTCTTTGCGTGCCACCGCCATCAGGCTGTCCAGCCGGTCCAGGTTGGTGAAGGTGCCCGAATCCTGCAGATCGCGCATGACCGACGACAGGAAAGCCTGCTGGCGGTGGGTGCGATCCAGGTCCCCGTTGTCCAGACCGTGGCGCTGGCGCACAAAGGCCAGCGCCTGGGCGGCATCCAAGCGCTGGCGGCCGGCGGGGAAGTCGGCTCCCGAGTAGGAGTCGTCAACGGCATGGTTCAGGCAGACTTCCACGCCGCCCAGGGCTTGGGCGAGGTCATAGAAGCCCGCCAAATTGACCTCGGCGAAGTAGTCGATGGGAACACCGGTCAGAGCGCGCACCGCACGCAAAGTTGCGGCCCGGCCGGCTTCGCGGCCGCGGGTCTCGAGTTCGCGCTGGCTGGTCACGCCCTGATCGATCAGCTCCTGCGCGACGTACTGCTTGGTGAGCCCGTAAGCCTCTTTGATCTTGATGTGGTTGTAGCCGGGAACGCCGGTGAACGGCACCCAGTCGTCACGCGGGATCGAGAAGGCGACAACTTTTCCATCGGCGCTGACATGCACCAGGATCAGCGTGTTGGTGTTGTAACCACCTTGATCCGAATCACCCGCGTGCAGGTGCTTCAGGATCGACCACGGCAGGTCGTTGCCTTCTTGGTCCTTACGTGAGTCCAGCCCGATCAGCAGGATGTTCATGTTGTTGCCGGTGGATCGCGGATCCTCGGCAGTCAGGGCCTGGGAGATGGTGATGCCGGTCAGCGCGCCGTGAGCCACCCAATATCCGGCCCCGGTCATTCCCAGCGCGACCACCGACACCAGGGTCATCAGGGTGCGCGACACCCGCCGGCGGATCGGTGACGGTTTTCGAACAGCGCGATGCCGGGCTTTGGTACGTCCCATTACGAGCCTTAGTCCGCTACCGGCCCACCGACCGACGCTTGGCCAGCGGTTTGCGGGGACGTCGCTCGATGCATGCCGTCCAGTATGCGGCAGATTGCTGTGTGGACCCTACTCCAGAAGCTCTGATGTGGGCAGATTCACCCCCGGCGTGGCGCTGATTTCACGGCCGCGACATTCCCCTACCTGCATGTTCTGGCTACAATTCGCCAAACTCGGAAGTACCGTACAGGTGTCTGGAGGGTATTGGGGGACCCCGGGAAATATGGCTTCTGGCGAGATCGACCCCAACTGGCCGCCACCGGTCTATCAGCCGTCCGACAACATCGACACCACGCCACCGTCGTCGCAACCTGGAGTGCGGGGCGGATCCGGCCGGGTGATCTGGCTGGTCGTCGCACTGGTCGCCGCCGTGTGCGTCGGCGTGGTGGCGATCATCGCGTACTCGGCCAGGCGCCAGCCGGCCGCGAGTCCGCCGGCCACCACAGCGGCCACCGCACCGGCCACGACGTCGGCCACGACGCCGGTCGCGACATCGCCCACCAGCGCGCCGCCCGGGTCATGCGGCCCGGATGAGGCGGCGGCGCTGGCCACGCTGCCCCCGGATAAAAAGACCGGTAGGCCGTGGAACCCCACCCCGGAATTCAGCGACTACGACCTCTGCGCGGAGCTATCCGCGGTGGTGGTGACGGTGGTCGATGCGACTCGCAGCTCGCCAGACGAGGCGCTGATGTTTCATCGCGGGCAGTTCGTCGGGACGGCGACACCCGAGGCATACCCGTTCACCCAGTTGGAAGCTCCGGCATCCACCGACGATCTGGTGGTCCTCACGTATCGGTCCAGGCAGAGCTGTGACGCTTGCGAGGATGGCGTGCTGACCGTCGTCGGGTTTCAGTGGCAGGGTGACCACGTGCAGATGCTTGATCCGCCGCCAGACCCATGGGATTCGCCACCGTGATCTGGCCGGCCGACGCGGTTTGAGCTGACCAGTTCCTGACGTTTGAATCGATTGAATGGAGCGTGCGGGTGCCGACTTCACCGCCGGCGGGATGGTATGCCGATCCCGGCGGTTCCGGGGGACGACGATATTGGGACGGTGAGCGCTGGACTGAGCACTGTCGGGCAGACGCTGGGATAGCGCGCTCGCCGCTGGCGGCCGTTGTCGACGGTGTGCGCCGGGGATGGTCGGCGATGCCGCTGGCGCTGCGGTTGCTGTTGCCCATCGCCTTCGTGCTGATCTCGGCGGGAATCGGCGTTGCGTTTTGGCTGCAATCGCCGCCCGACAACTGGGCGCGACTGCCCAATCATCTCGAATGCCGCATACAGGAGGGGCCACAGCCGCCGGACCAGATCATCGTGGCCGCGGTGCAGGTCGAACATCTCAGCGCGGGCGTACTCGAGCTGGTGATTCGGTTCGCCGAACCGTTGCCGCAGTCACCCAGCGGTAGTCATGCATCCGGGTTCGTGGGCTATGTGCTGACATTCAGCGTTGCCAACAACGGCCGCAAGTTCGTCGAGCTGGGTCCCGAAGAGGACACCGACGACCTCGCCATCACCGCCACCCTGACGTCCAACGGGAATGACGTGACCATGCGGCCGGATCGAGACACCAATGCCCGCAGAACCGCGCCCGACACCATTGAAATCAACCTCGACCTCAAGCGACTGGGAATCGAAAACCAACTAGTGGTTCCCACGCTGACCGTCGACTCACAATTCAACACACCGTCGACCACCACGGTGGAGTTCGCGTCGCAAGTTTGTACCTAGTGAATCCGTTGTGGTCGGCAAGCATTCGTGACCGACGTCGAGCCTCGAGCGAGGGCTATTGGACCCTCACGATTTCTTCTCCCGACGTGTAGTAGAAGGGGATATTCGAGCCCGTTGCGCGTTCAATGAGAAAAATGATGAATGGTTCGACTTCGTAGTAACGGTGAACACAGCCACGTGCGTCTACTGCGGTAGCGCACCTGCGGCCCGGTGCGCCGCACCGTTGCTTGATAGGCATGGCGAACGCGGCAACCAAAAGCACGACGGCAATGCAGACCGCAACCGGGACTCTGTTCAATGCGAACCTTTCGCCGGAGCATCACTGCAGGCAGTGTATTCGGCTCGCGCTCAACCCTCACGCACCACGGTCGTGGCGGCAATTTGCCCTACGCAGTCCGGCCGGCCGGCGGTTTGGCCGCCCGTACCGGCCGCCGCCGCACGGGCGCGCAAGTTGCGGCGCCGCGCGGCGCCGAAGCGAACTCGGCACTAGGTTTCTCAGCTATGGCCGTTACAAATTCGTCCGGTACGCCGTCGCCGCATACTCGCGTCGAGGTGCTGGGCAACATCGGGCCCAACTGGTTTGCCTCGGTCATGGGTACCGGAATCGTGGCCGTCGCCGGCGCGACCCTGCCCGTCCACGTGGTGGGGCTGCGGGCCTTCACCCAAGTCGTCTGGGTGATCGCCGCGGCGCTGCTTCTCGCGCTGATCGTCCTGGTCGGCGGCCACTGGCTACGACACCCCACCGTCGCGCGCAGTCACGCCCGCAATCCGCAGATGGCGCACTTTTACGGAGCTGCCCCCATGGCGCTCATGACGGTCGGTGCCGGCGCAGTGCTGGCGGGCGGGCCCCTCATCGGCGAGCGACTCGCCGTCGACCTGGATTGGGTGTTGTGGACCGCGGGCACCATCGGCGGCCTGTTCACCGCGGTGAGCATTCCGTTCCTGATGTTCACCCAGCACCGTGTCGAGCCCGATGCGGCATTCGGTGGGTGGCTCATGCCGGTGGTCCCGCCGATGGTGTCGGCCGCGACCGGCGCATTGCTGCTACCGCATATGCCGGCCGGATCCGGCCGCGAAACCATGCTCTACGGCTGCTACGCGATGTTCGGATTGTCGTTTGTGGCGTCGCTGAACATCATCGCGATGATCTGGAGCCGGCTGGTGTTGTACGGCACCTCGGGCGCCGCGCGAGTACCCACGTTGTGGATCGTGTTGGGACCCCTGGGGCAATCCATCACCGCCGCCGGACTTTTGGGGGCGGCCGCCGCGACCGGCGCGGTGGACCACGAATTGGCGGAGACCATGCAGGCGTTCGCAATCATCTTCGGCGTCCCGGTGTGGGGCTTCGCGATGTTGTGGATAGCGCTGTCCACCGCGCTGACGGTGCGCACGCTGCGCCGGGGCATGCCGTTCGCCCTGACGTGGTGGAGCCTGACCTTTCCGGTCGGCACCTTTGTCACCGGCACGTCGCAGCTGGCTCTCCATACGCATTTGCCGGCATTCCGGGTCGCCGCTGCCGCTGCCGCTGCCTACGCCGGCCTGCTGGCCACCTGGGTGCTGGTGGCTATCCGGACCGTGCGCGGGAGTCTGCGTGGCAACCTGCTCAACCTGCCGCCCAGCTCTGCGCCGGTCAAGGCCAGCAAGGGTCCGGTTCCCTGAACGAATTCTGTTGTCGCCGGCCTGAGGGTTGGCGTGAATATCGGGGGGCCGGGCGCGTTGTCATGGTCGGTGCGTCCGGTCGATGCGAAAATTGCTGCCCGTGACAGGAAATTCCGGCTCAGTGCTGGCCAGCCTCGTTCCCCTCGCGCTGGTGATCGCGGTCTCGCCAATAACCATCATTCCGGCGGTATTGGTGCTACATGCGCCGCGCCCCCGGCCGACGGGGCTGGCGTTCCTGGGTGGCTGGGTGCTGGGGCTGATAGCGGTGACGGCGATGTTTGTCGCCGGGTCGGAACTGTTCGGTGGTCTGCGTAGGTCCCCACCCGCCTGGGCATCCTGGGCTCGGATCGTCGTCGGGTCGTTGCTCATCTTGTTCGGCATCTACCGCTGGTTGAACCGGCACGGGGAGGTCGAATCACCACGGTGGATGCGGTCGTTCGCCACCATCACGCCACGGCGCGCCGGGATAACCGCGGCCGTGTTGGTGCTGGTGCGCCCCGAGGTGGTGATCATTTGCCTGGCGGCTGGACTGGCGATCTGCACCGGTGGGCTCGGTGTCGCGATGAGATGGGTCTGCGGTGCGATTTTCGTCGCCATCTCGGCATCGACGGTGGCCGGTCCGATCCTGGCCTTCGTGGGTGCGGGTGGCCGTCTGGAGGATTCGCTGGATCGGCTCAAGGAATGGATGGAAAAGAACCACGCGGGGATGCTCGCGGCCGTTTTGATCCTGATCGGTGTGATGGTGCTCTACAACGGAATTCACGCGCTGTAGGGGATCCGCCCTGGTCACGCGGGTGGGTGTGTGGCTTGCTCGGGGAGCCTCGAGAGCTCGCATTCGGACTCGGACTCGACGTTAGAGCGTCTTAGTATCAGCTGGTGGCGACTGCACCCGAGCGGTTCTCGGTTCAGGGGCCCGATGGCGTTCGCATCGTGGCAGATCGCTGCGGTGACCCGCGAGGACGTGCCGTGGTGTTCTTGCACGGCGGCGGACAGACTCGGCGCTCGTGGGGCCGAGTGGCCGCCGTCGTGGCCGAGCGGGGTTGGCAATCGGTCACCGTGGACTTGCGTGGGCATGGTGAATCCGACTGGTCACCGCACGGGGACTATCGCGTTGTCAGCTTCGCCGCGGATATTCAAGAGGTGCTGCGGGGCCTGCCCCCGCAACCGGTTCTGGTGGGCGCGTCGTTGGGCGGGTTCACGTCGATGCTGCTGGCCGGGGAACTTTCGCCGGGCATTGCCAGTGCCGTCGTTCTGGTGGACATCGTGCCGAACATGGATCCCTCCGGAGCCAGTCGGATACATGCGTCCATGGTCGAGCGGGTGGAATCGGGGTTCGGCTCGCTGGATGAGGTGGCCGATATGATCGCCGCCTACAACCCCCATCGACCCAGGCCGACCGACTTGGAGGGCCTGACCACCAACCTGCGCCGTCGCGGCGATCGGTGGTATTGGCACTGGGATCCGCGGTTCATCAGCGGCACCGCCGCCTTTCCCCCCATCGAAGTCACCGAGCCTCATCGGCTGTACGCCGCCGTCGACACGATCCTGCGCGGCGGCGTTCCCATGTTGCTCATTCGGGGGCAAATGAGCGACCTGGTCAGTCAGGAGCGAGCCGAGGAATTTCTTGCCCGCTTCCCGAATGTCGAGTTCACCGATGTCCGCGGCGCCGGGCACATGGTCGCCGGCGACCGCAACGACATCTTCGCAGCGGCCGTGTTGGACTTTCTGAGCCGCCATCTCGACGCTGGGTGATCGATCCCTGGCTACTCGGGAGCGGTTGGCCAACAGGCCCGCGGCAGACCGGAAATGAGGTCAGCCTGCTAGCCCTGGGTCAGCATCTTCTTGATCTCCGCAACGGATGCTTCCAGCTTGCGGATGCGCTCGTTGGAGTCCTCGGCGGTGCCGCGCATGTCGCCGCCGTATGCCCTGAGTACGTCGGCGAGCATCTGCTGGGTTTGGCCAAAAGCCTTGATCGCGTCGACTATTTCCTCGTAGCTGGTCCGCGACGCTTCCAAGGCAGCGATGCGGGCCTTGAGGTCGCGCAGCGTGCTGTCGAGCGCTTCAGATGCTTCAGGTAGGGCCACTCTGAAAATCCTAGGTGTTTTTCCAGCCGAACCGTCTATTTTTTTGTGGCAATGACGACCTTTTGGTCGACCTCGTGCCAGTACGGGTGTGGCACCGAACCCGCGGGCTCGTTGGCTAGTCAGCTGGGAATGCCGGCATTGACCAAAGTCTGTACGCCGCTGGCACAACCACGCAGGAAGTCGGGGGCGTAGACGTCCCGGACCTGCTGCACGGCCGCCAGCTGGTTGGCGCAGACCTTGTGCACCTGGCCGCAGACGATGATCGAGTCGGCCGGGAACCCCATTGCCTGCATCCGGCTGATCGTGAAGCGGCCGTCTTTCACGGCCTTGTCGTAGCCGAGTCGGTAGGACGGGCCCGTCGTTTCACCGGCGTCCGCGTATGCGGGTGCAGAGGCGATCAGCGTCACTCCAGCCGCGATACCGACGACGACTCGCGACAGCCGCCCAGTGGACAGGCACCGCGTTGCCGGCAGTGGGTGGCTGTAGGTCGCTGCGGCGTCCGTCATGAGATTGGCCTCGATCTGTCGTTTCAGGATCCCACTTCCTGTGGCGGTCTTCTGTGCCGCAGTGGACCCTCGCGTCGCTACTGTATGACATCGGTTCCAAAATTGGAAGTAAGGATCGAAAACGGGCAAATTGTGCCTTGCGTTGGAATGCGGGCTCAGATTTGCGCCAAAGTTGACTCATTCCAAAACAAGCCATACATTGGTGGGGTGCCGAGGTTGAATCCCGCAGGTAAGGACCTTGGCCGCGTCCTAGAGTGGCTGTTGAACCGGGACGTTCCAGATAGTGAAATCGGTTCCGCGCTCAACTTGCCCAAGGCGACCTATTCACGGCGTAAGGATGCTGACGATTTCCCCAGCTACGCGGAGTTGATCGCGGTGGGGGAGTACTTCGACGTCTCCTCGCGCGTGCTACAGATTGCGTTCGGCTGGCGCGGGCAGGATGAGTTGATCCTGCTCGACATCGAAGAGATGCGCCAGTACATGGAACAGGCGGGGGCCTCGTTTTTCGGTAATGAACGAATACGTCGCTACATCGAGGAGCGCGAGGGCGCTGACTACCCGTTGGCCGCGGCAATCCTGAAAATGACGGAGCCCCCGGAGTCCGGGGCTAGCTGATTCCCCCGGCCCTCGGGCCGCGCCGGCCCCACGGTGGTGCGCTATGGCTCAACCTGCAACAACTCGATCCGCGGGGCGGGGCGCTTGGGTAGGAACCACGCCGGAATGGCTGTTGTCGCGACCACGATCATTCCGAGCAAGAAGACCCCGGCGTAGGCCAGCGACAAGTCTTTGGTGAGGTGCTCGGCAAACCCCGGGGTTCGAATCCGCGGCGGCAGGTTGGACACATCCAGTGGCAGATGCTGCCGGAGCGCCTGTTCGCGGATCTCATCCGCGCGGTTGGCCGCCGCGATGTCAGCGCTGCCGTTGAATCGGCTGGTGAGTACGACCGACATCAGCGCCGCGCCCACCGACGCCGCGACGTTGTGGTTGACGTTGAATAGCGTTGAGCCGTGCGCGACTTCGCTGGAATTCAGCATGTGCACCGCCGACCAGGACACCGGAACCATCATGGCGGCGGTACCCACCCCGAACGTGCCGAGCCCGATCAGCAGCGCCGGAAGATGCACGTGCTCACGGCTCATGCCATAGATAAAGATGCCCATGCCGACCACGGTCAACGCGGTCCCCATCAACACCACATCGCGCGGGCCCCGCTTCTCCATCAGCCGCCCCACGATCGGCATCACCGCGGCAGCGGCCAGCGTCTGGGGGATGAGCAGCAGCCCGGACTGCAGCGGTGTTTTTCCGAGCACCTGCTGGAAGTACGCCGGAAACAACAGGCAGCTGCCGAAAAAGGTGACGGCGAACATGAATCGGGTGGCGTTGGCCGCCGCGACGGCCCGGTTCTTGAGCAGTCGCAGATCGATCAGCGCGTGGTCGCCACGGTGCAGGGCGTGCAGCGCGAAACCGCCGATCAGGATCAAGCCGACCGTTGTCGGCAGCCAGACTTGCGGGTCGCCGATGGTGCCGCGCGCCGGCAGCGCTGATAGCCCGTAGAGCAGCAGCACCAGCGCCGGGGACAGCAGCGCCATGCCCACGAGGTCCAGCGACTCCGCGGGCAGAGAATCGTCACCGGGCAGCACCAACCCGGCCAGTATCAAGGTCAGGGCTCCGATCGGCAGGTTGATCAAGAAGATCCACTGCCAGCCAAACGCGTCGATCAACCAGCCGCCCAGAATGGGCCCGGCGATCGGGGCCATCAACACCGAGATCATGCTGATCGTCAGTACCCGGCCCAAGCGGGCCGGACCCGCCGCGCGCGCCAGAATGATGAGCTGCAGCGGTATGAGTATTCCGCCGCCAAGGCCCTGCGCCGCGCGGAAGGCCACCAGCAGGGTAATGCTCGATGCCATCGCGCACAGCAACGATCCCAGCGTGAACAGCAGCACCGAACCCATGACCAGGCGTTTGGTGCCGAGCCGATTCGCCGCCCAGCCGGTCAGCGGGATCACCGAGGCCAGCGACAAGGTGTAGCCGGTCGATGTCCACGCGACCACCGCCTGGGTGGACGAGAACTCTTCGATGAACGTTCGCTGAGCCACGTTGACGACCGTGGTATCCAGGGTGACCATCACCGGGAGCATCAGGCACGTCGCCGTGGTCATCAGAAGTTCGGCGTCCAGCCTGACGGGATGGGCGTCGGGGCGACCGTCATCGCCCAGACGCGACTCGCCCGCGGCGTGCGTGCTGTCACCGATCTCTGGCTCGCGCGGCAACCGACCCACCCGGCGGCGCATCGGTTCACTGTATCCGCCGAACTGCCGACCCAACGTCGAAATTATCTGGTCGCCAGTGCGCTGACACCGATGATTTGTGCCGCCCAGGTGGGCTACGGTCGAAATCTGGAAAGGCTGTGTGTCGCCGCCAGACCATCCGACCGGCCCACACATCACGACGGCCCTCGGCAGCTCGCCTTGCCGGAGCGCCAACCAAGCGAGGAGTAATCGGTGAGCAAGACCGCCAAGCGGCTGGGCCCGCAAGACATGTTTTTTCTCTACTCCGAGTCGCCGAGCACCATGATGCACGTCGGTGCCCTGATGCCCTTCACACCACCGGATGACGCGCCCGCGGATTTCTTGCGACAACTCGTCGATGAGAGCAAGGCCAACGAGGTTGTGGAACCGTGGAACCTGAAGCTGAGCCACCCGGACTTGCTCTACAGCCCCACCCAATCGTGGGTTTACGACGAAAACTTTGACCTGGACTACCACGTGCGGCGCTCCGCCCTGGCCAGCCTGGGCGACGAGCGTGAACTCGGAATCCTGGTGTCGCGGTTGCACAGTCACGCGCTGGACCTGAGGCGTCCACCGTGGGAGATGCACTTCATCGAAGGCCTCGAAGGCGGTCGGTTCGCGATCTACATCAAGATGCATCACTCGTTGATCGACGGCTACACCGGCCAGAAAATGCTGGCCCGCAGTTTGTCCGCCGACCCACACGACACCACGCACCCGTTGTTCTTCAACATCCCCACCCCCGGCCCGGCGCCCGCCGACACCGAAGAGTCCGCCGGCGGCGGCCTGATCGGTGGGGCGGGCAATGTGCTCAGCGGGTTGGGCGACGTGGTCAAGGGCCTGGGAGGCATGGTCAGCGGGGTGGGTAGCGTGCTCGGTTCGGTGGCCAGCGCGGGACGATCCTCGCTCGACCTCACCAGGGCGCTGGTCAACTCCCAGCTGCGCAGCGACAACGAGTACCGCGACCTGGTCAGCTCGGTGCAGGCTCCGCACTGCATTCTCAACACCCGGATCAGCCGCAACCGCCGGTTCGCCACCCAGCAATACCCGCTGGCGCGGATGAAAGCGATTGGGGCTCAATATGATGCGACGGTCAACGATGTCGCGATGGCGATCATCGGGGGCGGCTTGCGGCGCTTCCTCGACGAACTTGGCGAGCTGCCCGACAAGTCGCTGATCGCCGTGTTACCGGTCAACGTGCGGCCCAAGGACGACGAGGGGGGCGGCAACGCTGTCGCGACCATCCTGGCCACGCTGGGCACCGACATCGCCGATCCCGTGGAGCGGCTGCGAGCGGTCACCGCGTCCACCCGGATGGCAAAGGCTCAGCTGAAGAACATGGACCGCGACGCGATCCTGGCCTACAGCGCGGCCCTGATGGTGCCCTATGGCATCCAGCTGGCCAGCACCCTCACCGGGGTGAAGCCGCCGTTGCCCTACACCTTCAACCTTTGTGTCAGCAACGTTCCCGGGCCGCAGGAAGTGCTCTACCTGCGGGGTAGCCGGATGGAGGCGTCCTATCCGGTCTCCCTGGAGGCACACAGCCAAGCGCTCAACGTCACCTTGCAGAGTTATGCCGGGACACTGAACTTCGGGTTCATCGGTTGCCGCGACACGTTGCCACATTTGCAGCGGCTTGCCGTCTATACCGGGGAAGCGCTCGACGAGCTGGATGAACCCGCGGCGTCGTCCGCGGTGAACTGACGCGCCCGGCGCGCCGACACCTAGCCGGCGGGCGGTGTCGCCGGATGCCGGTGCGCCCAGGGACGGGCCTCTTCGAGTTGGGCTGCCAGCGCCAAGAGGTCGCCATCGCTGCCCAGGCCTCCGACGAACTGCACACCCAACGGCAGGCCGGCCGGTGTCCAGTGCAGCGGCACGCTGATGGCGGGTCGTCCGGTCAGATTGGCCAGCTGGGTGTAGGGCACCCAGCCCAGGCTCTCTTGAATGAGATCGTCCATGATCCCGCTGAGCGAGAGCACCTTTCCGGCACGCAACTTGCTCAGCAGCCGCGCCGTCGTCTGCAGGCGTGGTGACGTCGTCGTGTCACCAACGGTCAGTGGCGGAGTCGCCAGGCTGGGAGTCAGGAAGTAGTCGTAACTCTCATGGAAACTCGCCAGGGACTGGATGTAGTTGTTGCGGTTGTCCAGCGCAAGCAGCGGAGCCAGCACACCGGTGGATCGGCCGAGTTCGGCCATGGCCAAGGTGTCGGCTTCAAAGTCGCTGTCGCGGGCGCCGATTCGCTTTCTGATCTCGGCGACTTGGCTGTGCAGCTGCGCGAACCAGATGGTCAGGAAATCGCGGGCCAGCGCGGCGTCATCGTAGGGAGGATCGACTTGCTCCACCCGGTGGCCCAGGTCCTCGAGCAGGCTCGCCGCGGCCTCGACTGCCGCGACGGCCTCGCGGTCAGGCGCGGCGTTGATCGCAGACGACGCCGAGTACCCGATCTTGAGCGCGCCCGGACGGTTCTTGATGTGTTCGACGAAGGTGGTGTCGGGAAGGGCGACCTGGTAGGCGGCGCGTGGGTTGGGCCCGACGATCGCATCGTAGATGGCGGCGCTGTCGCGAACGGTGCGCGAAACCACCCCCTGGGTTTCCATGCCGAACAGCGGCTCGCCGGTCTGCGGGCCATAGGGCGACAATCCCCGGCTGAGCTTGAGCCCGACCAGCCCGTTGCAGGCCGCGGGAATGCGGATGGATCCGCCGCCGTCGTTGGCGCCGGCCAGCGGAACGATCCCGGCGGCAACCGCGGCCCCCGATCCGCCTGAGGAGCCGCCCGGGGTGTGCTGCGGATTCCACGGGTTGCGGGCCGGCCCCCAGTAATCGGGTTCGGTGATGCCCTTGGCCCCGAACTCGGGTGTATTGGTCATGCCGAAGACGACCAGGCCCGCGTCCAGGAATCGTTGGGTGACCAGGGCGTGTTGTTTGGCGACGTCGTTGGCCAGCGACCGAGATCCACACGAGCTGGGAAAGCCGCGATATTCCTGATCGAGGTCCTTGATCAGGAAGGGGACGCCGGCAAGCGGTCCACGTAGCTCCGGATCCGCGGCCCGTCCCTCAGCCAGGGCATCGATACGACGGATGATCGCGTTCAACCTCGGGTTGACCGCGTCGGCGCGCTGACGCGCCAAAGCAAGTAGCTCGGTAGCGCGGACTTGCTTGGTCGCCACCAGCTCGGCCAGGCCAGTCGCATCCAGCGACATGTACTCGTCAAGATGCATTGGCCGATCTTATGATTGCGGCGATTGGCCGGCGGGGAAAGGCAGTCAATTTCTTACCGGTTCTTACCGGTTCTTACCGGTCTTGCTCGCGTTGTTCGCCGGGGTTGCGCCGATCTCAGTGCGGGTGGACCGCAAACCCGGATCCGCACTCGCAATTTTTTCCTCGATGTGCGCATCTTTTTCGGCGTTGCCCACCATGATGTCTAGTACGCGACAACACGAGGGGTAGGCGATGTCTTTTGTGCTCGTGGCGCCAGACATGTTGGCGACGGCAGCGGCGGATGTGGTGCAAATCGGATCAGCCGTTAGTGCCGGCAATCTGGCGGCGGCGATTCCGACTACTGAGGTGATGGCGGCCGCCGCCGATGAAGTATCTGGGGCGATAGCGGCGCTGTTCGGCGCGAATGCCCAGGAGTATCAGGCGGCGGCGGCCCAGGCCGCGACGTTCCACGAGCAGTTTGTCCGTGCCCTGAGTGAGGCGGGGGCGTCGTATGCCAGCGCCGAGGCGACCATCGTCACCGGCTTGAGCTCGGCGGTCGCGGACGGGTTTCAGACCGCGGTCTACGGTCCGATACGCGCGGCTGGGCAGGCGTGGATCAGCAGCCCGGCCGGCGAGGTTGTTGATCCGATCATCAATGCGCCCACCGAAGCCCTGTTCGGGCGTGGCCTGATCAGCAATGGTGCCGCCGGAACGGCCGCACACCCCAATGGTGGCGCCGGCGGGATCCTGTTCGGCGACGGCGGCCCCGGCTACACCCCGACCGGCGGGATCGGCGCGGTCGCGGGCGGCATCGGCGGAGATGCCGGGCTGATCGGCAACGGTGGCCTCGGCGGTAACGGCTTCGGCGGCGGCACCGGCGGCATGGGCGGTACCGGCGGCTGGCTGATGGGCAACGGCGGCGGGGTCGGCGGGGTCGGCGGGGTCGGCGGTGTTGGTGGCCAAGCCTTGTTCTTCGGCAACGGCGGTGCCGGTGGAGGCAGCGCGCTGGGTGGCCGTGCCGGGCTGTTCATCGGGGAGCCGGGCACCGGCTGGGTTGCTGACCCCGGCAACGGCCAGTCGATCGTGATCGACTTCGTCCGGCACGGGCAGACGGCGAGCAACGTGGCGGAGCTGATCGACACCAACGTGCCCGGCCCACCACTGACAGCCGAGGGACACCTGCAGGTGGACATCATTGCCGGCCAGCTTTTCGCGAAGGGCCCCTACGCGGGGATCTTCGACTCGGAATTGCTCCGTACACAGCAAACCGCCGCGCCGTTGGCTGCCCTGTATGGGATAACCGACGTTCCGGCGCTGTCCGGACTCAACGAGATCAGTGCCGGCATATTTGATGGCCTACAGCAGATCACGCCCGCGGGCCTGCTGTATCTGATCGGCCCGATGGCGTGGACGCTGGGATACCCGATCGTGCCGATGCTGACCCCGGGCTCGCTGGACTTCAACGGCGTGGTCTTCAACCAGGACTTCACCCACGCCATGGACACCATGTACAGCGCCGCCCTGGCGAACCCGGTCCTAGCCGCCAACGGCAAGATCACCGACGTCGCCTACTCCAGCGCATTCACCATCGGTGTCGGGACAATGATGAACGTCGACAACCTCGATCCACTGCTGCTGCTCACCCACCCGCTGCCCAACACCAGCGTGGTCGAGGTGCAGGGCAGTCCCGCCAACGGCTGGACGATGGTCAGTTGGGACGGGATTCCTGTCGCACCAGCGACATTGCCGACCCAGCTATTCGTCGACGTGCGGAACCTGATCACCGCGCCGCAATACGCGGGCTGGGACATTTTCTATTCATTGTTCACCGGCAATCCGACGACCATCCTGACCGCGGTTCGCGACGGCATCGAGGAGGTCGGCAGCGCGGTGATCAACTTCCCGATCGAGGTGACCGAGGACGTCGTCAACGCCATTTGCGGTGCGACCGACGGCCTGACGGCCGGCGTGCCCAGCCTGGTCGGATGAGTGTGGGCCGCGACAACCACAGCGCATGGAAACGACGGAGAGCCGGTTCGTCAACCTCGGTCGTGACGGTGGCGTGGCCACCGTCGAGCTGATCGACTCGGGACCGCTGAACATTGTCGGCACCGCGGCTATCACGGCCCTTACCAACGCATTTCGCAGCATCAACCAAGACAGCGGCGTGCGGGTCGTCGTACTGCGCGCCGCGGGCGAGAAGGCGTTCATCGGTGGCGCCGACATCAAGGAAATGGTCACCCTGGACCGCATCAGCGCCCAGGCCTTCATCCGCCGACTCGCGGGCCTGTGCGAGTCGATTCGACAGTGCCCCGTCCCGGTCATCGCCCGAATCGCGGGTTGGTGTCTGGGCGGCGGCCTGGAAATCGCGGCGTGCTGCGATCTGCGGATCGCCGAATCCGGCGCCCGATTCGGGATGCCCGAAGTGGCGGTGGGAATCCCGTCGGTGATCCATTCGGCGTTGTTGCCGGCGCTGGTCGGGGCCTCGCGGACAACTTGGCTGCTGCTGACGGGCGAAACCATCGACGCCGACACGGCCGCAAGCTGGGCTCTGGTGCATGAGGTCGTCGCGCCCGCCGCGCTGGACCTGCGGATCGCCGCACTCGCAACAAAACTTGCCGGATTCGGCCCGCAGGCCCTCCGTCAGCAAAAACGCCTACTGGCCAAGTGGCCCGACATGACGGTGCCGGCGGCGATCGAGGACAGCATCGAGCAATTCGGCCTTGCGTTCCAGACCGGTGAGCCGCAACAGCACATGCAGGCGTTCCTCTCTCGCAAGGGCCGTAAAGCAGGAAGCGGCCCGCAAGCCCCGGAGGAGTAGCCGGCCAGGATCACAGTTCGCCACCGCTGCGCTGGGTCATGGCGCGCATTGCGGGCAATAGTGCGAGCGCGACCGACAGATCAAGGGCGCCGATGTCGATCGTGCGGCCAAGCAATTCCTCGGCCTGGTGGACTCGATAGCTGACCGTGTTGGGATGCACCCCAAGTCGTTGCGCGGCTTTGGCCGGGCTGCGGTTTTCCTCGAGATACACCGCAAGCGTGGCGGCAATCCGATACGTCCCCTCATCGTTGGCGGCCAAAGGGCCCAGGACGCGTCTGACGAATGCCACCGCGTGCCCGCGGTCCGTGCCGGCCAGGGCTGCTACCGCAACGTTGCGGTAGCAGGTCACCACCTCAGCGCGATCCCCGAGCAATGAGACGAACCGTTGCGCGTGCGACGCCTCGACATGGGTGCGACGGAAACCGCTTATCCCCCAACCCGGTTCACCGATGGCGACCCGGACGTCCTGCGGTAGGTGGATGCCGCTACAGATGTTGGCCACATCCAGCTCCGCAGCGGTGAATGCCTGCGGTCGGCTCAGCCAGCCGGCAATGGCCTTCGAACCGGCCGGATGGGCCAGGACGCTTTGGGCCGCGATGGCACGGGTCAGCTGCGTCAGTGCCTCGGTGAGCGTCACCGGGCCGGCGCAGGCGTCCTGGGTCACGTCGCGCCACACGCTGACGCCGACATGGTGACGGTTGACGTCGTAACGCAGCCGGGTGGAAGCCCGCTGCGCATCGTCTTCACGTTCGGTGAGGATGTCCTCGACCGCCGCCGCGCGTGCGGCGGCCGCACCGGTCAACCAGGCCTCGCGTTCAACTTCATAGAGCCGTTCGGCCCGAATCAGGACGACGTCGACATAACCGAACAGCCAGTTGGTGGCCAGGTCGAGCGCCCGGTCGTGATCGGTAGCCGCCGAACTCGCGGTGATCCGGTCGAACAGCCATTGCCACGTTCGCTCCTGGGCCATCCGTACCGAGCGGAAGAGGTCATTGAGCGCAATGTTTCGCTGCACTCCAGAGCGACCGATGGCGGCGGTGGCCGGCGTCAGATCGAGCAGCCGCGGCCCCTCCCCGGAGTCGATGCACTCGGCGATTTGGCGGACACTGGCTTCGACGCTGGCAAGTTGGTCGGCCACCGCGGGCGGATCAGGAACGATGCTCGGCAACTCGGACTGGTATCGGTCAACGATGTCACGCGCCAGCTGGGTTGCGCACGTTTGCATTTCGGCGGCTAGCGGCCTGAGCACCTGCTGCCATACCCGGCGAGCGCTCGGCTCTTGAAACGGTGGCCACCTGGGCTCCATGTCGACGAAATCTAATCTCGTCGTGCTCCCGGCACAACGGCCCAGCAAACCGAACTGGCGATAACAGTCCCCGCTCGATGGGGGCGTGGCAGGGTAGTGAGGCAGCGGCTGCGCGAGTTAGCAAGGCAGTAAAGCCAATTGACAAGGAGGTCATGATGGCCAAGGCGGCGAAGAAGACCCCAGCCAAGAAATCGTCGACCGGGGCCGCCTCAGACGCGCACCGCGAGCCGCATCTGGCCCGTGAGCACCTGCCCATCCCCGACCCCAAGCACGTGGGATTGACCACCTACGACGCCAAGGACCCCAACACCAAATACCCACCGATCAAACAACTGCGCCCGCCACAGGGGGCGCCGAACGTGCTCATCGTCTTGATCGACGATGTCGGGTTCGGCGCGTCGTCGGCGTTCGGCGGACCGTGTCGCACCCCGGTGGCCGAGCAGCTGGCGGCCGGCGGGCTCAAACTCAACCGCTTCCACACCACCGCCTTGTGCTCACCCACCCGGCAAGCGCTGTTGACCGGGCGCAACCACCACTCGGTGGGCATGGGCGCGATCACCGAGATGGCCACCTCGGCGCCCGGCAACAACAGCATCAGGCCCAAGGAGAAGGCACCGCTGGCCGAGACCTTGAAGCTCAACGGCTACTCCACCGCACAGTTCGGTAAGTGTCACGAGGTGCCGGGGTGGGAGGTCACCCCGATGGGCCCGTTCCACCAGTGGCCGACGGGTTCGGGGTTCGAGTACTTCTACGGCTTCGTCGGCGGCGAGGCCAATCAGTACTACCCGGGTCTGTACGAGGGCACCACGGCGGTAGAACCGCCGAAGACCCCGGAGCAGGGCTACACGCTGACCGAGGATCTGGCGGATCGGGCGATCACCTGGGTACGCCAGCAAAAGGCGCTGATGCCCGACAAGCCGTTCTTCATGTATTTCGCACCCGGTGCGACCCACGCCCCGCATCACGTGCCCAAAGTGTGGTCGGACAAGTACCGGGGCAAGTTCGACGACGGCTGGGACGCGCTGCGGGAGAAGACCCTCAACCGGCAGAAGGAACTCGGGGTGGTATCCGATGGCGCCGAGCTGACCAAGCGCCATGACGAGATCCCGGCCTGGGACGACATGCCCGACGAACTCAAGCCGGTGCTGGCCAGGCAGATGGAGATCTACGCCGGGTTCCTCGAGCAGACCGACCATGAGGTGGGGCGCCTCGTCGGTGCCATCGATGACCTCGGTGTCCTCGACGACACGCTGATCTACTACATCATCGGCGACAACGGAGCCTCGGCCGAGGGCACCATCAACGGCTGCTTCAACGAGATGACCACGCTCAACGGGTTGCCCGGGATCGAGACGACGGAGTTCCTGCTGTCCAAGACCGACGATTTCGGCACCCCGGACGCCTACAACCACTACGCCGTCGGCTGGGCGCATGCCCTCTGTGCGCCCTACCAGTGGACCAAGCAGGTCGCCTCGCACTGGGGCGGCACCCGCAACGGCACCGTCGTGCACTGGCCCAACGGCCTCACCGAGCAAGGGGGAATGCGCGACCAGTTCCACCACGTGATCGACGTGGCGCCGACCATCCTGGAGGCGGCCGGTTTGCCGGCACCGCATTCGGTCAACGGAATAGCCCAGGCGCCCCTCGAAGGCGTCAGCATGATGTCGACGCTGCGCGATGCCGCGGCGCCCGAAACCCACGAGGTCCAATATTTCGAGATGATGGGCAACCGCGGCATCTACTTCCAGGGCTGGACCGCGGTGACCAAACACCGCACCCCGTGGAAAGCCGACGCCCCACCGCCGTTCGACGACGACATATGGGAACTGTATGCCCCCGGTGACTGGACCCAGGCGCACAATCTGGCCACGCAGAACCCGGCCAAGCTCGCCGAGCTGCAGCGGCTTTGGCTCATCGAGGCCACCAAGTACAACGTTGTGCCGCTCGATGACCGCGGCTTCGAGCGGATCAACCCCGACATCGCCGGCCGTCCGCAATTGGTGCGGGGCAACAGCCAGCTGCTGTTCGACGGGATGCGCGTCAGCGAATGGTGCGTCTTGACGATCAAGAACAAATCGCACTCGGTGACCGCCGAAGTCGAGGTGCCAACGGGCGGGGCCAGCGGAGTGCTCATCACCCAGGGCGGCAGCGCCGGGGGCTGGACGCTGTACGCCCACGAGGGCAGGCTCAAGTACTGCTACAACTTCCTCGGCATCGACCACTACATGGTGGCCGCGACCAAGCCGATCCCCACCGGCAAGCACCAGGTCCGGATGGAATTCGGCTACGACGGCGGCGGGTTGGGCAGGGGCGGCGATGTCACGCTTTTCTACGACGGCAAAGCGGTGGGCCAGGGACGGGTCGAGCGCACCCAACCCATGGCGTTTTCCGCCGATGAGGCCTGTGACGTCGGGTGCGACACCGGATCGCCCGCCTCGCCCGACTACGGCCCTACCGGCAACGCCTTCAGCGGCACCATCGCCTGGGTGCAGATCGATCTCGGTGCAGACAGCCATGACCATCTGATCACCGCCGAAGACCGGTTCAACATTGCCATGGCCAAGCAGTGACCTGCCGCAGACGCCCCAATTAGCACGGTTTCCGGCATTTCGACGTGCGCGAGCGACGGATCTCAAGGATTGTCTTAGGCATGTCGGCTCCCCCCACAAGCCCGGTCAGACGTGTTCATCCGGTCGACGAGGTACTGCCGATCCCCAAATTGGCGACCTACGGCTTTCAGCACGTCGTCGCGTTCTACGCCGGGGCGGTCGTGGTGCCGATCATCATTGCCAACGCGATCGACCTGCCCCACCAGGACCTGGTCAAGCTGATCACCGCGGACCTGTTCACCTGTGGCGTCGCCTCGATCATCCAGTCCGTCGGCTTCTGGAAGATCGGGGTGCGGCTGCCCCTGCTGCAGGGCGTGGCGTTCGCCGGGGTGTCGCCGGTTATCGCCATCGGACTTTCCCATGGCGGCGGAACGCCCAGCCTGCTCTACGTCTACGGCGCGGTGATCGTCGCCGGTTTGTTCACCATCCTGATCGCCCCGATCTTCACCAAGCTGCTGCGATTTTTTCCCCCGGTGGTCACCGGCACGCTGATCACCATCATCGGGCTGTGCCTGGTGCCGGTGGGCGCCGGCGACGCGGTGACCAATCCGCGCACCGGCGAGCACGACCCGACCAACATTCGCTGGCTGCTCTACGCGCTGGGAACGATCGCGATCATCGTGGCGATCCAGCGGGTGTTCAGTGGTTTCATGGCCACCATCGCGGTGTTGATCGGCTTGGTCGTGGGCTGCGTGGTCGCCTACGGCCTGGGCGACATGAGCTTCGCCAAGGTGGACGAGGCGTCGGTTATCGGATTCACCGAGCCGTTCGTGTTCGGTATGCCGAAATTCGACTTCGTTGCATGCTTGACGATGATCATCGTGCTGATGATCACCTCGGTGGAGTCGACCGGCTCGACCCTGGCCACCGGCGAGATCGTCGGCAAGCGCATCAAGGCCGCCCAAATCGGCAACGTGCTGCGCGCCGACGGACTGGCCACCGTGATCGGCGGAATCTTCAACTCCTTTCCCTACACCGCGTTCTCCGAGAACATCGGGCTGGTGCGGCTCACTCGGGTCAAGAGTCGCTGGGTGGTCGCCGCCGCCGGGGTGGTGATGATCGTGCTCGGGTTCCTGCCCAAGGTCGCCGCGGTCGTCTCGGCGGTCCCCAGCCCGGTCCTCGGCGGGGCGGCGTTGACGCTGTTTGCCACCGTCGCCGTGGTGGGCATCCAGACGCTGGGCAAGGTCGACTTCACCGACCACCGAAACCTCATCATCGTGACCACCAGCCTGGCGCTGGCGTTGTGGGTGACGTCCTATCCCGACGTCGCCGAGTCGATGCCGTCGGGCGTGGACCTGATCTTCGGCAGCGGCATCAGCATCGGTGCCGTCGCCGCGATCGTGCTCAACATCGTGTTCTTTCACACCGGCTCGCATGGGCCACGGGTGGCCGGCGGCGGCTCGATTACCCTCCATGAGGTCAACGCGATGACCCGCGAGCGATTCACCGAAGTGTTCGGCCATGTCGTACAGGACGTCCCCTGGGTGATCGACCGTGCCTACGAGCACCGGCCGTTCGCCGACACCGCCGCGCTTCGCGAGGCGTTCCAGGACGCGGTGCTCACCGGGTCCTCCGAGCAGCAGATGGAGCTACTCAATGCGTTTCACGATCTGGGTGCCGAGGACGAGACCGGACGCGCCCTGGCCGTCGACCACGTGTCGCTATCCAATCTCGACGAGCGGGATCACAACGTAGTGGTGGAGCTTGCCAGCGCCTACCGCGAACACTTCGGCTTCCCGCTGATCATCTGCGCCCGCGAGACCGAGCGCTTCGACCGAGTGCTCAAGAACGGCTGGTCGCGGATGGACAATTCCCCCGCCACCGAGAGGGCGTACGCCCTCATCGAGGCGGCCAAGATCGCCAACTACCGGTTCAGCGATCTGGTCGCCGACGCGAACCCGATTGCGTCGGCCAGGCTCAGCCGACTCAACGAGCTGCACTAGATGACCAAGCCTGCCCTGGGCCTTGATGGCTTCAATCGCCTCACGGATCGCCAACGCATGCACCTGCTGTTCGGCGTGTGTTCGACGACGATCTGGGCGCGCCGGGTGCTGGCCGGCGCGCCGTTCGATGATGTCGATGCGCTGCTGGACCGCGCGGACCGGGTACTGGCCCAGCTGCCCGAGGCCGAGATCGACGCCGCGCTGGACGGCCACCCGCGCATCGGTGCCAGGGCCGACAACGCGTCCTCGGCGCGTGAGCAGGCCCTAGTCGCCGGAGCCGGCGAGGCCGTGCGCGCCGAACTCGCCGAAAAAAATCGCAAGTACGAGGACAAGTTCGGTTACGTCTACTTGGTGTGCGCCACCGGACGATCCGCCGAGGACTTGCTCGAGACGCTCACCGACCGGCTCGACAACGACCCGGAAACCGAACGCCGGGTGATGCGCAGCGAACTGGCCAAGATCAACCGGCTGCGGCTGCAGCGGCTCCTGCGTGAGCCCGCGTGAGCGCCGCGCGTGGCTACCGGCCTGGCATGGTGAACCCATGAGCCTTTCGACACATGTGCTGGACGCCGTGAGCGGTCGACCCGCGGCCGGAGTCGCCGTGGAACTCACCGACGCTGCCGGAACACCTCTTGCCAGCGGCCGCACCGACGATGACGGCCGGATCAAGTCGCTCGGTGCGACACTGGCCGCCGGGATCTACCGGCTGCGCTTCGATACCGGCGAATATTTCGCCGCGAGCGGCACCGCCGGGTTCTACCCCGAGGTCGTCATCGCCTTCGACCTCACTGACGTCGACGCCCAATACCACGTGCCGCTGTTGTTGTCGCCGTACGCGTATTCGACATACCGGGGGAGTTAATGGATCTCAACTCCGTAGAAATCGTCAATACCCCCAGCCGCCGCGACGAACTCTGGCCGCTGGAGCCCACCGACGCCATTCTCGCCGGCGGGACCTGGCTGTTCTCCGAACCGAACTCACACATCCGCCGCCTGGTCGACATCACCGGCCTGGGCTGGCAGCCGATAGCGTTCGGCGACAACGGTATTGACCTGGCCGCAACGTGCACACTTGCCGAGATCTCGACGCTGTCGGGGCGGCTGCCCGCCGACTGGACGGCCGGTGCGCTGCTGTATCAGTGCTGCACCGCAATGCTGGCGTCGGCCAAGATCTGGCGCACCGCCACCATCGGCGGCAATGTGTGCCTGTCCTTTCCGGCCGGCGCCATGATTTCGCTGCTGTCCGCGTTGGATGCGCGCGTGACGGTGTGGTGCGCCGATGGCAACGACTACACGCTGCCGGTCGCCGAGTTCGTCACCGGACAGGCCGCCAACGTGCTCGTGCCCGGCGACGTGCTGCGCTCCTTTCACCTGCCGGCCGCCGCGCTGCGGGCCCGGACCGCCTTCCGCAAGCTCGCCCCGTCCGCGCTGGGGCGCTCCGGCATCGTGGTGATCGGCCGCCGTGGCGCCGAGTCCGACGGCGGCGGCTTCGTGCTGTCGATCACGGCGGCCACCGTGCGCCCCTTCGTGTTCGAGTTCCCCACCCTGCCCGGCACCGACGAGCTGCGCGCCGCCCACGCCGGCATACCCGATGGCGCCTGGACCCGCGACGCACACGGCGATCCCGATTGGCGGGCAGCGGTGAGCCTGGTGCTGGCCGAGCAGATCCTGGCCGAGCTGGCATGAGGTTCACCGTCAACGCAGCCGACCTGGACGCCACCCCGGCGGCCGGGCAATGCCTGCGCACCTTCCTGCGCGAGCACGGCCACTTCGAAGTCAAGATGGGCTGCGATGCCGGTGACTGCGGCGCTTGCTCGGTCTTGGTCGACGGCGCCGCGGTGCACTCGTGCGTGTTCCCGGCATTTCGCGCGGCGGGCCGCACCGTCACGACGGTGGCCGGGCTGGGCACCCCCGATGACCTGCACCCGATGCAGCGCCGTTTCGCCGAGGCGGCCGCCTTCCAGTGCGGGTTTTGCACGGCCGGTCTGGTGGTCACCGCGTCGACCTTCGGCGATGACGAATTGGCCAATCTGCCACAGCATCTCAAGGGCAACCTGTGCCGGTGCACCGGCTACCGGGCGATCCTGGACGCGCTGGAGGGCAAGGTCAACGTCGAGAAGCCCAGCGGATCCGACGCCGGGCGCTCGATCGGCGCACCGGCGGCACTGCGGGTGGTGACCGGCACCGAGCCCTACACCACAGACCACGCGCCGGCCGGCCTGCTGCACCTGGCCGTGCTCGGCAGCCCGCTCGCGCACGCCCGTATCACCTCGATCGACACCACGGCGGCCGCGACGATACCCGGTGTCCACCTGATCCTCACCCACCACGACAGCTCAGCCGTTGCGTTCTCCACCGCGCGCCACGAGATGCGCACCGACGACCCCGACGACACCTATGTGTTGGACCGCACCGTGCGCTTCATCGGACAGCGGGTTGCGGCGGTGGTCGCCGACAGCGTGGCGGTCGCCGAAAAAGCTTGCCGGGCGATCCAGATCGAGTACGAGGAACTGCCGGCCGTGTTCGATCCGGAGCAGGCCCGGGCGCCCGGCGCGGTGCTCTTGCACGCCGACAAGGGCGGCCAGGCCCGCATCGCCGACCCGGCGCGCAACGTGGTCGCCGAATTACATGGCGGCACCGGCGATGTCGAAGCCGGCGTTGCCGCCGCGGAGGCCTCCGGCGGAGCGGTGGTGCGCGGACGGTGGCAGACCGCCCGAGTGGGGCCGGCCCACCTCGAAACCCATGGCTGCACCGGGTGGCGGGACAGCCGCGGGCGACTGGTGATCCGCACCAGCTCCCAGACACCGTTTCTGGTCCGCGACGAACTGTGCCACGTCTTCGGGCTGGACCGCGACCAGGTGCACGTTTTCACCAAGCGGGTCGGCGGCGGATTCGGCGGCAAACAGGAGATGCTCACCGAGGACCTGGTGACGTTGGCCGTGCTGAGACTGGGCCGGCCGGTGCGCTACGAGTTCACCCGTGTCGACGAGTTCGTCCGGGCGACGTGCCGCCACCCCTACCGCATCGACGTCACCGTGGCCGCCGACGGGGATGGGGTGCTGACCGCGCTGGCGGTCGATGCCCTGATGGATGCCGGGGCGTACGGAAACCACACTCGGGGTGTGCTGTTTCACGGTTGCGGCGAGTCGGTGTCGGTGTACCGCTGTGCGAACAAGCGCATCGACGCCGAGGCCGTGTACACCAATAACGTGCCGTCGGGGGCGTTCCGCGGCTACGGCGTGGGCCAGATGGTCTTCGCGGTGGAGTCGGCACTCGACGACCTGGCACAACGACTGGGCATCGACGCGTTCGAGTTCCGGCGCCGAAACGTGGTGGTGCCCGGCGACCCGTTCGTCGATGCCCATGCCGGCGAGAACGATCTGACGTTCGGCAGCTACGGGCTGGATCAATGCCTGGACCTGGCCCAGGACGCGTTGCGCCGCGGTGGGAGACCGGCTCCCGACGGCGCGGGCTGGCGAGTCGGAGAGGGCATGGCCCTGGCGATGATCGCGACGCTGCCCCCGGGCGGGCATTTCGCGTCCGCCGACATCTCGGTCGACGACGCCGGCGTCTACACGCTGTGCGTCGGCACCTCGGAGTTCGGCAACGGCACCACCACCGTGCACGCGCAGCTGACCGCCACGGCGTTGGGCACCACCAGCGACCGGATCGTGATCCGCCAGTCCGACACCGACGTGGTCGAGCACTACACCGGGGCGTTCGGCTCGGCCGGAACCGTGATCGCCGGACGTGCGGCGCTGGGCGCGGCCCAACAGTTGCGCAGCCGGATCATCGCCGCCGCGGCCGAGGTGGCCGGCGCGTCGCCAGCCGACTGCGTGCTGGGCCCGCACGGCGTGCAGTGCGGGCAGCAGCTGGTCGGATTCGGGCAATTGCCGACGCCGTTGACCGGGCAGGGAAGCCAGGACGGGACACCGCGGTCGGTGTCGTTCAATGTGCACGCCTTCCGGGTCGCGGTCAACACCGACACCGGCCAGGTGGAGATCTTGCAGTCGGTTCAGGCCGCCGACGCCGGGGTGGTGCTGAACCCGGAGCAGTGCCGCGGGCAGGTGGAGGGCAGCGTGGCGCAGGCGATCGGTTCCGCGCTGTATGAGGACCTACAGATCGGCCCCGACGGCAGGGTGCTCACCCAGACGCTGCGCGACTATCACATTCCGCAGTTCGTCGACGTGCCCCTCACCGAGGTGTACTTCGCCGACACCTTCGACGAACTCGGTCCGCTGGGCGCGAAATCGATGGCCGAATCGCCCTACAACCCGGTGGCGCCGGCTCTGGCCAACGCGATCGCCCGGGCCTGCGGTGCGCGGGTCACCCGGCTGCCGATGACCGCGGCCCGAGTGTGGCGGGCGATCAACTCAGCGGAGTGAGCGGCCCACCCATGATGTTGGCGACGAGCCCGCGAATGATGTTGGTGCCGTCTTCGTTTCGCAGCTCCTCATACCAGGCTGCGGTGGTATCGGGGTCCTTGGCGTGGATGACGTCGCAGCGCTTACGGGCCCGCAATACCAGATCGCCGGCCCGTTCGGTGCGGCTGGCCTGATAGGCGGCCAGCGCGGCCGCAACGTCGGTGGGGTTGTCCTTGAGCGCCCATTGCAGTGCCACCGCGTCTTCCATCGCCGAGCATCCGCCCTGCCCGATGTCGGGCGTGGTGTTGTGGGCGGCATCGCCAAGCACGGCGACGCGCCCCTTGACCCAGGTGTGGAACGGGTCCAGGTCGAGGATCTCGACGCGGTTGGTGGTCGTCAGGTCGAGCTTGTCGATCAAGGCCTGCACGCCCGGTGCCCAGCCGGCGAACTGCTCGCGCAGCACCTCTCGCGCAGTGCCTTTCTCGAAGGGCAGGCCCTCGGGCTCGACCACGTCGAAGAAGAAGTAGAACCTGTCATCGGCGACCGGCATCGCCGACACCCGCTTGCCGTCGCCGACATACATGGTCCACTCGTTGGCGGGGCTGATGGCTTCGTCGACCTCCACCAGCCCGTTGTAGTTGACGTAGCCGGCGTAGCGCCGGGTGACCGGCCCGCCCAGTACGTATTCCCGGGTGATCGAGTTTGCTCCGTCGGCGCCGATGAGGATGTCGGCACTCGCGATGGTGCCGTCGGCGAACGTCGCGGTGGCGGCGCCGTCCTGGTTGGCGACCTCGACCATCTTCATGCCGAAATGGATCTCGTCGATCCCGTAGGCCTCCATCAGCATTTGCTGCAGCTCGGCGCGGGCGATTGGGTACGGGCGCTGACCGACCTGCTCGATGAGCGGCTGCATCGAGATCCGGCACATGGTCTCGCCGGAGTGGGCCTCGGCGTAGCTCATCGTCTCGACGATCCCGCCCAGCCGTGCCGTCTGCTGCTCGAGTCCCAGGTAGTTGAGGCATTTCACCCCGTTGGACCACACCGAGATGGCGGCGCCGACCGGCTTGTTCTCGGTGACACGCTCATAGACCTCGGTGTCAATGCCGATCTGGCGCAGGGCAATCGCGGCACTCATGCCGCCGATGCCCGCACCGATGATCACCGCTTTCACCGGTGTTACCTCCTTTGCTCTCCGGGTGCCGTGCGTCGACCGTATGACGGCTGGCCCCGTTTCGCGCGTCGAAGCGGTGCCGGGCGGCTGGGTGCCGACAACTGGGCAATGGGTTGGATCGCCATGGCGCGCTCGCCAATGGACCCTACCCGGCCATCGAGGCTGGTGCTGCCCCCGAGGCGGTTGCTGCCGGGCGCCAGGTGGAGCCCCCTGTCAGGATTGAACTGACGACCGCTCGCTTACAAGGCGAGTGCTCTACCACTGAGCTAAGGAGGCCGGTAAGACCGCTGCCAGCCTAACCCCTCACTCGTCGGCGTCGACCACTCGCTGGGAGCGCACCGGGCGTGAGGACGAACGGCGCGCGGGACGCCGGCCCGGCAGCGGGATGCGCTCGGCGATGCTGCTCAGCGGGTTGACCACCATGGTGAGCGCGACGACGGCGTCTTGCAGGGTCTCGATCGCCGGCTCCAGCGCCTCCATGCCGGGGGCCAGCCGGGCCAGGGTGTCGGCCACATCGGCGAGCTGTTCGAGGGGCCCGTTCTTGGCGGTGAGCTTGTCGACCAGACCACCTTCGGACAGCAACCGATCGGCCAGCCCGTCCTCGGAAAGGACCCGCTCGATCAAGCCGTCCTCGGCGACCAGTTGATCGGCCAGCCCGCCCGGCTGCAGCGCGCGATGCATCGCGCCGCCCTCGGCGGTCACGCGGTCGAGCAAACCACCGGGCGCGGTCAGCAGGTCGACCACCCCGCCCGGGCGCAGCATCCGGTCCATCGGGCCGTTGGGCGCGATCGCCCGCCCCAACGGCGCATCCTCGTCGAGCAGCTTGGCCAGCCGGTTGGCGCGCACGATCGCGTCCTCGATGCCGAGCACGCTGGCCATGGCGTTGTTGCCGGCATCGGTGCTGGTTTCGCCGAGCGCTTGCTTGGCCAGGCCGACGGCGGCTCCCGCGAGGTTGAGGCTGGCCTCAGCGGCGGCGAGACCGGCGCGGGCGGGGGCGGTGGCAAAGGCCACCAGGCTTTGGCCGACGTTCATTCTGTGAGTCTATTCACGACGCGCCGCAATAATTGCGTCCGGGTTCGGGCAGGCACGACTATTCCTGGCAGACTATTAGCGGGTGACTGTCAACGAGCTTTCAGGAAGTACACAATGAACGTTAAGCAAGCTTTCAGCTGCATGTTGCAGGAATTAATGTCATGACAGCCACAACCCCGGGCGAGGCCACCACACCAGAAGCGCGCATCCTCGTTGTCGACGACGAGGACAACATCGTCGAGCTGCTCTCGGTCAGTCTGAAGTTTCAGGGATTCGAGGTGCACACGGCGACCAACGGCGCGCAGGCGTTGGATCGGGCCAGGGAAACCCGCCCGGACGCGGTGATTCTCGATGTGATGATGCCCGGGATGGACGGCTTCGGTGTGCTGCGGCGGCTGCGGGCCGACGGCATCGATGCACCCGCACTGTTCTTGACCGCCCGGGACTCGCTGCAGGACAAGATCGCGGGGCTGACCCTGGGCGGCGATGACTACGTGACAAAGCCCTTCAGCCTGGAAGAGGTCGTTGCTCGGTTGCGGGTAATTCTGCGCCGCGCCGGCAAGGGCAGCGCAGAGCCGCGCAATTCCCGCCTTACGTTCGCCGATATCGAGCTCGATGAGGAAACCCACGAAGTGTGGAAGGCCGGCCAGCCGGTGTCGCTATCGCCCACCGAGTTCACCTTGTTGCGCTATTTCGTGATCAATGCGGGCACGGTGCTGAGCAAGCCGAAAATTCTCGACCATGTGTGGCGCTACGACTTCGGTGGCGACGTCAACGTCGTCGAGTCCTACGTGTCGTATCTGCGGCGCAAGATCGATACCGGCGACAAGCGGCTGCTGCACACCTTGCGTGGGGTCGGCTATGTGCTGCGGGAGCCGCGATGAGCGTGCTCCCTAGCCCGGCAGGTTAGGGAGGAGCGCCGCGATGGCCGAACGTCTTCCGCGCGCAGTGCCGCTCCGGGTGGGTCTGGTCGCGGCCACCCTCGCCCTGGTGTTGTGTGGCCTGCTGGCCTCGGGCGTGGCGGTCACCTCGATCCTGCGACACAGCCTGGTCAGCAGGATCGACTCGACGCTGCTGGAAGCCTCGCGCACCTGGGCGCAAGCCTCCTGGCGGCATTCGATGCCCAGCGTTGAAGGCCCCGACCCGGCCCGGCCTCCGTCGAAGTTCTACGTGCGCAGCATCAGTCCCGACGGTCGGGCCATGACGGCCATCAACGACCGCAACGCCGAGCCGGCGCTGCCCGCCGACAACGACGTGGGTTCGGATCCGACGACGCTGCCCTCGGTGAACGGCTCGAACATCGAGTGGCGGGCGGTCTCGGTGCACGGGCCGCAGGGCGGCCTGACGACGGTGGCCATCGATCTGTCCGACGTTCAGCACACGGTGCGGTCGCTGGTCTGGCTGCAGATCGGTATTGGGGCCGGGGTACTTGTGGTGGTCGGCCTGGCCGGCTTCGCGGTGGTGCAACGCAGCCTGCGGCCGCTGTCCGAAGTCGAGCAGACCGCCGCGGCCATCGCTTCGGGTCAGCTGGATCGCCGTGTGCCAGAACGTGATCCCCGAACCGAGGTGGGCCAGCTTTCGCTCGCCATGAATGGAATGCTGTCCCAGATCCAAGTAGCGCTGGCGGCGTCGGAGGATTCGGCGGAAAAGGCACGCAGTTCCGAAGAACGGATGCGGCGTTTCATCACCGATGCCAGCCACGAACTACGTACCCCGCTGACCACGATCCGCGGCTTCGCCGAGCTGTATCGCCAGGGCGCGGCGCGCGATGTGGCCATGTTGCTGTCGCGGATCGAGAGCGAAGCCAGCCGGATGGGCCTGCTGGTGGACGATTTACTGACGCTGGCCCGCCTGGACGTGCAACGGCCGCTGGAGCGCAACCGGGTGGACCTGCTGGTTCTTGCCGCCGATGCGGTGCACGATGCGCGGGCGATCGACCGGAAGCGCGCCATCACCGTCGAAGTCCTGGAGGGCCCGGGCACACCGGAGGTGCTCGGCGACGAGCCCCGGTTGCGCCAGGTGCTCAGCAACCTCGTCGGCAACGCGCTGCAGCACACGCCCGACAGCGCCGACGTCACCGTGCGGGTCGGCACGGCTGGCGAGAACGCGGTCCTGGAAGTGGCCGACAAAGGTCCCGGGATGCCCGCGGAGGACGCGGCCAGGGTATTCGAGCGGTTCTACCGGACCGACTCTTCGCGCGCCCGCGCCAGTGGTGGGACCGGGCTTGGTCTGTCGATCGTCCACTCCCTGGTGAAGGCGCACGGCGGCGATGTCACGCTGACGACCGCGCCGGGGGAGGGCTGTTGCTTTCGCGTCACGCTGCCGCGCGTCAGCGAGGCGGCGGTGGAACTCACCGAGCCGGTCAGTTAGACCGATTCAGGTCAGCTCCGATAGCGCCTTTTTGATTTTGGCTTGCGCTTCGTCCAGTGATTCCGGTGACGGATTGCGGTCGACGGTGGCGAAACCGAAGTCGCTCAAGTGGCGGGTGGGGAACACGTGGATGTGCAGGTGTGGGACCTCTAACCCGGCGATGATGACGCCGGCGCGTTCGGTGCCAAACGCCTTGCACACCGCCTTGCCGATCAGCTGACTGACTTCCATCACCCGGCCGAATACCGCGCCGTCCACGGTCTGCCACTGATCGATTTCGGCGCGCGGGACCACCAACGTGTGGCCCTGGGTCATCGGCTCAATCGTCAAGAACGCGACGACGTCGTCGTCCTCGTAGACAAAGCGGCCGGGCAGTTCACGGTTGATGATCTTGGTGAAGATCGATGCCATTGGTTCAGCATATGTGTGCCGTCACTGACCCCAGCGCTGGCCATGGCCAGGACCCCAGCACATCGGCCGCGCTGGGCAGACCGACCAGCGCTCCTTGCGAGAAGTAGGGGCCGGCGTTGGGAGTCAGCGAGGAGTATCCGTCGTTGACGATCGGTGCCAGCACCGAGTTGAGGCCCGCGACGATCGGCGCCGGGACACCGATCTGCTCGAGCGGTAACAGCATCGGCAACGTCGGGGACGGGATCAGGTACGTCGTGATCGTGCCTCCCAGCGAGGTGGTCACGCTGGACACTTCGACCGCGTCCGACAGCGAGGCGAACGATGACGTGTTGTGGTACTAGGCGGCCCCGAACAGGGAGTTCACCCAGGCCGGGAGATTCCATGGCCGGTCGGGCGGATTGCCCCAGAAGTCGTATTGGCCATTGACCACGCTGACGTCGTATTGGGTGTTGGACAGGCCGTGCACCGTGTAGTTGATCAACGGCACGGTCAGGCCATCGGGCAAGTAGATGTGCGCCAAACCGAGCTCAGGGCTGCCGAACAAGGCGAACTCCAGGGCATGGGCCGGTGGCGCGTTGGGGTCGGTTGCCAGGTAAGCCAACTCGCGGTTGGCGACGATGGTGCCTTGTGACAGTGCGGCCACGTGCACCGGCAACCCGCTGCCATTGGTCACCGCGCTCATGATCTGCTCATGGAGCATCCGCGTTCCGATGGCGACGGCCGTGTTGGTGTCGGGGGCGGCTAGACTGCCGCTGAGGATGCCGATGCTGGCCGGATAGTTGATGACCGAAGCGATGGTGTCGGGGAACCAGTTTTCTCCGATCGCATGGTTGATCAAGTCATATCCCTGCAGGATCGACGCCGAACTCGGCCCCGGAATGCCCAGCAGGAGTGCCTGTCCCAGATAGGGCAGCTCGGTGAGGAATCTCGGATAGTAAAGCGGTCCGGCCCCCGGGACCGTAATCCTGGTGCCTGCCGCCGCGGGCGCCATCGAGGCACCCCCGGCGGGCGTGGCTGCGGTGCTGGCCGAGGCCGTCGGGTCGGCGCCGAGCAGCGGGTGCCCGAGCAGCGCCGTGGCGGGGGCGTTGATCGCGCCGGCCAGACATCGCTGCGCGTTGGCGATCTCGGTGGTCAGATACGTGTTGGCGTCGGCCGCCAAGGTGAGCACGAACCGCTCGTGAAACTCCGCCGCTTGGGCGCTGGCCAGCTGATACTGCAGGCCGTGCGTGCTGAACAACGCCGCAATGTGGGTGGAGACTTCGTCGGCGCCCGCGGCCAGCAGCAGAGTCGTGGATCGGGCGGCCGCTGCGGTGGCCGTGCTGACCGCCGACCCCATCGCGGCCAAATCCTCGGCCGCGGTGCTCAGAAAATCGGGCGCTGCAACGACATACGACACGGGTCTCTCCTCGAGAGCACGAGGGAGGCGTGCCGATCGTCGGCCCTCGCGCAATCTGTGGCCATGAGGTTACTCGCAGGCCGGACCCTGGCGCCGACTTTTGGGCAGGACTGCCGGGACTTCATAGCCTTGTAGTCCGTCATCGGGTCGGTGCGTCATCGGCTCTCCCGGCCGGATCCAGGGCGCCAAGGGGCACATCTCATTCGTTCTGGTCTGATGGGATTGCCGTGGCGCGCGGCATTCGGAGCGCCGAACCTGCCCGGTCGAAATATCCGAAATTACAGTCGCACAGTGATTTTCGGACAACTCAACCATCATGTTACTGGTCACAAGTCTTTTCGAGACAAAATCGTTAACCCGATGTGGCCGTGTCGTTTTCCGCGTTCGTCAAGATCCTCGGTGACCCAATACACGGGAGGGGACCTACGTGCGGTTTCCTGCGGCAGTGCTCGCCATACCCACGGCATTGCTTACCGAGTGTGCCATTTCGGCGCTGCCCGCCGTCTTCCCGCCCGCCACGCACGCCGCCGCCGCATTCGGTCCGCTGGCCCCGCCCAACCCGTTCATGGCGCCGAATGGATTGGCGTCCATGCACAATGACGCCGGATCGGCAGACGCGGGCCCGCTCCCCGGCCCCGGTGCGCGGCTGGCGCCGATCTTTGCCTACCCGCTGCTGGCCGCCTGTCCGAGCATCACCCAGGGGACTGACGGATTGGTGTTGGCCCTGTGCACCAACGACATCACCCAGGCCCCCATCGTCTATCTGATCGATCCCGGCGGCCTGGTTCCACATGTCATACCGCTGGCGAGCCTCGGCATCGCCAAAGGAGGTCTGCTCGGCGGCGTGTATGCCTACCTGGACAACAACAACCAGCTGGTGATGATCGACGGGACCAACCACCTACTGCGTATCGCTCATGCCAAGGACAGCAAGGGCTGCTGGCAATTGAGCATCACCGAGTCCACCGACGTGTCCAGTGCCATCCCGGCCGGCGATCAGTCCGTGGGTGTGGTCCCCGACTACCTGGGAAATGTGTGGTTCGCCACCGGCAGCGGCGTGGTCGGAGTGGCCAAGGTGGGCGGTGGTGTCGCCAGCGTTCAGTTGGACCCCGGTGAGCAAGTCGCCAACAGCATCTCGGCCTCGCCGGCCAACCGCGTCGGCGTGGCCACCACCGCCGCTCTCTACGAGCTCAACCTGGACGGCGTCGGCAATCCGCAGGTGCTGTGGCGGCAGCCCTACGATCGCGGCCCGGCTCGCAAGCCGGGACAACTCAGCTGGGGCACCGGTTCCACCCCAACCTATTTCGGGCCCACCGGTGCGGACTACCTGACCATCGTCGACAACGCTGACCCGCTGGTGCACGCGTTGATCTACGAGTCCGGAACGGGCAACCTGATCTGCCAGCAGCCGGTGCTGACTCAAGGCGGGCCGGGCAGTGAGAACTCGCCCATCGGCGCCGGGACGTCCATGTTCATCGCCAGCACCTACGGCTACCCGTATCCGGCGGTGCCGGCGGGCGCGGGCCCCGCGGTGCCCCCGACCGCGCCGTTCGTCGGGGGAATGACTCGGGTCGACGTCGAGCCCACCGGATGTCGCACCGTGTGGGACAGCAGTACTCGCAGTGCGGCGTTGCCCCACCTGTCTATTGCCGACGGCCTGATCTACACCATCACGCGGATCGGCCTGGACAACACCACCCCGCTGGACGTCTTCGCGTTTGCCGTCATCGATCCGAACAACGGTCGAGTGCTGCTACAGCAACCGAAATCGGCCACCATCCTCAGTGATCCGATCCAAACGGCCTGCATGGTCCTGATGGACAACAAGATCATGCAGGGCAACATCACCGGAATCGGCCGTATCGGATGAGTTATTCTTGGTTGCCGAACTTCATCATCTCCAGGTTCCAGTATCCGCGCATGTTGGTCATGAGCCCCTCGTCGTTGACGCGATAGGTGAACACGCCGCGGACCTCGCTGGTGAAGCCGCCGTCAAACCTGCTGCGCAGCACCAGGATATGGGCGATCTCGTTGGGTGAACTCGACGGAAAGGTCTCCTCGCAGGTGATCGACAGCTGGTTGGCCGCAATGTTGGTGTCATAGAAGTTCGCCACACCATCTTTGCCCCGCACCCCGGTGCCGTCCGGGTTGGTCACGGACTTGCCGATCGGATCCTCGATGACGATGTCGTCGGCCATCAAGGCGAGCCACCCCTGGCGGTCGTGGGCTTGAACGCAGCGCCATGACGCCTGCGAGGCCGCCAATGCGGGGGACTGGGCGGTTTGGGTCATCGCTATCTCCTGTCGTCAAATGGCGCGCGCGGCGCGTGCACCGCCGCGTCGGTGGCCAGATGCAGGCCACCGGGAGTGTCGGGGTGCCGGTGATCAACCCCGTTGGCACCCACCGTGATCAGACCCACGCCACCTCTGGCGCGAGCCGCGAAACAGTCACGGGTGCGCTGGGCTGGCCGCCCGTCGGTGGTGTCGAACCTCGTCTCCATCGCAGACCTCACCGGCCGGTTGCGCGGCGCCATGGCGCCGATTCGCCCCGGCGCCAACAGGTGCGGAAAGCGGGTCACCCAGGCCCACGCGCCTCGTGCCGAGCGGCCTACCGGTCGGCGTCGGTGAAGCGGATGACGCCGCGAATGTTCTTGCCGTCAATCATGTCCTGGTAGCCCTCGTTGATCTGTTCCAGCCGGTACTGGCGGGTGATCATGTCGTCGAGGTTGAGCTTGCGCGCCTTGTACATCGACAGCAGTTGCGGAATGTCGTATTGCGGGTTACCGCCGCCGAAGATGGTGCCCTGCAAGTTCTTCTGCATCAGGGTCAGCATTGCCAGGTTCAGGTTGACCTGAGTGTCCAGCAGGCTGCCGATCGCGCTGACCACGCAGGTACCGCCCTTTGAGGTGATCGCCAAGTAGGTGTCGATGTCGGAGCCCTGCAACTCGCCGACGGTGATCACCACTTTCTTGGCCATCAGCCCGTAGGTGACTTCGGCGATCCCCATGAGCGCCGCCTCCATGTCGGGATAGACATGGGTGGCGCCGAACTTGAGCGCCTGGTCGCGTTTCCACTCCACCGGCTCGACGGCGAAGATGTAGCGGGCGCCGGCGGTCACCGCGCCCTGCAGCGCCGCCATGCCGACCCCGCCAAGACCGACGATGGCGACGTCGTCGCCGGGGCGGACGTCGGCGGTACGAACTGCCGAGCCATAGCCGGTGGTGACGCCGCAACCCACCAGGGCGGCGACCTCGAAAGGAATGGCTGGGTCGATCTTCACCACCGAGCTGCGGTGTACCACCATGTACGGCGAGAAGGTGCCCAACAGGGTCATGGGGTAGACGTTCTGGCCGCGGGCCTGGATGCGGAAGGTGCCGTCGGACACCGCGGCGCCGGCCAGCAACCCCGCCCCCAGGTCGCAGAGATTGCGCAGGCCGGCCTGACAGGTCGGGCATCTGCCGCAGGACGGGATGAAGGACAACACCACGTGGTCGCCGGGGGTGATGTCGTCCACACCGGGGCCGACCTCGGTCACGACACCGGCGCCCTCATGTCCGCCCAGGACCGGGAAACCCGCCATCGGAATGCCGCCGGTGACCAGGTGGTTGTCGGAGCGGCACATGCCCGCCGCTTCCATCTGAATCTTGACCTCGTCTTTGACCGGATCGCCGATTTCGATGTCCTCGACCGACCACGGCTGGTTGAACTCCCAGATCAGAGCGCCTTTTGTCTTCACGTTGGACCTGACCTCATTTCGCCATTGAATTGATCAGAACTGCCGGACGCGGACGCCCAGGCAGTAGTGACGAGTGCCACAGGACACTCTTTTCGGCCAGCATAGCGCGCGCAACAAAACAAATGCTTGGTTGGGTGCATGGAGCGGCTGGCCGTACCCGGGTCACCAGATCGGGACGGGCGTCTTACCCAGCGGGTAGTAGCCGGGAAGCCGCTCACCGGCGAGGCTGCGCTCGATGCGCCGCTGCATGCCCGCGGACAGCTTCCCGGCCTTCATCAGATCCAGGTACAGCGCCTGCACGTGCCCGAAGTCGAAGAAGTCGCGCTGCCACTCGATGAGTTTGTCCGCGTTGAGCCGGAACCAGCTGCCGCCGATGCCGTAGATCTCCTGTCGGCCGCCGTCGCCGTCGGTGACGACCTGCTTCCAGAAGCCGACGATCTCGCCCTGCCGGTCATCGATGATGACCTTCTGATAGGGGTACTGCCAGTTCTGAAGGCCCTCCATCTCGTACCCGAGCGCGACGTCGCGGATCTCGTCGATCCCGACGCACATCACGTCTTCCTTCGGGCCGATGTTCCATCCGTAGGTGGCATCGGGGGCGTAGAAGTCGGCCAGTGGCTTCCAGTCGCCCGCAGCCTCGCAGTCCCTGTTGGCCTGAAGCCAGGACTGCACCCACTGTTCAAGTTCGCTACGTTCGAACGACGCCATCGTCCTCAGTCTTCTTTCGCTTTGATCGATAGTGCTTGGGTTGGACACATTCGCACCGCCTGCTCTATCTCTGGGCGGGCTTGCTCGGGGGGGCTCGGGATCGATGATCTCGACCTTGCCTCGCTTGGGCACCCGGAAGTAGTCCGGTGCCTCCAATTCGCACATGGCGTGGCCCTGGCACAGATCCAGGTCGGCCTCAATCCGGTAGCTCATCAGTGGCCCCGGTTGTCGCTCAATTTTCTGCGGCGGTAGCGCACCCTGGCGGGGCGCGCCAACTGAACCACCATCTTGGAGTGGTCGTTGCGATAGCTGTCGGCGGGCTGCGCCATCTCGAACTCGTACTCGCGCAGCAATACCGAGAAGATCGCCTTGATTTGCATGGTGGCGAATGCCGCACCCACGCAGCGATGCCGTCCGGCGCCGAACGGGATCCAGGTCCAGCGGTTGATCAAATCCTCTTGCCGCGGCTCCTGGTAGCGCTCGGGCACAAACTCATCCGGATCGGGGAAGTCCTCGGCAATCCGGTTGGAGATCGCCGGTGAAGCCGCAACCAGTTCACCTTCGTGAATCGGGTAACCCTCGACCTGGAATTCGCCCTTGGCCACCCGCATCAGGATGATCAACGGCGGGTGTAGCCGCAGCGTCTCCTTCAACACGTTCTCCAGCCGTGGAATCTGGCGCAGCGCGTGGAAACTCACCGGCTGGCCGTCGGCGTAGAGCTCGTCGAGCTCATCGATCACGGCGGCATACGCGTCGGGGTGGCGCAGCAGCTCGATCAGCGTCCAGGCCGAGGTACCCGAACTGGTGTGGTGCCCGGCGAACATCAACGAGATGAACATGCCGGTCACCTCATCGGCGCAGAACCGCGGATTGCCTTGCTCATCGGTGATCGACACCAGCACGTCGAGCATGTCGCGGTCACGCTTGTCGGTCGGCGGGTTGGCGACCCGCTGGTGCATGATGTCCTGGACCAACGCCACCAAGCCTTTTCGGGCCTCGTCTCGCCGACGGAAACTTTCGATCGGCAGATACGGATCCACGTAGCACAGCGGGTCGGTGCCGTGCTCGAGCTCGTGATAGAAGTGCGCGAACCGGGAGTCGAGCTGGTTGCGGAACTTCGTGCCGATCAGACACGAGGTCGAGGTGTAGATGGTCAGTTCGGCAAAGAACTCCAGCAGGTCGATTTCGCCTTCCTGGCCCCAATTCTCGATCATCCGATGCACTTCGCGTTCGATGGTCGTGGCATGCCCTTTCATGTGCTCGCCACGCAATGCCGAGTTGTGCAGCATCTCCTTGCGCCGCTCGGGGCTGGCGTCGAACACCACCCCTTTGCCGAAGGTCGGGGTCATGAAGGGGTAGGCCTCGGCCTGGTCGAGTTATTCATCGCTGGAGCGGAAAAAGAACTCATTGGCCTTAGCGCCAGAGAGCAGGACGACGTGCTTGTTGGCCAACTGGAACCAGCCCACGTCGCCACATTCGTCGCGCACCCGCTGCATCAACCCGATCGGATCGGTGCGGAACTCCTCGAGATGTCCGTGTTCCTCTTCGCCGCCGGACACTCGCGGCACGATCGCTGTCGTCATGAATCCTTGGCCTTCTCATCGACTTTGAGTTGCTGACGGTTCGTGGTGGCGGCCAACGGGGCTTCCGGCTGCAACTCCATGTTGGCCACGAACCCACCCCTGGGTGTTTCCGCCACGAATGTGATGGCCCGGGCGATATCGGATGCTCGCAGGAAGTAATCGTGGCGCGCCTGACCCCATTTGGCCCAGTCCTCGAGTGCCGGGCCGATCGACTCGACCGGCAGGCTCCAGCCCATCGCCGTCTTGGTCGGGCCGGGATGCACGATCGACGCACGCAGGCCGGTGCCCTCCAATTCCATCTGCAGGTTGGTGACCATTGCCACCAGCGCGGCCTTGGCCGCGCCGTAGGCACCCATGTGCGGGCGCTGGCGCAGCGCCACATCCGAACCCACGAAGATCAGGTCCCCGCGTTGGCGTTCGAGCATGCCCGGAAGAACCGCGGTGGCCAGCCGGTTCGCCCCGATCAAATGGATCTGGACCTGCGATTCGAAAGTCTCGGTACCGATTTCGTAGAGTCGACCGAAGTAGGTGTCGCCGGCGCCGGCGACCAGCACCTCGATGTCGCCGAGCCGCTCGGTGGCCTGATGCACGAAATCCTTGACCGAATCTGCGTCAGTGACATCGAGGGCCAGCGCGACGGCATCGCCGCCATCGGCGCGAATCTTCTCGACGATCTCTTCACACTTCTGCACCCGCCGCGCGCCCAGCGCAACCGGAAAGCCATGGGCGGCCAGCTCGACCGCGGTGGCGGCGCCGATTCCCGATGACGCGCCGGCGACGATCGCGGGCCGGCGATCCGGGTGGGGCTGGAAGCGAGGCATCAGGCGACCTCCACGGTGATCGGCAGGTGAGCGAATCCGCGGACGTTGCTGGAGTGGACCCGCACGGCGTTGCCCTCGTCGACCTGGTAGCCACGGATTCGTTTGAACAGTTCGGTCAGTGCCACCCGGGCTTCCATCCGAGCCAGATGTGCTCCCAGACAGAAGTGCGCGCCACTACCGAAACTCAGCAACTTCGAGCCGATCTCGCGCCCGATCAGGTACTCGTCGGGATCCCGGAATGCCCGCTCGTCACGGTGGGCCGAGCCCGGCAACAGGAGCACCACGTCCCCCTCGGGGATCGTGGTGTCGTAGAGGGTGAGTTCACCGACGACGGTGCGGGCCAGGATCTGGCTCGAGGTGTCATAGCGCAGGGTTTCCTCGACCCACAGCGGCACTCGAGAAAGATCGGCGTAGATCGGTGTCAGTTGATCGGTGTTCTTGTGGCCCCAAAACGCGGCATTGGCGATAAGTTTGGTCGTCGTCTCATTTCCGGCGATCACCATCAAGAACATGAAACCGAGCACTTCTTCGTCGGTGAGGCGGTCGCCGTCGACGTCGGCGGCCAGCAGCGCGGAGGTCAGATCGTCGGAGGGCTTCTTACGCCGCTCGGCGATCATCTGCTGGTAGTAGACGATGAGGTTGATCGATGCCTCGATGCCTCGATGGCCGACGCCGGCACATCCGTGACACCGTCCTCGCGGTGCATCACCCCGTCTGCCATCGCCCGGATCTGATCGCGATCGGCGACCGGAACGCCCATCAGCTCGGAGATCACATCCATCGGCAGCTTGCCGGCGAATTCGGCCACATAGTCGACCGTCTGGGAGCCGCCGGCCATGTCCAGCATGGTGTCCAGGTGCGCCACGGCCAGCTCGGTCACCCGCGGCTCCAGCTCGTGAATCCGCCTTGGCGTAAAGCCTTTCGAGACCAGCGTGCGCAGCCGTAGATGGGCCGGGTCGTCCATCGCCAAGAATGACATCGTCTTGGTGGCATGGGGCCCGCGTGACACCGGATCCAGCGAAACTCCGTCGCGGTTGGAAAGCGTGGTGCTGTTGCGGAATCCCTGGTGCACGTCGCGGTGCCGGGACAGCGCCCAGAACCCGAGCTCCTGGTTGTGATAGAGCGGGGCCTCGTCGCGCAGCCGCCGATAGTACGGATACGGATCCTCGTGGAAGTCGTAGTCATAGGGATCAAGGACCAGCTCGGGTCCCCCCACGTGCACGCTCATGCGTCCTCGCCCGCCTCGGCGGCTGGCTCTGCCAAATCGTCGCCGGGGGCCGCCTGCCCCGCGCCGACCAGGATCAGTACCGCGACGTCGGCCAGCCGGTCGGCAACTTCGTGATAGGTGAACTCCCCACTGCCGGCGTGTACCAGCGCGCCGAAAAATGCCATTTCGAGCGCCGCGATGGTGCCGGGTTGCGCCCCAGGACCGATGGCCGAGGCGATCCGGCGATGGATCTCGGCGCCGATCTGATCGCGCACGGCGCGCACCGCGGGGTCGGCGCCGCCGCCCAGTAGCGCCGCCGTGCACGCGGCCCCCACCTCGGGTTCATCCGCTACCACCAGGGCCAGGTGCCGCAGCGCCTGTACCACCCGATCGCGCATCGCGACGTTGACGTCGGTGAAGAAGGGGACCTTGCGCACCAGGTCGAGATAGACCTCGGCGATCAGGTGGTTCTTCGACGAAAAGTAGGTATATGCGGTGGCCGGGGACACCCCGGCGCGGGCCGCCACCATCCGGACTGTCAGGTCCGGGTAGGAGCTCGCCCGCAAGGTGTCCATGCCAGCTGCCAGCACCCGGCGAAAGGTCTCCTCCTGGCGACGGTTGCGCCGCCGATCTCCGGACTCGTGCTGTTGCTGGTCGGTGACCGTAACCAGTGCATCGCTGGACACATGTCCAAGCTAGAGGATGGTTACGAGGCGAGGCAACCCCTGTGCCTGAAAATGCGGTCCTAACATCTATAAACGGGGGGATTGGCGGTCGCCGGCGGGGCCGGACCTTGCACCGTCGCCGCGCTTGAAGCTATGGTTGGCCCATCGATATCGGACAGTTGTCCATTAGATTGGTCCTTCATCAGCATGGAGGCGGGAGCGGTAGATGGCCCTGTTGGCCGACGGAGTCAGCTCACTGTTCATCGATGGCAAGCGCTGCGAGGGTGCGGCGGGTACTTTTGCGACCGTCAACCCGGCCACCGAGGAAACGCTCGGCGTGGCGGCCGATGCCGATGCGGGTGACATGGACCGGGCGATCGAGGCTGCGCGCCGCGCATTCGACGACACCGATTGGTCGCGCAACACCGAATTGCGGGTGCGATGCGTGCGGCAGCTGCGTGACGCGATGCGTGAACACATCGAGGAGCTGCGCGCGCTGACCATCTCCGAAGTCGGGGCGCCGCGGATGCTCACCGCCGCCGCTCAATTGGAGGGTCCGGTCAATGACCTGGCCTTTTCTGCCGACACCGCCGAATCCTATTCCTGGAAACAGGATCTCGGTGCGGCGGCGCCCATGGGCATCCCGACGCGGCGCACCGTCGTTCGCGAGGCGGTGGGCGTCGTCGGCGCCATCACGCCGTGGAACTTCCCGCACCAGATCAACCTCGCCAAGCTGGGCCCCGCGCTAGCCGCGGGCAATACCGTCGTGCTGAAACCGGCACCGGACACATCGTGGTGCGCGGCGGTGCTCGGCGAACTGATCGCCGATTGCACCGACATCCCACCCGGCGTCGTCAACACCGTCACCTCCAGCGAACACGGCCTGGGCGATCTGTTGGCCAAAGACCCTCGCGTGGACACGGTTTCGTTCACCGGATCCACCGCGACCGGCCGCAGTGTGATGGCCGATGGGGCGGCCACCATCAAGAGAATGTTCTTGGAGCTGGGTGGCAAATCGGCCTTCATCGTGCTCGATGACGCCGACCTGGCCGCGGCGAACTCGGTATCGGCCTTCACCGCAAGCATGCATGCCGGGCAGGGGTGTGCGATCACCACCAGGCTGGTGGTGCCGCGTGCCCGCTACGACGAGGCCGTCGCAATAGCTGCGGGGACCATGTCGTCGATCAAGCCCGGCGATCCTGATGATGCCAGAACGGTTTGTGGTCCTTTGATTTCGCAACGGCAGCGGGACCGGGTACAGGGTTATCTCGACTTGGCGATCGCCGAAGGCGGAACCTTCGCTTGCGGCGGCGGGAGGCTGGCCGGCCGGCAGGTCGGTTACTTCATCGAGCCCACGGTGATCGCGGGTCTGACCAACGATGCCCGGCCCGCGCGCGAAGAGATCTTCGGTCCGGTGCTCACGGTGCTTGCCCACGACGGTGACGATGACGCCGTGCGCATCGCCAACGATTCACCGTATGGCTTGTCGGGCACCGTTTATGGCGGTGACCCGCAGCGAGCCGCCGACGTCGCCGCGCGGCTGCGGGTGGGCACCGTGAACGTCAACGGCGGGGTTTGGTATTGCGCTGATGCGCCGTTCGGGGGGATACAAGCAATCCGGGATCGGGCGTGAGATGGGCCTCGCCGGATTCGAGGAGTACCTGGAAACCAAGCTGATTGCGACTGCGGCGAACTAGAGGAGAACGCGTGGGACAGTTCGAGAACAAGGTGGCGATCGTTACCGGGGCGGCGCAGGGTATTGGCCAGGCGTATGCGGACGCCCTGGCTCGCGAGGGTGCGCGCGTGGTCGTCGCCGACATCAATGCCGAGGCCGCCGAGAAGACCGCAAAGCAGATTGTCGCCGACGGTGGCACGGCAATTCATGTGCCCGTGGATGTTTCCGATGAGGAGTCGGCCAGGGCGATGGCCGATCGTACGGTCAGCGAGTTCGGCGGCATCGACTACCTGGTGAACAACGCCGCGATCTACGGCGGCATGAAGCTCGACCTACTGCTGACGGTGCCGTTGGATTACTACAAGAAGTTCATGAGCGTCAACCACGACGGGGTGCTGGTGTGCACGCGCGCCGTGTACAAGCACATGGCCAAACGCGGTGGCGGGGCAATCGTGAACCAGTCGTCGACGGCGGCGTGGCTGTACTCGAACTTCTATGGTTTGGCCAAAGTCGGGGTCAACGGGCTTACCCAACAGCTTTCCCGTGAGCTTGGCGGAATGAAGATCCGGATCAATGCGATCGCGCCGGGACCGATCGACACCGAAGCCACCAGAACCGTCACGCCCGGCGAGTTCGTCAAGGACATGGTCAAGCAGATCCCGTTGAGCCGGATGGGGACTCCCGAGGACCTGGTGGGGATGTGCCTGTTCTTGCTCGGCGACCAGGCCTCCTGGATTACGGGGCAGATCTTCAATGTCGATGGCGGCCAGATCATCCGCTCGTAGCCACCGGAGACGATGCAAAGCCAAGCGATGACAAGGAGCGGCGCACATGTCTGAGCACCCGAAACTCGGGTACATCGGTCTGGGCAACCAGGGTGCCCCGATGGCCAAACGCCTGCTCGACTGGCCCGGCGGCCTAGTGGTTTACGACGTCCGGGCCGAGGCGATGACGCCGTTGGCCGAAGCCGGCGCCAGCGCCGCCGCCAGCGTCGCCGAGGTCGCCGGCGCCGACATCATCAGCGTGACCGTGCTCAACGACGCCCAGGTGCGTGAGGTGATCACCGGTGCGAACGGTCTGGCGGCACACGCGCGCGCGGGCACCATCATTGCGATTCACTCCACGATCAGCGACACCACCGCCGAAGAACTCGCGCGGGAACTGCGCCCGCGCGGGATTCACGTCATTGACGCGCCGGTCAGCGATGGTGCGGGAGCCGCTAGCAAGGGCCAACTGGCCACCATGGTGGGGGCCGGCGACGACGTCTTTGCCCGGGTCAAAGAGCCGTTCTCGTGCTGGGCAACGCTGGTGGTACATGCCGGCCGGCCCGGTGCGGGCACCCGAATGAAGCTGGCCCGCAACATGCTGACCTTCACCATTTATGCGGCCGTCGGCGAGGCCTGGAAGCTGGCCGAGGCAAGTGGGGTGAACCTGCAGGATCTGGGCAACGTGGTGCGCCACACGGACAAACTGACCAGCGGCGCCGGGTCGATCATGTTCCGTGATAACACGAAAGACCTTGAGCCTGGCCATTTCCTGTACGACGGATTTGTGCACGCCCGCGATCTTGGTGAGAAGGATCTGGGGCTGGCGCTGGCGTTGGGTGAGGCGCTGTCGGTCGATCTGCCGCTGGCTAGGCTCGCGCTGGAGCGGCTTGCGCCCGGTCTTGGGGTACCGCACACACAGAAGGACGCGTAATGGACGAACTGCGCCGCAAGGGCCTGGACAAGATGAACGAGGTCTACGGCTGGGAGATGCCCAACATCGAGGGTGACGCGTACTTCGACCTGACCGTTGATCACCTCTTCGGCACGATCTGGACCCGGCCGGGGCTGTCGATGCGCGACAGACGTCTCATGACGCTGACGGCGGTGACGGCGATCGGAAATCGCGACCTGGCCGAGATCCAGATCAACGCCGCGCTGCTCAACGGGGAACTCACCGAGGCCGAACTGAAGGAAATGGCGGTCTTCCTCACCCACTACCGCGGGTTTCCGCTGGGTTCGGGGCTCAATGGTGCGGTCGACACCGTGGTGGCGCGGCGTAAGAAGGGCGCCGGCGAGGACAAGAAGGGCAACGTCGACGACGCGTTGAAGATGCACTCGGGCGGCAAGCCGGACTGAGACGGTACCGGGCCGGGTGAGCCCGCTAGGCTTGCCCCGTGCGCGTCCTGGTGATCGGCTCCGGTGCCCGTGAACATGCTCTACTGCTGGCACTCGCCCGCGACCCGCAGGTCAGCGGGCTAGTTGTCGCTCCCGGGAACGCGGGCACCGCCCGGCTGGCCGAGCAACACGATGTCGATGTCACCTCCGGTGACGACGTCGTCGCGCTGGCCCGCGAGGTGCGCGCCGACCTGGTGGTTATCGGCCCGGAGGTGCCACTGGTCCTCGGGGTGGCCGACGCCGTTCGCGCGGCCGGAATCGTGTGTTTCGGCCCCAGCAAGGACGCGGCGCGCATCGAGGGATCCAAGGCGTTCGCCAAAGAGGTGATGGCCGCGGCCGGGGTACGCACCGCCAGCAGCGAGATCGTCGATAACCCCGCGCGCTTGGACGCCGCTCTCGATCGATTCGGGCCGCCCGCCGGTGACCCGGCCTGGGTGGTGAAAGACGACCACCTGGCCGCGGGCAAGGGTGTGGTGGTCACACCGGAGCGTGATGCCGCCCGGGCACACGCTGCCGGGCTGCTGGAAGCGGGGCGCCCGGTGCTGCTGGAGTCGTATCTGGACGGCCCCGAGGTATCGCTGTTCTGCGTGATCGACGGTGAGACCGTGGTGCCGCTGCTACCGGCGCAGGACTTCAAGCGGGTCGGAGAAGGTGATACCGGCCCCAACACCGGAGGAATGGGCGCCTACGCGCCGCTGCCCTGGCTGCCCGACTACAGCTACCGGCAAGTCGTCACCGAGATCATCGAACCCGTTGCGGCCGAGCTAGTTCGGCGTGGTTGCCCGTTCTCCGGATTGCTCTACGCCGGCCTGGCGATCACCGCGAAGGGGCCGGCGGTGGTCGAATTCAATTGCCGTTTCGGTGATCCGGAGACCCAGGCAGTGCTGGCGTTGCTGGACTCACCGCTCGGTCAGTTACTGCACGCCGCCGGTAGCGGAAAGCTGGCCGAATTCGGCGAACTGCGCTGGGGCGAGGGTGCCGCGGTGGCGGTGGTACTGGCCGCGGAGAACTATCCCGGACGGCCCCGCCTTGGCGACGTCATCGTCGGCGCCGACGCTGACGGGATCTTGCATGCGGGCACGGCACGCCGCGACGACGGGGCGATCGTGTCATCCGGGGGCAGGGTGCTCTCGGCGGTGGGAACCGGTGCTGACCTGGCCGCGGCGCGCGCGGACGCGTACCGCATTCTGGGGTCGATTCGTCTGTCGGGCAGTCATTTCCGCAATGACATTGGGCTGCTCGCCGCGCAGGGCAGGGTCGGCGGCTAACCCACCTCCCGAGCGGGCGATGCCCCTTTGGCGGCTTTCCTATCCCTGGTACTGCGGGCAGTAGGCGGTGATCGCCGCGTTGATGCCGGCGGACGCCTGTGCGGGCGTGATTCCGGTGTTGTTCACGGTCGCGGCGGCGGCATCATGGGGGGTTCCCCCGTTTTGCAGGCTGGTGCATACGGCACGGCCGGTGGCGGCCGCGGTTGCGGGGTCGGTGACGGTGATACCGGGAATCTCTGGCACCAGGGACAGGAAACTCTGGTCGGGGCTGGGGGATGTGGTGGTGCCGGCGGCGCCACAACGGGCGCGGGAATTCTGGAAACCGTTGGCGCGGAAATGATCTGGGTTTCGGCCGGTCGCTGTGGTGGCGGCGCGACTCGGTGCGGGGCCGGCACGGGTGGCATGGGCCGCGGCGGTGGCGGGTGCTGTGCCACCGGTTGGGTCGGCGACGGCGGAGGGCCTTGTTCCGGGGATGCGGCCAGCGTCCTGTGCGCAGAGGCAGTGGTGTCATTGGAGATCGAGTAGCCACTGGCGCCGACGGCAGTGAGCGCTAGCACCGTCGATGCTGCCGCGAAGATGCGCCACCTACCGCGCCGTTGCGGCGTTTCGCGGTCAGCCAAGGTTCGAGGCGCCGGGGTGGCCTTGGCCGGCCTGCTCGCCAGAGGTGCCGGCATGGTCGAAGCCGAGGACTTCGGGTGCCGGCCACAGCGGGCGGCCCGCGCGAACGCGTGCGCGAAATCTATGCATCGGGCGTATCGATCGGCGGGATTCTTCGCCAGAGCCACGGCCAGCACCGGGTCGAAGGCCGCGAGTTCGGGGCGGGTCTGGGCCAGCGCCGGTGGCGGGGTGGACAGGTGGCGACTGATCACCACGGCCGGGTTGGTGTGCGGGAACAATGTTGTCCCGGTCAGCAGGTGGTAGACGGTGGCGGCGAGCGCGTACTGATCGGCACGTCCGTCGATCGGTTCGTCCATCAGCTGTTCGGGCGCGGCGTAGGGGAACGTTCCGATGGTCATGTTGGTGGCGGTCAGACCACTGGCGTCGCCGATGTTGCGCGCTATTCCGAAGTCGCCCAACAGGATTCTCTGGCCGTCTTCGCCGGGGTCGCTGAGCAAGATGTTCGCCGGGCTGACGTCGCGGTGCAGCAGATCATGGTGCTGATGCGCGTAGTCGAGCGCGTTGGCGATCGCCGCGATGATTGTCGACACCTGATCTGCCGGCATGCCGACCGGGTAGTGGTCCCGTAGCAGGCTCGCCGCGTCGGTTCCCTCGACGTAGTCCATCGAGATCCAGAGAGCGCCGGCATGTTCGCCCCGGTCGTTCACCCGGACGATGTTCGGATGCCACAGCGCGGCGGCAACGTCGGCCTCCCTGATGAAGCGACGACGATAGTCGTCGTCGGCACAGACGCCGGCGCCGAGGACCTTGAGCGCTTCGTGGCGGGGCAACCGTGGGTGCTTGGCGAGGTAGACCTCGCCCATGCCGCCGGAACCCAGCAACCGGAGGATGGTGTATCCGGCAAATATTTCTCCGGCAGTCAACCCGATGCCGGGGTCTTGATGAACTAGTCCAACCATCACGCCGTCCATTGCAGTGTTGCCGGCGCCGACTCAGCGCTGGCCTGGGATTAGTCTAGGTAGTTCACGTTCCGTTTACCATGACGCCATCACCGGTTCATTGAAAAGTCTTACCTGATGGCCGGGTGCCGCCGCGAGCCGGACGACCAGCGAGCAACATCGTGGCGCTGGTTCGCGGCACCGTTGTCACGCGGTGTGCCGGATTCGCGGGGCCGAAGTGAAAGGTCGTTTGGTCCCTAAGGGTTGGGACGAATGCCTCCTGACGACCGCGCCACCGGGTTCTAGCGTCGAACCTAGGCAGCGGAGCTTTCAAGGGATAGGCGGCGGAATGGGCGGCGAGGTAGTGGATCCGGGAATCGTCATCGGCATCGACGGCTCGCCCGGCTCCGATGCGGCGCTGAAATGGGCCGTCCAGGAGGCCACGATGCGCAACGTGGCACTGACCGTGGTGCATGCTGCGGCCTACGTGCCGGACGCTGCGCCCAAGGTCGAATGGTTCGGTGACCCGGCTCCCGATGAACTTCTGCAGCAACTGGACACGCGGGCCCAGCAGGTTCTGGCCGACGCGGTGCAGATCGTCAAGGACGCCACCGGCGATCATCGTCTGCGCATCATCCATGAGCTCAGTTCGCAGTCACCCGTTCCCGCGCTCGTCGAGCTGTCCAGGAAAGCCGACCTGGTGGTGGTGGGCAGTCGCGGTCAGGGGTTGGTGAAGCGCATGCTGCTGGGCTCGGTCAGCACCGGGCTGGTCCATCACGCCCACTGCCCGGTCGCGGTGGTACCCAGCGAAGTCCCGCCACCGGTTGAGGGGCCGGTTGTGGTCGGCATCGATGGCTCGCCGGCGTCGGAGCTTGCCACCGCCATCGCTTTCGACGAGGCCTCCTGGCGGGGTGCGGAACTGGTCGCGCTACACGCCTGGACCGATGCCGAGATCCCCGCGGCGGCGAATCGGGACTGGACCGGCACCACCAGGACGTCGTGGTCGGAGCTGCAAGCGGCGGCCGACGAAACGCTGGCCGAGCGATTGGTCGGCTGGCGGGAACGCTATCCAGACGTGGTGGTCCGTCGAGTCGTCGTGGTCAACCGTGCCACCCAGCACCTGATCGAGCACGCGGAGTCCGCCCAGCTTGTGGTTGTCGGCAGCCATGGGCGCGGAGGATTCTCCGGGATGTTGCTCGGGTCGGTCAGCACCGCGGTGGTACACGCGGTCCGCGCACCCGTGATCGTCGCCAGGCAGGGCTAGCACCCGGCGCAAGAATCGCTGGTCGAAACTAGCCCGAGCCCGTCATCGCTGCGGCCGAAACGGTGCCCAGGCTGCGCCGCAGACTACGCACCGATGTTTTCGGGGCATGCGAGAACCTGAACAACAGCACGTGTGACTCGTCGGCTCTGGTGTGCGTCAGCGCCCGCAGCCGCTCTTGGAGGGAACCCAGGTGCGCGGCGAAATCGGGTGACAACCCACGTAGTTCGTCGTCGTTGCGCGCGTAGAGGAACACCGGAGCCAGGGGCTGCACCGCCAATCCGAGGTGTTGCGCGGTGATCCACACCGCCTCCATGGCCGAGCCGCCGCGCGCGTAGTCGGCCAGAGTATCGCCTTGAATGGACACCACGCCGAAGCCCGAGCTGGCACAGATGCGGGCGCGCGTGTAGTTGCCGAGCCCCGCACCGGCCTCCCACTCGGCGAGCTTACGTATCACGTCCGGGCGTCTGGCGATGTTGAAGCCGGTCAGCTCCCAGCGGTCCATCTCCAGGCTGCGCATGTCGATACCCGACTCCATGGAATCGGTGGTTGGCCAACGGATCTCCGACAACATCTCGGCGTGCATGTGCTGGGTCAGGTACCGAACGCGGTCTGAGGCGGCGAAAATCGACGCCACGTCCGCGATCTCGTCTGCACCGGTCAACAACTGCAGCCGAGCGCCCTCGGCCGCGGCCACCGCTTCCAGGGACGCGGCAACCCCGTCCTCGAGTGCGACAGCGGCACCCCGATGACGATTGGTTTCCCGCAGCCACATCGGCTCATAGAGGCGGGCCAGGTTGGGGTCCCCGCCGTCGGCAAGCTTGACCACGGCCGACAGTCGATGCCCGTGCCCGGCGATGTCGGCAGGTCCAAGTACTCCGTGTTTGGCCGCGGCAACTCGGGCGTTGAACCATGCGGCGCCGACGGCGACGGCGCTAGCGCGGTAGTCGACGTCCAACGTCGCGACGTGCTCGGTCGAGAGCTCGATGGTCACCGAATTCGGGTCGGTCTCGATATGCCAAGGCTGATTATTGGCGGCCGACGGCGCCCGATTGGCCGCGGCCGCGACGATGAGGTGCGCGGCTGACTCCGGTGGTTCGGCGGCCATCGCACAGTCCGCGCCCGACGGGCTGGATTCGTCATGCGGGGCGGGTTCGGCAACCCGATCGAGCGCCTGCCCGACGTCGATGCGCACCCGGCCCGATGCAAGCGGCTCGTTCAACCCGATGCGGCGCACGGCTTCACAGACCGCGGTCGCCCCGAGCGAGACCTCGCTGGCCAACTGCGGCCAGGTTGCCAGGGTTTGCTCGATCTCGACCAGCGAGGCCGCGGACCGGGTGGATAGTCCCTGGATGTCGAACAACCGGAGGATATAGGGGAGCTTCTCTCGATTGGACAAGCCCGACAGCTCGTCGAGGTCGATATCGCCCAACAGTCCGTGCAGGATGGGGCGCGACGGATCCATGTCGAACCGTTCGATGTCCACCAGGCCCCGGTCGCTGGTTGCCATCAGCACCGGAATGTGTCGTGCCCGGGCGGCGAGGCGGACCCCAACCTTCATGTCGAGCGAGTCGCATTCCTCGACGAGTATGTCGAGGCCGTCCAGGAACGCGTCCATGGCCGCGGCGGACAGCCCGGACGTGTTGACCTCCACGGGGAGGTAGGGATCGAGTTCGGCGATGCGCCGAGCCGCCACCGTCGCCTTGTTCACTCCCAGGTCGAAAACCGTTGCCGGTACCCGGTTGAGGTTGGAAACCTCGAGGGTATCGAAGTCGGCGAGCCGCAGCGTGCCGCACAGTCCTTGGGTGGCCAGCATGTGCGCGACGGCATGCCCCACGCTCAGGCCCACCACGCCGATCTTGAGCCGATCCGAGTCGATCCTGTTCGGAGCCGGTGATCAGGTTCCGGTTGCGATCCAGCCGCAGCGCCCGAAAAGATCTGGGGCCGAGGATGCTGACCACCGTCTTGCGCCAGGGATAAAACGCCCATCGCTTGGATTCGGCCATAATTTCCGGGGCCAGCGGGGGCAGCACACTTTGGGCATTGGCCTTCTGCTCGTCCCATCTGTCGATCACCTCGATATGTGGATCGGCGCGCAACTCCGCCAACGTACGCCGATCGCTAGCATCGGACTCATCGAGGATCACCGGGCGATTCACCGGCTCAGAGTAGCAACGGTCATCTTTTGGGGCGCGCTTGACTGGTGGTGTTGGAATCGCGGCAAATGGCGGCTGGTCGCTCGCCGCCGGATGTTTGCCAGTCGTCGACCAGATGCGTCGGCCCCGTCGCCGCGAATCGACCGCGATCATGCTGCGCGCCTGGTCCGGGCCCGGTTGACCGCCCGCATGCGGCTTGTCCGCGGACCGATTGCTGGTTGGGATGGAAAGAATCGGCATTCGGTTTGGGGATCGCGCCAATCCGGCCTCCGTCTTGGCCCAAAAAATCATCCCAGCTAACGACATTTGCCGTCAGCAAGATTGGTTTAGGGCGAGATCGTGGTTTCTAATTCTTGGTGCGAGTTGCTCGGACCAAATCATCATCGGATGACATTTCGATTGGACGTGCGGCAGTGAATTTGGAATGACGATGCAAATCGACGGCCGTGGTCAGAAGGTAGGGCTCCGGCGTTGTTGATTAGCAGGCTTGTGAGCTGGGTTGATGATCTTTGGTGCCGCGCTATTGGGGCCGGAGTGTAGGCACGGGCTATCTGGAGAACGATCGAGTTGGTTACTGTTCGTCGTTGGTCTGGAGTTGCCCGTGCCTACCGTTTCAGTATTGCCTGTGTCGTCGGTTCCAGAGGTGTTCGACCGCTGGAGTCCTGGTGAGCGCAGCGAGCTCATCGGATCGGAGTTTCTCGGTGTGTTGGTCTCGGTGCCAGACCCGAGGGACCCACGCGGTCGGAGGTATTCGCTGATGGCTTTGTTGGCGATCGCGGTTCTGGCCACTGCCGCGGGGATGCGCGGCTATGCTGGTTTTGCCACATGGGCGGCCACCGCTCCCGATGATGTGTTGGCCCAATTAGGGGTCCGGTTCCGGCGGCCCAGTGAGAAGACCTTCCGCGCTGTTTTGTCTCGGCTAGACCCCGCCGACCTCAACGCCAGGATGGGCAGTTACTTCACTGCACACGTGGCCAGCAGCGACCCCAGTGGATTGGTGCCGATCGCGTTGGACGGCAAGATGCTGCGTGGTGCCTTTACGCGCCAAAGCGACAGCCACGCATCTCGTGTCGGTGTTCACCCACCGTGCCCGATTGGTGCTCAGTCAACTCGCTGTCGCCGAGAAAAGCAATGAAATTCCCTGCGTACGTGCCCTGCTCACGCTGCTGCCGGGTAGCTTGCGGTGGCTGGTCACCGTGGATGCGATGCATACCCAGGTCGTCACCGCGAAGTTGATCTGCGCCACCTTGAAGTCGCACTACCTGATGATCGTCAAGTCCAACCAAGCCAAAATACTTGCGCGTATCACCGCGCTGCCCTGGGCCGAGGTGCCCGCAGCCGCTACCGACGACTCCCGCGGCCACGGCCGTGTCGAGACCCGCACCCTGCAAATCATCACCGCTGCACGAGGAATCGGCTTCCCCTACGCAAAACAAATCATCCGGATCACTCGTGAACGCTTGATCACCGCCACCGACCAGCGCAGCGTGGAGGTGGTCTATGCCATCTGCAGCCTGCCGTTCGAGCACGCCCGCCCTACCGCGATCATGACCTGGATGCGTCAACACTGGGGAATCGAGAACAGCCTGCACTGGATACGCGACGTCACCTTCGACGAAGACCGTCAAAGGGCACATACCGGAAACGGCGCACAGGTCCTAGCAACGCTACGCAACACCGCGATCAATCTGCACCGCCTCAACGGCGCCGACAACATCGCCGAAGCCTGCCGGATCACCGCTTTGACCGCCAACCGCCGCCTAGACCTCCTCAATCCACAATTCCCCAGCTCACAAGCCTGCTAATCAACAACGCCGGAGCCCTGGGTCAGAAGGCGGCGGCCTGACCGTCTCGGCGTGGGTCACTGGCGGCCAGGTAGCCATGCTCGAGCCGCCAAATCGCTTGGCAGCTACCGAACTCGTTGTAGTCCTCGACGGTAACCAGATCGTGGCCACGGCGGCGCAACTCGTCCAGCGTCGACGGTGGAAAGCCCTTCTCACAGCTGACTTTCAATCCCTGGACCCATCGGAATCGGGGACCGTCACATGCCGCTTGCGGATTCTGGTCGTAGTCGGCGATGCGGACCATCATCTGTACATGTCCTTGGGGCTGCATCTGGGCGCCCATCACGCCGAAACTGAGTACCGGGGCGCCGTCCTTGGTGACAAAACCGGGAATGATGGTGTGGTAGGGGCGTTTTCGGGGTCCGACCTGGTTCGGGTGTCCTGGTGTTGCAACAAAACCCGATCCCCTGTTTTGCAGTGATATCCCTGTTCCGGGCACCACCACGCCGGAACCGAACCCCATATAGTTCGACTGGATCATCGATACCATCAAGCCGTCGGCATCGGCTGCCGTGAGATAGATGGTCCCCCCTTTGGGGGTCCCGGCCGAAGCTGGCTTTGCCTGTTTGAGGTCGATCAGTGCCGCCCGCCCTCTGAGGTATTCCTTGTCGAGGAGTTGGTCGGGCCCCACCGTCATGTGGTCGATATCGGCCAGCTGGTGCTGGGCATCGCTGAAAGCCAGCTTCAGCGCCTCGATCTGCAGGTGCACGCTGTCGGCGGAATCGACTGGATAACAGGACATGTCGAACTGGTCGAGGATCCCGAGCGCGATCAGCGCCACGATGCCCTGGCCGTTGGGCGGAATCTCGTGGATGGTGTAGTCGCGGTAGTTTGTGCTGATGGTGCCGACCCAGTCGGTGCGGTGCGCGGCCAGATCGCTGGCGCGCAGCGCTGCGTCATTGGCCCGCGCGTGCGCTTCCAGCTTGTCGGCCAGCTCGCCTCGGTAAAACGCTGCCCCCGTGCTGGCGGCGATCTTCTCGAGTGTGTCCGCGTGGTCGGGAAAGGTGAACAGCTCGCCGGGCTTCGGCGCCCGACCGCCGGGCAGGAACGCCTCAGCGAATCCGGGCTGGTCCGCGAACAGGGCCACTTGAGCCTGCCATTGTGCGGATACCTTTGGTGATACCAGAAAGCCGTTGCGGCCGTAAGTGATAGCGGGACCGAAGAGCCGTTCAAAGGGCAGCTTGCCGAACTTGGCGTGCAGGTCCACCCATGCCGATACGGCGCCCGGCACGGTCACCGAATTCCAGCCGAGCATCGGAACGTCCTTGCCGCAGAAGTATTCCGGCGTCCACGCCGCAGGCGAGCGGCCGGATGCGTTGAGCCCATGCAGCTGTTGGCCGTCCCAGACGATGGCGAAGGCGTCCGAGCCGATGCCGTTGGACACCGGTTCCACCAGGGTGAGGGTGATGGCGGTGGCGATAGCGGCGTCGACGGCGTTCCCGCCTTCGGCAAGCATCCGAAGACCCGCTTGGGCGGCCAGCGGCTGTGAGGTGCACACGGCGTTGGCGGCCAGGATGGGCGTGTGCGGCCATGCGTACGGAAAGGTCCAGCCGAAGGGCGAGGCGGATCCGGCAGATGAGGTCACCGCCGGATCGTTGCACGTAGCTGCGGCGGGCTCAATTGAGGTGGCCGGCTCCCGGCGGGCGCCGGGGCTACGCCACCAGCAGTGGCGCCATCCAGGTCAGCTCCGCGGGCAGTTGCGAGCTCCAGAATCCGCCGTTGTGCCCGCCGGGGGAGAATCCGCCCGCGGGCGGATTCGGAAGTTGAGCGATGAACTGCTTGGTCGCGCTGTAGAACGGATCGCTGTCGCCACAATCCACTCGGATCGGGATCGAGCCGAGTGCCGGCATGCCCCATACCGAGTTGGCCGCATAGTCGGCGGCCCCGTCGAAGGCTCCCGGTGCGGCCGCGCCGGCCGAGGTCCACAGCGCCGGGCTCACCGCACAGATCGCCGCGGTGCGGGCCGGGCCGAGCCGTCCGCCCAGCAGCAATGCGCCGTAGCCGCCCATCGACCAGCCGAGGAAGGCCACCCGTGAGGTGTCCAGGCGCTGGGAATCCAGCATCGGGATGAGTTCGTCGAGCACCATGGCCCCGGAGTCCTCCCCGGACGCTCGCTTGTGCCAGTAGCTACCCCCGCCGTCGACGGCCACCACCGCGAACGGCGGCAACCCGGCGTTGACGGCCTGGGCGAGGCCCTGCTCGACCCCGCCGGCCATCACGGTGGCCGCGTCACTGCCCTTACCGTGGAGCGCGATCACCGGCCGCAGCGGCTGGGTCTGGCCGGGCGGGCGGGCGATCGCCCAGTTCGTCGTGATCCCGCCTTGAGCCGCTGACACAAACGAGCCGGTGGTCATCGTCGGAGCTGCCTGCGCGGGCGGGGGCGGATCGAGCGGCCGTGCCGGAGCCAATGGAACGTTTGTGCCAATCGGCGGCGCGGGCGCGGCGCGCGAAGTCCGCGGCAAAAGCGCCATGTCGAGTGCATATGCGCCGACCGCGCCAAGGGTGGCGCTGGCGCCGAGACCGAGCACGGCGCGGCGGCTGAGGTCTGGCATGCGGGCCATCATGCCATGGACGTTTGGCGAAAATGGCAATGCAGTACCACTTTTGCTGGCAGCATGTGTGGGCGTGACGGCAGCTGTTACTCGAAAAGGAGAACGTCGGCGGTATGCGTTGGTAAGTGCCGCCGCCGAGCTGCTTGGCGAGGGTGGGTTCGAAGCGGTGCGCCACCGGGCGGTCGCGCGGCGGGCTGGACTGCCGCTGGCGTCGACCACTTACTACTTCTCTTCCCTAGACGATTTGATCGCCCGGGCGGTCGAACACGTCGGGATGATCGAGGTGGCGCAATTACGGGCCAGGGTCAACGCGCTGTCGCGGCGGCGTCGGGGCCCTGAAACCACCGCCGACGTGCTTGTTGACCTCCTGCTGGGGGATGTCTCCAGTCCTGGGCTCGCTGAGCAGCTGATATCGCGATATGAGCGCAATATCGCTTGTACCCGCCTGCCGGCGTTGCGCGAAAGCATGCGTCGCAGCTTGCGTCAGCGTGCTGAGGCGGTCGCCGAGGCCATCGAACGATCCGGGCGTTCCGTGCGCATCGAACTGGTGTGCACATTGATCTGCGCGGTCGACGGCTCGGTGGTGTCCGCCCTGGTAGAGGGGCGGGATCCGCGTGCCGCGGCGCTGGCGACGGTGGTCGATCTGATCGACGTGCTGGCGCCGGTCGATCAGCGGCCGGTCCAGGTCTAGCGCCTGGCTGTAGGCGCCGGGGTCAGGCCGGCCGGCAGGGTCGGCGTCAGGATGTAACCGCTGGTGAGGTCTCCGTAGACGGTGATGTCGGCGGGGCATCGTTCGGCGTACAACGCCACATAGGCGCACACGACGGCATCGACCGGGTCTTCGGCGCGGCGCAGCTCGCACTTGCGCTGCGCGGTCACCACCTGCCGGCGCAACGAGAGCCAGTCCTGGTTCCCGGTCACCTGCAGCGGCACCGGCGCGGTGCGCAGTGCTTCGACCTCGTCCATCAGTCGCAGCAGCTCCGATCTGAGCCGATCGACGCTGCGGCCAGGTTTGGCCTTGTATTTCAAGGTGCGTGGCAGCCGAAACAGGGCCACCGTGGCCGCGCGTGGATAGACCTCGATGGCGCGCCGGGAAGCGGGGGAGAAGGGGTCGATATCAAGGCTCAGGGAGTCGGCCAGGCGTGCGGCCCGCGGACCGCGGGCAAACTCGGGCTTTCCCGTGTTGACTGGATGTGCGCCCGCCTCGAACTTGCGAAAGTCCCGGTTGAGTGCGGTCTCGGCCGGCCGCTGGCCGGTGGCATTGGCCACCACCAGCGGCGCGTCGAAGGCGACCCGGCAAGCACCCCGCAGATAGGGCCCTAGCGCCGCGAGCACCGCGGCATCCTCGCGGACCGCGCCGGCGCAGACCAGGTGACCGTCCGAGTCGAGCACCGCGACGCCGGTCGGATTGCGACCGGCCCAGGCCAGATCCACGCCGGCGAAGTACACCTGGCCAGGGTAGGGCGGCCTCATCCGGGTGCCCCTACCTTGCCGACCGGTCGCCCGCATCCGGGATCTGGACCTGCCCGGAGTGCTCGACCGTAAGCTGTGTCTTCGTGAGGACCAAGTGAGCGTTCCCAACGTCCTGGCCGCCCGCTATGCCAGCGCCGAGATGGTTGCGATCTGGTCGCCGCAGGCCAAGGTGGTGGCCGAGCGGCGGCTCTGGCTGGCGGTGCTGCGGGCGCAGCGGGAGTTAGGCGCAAAGGGCACCGATGTTCCTGCCGACGCGATCGCCGACTACGAGCGGGTGATCGATGACGTGGACCTGGACTCGATCGCGTCCCGCGAGCGGGTGCTGCGCCACGACGTGAAGGCCCGCATCGAGGAATTCAACGCCCTGGCCGGCCACGAGCACGTGCACAAGGGGATGACCAGCCGGGACTTGACCGAGAACGTGGAGCAGCTGCAGATCCGGCAGTCGCTGGACCTGACCTTCGCTCACGGGGTGGCGGTGGCGGCGCGGCTGGCCGAGCGGGCGGTGGCCTACCGCGATCTGGTGATGGCCGGGCGCAGCCACAACGTCGCAGCGCAGGCCACCACGCTGGGCAAAAGATTCGCCTCGGCGGCCCAAGAGACACTGATTGCCCTGGTCCGGTTGCGGGAGTTGATCGACCGCTACCCGTTGCGCGGGATCAAGGGCCCGATGGGCACCGCCCAGGACATGCTCGATCTGCTGGACGGTGACTCGGCCAAGTTGACCGACCTCGAACAGCGGGTGGCCGACTTCCTGGGCTTCTCGACGGTGTTGACCAGTGTCGGGCAGGTCTACCCGCGTTCACTGGACCACGACGTGGTCTCCGCGCTGGTGCAGCTGGGCGCGGGTCCTTCCTCGTTGGCACACACCATCAGGCTGATGGCCGGCCACGAGCTGGTCATCGAAGGTTTCGCGCCGGGGCAGGTCGGTTCGTCGGCGATGCCGCACAAGATGAACACCCGCAGTTGCGAACGCGTCAATGGGCTTCAGGTGGTGCTGCGCGGATACGCCTCCATGGCCGCCGAGCTCGCCGGTGCGCAGTGGAACGAGGGCGACGTGTTCTGCTCGGTGGTGCGTCGAGTCGTGTTGCCGGACAGCTTCTTTGCCATTGACGGTCAGACCGAGACATTCCTGACGGTGCTGGACGAGTTCGGAGCCTATCCGGCGGTGATCGCGCGTGAGCTGGACCGCTACTTGCCGTTCCTGGCCACCACCAAGGTGCTGATGGCGGCGGTGCGCGCCGGTATGGGGCGGGAGTCGGCCCATCACGTGATCCGCGAACACGCGGTGGCCACGGCACTGGCGATGCGTGAACACGGGTCCGAACCCGACTTGCTGGACCGGTTGGCCGCCGATCCGCGGTTGCCGCTGGATCGCGCGGCACTGGACGCGGCGCTGGCCGACAAGGCGGCATTCACCGGTGCCGCGGCCGACCAGGTTGACCAGGTGGCCGCGCAGGTCGACGCTCTGGTGGGTCGCTACCCGGAGGCGGCCAAATACGCTCCGGGGGCAATTCTGTGACATCCGCCGGCGTGCTCTCCAAGATCGACTTCACCGATCTGGACAACTTCGCCGACGGTTTCCCGCACGCGCTGTTCGCGATCCATCGCCGCGAAGCACCGGTGTACTGGCACGAGCCGACCGACAACACCCCCGACGGAGAAGGCTTCTGGTCGGTGGCCACGTACCCGGAAACTCTCGAGGTGCTTCGTGATCCGGTGACCTACTCATCGGTTACCGGCGGCCAGCGTCCCTTTGGTGGCACCTTGTTGCAGGACCTGGCCATTGCGGGACAGGTGCTCAACATGATGGATGACCCGCGGCATGCGCAGATCCGGCGGCTGGTCAGCTCCGGGTTGACACCGCGGATGATCCGCCGGGTGGAGGACGACCTGCGTGCCCGGACCCGGCGGCTCCTGGACGCGGTGGTGCCGGGTGAACCTTTCGACTTCCTGGTGGACGTGGCCGCGGAACTGCCGATGCAGATGATCTGCATCCTGCTGGGAGTGCCTGAATCTGAACGGCATTGGCTATTCGAGGCCATTGAACCCCAGTTCGATTTCGGTGGCTCGCGCAAGGCGGCGGTTTCGCAGCTGTCGGTCGCGCAGACGGCCGAGGAGGCCGCGTCGCGGATGTACTCCTACGGCCAGGAGCTGATCGCATCCAAGCGTGCCGCGCCCACCGACGACATGTTGTCCGTGGTGGCCAACGCAATGGTGGACGGGGGAGATGAGCCGGCCCTGTCCGATCTCGAGCTGTACCTGTTCTTCAGCCTGCTGTTCAGCGCTGGGGCGGAGACGACACGCAACGCGGTGGCGGGCGGGCTGCTGGCGCTGGCCGAGCATCCAGAACAACTGCGCGCGCTGCGTGGCGATCTCGACTTGTTACCGACGGCGGTCGAGGAGATGGTGCGCTGGACGTCGCCGTCTCCGTCTAAACGGCGTACCGCCACCCGTGACGTCACCTTGGCCGGGTGCTCGATCGAGGCCGGGCAGAAGGTGCAGATCTGGGAAGGCTCTGCCAACCGCGATGCCCGGATATTCGACCACGCTGACGAGTTCGATATCACGCGAAAGCCAAACCCGCACTTGGGATTCGGGCAAGGCGTTCACTATTGTCTGGGGGCCAATCTGGCCCGGCTGGAGCTGCGCGTGCTATTCGAGGAGCTGCTCGGCCGGTTTGGTGTCGTGCTGGTTGGTCAGCCGGTCGAATGGACCCGCAGTAACCGGCACACCGGGATCCGACACCTGGTCGTAGAACTGTTTGGTGGGTAGCGCTATCGGGTAGCCGGCCCGGCTGACGCCATGGGTCGCGCTCGTCCTGGAGCTACCCGGGCGGCCATCGATGTGTGGTGGTGCATCTTCGCGCGACGGCCTACCCATCCGCTATAGTGTCCGATATCGGCTACTATTCTCATCTGCCGGGTGTCCACCGTCACAGGTCAAACCCCAAGTGAGACAAGTCGCTTCGGGTACCTAAGGTTGCTTTGGGTACCTATAGTTCGCGGTAGGTAGTGTGCGACGCGGCTCTTGGGATGGGCCGCTGAGGGGAGAAGACTCGATGACGGCGATTATGTGGATGGCCTCGCCGCCGGAGGTGCACTCGGGCTTGCTCAGCAGTGGCCCGGGCGCCGGTCCGATGCTGGCGTCTGCTGCCGCATGGAAGTCGTTGAGCGGCGAGTACGCCTCTGCCGCAGCGGAGCTCGCTGGCTTGGTGGGTGCGGTGCCCCAGGTGTGGTGGGGCCCGGCCGAGCAGAGTTATGCGGCTGCCAATGAGCGCTATCTTGCGTGGTTGACCCAGGTCAGCGCGGATTACGCGCGCCAGGCCGCCCTGGTCGACGTGGTGGTGGCCGCGTACGGCGCTGCGGTGGCGGCGATGCCGAGTTTGGTCGAACTGGCGGCAAACCACACCGTTCACGCGGTGCTGTCGGCGACGAATTTCTTCGGGGTCAATACGATCCCGATTGCCGTGAACGAGATGGACTATGTGCGGATGTGGGTCCAAGCGGCCGCCGTGATGGGCACCTACCAAATGATTACGCAGGGGGAGTTGCTAGCGGCGCCAAACATTGCCCCAGCCCCGTGGATACTCGTACCCGGCGGTGAAGCAGCCGCGGTCGTCGGCCCCGCGGCCTCGGCAGCTGCCGCGACACCACCGCTTGCAGCGCTGATCGCATTGATCGTTGCTGCGATAGAGACTCCCAGCATTGCCACCGTACTTGCGGCGCTGGTGGCCATTGTTGCATTTCCAGTGCAAGCGGTCGTATTTTTCTTCAGCACCCTTCTTGGTCAATTCTTTTCGTGGATTCCCGTAATTTCGTTGTCGTATGCCCAAATCATCATCGGGTACTTTGTCGGATTTCTCGCGGCAGCGCCGGTGCTCACTTCTGGCGCCGAGATTGCGGTGCCGGTGAGCGTGCCGCTCGGTGTGGGGCGCCACCTCTATGACGTGCAGATGGCGAATGCCGACCTCGCCGAGGTCGAACGGGTTGCGGAGAGATCCAGGGAGGTGCTGGTCAGCGCACATCACGCGATAGCGCCCCAGCCGCTGTCCGATTCGGTATCGACGGTGGCTTCGGTGGATGTGCCGGCGGTGGCGCCAAGTGATCAGGGTGCCGGCCCGTGGGGATTTGTCAGCACCGCCAGCAAGGGGATCGTGGCGCAGCCGAGCGGGCTTACCACGTTGGCTGGCGCCGAGGTTGGCGATGGCCCGGCAATGCCGATGCTGCCGGCCACTTGGTGGCCGGCATTGGCTACCGTCGCGGGCTGAGGCGCGGCGGGTGCGAGGGCGCTCGCGACTTGGGTTGGCCAGGGTCGCATCCCGGTAGGGACGAAGCGGTGCGGTTGGGCGGTCGGCGTTGCTGGTCGGCGCCTTCGGTGGCGGGGCCAAAGGCCCCTGCCTGGTGGGCGCGGATTCGGTTATCGTGAGTCATGCGCGCTCACTGAGTCGCAGGTGAGCGCACCGCGAAGGTATTGCTGGTGGCAACGATGAGGACTGCGAATGAGATAGCCGCAGCACGGCTTTCGATGCCGGCGCTGCGTGCCCTGCGGGACCGGTTCGTTGCCGGTCGGGTCGATTCGACATATCTGGATTCCACTCCGGTGCGGCGTATCGTCGCCGACAGCTGGCGGCGCAGCCTGGCGACCGGCGTGGACCCGGACCGCGGTGGCGGGCAGATCGCGCAGCTCTCCGACACCGTGGAGCGGCTGCGCAGTGCGCACCCACTGGCGCCGGTGCTTCCCCTCATTCGCCGCCTGCTGATCGATGATGCTGCCGACTCGGGCGTCATTGTTGCGGTGACGTCCGCCGACGGCACCTTGCTGTGGGTGGACGGTGACCGCCGCGCCTGTCGAAAAGCCGAGTCGATGGACTTCGTGCCCGGGGCCGACTGGAGTGAGCGCGGCGCCGGCACCAACGCTCCCGGAACCGCGCTGGCGCTGGATCGAGAGCTTCAGATTCGCGGATCAGAACACTTCTCCCGCTTGGTGCAACCGTGGAACTGCACCGCGGTGCCGGTGCACGACCCGTCGACCGGTGTGCTGATCGGGGCCATCGACCTCACCGGCGGCGAAAGCGTCGCCTCACCCCAGACGTTGGCGTTGTTGCGGGCCACCGGCGTCGCCGTGGAAAGCCAGCTGGCCCTGCTGCGCAGCGGCGCTGTGCAGCCGCAGCCGTCGCGACAGGCGCAACTGTCGGTGCTGGGTGCGCAGCGACCCTCCTGGCGGGTCGCGGGGATGGGCCCGACGATGTTGGCCGGTCGTCACGCCGACATCCTGGTCCTGCTCGACCGGCACCCCGAGGGGCTCAGTGCCGATCACCTCGCCGTGCTGCTCGATGACCGCGAACTCGATGTCGTGACTATTCGCGCGGAGATGTCCCGGCTGCGTCGCGTGGTGGGGGAGCACCTGATCGCCTCGCGTCCCTACCGGCTCACCGAACCCATCGCCACCGATGTCGGCGATGTCTTCGACGCCGTGCGTCGCGGCGACCTGGCCGAGGCGCTGCGCCACTACGCCGGTGCGTTGCTGCCGCAATCGGTGTCCCCGGGTATCGCGCGGGTGCGCACCGAACTCAGCAACACCTTGCGGGCCGCCGTTGTCGCATCCAATGATGCCGATCTCCTGGCGAATTGGCTCAGGCTGCCGGAGGCGCGCGATGACCGGCAAGGCTGGCGAATGCTCTACGACCGCTCGCCGGCCGGCTCGCCATGGCGGGCGCAGGCCCAGGGCCACCTGGCTGGCCTGGACTTCGATCTGGCCTGAGGTTTCGCCGTTGCGGGGGCGTGCAACGGTGCTGCAACCCTCACGTTCCTAGATTTGTGATGACCGACACATTTTCGGGGTGGCACAAACTTCATACAGCCCCATCAAGCCAGGTTAAGGCAGGTGAAACCATGACCGTGTTCGCACGTCCGGGCGCGCACAGTTCATTGATGACTTTCGAGTCCCGCTACGGCAACTTCATCGGCGGCGAGTGGGTCGCGCCGGCCGCAGGCGAGTACTTCGAGGACCTAACCCCGGTAACCGGCGCACCGTTCTGCGAGGTGCCACGCTCCACCGATGTCGATGTCGAAAAGGCACTCGACGCGGCCCACGCCGCGGCGCCCGCCTGGGGCAAGGCCGCACCCGCCGAGCGGGCAGCGATTCTGCACAAGATCGCCGATCGGATGGAGGCGAACCTCGAAGCGCTAGCGCTGGCCGAGTCCTGGGACAACGGCAAGCCGATCCGCGAGACGCTCAACGCCGACATTCCGCTGGCGATCGACCACTTCCGGTACTTCGCCGGGGCCATCCGCGCCCAGGAAGGCTCGCTGAGCCAAATCGACTCCGACACCGTGGCCTATCACTTCCATGAACCGCTGGGCGTGGTGGGTCAGATCATCCCGTGGAACTTCCCGCTGTTGATGGCCACCTGGAAGCTGGCCCCCGCCCTGGCCGCCGGCAACGCCGTTGTGCTCAAGCCCGCCGAGCAGACCCCGGCCTCGATCCTGTACCTGATGAGTCTGATCGGTGACCTGCTACCCGCCGGTGTGGTCAACGTGGTCAACGGATTTGGGGTCGAGGCCGGCAAGCCGCTGGCATCGAGCAACCGAATCGCCAAGATCGCCTTCACCGGAGAGACCACCACCGGACGGCTGATCATGCAATATGCCAGCCAGAACCTGATCCCGGTGACGCTGGAGCTGGGCGGCAAGAGCCCCAACATCTTCTTCTCCGACGTGCTGGCCGCCCACGACGACTACCAGGACAAGGCGCTGGAGGGCTTCACCATGTTCGCCCTCAACCAGGGCGAGGTGTGCACCTGCCCGTCCCGCGGCCTGATTCAGGCCGACATCTACGACCGGTTCCTGGAACTGGCGGCGATCCGCACCAAGACCGTGCGCCAGGGGGATCCACTCGACACCGAGACCATGATCGGCGCGCAGGCCTCCAACGACCAGCTGCAAAAGATCTTGTCCTACATCGAGATCGGCAAAGAGGAGGGTGCGCGGGTGGTCACCGGGGGTGAGCGTTGCGAACTGGGCGGCGACCTCAACGGCGGCTACTACGTGCAGCCCACCATCTTCGAAGGCACCAACAACATGCGCATCTTCCAAGAGGAGATCTTCGGCCCGGTGGTCTCGGTCACCTCGTTCACCGATTACGACGACGCGATCCGCATCGCCAACGACACCCCCTACGGGCTGGGCGCGGGTGTGTGGAGCCGTGACGGCAACACCGCGTATCGGGCCGGGCGTGACATCAAGGCCGGCCGCGTCTGGACGAACTGCTACCACGCCTATCCCGCCCACGCGGCGTTCGGCGGCTACAAGCAGTCCGGCATCGGACGCGAGAACCACAAGATGATGCTCGACCACTACCAGCAGACCAAGAACCTGCTGGTGTCCTACGGCAGCAAGGCCCAGGGCTTCTTCTGATCGCGTTTCGAAAAAGACCCACCAATAAGACCGTCAACGATTGGAACCGTCATGACCCAGACACTGGCTAACCCAGGTGCAACGCAGGCGACCGAAACCCTGCGCGCGGCGGTCGTCACCGGATTCGGCGAGCCGTTGCAGATCAAGGAACTCGCGTTGCCCACCCCGGGCTACGGTGAGGCACTTGTCAAACTCGAGACCTCGGGTGTGTGCCACACCGATCTGCATGCGGCACATGGAGATTGGCCGGTCAAGCCGGCCCCGCCGTTCGTTCCCGGGCATGAAGGCTGCGGCACCGTGGTCGCGCTCGGGGACGGCGTCACCGACCTGAAGGTCGGCGACAAGGTGGGCAATGCCTGGCTGTGGTCGGCGTGCGGCAGCTGCGAACAGTGCCGTACCGGATGGGAAACGCTGTGCGAAAACCAGCGCAATGGCGGCTACACCGTCAACGGCAGCTTCGGCACCTACATGCTGGTCAACGCCGACTACGCGGCACGCATCCCCGACGGTGCCGACCCGCTCGAGGTCGCGCCGATCCTGTGCGCCGGTGTCACCGTCTACAAGGGGCTCAAGGTGACCGACACCCGGCCGGGCCAGTGGGTCGCCATTTCAGGAATCGGCGGGCTCGGCCATGTTGCCGTGCAGTACGCCCGCGCGATGGGCTTGCGGGTGGTGGCCATCGACATCGATGACGACAAGCTCGCGCTGGCCGCCCGGCTGGGCGCCGAACTGGTGGTCAATGCCCGTACCAGCGATGTCGTCGCGCAGGTGCAAGAAGCCACCGGCGGGGTGCACGGCGTCCTGGTCACCGCCGTGCATCCGCAGGCGTTTGGGCAGGCCATCGGGCTGGCGCGGCGCGGCGCGGCGGAACGATCGTGTTCAACGGGCTACCCCCGGGGGACTTCCCGGCGCCGATCTTCGACATCGTGCTCAAGGGCCTGACGATTCGCGGTTCGATTGTCGGCACCCGCCAGGACATGGCCGAGGCGCTGGACTTCTACGCCCGCGGTTTGATTCACCCCACGGTGGAAGGCGCCGCGCTCGAAGACATCAACCACGTCTTCGAGCGCATGGAGCGCGGCCAGATCGACGGCCGCGTCGTCATCGACTACCGGTAGCGAAGCCTGACCCCGGCCGCCCGCAATTCAAGTGCGGCCAGGCCGCGGATGATGGCCGGATCCTCGCGGCGCCAGCCACCAACCGGATCCGCGCTGACGGCCGCCAGCTTGGCCGCTGGACGGTTGGTCAACGCCCGAAGGGCCAGCAGCTGCTGGCCCGCCGCCGTGGCGGCCAGGGCCGTCACGGTCCACTTGCGCCGGAAGAACCGCAACCGTAGGAACAACCACGGCATGGCCACGGCCAGGATCGGCGTGGCGGCCACCGCGAGTGCGAGCACGATCGCCAGCCAGCTCGCCGTGGAATCCAGATTGTGTCCGGCCTCGGCGATGCCGAGTGCGGCGTCGGCCGCGGCGGCAATCGGCTTGCTGACCGCATCGCCCACCAACGGGATGTGCTGGGCGCCGTGCCCCGCCGAGGCCAAGTTGCCCGCGACCCCTTGCGAGCCGGTCTCGATCTGGTGCCCCGCTTCGGCGATCGCCGAGATGGCGCGGTGCACGGCGATGCCGACGAATACCCACAGCGTGGTCCAGACGGCCACGGTGATATCGCTGAACAATTGGATCGCCAACCGGAGCGGCCTGGTGGAGTAGGGCAAGAACCGCGATTTCATACCACTGATACCAGCACAGCTCCCGGCAGAATGGGGCGGTCTGGTTGCCCGATAGGCTGGCCCGATGCGCCCCCAATTGTCCGACTACCAGCACCTGGCCAGCGGCAAGGTTCGCGAGCTATACCGCGTGGACGACGAGCATCTGCTGCTGGTCGCCTCCGACCGGATCTCGGCCTACGACTACGTGCTCGACAGCATGATCCCGGACAAGGGCCGCATCCTGACCGCGATGAGCGTGTTTTTCTTCGGCCTGGTCGACGCCCCCAACCACCTGGCCGGCCCCCCGGACGACCCGCGGATCCCCGACGAGGTACTTGGTCGCGCGCTGGTGGTGCGCCAGCTGGAGATGCTTCCGGTGGAATGCGTGGCCCGCGGCTACCTGACCGGGTCAGGGCTGCTGGACTACCAGGCGAGTGGGAAGGTCTGCGGTATCGCCCTGCCGCCTGGCCTGGTCGAGGCCAGCAAGTTCGCCGAGCCACTGTTCACCCCGGCCACCAAGGCCGAGCTGGGTGACCACGATGAAAACATTTCCTTCGCCCAAGTGATCGAGACGGTTGGCGGGGTACGCGCCATCCAGCTGCGCGACCGCACCCTGCAGATCTACGTCAAGGCCGCCGACCACGCCCTGACCAGAGGAATCATCATCGCCGACACCAAGTTCGAATTCGGCGCCGACCGCGACGGTAACCTGCTGCTGGCCGATGAGATCTTCACCCCCGATTCGTCGCGGTACTGGCCCGCCGATGAGTACCGGGCCGGGGTGGTCCAGAACAGCTTCGACAAGCAATTCGTCCGCAACTGGCTTACCAGTGCGGAATCCGGTTGGGACCGCGGCGGTGATCAGCCGCCACCCTCGTTGCCGGATCACATCATCGAAGCCACACGGGAGCAATACATCGAAGCCTACGAACGAATTTCGGGTCTCAGTTTCGGTGAATGGATCGGGCCGGGCGCATGACCGATCCCACCCTTCCCCCCGTCGCCAAGCGCGTGGAGATTCGCCGGGAGCACCACGGCGACGTCTTTGTAGACCCCTACGAGTGGCTGCGCGACAAGGACAGCGTCGAAGTCATCGCACATCTCGAGGCCGAAAACACCTATACCGATCAGACCACCGCGCATCTCGAGCCGTTGCGGCAGAAGATCTTCGATGAGATCAAAGCCCGCACCAAGGAAACGGATCTCTCGGTTCCGACGCGACGCGGCAACTGGTGGTACTACGCCCGCACGTTCGAGGGAAGACAGTACGGCGTGCACTGTCGTTGCCCGGCCGCAGACCCGGACGACTGGAATCCGCCGCAATTCGACGAGCACACCGAGATACCGGGCGAACAGGTTCTGCTCGACGAGAACGAGGAAGCCGAAGGCCACGATTTCTTCGCCTTGGGCGCGGCCAGTGTCAGCCTGGACGACAACGTGCTGGCCTATTCGGTAGATGTGGTCGGCGACGAGCGTTACACCTTGCGGTTCAAAGACTTACGCACCGGCCAGCGCTACCCGGATGAAATCGCAGACATCGGCGCGGGCGCGACATGGGCCGCCGACCACCGCACCGTCTACTACATCACCGTTGACGCCGCCTGGCGCCCGGACACGGTGTGGCGCTACCGACTCGGCTCACCCGGATCGTCGGAACGGGTCTACCACGAACCCGACGAACGATTCTGGCTGGGCGTCGGACGTACCCGCAGCAACAAATACATTTTCATCGCGGCGGGCTCCTCGGTGACCTCCGAGATGCGCTACGCGGATTCGGCCGACCCCAGCGCCCAATTCACCATCGTGCTGCCGCGCCGCGAGGGCGTCGAGTATTCGGTGGAACACGCCGTGATCGGTGGGCAGGACAGGTTCCTCATCCTGCACAAAGACGGCGCGGTGAACTTCACCCTGGTGGAGGCACCGGTCGACGACCCGACCCGGCAACGCACCCTCATCCCACATCGCGAGGACGTGCGCCTGGACGGCGTGGACGCCTTTGCCGCCCACCTGGTGGTCAGCTACCGCATCGAGGCGTTGCCCCGCATCCAGCTGTGGCCGCTGACCGCCGACGGTGATTACGGCGAGGTCGAAGACGTCGTGTTCGACTCCGAGCTGATGTCGGCCGGCCTGGGCGCCAATCCCAATTGGGATTGCCCCAAATTGCGAGTAGGCGCAGGATCTTTCATCACCCCGGTGCGCATCTACGACATCGACTTTTGCACCGGTGAGCGCACCTTGCTGCGAGAGCAGCCGGTGCTGGGTGGCTATCGTCGCGAAGACTATGTCGAGCGCCGTGACTGGGCTCATGCCGAAGACGGCACCCGTATCCCGATCTCGATCGTGTATCGCGGCGGCATCCAGCTTCCGGCGCCGGCAATGATCTACGGCTACGGCGCTTACGAGATATGTGAAGACCCACGCTTTTCCATCGCGCGATTGTCACTGCTGGATCGGGGAATGGTGTTCGTCATCGCCCACGTTCGTGGCGGTGGCGAGATGGGTCGGTTGTGGTACGAACACGGAAAGTTGTTGCAGAAGAAGAACACCTTTACCGACTTCATCGCGGTGGCGGAGCATCTGGTGGAATCGGGCCTGACCCAGCCGGAACGTCTGGTGGCATTGGGGGCAGCGCGGGAGGGCTGCTGATGGGTGCGGTGGCCAACATGGCTCCGGAACTCTTCGCCGGAATTCTTGCCCAGGTGCCCTTCGTGGATCCGCTGACCACGATTCTGGATCCGTCGCTACCGCTTACCGTCACCGAATGGGACGAGTGGGGAAACCCGTTGAGCGACAGCGAAGTCTATGCCTACATGAAGTCATACTCGCCGTATGAGAACGTCGCGGACCGGCGGTATCCGGCCATCTTGGCGATGACTTCGCTCAACGATACCCGGGTGTACTTCGTGGAGCCGGCCAAATGGGTTGCCGCGCTTCGTCATGCCAACGGTGACGGCAATCAGGTGCTGCTGAAGACGCAGATGAACGCCGGGCACGGCGGTATCAGCGGGCGATACGAACGCTGGAAGGAAACCGCCTTCCAATACGCGTGGTTACTGGCAGCCGCCGGTTGCGACGATAGCGGCGGCGGCTAGGAATACGAGCTCCTCGGCGCTGCGCACAGATAGCCGCGTCGTCATCGACTTGGGTGGGCTGGGCATCCGGGCGGCATAGATGTTGGCGGGGAACATCGCCAGCATCAGGATCAGCAAGCACAGTGCCGCTGCCACCCGGGTGACCGGCAGCAGCAGGCCGGCGGCGCCCAGCAGTTCCAGCGCTCCGGTGATGGAGACCAATAGCCCGGGCGCCGGCAGCCGGGGCGGCACGATCGCGACGAGGTCGCCGCGTAGCGGCGGCGCGAAATGCGCGATGCCGGTCAGGGTGAACATTGCCGCCAGTCCGACCGCGATCGCGGCGGACCAGCTGTCCAGGTAAGCGACGCCGAGCTGGCCGATGATGCGGGCCACGATGCTGCCCAGCACCAGGGTGATCATCGGTGCCATCTGAGCCTCCCAACAATCTAGTCGATGACAAGATTGACCGTCAGGCTAACCCGCGGAACTATTCACTGTCAAGATTGGCTTGTATGCTGGCGGGATGAATCGTCCGGCGTATCACCACGGTGACCTGCGGGCCGTAATCCTGGACGAGGCGGCGCGATTGGTGGCACAGCGGGGCGCGGACCGGGTGTCGATGCGGGAGCTGGCGCGCGACGCCGGCGTGTCACATGCGGCCCCCGCGCACTACTTCACCGATCGGCGAGGCCTGTTCACCGCGCTGGCAACGCAGGGATTTCAACTGCTGGCGGCCGCCCTCGTGGCGGCCCGTGGTCACTTCGCCGATGCTGCCCTGGCCTACGTACGCTTCGCGATCGAGCATCCCGGCACTACCAGGTCATGTTCAACCGGTCGTTGCATGACGCCGATGACGCCGACCTGGCCGCGGCGCAGGCCGCTGCCGCTGCCGAATTGGCCGCCGGGGTAGCGACCTTGCGTGACCCGGGCGCGCGGTTCGATCCGGAGGGCGCGCAGTTGGCCGCCTGGTCCTTGGTGCACGGCTTCTCGACCTTGTGGCTCAACGACGCACTCGATGCGCAAGTGCGAGCGCTAGACCCGATGGACACCGTATTGCGTATCGCAATGATGCTGTTCAAAAGCTAGCCGGAGCGGCTGCCGGCGTTTTGGGCAGGAATGCCGCCGGGATGAGGGTCGACACCACCAGCACCACGGCAACCCCGAAAACCACCGTGTAGGCGTGGGAGAGATCATGCATCACGTTGTCGGCGAAGTCGGGGGTGAGGGCCTGGGGCGGTAACCCCGGAGGGGTCAACCGTGACTCCCCGTGCGGCCGCGTTCTGTTCCAAAGTGGCCACCTTGTTTGCGACCCAGATGTTGTCGCTGCGATTGAACTGGTTGGTCAGTATCGTCGCCATCAATGCGGTGCCGATCGATCCGCCCACTTGCTGGGTCACGCTGATCAGGGTCGAACCACGCGCGATCTCCCGCGGCTTCAGGGTCAGCACCGCTGCTCCGGCGAGCGGCATCATCGTGCATCCCGTGCCCATGCCCATGATCGCGAGCCCGACCAGCAGCGTGGGTAGGTACTGCGCCCGGGTGGCGACTCCGAAGGTGAACATGGCCAGGCCCACGGCGATCAGGACGATGCCGAGCAGCACGCTCTTTCCTGGCCCGCGCCGGTCCATGAAGGCACTGACGATGGGCATGGTCAGCATGGCGCCCAGGCCCTGGGGGATCAGATAGAGCCCCGATTGCATCGGCGTCTGGTGCAGCACTTGTTGCAGGTAGGTGGGGATCAACAGCGAAGAGCCGAAATACGCCGCGGCGAAGGCCAGCAGCGTCAGATTGGCCTGGGTGACCACGCTGTTGTTGAACAGATGCAGGTCGATGAGCGGGTGATCGGCACGGTGCCACGCATGCCAGGCGAACCCGCCGATCAGTGACAAGCCGGCAATGACCGGTATCAACACGTAGCGATCGGCCACGGTGCCCCGGTCGGGAATCAATGACAGGGCCAACAGAAATGCCGCCAGGCCTGGCGAGAGCAGCAGCACGCCGATGACATCGAAACTTTCCGAGGGCACCGGACGATCCGCCGGAAAGGTAATCGCCGCCAAGGCGAACGCTGCCAGGCCGATGGGCAGGTTCACCAAGAAGATCCAGTGCCAGCCGAAGGAACTGATCAACCAGCCGCCCAGGATGGGGCCACCGATCGGGCCTAGCAACATCGGTATGCCGATGGCTGCCATCAAGCGCCCCAGCCGTTTTGGGCCCGCGGCCCGAGTTAGGATGATGAACCCCAGCGGCATCAACATGCCACCGCCGACACCCTGAAGCACCCGAAAAAAGATGAGCGACAGGATGTTCGGTGCCAGCGCGCACAGCAGCGACCCCAGGGCGAAGGCCAGGACCGAGCCCATCCACAGTCGCTTGGTGCCGAACCTGTCGGCTGCCCAGCCAGCCACCGGGATCACGGTCGCCAGTGCCAGCGTGTAGCCGGTCATGGTCCATGCCACGACAGCCTGGGTGGAGTCGAATTCGATGATGAACGTGCGCTGTGCGACGCCGACGACGGTGGCGTCCAGTACCGACATCAACGAGGCGAGCACGCAAACGCCGGCAATGCGCAGCAGTCCCGCGTCGAGCCGGTCGGGGTAGACGTGTTCGCCGGGGCTGCTTGTCCCCGTGCGGGTATCGGGCGGTGCTACCTCCGCCGGTGTGCAATGCGCCTCGTCCATGGCGGTACTGAGCATATCTAGGCATATCTCGCCATGTCATCGGCGGCGATGCGCCATTGGCCCGCCGGCTTGCCGGTTAACCCGGCCGTAATCGGAATATCCGCACGTCAGGCATGCTAGTTAGACGTTTTAAGTCTGCATGTCCTTCACCGTCTCGAAACCTGCATTCGGCAAACTGCAAGCGTGGCTGGAAAACTGATCGTCTCGGTTTCGGGGATAGGCGAGCGCACCCTGGCCGACGTCGAGTCGTTCTGTGCGCAGATGGACGAGCGCTCGGTGCCGTTGTCGCTGTTGGTCGCGCCGCGGCTCAAGGGGGGCTACCGGCTCGATCGCGATCCGCACACCGTCGACTGGCTGGCCGGGCGTCGCAATGGTGGCGATGCCCTGGTGCTGCACGGGTATGACGAAGCGGCGACCAAGAAGCGCCGGGGCGAGTTCGCGACACTTCATGCCCATGAGGCCAACCTGCGGGTGATGGCCGCCGACCGGGTGCTCGAACATCTCGGGCTACGTACCCGCTTGTTCGCGGCGCCGGGCTGGGTTGTTTCGCCGGGTGTGGTCAAGGCATTGCCGGGCAACGGATTCCGCTTGCTCGCCGATTATCACGGGATTTCGGATCTGGTCCGCAAGACGACTGTGCGGACCCGCGTACTGGGCATCGGGGAGGGTTTCCTCTCCGAACCGTGGTGGTGCCGGATGGTGGTGTTGTCAGCCGACCGAGTCGCTCGGCGGGGCGGTGTCGTGCGCATCGCGGTGTCAGCCCGTCAGCTGCGCAAGCCGGGACCGCGCCAAGCCATGTTGGATGCCATCGATCTGGCGCTGATGTACCGCTGCACACCGATGGTTTACAACTGGCGCCCAGATGGTGCGGTGCTCGACGCCGCATAGTCGCTCAGGCTCACCGGCAAGCTCTCAACGCCCTGCAATTGATCACCTGTACCGGTGCGCCGCCGACTACGCGCTGGCAGCCGCAGCAGTCCGCGAGCCAACGCGACCCCGATCAAACATGCTCCCCCGCCAGCGAGCCCTAGCGGGTTGGGAACCTCGGCGAGCAACAGTCCCGACAACGCGATCACCAACGCGGGAACCATGAGCGTGGTCGCGGCCGTCACTCCCGCGTTGGTGCGCGCCAAGGCATACGCCCACGTGGTGAACGCGATGGCGCTGGGGCCCGCCCCGAGAAACACAAGCCACCAGAGATCGGCGGCGGAGGCCAGGCTCAGTTCCCGGGCCGCTGCCGGCAGAAATGGCAGCGTCACGATGAAGCCCACCAGCGTTCCCCAGAGGGTGGCACTCAGCGCGTCGACGGTCCGCAGTGCCACCTTCTGCAACAGCACCCCAGCGGCGTACAGCACCGCGGCGAGCAACCCCAGACCGACGCCCAGCCATCGGTCTGCGACCCGCCCCCGCCGGCGCTGATGAGCACAACGCCGGCGAAAGCGATTGCAATGCCAGTCAACAGCCGCGCCGAGTAGCCCTCGCCGAGAAAGAAACCCGCGAAGACGGCCACCAGAATCGGGGCCAAGTTGACCAGCAGCGCCGTCGTTCCGGCATCGATGTGTTGCTCGGCCCAGCTGATCACGATCGAATAGGCGCCGAACCATGCCACCCCGTAGGCGATCACAAGGGTGAGCGCGGCGGCCGACGGCGGACGCAGACGCCTGGTCGTGGCGTGACCGGCATAGGCGGTGTACGTCGCCGCGATGGTAGCGATCACCGCCATCACCATCACCGCGATGAAGAGCCGGCTCAGCGCCAGGACGCCGGGGGAAAACACGCGCCCGGCCGACCGGACTCCGACAAACGCGAACGCCCACAGCGTGACCGTGACCCCCATGGCCAACGCGGGCATGTTCACGGTGCGTTGCGAGGAGGTCGTCGAGGAGGCCATGGCGGGTATCGTCCCCGGAAAAACACTTCAGCACAATTGAATATTTCTAAACTAATGATTAGCAGTACCGTATAGGCGTTGCGCGTGATCGATCCTCATCGCCTGCGCATCCTGCGCATCCTGCGTGCCGTCGTCGCGGAGGGATCGATCGGTGGTGCTGCCGCCGCGCTGGGGTGCACACCGTCCGCGGTGAGTCAGCACATCGCTGTGCTGCAACGTGAGATCGGACTCACCCTGGTGGAGAAGGTCGGGCGTGGAATCGCCCCCACGGATGCAGGCGCAACCCTCGCGGCGGAGTCGGCGGCGGTCTTCGACGGGCTGTCGCGTCTCGACGGTCTGGTCGCTGATCTTCGACATGGCCGCGCCGGCACCCTGCGGGTGAGCTACTTCGCGTCGGCGGGGGCGGCCTGGATGCCGGCGGTCATCGCGACCATCAGCTCGGAATATCCCGCTGTCCGGCTGGATCTACGGTTGGTCGAACTCGCCGACGCCGACGACGCGGCGCCCGACGTCGAGATCAATGTCGCCGGCATGCCCGGCACCGAGCTATCGAACTACGACATCGCTGCCCTGGTCACCGAGGATTACGTGGTCGTGGTCGGCGCCGGAGACTCTCTCGCTGAACGGGATTCGGTGACCCTGCGTGAGCTCGCAGGCGAACCGTGGATCGACAACGACGTTGCGCGCGGCAACTGCCGGGAGAATCTCCTGCGTGCCTGCACTGCCGCGGGATTCACGCCGTGCTTTCGTGTCGAAACACACGACTACGTGACCGCGGTGCGATTCGTTGCCGCAGGTGTCGGTCTCACCGTGGTACCCAGGCTTGCCCTCATCGACCTACCTGCCGGGGTACGCACCGTCGCCATCTCCGAACCGACGCCGCGGCGCACCATCGTGGTTCGCCGGCACCACCGCGCACGTAACAATGTGGTCGCCGGCCGCGTACTCGAACTCATCCATCAACAGGCGGTGCGGACGCACGGACCGGCGGTGGGGGCACTGGCCTGATCTGGGCTTGGGTCGCACATCTTGACCCGAAAGACCTTGGGTGAAGTCGAAAATGATATGGCTGCAAGGTGTCTCGAGGTTAGAAGGTGACCGCGCTTTCTTCGGGCAACACCTGAAAGTCGGTATCGGTCATCTCGGCGAGCCGGCCGTAATAAATGCCACGTGCCTCGGTGGCGATGATCCCCTGATGGATGGGTACGGCGCGGGCCGGCGCGACCGATCGCAGGTAGTCGACGGCCTCGGAGATCTTCATCCACGGGGCGGCCGCCGGCGTGGCCAAGACGTCCACCGGTTCGTCCGGGACGAACAGGGCGTTGCCGGGATGCATCAGCCTGGCGCGATGATCGCCGTCGCCGACCAGGTACGAAATATTTTCTATGACTGGGATTTCCGGATGAATCACCGCGTGACGTCCGCCGACGGCCCGGATCGTCAGCTCACCGACCGCCAGTTCGTCGCCGACGTGGACCTCCCGGCATTCGGTGCCAAGTACGGCTGCGGTCTGCGCGTCGGCATACAGGGCGGCATCGGGGTTGGCCGCTAGCAGCGCGGGCAGCCGGCTCACGTCGACGTGATCAGGGTGCTGGTGGGTGATCAGGATCGCCGCCAGGCCAGTGATCCCCTCGAACCCGTGCGCAAAGGTCCCGGGATCAAACAGCACTCGGGTTTGACCGAAATCCGCGAGAAGACAGGAATGCCCAAAATGCGTCAGTTGCATGTCTACGATTGTGCCCTGATGGCAGCCCTGCCGATGCGACTGTTGCTGGCGACAATGCTGGTCGCCGGCAGCTTGGTGATCACGGTAGGGGTGGCCACGCCGGCAGTGGCGGAGCCCGAAACCTGCCCACCGGTCTGCGACCAGATTCCCGGTGCCGCGTGGATCCAGCGACGCGCCGTGCCCATGAACGCGGTCTATCGCTGGCCCGCGCTGGGCGCGGTCGCGACCGCCCTGACCAGGACGACACCCCGGTTCCGGTTCGAGGAAATCTGTGCCACACCGGCCTTTCCGGACGGCATCCGCAAATCGGCCGTTGCGGGCCGCGCGTCGGTGACTCACCCGGACGGTCAGTGGCAATTGCAGGCCCAAATACTGCACTGGCGGGGCGACACGGCCCGCGGTGGAGCCATCGCCGCGACCGTCTTCGGCGCCGCGGTCACCGCGCTGCGCGCGTGTCAGCTGGGGGCGCCCAAGCAATCCCCGTCGGTGACCGACGACGAACCCACCCGGATGTCCGCGGTGATCAGCGGTCCGGTCATCATGCACACCTACCTGGTTGCGCACCCGGCGAGTAGCACCATCAGCGAGCTCACGCTGTGGACTTCCGGACCGGCGCAGGTGGAATGGCCGGTGATCAACGATTCCACCGTCCTGGACGCCATGGTTGCGCCGCTGTGTGAGGCCTATATCGCCTCGTGCAGCTGAGCTGACCGCGCCGTTCCACCGGGGATCTAGGCGGTCATGCCAAGTGCTTCCACATGCTGTGCACGTGCCGCCGCCAAGGCGGCCGCCCTTGCGGAAACAGAAGCCGCAGGCGACACCAGCTCCGCTTCGGGCGCTATCGCCGACGCTATTGCGGAAGGCGCGGCAACAGGTTTAGCGCCCGCAATTTCAGATTCAGCCTCGGCGGGCGGTGCGTACAAGCTCAGAAAAAACGGGAGGTTCGGGCCAATATCGATATTGAACGCGTCCGATAACCCGCGCAAAGTCCCGGACAACGCGCATGCCGTTGCGATGAGCAGCAGCGTTGGGCCGGCCAGGGCCAAGGCCGGTGCCGCCAGGACGCCCACCGCCAAGGCAATTTCGTACAAATACACCATGAGAAATGTGTGCCAGAACACCAGCAGAATGATCATCGACAAATGGACGATTACATATAAATACACGCCCAAGATGATCGAATAGTACAGAATATTCATGATCAGCCACATGATTAAATCGATGATGTCGATTTTCTGGGCGGTGGCGGGCGTGCTGATTTCGGCCTTGAGTATGAGCGGGGCCGGTGTGGTGTGGGGCATCGAGGCCAGCGTCGTGCCTGAGACCGCCTGATAGGCGCTCATGGTGGTGGCCGCTTGGATCCACATCCGCGCGTAGTCGACTTCGTTGAGCGTGATGGGGATGGTGTTGAGTCCAAAAAAATTGGTCGCGACGAGCGCCGCATGGGTGGTGCGGTTGGCGGTCAACTCCGCCAGTGTCGGCATTGCTGCCAGCGCACTGGCGTAGGCCCCCGCCGCCGCCTCGTGCTCGGCCGCCGTCACCGCGTAGTCGGCGCTGGTCTTGGTCAACCACGTCAGATACGGGACATGGGCATCGACATAACTCTGCGCGCTCGGCCCCTCCCACGCCACGGCCGACTCACCCAGCATGGTGGTGAGTTCCTCTGCGGCCGAGGCGTGTTCGGCGGCCAGCGCCGTCCATGCCGCGGCGGCCTCGTGCAGTGGGCCCGGGCCCGGGCCCGCGCTCAGCAAAGCCGAATGCACTTCCGGCGGCGAGGCCATCCAAACAGACGCCGTCATAAAAGTCCTCCCGAAATCCGACAAGTCGCCGCCACAGTACGGACGCTTGGTGAACAAACGGGGTTAGCTGGTTGCCGGCATCGGGGTGCGGGCGTCGCGTCGGTGAACCGGCGCCGGCGAAGCGACACAACGCAGCGAAACCGTCGGTTGGCTCCGGTGCGATCGCACACCGATCTCGATGGGTATGCCGTCACCGGATCGGCGAACAGCGCGTCTTCGGTCGGTTGTTCTCACGGGCCGGCAGCAGCGGACTCGCGCCCGTGACGCGCCCCGGAGGCCATCGCCGGTAGAGTTGGCGCCGAGCAATCGGAGCTGAGGAGGAATGCCGGTGGCCCGGGTGGTCGTCAATGTGATGCCCAAAGCGGAGATTCTGGACCCGCAGGGCCAGGCAATCGTCGGCGCCCTGGGGCGTCTCGGGCATCCCGGAATCTCGGATGTCCGCCAGGGCAAGAGATTTGAGCTAGAGATCGACGACAGCGTGGACGATGCCACGCTGGCTGAAATCGCGGAATCGCTGTTGGCGAACACGGTGATCGAGGATTGGACGATAAGCCGGGACCTGCAGTGACAGCTCGGATCGGGGTCATCACATTTCCCGGAACGCTCGACGACGTGGACGCCGCCCGCGCGATCCGGCTGGTGGGCGCCGAGGCGGTGAATCTCTGGCATGCCGACGCGGATCTGAAAGGCGTCGAGGCCTTGGTGGTGCCCGGCGGCTTCTCCTACGGCGACTACCTGCGGGCGGGTGCGATCGCCAGGTTTGCCCCGGTGATGGGCGAAGTGGTGAGCGCCGCGCGGCGAGGCATGCCGGTCCTGGGGATATGCAATGGTTTCCAGGTGTTGTGCGAGGCCGGCCTGCTGCCCGGCGCGCTGACCCGCAATGTGGGGCTGCACTTCGTCTGCCGCGACGCATGGCTACGGGTGGCGTCGACGTCGACCGCCTGGACATCGCGTTTCGAACCGGCCGCGGACTTGTTGGTGCCGCTCAAGTCCGGGGAGGGCCGCTATGTGGCCTCAGAACAGGTGCTCGACGAGCTGGAAGCCGAAGACCGGGTGGTGTTCCGCTACCACGACAATGTCAACGGCTCGCTGCGTGACATCGCCGGGATCAGCTCCGCCAATGGCCGGGTGGTCGGGCTCATGCCCCACCCCGAACACGCGATAGAGGCGCTGAGCGGCCCCTCCGATGACGGGCTCGGGCTGTTCTATTCGGCGCTAGACGCGGTGCTGGCCGCCTGAGGTCGGCCGGATCAGCCGGCGTCGCGCATCAGCGGCGGCGTCTGCGGCAGCTCGGCGACCCGGTTCAACTCGCCAAACAGCTCGATCGATGCGCCGATGGCGCGGTCCACGAATACGGCGAATTCGCTGAAGTCCACCGGACCGGCGATCCATTGGGACTTGTAGGCGGTGACGCCGATGCGCTGTGGGTCAGACGAGTTGTGCACTATCGCGGTGACTCCGCGACGCTGGGTGTTCCAGCGGTCGGCGAACCGCGCCAGCAGCGCACGGTCGCCCGCGGGGAAAAAGCATGCGGGAGCGACCCGAATCGCGAACACTTCCGGATGCGCCGGTGAGATCTCCAGGTGGACGTGCAGCCGCTGGGGATGGGCGTCGGTGACGAAGAAGAACTCGCCGTCGTGCTGGCCGCGGAAATACCGCCTTCCACGGGTGCACAAGTAGCGTTCGATCAGGGTTGCGCACAGTGGCTCGGTCATGAATCCATGCTCCGCGCTGCGGCTATGCAGATCCTTGGAGCCAGGGAAAGCGGATCCAAAGAATCAGTTGAGAATTTCCTGAGTGGCTGCTGCTTGTCGGTTACGAGAGCGGATACAGCCCCGGCAGGTTGACCACGATCGCCTCCTGGGTGCTGCGCGCGATGACCACTTCGGCGGGCATGGTCGGGTCGGGATTTTCTTCCCGGTGCGGCAGATAGGGCGGAACGAAGATGTAGTCGCCGGGTTCGGTGGCGATACGCACCTCTTGCTCGCCGTCGTGAAACACAAACTCCGGGCGTCCGCTTCGCACATAGATTGCGGTTTCGGAGTCGCCGTGGTGATGGTTGGCCGAGACCGTCCGGGGCAGGACATGCGTCTCGCCCATCCAGATCTTCTCCGCGCCCACCGACCTTCCGCTAAGCGCGGCAAACCGGCGCAATCCCTCCGACTGCGCGGTATCGGAACTGATTTCGGAGGCCTTGATGTGGTGTACCTGCGCGCGACGGCGGTCCGGGGCGGCTGTTTCGGCTGGGAAGTCGGGATGGAATCCGTCCGAGGTTGCCATGGCTGCTCCGATTGTTGGGTGAGTGCTAGACAAGGACGAAAAACGAATCGCGGTAGGCCTCGAGAAGTCGCAGCCACAGTTCGCTGATCGTTGGAAAGCATGGTACGGCGTGCCACAGCCGGTCGATGGGCACTTGGCCGGCGATGGCGATGGTGGCCGCGTGCAGCAACTCCGCGGCGCCCGGGCCGACGATGGTGACACCGAGGAGGCAACCTCGGTCGACGTCGACGACCATGCGGGCCCGGCCGGCGTAGCCGTCGGCGAAGAGCTTGGCCCCGGTGACGACATCGCCGATTTCGACGTCGATCGTCTTGATCCGATGACCGGCCCGCGCCGCCTGCTCGGCCGTCAGCCCCACCGCGGCGGCTTCGGGGTCGGTGAAGAAAGCCTGTGGCACCGCGTGATGATCGGCGGTGGTCGCATGCGCACCCCACGGTGCGGTGTCCAGCGAGTCTCCGGCGGCGCGGGCACCGATAGCGCTACCGGCGATGCGGGCTTGGTACTTGCCCTGATGGGTGAGCAGTGCGCGGTGATTGACATCGCCTGCCGCATAAAGTCAACCGCCATCGACGGCGTTCACGCGGCAGGTGTCGTCGACATCGAGCCAGTTGCCCGGCGCCAGCCCGACCGTCTGCAGGCCGATGTCGTCGGTGCGTGGTGCGCGGCCGGTAGCGAACAACACCTCGTCGACCTCGAGCCGCGTATCGTCATCGAGTTCGAGGGTAACCGGTGCATCGGGATGCGGCCGGTGCAGCGCGCGCACTGAGATCCCCACGCGCACATCGACGCCCGCGCGGGTGAGACCGCGGCCGACGAAGTCGCCGACAAACGGTTCCATCCGGCTCAGCAATCGGGATCGCGCCAGCAGGGTCACTGACGACCCCAATCCTTGCCAGGCGGTCGCCATTTCGACACCCACACCGCCCGCGCCGACGATCGCGAGCCGGCGGGGCGCCGAACTGGCCTCGGTGGCTTGGCGATTGGTCCACGGCCAGGCCTCGGTGATGCCAGGCAGGTCGAGCAAGGTGGGGCGACTTCCGGTGCAGACGACAACCGCATGCCGCGCCGCGATCATCAGCGTCTGGCCGTCGTGATCGGACACACTGACTCGACGCGGACCCGCCAGCCGCCCATGGCCGCGGATCAGCGTCGCGCCGATACCACTGACCCAGTCGGCCTGGCCGCCGTCATCTCAGTTGCTCACGTACCGGTCCCGGCGATCGAAAACTGCTGCGGCGCTGATTGAGCCGCTGATTGCCTCGCGCGCACCGTCCACCAGGCGGGCATCGGCAACGGCGATCACCGGACGTAGCAGCGCCTTACTCGGTACACATGCCCAGTACGAGCATTCACCGCCGACGAGGTCACGCTCGATCACCGCAACGTGCAGCCCCGCAGCCTGGCAGCGGTCAGCGGCATTCTGCCCGGCTGGTCCGGCCCCGAGCACTATCACGTCGAACGAAAGATCGGGTTCGCCGGCCGGTATCCGGGCGCGTTCGTCTTCGGTCACGGCCGCAGATCCTTCCGTCGACTCTCTCTGCGACGCTACGCCCCGCACGCTGGTGCGCTACCGGCGAGTGTGGGCTGAGTTCGTCCTGTTCTTCTCGACGACTCAGCCGCGTTGCTACTGGCCCGCTCCCACCAATGCCCTGGTGCGGTGGGACTCCAGCCGGTACTGATCCCACGCCTGGCGGCCGTAGGACATGCCGGGGTGCCAGCCCGCGGGGTCCATACGACCGGGCCGCGGGCGGCGTCTCGGGCCGAAGCGCTCGCCGCTGGGTGTGACGGTCGGCGGCAAGTCCCATTTCTCCGAAGGTATTTGGTCCGGGCCTAGCACGTCAGCTTCGTACCTCTCGTTGGTGGTGCACGACTGTTTGGCTACCTTCCAGCGTCTTGCTCGATCGGTGGCGGGCCGTAGTGGGTGTGGCGCCCGGCCACGGAGGTTTTCGGGCCGCGCGGTTGTATCCAGTGATAGTCAGTCAGTCGCAGCTGGCGCTGTTCGCCGGCTGCAAGTTGGCTGGGAAACCCCAGGCGACGGCGCTCCCGTGGTCCGCCGTCGGTCCGTCGGCTATCCCGAGTGCGGACTCAGCGCGACCGAGGCTTCGGCGGTGTAGCACAGGAAGGTCAGCGTCTCCTGCAGGTACAACTGCACGGTGTCGGCGTCGTGGCTGGTGTACCCGATCGCGACATCGGTGCCCAACTGCAGGTCGAAGTCCCCGCCGCGAGTGGTCAGCACGAACGCACCGTCGATGGCCGGCGCCCAGATGATGTCACCGTCGACCAGCCGGTTCAGATGCTCACGAATGGGATAGCCGTGCTCGGTGGTCTCGCTGACCTTGGTGTAGACGTCGGCGGCCAGCAGCACCGAGTAGGGTCCGTCGACGCCGGCCAGCCGCAGTTCCGACAGTGCCTGGGTGATGACGTCCGGGATTTCGCGCGGGTCCTCGGGCAGCGTGAGCGGCGGGTTGGAGCTGGAGCTGCGGATGCCCTCGATCGATGCGGCGCCGTAACCCTCGAAGATGGTGCGGTCCTCCACGAACGCCAGCTGCTTGGCGGCCGCCTTGACCGGGTCCCAATCCGAGTCCTGGGAACCGCGTTCGACATCATCGATCTCGTTGCGTGACAAGGTGAATGGGACCCGCAGGCGCACCAGGGGCTTGCTCGCCCGCAGGTGGGCGATGACCCCGTCGGTAGGAGCCTTCACATCGATCAGCCGGCCCGTGCTCACTGCCGCGGTGACCGGACCTCCGGGGTCGCTCACGTCGACCACCCGACGGCCCGCGATGTGGCGCTTGAATGTCCGGGTGGCCTCCAATTCGATTTCGGCCCAAGCGGCTTCGGTGACCGGTGCCAGATCGCGGTAGAGGTTGTTCATTCGGAGGTTCCTTTCAGGCTGCCGATCGAGAGTGAGCCGTCGTCCGCGGTTGGGACGGCCGCCGGTGCCAGCGGCAAGGGCGGTGGATCGTCGAGGAAGTCGATGGTCGGCGAGAAGAACAACCCGCCGGTTGTCGCCGTGGAAAAGTCGAGCACGCGATCGGTATTTCCGGGCGGATCGCCGAGAAACATGTTGCGCAGCAGCCGTTCGGTGACGGTGGGAGTGCGCGAATACCCGATGAAATAGGTGCCGTATTCGCCCTTGCCGACCTCACCGAACGGCATGTTGTGTCGAACGATCTTCAGTTCGACTCCATCCTCGTCGGTGATGACGTTGAGCGCGATGTGCGAGTTGGCCGGCTTGGTGCTCTCGTCGAGTTCGATGTCTTCCAGCTTGGTCCGGCCGATCACCCGCTCCTGCTCGGTGACCGACAGCGAGTCCCATGACCCCATGTCATGCACATATTTCTGCACGTGCACATAGCAGGAGCCGGCAAAGTCGGGATCCTCGTCGCCGACGGTGGTCGCGCCGATCGCGATTGCGCCACCGGGGTTTTCGGTGCCGTCGACGAAGCCCAGCAGATCGCGATTGTCGAAAAAGCGGAAGCCGTGCACCTCGTCGACGACGGTGACCGCTGGGGCCATCGCCTTGAGGATTCGGCCGGCCAGCTCGAAGCACACGTCCATGGTTTCGGCCCGGATGTGCAACAGCAGGTCCCCCGGTGTGGCCGGCGCGTTGTGGCGTGGTCCCGTCAACGGGACGAACGGATGCAGTTCGGCCGGCTTTGGGCCGGAGAACAACCGATCCCACGCGTCGGCGCCGATCGAGGCCACCACCGACAGGTGCTTGGTGGGGTCGCGGAATCCGATGGCCCGCACCAATCCGGATATCTCGGTCAGCGCGTCATGCACGGTCTGCTCGCCGCCGGCGTCGATGGTGGCCACCAAAAAGATTGCGGCTGGCGTCAGGGGCGCGAGGATGGGTTGCGGCTGAACCGAAGGCACCCTGCCGACCCTAGCGTGAATCCCGCAGTCCCCAACAGCCATGATGTTGAGCATGTCCGATGCGCCCACAACTTCAGCCACCGCTCGAGGCCTCGGCGAGTTCATCGACGCGTCGCCCTCCCCGTTTCATCTGTGCGCCACGGTGGCCCGGCGTCTGCTCAATGCCGGGTACACCGAACTGAGTGAGATAGACCGCTGGCCGCAGCAACCGGGCCGCTACTTCACCGTTCGAGCCGGTTCGCTGGTCGCCTGGGACAGCGGCGGCGTCGGGACCGCGCAGGCACCGTTTCGGATTGTCGGGGCGCACTCGGACAGCCCGAACCTGCGGGTCAAACAGCACCCGGATCGGCTGGTCGCCGGCTGGCAGGTGGTGGCGCTCGAACCGTACGGGGGAGCGTGGCTGAACTCCTGGCTGGACCGCGACCTGGGCGTCAGCGGGCGGCTCTCGGTGCGCGCGCCCGGTGTTCGCGGCGGCATCAGTCACCGGCTGGTCCGGATCGATGAGCCGATCCTGCGGGTACCCCAGCTGGCCATCCACCTGGCCGAGGATCGCAAGTCGCTCACGCTGGATCCCCAGCGGCACGTCAACGCGGTATGGGGCGTCGGTGCGCAGCGGGGTTCCTTTCTCGGCTACGTCGCCCAGCGCGCCGGCCTGGCGGAGGGTGATGTGCTGGCGGCCGATCTGATGACCCATGACCTGACCCCGGCCGCGGTCATCGGCGCCAACGCCGACCTGCTCAGCGCGCCGCGGCTGGACAACCAGGCCAGTTGCTATGCGGGACTAGAAGCGCTACTGGCCGCCGAATCGGACCAGGTGCTGCCCGTGCTGGCGATCTTCGACCACGAGGAGGTCGGCTCGACCTCGGACCACGGCGCGCAGTCCAACCTGCTGAACACGGTGCTGGAAAGGATCGTGCTGGCCGGTGGCGGGGTCCGGGAAGACCTGTTGCGGCTGTTACCGGCTTCACTGCTGGCGTCCGCGGACATGGCGCATGCCACTCATCCCAACTACCCCGAGCGCCATGAGCCCAGCCACCAGATCGCGGTCAACGCGGGGCCGGTGCTCAAGGTGCACCCCAATCTGCGCTACGCCACCGAGGGGCGGACAGCCGCGGCCTTTGCGCTGGCCTGTCAGCAGGCCGGTGTGAATCTGCAACGTTACGAGCATCGGGCCGACCTGCCGTGCGGGTCGACGATCGGGCCGATGACCTCGGCCCGCACCGGTATCCCCACCGTGGACGTGGGTGCCGCGCAGCTGGCGATGCACTCCGCGCGCGAGCTGATGGGCGCCGCCGACGTGGCGGCGTATTCGGCAGCGCTACGGGCGTTCTACGCGCCCGAATAGTGGGCGGCAATAGACTCGGTTGGCATGACGCTCAGTGTCGAGATGGTCACCTTCGACTGCAGTGATCCCGCCCGGCTGGCCGGCTGGTGGGCCGAGCACTTCGGCGGGACGGCGCACGAATTGCTGCCCGGCGAGTTCATCGCGGTGACGCGTCCGGCGGGGCCGCGGCTCGGATTTCAGAAGGTGCCCGATCCAACACCCGGAAAAAACCGGGTGCACCTGGACTTTTCGGCCGCCGACGTGGACGGTGAAGTGTCACGGCTGGCGGCCGCCGGAGCGACCGAGGTACAGCGGCACCAATTCGGGGAGAACTTCCGGTGGGTGGTGATGGCCGATCCCGAGGGCAACGTCTTCTGCGTCGTCGGCCAGTAGCGCACCGCCATCGACGGTCAGGCCGCGCGCGAAACGCCGAACAGCTCACGACAGCGGTCAAACCCCTCAACCCGAACCTCGACGTTGCGCTGGCGCAGCCAGTCGTCACGAGTCAACCGGAAGCGCACCTGCTGTGCCGCGGCGCCCTCTCGCGCCACTCGGTCGACGCCGTTTTCCCGGTAGCCCTGACGTCGGGATATCGCGATCGAGGCCGGATTGTCGGGGAACGCTGCCGAGGTAGCGGCCTGGGCTCCAAGCTCACAGAACACGAAATGCAATGCTGCCGCCCGCATCTCGGTGCCAAGGCCGTTGCCTTGGTACCGCAGTCCCAGCCAGGATCCGGATTCGACTTCGCCGGCGATCGGGAAGTTGCTGGCGCGCAAGCCCTGCACACCGACGGCCCGACCCTCGACCACGACGGCCAGTGGCAGGGCCCAGTCATCGCGGCTGAATCCCGCCAGCTCCCGCCACAGGAAGGACAAGGTGTTGTACGGCAGCTCCGCCCGAGGGGCTCGGGTCCAGGGGACGGAAAACGGCATCCGGTCCGGCTCGTGCACGCCGTCCAGAATTGTGTCGATCAGCTGGTCGCACAGCTCTTCGGTGGGCAGTCGCAGCTGTAGGCGCGAGGTAGTGATCCGCAGATCGAACAGCGGCCAGTGACGAGACATCGCCCCATTATATTGACCGGGCCGACCGCTGTCAGCCGGTTTTCTTGCCGCGGGTCTCCGGCGGGAGCGATGCGGCCCGGGACTCTAGACTGTCTGCGTGACGAGCGCTCGCAGCCACCAGACTGACACAGTCGCACATGCCGCCACCACCCCCGACCAGCCGCAACCGTTTCACGAGCTGGGCCTCAAAGACGACGAGTATCAGCGGATTCGTGACATCCTGGGCCGTCGGCCCACCGACACCGAGCTCGCCATGTACTCGGTGATGTGGAGCGAGCACTGCTCCTACAAGTCCTCCAAAGTCCATTTGCGCTATTTCGGCGAGACCACCACCGATGAAATGCGCGCCGGGATGCTGGCCGGAATCGGCGAGAACGCCGGCGTCGTCGACATCGGTGACGGGTGGGCCGTCACGTTCAAGGTGGAATCGCACAACCACCCCTCCTACGTCGAGCCCTACCAGGGTGCGGCCACGGGTGTCGGCGGCATCGTCCGCGACATCATGGCGATGGGTGCGCGGCCGATCGCGGTGATGGACCAACTGCGCTTCGGCGCCGCCGATGCCCCCGACACTCGCCGGGTGCTCGACGGTGTGGTCCGCGGTGTCGGCGGTTACGGCAACTCGCTGGGGTTGCCGAACATCGGCGGCGAGACGGTCTTCGACGCGTGCTATGCCGGTAACCCCTTGGTCAATGCGCTGTGCGTGGGCGTCTTGCGTCAAGAGGACTTGCACTTGGCGTTCGCCTCCGGCGCCGGAAACAAGATCATCCTGTTCGGCGCGCGGACCGGCCTGGACGGCATCGGTGGGGTGTCGGTGCTGGCCTCGGACACCTTCAGCTCCGATGGCGAGGGCGAGGGCGCGCGCAAGAAGTTGCCGTCGGTCCAGGTGGGCGACCCGTTCATGGAAAAGGTGCTCATCGAGTGCTGTCTCGAGCTCTACTCGGGCGGACTGGTGATCGGCATCCAGGACCTCGGCGGCGCAGGGTTGTCGTGCGCCACATCGGAGTTGGCCTCCGCCGGGGATGGCGGCATGGCGATCAACCTGGAAGCCGTCCCGCTGCGCGCCAAGGAAATGACGCCCGCCGAGGTGCTCTGCAGCGAGTCGCAGGAACGGATGTGCGCGGTGGTGTCGCCGGAAAACGTGGATGCGTTCATGGCGGTGTGCCGCAAGTGGGACGTGCTGGCCACGGTTATCGGCGAGGTCACCGAGGGCGACCGGTTGCGCATCACCTGGCACGGGGAGACGGTCGTGGACGTGCCACCGCGCACGGTGGCCCACGAGGGCCCGGTGTACCAGCGTCCGGTCGCCCGCCCCGACACCCAGGATGCGCTCAACGCCGATTCGTCGAAGAGCCTGCCCCGCCCGGCTACCGGCGACGAGCTGCGCGCGACTTTGCTTGCGCTGCTTGGCAGTCCGCACCTGTGCAGTCGCGCGTTCATCACCGAGCAGTACGACCGCTACGTGCGCGGCAACACGGTGCTCGCCGAACATGCGGACGGCGGCGTGCTGCGTATCGACGAGGCCACCGGTCGCGGTATCGCGTTGTCGACCGATGCGTCGGGGCGCTACACCCTGCTTGACCCCTACACGGGTGCCCAGCTGGCACTGGCCGAGGCCTACCGCAACGTCGCCGCGACCGGCGCGACCCCGGTGGCGGTGACCAACTGCCTCAACTTCGGCTCGCCCGAGGATCCCGGCGTGATGTGGCAGTTTGCCCAGGCAGTGCGCGGCTTGGCCGATGGTTGTGTGGCGCTGGGAATTCCGGTGACCGGCGGCAACGTCAGCTTCTATAACCAAACCGGGTCGACGGCGATCATGCCCACCCCGGTGGTCGGGGTGCTCGGCGTGATCGACGATGTCACTCGTCGCATCCCCACCGCGATGGGCGCTGAGCCCAGCGAAACCCTGATGCTGCTGGGCGATACCCGAGACGAGCTGGACGGCTCGATCTGGGCACAAGTCACCGGCGAGCACCTGGGCGGCACGCCCCCCGCGGTCGATCTGGCGCGGGAGAAGCTGCTGGCTGACGTGCTGCGCGCGGCATCGCGGGACGGGCTGGTCTCCGCGGCGCACGACCTGTCCGAGGGCGGACTGGCCCAAGCCATCGTCGAATCGGCATTGGCGGGTGAAACCGGCTGCCGCATTGTGCTTCCCGACGACGCCGACCCGTTCGTCATGCTCTTTTCCGAATCGGCCGGCCGGGTGCTGGTGGCGGTGCCGCGCACCGAAGAGAGCCGGCTACGGGCCATGTGTGAAGCGCGAGGATTGCCCGCGGTGCGTATCGGGGTTGTCGACCAGGCATCCGATGACATCGAGGTGCAGGGCTTGTTCACGGTCTCGCTGGCCGAACTGCGCGCGACGTCTGAGGCGGTGTTGCCGAGATTTTTCGGGTAAGTCGGCTGCGCGCGCTGGCTCTGGCCGCCGGCTTGGTCGGCTGGAGCCTGGCCAGTCCGCGGCTGCCGGCGCGGTGGCGGGTGGCGCTGCAGGCCGTTTTGGGTGGCTTACTTGTGCTGGTGACCCGCGCACCACTGGGGCTTACGCCGCCCCGGTTGTGGGCCGGGCTGCGACTGGGCGCGGTGGCCGCCGCCCCGGTGGCCACCGCGATCGCGGCGATGACTCCGGTGCCGATGGTGCGCCTGTCGATGTCCGAACGCGACCTGCCCGCATCGGTGCCGGGCTGGCTCGGGCTGCAGATTCCGTTCGGGACGGTCTGGGCCGAGGAGGCGGCGTTTCGTGCGGCACTGGCCACCATGGGCACCAGAGGTTTTGGTCACGTCGGTGGGCGGTTGCAGCAGGCGGTCACCTTCGGTCTGTCCCACGTCGCCGATGCGCGCGCGACCGGTGCGCCGCCGGTGCCTACGGTGCTGGTCACCGGCCTGGCCGGCTGGCTATTCGGGTGGCTGGCAGAGCGCAGCGGCAGCCTGGCCGCACCGATGGTGCTGCACCTGGCAATCAACGAGGCGGGGGCGGTTGCAGCGCTGACGGTCCAGCGTCGCTGGATTAACGGTGCCGAAATCACGCCGCGGCGCCGCTATACTTGACACGCTGGCTTTTCGCAGCAAACGACTCGACCGAGAGGCTTGGCACCCCAGGTGCACAGACTTAGGGCCGCGGAGCATCCGCGGCCGGACTACGTTCTTCTTCACATCAGCGACACCCATCTTGTCGGAGGGGATGACCCTCTCTATGGTGCAGTAGACGCCGACAGCAGGCTGGCTGAACTCCTTGAACAGCTCAAGCACTCGGGGGTGAGCCCCGATGCGGTGATTTTCACCGGCGACTTGGCCGATACCGGTGAAGCGGCGGCCTATCGTAAGCTGCGCGCGGTGGTCGAACCTTTCGCCGCCGAGTTGGACGCCGAACTGATCTGGGTGATGGGCAACCACGACAACAGGGCCGCCCTGCGCACGTTCCTGCTGGACGAGGCCCCGTCGATGGCGCCGCTGGACCGGGTAAACATGATCGACGGCCTGCGGATCATCACGCTGGACACCTCGGTGCCCGGGCATCACTACGGCGAGGTCCGGGATTCCCAATTGAGATGGCTCGCCGAAGAGCTGAAGACCCCCGCCCCGCACGGCACCATCCTGGCGCTGCATCATCCGCCGATTCCCAGCGTCCTGGACCTGGCCGTAACGGTGGAACTGCGCGACCAAGCCCGGCTGGGGCGGGTGCTCGAGGGCAGCGATGTCCGGGCCATTCTGGCCGGCCACCTGCATTACTCGACCAACGCCACCTTCGTGGGGATCCCGGTCTCGGTGGCCTCGGCCACCTGCTACACCCAGGATCTCACCGTTGAGGTCGGGGGAACCCGGGGCCGAGACGCGGCGCAAGCCTGCAACCTGGTGCACGTGTACCCCGACACCGTGGTGCACTCGGTGATTCCCATCGGTACCGGCAAAACCGTGGGCACCTTCGTCTCGCCCGCGCAGGCGAAGCGTCAGATTGCCGAAAGCGGGATGTTCATCGAGCCGTCACGGCGGGACTCGCTGTTCAGCCACCCTCCGATGGTGCTGACGCCATCGGTTCGGCCAAATCCTGCGGATTGATATCCGCGGCAACCTTTTCCCATGGCGCGGGGATGGGGAAGTAGCGCTCCAGGAAATTGACCACGCGCTCCGCCCGCTCGGTGCCGCCGACTTCGGGGAAGCTGCCGTCATTGAGGCAGAAGAAGTCATAGTTGCGGCGCCTGCGTAATTCGGGAAGTAGGCCGAGCCCGGCGCGGGTGGTGGTGTCCACGTAGAGGACCTTGGCTTTCTCTTGCTGGACGGCCTTGCCGGTCATCAGCGCGTAGTAGTGGTACAGCGAATTCGTCACCGAGATGTCGGTGCCGGACCGGAAGGCGCTGGCCTGGGTCCGCGCGAATTCCTCCGGAAACTCCCGCTCCAACTCGATGAGCACGCTCTTGCGCAGCGGCACGGCGGTGTGTTCGAGGTGACGGGTGATCATCTGACCGAATCGGGCGAACAGCAGCTGGCGGTTCACCCGGGCCGCGTTTTCAAAGCCACTGCGGGCCGGATCGTTTGCCCCGAGCCCGATCCTCGTATTGGCCTCGATGAACCGGGTGACGCCGCCAGGGGAGAAGAACATGCTGGCCTTGAGTGGCCGGCCAAAGAACATGTCGTCATTGGAATACAGAAAGTGCTCGCTGAGCTCGGGGATATGGTGCAGCTGACTCTCCACCGCATGCGAGTTGTAGGTCGGCAATGCGGCCCGGTCGGAAAAGTGGTCCTCGGCGCGCACCACCGTGACGTTCGGGTGCTCAGCCAGCCACGGGGGCGGGGTTGAATCCGTCGCGATGAAAATGCGACGGATCCACGGCGCGAACATGTTTACCGATCGCAGCGCGTATTTCAGCTCGTCGATCTGACGGATCCGCGCCTCGGCGTCGTCGCCTTCTCCCACCACATGCTGCGACATCTGTGTGGCGCGTCGGGCCCGGAACTCCGGGTCGCTGCCGTCCACCCAGGAAAACACCAGATCGATGTCGAACGTCACATCGCTGGCGTGAGGTGTGAACATCCCATCCAGCGTTGGCCATTTGTATCCATATAGCTTGACCGACGAAGGCGAAAGTTCGTCGCGCGGCAATACCTTGCGGGTGAGGGAGTTTTCTATGGGGCACCGGATGAGCGTTTCCTCGAAGACCCAGAATTGGATCTCGACACCAAACATTGCGCCATAACGAAATCCGCCCGGCGCAATCCGCCGGCGATACAAACGCAGAATTTGCGGATCGGCCACCCTGGAAAGGTGGCCATTAGCCAGCAAAACGGGAGAAATTCCTTTCTCATCAATCGTTTTGGCGTACATCGGTTCGGTGGCACACGCCGCGGCGAGAGCGCGTTCGAGGGCGGGACGCAACTGTATGTCGACCGCAAGAATCGGGCGGCCGCTGTGGTTGCGAATCAGCAGGAAGGGAATGCCAGCCCGGTTCAACGTCTTTCGCAGGAAGACGAGGTCCTCGATCTGTGCCTCTTGGGGGGTGAGGCTCGATTCCAGGCGGGCAATCTTGCCGCCCCGGGTAACGATGATGGGAGCCAGGCCGCGCGCGGCGGGCCGACTGCCGTCACGTGAAGGGATCTTGGGCATCGGAACACCGCCTTAGGTAAGAGTGATTTCGGCACCGCGAGGATCTCACACTTCCGGCGCCCCCGCAGTGCGAGAGAGCCCGGCGGCAGCGGGGGGCTCCGGGTACCCTTAGCTACGTTGACAAATACTGCGCCGCAGACGATTTAGCACTTTGCCGACATCTGCAGGACACCTCGCCGTTTCCGGCATGACCTATGATGCCGGGTTCGTTGAGGCGTTGTTTCAGTGCACCCGGTCCGGCTGGTCGGCGACGATGCTGCCGTCGGGTTGCCGCAGCGGCGCCGGGCTGCCGTCCGGGTCATCGAACCCCTGGGTCGCGCAGGGATACGGCGGGTGTGCCGGGAGCGGGTCGATGAACATGGGATTGACCAGCCAGCGCCCGTCGGCGTCCGCGTAGGCGCGACACATCAGCTCGATCTTGTTGCGGTTGATCACCAGGCGCAACGCGGTGGCGTCGGTGAGGCACGTGGCGTCCCCGTTGGAGTCTCCGGCCGCGAACGATTGGCGGCGCCCTTCGGGGAGTTGGTCGAACGCGGCCGGCCCCGAAACCCCGAAAACCTGCTCGTTGACCCGGCACCGTTTGCCTTCGTTGAAGGGGATTGACGGCTCCCCGCCGCACTGGGCCAGACGCGTCGTGAGCACCTCGCCGTCGTGTTCGGTGCGGACACCCATCACATGGTCGGCGGCGATACCCACGTCCGCGGCCCACACCCGCACCACCGGCTCGGCTGATGCGGAGATGATCCGCACATCGAATCCGTTGGCCTGCAAGGTCGCCACCAGGTCCCGCATCTGCGAGTAGTAACGCACCCAGGCGATCTGTTGAGTGCTGCCCACCGTCTGTTCGGCATTCCCGGCCGCGTCCAGGTTCTCCTGCCGGGCCGCGGTGACAAATCCGGTGACCTCTGCCTCGGTCCAGCCGGCCAATAACTGCGCGGCCCAGGCATCGGCGGGTTGCATGCGCCGATGGTTGAACCCGGCGAATGCGGCCGCCCCGGATCGTGTTTTTTCGTTCGTGTACACCGAAATCAGCTCGTCGGCGCATCCGGTTTCGGAGCCGGTCGGCAAGGGCTGGCCGGGCGCCGCGAGGTCGCCACAGGCCGCGGCCAGGGCCGCGGCCGCCGGCGGGGTCAGATACGGGCTGGTGCTGGTCCAGTCGCCGGCCGCGGGCTGGCGCACCTTGGAATTGCGGATCATCCAGAACAATGTCGCGTTGCCGATGTCGTTTCGCACCATGGTGTTGTCCCAGTCGAACAACGCCACCGGAGCCCCGTCTGCCACCGAACCGGACTTGCCGCAGCTGCCGAGCCGGCCGATCATCTCGTTGATCCGGTCCCGATTGTCGCCGTACCATCCGGGATCGGCGGCCATCGTCCGGCAGGCAGTCCCGGTCGAGCTGGTCGAAGCGGTGCCCGAATGATCGCCGCCGCCGCTACAACCGGCCAGCCCCAGCATCGCCGCAGCAGCAAGTACCCGCACAGGCCAAAGTCTCATCGCTCGTCTCTCGCACGGTGGGTTTCGGTGATCGCAACATTAGGGGTTAATGGTGTTCTCACCGAACTGACGTCCCCAGACATATTCGTTGAGCAGGGGTTGTCCGATCTCGAGATGGTTGTAGGGCGCCATGTTCGCGCCGACGTCCATCACCAGATACGGAGCGGGCCACAAGTCGCGGGTGATCGTCTGCCAGCACCCCGGTCGCCCGCCGGGGCCGCCCCGCGCATTCACCCGCGGCAGATTCTCTGGATAGATATACGGATTCGGCGCACCCGATATGGCGCCCGATGAGGCTGCTCCCAGCGAGTAGCCGTTGAAGCCCAGCGCGTTGCGGATCCGGGGGGCGACCTCGTCGTAGTTGCGGATGGTGCAGAAGATCTCCGGGCTGTACTCGTCGAGCAGCTGGCCGGTGGGCACCAGATCGGCGGCGCCGCGGGTCAGGTAGGGGCCGCCCCGCTCGAACACCTCCGAGCCGTTGTTGGCCAAACCGACCGATGCCAGTAACGCCGCATCCAAATCGCTACGTCGCTGGTTGACCGTGCGCGCGACGGTCACCGTGGAGTTGACGGCATCCCATAGGTCCGCCGAGGCGTCGGCATAGATGTCACCCAGCGCCGCCAGCCCCCTGATGTCGCGGTGTACCTGCGGCATCAGGGGGTTCACGTCATCGAGGATGGCGTTGCCGTTGACCAGTGCGGTGCCCAACCGATCGCCCAGGCCGCTCAGGGCCTGCGCGGCCGCGCTCAGCGTCAGGTTGAGCTTGACCGGGTCGACCTTCTCGCTGATCGCCGTCACATTCTCGAACAGCGTGTTGAATTCCGTGGTCACCGAGGTCGCGTAGATCACGCTGGCCGGCGTGATGTGTTGCGGTGCCGGGTCTGTTGGCGAGGTCAGGGACACATATTTGTTGCCGAAAACGGTCGTCGCCTTGATGGTTTCCGACACATTGGCCGGAATTGACCCGATGTACTTCGGCGTGACGTCTAACGCGAATCTGGCCGCTGGCGCGCCGTCATGGGTGATCTCGGTGATGCTGGACACCCGGCCGATCTGCACACCGTTGAACGTGACCTTCGCGCCCGGATCGGTCACCAAACTGGCCCGCGGAGCAATCATGGTCAATCGGGTCTTGGGGATGAACGTCCCACGAAACTGCCAGTACAACATCGCACCGAAGAACACCAAGACCATCAGGGCCGCTAGACCGATGATCTTGTAGGGCGGCCGCGATCGCGGGTCCATGATTCTGAGACCCTAAGGTATGGCCGCCCGCGATAGAACCGATCCGGCAAAGACCCGCCAGATTGTCTTGGAGATTGCGGACTGGCTGCGCGACGAATCCCATCCAGCGCCGGGCCGCACCGCGCTGGCAACGGCGGTTCGGCTCACCGCGCGCACGCTGGGTGCGGTGGCACCCGGCGCGGCCGTCGAAGTCCGGATCCCACCTTTTGTCGCCGTGCAGTGCATTCCCGGGCCCAGACACACCCGCGGCACTCCGCCCAATGTCGTCGAAACCGATCCGCGCACGTGGTTATTGGTGGCCACGGGGCTGTTGAGGTTGTCCGAGGCGACGGCGACCGGCGCGTTGACGTTGTCCGGCTCACGGGCAGATGAAATCGGACACTGGCTACCGCTGATTGATCTCGGCTGAATTTTATGTCCTGGCCTGTGATTATTGTTCAACGCGGAAGATGGCCAAAAGGAAAACGCAGGTTTGATTCGGCCCCACGGCCATGGTGGCCGTAGACTCTTACTCGTCACCAACCGCGCCCCAGGGAGTCGCCAAACCGTGACCGCACAGCAGTCCGAAGAAGACTTCAACGCGCCTCGTGAAGAATGCGGTGTATTTGGGGTCTGGGCCCCGGGCGAAGATGTTGCCAAACTCAGCTACTACGGCCTTTACGCGCTGCAGCATCGCGGCCAGGAGGCGGCAGGCATTGCCGTCGCCGACGGCTCGCAAGTGCTGGTCTTCAAGGACCTCGGCCTGGTCAGTCAGGTGTTCGACGAGCAGACGCTGGCAGCCATGCAAGGGCATGTCGCCATCGGGCACTGCCGGTACTCGACCACCGGCGACACGACCTGGGAAAACGCCCAGCCCGTCTTCCGCAATACCGCTGCGGGCACCGGAGTTGCATTGGGTCACAACGGCAATCTCGTCAACGCGGCCGCCCTTGCGGCGCGCGCCCGGGACGAGGGACTGATCGGAAACCGATCCTCGGCGCCCGCCACGACGGACTCGGACATCCTGGGCGCACTGCTGGCCCACGGCGCCGCCGATTCCAGTCTGGAACAGGCCGCCTTGGAGCTGTTGCCGACGGTGCGTGGTGCCTTCTGCCTGACCTTCATGGACGAAAACACGCTGTATGCCTGCCGCGACCCGCACGGGGTGCGGCCGTTGTCGCTGGGTCGGCTCGATCGCGGCTGGGTGGTGGCATCGGAAACGGCCGCGCTCGACATCGTCGGTGCGTCGTTCGTGCGTGACATTGAACCGGGCGAGCTGCTGGCAATCGATGCCGACGGGGTGCGGTCCACCCGCTTCGCCAACCCCACCCCCAAGGGTTGCGTCTTCGAGTACGTCTACCTGGCACGCCCGGACAGCATGCTCAACGGCCGGTCCGTGCACGCCGCCCGGGTGGCGATCGGTCGTCGGCTGGCCCAGGAGCGCGGGGTCGAGGCCGATTTGGTGATCGGCGTGCCGGAGTCGGGTACCCCTGCCGCGGTTGGCTATGCGCAGGAATCCGGCATCCCCTATGGACAAGGGCTGATGAAGAACGCCTACGTCGGGCGCACGTTCATCCAACCGTCACAGACGATCCGCCAGCTCGGTATCCGGTTGAAGCTCAACCCGCTCAAGGAGGTGATCCGCGGCAAGCGCCTGATCGTCGTGGACGACTCCATCGTGCGGGGAAACACGCAGCGCGCCCTGGTGCGGATGTTGCGTGAGGCCGGTGCCGTCGAAGTGCATGTGCGAATCGCCTCGCCGCCGGTGAAGTGGCCCTGTTTCTACGGCATCGACTTCCCCTCGCCGGCCGAACTGATCGCCAACGCCGTCGAGGACGAAAACGAGATGCTCGAAGCCGTGCGTCACGTGATCAACGCCGACACGCTGGGCTACATCTCGCTGCGGGGATTGGTAGCGGCCACCGAGCAACCGATCTCCCGGCTGTGCACCGCCTGTTTCGATGGCAAGTACCCGATCGAGCTGCCCGGCGAGACCGCCCTGGGCAAGAACGTCATCGAGCACATGCTCGCCAACGCGGCGCGCGGAGCCGAGCTGGGCGACGTTGCGACCGACGAAGTACCCATCGGGCACTGAGATGTGCGCGGCGCGAGAGTTGCCGATACCGGCGGTGAGCGCCGCCCGGTAGCCTTTATCGCGATGACGGATCCCGAAAAAAGTCCAGAAAGCTCCGGAAGAGGCCCAGCCAGCCAAGGCGTCACGTACGCGGCGGCAGGTGTGGACATCGAAGCCGGCGACCGAGCCGTGGAGTTGTTCAAGCCGTTGGCAACCCGGGCCACCAGACCCGAGGTGCGTGGCGGGCTCGGCGGATTTGCCGGATTGTTCACCCTGCGCAACGACTACCGCGAACCGGTGCTGGCCGCCTCCACCGACGGGGTCGGCACCAAGCTGGCGGTCGCGCAGGCGATGGACAAGCACGACACTGTCGGTCTTGACCTGGTCGCGATGGTGGTCGACGACCTGGTGGTGTGTGGCGCGGAGCCACTGTTCCTGCAGGACTACATCGCGGTCGGCCGGACCGTGCCGGAACGGGTCAGCGCGATCGTCAGCGGCATCGCTGAGGGTTGTGTGCGCGCTGGCTGCGCCCTGCTGGGGGGTGAGACCGCTGAACATCCCGGGCTGATGGCACCCGACCATTACGACATCTCGGCCACCGGGGTGGGTGTGGTCGAAGCCGACAATGTGCTGGGGCCGGAACGCGTCAAACCCGGCGACGTCATTATCGCGATGGGCTCGTCGGGGCTGCATTCCAACGGTTACTCGCTGGCCCGCAACGTCCTGCTGGAGATCGACCGGATGAATCTGGCCGGTTATGTGGAGGAGTTCGGCCGCACGTTGGGTGAAGAGCTATTGGAGCCCACCCGGATCTATGCCAAGGACTGTCTGGCGCTCACCGCTGAGACGCATGTCCGAACGTTCTGTCACGTCACGGGTGGCGGGTTGGCCGGCAACCTGGAGCGGGTAATCCCGCATGGGCTGGTCGCCGAGATCGACCGCGGCACCTGGACACCCGCGCCGGTGTTCGCGATGATTGCCCAGCGCGGCCGGGTGGTGCGCGAGGAGATGGAAAAGACCTTCAACATGGGCGTCGGCATGATCGCCGTGGTAGCCCCTGAAGACACCGACCGGGCGCTGGCCATACTGACCGCGCGCCACCTGGACTGCTGGGTGCTGGGCACCGTCTGCAAGGGTGGCAAAGAGGGTCCACGTGCCACGCTGGTGGGCCAGCACCCGCGATTCTAGAAACCACAAGCCCTAGGGCGGAGTCGCCACCGGCGTAGCCGGTGGCGACCGAACCCTAGGGTTGGAATGTCAGCGGGAAACCGACCTGTGCGCCTAGCGGCGCCAGCTCTCCTCGTCGTCCCACGAGTCTTCGGTGTCGTCCACTTGGTCGGATGTGTCGGGACTTGCACCCGACAGCTCGCGCTGAAGCCGCTGGAAGTCGGTCTGCGGGGAGCTGTATTTCAGTTCTCGAGCAACCTTGGTCTGCTTTGCCTTAGCCCGGCCGCGGCCCATGGGGGAACCCCCTCGCGAAATAACGGAGCGGCCTAACAAGTAGGCGGCTCCGATCTCTTAGTGTCGTTATTGTCCTGCGGACAGCTTACCGTGCCGCGCGAGCGCGCGTGGGGCACCCTGCCAGCGGGCCCGGCCAGAATGGCGGACGTCACAGGGAATCATCGCGCACTGCCCCGTAATCGGTCCAGAGCCAGCCTTCCGGCGCCCACTTCGTCCGCCGGTGGCAGAGACTGCGCATCGATCAATGCCGGGATGGTGGCTTCGGCGCCGGTCATCAGCGCGGTGTCGGCGGGCAGCCCCCGCTTGGCCAAGGCCAAGGCAACCGGTCCGAGGTCCACGTGATCGACCACCGTTCCCACCCGTCCTACCGAACGCCCGCCGGCTAACACCGAGTCGCCGGTGGACGGTCGGTCCGTGGAACCGTCCAGATGGAGCAGGACCAGCATCCTGGGCGGTTTACCCAGGTTGTGTACCCGCGCGACCGTCTCCTGGCCCCGATAGCAGCCCTTGTCCAGGTGCACGGCCCCGATGCCGGGGCCACCGATCCAGCCGACCTCATGGGGAATCGTGCGTTCATCGGTGTCGACGCCCAGCCGCGGGCGCTTGGCCGCCACCCGATGCGCCTCGTAGGTCCAGATGCCGGCCGGTCGGACCCCCGCCTGCGTCAGGCGGTGCTTCCAGTCGGCGGTGCCGTCACGCGGTACCAGCAGATCCAGTTCGATCTGGCCGGCGCTCGATGGCATCCGGCGGGCGAAGCCGCCGCCCGGCAACGGGACCGCCATCAGGTCCGCGGGCAGCGCATCGAGACCGAGTGCGTCGAGCACCGCTTGGTCGGACAACTGCGGCCCGATCAACGACAGCACCGCCAGGTCTGCGGTGTCGGGGGTCACCTCCGCCCAGAACACCATCTTGCGCAGGTAGTTCAACAGTGGTTCGCCGCGCCAGGGTTCGGTATCCAGATAGGTGGTTGCGCCCAACTCGGTCTGGACCCAGTGGTCTTCGACTCGGCCCTGCCCGTCCAGGCTCAGATTCTGGGTGCTGGCCCCCTCGGGTAGCTCTCTGACGTGCTGCGTGGAGATGTTGTGCAGCCAGCTCTGGCGGTCTTTTCCGGTGAGGGTGAGCACGGCTCGATGCGAGCGGTCCACCAGCACGGCGCCGGTTTCGGCGGCGCGCTGTTCGCCGAGCGGATCGCCGTAGTGCCAGATTGCGCCGGCGTCGGGACCAGGATCAGGAGCGGGAACTGCGGACACACCACAACTCTACGGAGCGGCCTAGATCGGAAAAAGCATGGCCAAGAACAAGACAGCCATCCCGCCGGCCATCATCGCCTGAACCGAGTCGCCCAGCCAGCTGTACCGTGGCGCGCATTGCCGCCGGTCGAACAGGCGCCGCAATATCCAGAACGCCCCCGCGCCCGCGAAGCCGACGGTGCCCAGCCAATTGGCCGCGCTGAACCAGAGCGGTGCCCCGCTGGTAGCCGGCATGTTCATCGCGGTCATGGCTGTGCCCGGCATTGACATGACGGCATACATCCAGGCTGTCGCCAGCATCATGATCGCGTGATAGCCATACCGCACCCGTACCGCAGTCGTTGGGGCTGCGCGCAGTGCCATCACCGCGAACCACACGGTTGCCAGCAGGAAAAACGCGACAGGCCCCGTGGTCGGCAGCCGGGTGGCCCAGGGCCAGGCCATGGTTGCCATCGCAACGGCCATCGCGAAGTGCAGCCCATGACCGACGACCAGCGTCCACGGCCGGCGCACGGTGATGATCGGCAGGCCGCATTCGGCCGCGGACAGCGCGAACAACACGGTCACCACCCAACGCAGGGGCAGGTCGTGAATCATGCGTTGATTCGGGATCGGTGGGGATGCAAGTCGCCGTCACACGTCGCGGCCGAAGCGGCGCAACCGCAGCGAATTAGTCACCACGCTGACCGAGGACAACCCCATTGCGGCGCCGGCCACGACGCAGGGCTCCGGCGTTGTTGATTAGCAGGCTTGTGAGCTTGGGAATTGTGGATTGAGGAGGTCTAGGCGGCGGTTGGCGGTCAAAGCGGTGATCCGGCAGGCTTCGGCGATGTTGTCGGCGCCGTTGAGGCGGTGCAGATTGATCGCGGTGTTGCGTAGCGTTGCTAGGACCTGTGCGCCGTTTCCGGTATGTGCCCTTTGACGGTCTTCGTCGAAGGTGACGTCGCGTATCCAGTGCAGGCTGTTCTCGATTCCCCAGTGTTGACGCATCCAGGTCATGATCGCGGTAGGGCGGGCGTGCTCGAACGGCAGGCTGCAGATGGCATAGACCACCTCCACGCTGCGCTGGTCGGTGGCGGTGATCAAGCGTTCACGAGTGATCCGGATGATTTGTTTTGCGTAGGGGAAGCCGATTCCTCGTGCAGCGGTGATGATTTGCAGGGTGCGGGTCTCGACACGGCCGTGGTCGCGGGAGTCGTCGGTAGCGGCTGTGGGCACCTCGGCCCAGGGCAGCGCGGTGATACGCGCAAGTATTTTGGCTTGGTTGGACTTGACGATCATCAGGTAGTGCGACTTCAAGGTGGCGCAGATCAACTTCGCGGTGACGACCTGGGTATGCATCGCATCCACGGTGACCAGCCACCGCAAGCTACCCGGCAGCAGCGTGAGCAGGGCACGTACGCAGGGAATTTCATTGCTTTTCTCGGCGACAGCGAGTTGACCGAGCACCAATCGGGCACGGTGGGCGAACACCGACACGAGATGCGTGGCTGTCGCTTTGGCGCGTAAAGGCACCACGCAGCATCTTGCCGTCCAACGCGATCGGCACCAATCCACTGGGGTCGCTGCTGGCCACGTGTGCAGTGAAGTAACTGCCCATCCTGGCGTTGAGGTCGGCGGGGTCTAGCCGAGACAAAACAGCGCGGAAGGTCTTCTCACTGGGCCGCCGGAACCGGACCCCTAATTGGGCCAACACATCATCGGGAGCGGTGGCCGCCCATGTGGCAAAACCAGCATAGCCGCGCATCCCCGCGGCAGTGGCCAGAACCGCGATCGCCAACAAAGCCATCAGCGAATACCTCCGACCGCGTGGGTCCCTCGGGTCTGGCACCGAGGCCAACACATCGAGAAACTCCGATCCGATGAGCTCGCTGCGCTCACCAGGACTCCAGCGGTCGAACACCTCTGGAACCGACGACACAGGCAATACTGAAACGGTAGGCACGGGCAACTCCAGACCAACGACGAACAGTAACCAACTCGATCGTTCTCCAGATAGCCCGTGCCTACACTCCGGCCCCAATAGCGCGGCACCAAAGATCATCAACCCAGCTCACAAGCCTGCTAATCAACAACGCCGGAGCCCTGGGCCACGACGGGATTCAGTACGCCGAGTGCGGCAAGTGGGATCGCGGCGGTGTTGTAGCCGAAAGCCCAGCCCAGGTTCTGGTAGATCGTGCGCAGTGTGCGCCGCGACAGCTCAATCGCTGAAACGACACCGTCGAGGCGCCCCGACATCAGGGTGATGTCGGAGGCTTCAATGGCCACATCGGTGCCGGTGCCGATGGCAATGCCCAGGTCGGCCTGCACCAGGGCGGGGGCGTCGTTGACGCCGTCACCGACCATCGCGACAATGCGGCCCTCGTCCTGCAGTCGCCGAACCTCGTTGACTTTGTCCGCCGGCAACACCTCGGCGAGCACCCGGTCAATGCCCACCTGAGCCGCGATCGCGGCGGCCGTGCGGGCGTTGTCGCCGGTGATCAGCGCGACCTGCAGGCCCATGGCGTGCAGCTGGCTGACCACGTCGGCGGCGTCGTCCTTGACCGTGTCGGCCACCGCGAGCACACCCACAACCTGGCCATCCTGGCCGACATACACCGCGGTGCGGTCGCGCTCTTCCAGGTCCGCGGCCGCCGCGGCCAGCTGCTCGGGCAGCCGCAGGTGTTGCTCGTCGACCAGCTTGCGCCGCCCGACCAGCACGGACTTACCGCCAACCTCGCCTCGGACCCCATGCCCGGCCAGGTTGGTGAACTCGGTGGCGGGCGGAACCTCCAACTCCCGCTCACGTGCGCCGGCGACGATCGCGGCCCCGATGGGGTGTTCGGAACCCGACTCCACCGCGGCGGCGATGCGCAACACCGCATCCGGTTGGCGCCGCTTTCCGGCGATGACATCGGTGAGCTCCATCTGGGCCCGGGTGAGGGTGCCGGTCTTGTCGAACACGACGGTGTCGATCTTCTTCGAAGCCTCCAGGACCTCGCCGCCTTTGACCAGGATCCCCATGTCCGCACCCCGGCCGGTGCCGACAATGATCGCCGTGGGCGTGGCCAGGCCCAGTGCGCACGGACAGGCGATGATCAGCACCGAGACGGCCGCGGTCGTGCCGGCCACCGGGTTGGCGGCGAGCAGCGTCCACCCGGCAAAGGTTGCGGCGGCAATGCCGACGACCACCGGCACGAACACCGCCGAGACCCGATCGGCCAACCGCTGCACGGGGGCCTTGCCGCCTTGCGCCTCCTCGACCAAGCGCACAATCTGCGCGAGCGCGGTATCGGCGCCGACAGCGGTGGCGCGCACGGTCAGCAGCCCATCGGTGTTGACGGTGGCGCCGGCAACCCGGTCGCCGACTCCCTTTTCGACCGGAACGGATTCGCCGGTCAGCATCGACTCGTCGACGGCTGCCCGCCCGTCGATCACCTCTCCGTCGACCGGGATCTTCTCCCCGGGCCGGACCCGCACCAGGTCTCCGACTTGCACCCGGTCAACCGGCACGAGGTGTTCCTCGCCGTCCACGATCAGCCGGGCCTCTTTGGCGCCCATCTCGAGCAGCTTGCTGATCGCCTCCCGGGTCTTGCCGTGGGCGGTGGCCTCGAAATAGCGGCCCAACACGACGAACGCGATGATCAGCGCCGCGGTGTCAAAGAACAGCGGGCCACCGGCGAACAGCTGATAGGTGGAGTAGATGAACGCGGTCAGCGTGCCCAACGAAATCAGCGTGTTCATGTTCGCCGAGCGGGCCCGCGCTTGCTGCACCGCCCCCACCAGTAACGGCCACCCGGCGATGAATTGCACGGGTATGGTCGCGGCGAACGCCAGCCATCCCGCCCACGGGTATGCGCCGAAGAACATCGTCAAGCCAGAGGCCAGCAGACCCAACGGCCACGCCAACCAGGCCCGCCGCGACCAGAAGCGAATTCCGCTCCGGGCCTGCTCGCTCGGCGACAGCTGAGTCGCGGTGTCCTGCTCCGGCGAGTAGCCGATGCGATCCAACGCCGCGCGCAGTCGCGCGATCTCCGGCGGGGGGTCGTCGTCGTTGTCGTCGGTGCGCATGCCCAGCAGCGCTCGTGCCAGCCCGCCGATGACCCTGCCCACGACGCCGCCGTCGGCGATGCCGGCCGCACGGGCGGCGGGCGCGGGCGCGGGCGCCGATGCGTCACCCGCGTGCTCGGCCTCGGCGATCGCCGACACGATGGCGGCGGTGTCGCAGTGGGCGGGTGAGTACCAGATCACCACCGATGCCGTTCGCGGATAGGCGCGCACCGCACGCACACCGCCGACCCTGCCCACCGACTCCTCGATCGCGGCAGCCCGGGTGGCGTCGATCGCAAACCCATTGGCATGCACCCGCATCCGTCCGGCCGCCGCGGACACCACGGTGACCGTGGCATCGGCGGCGCAGGCCAGCTCAGTGGCAAGCATTGTTGGCCTTGGTGACGATGCTCGGCGGTGTGTCCTTGGCCGGTGGTGGCGCAACTTCGGCGCCCACCCGCTCGACCGCTTCGGCCAGCACATCGGCAGCCGCCAGGCGAACCCGCTCGGTTGCCTGTTTGGTCCTGCGTTCGGTGGTACGCGCGGTCCGCAGGCCCCAGGCCGTCGCCGTCACCGTTGCCGACCGCCACGGAGCTTTCGCCAGCGCTTCGTAGGTCGCGACACCCACCACGCCGGTCACCACCGAGGGCACCGCCTTCGTCCACAGTCCATGCCACAGCGTCATCTCGCGCTCCCTTCACTTCTTGCCTCGTCACAAGTTGCGGACAGGCGCCGGGCCTGGCCGCCACAGCTAGGTGCGAACCGCGGCGATCCCTTCGCGGATCGTCATGCCGGGCTCTGTGCCGGTTGGTCGCCAGGGGGTTCGCAGACCACGGCGCCGCCCAGCTGCGCCTGTGGGCCAGTCAGGGCGGGCGTGAACTTCACCGCGTCGATCAGTTCGTCAATGGCCGCCTGGCCGCGCCCATCAAGCACCGCCGCGGAAAAGCAGGTCTCCAGGTGGTTGTGCAGCATCACCCGATTTGCCCGCTCCAGCGAGGACTGAACCGCGGAGAGCTGCTTCATGACGTCCACGCAGTAGGCATCGGATTCCAGCATCCGAATGATCCCGTCGAGGTGCCCTCGAGCCGTCTTCAGCCGGTTCAGCGCCGCACGTTTCTTGTCGGTCAGCTCGTGGCTCATGGCCGGTACCAGTTCCGCACGATTCCAGCGTACTCCACCCCACCCGGGGTGGGGTAGACGCGATTGGCGGGCCGTCCGCTGGCGTCAGGCACTGCCGCGAGTACGCCCGCCGCGGGCCACTAGGCTGCTGGGACATGACAGGGCAGACCGGTGTTGTCGTCACGCTTGATGGGGAGATTCCCGAGCCCGGGACCCCGTTACTGCACGCCGATGATCTTGCGGCGGTCCGGGGCGACGGCGTGTTCGAGACCCTGCTGGTGCGCGACGGTGCGCCGTGTCTGGTCGAGCCGCATCTACAACGCCTGACCACCTCGGCTCGATTGATGGATCTGCCCGCACCCGATCTCGCGCGCTGGCGGCACGCGATCGACGTGGCGGCCCGGCGCTGGGTGGCATCCACCGGTGCCGAGGGATCGCTGCGCCTGATCTACAGCCGCGGCCGGGAGAGCGGTTCGGCGCCCACCGCGTACGTGATGGTCAACCCCGTACCCGAGCGCGTTGCGGCGGTCCGGCGCGCCGGCGTCGCCGCGATCGCGCTGGACCGCGGACTGCCGGCCGTCGGCGCCGACGCGATGCCCTGGCTGCTGGCCGGGGCGAAGACGCTGTCCTACGCGGTCAACATGGCTGCGCTGCGTCATGCGGCCAACCAGGGCGCCGGAGACGTCATCTTCGTCAGTTCGGACGGTTACGTCCTGGAGGGGCCGCGCTCGACGGTGGTCATCGCCACCGACTGCGACGGCGGGGCCGGCGCAAATCCGTGCCTGCTCACACCCCCGCCGTGGTACCCGATCCTGCGCGGCACCACGCAACAGGCGCTGTTTGAAGTCGCCCGCGCCAAGGGCTACGACTGCGACTATCGGGCACTACGCGTCAACGATCTCGCTGACGCACACGGAATTTGGTTGGTGTCGAGCATGACCCTGGCCGCCCGCGTGCACACCCTCAACGGTCGGCGGTTGCCCCGTTCCCCGATCTCCGAGGCATTCTCCGAACTGGTTGACGCCGCCGTCGTCAGCGACCGCTGAACCCAGAAAATCTGTTGTGGGCACGCCGATGCGGGGGTACGGTCGGCCGTACACAGGGAAGGAGGTGGTCCGCGAATTGAGTACTTCATGGACATGTGAGGTGGCTACGCGCTAGCTGCATTGGCTCGGAAGAGCTGGCGTTACGCGCGCTGGCGAATCCCCCGTAGCCACCCGGCCCCCGAGCTTTCGGTCTGTCCAACCGGAACTTCGCTCGGGGGCCGCTCCATTTCCGCGGAAACCCAACCCCTCGAGTTGCCGAGCTATCCGCGCTCGCCGGCCCGCGCCGCCGGATCGAACTCGCGGTACCGACGTGCGAACTCGTCGCCGGGAACCGGCCACTGTTCGCCGTCGCCGTCGCGCACCACCCAGTCGCCGTCGGCCGCGGTAGCCGGACCTTCCGGGGTGCTGATCGCCTCCCCGGCGTGCGCCGGGCGGGCTTGCACCGGCCCCTTGCGACGCCACTGTCCGTCGCCATTTTGTTCGTAGCTGGCCCGGAAAACATCGTCTCGCACCGACCACGTCTTCCCATCCGCCGCAACGGCCCAGTCGCCGGGGTCGGCGTGCCTGGTGCGCCCCGAATCCGACGTCCATGCCCAGGGCGCGTTTCGTTGTTGCGCGCTGACGGTTCCGACCCGGATAAACGGTCGCCACAGCGGACGCGACCGGTAGCCGAGCCGGCGCAGGCTCCACAGGGTGTCCGCCAAGCTGCCCAACGCGGCGTTGAGCAGATCCCGATCGCCTTCGACGACCGCCCAGTCGACGAGCCTGTCGTGGAGCTTGCGGGCGTCGTCGCGGGTGGGGCCGTAGCTCCAGCCGTTGCGGCGGTAGTAACGACACCAGTCTTCGTGCTCTGCCCGCGCCATGCTCAGCGCCGCATGGCGGTCAAAGCCCATCAGCGAAAGCTGTTCCAGTGGCGGTGATTCGGCCATCTCTTGGCTGGACAGTGGTTTGGCCGGGTTGCCCCAGGTGTTCCAGGTATGTCCGGCGATCTGTTTGACCATCCACAACGCGTTGCGTACCCGGCGCCGGGTGGACCCACGATAGAACTCGTTGAGCTCGGCCCACGGCATCGTGGCGGGTGAGCGCGATTTCGTCGGGCCGATCCCCGCGACCTTGCGTTCATGGATCAGCCGTGCCGCCCGGTCCCAAACGTCTTGGATCCTTCCCTCCCGGGTGTCGAGCACCAGGGAGTAGGACTGCAGCAATCCGACCACCTGGATCGAGTCGTCGGTGATGTTGGTGCCGAGGTCCGAGGCGTACACGGGCATCTCGGGAAAGCGGGCGGCCAGCCTGGTCCCGCGGGTCGCGGCGTCGGGACCGGCCAGAATCACCCCGCAGTTGGTGGGGTCGGCGTCGGAGATCAACCGCCACATGGTCGGCACCGTCGGCGCCTCCGAAACCGCAGTGACTGCCGGTCCGGTCGATGACCCGAATCCGGCTTGCTGACGGTAAAACTCGTGATCGCGCACGTAATCTTCGGCGTCCGTCTCGACCAGGGTAAGCGCTGGCAGCGGGGGCGCGCCGGGTGCGGTGTAGAAGTCACGCTCCAGGGCGCGGCGGGTCAGCTCGGCGCACAGCGCCAGGGTCAACTGTGAAGAGCCGCAGACGAATACGCGCGTGATCCGGCCGGTCGCCATGACCCCGTCGAGCAGCCGGCTGGCCGTCACCTCGTACTTGCCGACCACATCGGCCGCCCAACGGGTGTCGGATCCGCCGAATTGCTTGGCGCGCCAGGATTCGGCCAGCCACGGGTCATCGATACGCACGATGAGCGGCAACCGTTGCTTGTTGCCAAGCTGGGCGACTCGGCGACCGATCACATCGAGCCAGAGCAGGTTGGTCGACGGGTCGGGCGACATCAGACAAAGCCGCCCCAGGTGGCGCCACAGGCGCAACGAAGCCAGCGAGGACGGCGCGTTGAAGTCCACCAGCACGACGCGGGCGCCCTGCCGGCGAGCCCGTTGCACGTGTTCGTTGTCGGCGTTGGTGATCAGCACCAGGGTGCCGTGACGGTCCAGCGCCCGCGCCACACCGCTGAGCATGGGTTGGGTGTCGTCGTCGCCCCCCACGATCACGGTGACCGAATCGGCGAGGTTGGCCCGCAACCGGTCCACCCGGGAGCGGAAGATGCCGACCACCACACCGCCCAGGCCGGTAAAGATCGCCGAGAGTGCGGCGAACCGGGCCAATTCGAGTGCGACCGGGGTGGGATTGGGGCAGGTGCGTCCGCTCAGCGAGGTATCACCGACACCGCCTTTGACCAATTGGGCGGTCCACATCAGCGGGGTGAAGACGGCCGGATGGTTGTCGTCGTGGCAGCTCCAATACGCGCTGAGTCCCAGCACGGCGCTTGCCGAAACGAGCAGCGCGATGACGGTGAACGACACCCCCACCAGCCGGTGGCTGGCACTGGACCGGAAGGTCAGCACGCTGACCGCGCCCAGCACACCCACCACGATTGCGATGGTCGCCATCGATCCCGGCCGGCCGAACCAGCTCACCGGACTCGGCAGCTGGTCCAGGATGGCGGGCTGTAACGCGACGGCGGCCAGATAGCCGATCAGGAGCAGACCGACCAGCGAGAGGACCCAACGTGCCAGCGGCGCGGCTTTCCTGCTGCGCAACATCGGCCGGCTCCCTTCGCGGCTGAGCGGCTGCTTGAAACGTGGAACAAGTACACGCAGAACCGTCGGCGAAAGGCAATAAGAAACTAGAGGTGGGGGTTGGTTTTGCCGGGCCGGCGCCGGGCGCTACTAGCCGGCGTAGCGCGACAGGCGGGCCGAAAGGTGCGGCACCAAGCCGCCGTCGGCGTCCACTCGTTCCTCGACATAGGCGAGGTCGCCGCCTTCGATGATGCCGTAGAGCCGCTTGGCGCCGCCGACCAGCACTCCGGACCGGCTTCGGGCGAGCGCGTCGGTGACCAGCTCCCAAGATGACTGGGTGAGCGGGCGGCCGTAGAACAGTTCCACGTAACCGGCCGAATGCGCCAACAGCAGCTCGATGGCCTGCGATTCGCTCGGATCGTCCTCGGGGTCGCTGACGAAGCGCCAGAAGCCGGTCTCACGCAGGCCCGGCTCCTCGTACTGCCCGTCCTCGTCGAGGCGCCATGACCGGGCTTCCCAATTCAGATAGTCGCCACCATCGTGGGAAACCACGATCTGCTGGCCGAACCGGTAGTCGCCGTGGGGTCCGCGACCCTCGCCCTCACCACGCCACACTCCGACCAGCGGCAGCAGCGCCAGCAGCGCGTCGTGCAGGTTGGCGCCGTGGCGCAGGTTTGCGGTGTCGGCGGGTAGCGGTAGGTCGTCGAACGTGGGGATATTGCGGGCGGCGGTCAACTTGGCGCGTTCCGCCGCAGCGGCGACGGCGCGATCACCCGAGCCCGCTACTGCATCCGGTCCGTCCTGGCTCGCGTCAGACGTCACGACTCGTCAGTGATAAGCCGATACAGCGCATAAAGCGCGAACCAGGAGATGACCACGGTCGCAAGGACCAGCAAGATCTCGTAGAACAGCACCACGCCGATGATTCTATTCGGCCATGCGGGTCGGCGAGTGTAGGAGGGTCCGGGGACCCTCAGGCGATCTTGACATCCACCTCGTGGATGCCCGCCCCCGACGGTCTGACCACGGCGTCACCGTTTCCGGCCTTGGACAGTGCGCGCACGGTCCACGATCCCGGCGCGGCGAAAAACCGGAAGTCGCCGGTCGCCGATGCCACGACCTCGGCGGTGAACTCGTCGGAGGAGTCCAGCAGCCGCACGAACGCGCCGCCGATGGTCTGCCCGTCGCGGTCCACGACGCGACCGGTGATCACCGTTTCCTTTTCCAGGTCGACGCTGGCGGGCAACGTCAGTCCTTGCTTGGGCGCAGTGCACATATCAATTTCCCAACTCGATCGGGGCGCCCACCAGGGAGCCGTATTCCGTCCAACTGCCGTCGTAGTTCTTTACGTTCTTGTGCCCGAGCAGTTCGTGTAAGACGAACCAGGTGTGTGAGGACCGTTCCCCGATGCGGCAGTACGCAATGGTTTCCTTGGCGCCGTCGAGACCGGCATCGGCGTAGAGCTTGGCCAGCTGCTCATCGGTTCTGAAGGTGCCGTCCTCGTTGGCGGTCCTGCTCCAGGGCACGTTGATGGCGCCGGGAACGTGGCCGGGCCGCTGACTCTGCTCCTGGGGCAGGTGCGCGGGCGCGAGAATCTTGCCGGAGAATTCGTCGGGTGATCGCACGTCCACCAGGTTCTTGACGTGGATGGCCGCGATCACCTCGTCGCGGAACGCCCGGATCGAATTGTCCGGTGTCACCGCGGTGTAGGAGGTTGCCGGCCGGCTCACGGCGGCGGTGGACAAGGGGCGCCCATCGAGCTCCCACTTCTTGCGGCCGCCGTCGAGGAGCTTGACGTTCTGGTGTCCGTACAGCTTGAAGTACCAGTAGGCGTACGCGGCCAACCAGTTGTTGTTGCCGCCGTAGAGGACCACGGTGTCGTCGTTGGAGATGCCGCGGTCGGAGAGCAGTTTGGAGAACTGCTGGGCGTCGACGAAGTCGCGCTTGATCGGATCCTGCAGATCGGTGCGCCAGTCCAGCTTGATGGCACCGGCGATGTGGCCGTCATCGTATGCGCTGGCGTCCTCGTCGACTTCGACGAAGACAACGTTGGCGGCCCCGGAGTTTCCAAGATTGCTCTTAGCCCAGTCGGCGGAGACCAGGACGTCGGTGCGTGCCATGGTGTCGGTCCTTTCAGGTTATTCAGGTGAACAGCAGTTAGGCGGGGTGGGGATCGCGTCGCAGGCGTGCGGCCAGCGGGTAGAGCTCACAGCCCAAACAGATGCCGAAGGCCGCATTCAGGAAGGCAGCCACCAGTGCCAGCGCGGTCGCGACCGCGCCGACCAGGAACGGGCCGAGGGCAAAGCCGGCGACGCCGCAGACCGCGAACACCAGCCCGACGAGCTGGGCGAACTTCAGCGGGGGGACCGGCTCACGCTCCCGAACCGCCGCGATGCGAGGTGCCACGAATGCCGAAAACAGCACTCCATATGGGTGCCGGCGCGGTCCGGCGAAGGCACCGACGGCGAACGCGGTGGCCTGCAGGCCCAACACGACCGCGGCGGCGGCGGGGTTGAGGGCCGAGATGATCAGGACCACCAGCAGAACCGCGGTGGTGACCCATGCGGCGAACCGGGGTCCTCGAACGTCTACCAGCTCGACTGCGGTGCGGGTGTTGGTGCTGGACACGGACTGCTCCTAGAAATGGCTGTTGCGCGGCGATGCAGGGCACTTCGGGCGATATAGCGATATAGGGCGAAGTGGGGAGATAGGCCACGGTCAGATTCCGCGGCTGCCCCGAGTGAACTGCGTAGACGACGCAGCTACTCAGCAGCTACAGCAACAGCAACAACCCGCGATGCGGCACAGATCTACTGCGCGACGCTTGGTGAGCAGAGGCTCAAGGCGGGCTGACACGCCGGTCAGCTTACCCAATAACCCAACGACATCGTGATCGAGCCACCAGAGCGGCGCGCACGCCGCCGCGGTCACGACTGCTTGAACCCCTCGAGGGAAATCGTCACGTCGTTGGTGATGCCTTCGATGATGATGTCCGAACCCCGGGCCCCTACCGTGTTGGGGGCCACGGCGAACGGCAGCTTCTGGTTCGGCAGCCGGCTGCTGAAGGCGCGCAGCACCGCACCGAGTTTGTCGTCCGGAACGGTTTGGTCGGCGGTATCGGGGCCGGTGACGACGCGGGTTGGGGTGATGACCAGGGTCGACTGGTCCTCGGGGGCGATGGACACGTCCACCGAGACGCTGACCCGTTGATCAAAGTCGGCCGATGTCGGCGTTCCGCTGAGCACCAACCCGTGACCGTCCGATATCCCTGACTCGGTCGTGCCTCCGGTGGCGTCGTTGCTCTCCTGCGGGGGCGCCTGCACCATCAGATCGCTGATGCCGAGGTGGCGGCCCAGGTGCATCGAGTCGATGATGATGCGGCTTTCCAGCTTGTGCACCGTCATCCGCGAATTCGGCTCGATCAGCCAGGAAGCCTGGGAGAGGTCGATCGAATGCATGGTGGCTTCGAGCGTGGCCACGCCGACCACGGCGTGCTCGACGGCAATGGCCTTGATCTCCAGCTCGAAGTACCGATGCCTCATCGCTTGCGGAATGAACGGGAAGCCGAGGATGGCGACAAACGGGTCCGACCCCAGGTGCGCAGCCTTGCGTACGCTGGTCGACAGCCGGTATTCCGCGTAGATGCTGGCCCCGAAGTCGATGCCGACGGCACCGAGGATGACGATGCCCAGGACGATCGCGGTTGCAGTGAGTCCGACCAGCACCTTGCGCATCCGCATATTGTGGCCTACCGGCCGGATTGATCCGATCGGATCGTCGTGCTGGGCCGCGCCCCGGTCATGAACTGTCAGCTTGGTCACAGTTACCGGGACGGACCTGGGTGGGTCGGCCCAGGATGCGGCCGCCGGTCAGTCGAACCGCCAGGGCGCTAGCACGACCGCTAGCTGGCGGTTGTCGCTGCACGGCGGGCAAAGAGCGTGCCCTGGGCAGATCCTGGGCGGCGCAGCCCCGGGCGGCCGGCGCGACGCGCCGCGGGGCCCTCCGGCCACCCGTTTCTGCCTTGCGCAACGCCTTATCGTCGGGCCAAAGACCAGGTGGCAAGTTATCGTTAGATGTGCTGGGCGCTAACGTCACATGTCGCGATGAATCTGGGAGATGCCTTTCCCACGACGCTGGAGGGGCTTGTTGGAGTTATTACTACTAACCTCGGAGCTGTATCCCGACCCTGTGTTGCCGTCACTGTCGTTGCTTCCTCACAATGTACGGACGGCCCCAGCGGAGGCTTCTTCGCTACTGGAAGCGGGCAACGCGGATGCGGTGCTTGTTGACGCTCGCAACGATCTATCGGCGGCTCGTGGTCTTTGTCGTTTATTGAGCACGGCCGGCAGGTCGGTGCCGGTGTTGGCGGTGGTGAACGAGGGCGGCCTGGTGGCGGTTAGCGCCGACTGGGGTTTGGACGAGATCCTGCTGCCCAGCACCGGACCCGCTGAGATCGACGCCCGACTGCGTCTGGTGGTCGGCCGCCGCGGAGGTCAGGCCGATCAGGAGAGCGTCGGCAAGGTCAGCCTGGGCGAGCTGGTCATCGACGAAGGCACCTACACTGCCCGGCTGCGCGGCCGGCCCCTCGACCTCACCTATAAGGAGTTCGAACTACTGAAATACCTCGCGCAACATGCCGGTCGCGTGTTCACCCGCGCGCAGCTGCTACACGAGGTATGGGGGTACGACTTCTTCGGTGGCACCCGCACCGTCGATGTGCACGTGCGGCGCTTGCGGGCCAAACTCGGCCCCGAGCACGAGGCGTTGATCGGCACGGTACGTAACGTGGGTTACAAAGCGGTTCGACCGGCGCGCGGACGGTCAGTGGCCGTCGATGCCGACGACGAAGAGGCCGAGTCGGATCACGACGGTTACGAAGAGCCACTGGTTGACCCGTTACGCAGTCCGTGACGGCGGGGCAATGGCGCTCGCATCTGACCGACGATCAACAGCGGCAGGTGCGTGATCTCGTCACGGTGGCAACACAAGTCGACGGGGTGGCTCCCGTGGGCGAGCAGGTGCTGCGGGAATTGGCCCAGCAGCGCACCGAGCACCTGTTGGTCGAGGATCAATCACCAGGGAAATCCGCCATCGGCTATCTGAATCTCAGTCCCGCCCATGGGGCCGATGCCGCGATGGCCGAGCTGGTGGTGCATCCGCAGGCGCGGCGGCGCGGGATCGCGACCGCAATGGTGCGTGCGGCCCTGGCGAAGATGGGCGGACGAAACCAGTTCTGGGCGCACGGCACCCTGGCACCCGCTCGGGCCACGGCGTCCGCGCTGGGGCTGACCCCGGTCCGCGAACTGGGACAGATGCGGCGGTCGCTGCGCCAGCTTCCCGAACCGGTGATCCCGAACGGACTGCAGATCCGCACGTATGCCGGAACGGAAGACGACGCCGAGTTATTGCGGGTCAACAACGCCGCCTTCGCCTATCACCCCGAACAGGGCGGATGGACCGAAGCAGACTTGGCCGAGCGCCGAGGTGAGCCATGGTTCGATCCCGCTGGCCTGTTTCTGGCCTTGGAAGGCTCCGAAGGCGCCGAGGACTCCCCAAGCGGCCAGCCCAGGCTGCTCGGCTTTCACTGGACCAAGATTCACCTCAATGATCCCGGCCTCGGCGAGGTCTATGTCCTGGGTGTCGATCCAGCCGCGCAGGGGCGCGGGCTGGGCCGCACGTTGACGATGATCGGTCTTCGCTCGTTGGCTCAGCGGTTGGGGGATCGCGATCTCGGCCACGAATCCACGGTCATGCTCTACGTGGAGTCGGACAATATCGCCGCCGTGCGGACCTATCAGGGGTTGGGCTTTTCCACCCATAGCGTCGACACGGCCTACGCCCTGGCGGCACCGGACGCGGCGTTGGCCTAGCGTCGGTGGTCGGCCCGGTTGCGTGTGCGCCGAAGGGCATACTGGCCGGGTGGGTCGGCAATCCGTCTGGGAGACGGCGAGCGCCGCCGGAAACCGTCGAGAACGCGTGCAGGAAGCGAGATTTGTGAGACTCGGCATGGTGGGCAGAGCCTTGGCGACGGTGATGGCCGCAACGACGTTTTGCGCCGGGGTGTTGACCGCGTGCGGTGGCGATGACCGCCGGGGCTCGTCGGCGAACTCCGGAGCGGTTTCGCGACGGGTGGAGTGCGGCGGCAGGAATACCTTGACCGCCGAGGGGTCCACCGCTCAGGAGGACGCCATGGCGCTGTTCAACCAGGTGTGGGGCGAGCTTTGTCAGGGTAAGAGCGTGTCCTACAAGGCCACCGGGTCCGGTGCCGGCCGCGAACAGTTCATCGCGGGGCGTGTCGATTTCGCGGGATCGGACTCACCGCTGGTCGCCGACCAGATTGGGCCGGCCGCCGACCGTTGCGGCGGCAATCCGGCCTGGGACCTGCCACTGGTTTTCGGTCCCATCGCGTTGGTGTACAACTTGCCTGGCGTCAAGACGTTGATCGTGGATGCCGATGCACTGGCCAAGATCTTCAGCGGTCTGATTCGGACCTGGGATGATCCGATCCTGCTTGGGCTCAACCCCGGTGTGGCGCTGCCCAACGCCCCGATCGCACCCGTCTATCGACAGGAATCGTCGGGGACCACCGACAACTTCCAGAAATATCTGACCGCCGCGGCGCCGCAGAGCTGGACCAACGGGGTCGGCGGGGAGTTTCGCGGTGGTGTCGGCCAGGGCGCACGCGGCTCGGCGGGGGTGATCACCGCGGTGCAGTCCACCCCGAACTCGATCGGATATGTCGAGAAGGGTTTCGCCGACAGCGCCGGCCTGCCGTTCGCGCAAATCAACAACGGCATCAGCGTCGTACCGCTGACCAACGAAACGGCCCGCAGTGCCGTCGATGCGGTGACGTTTGCCTCCAGCGGCAATGACCTGGTGCTGGAGCTGAATTCGATCTACGGGCTGCGCAACCCGGGCGCCTACCCGATCATGCTGGCCAGCTACGAGATCGTGTGCTCGAACGGATATGACGCGGAAACCGGGGCCGCGGTGAAGGCGTTCCTCGCGACCGCCGTCAACAGCGGTCAGAGCGGCCTTGCCTCGGCCGGTTACGTTCCGGTGCCCGATAATGTCAAACAGCGCCTAGTGACCGCGATCAACGCTCTGCAATGACCGCCTGAGGATCAGCGCTCGGTAGGCACAAGGGTGATGGCATCGATGGGACCGCAGTGATAACACCTGACCCGGCCGACGTGGGTGCGGGGAACTGCCGGAATCGCCGGTCATCTCCATCAATCCGTGGGGCAACGGCAAACCGGGTTTGGCGGACCGGATATTTCGTTGGCTGGCTCAGGGCGCCGGAGTCCTGGTCGTCGCCCTGATCATCGCGATCGGCGTATTCCTGGCGTGGCGCGCGATTCCCGCACTGGCCCGCAACAAAGAAAACTTCTTGACCTACGGCGGGAATTGGGTGACCTCCGATACGTCGGCGATGCACTTCGGAATCCTCGACCTGCTCGAGGTCACGGTCTTCATCTCGCTGTTTGCGCTGATGTTGGCGATGCCGGTCGCGCTGGGCGTGGCGATCTTCCTGACTCAGTACGCGCCGCGGCGGGTTGCCGGCCCGTTGGCCTACCTGGTGGATCTGCTGGCCGCGGTGCCGTCGATCGTCTATGGCGTATGGGGTCTATACGTGCTGGCGCCGCAACTGCAACCGGCCGCTGCCTGGCTCAATCGCACCCTGGGCTGGTGTTTCCTGTTCGCCAGCGGTGATGGCCCGGTCGACGAGGGCGGCACCGTCTTCACCGGGGGGATCGTGTTGGCGGTGATGATCTTGCCGATGATCACCGCCGTCACCCGGGAAGTCTTCGCTCAAACTTCCCAGGACCAGATCGAGGCCGCGCTGGCGCTCGGCGCCACCCGGTGGGAGGCGGTCAAGACCACCGTGCTGCCGTTCGGGCGCTCGGGATACGTCAGCGGCGCGATCCTGGGTCTGGGCCGGGCCTTGGGTGAGACGGTCGCGCTGCTGATCATCCTGCGCGGCACCGAGCAGGCGTTCGGATGGTCGTTGTTCGACGGTGGCTCCACCTTCGCCACCAAGATTGCCGGCGCGGCCTCGGATCTCGACGACCAGTATCAGGCCGGGGCCTACCTGGCCGCGGGACTGATGCTTTTTCTGCTCACCCTCGTGGTCAACGCCATCGCCCGCACCGCGCTCATCGGTACCAGAAGGGTGCACCGATGACCTCGATGTTGGACCGGCCGGTCAAGGCGCGCACGTTCTCGGGACTGGCGCGCCGCCGTCGGCTGGTGAACAGCCTGGCGACCGTGCTGGTGACACTGTCGATGCTGGTGGCACTGACGCCGTTGATCTGGGTACTGGGTTCGGTGATCGCCAAAGGCTTCAAGGCGGTGACTTCCAGCGCGTGGTGGACTCATTCGCAGGCAGGGATGACGGCATTCGTGGCCGGGGGCGGCGCCTATCACGCGATCGTCGGCACCGTGCTGCAGGGCTTGGTGTGTGCGGCGCTGTCCATTCCGATCGGCATTATGGTGGCGATCTACCTGGTCGAATACGACGGTGGCGGGCTGATGGGCAGGCTGGTGTCCTTCACCGTCGACATCCTGACGGGCGTGCCGTCGATCGTGGCCGCGCTGTTCCTCTACGCATTGTGGGTCGGGGTGTTGGGTTTTCCCCGTTCCGAGTTCGCGGTGTCCTTGGCGCTGGTCTTGTTGATGCTTCCGGTGATCGTGCGGGCGACCGAGGAGATGCTGCGTATCGTTCCGGTGGATCTGCGCGAGGCCGGCTATGCGCTGGGGCTACCGAAGTGGAAGACCATCGTCCGCATCGTCATTCCCACCGGGTTGTCCGGCATCATCACCGGGATCCTGTTGGCATTGGCCAGGGTGATGGGTGAGACGGCGCCGTTGCTGATCCTGGTCGGATATGCACGGACGATGAACTTTGACATCTTCAGCGGGTACATGGGCTCGTTGCCCGGCATGATGTATGACCAGACCACGATGGGTGCCGGAATGAACCCGGTACCCACGGACCGGTTGTGGGGCGCCGCGCTGACGCTGATCTTGGTGATTGCCATCATCAATATCGGGGCCAGGGTGCTCACAAGAATCCTCGTCGCCAAGTAGTCAAGGGCAGGAGCGCTAAGTGGCCAAGAGGCTAGACCTCAAGGACGTCAACATCTACTACGGGTCGTTTCACGCCGTCGCTGAGGTGTCGCTGTCGATTCTTCCCCGCAGTGTGACGGCGTTCATCGGCCCCTCCGGCTGCGGCAAGACGACGGTGCTGCGCACGCTGAACCGGATGCACGAGGTCATCCCGGGTGCCCGCGTCGAGGGCTCGGTGCTGCTTGACGACGAAAACATCTACGGTCCCGGTATCGACCCGGTGGGGGTGCGACGGGCGATCGGGATGGTCTTTCAGCGCCCCAACCCCTTTCCCGCGATGTCGATTCGCGACAACGTGGTTGCCGGCCTCAAGCTGCAGGGCGTGCGCAATCGAAAGGTGCTCGACGAAACGGCCGAGTATTCCCTGCGTGGGGCCAACTTGTGGGATGAGGTCAAAGACAGGATGGACAGGCCCGGCGGCGGGCTGTCCGGTGGGCAGCAGCAGCGGTTGTGTATCGCGCGGGCCATCGCGGTACAACCCGACGTGTTGCTGATGGACGAGCCGTGTTCGGCGCTGGATCCCATCTCCACGATGGCGATCGAGGATCTGATCAGCGAATTGAAACAGGAATACACCATCGTGATCGTCACCCACAACATGCAACAGGCCGCCCGGGTGAGCGATCAGACAGCGTTTTTCAACCTGGAAGCCGTGGGCAAACCGGGCCGCCTGATCGAAATCGACGACACCGAAAAGATCTTCTCGAACCCGCGGGAGAAGTCCACCGAGGACTACATCTCGGGCCGTTTCGGCTGACCCGGGTGGCCCCGGCCGCCACGGCCGATCGCGGTCAGCGCGAGTGGGTTGGCGATTCGTCTTCGGGGAATCTCCCGGTGGCCTGAAAGATCACCCGCCGCGCCACTTCCACGGCGTGGTCGGCGAAACGTTCGTAGAAGCGGCCCAGCAGCGTCACGTCGACGGCGGCCGCCACGCCGTACTTCCATTCTCGGTCCATCAGCACGGTGAACAGATGCCGGTGCAGATCGTCCATCGCGTCGTCTTCTTCGCGGATCCGGGCCGCCTTCTCCGGGTCGCGGGACAACACCACTTCTTGCGCACTGCTCCCCAATTCGACTGCGACCCTGCCCATTTCGGCGAAGTAGCCGTTGACCTCTTCGGGTAGCGCGTGTTGGGGATGGCGCCGGCGGGCGATCTTGGCCACGTGCAGGGCCAGGGCCCCCATCCGGTCGATGTCGGCCACCATCTGGATTGCGCTCACGATCGCCCGGAGGTCACCGGCAACCGGTGCCTGCAAGGCCAGCAGCACGAAGGCGCTCTCCTCGGCCCTTGCGCTCAGCGTCGCGATCTTCTCGTGGTCAGAGATCACCTGTTCGGCCAGCAGCAGATCGGCTTGTAACAGGGCCTGAGTCGCCCGCTCCATCGCGATGCCTGCCAGCCCACACATCTCACCGAGCCGCTCGGATAACTCCGAGAGCTGCTCATGGTAGGCCGTCCGCATGTGCTAAGCCTACGTTCTCGACCGCCTAAACGCCGCGAAGCGCCGCCCGAAGGGCGCCTACTCGCAGGTGGTGTCGGCGGCGTTGGTCACCGTTAGGTCTTCCGGCAGCTTAATCGGTGGGCTGGTGGAATTGCGGCTGATCTGCACGCTGACCGACGAGCCGTTCGGCGGGGGAGCGGTCACCGCCTTGAAGTCGGCGCCGAGCACCACCTGCACCACCTCGCCGATCCCGCTGACCCGCTCAACCTTGCTGTTGCCGAACGCGGCGGCCACCGTCGCGGCGGCTTGCTCGTTGCCGGGGGCAAAAAGCACCGTCGTGGTCTGCAACGAATTCGGGTAGTCGTCGGGTGCCATCACGTTGAAGCCGTTGCGCTTGAGCTGGCTGGCGGCGGTGGCGGCCAGACCCGTGGTGCCGGTTCCGTTGGAGACCTGCACGGTGACTTCTTGCGGCGAGGTGGTTGTCACCTGTTGGTGCTGAACCTCGTCGGCAGGACTTGCCGGCGGCGCTGTGGGGGCCGTGGTCGGTGCCGTCGTGGTCGGCCGGTTTCCCAACGTCTGGGCGTTGTGATCGTTTTCCAGCGGCAGCGGCTCATCGTCGATGATGGCGCTGAACAGCGCCTTCATGTCGGCCGTTCGCGGGGGCTCGTCGCCGTTCTCATCGGTGATACCGGTGGGCACGGTGACGAACGTGATGTGTCCGGCCGCCATGCCCTGCAGCGACTGACCCAGCTCAACCAGATCCTTGGTCTTGACGTTGTCGACGTAGCTGTCGCCGATGAACATGTCGACCACGTTGTTGAGCTTGTTGAGGTTGAACAGGGTGTCTTCGGAAATCAGCGAACGCAGCAGCGACGACAAGAACAGCTGCTGACGTTTGATGCGGCCGTAGTCGCCGTTGCTCTCGGTGGTCACCTGGCGGGCTCGCACATAGTTCAGGGCGGTCGTCCCGTCGATCACCTGGCGTCCAGCGTGTTCGAGCACCGTGTCGATTTCGTAGTCGCGCAGCGGCGTGGTGCTGCACACCTCGACACCACCGAGCGCTTGGACCATCTTGGCGAAGCCGACGAAGTCGATGGCGATGAACCGGTTGATGCTCAACCCGGAGAGTTTTTGGATCACCTTCACCAGACACTTGGGCCCGCCGAAGGAGAACGACGAGTTCAGTTTGGTCTCGGTGTAGACCATCCGGGGACCCATCTGTCCCGTCGTCTCGTCATAGATCGGCCCGTACTTGCCGGTGTCGGGGTTCCAGGCCTCGCACTTGACGGGGGTGATCGCCAGGTCGCGGGGGAACGAGACCGCCACTACTCGTTTGCGGTTCGCCGGGATGTTGACCAGCATCACGGTGTCCGACCGCGCCCCGCCGGCGTCCTCGGTGTCACCGGCGCCGACATTCGAATTGGCGCCGGCACGGGTGTCCATGCCGACGATCAGGAAATTCTCGTCGCCGTATTGCCCGCTGGGGTTGACGATGTCGCCCGAGTGCGGGTCGAGCGCGCTCACCGTGTTGAGCCGGTTGTTTTTCGACGAACTCCATTCCCACGCCCCGCCGGTGAGCACCAGCGCCAGCACGGCGAACAGCGCCGCCAGCGACCGCCCGGCCAGCAGTATCGGGCGCCGGCGCGGCTTCGGCTCGTCCTTGCCGGGCCGGGGAGTCTTTGCGGTCGACCTGCGACGCAACCGCGGCCGCCGGGCCCGCGCCGGTGCGGCCGGCTGCTCGCCGGGCGATTCGGGGTCGGACTCGTCGTGCGGATAGTTGGCAGAACCGAGGTCGGGGAGTTCGGAGAGCAGTTGCAGCGAGTAGGCCGGGATGGCGATGACCTCGGTGTCCAGCTGCTCGTCAGCCGGCTCGTGGACCTGGTCGGCGATATCGGGGGCGGCATCCGCGGGACTGGGTCGGGCTCGGATTCCGGTGCGCTGTGGTGGTGGGCCGGATGGGCGGGAACGGGGGCCCCGAGTTTGGCGATCAACTCGGCGACGCTGACACCGCCGTCGATGTGAGAGCCGACCTTCGGGGTGCGCTCGACGTCGTCGTGGGCTTGGCGCGGTTTCGCGCCACCGCGGGTGTCGACCGCCGCGGCGGCCTGCGCCACGTCGGCGGATCGTGTACTCGACCATCGAACGAGGTCGTCATCGACAGGTGCGGCCGAGAACCGCTCCCACGGCGCGGCGCCTCGCATTTCCTGTCGGTTTGGGGTAATCAATTCATCACCGCGGTGGGTGCCGGACGCGCGCCGATGGCCAGGAGTGGCGTCCCTCTTGCCATCACCCATGTCCTACCGGCCTCCGAAAATCGGATGAAGACATCAGCGTTGTCCGTGCGCATACCACAGCGCAGCGCCAAGGTGATGGCGCCGCGCAATGCAATAAAGCCCACATCGTACTGACATATCGGCGCACACGCGATTTCGAGAGCGTCTCAGTTCGACTGCCGAAGTCGATGGGGCTAGCCGCCGGAGTGCATGACGTCCGCGCCGTCGGGCACCCGGCAGTCATCGGGGTCATCCAGCCAACCCTCGGGAAGGGCGACTCGGGAGGGTGAACCCTGCCGGCCCCTGGGGCCGTTGGCGGCTTCGGGGAAAGCGACGCCGGGGTCCAACCGCGTCAGCAGAGAGTCGAGTTCGTCTAGGGTCTTGACCAGCGCCAATGCTCGGCGCAGGTCGGATCCGGCCGGAAATTCGTGCAGGTACCAGGCGACATGCTTGCGGATGTCGCGCATGCCCTTGTCCTCGCCGAAGTGCGCGGCCAGTAGTTCGCCGTGCCGGCGGATGATGTCGGTCACCTCGCCCAGGGTGGGGGGCGTGGGTCCCGGGTTACCGGTGAAAGCCGCCGACAATTCGGCGAACAGCCACGGCCGGCCCAGGCAGCCGCGGCCGATGACAACGCCGTCGCAACCGGTGGCGGCGATCATCGCCAGCGCATCGCTGGCGTCGTAGATGTCTCCGTTGCCGAGCACCGGGACCGTCCGCACGTGCTGCTTGAGCAGCGCGATCTGCTCCCAATCGGCCGTGCCCGAGTAGCGCTGTGCCGCGGTCCGGGCGTGCAGTGCGACCGCGGCGGCGCCCTCGGCCTCGGCGATGCGGCCGGCATCGAGGTGCGTGTGGTGCGCGTCGTCGATGCCGATGCGGAACTTGACCGTCACCGGTATGTCGGTGCCCTCGACCCCGCGCACCGCGGCGGCGACGATCTGGCCGAACAACCGTCGCTTGAACGGCAGGGCGGCCCCACCGCCACGCTTGGTCACCTTGGGGACCGGGCAGCCGAAGTTCATGTCGATGTGATCGGCCAAGCCTTCCTCGGCGATCATGCGGGCCGCAGCGTAGGTGGTGTCGGGGTCGACGGTGTAGAGCTGCAGCGACCGCGGCGATTCGTCCGGGGCGAACGTGGTCATGTGCATGGTGACCGGATGGCGCTCGACCAGAGCGCGCGCGGTCACCATCTCACAGACATACAGTCCACTGACCGTGCCGACCTTGGCCTGCTCTAGTTCACGACACAGCGTGCGAAATGCGACATTGGTCACACCAGCCATCGGCGCCAATACAACCGGGCTGGCCAGCTCGATCGGGCCGATGCGCAATGCCGGAACTACCGCCGGCTCATCGGCAGCTTGCCGGCCGTCTTGTGCAGTTCGAAGGCCGACACCCGCTTGCCGGTACGAGCTTCCCGATCGAGCTGGCGCTGCTTGGACTCCTCGAACTTGTCGCAGGACATCTCGAGTTCCTTGACCAGCAGGGCAAGTTCGTCGCGCATCTTGGCGCCCTCGCCGGTGAAGTCCTCGCGCTCGAAGATGCGCCACTTCTTCAGCACCGGCATGACGACCTCGTCGAGGTGGATGCGCGGGTCGTAGACGCCCCCGACGGCGATGATCACCGCTTTGCGCCGGAACTCGGGCACCTGGAACCCGGGCATCTTGAAGTTGTGCAGGATCAGGTGCAGCGACTTCATCGCCTGGTTGGGGGCCAGGTCGAACGCGGCCTCGCTGACGTCGCGGTAGAAGATCATGTGCAGGTTCTCGTCGGCCGAGATCTTGGCCATCAGCTGGTCGGCGATGGGGTCGTTGCAGGCCTTGCCGGTATTGCGGTGCGAAACGCGGGTGGCCAGCTCCTGGAAACTCACGTAGATGACCGAGTCGGTGACGCTCTCGGCGAAATAGTCGCCCTGGTGGTTCTGGCCCGGGCTGAAGCCGCGGTTGACCACCTCGAGCCGTAGCTTCTCCAGCTCGACCGGGTCGACGGAGCGGGTCACCACCAGGTAGTCACGCAGCGCGATGCCGTGTCGGTTCTCCTCGGCGGTCCACCGGTTGACCCACTGACCCCAGGCGCCGTCCATGCCCATGTTCATCGCGATCTCGCGGTGATAGGAGGGCAGGTTGTCCTCGGTGACCAGGTTCTGCACCATCGCGATCTGTGCGACATCGGAAAGCTTGCTCTGCTCCGGGTCCCACTCCTGGCCGCCCAGGGCGTAGTAGTTCTTGCCGTCCGACCACGGGATGTAGTCGTGCGGGTTCCAGTTCTTGTGCATGCTGAGGTGCCGGTTGAGGTACTTCTCAACGACCGGTTCAAGCTCGTGCAGCAGGTGTAGGTCGGTCAGCGGGGCCGACATGGCGCCCTCCAGTATCTGTGGTTTTGCGGATTTATCTGTGTCTGTGGGTTGCAGTCAATATATCTGTGTCGATCGGTAGCATCAAGTTTGCGCACTATCGGGCGCGCCACTAGTGGCGTCGCATTTCGCGCAAATATCGAGTCGCAGGCCCTGCGATATTAATCGGCTTAGTCGTGCTGTCGGGCAGCGACTGGGTGCTCGGCTTCACCTCGGTCACGGTGTGGAGCGTAGGCGGCGGCGGTGCCGAGCAACAAATCCACGCAGTAGTCAATAAATTGCTGGCGGGTGGCTCCCAATTGTCCATTCAAATATGCGGTGAAAAGGCCGGTAAGGGCACCGATCAGGCTGGTGGCGACCAGTTTCTGCAAAACGGGGTCGGCGATTTGAGAGAGTTTGCGTTGCAGTAAATCGATGAAGTTGGGCATCCAGTCCGCGCCGGAGCGCGTCAGCACCGGTTCGACGGCCGGCGCCAAAAGCAGGACGCGACCGCGTACCGGATCATCGACCATCAGTGCAACGAATCGCTCCACGGCGTCTCGGGGGGTATTTGCCGACATAAGCGTCGCCATCGCTCGGGTGCAAACGTCGTCGTAGACTGCGCGTACGAAATGGTCACGGTCGCTAAAGCTTTCATAGAAATAACGCTCGGTGAGTGCCGCTTGGCGGCAGACCGCGCGAACGGTCAGCGCCGGTCCCGCTTCCTCGCCGAGCAATTGAACGCCGGCGGCGATGAGGGTGTCGCGGCGTACGGCGTGGCGATCTTCCAGCGGGACGCCCGTCCAGCGACCCCGTCTTTGACCCGCCTGCACATCCCTCCTAGAATCAAGTGACAACGCGTGTAGTCAAAATTGCTGACATCACCCAACCGCCCGGGGGACACCAGTGACCCAAGATACGTCCGCGGCCTGCCCACTGACCAGCGCCGAGCCGAAGTCGTCGACGAACTCTGCCGGCCAGGTTGCCGCGTCCGGCGATTCGCAACCCGCAGCAACCGGTTGTCCGGTTTCGTCGCTGGGCTATGAGGCGGCGCCGATCCCGCTGGGGCCGGACTCGTTGACGTGGCGGTACTTCGGTGACTGGCGCGGCATGTTGCAGGGGCCATGGGCGGGATCCATGCAGAACATGCACCCTCAACTTGGCGCGGCCGTCGAGGATCACTCGACGTTTTTCCGCGAGCGCTGGCCCAGGCTGTTGCGGTCGCTCTATCCGATCGGCGGCGTGGTGTTCGACGGCGACCGTGCCCCGGTCACCGGCGCCGAAGTCCGCGACTATCACGTCAACATCAAAGGGGTGGACGCGGCGGGTCGCCGATACCACGCCCTGAATCCGGACGTCTTCTACTGGGCGCACGCCACGTTCTTTGTCGGCACAATTCACGTGGCCGAACGGTTCTGTGGGGGGTTGACCGAAGCGCAGAAGCGCCAGCTGTTCGACGAACACGTGCAGTGGTACCGGATGTATGGCATGAGCATGCGGCCCGTTCCGGCGTCCTGGGAGGAATTTCACGTCTACTGGGACCACATGTGCTGCAACGTGCTGGAGAACAACTTCGCCGCGCGCGCCGTGCTCGATCTGACCGAACTGCCTAAACCGCCATTTGCGCAACGGGTTCCGGACCGGCTGTGGGCGTTGCAGCGAAAGTTGTTGGCCCCGTTTTTTGTGTGGGTCACCGTCGGTCTTTATGACCCACCGGTGCGAACCCTGATGGGCTATCAGTGGTCGCGGCGCGATGAGTGGCTACACCGGCGCTTCGGGGACTTCGTGCGCCTGATCTTTGCGCTGGTGCCGCGTCGAATGCGCAAGCATCCGCGCGGGCGCGCCGGCTGGGATCGGGCCATGGGGCGTATCCCAGCCGACGCGCCATTGGTGCAGACTCCGGCGCGCAACCTGCCGCCGCTGGACGAGCGTGACAACCCCATGCACTACTGCCCTGAGGTCTGATCCGGCGCGGTGTCAGCTGTGCGCGTGGCTGTGCACGCTTTCCAGGCCCGATTCATGCACGTGCTGATGGGTGTGCTCGGTCCCGTCATCGTGTGAGTGCGGGTGTGCGTGCTTGACGTGTTCGTGCTGATGGGTGGTGTGGGCGTGGCTGTGGGTCACCTCGCCGTGCCGGTGTTCGTGCGCATGCGGCCCGTGGTGGGTATGCTCATCGGACATGGATTCATCTCTCCTTTTTCTTCTTGTGTGAAACATGTTGTGGTTCTGAGGGGCTCGGTTAGGCGTCGGTTACGGCCTGCAGCCCGCCGTCGGATCGGTGATGGCGGGGGACGCCGGGGCCGGCGTGCTCGGCGTTGAAGACCGCATCGATCACCAACTGCCGCACGTGCTCGTTTTCCAGGCTGTAGAAAATCGTCGTCTTGTCCCGGCGGGTGCGCACCAGCCGCGCCATCCGCAGCTTCGCCAGGTGCTGGGAGACCGAGGGCGCGGGCTTGTGGATGTGTTCGGCGAGTTCATTCACCGACATCTCGCGATCGGCCAGCGACCATAGGACCTGCACGCGAGTGGCGTCGGCAAGCATCCGAAACACCTCAACCACCAAGCCCACCTGATCGTCCGGCAAGGGCTGTGATCTGTTATCTGCATGCATACGCAGATAACAGTTCAGATTGGTAGTGTGGTGTCAAGATCACCGGTTGTTGGACGTCTAGTCGGCCGAGTTGGGGGCCGCCGCGCGCTTCCCGCCGTTGAGCTCCTGCCAGAACCGGTAGACGTTCACGGCTGAGGGGCGCGGGTCGTAGCGCATCGGCAGGCGACGGTCCTGCCAGGCCTTGGCGAACTCGTCGTAGAAGGTCGCGAGCTCGAAATACTTGCGGTCGTCGACGTAGTACTGCTCGTAGATGTCGCGGGTGGTCAAAAAGATGACTTCGTCGGGGGAGCAGTAGTAGAGCGAACCCAGGCACATCGGGCATGGGTGCGCCAGCACGTAGAAGGTGGTCCCGAACAGCTGCTCGGTTCCCAGCTTGGTGCACGCTGCGCGGATGGCGAGGATCTCGGCGTGGGCGGTGGGGTCGTTGGTCTGGGCCACCTTGTTGGCGCTCTCAGCGAGTACCTGGCCGTCTTTGACGATGACCGTCGCGAATGGTCGGCCGCCTTCGGCCACGTTTAGGCGGGCGAGATCGATGGCGCGCTGAGCGAAGTCGGTCACACTTGTCAGCCTAGACCGGGCGCAATCGGCGCAGCCTGTGATACTAACTAGATTATCTATAGTCTTTTCCGGGTTTGGGGACGAAGGAGCGGCATGGTGCGTACCGACCGGTATCGTTGGGACCTTGCGACAAGTGTCGGTGCGACGGCGACGATGGTCGCCGCCCAGCGCGCGCTGGCTGCCGACCCGCAGTACGCGCTGATCGATGACCCGTACGCGGCCCCGCTGGTGCGTGCGGTCGGCATCGACGTCTACACCCGGCTGGTGAATGGACAGATTCCGGTTGATGTGGAGTCTGGATTCGATCCGGCCCGGATGGCCGAGGCGATGGCCTGCCGGACCAGGTTCTACGACCAGTTCTTCGTGGACGCCACCCGAAGCGGGATTTCCCAGGTGGTGATCCTGGCGTCCGGCCTGGATGCGCGCGCCTATCGGCTGGGCTGGCCGGCGGGCACCGTCGTCTATGAGGTCGACATGCCACAGGTGATCGAGTTCAAGACCCTCACGCTGGCCGATCTTGGGGCCGAGCCGACCGCCGAACGCCGCACCGTTGCGGTCGACCTGCGTGACGATTGGGCGGCCGTGCTGCAGGCCGCCGGATTCGACAAGGACGTGCCCTCGGCATGGAGCGCCGAAGGCCTGCTCGTCTACCTACCCGATGACGCCCAAGGCGCGTTGTTCGACAACGTCACCGCGCTCAGTGCTACGGGCAGCCGGCTGGCCTTCGAGTTTGTCCCCGACACGGCGGTGTTCAACGACGAGCGGTGGCGTTCGCACCATGCCCGGATGAGCGAACTGGGGTTCGAGATCGACTTCAACGACCTCGTCTACCACGGTCAGCGCAGCCACGTCATCGACCATCTAGCCCGCGACGGCTGGCAGAGTGCGTCCCACACCGCCAAGGAGCTACACGCGGCCAATGGCTTGGACTATCCCGACGATGACATCGCCGCCGTGTTCGCCGACATCACCTACACCAGCGCGGTGCTCGGGCGCTAAAGGCTGCGTAGCCGGCGCTAGGAGCGCAGCAGTTCATCCCTGAGGCGCGGGGTGATCAGGTCTTGGAAGACCTCCCGCGCGGGACCGTAGAGGTCCTGCAGGGTCGAAACGAGCGCATCCCGGTTGAACTCGGGAATCGAGCCGAGCGGCGTCCAGAAGCTGTCGATGTCCATCAGGAAGAACGGTCCGGTCTGGGCCGCGGTGACGCGACGCAGGTGGTAGTTCGCATCGAGGGCCTGGCCCATGCCCGGGCCGTAACGCAGGATGAGCGACTTGCCGGGCTGTGCCTCGCGGTAGACCGCGGCGCCCTGCCACTCGGCCATGGACAGCCCGCCCGGAGCGATGCGTTGCGGACCGAGAAGCTGCTCATCGATCCAGTTGCTCCACGTGATGCGGCCATCGACACCGGCGGGAACCCGGATTTCGAGGACGTACCGCAGGCCGATGCGCTCCACCCCGACGATGGACGACACCTGCGCCCGCGCGTCCGCGACCCGCAGCAGGATGTCGCAAAAATTATCGAAACTGCTGTAAGCGCTGGTCTCGACGACGATCGCCTGGTTCTTCAGCGACGCGGAAACCGTGTTGTCCCGATTGCCGTAGCGCACGAAACGGTCCGCCACGGGCGTGGGGGCGGCGCCGGGAGCCGTCATGCCCCAACTCACGTCTTGGGCTTGACGTTCGATGGGCAAGTCGTTGATGAGAAGGTGCTTGAGCTCGCGGCTGCTTGATTCGGTGAGCGAATCCGTTGCCGGGTGCCGAATTTCCGCGGTCACCAGAGCAACGGGTGCGTTGGGTTGGACTCCATCGGGATTCATCTCGGGAAGCATAGCCGGAGCATAACCAAGCGCTGGCGGGTTCTAAACGCCGCCCAAGGCTGGATGTGGCCGAAACCGTGAAGTGATCGTGCCCACTCTCATCGGCCGCGGATCGCACCCGGCCGATTCGCGCCTGCGGCCCGCCTCGGGATCGGCCGGCTCCGTGAAACGACCGATCCCGCGCGGGGAATCGGCCGAGTTCACGGCCCGTTTGAGTGCCCCCACTAGGACTCGAACCTAGGACCTGCGGATTAAAAGTCCGTAGCTCTACCAACTGAGCTATAGGGGCTGCGGAGGTCAAGGATACTGGGTCCGAAATGGGGGCTCGTTTGAGGATTGGCCCTGTGGTGACCTAAGCTAGCGAGGCTTCCAACGAACCACGTTGCGAGTGCCCCGGAGTGATTCGGATCGGGCCCCCATCGTCTAGTGGCCTAGGACGCCGCCCTTTCACGGCGGTAGCACGGGTTCGAATCCCGTTGGGGGTACACGCGACGCGGTAACGCGGAGCAAGCAGTACAGCAAGGCCCTGTGGCGCAGTTGGTTAGCGCGCCGCCCTGTCACGGCGGAGGTCGCGGGTTCGAGTCCCGTCAGGGTCGCCGATTATGGCGAGGCACATGCTGCCTTGGGGCCAGGTAGCTCAGTCGGTACGAGCGTCCGCCTGAAAAGCGGAAGGTCGGCGGTTCGATCCCGCCCCTGGCCACTCTTCTGACCTGCATAGACACGGATTATGCACTCGATGGTTGGTTTGGTTCGTCCGGTTCTTGTCCGGTCGTCGGTGTCTGAATCTCAGTCGCGTGAAGCTGATCGAGGTTGGTTGCCACTTGGTCTAGTTCGTCGGCGTAGAGATCGCTATAGATGTTCGCGGTCACGGTCGGCGTCGAGTGGCCCATGGTCTTCTGGACATATCTGAGGTCGGCGCCGGATTTGCGGGCCAGGCTGGCGTAGGTATGGCGTAGATCGTGGATGGTTAGTGGCGCTAGGTCGGTGCTTTTGAGGGCTTTGTTCCAGTGGGTGTGGCGACGCCTGTTGTTGGAGCGCAACATCGCTCCGTTGGCTGAAGTGACGGCGGGTTGGTCCGGTGCCCGCCCGGTGATACGCCCCTTGAAGATGTCGACGACGACTTGGGGGAGCGGGACGGTTCTAATGCCGGCTCGGGTCTTGGGTGGTCCGATAACAATGTGGCCCTCAACTTCCGGTGCGGCCCGTCGCACATAGAGCCGACGAGCAGTCAGGTCGATGTCCTTGACCCGGAGGCCGACGAGTTCGGACCAGCGCAGGCCGGTGTAGGCCAGGATCGTCACCACGTCGCCCTGATCGCCGCACGCGGTAGCGAGCATCCGGACCTCCTGAGCAGTCAAGTATCGGTGACGCTCCCGCTCAGGAATGCGGCCCGCCGAGACGCCGAGCGCGGGGTTGCGGTGGATGCGGCCGTCCTGGTGTGCGACATCGAGAATCGACCGCAGGAGACGCAGCGTCGACACCTTCGCCCACGGGCCGACCGTCAGGCCGTCAACGAACGCCTGGACGTCAGCGCGGGTGATCTCGTCGACCGGCACATGCCCGAACCGCGGCTTGATGCGCAATTCCCAGTGCTGGTTGTAGCCGCTCCAGGTCTTCGGCGACACCGCCGGCTTCTTGGAGTCGGAGAACTGCGTCCAGATCCTGCTGAGCGGCGTCCGACCAAGGCGGGGGTCGAACCGACGTGCGCCCAGCGCGGCCTCGTTGTCCCGTTCGGACTTGAAGGCCTTCGCCTCGCGCAGCGTCGGGAACGTCGCGGACGTTTCCACCCAGCCGGATGGGGCGTCCGGGTCACGGATCAGGTAGCGGACTTGGTAGCGGGGCTCACCGGCGGCGTTCAGCCGTTTACGGATGCCGCGCGGAGTGTTGCCGGCCATTACCGACGCACCTGCTTGAGCCAGGACCGGACTTCGGTCGCATCCCAGCGCCGTACCCGCTCCGACAACGTGTAGCAGGGCGGCCCGATCTGCTCGCCGGTCGTTTCGCGGAGCGCTGCCCACCGGTTGAGCGTCGCGGCAGAGACGCCGAGCAGCGCTGACACCTGATCTGCAGTCAGCAGCTCAGGAAAGCCGCCGGTGGAGACGAGCGTTTCCCGGAGACCGTGAATCACCATGGCATCACCTCGCTGCTCGGATTGCATCGGACCCGTTATTCACTGCGCTGCCCTCCGGCGGTTGTCGATCTTTCGTACTGCCTTGCAGTGGAGCGGATCTGATCGTCAGACCAGTAGTCGGATCGGACCTTGGTCGTATGGCCGTCCTCGGCGATCACGTAGCCGGTACCCGGTCTGTCGGGGCTGATTCGGTGTGCTGCCGCTTTCTCGGCCATGCCGTCACCGAGGACCATCGTGACTTCCTCGCGGGATCGCAGTCGAAGCGCAATGGTCTGGGTAAACAGGCCTCGCATCGGCAGGACTTCCTTGCGAGGGTCTTGCAGGAACGCGGCGACCACGATGCCCAGTGCTCGACCCTTGGTGAGAATCCGTGACAACAAGGCGGCGGCTTCCTTTCGAAGAGCTGGGTCGCTCATGTAGGCGGTCAGCCCTGCCAGCTCGTCGATCAGCAGCACGACCAGCGGTGAGGCCTTGGTCGGACGGTGCTCGCGGGTGAGGCTGGCCATCTCGTTGCCGCGCTTGTCCATCAGCATCTCTAGCCCGGCAAGGGTTGCCACGGCGTCGGTCTCGTTGGTGGCGATCTTGGTGAATAGACCTGCGCCGACTGACAACTCGATGCCGTACTTCAGGTCAATTCCGATCAGATGAACTACTCCGGCGCCGACGGCAGGACCAAGCCCGCAGGCGATGCCCCAGAAGACGGAACCTTTGCCTGCACCCGAGCAGCCCACGGTGAGGGTGTGTCGGCCGCTCAAGGGAAGGATCCAATCGGAACCGTCCTCGCGCCGACCGAGTGTCACCCGTGTTGTTGTCACCGCCATTGGCGGCGCTGCGTGACGTACCGTCGACAACTGCTCCCGCTTGACCAGCTCGATGCGCATCGTCCCCGGCGAGACGACAACCGCCCGCGCCGAATGTGCGCCGGTAGCATCACGGATCGCAGGGACTGCGCGCTCCAGGTCTTCCACGGTTTGTCCCATCCTTGCCCGCACCGTGAGCCGCCGGGTGGTCTGAGACACCTCTGTTCCCAACAGCTTTGGATGAAGCCAGCGGGTCGAAGTGACCTGGCGCCCTTCTTTGTCGCGACGCGTCACCTGTTCGGAGGCGGACAAGCCGCAGCGCTTGCAGAGCCTGCGCCAGGAGATGCACGCCCACAGTCGCCAGCTCAGGAGTGTGGCCGGTGTTGCGAACCGTTCTTCGAACGTCTCGGGTGAGTGCAGTCGCCAGGAGACGAGTGCAACGCCGGCGAGTGCCACGATGATCGCCACCCACAGGCCGAGAGTGGCGAGGAAATTCACGACGTGGTCGAGCCGGAACGGGGTGTCGGGATCGAGCTGTGCGTAGGGATCGGGATTCATGCCGACTCCCGACTTGTCGCTGCGCTCGTGGACGGCTTGCCCGGTGCCCTCATGTCGGAGGCTCGAAACGACCAGGCGATCCGGGAGAAGTCACCCGATTTCTCAACGTAGGGCAGCGCCATGAGACCGTCGAAAACCACTGGGGTAAAGGGTGTTCCGCTGGAATTGGCGGGCGCGGAGGGCTGCGTCGGCGAGGCGAACTTGACCGTCACCGTTCGGCTGCGCTTCGGTGCTGCGGGATCACCGTCGAGTACTTCGACCTGCCACATCGGCAAGCCGGTATCGCGATCCCTTGCCTGCACGCGGTTGTCGCCGGAGGACTTGTCGAAGTCGATCATCGGCGTTATCTCGGATACGAGGAACGCGCCGAGGGCGAACACCTGGTCGTGGCCGATTTGGAGCCATTTGGGGATGGACATTGCTGAGCCTTTCGAGAGAATTGACTAGATGACTACTCAACCTAGTCGTCTAGAGGAGTAGGTCAAGTGTTCGGGCGCGCTTGGTCGTTTCGCGACGTTTCAGCGCGCGGAGAAGTCGTATTCCAGCAGGTAGGCCGATGCCACCTTCACTGTGTCGCACACTTCAACGGCCACGTCCTTGGTGTCATAGGCAGTCCGCACCACTGTTAGAACAGGCGCCCCTGGCGGGAGCTGCAAGGCACGGCGTTCTTCGGGAGTGGGCATTCGGGCGCCGACCTCCTCGGTGAACCGCGCGAGGGTGTGACCAGCCTCTTCAAAGCGCGCGTAGATGCCACCTGGCCCCGTGTCGGTCTGTTCGATCTTGGTGCCCTGCGCGAATGCGACAGGAATGTATGAGGTTGCCGTTTCGACCGGCTTGCCGTCGGCGAGGTAACGTCGGGACCGAACCACCACTTCGTCATCTGCAGTCAGTCGAAGCCGTTCGGCCACAACCGAATCCGGCCTCTCGCGGGAAACGGTGATGTTGTCGACTTGAGGTGTGTGGCCGGACCTCTCCGCTTCGACGGTGAATGCCGCTTTGCCGTTGGCGCGATGTTGCCGGGCGAAGCGATCGGATGCGAGCCGCCTAATTGGGGGAGCGGGGCGCACAAACACCCCGCGACCGTGCTCGGAGATCACCAGGCCTTCGGTGCGCAGTTCTTGCACTGCCTGGCGGACTGTCATCCGCGCGACCCCGAAATACTCGATTAACTCGGCCTCGGAGGGCAGGCGTCCGCCAGCTTCTAGCTCGCCAGAGATGATGGCGCCACGCAACATGCTGGCGATCTGCCGATACGGCGGCTTATCGTCCGCCCGGTCGATCTGGCCAAGTTGCAGCACCTGAGAGCCTTCCACTACATGTCTAGGCGACTAGTCTAGGGAAACGACACGTCTCCTGTCACTAAGGGAGTCGGCCGCAGAGGAGTCTTGCGCATGGCAGCCACACCGAAACATTCGGTCAGCGTCGCCGGCATTGTGGTCCGCGACGACGGTCGCGTTCTAGTCATCAAGCGGGACGACAATGGCCACTGGGAGGCGCCCGGGGGGGTCCTGGAACTGGATGAATCTTTTGAGGCCGGTGTTCAGCGCGAGGTGTTGGAAGAGACAGGGGTTGAGGTCGCCGTCGAACGGCTGACTGGTGTCTATAAGAATCTGGCTCACGGAATCGTCGCGTTGGTGTACCGCTGTCGGCCGCTCGGAGGTGAAGCGCACGCCACTGAGGAGGCGTGCGAAATTCGTTGGATGACAAAAGAAGAAGTGCAGTCGGCGATGGTCCCGGCGTTTGGTGTGCGTGTGCTGGATGCCTTCGAGGAAGCGCCTCAGTCGCGGGCGCATGATGGAGTGAATCTCGTGCGCGTGTGACAGCTCGGGGGCTCTACCTCGGTAGGAATCGCAGTGTCCGCACTCCGGTCTCGGGCACTAGGGTCCAGCCGCCATGTACGGGATCGCCGTTCTCGCGCATCGCTTTCGCTGCGACGAGCAGCACGGTATTGAGACTGCCACGCAAGACCGCGGTCCTGGCCTCGTCGTCGTAGAGCGCCCAGCCTTCGGCGGACTCGCTCAACATGTAAGTCACCATGGCTGGAAGCTATCGCGTTGGACCGACAACAAGTCGTAGTCCGACACATGGCCCAGTCGCCGAGTCCTATCCGATTTCGGCGAGCCCGTCGACAATCTTCATTGTCTCGACCGCGACAGTAGTGACCTTCGCGATGAGGTCGACGATGTACCGCGGGTCGTCGTGCTCGTCGCACCAGTCGTTCGGGTCATTCACGATCCCGGACGCCTTGTCGGTCTTGACCTGGTAGCGGTCGATGATCCAGGCCAGCGCGGAGCGGGAGCCGAGCATGTACCTCTCGGCGTCCTCGGGGATGCCGGTGATCGTGACCTTCGGGTTGTATATCAGCTTCGTGTGGTCATCCACGTTCTTGCTGGTATCGGGGTCCTTCTTCTTGGCCCACTTCAGCTTTGTGACCCGCCACGTCTCGCGATCAGCCAAATCAGCGCCGGGCTTGAGCTGCACGTCGACCGGATAGGGTTCAACGTCTTCGTACCCGACGTGGAGGCCAGACAGAGCCCGGCCGGCAATCGCTAGCTGCTCGAATCGCTCCAGCGTCTCCGGAGTCGGAATGTGCGGCAGCATCTTCTTCAGGTCCGCCGCGTACGTCGATCGGTAGGCCGGGTCATGCAGCAGGCCGTAGACGTAGAAGAAGATGTCGTCTTTGGTGACCTGGTCGCCGACCGCCTCCCGATATAGGCGGAGGATGCCGTCGGTGATGTTGTCGACGCGACTGTAGCCGTACTCGTCTACCTCAGCTGAGCCAGCTGCCAGATCAAGGGTGCTGTCGTCGGGCTCGGCCTTCTCGTAGGTCCAGCGGGGATAGAAATTGGCGGCACCCGCTCCGAGATCGATGATTCGATCGGTCATCAAACACATGAACGGAAGCGCCATGCTGCCGGGGTTTGGTGCATACATTCCGATGTTTGCGTGATGGCGTGTTGGAAACATGGACGTAAGCCCGCCGGGGCGTTCAATAACTGAAGAGTCGAAATAGACGGTCTGGTGGTGGAACGGTCGGTAGATGGCGTCACGATGCGATTCCGGGTTGAATGCCAGCCGAGTTCCCCGTGCTAGCCTCGATTTCAGGCCGTCACTCCAGCTGATGTTGAAGGAGTCAGTGTCGATGAACGCATCAATATTCTGCCTACGATCGGTGATTGACCGCTGCGCGCAGTATCCGTCGAAATGGTCAGCCTGACTGTTATAGGAGTTGACCATGCGACGGACGTTTGCGTTGACTGCCTCGGCCGAGAAGCTATCAACCCACGCATCTCGGTTAGTTTTGAGCCCGCCTGAGAACTTCGCGAAAACGGACGACTCACCGTTCTTGCCGCCAATCACTGGCCAGGCGCTGAAATCGTCGCTGCGCTGGTTGACCCAATCTCCGTCAGCGTTGGGCGTGATGGCTTGCCAGTCAACGGATTCGAGATCGCCAACCGCGACGATCTCCAGTTTCCGCTCGCGGGTCAGGTAGTCGCCGATGTCTCGATAGAAGACTTCGCACGATCCGACGTGTTCGGGATTGCGAACCCCGATGAAGACGGCCACGGTGCTGCGACTACCGGAACCGAATACCTTGCCGCCCTCGCGCCGTGACTGATCCCCGGCGGTTCGCTGGTTCCCCCGCATGTTGTAGACGTAGATCCGGCTGTACTCGTCTGCCAATGTCAAGCGGATACCGTCCGCGGTATTGCTGTCGATCCAACCGCCGTTGGAGACGTACGCAACGATCCCGTGGTCGCCCACGCGGTCGGTTGCCCAGCGGAATGCTCGCAGGTAGGAGTCATAGAGGCTTGTCTTGAACTGAGCTGTCGACCGCGCAGCGTAAGTCGACTCGATCCGCGCATCAAGTGTCGGATACTTCAGGTTGGCATTCAAGTCGTTGGCACGGTCCTGCCCTCCCGAGTACGGCGGTTCCGTACATGGTTTCGGCGTGTTGCAGACCGCGGCGCGTTTTCCACGCGCAGCGGACTGTCGAAGCTCCCCCGCACAGCGATCGGAACTTGGTCTTGCCGTACCAGCCAGTCGCCCACAACGTTCCACCACCTGGTGTGTGGACGAGCGTGACTGGGCAAACCCGATCTCAATTATTCTCGTACTGGCCTGACAGCCGCTCATAGCTCCGCTGCCGCGGAGTTCATCGCCTCCTCGTTCTTCCGTCGAGTCCGTGCGTAGATGAGGTCGGGCACCAACGGTGCTGAGCGTCGCAGGCTGTAGAGGCGTTCCTGCCAGACGAGCAGATCCTCGTCGTTGAGCGGGTTGTCTCTGGTACCGCGTACGGCGTGTTCAATGTCATCGGCCATCGAGCGCCGGTCGGCGCACGCCTGCGTAGACGACCGCAACTGCTCACCGATGTCTAGGCAGGCCGGCAGCAGCGGTGCTGCCACACCAAGCAGAAACGTCGTCAGGCTGGTACCGATAATCATGCTGGTCATCACAATGACAACCGTCCAGACGACCAACACTGTCAGCCAGTAACGAGCGTTGAGGCGCTGCAGCCGTTCGGAATAGGCCGCGTTTGCCCGCTGCGCTATAGCCACGCACACCGTTCCTGCGGCGCCGCGATCCAGCGGGTACCAGCCCAGGGCTCCGGCGTTGTTGATTAGCAGGCTTGTGAGCTGGGGAATTGTGGATTGAGGAGGTCTAGGCGGCGGTTGGCGGTCAAAGCGGTGATCCGGCAGGCTTCGGCGATGTTGTCGGCGCCGTTGAGGCGGTGCAGATTGATCGCGGTGTTGCGTAGCGTTGCTAGGACCTGTGCGCCGTTTCCGGTATGTGCCCTTTGACGGTCTTCGTCGAAGGTGACGTCGCGTATCCAGTGCAGGCTGTTCTCGATTCCCCAGTGTTGACGCATCCAGGTCATGATCGCGGTAGGGCGGGCGTGCTCGAACGGCAGGCTGCAGATGGCATAGACCACCTCCACGCTGCGCTGGTCGGTGGCGGTGATCAAGCGTTCACGAGTGATCCGGATGATTTGTTTTGCGTAGGGGAAGCCGATTCCTCGTACAGCGGTGATGATTTGCAGGGTGCGGGTCTCGACACGGCCGTGGCCGCGGGAGTCGTCGGTAGCGGCTGCGGGCACCTCGGCCCAGGGCAGCGCGGTGATACGCGCAAGTATTTTGGCTTGGTTGGACTTGACGATCATCAGGTAGTGCGACTTCAAGGTGGCGCAGATCAACTTCGCGGTGACGACCTGGGTATGCATCGCATCCACGGTGACCAGCCACCGCAAGCTACCCGGCAGCAGCGTGAGCAGGGCACGTACGCAGGGAATTTCATTGCTTTTCTCGGCGACAGCGAGTTGACCGAGCACCAATCGGGCACGGTGGGCGAACACCGACACGAGATGCGTGGCTGTCGCTTTGGCGCGTAAAGGCACCACGCAGCATCTTGCCGTCCAACGCGATCGGCACCAATCCACTGGGGTCGCTGCTGGCCACGTGTGCAGTGAAGTAACTGCCCATCCTGGCGTTGAGGTCGGCGGGGTCTAGCCGAGACAAAACAGCGCGGAAGGTCTTCTCACTGGGCCGCCGGAACCGGACCCCTAATTAGGCCAACACATCATCGGGAGCGGTGGCCGCCCATGTAGCAAAACCAGCATAGCCGCGCATCCCCGCGGCAGTGGCCAGAACCGCGATCGCCAACAAAGCCATCAGCGAATACCTCCGACCGCGTGGGTCCCTCGGGTCTGGCACCGAGGCCAACACATCGAGAAACTCCGATCCGATGAGCTCGCTGCGCTCACCAGGACTCCAGCGGTCGAACACCTCTGGAACCGACGACACAGGCAATACTGAAACGGTAGGCACGGGCAACTCCAGACCAACGACGAACAGTAACCAACTCGATCGTTCTCCAGATAGCCCGTGCCTACACTCCGGCCCCAATAGCGCGGCACCAAAGATCATCAACACAGCTCACAAGCCTGCTAATCAACAACGCCGGAGCCCTGGGTACCAGCCCAGGAGACCGCCCTGCTTGGCGCGGTCCAGCACCTCTGTATCCGAGCCAGCGAGCTCGGCGACATCTTCAGGGGTGGGGCGCGGTACTCTCGTAGCCAGCGGCGGCATGTCGAAGACGAGCCTGTCGAAATCTTCCTGGACCGCCGCGCCCTGAGCGGCGAGTTTCCCCTCGAAAGCTTTGAAGATGGTGCGCGACAGGAAGATCCAGACGCCAGCGACCGCTCCCACCACAACCGCGGCTTTGGGAAAGAAAACTGCCAACGGCGGTGCCACTATGCCCATCACGCTAAACCCGATCCACCGCAGGTAAGTCCAGCGCTTCGCCTTTGCATACAGGGCTCGCTGGGCAATCAACAGTCGCAGCGCCCCCTGGGAGTCCTGCGTGGCGGCTATATCGGCGGCGGCAGGGGCCGTATAGTCGTGGTCTTCGGTGTCCATCTGCGCACCCTGTTATCCGTAGGTCGGAAATTTCATACCGGAAACATTGCGCCACAGTGAAATCGCCTCACTGTGCTTGTCCGTACATGCCTTCAGCCACGCGCTACGCGCGGTGTTGGTGGCGCTTGCGAGCTGGGCTGTGATCGCCTGCCTTTGTTCGTAGTTGAGATACCCAGAGACGTCTTGACCTGCGTGCCAGCATCAGTGGATCTCCGACTGCGCAAGCTCGAACCACTTGAAGATAGGCCAACTATAATCGTCCCACGATGTCGATAGTTTAAGCGCGATCACTTCGAGGTGATAGCTCTGCAGCTTAACCGGCTGACGCCGATTCCAGTGTTTCAGCATCGTGATCACTCGCCGGAAGCGGGACCCCCGAGCCGTAACCGCCGCGGCGATGTCGCTGCTGTGCTGGGGAGGGTTGGTCGGCAACCAGATCTCGCGTTTCATGTCGGGAATTTCGTACCCTGTGACCTTCCCATTGTTATCGTTCACTCGTAACGCTGGGACAACATCGATGTTGGGCCAGGACTGGAAGCTAACCGTGACGGCTTGTCCGTTACGCCGTCCTGCCCCTGCCTGCCCGGTCCCCAAAGCATTTTTCACCGCGAGCAGCACCTGCGACGGTCGGCGGTCCTTGATGTGTTTGCCGTAGTGGAGCACCGCCATCACGTCGACGTCCGCATGCTCCTTTAGCGCGGTGTACCGCGGGATTGAACCGAAGGCTATCGCCTCCAGTACCTCGATGCCGTTGTTGCGCAACCGGTCTAACACCGAGTCTCGACGCGCATTCGCCGTTGTGCGATGGTCTCCAGGTAGATTAACTTCCTCGTGGAAGCGGGCGAACGCCGCTTCAGTAGTCCAAGCCATATCACTCCATCGTCAGTGCCGACGGCCGACCCATCGCTGCCCTGGCGGTCAACGGATGACGGCTGGAACAAACCCTAGTGGCCCCCACCGACACGCTGATGTTGGTCGACGGCACCCCGTCGCGCCGGTTGGCACGCGTCGTCGTGGTCGATCTGAATCGTCGAACCGGCCGCTTGTTCCTTGGACGGCTACACCATGCTCGCTGGGTGCCACCCGAACATCGCCCGGTGAAACTTCGCTCGTTCGGGTGGCTCAGGATCAACGTGTCCCAGCGGCACTTCAACGCACCCCAGGAATCGGCTCGGAGCTGGAGCGCGATCCTCCTCGTCGGTCACGGTTTCATCGGTCGACTCTTTCGCTGCGGCAGCTTGCTCGGCGGCGATCATGGTGTTGGGTTTGTTGCAGAGGATCAGTCGCGTGAACGCTTCGACGTACTCCAAAGCTGCTCCCATCAGAGTGAACCCAGCAGTGGCCAAATCGGCGGACATTACTTGGGGGCCGAAGGGCGAAATGGGTTCTGCCATCCACACTCCGAGGTCGTCGTAGTGGGACTGGTCCAGATTCCCAGCTTCAGGTGCGAAATGCTGTATCCCGCCTAGCATCAGCGCGGCATTAGTGGCGTTCCCATATTGCCGTCCGGGCTGCGGCACGACCTGGAGGATGCCGTCGTGGATGTGGTTGCGCAGGTGTTTGCAGACCCAAGCGTATTTCTGTAAGCGGATCACATCGTCGAGCAACGTTTCGTCATACTGCTTCTGGACCAGCTTGTTAACGAAGTCGCGTGAGTCCAGTGACCGGTTTCGAATGGTTTTGTGATCCTTCGACGTGTCGAGCAGCCATGCGTACAGGCGTCCGTAGATGTCGAATGCTGCTGCAAGGTAGAGGAGTTGACGATCGAACGCCTCAGCGGCTGTCTCGACTACGTCGCTCCTGCGTTTGTCCAAAGGGTTGGACAAGGCGGCGAGCATGTGGTCCAGCGCACATGCTGCGCGGGCCAACCGGATGAGGATCGAATTGAAAGCCTCGGCGCACACGGGACCACCTTGCGCGGCCGCGGCATGTGCCGCGGCGAAGTCGAAGAACGTCATCGCGCTGGTAACGCCCCACAGGTACGAGTTCACGATGGTTCCCGTCGACTCGGTCGTCTCCCACGCGCCGCCACCCAGGAGTTGACCGCGCTCTATGGCCACGACCGGGTTCGAGGTGACTCGCAAATAGTGCCCGATGAGGGCAACCGCGTCGTCGGGAGTTACCGTGACGACGATGTCGTTGTCTCCGACATCTGTGCGCCCGGCGACGGCCCGATTGGTGACGATCACGTCGATCTCTACGGCTCCGGCGCCGGCGGCGTAGGCAGCGGCGGTGTGGCGTTCATCGAGGCATAGAACAGGCGCGTCGGCAGGAGCGGTCTGCTCGTCGAACTGCTGGAAAATCGGGAAGAACCCAGGGCTCCGGCGTTGTTGATTAGCAGGCTTGTGAGCTGGGTTGATGATCTTTGGTGCCGCGCTATTGGGGCCGGAGTGTAGGCACGGGCTATCTGGAGAACGATCGAGTTGGTTACTGTTCGTCGTTGGTCTGGAGTTGCCCGTGCCTACCGTTTCAGTATTGCCTGTGTCGTCGGTTCCAGAGGTGTTCGACCGCTGGAGTCCTGGTGAGCGCAGCGAGCTCATCGGATCGGAGTTTCTCGATGTGTTGGCCTCGGTGCCAGACCCGAGGGACCCACGCGGTCGGAGGTATTCGCTGATGGCTTTGTTGGCGATCGCGGTTCTGGCCACTGCCGCGGGGATGCGCGGCTATGCTGGTTTTGCTACATGGGCGGCCACCGCTCCCGATGATGTGTTGGCCTAATTAGGGGTCCGGTTCCGGCGGCCCAGTGAGAAGACCTTCCGCGCTGTTTTGTCTCGGCTAGACCCCGCCGACCTCAACGCCAGGATGGGCAGTTACTTCACTGCACACGTGGCCAGCAGCGACCCCAGTGGATTGGTGCCGATCGCGTTGGACGGCAAGATGCTGCGTGGTGCTTTACGCGCCAAAGCGACAGCCACGCATCTCGTGTCGGTGTTCGCCCACCGTGCCCGATTGGTGCTCGGTCAACTCGCTGTCGCCGAGAAAAGCAATGAAATTCCCTGCGTACGTGCCCTGCTCACGCTGCTGCCGGGTAGCTTGCGGTGGCTGGTCACCGTGGATGCGATGCATACCCAGGTCGTCACCGCGAAGTTGATCTGCGCCACCTTGAAGTCGCACTACCTGATGATCGTCAAGTCCAACCAAGCCAAAATACTTGCGCGTATCACCGCGCTGCCCTGGGCCGAGGTGCCCGCAGCCGCTACCGACGACTCCCGCGGCCACGGCCGTGTCGAGACCCGCACCCTGCAAATCATCACCGCTGTACGAGGAATCGGCTTCCCCTACGCAAAACAAATCATCCGGATCACTCGTGAACGCTTGATCACCGCCACCGACCAGCGCAGCGTGGAGGTGGTCTATGCCATCTGCAGCCTGCCGTTCGAGCACGCCCGCCCTACCGCGATCATGACCTGGATGCGTCAACACTGGGGAATCGAGAACAGCCTGCACTGGATACGCGACGTCACCTTCGACGAAGACCGTCAAAGGGCACATACCGGAAACGGCGCACAGGTCCTAGCAACGCTACGCAACACCGCGATCAATCTGCACCGCCTCAACGGCGCCGACAACATCGCCGAAGCCTGCCGGATCACCGCTTTGACCGCCAACCGCCGCCTAGACCTCCTCAATCCACAATTCCCCAGCTCACAAGCCTGCTAATCAACAACGCCGGAGCCCTGGGGAAGAACCGCGCAACCGACCAGCCTTCCTCCGATTCGGTATTCGTCGTGATGTGGAACTCCGCCGCGTCCATGAATCGGCCGGCGTCGGTGACCGTGGTGAAGTCAACAGTGTGTAGCATCGGCTTATCCAGAAGCGTCGACCATGCATCTGGAGGCTGATCCATCCCCTTCGGCATCAGCAGGTGGACTTGGATCTCGTCGCGGGTGAGGAAGCCAGTGAGGTAGCCATCCGCAGGAGGCTGCGGGATCGACTCGACGTCGATGCCGAGCCTCATTGGCCGCGTCTCGGGCCGTATTGGAAACAAGGGAGTGGTCTTCTCCGTGACCGGCGGCCGCACGTAACGCATGAACCGCTTGTTGGGACGGCCCTGAGGGATCCTGATCGTCATCCCAGCATCGTCGCACCGCAGTATGACAACTCAACCCAGCATTGTCGGTCAGGCTGTCGCACCTGCAATCAGACTTCACGCCCACACGAGGTTGCCCATGTCAGCGGCACGTGAATTCTGACCCCGGCGCGGCAAGGTGGCTTCCAGTCAACGTCGCAACAGTTGATGGTCTGGTGAGCTTAGCAGCGCGGTGAAAAGTTTGGCGGGACTGCGGTCTTCGAGGGTGTGGCGGGGGCGGTTATTGATCTCATATTCGACAGCGCGCAGATGGTCGGGTGTGTGGGTGCTTAGGCTGGTGCCCTTGGGAAAATATTGGCGTAGCAGCCCGTTGGCGTTTTCGTTGCTGCCGCGCTGCCACGGCGAGCGGGAGTCGCAAAAGTAGACCGGTACGCCGAGGTCCGCGGTGATGTCGGTGTGCCGGGCCATTTCGATGCCCTGATCCCAGGTGATCGATCGGATCAGGTTTGATGGCAGGTCACCCAAGGTCGCGGCGATTGCGATGCGCAGGGAGTCGGCGTCACGGGCGGGAAGGTGCATCAGTCGAATCAGCCGGGTCTGGCGCTCGACGAGGGTGCCGATCGCCGAGCGCTGGTTCTTGCCGAGGATGAGGTCGCCTTCCCAGTGTCCTGGCTGACTGCGGTCGGCGGGGGCGAATGGCCGCTGGTGGATCGACAACATCGGCTGGGCGAACCATGGGCGACGCCGGCCCGGCCGCTGGTGCGCGCGGCGATGGGTCCTGCCGGTGCGCAATGGGCCGCGGTCACGTGATCACCGCTGAGGCCGTACCTCTGCTTCAACCCGTCCTGCGCCTCCAAGCAGCACTCGCGGATGCTCCGCGGTCCGACCCCGAAGCCGTGATCATGGCCGCGGTTCGCGCCATTGAGCACTGCAACAGGTGGGCGGCTCCTCTCGCGGGCCACAAGTGGTACGCGTTCGTCGCCGAGTACTTCTTCGACGAGTACACCGTCACTTCGTTCGCCAACCGCGCAGTTCGCGACGTATTCGCCGCGGTCGTGCAGCACGTTCCCGATCGTTCACCGGGTGCTCGGATCCCCGCGGAGTTGCTGACTATCCGCGAAGACATCACGGATGGTAGCTGGGGCTTCCGCATCAACCGGCAGAAGACTTTGGACCACGTGGCCGTGCTGAAACGGATATACGCCGATCACTGGCTATCCCGCCAGCTCAACGAGACCGACGACATTTTGTCCTCGGGCGCTTCTCTCGGTGGAGCGTTCGCGATCGAGCAGCAGCGCCTTGAGAACCGGATAGCCAGGCTCACGCGGTCGCGCAACGCGGCGATTCACGGAGGGCCGTTGTCGTCGGCTGCCTGCGACAGCATCGCCGACTTCGCCACAGTCATTGCGCAGAAAGCGCTGTACACAGCGGTGCGTGCGACGGTCGCCGGGCAGGCGGTCGACGTCTACGCCAGCAAGCAGCGGGATGAGTACCGCCAGCGCAGCCAGAACCTCGCGTCGGGTGGCGATCTGAAGAACCTGTTCACCCTCATCTAGAGTCGGTCAGTCCTCCGGCTCGGCGTTGTAGAAGTCGTCGAGGGTCCACACTTCCGCTGCGACCGTCAGCTGCTCGGTTTTCGTTCGGGTGCCACGGCGGTCCATCGCACTGGAGGTCATCTCCACGGCGATCTCCTCGGGTGCGTTTCTACCGGCGACGATGGTCAGTGTGAAGTCGCCAGACTGCTCGCGCGGCCGGAGGTCACCGACGTTCCACGCGACCTCGAAAACGCCACCCTTGTCGGAGACGGACCCGGCATGCGGGAAGAAGTCGGGGACCTGCGCCCTGGTCATCCCGGCGAGAGCGTTCTCACGCATCTGGTCCAGCGGGTCCGGCCACTTCGGCAGCGGGGGAAGGTCACGGACATTCGGCGGGCAGGTGCGGACCAGAACCCCGCCCTTGCGGATGCGGACCGTCAACTGCAGACCGGAGACCGGGTCGTCGGTATCGTTGCCGACCTGGAAGCACACTGTGTTCGCTTCATCGTCGTTGACGATCTGGCGGAGCACGTGGTCCATCAGCCGGCTGCGCAGCCTGGTGAGGTAGTCGCCGACCCGGCGGTCGAACTCCCCGGCGTCCTTTGGGTCGGCGTACCGGAGCATCCCCAGCGGCCCGGTGATGTCACCGAGGGAGCTGAACGTGTCGTACGCGGTCCAGGCCGGACGAGCCGGATTGGGCTGTGGCTTGGGGCGTGGAGGTGGCCGATCCGGGGGCTTGCCGCTGTTGGCCCGGACGTACGTCTCATGCCGACGCAGCCAGTCCTCAAGGTCCTCCCGCTCGATGCTGAGGCGGATGAGCGGGTCCGCGGTGGCCGTCAGCGTCAGGTCCAGTTCTGGCCGCTGCGCGCCCTGCAGGAGACGGCGGCCGAGCATCTCAATCTCCTTGGGACCCGCCGGCGCCGTGCGCCCTGCCCCGCGGTGGAAGACGATCCCGGCGTGGTACTTGTCGTACTGCTTCTGCAGGGTGTGCTGCGGGTCGCCGGGCTCAGGCGCTTCGACGACCACGACGAGCACCTCGACGCCTTCGAATCGGACCGTGCGCGGCGTGAACCGAGGGGTGGATGCGTACGTCTTGATCCCCGGCGTGAGGTCGGCGTGGTCGACGGCAGGGATTCCAGCCGCGGCGCCGGGTTCCACGCCCACGACCATGTAGGCGACGCCGCCGTATTGGGGCCTAGCATCGTCGACGGACCGGTTGGCGAACCCGAGGACCGCCTTGGCTACCGCGAACTTGCCCGCAGCGACGCTGAGGTCGAGGGTGCTCTTCCACTCCAACCAGTTCGTCTCCTGGGCCTCGGGCCGGGAGCCGTGGATCGCTGCGACGAGGCGAAGAAGCTCGTCGTCGGTGCGAAGCGCACGGGTCGTGTCGATGTCGCTCAGCGTGATCGGCCGCGGATCCACCGGATTAGCGTATTGCTCGGTGGCGACAGCTCTGGGCGGCACGCGGCATGATCTCGCCGGGGTGTAGGCAACCGGGTGGGTACCGGTGCGTTGATCGCGCAAGGGCCAGCCGCGCGGACTCCGATGAGCACTACGTCCTCGACCCGTGCGACGGGGTCCTCGGCGTGGTTGGCCGCCGCCAGCAGCGGTTCGATTGGCTCCGCGGCGAACCGTCTGCTGGGCGGCCCCACGTTCTAATTGCATAAATACGGGTCATGTACTCGGTGGATAGTTTGATTCGTCTGGTTTTTGTCCGGTCTTCGGTGTGTGAATTTCAGTCGCGTGAAGTTGATTGAGGTTTGGTCAGCCCGGGCACCGGATGTCTTCCGCCAGCAGCGGCAGCAGAATTTCGGCGACCTCGGTCATGTTGTGCCGTGTCACCAGCAGCTCAAGGATCTGTTCCGGGGTCTGCCGCGGGTTGGTTCGGCGATTCGACATCTCTCGCAACGCCCGTACTCCTGCATGCGGGTGTGCTGACACTGTGTTCGCGGCGAACTGATGTGGGTGCACGGTCTCGATATCGGCCTCCACGAGCACGCGTGCTGTGCTGAACCCGGCCCGGCCATCGTCGGTGACGATGGCGTCGGCTTTGCCGATGATCGCGGCGTGGGCGACGTGGCCGTCATCGGGATCATTGAGGCCGTAGCTGTAGTCGCGGTCTTTGGATGCGTGAACCTCTGAGCCAGGAAATGCAGCCTTCAGCTGGTCGAAAAGGTGCTGACGGCGACTAGCGCTATCGGTGATTCCCCCCTTGTCGTGCAGGCCGGCCAGTACGTAGTCCAGCTCGAAGAGAATCCCAGATCCCCAGACAGGCGCGTACGCCTCCTCGGCGGCCAACTGCAGCAAGAAGTCACGCTGAAGGCTCGGCACGAGGGCACAGGTGTCGAGGACAGCGCGATACACGTGGGCGAGTCTTTCAAACGCCGCAGAAAGTCAACGCTTGCGTTTCGCCTCGGCGAGTAACTCGGCGACTTCGTCGGCATTGGCATCCGCGAACTCCGCCGAGCTTTCGCTGATGAACCGGTTGCGCCGGGCGTGAAGCTCCTCGCGGTAGGCAAGGACATCGGCAAGCCGCAGCTTGCGTCGCACCGCGCCAGGCACGTGCGCGTCTAATTCGCCGTTCTGGATGAGGCGAACCACCGTGGGGCGGCTGAGGCCGAGGATCTCGGCGGCCTGCTGGGTGGAGATTTCCTGGTCGCGGGTCAGGATGCTGATCGACTGGCCGTGGCTGAGGGCGTGGGCGGCACGCTTGAGGACCTCGTGAAGCTGTTCGGTCAGTTCGACGCGGTCATGTTCGCTCGCACCGGACAGGAAAAAGGCAGGCTCAGGAGAGGTCCCGTGACGGGCCTCGTGCGCCTCGATGAAGCTGAGTACATCGGCAAGCCCATTGGCATCAGCCGGAACCGGGTTAACAATCTCCGCGGAGGCGCTGCTCATGGGTCTCACTTCCTTTCATCTCACCATCGGAACGAAGCTAAGCGTAGCATAGTTACGAAAGTTACGAAAAGGGTGGCAGGCTGGGCTCTGCATCGCAATGTTGATTTCCCGAGGCTAATCGTAGGTAACTCGTTCGGCGCCAGCAGCTTTCAGTAGCTGGTCTCGTGCTTCACATAAGCTGTCGATAGCGGACTTCAAGTCGAGAGCGGCATCGGCCAGTTGGTGGCGCCCCGCAGGATTACCGTGTGAAGCAAGCAGTGCGGTCGCTGAGCGGAGTCTGTCCACATAGAGCAGCGCATCGACGGTGTATTGAGCGGTCCGCATTGGGGTGGCACCACCTGACCGTTGGAGGTGGTTACTCATGAGCGCTCTCCAGTCGTCAATGATGCGCCTATCGAAGCCGTGCAGTGCGTTGAGCACCCAACGTTGCCAGGCTGGCGGCCGTCGTTGCAGTGAACGGGAATGTGGTGATGGAGAGGCCATGTTCAAACCCTAAGATCCGTACTCGCCGTATCGCTACACCCGAACGAATTAGGTTTGACGGGCGCTGAGCTGAATTCCAACGCCAGCGAGCCGCGACGTTATTAGAGTGCCGTCCAGCGACACCGGCGCGGGTAGCTTCTTGATCGTTCGCGTCCCGTCAGGGCGCGCCGGTAGCGTCTATCGGCAAGGCAAGCCGAGTGGCTGCCCAATGGTCTCGATTCAACGGAGAAAAGATGGGCAACGAGATCGAATTGGTTACCGACGGCGATGGTTTGGCCGTGATCGGTAACTCAGCCGATGTTGAGCGCTTCTTGCTTGACCATGGCCTCGACCGGGCGCCCTCGAAGGTTCTGGATGCTCGCCGTCTTTCGTCGTTCGTGGGCACGGGTGGGACGGCGATGCAAGTCGGCTCGGAAGTTGCCACAAACTCGGGACGCTGGGTCAAGCTGACTGCTGAGTCCGCGCAGGCCGTCAAGCAATACGGGCTGATGGCGACCGAGACCCCCGGTGTCAGTCACGCGATGATCGGCAAGCCCGGTGAGATCAAGCAGTGGCTTCAGATCGCTCAGGCCCCGACGAAGCTGCTTAGTGGTCCGTTGGCCTTGTCAGCGGTGTCAACGATGTTGCAACAACAGGCGATGCAACAGCAGATGGACCAGATCGTGGAGTATCTCCAAGAGATCAACGAGAAGGTCGATGACATCCTGCGTACACAGAAGGACGCGGCTTTGGCGGAGATGATCGGCGTCGACCTAGCCATAGAGGAAGCGCTCGCCGTGCGCGACCAGGTTGGGCGGGTTTCGGAGATCACTTGGTCGAAGATCCAGTCGGGCTCATTCGTGCTCGCGCGGACGCAGGCATATGCCATACGCCAACTTGAAGCCATCGCCGAGACTCTGGAGAAGAAGGCCGACCTCGGCAAGATTGCCAAGGCCACCAAGGAGGCGGAGCCGAAGGTGCGCGAGTGGCTGGCGGTCATCGCGCGCTGCTTCCAGCTCCACGACGGGTTAGCCGTGCTGGAACTCGATCAGGTGCTCGATTCCGCTCCCGAGGATCTCAACAGTCACCGCCTGGGCCTGATTGAGGCCCGTCAGAAGCGGCTGGGCCTCATCTCGAGCAGCACCGCCCGCTTACTGACCCAAATGAACGAGACGGTCCGCGGCGCGAACTCCAAAGTACTGCTCAATCCACGCGACGCGCCTGTGGCCGTGCGGTCGAGCAACGAGATTGCGACGGATGTGGTGGCTTTTCGCGACCGCCTTGGCATCGAGTCGGGCGACGCGGCGACCGATGCGAGGCGGTGGCGCCAGGCCGTCGGCGAAGCCTTGGACAAAGCGCGGGCAACGGGAACAGGGGGTGTCGCGACAGCCAAAGACAAGGCCACGGATTTGGCCGACGCGGCCAAGGACAGAGCAATCGATCTAACCGGTGCTGCCAAGGACAAGACCGCCGAACTGAAAGGCGTCTTCCAGGCATTCTTACGCCGAAGGTGAGTATCGCGCGGCCAATAAGCGGTCGGCGCCTACGTGATTGCGAGCGCAAGCTTGACGACGAACGCTGGACCGTCATTCACGAGGGCATATCCGTCGGCCAGGCCGCCTTGATTGCAGAGCGTTCGTCGTCGGCGGACCCGCCGGTACGTCAAAGTGCCGGTATCGCGGTTGATGCGCGGGACCAGGCGCGTGGCCGTGCGCGGGACCACGGAAGTGGGGAAGTGACTACCCGAATCGCCGTACACCGCCTGGTTCCGCGACCACCGCCGCACGATCCGGCGGGCAGCGATGTACGCGTCCTGGGTCACCTCGACGACGACAATGGCTCTCTTGAGTCCGTAAACACCCCAGAACCGGCCCGGCCCGCGGCCGGGCTCCCGCCATAGTTCTGGCACGATGTGCTGATACTCCTTGTCGCCGTGCACGTTTGGTGATGAATGCTTGGTGAAGTAGATGGCCAGCCGCTTCGGATCGCACGCCCGCAAGCCATTGCGCACGTCGATTGCGGTCCCGGCGAGCCGGTGCCGGGCCTTCTGCTCGGCGTTGGGATGGTCGACAACCTCAGCCCACGTCTCGGACAACCAGTGAGCGAAGCCCCGTCTGGAGCGACCCGGTGATGTCGGCGGAGCCATCCACAGGTGAATGTGCGGTGCGCCGCGCCGCTGAAACTCGAGTTTCCAGATGTACCGAACCGGCTCGCCGTATTCGCGCTCAAATCGTTTGCGCCACAACACCATGTGCCGCTTCACGCTGGCGCCGTCCGGGGCGACGACTTCCCAGTCGCCGGGATAGGTGAGAGTGACCATGGCCGGGACGCGGCCGGACTCCACAAGAGGGGTGTAATCCAGCTCGGCGAAGGTCCGGCACATCGACGAGCGTGATTTGCGGGACCACTCAGTGATGACACCGCCGGTGTTGCACTGGTCGGGTGCCGTAAGGCTCCGTCGTGTCGAAGACCCGACGGCCCGATCACCGTGCCCGACATCGCCTTCGAGGTCACTTCGGAAATGGAACTTCGCATCGTCAACGTCACGTTGGTGACAACCGACGCCCCGCTCGGCGGCTTTCTCGACCCGGACGGGATTGGTCCACCCGAGTCGCACGACGCCGGGACCGACGGTGATGCGAAAACGACCCGATTCAGGTTCGGTGCCTCGACGGCCAGGACCGCAAGCCCACGGTGCTGCCGGCTCGAACAGTGCCGCAGCCGCGGTGACCATCTCGGGACTTGGGAACCGCAGCCCCAATGCGTCGATCGCCCGCAGATCGCCAGTCGCGACCCCGTCGGCGAGCGACTCGCGGACATTTTCGGCACATATAACAAGCCCGCCGGCCCGGGCCGGGTTGAAGCCGGTGCCTCGGTCGACGTCCGGCCGACCGCTGTGGCTCTCGCGCCCTGCGGCCTGGGCGGCCTCGGGCGCTCGCGACCTCCCGTCAACCGAGGCGGCAGCGACACCATGCCGCGAAGACGAGTGTTGTGATGCCGATGTCGAGTCCCGCGTCGAGGGTGTCGATACGGCGGCTGATGATTCGATGCTGGGCATCGGGGTGCCTGCTCCTTGGAGCCCCAAAGGCTGCCCACAACGCAGGCGGCAGCGCCGAAGCTCCTGGTCAGGAGTGCAAGCACCTTGTCCGGTCTATGTCCGTTCGCCGGACAAACTGAATACGTCAGCGCAGCTCAATGCGGCGCATTTGACGCACAGCATCGAATAAACCGCAGGTCAGCGGCTAATCCGTCCGCCTGAAAAGCGGAAGGTCGGCGGTTCGATCCCGCCCCTGGCCACACTCTTTGACCTGTATGGACACGATGACTGCACCCTATGGATGGGTGGTCTTGTCCGGTTCCTGTCGGTTCGCCTGGTTTCGTGCGACGTCGTGGAGCCGATCGAGGTTGGTGGCTACGTGGTCGAGTTCATCTGAGAGAGATCGCTGTATACATTCGCCGGCTGGCGTTGGTATGGCGCAGGTCGTGGATCGTGAGCGGCGCCAGGCCGGTCTTCTTGATGGCCTTGTTCCAGTGGGGGTCACCGATCGGGTTGCCGCTGTTTTTCTGTGTCAGGTTTGTGGCTTGCTGACGCGGTGACCCGTTTGGCTGTCTCGACTAGATGGGAAGCAGCGCGGTTCATCTTCTTGCACTCGGCGGTGGATAGATCTTGGTGTGTAGGCCGCCTTATTCTTGAGGCCGAGGAGGGTGCTCAGGTATTTTTCGGATCCGCTGTCGGCCGTTCTAAGCAGTGTTATGGCTTCGCTGTGAGTCCCGCCTGACGAATGCACGCCGAGTCGGACGCAGCAGATGACGTCGGACGCGGCGATACCGGCGTCCACGAACAGATCACCCGCCGCGTTGGGCATTTCATCTTCGAGATGCTCAGCGGCGTCGAAGAACTCAACTGCCTTGGACAGGCGCCCCGCGGTGACAACGGAATTGCACTCGCGCGTCCCTGCCATCAGGCCCTCCTCGCCGCCTTGGCCTTGCCTATGGGACGCAGCTGCCTATTGAGCCATGCACGTGTCCCGGAGACGGTCAGGCCTTGCCTAGCCACGTCACTTAGCAGCGGCTCACCGGCGGCGGCTGCGGCGCGAAGCTCATCTTCGGTGTACTCGACGACGCGGCCATCGTTACCAGTCCAGGCGTACTAGTTCGGCCACCCGTTGTTCCCACACCTCCGGTTCCTCTGGATGGCTATCGTGTTCGGGGTAGGAGGCACGCACCAGTAACAGGTCGATGTCGCTGTGGAGAGTCATCCGGCCCGTTGCCGCTGAGCCGAACACGGCGGCGTACTTGAGCGTCTTTCCCCACCCTTTGAGGTGCGCTTCGAGGCGGTCCAGGAACGTTGCGGTCAGCCGCGACAGCGCCAGGATCGGCTCTGCCGCAAGATGTTCGGTGTTGAGTCGGTAGGTGTTGGTTCTACCGACCTGATCATTGAGTACCACACCTTGGGTGGTGAGGCGGGTGAGGACTTTGCGGATGCCTTCCCCTGACGCGGTGGTCAGGATGCGCTGGATCTGGGTGATCGTGAACGTCACCTCGCTGGTCGCCAGAACGCCGAGAACGTCGCCGTCCAACGTCGGCGTCACCGTAGCGAATGGCCGGTTCAGCTGCACCGAGGGCGCTCCCTTGCTTGTAACTAAAGTTAGAGCAATTCAACTATAGTTAGAGCGGTGCTGCAACTATAGTTAGAGATATACAACTAAAGTTGAAATGCTTTTGGGTCTACAATGCGACGGTTGGAAGGGCGGCATACATCGTCGCGTTCGGACTTCACCTCGCGCGGCGCCGCAAAAGTGGCTGACATTTCGACCCAGCCCGATCGTGCGTCAGGACCGCGGGATCAGATGGCGGACTCGGTAGCGCGGCGCTCTGGCCGCATTAGGGCGCTCTCAAGCGCCGCGCCGCCACCACACCCGCTCTACTGGTCCGGTCATCTCCCGTCCGGCTCAAACTCCCAATGAATCTGTCGCCCTTGCCAGGCCGCTCGGGCCGCGCAGCGGCGGCTTCTCGGTGGAGCCCTCAGTCCTCCGGGTTGTAGCCGAGGTTGGGGCCCAGCCAGCGCTCGGCCTCCGGCAGGGTCCAGCCCTTGCGCTTGGCGTAGTCGGCGACCTGGTCCTGGGCCATCCGGCCGACCACGAAGTACTGCGACTGCGGGTGCGAGAAATACCAGCCGCTGACGGCGGCACCGGGCCACATCGCCATCGACTCGGTCAGCTCGATGCCGGTCCGCTTGGTCACGTCCATCAACTCGAACAGCGTCGTCTTCTCGGTGTGCTCCGGGCAGGCCGGGTAGCCCGGCGCCGGGCGGATGCCGACGTACCTCTCACCGATGAGCGCCTCGTTGTCCAGTTGCTCGTCGGGCTGGTATCCCCAGAACTCCTCGCGGACCCGCTGGTGCATCCGTTCGGCAAACGCCTCGGCCAGCCGGTCGGCGATCGACTCCAGCAGAATCGCGCTGTAGTCGTCAAGCGCCTCCTTGAACTCCACGATCTTGGTCTGGCTGCCCAGCCCCGCGGTGACGGCGAAGGCGCCGACGTAGTCGGCAAGACCGGTGTCCTTGGGCGCGATGAAGTCGCCCAGCGACCGGTTCGGAATGCCGGCCCGGTGCTCACCCTGCTGGCGCAGGTTGTGCAACGTGGTCAGCACCTCGGCACGGGTCTCGTCGGTGTACACCTCGATGTCGTCACCGACCGCGTTTGCCGGGAAGAACCCGATCACCCCGTTGGCGGTGAGCCACTTCTCCCGGATCAGGGTGTCGAGCATTTCTTGAGCGTCGTTGTACAGTTTGCGGGCGGCCTCGCCGGTGGCCGGATTGTTGAGGATGTCGGGGAATCGGCCCTTCATCTCCCAGGCGTTGAAGAACGGCTGCCAGTCGATGTACTCGCGCAACTCGGCCAGGTCGTAGTCATGAAACTCGCGCACCCCGAGACCTTGCGCGGGCAGCGGCGGCGTGTAGCCGTCCCAGTCGATCGGCGTCCGGTTGGCGCGGGCCTTCTCCAGCGTCAGCATCGGCCGCTCGTTCTTCTGCGAGTGCCGCTCGCGCAGGGCCGCGTAGTCGGCCGCGGTGGCCTCCAGCAGGCCCGGGCGCTGCTTGTCGTCGAGCAACGCGGCGGCGACGGGCACCGAGCGGGAGGCGTCCTTGACCCACACCACCGGGCCGCTGCGACGCGGCGCCACCTTCACCGCCGTGTGCGCGCGTGAGGTGGTCGCGCCGCCGATCAGCAGCGGGATCTGCATTCCCTCGCGTTCCATTGCGGCGGCGAAGTTGACCATCTCGTCCAGGGACGGGGTGATCAGGCCGGACAGCCCAATGATGTCGGCGTCGTACTCCCGGGCCGCGGCCAGGATCTTCTCGGCGGGCACCATCACTCCGAGGTCGACCACGGTGTAGTTGTTGCACTGCAGCACCACCCCGACGATGTTCTTGCCGATGTCGTGGACGTCGCCCTTGACGGTCGCCATGATGATGATGCCGTTGGTCTTGTCCTGCTCCGTGGAGCCGGACTGCGCCTTCTCCGCCTCGATGAACGGCAGCAGGTAGGCCACCGCCTTCTTCATCACCCGGGCCGACTTCACCACTTGGGGCAGGAACATCTTGCCCGCGCCGAACAGGTCGCCGACCACGTTCATGCCGTCCATCAGCGGACCCTCGATCACCTCGATCGGGCGGCCACCCGCGGCGGCGATCTCGGCCCGCAGTTCCTCGGTATCGGCGTCGACGTGCGCGTCGATGCCCTTGACCAGGGCGTGCGTGATCCGCTCGCGGACGGGAAGGCTGCGCCACTCGGCCGCGGCCGGGTCTTCGGGCTTGCCCTTGGTGTTGAACCGTTCGGCGATCTCCAACAGCCGTTCGGCCGCGTCCTCGCGACGGTTCAGGACGACGTCCTCGATGCGTTCCCGCAGCTCGGGGTCGATCGAGTCGTAGGGCACCAGCGCGCCGGCGTTGACGATGCCCATATCCAGGCCGGCCTTGATGGCGTGGAACAGGAACACCGCGTGGATCGCCTCGCGAACGGGGTTGTTTCCCCTGAACGAGAACGACACGTTCGAGATACCGCCGGAGATGTGTACCCCGGGAAGGTTCTCCTTGATCCAGGCGCAGGCCTCGATGAAGTCGATGCCGTAGGTCGCGTGCTCCTCGATGCCGGTCGCCAGCGCGAAGCAGTTCGGGTCGAAGATGATGTCCTCGGCCGGGAAGCCGACCTCTTCGGTCAGAATCCGGTAGGCGCGCCCGCAGATCTCCTTGCGCCGCTCCAGGTTGTCGGCCTGGCCCTTTTCGTCGAAGGCCATCACGACCACGGCGGCGCCGTACTTGCGGCACAGCCGCGCCTCGCGGATGAACTTCTCCTCGCCCTCCTTCATCGAGATCGAGTTGACGATCGGCTTACCCTGCACGTTCTTCAGGCCCGCCTCGATGACCTCCCACTTGGAGGAGTCGATCATCACCGGGACCCGGCTGATGTCCGGCTCGGCCGCGATCAGCTTGGTGAACCGATCCATCGCGGCGACGCCGTCGATCATGCCCTCGTCCATGTTGATGTCGATGACCTGCGCACCGACCTCGACCTGCTGCAGGGCGACCGACAGGGCGGTGTCGTAGTCCTCGGCCTTGATCAGGTTGCGGAACCGGGCGGATCCGGTGATGTTGGTGCGCTCGCCGATGTTCACGAACAGGGAGTCGTCGGTGATGTTCAGTGGCTCCAGGCCCGAGAGCCGGGTGGCCACCGGGATCTCCGGCAGCTCGCGGGGTGCCTTGCCCTCCACGACCTTGGCGATCTCGGCGATGTGCGGCGGCGCCGTCCCGCAGCACCCACCGACCAGGTTGACCAGGCCGGCGTCGGCAAACTCGGCGATGTAGCCGGCCTGATGCTCGGGGGTCTCGTCGTACTCGCCGAAGGCATTGGGCAGACCGGCGTTCGGGTAGCAGGAGACAAAGGTGTCCGCGATCCGGGCCATCTCGGCGATGTAGGGCCGCATCTCCGGCGCACCCAGGGCGCAGTTGAGGCCCACCGCGATCGGCTTCGCGTGCCTGATCGCGTTCCAGAATGCTTCGGTCACCTGACCGGACAGCGTTCGCCCGGAAGCGTCGGTGATGGTGCCCGAGATGATCACCGGCCAGCGGCGTCCGCGGTCCTCGAACAGCGTTTCGACGGCGAACACCGCCGCCTTGGCGTTCAGGGAGTCGAAGATGGTCTCGATGATGATTATGTCGGCGCCGCCGTCGACCAGGCCGTTGGCGGCTTCCAGGTAGGCGGCGACCAGTTGGTCGTAGGAGACGTTGCGGGCTCCGGGGTCGTTGACGTCTGGCGAGATCGATGCGGTCCGCGTCGTCGGCCCCAGCGCCCCGGCCACGTAACGGGGCTTCTCCGGGGTGCTGAACTCGTCGGCGGCCGCCCGCGCCAGGGCCGCGCCGGCGTAGTTGAGTTCGTAGGCCAGCTCGGCCATGTCGTAGTCGGAGAGCGAGACCGCGTTCGCGTTGAACGTGTTGGTCTCCAGAATGTCGGCGCCCGCCTGCAGGTACTCGCGGTGGATTCCCTCGATGATCTGCGGCTGCGTCAGGCTGAGCAGGTCGTTGTTGCCCACCAGATCGCTCGGCCAGTCCTTGAACCGCTCGCCTCGATAGCCGGCCTCATCCGGGCGGTCCCGCTGGATCGCCGTGCCCATCGCCCCGTCGATCACCATGATCCGCTGGCCGAGGGTGGCCGTCAGTGCGTCGGTGCAGTCAGGGCGGATATTCGGCTCAAAGGCGCTCACGTTTATTCCCTCCGTAGCGGAAGGCGTCCTTGACTCTGCCGAGCGTGGCGGATACCGGCGGGGAACCGGCGAACCGTTGCAACGCCTCTCGACCCACAAAAGTCTACGTCGTCACGCGGCGGTTCGTTGCTTGTGCTAAGTGTCCGAGCTTCGGCGGGCGGTTATCACCACCGAGGCCGCCCAGGCTCGGACACCATCACCGGTGCCAAACGAGCGCGTCGCTGGCCCGGTTCGGTTCAACTCCTGGGGCATGGTTTGCCGGGCCCGAGCTTGGGCGCCGGACAGTGACACAATCGTCGCCGAGACTGCGCTGATGCGTGATCCCGCCGCCGATACCTCAGAAGGTGTCGCTGCCAACGCTTCTGGTGCCACGCTGGCCCGAAACACAAGTGGCACCAGGTAGCGGTGCACGAACGATCACTACATCGGTTGGCGGCCAATAGGTTTGATCGAGATGACCTTGGCGCGCGGCCAGTCGTCTCGGATGATTACGTCGCCGAGGTGGCAGATCCGTTGTCGGGCCGGTCTGAAAACGTCGGGTAGCTGACCGGTTGGCCAGAGGTTTCGCCCGGGGCGATGTATTCCGGTGTCTCCGGGTGGGAGAACAGGTTCGAGTTGTCCACTTGGTGTCCTTCCAATGAAGGGGTCGGCTGGTTAGCACTGTCGACAGAAGGACGAACGACGACGATCGTATCGCGCGCAGGTCTTCCTGGTGGTGCGTTGAAGAGTTGCGATCACCGCTAGAGCGCGGTTCATACATAACTGTACGGGCAGTGATGTTGGGCACTCACGCCCACCCGGCGGCGGTGGTGGGCACGTCCGAGGTCGCTGTGCTGTTATGCTGCTAACAACGTTGACCGTTGCATTCGATGGTCAGCACGTCGTGAAACGCTTCTTCACCCCCCGTGCTCGCCCTGCTTTCGGGGCTGATGCCGGCGCAGTTCGTATCTCGGCGATCGATTTTGCCCACCGGCAATTTCGCCACCTTGTACTGACCGAACGCGCGTATCTCGCTGCCCACTCGGCGGAACCGATCCTGAAAGACATCAAATTGACTACTGGTACGACCTTTGCTGATCTCGGCGTGGGCGAATCGCTCATCGAGGTGCTCGCCGCCCGCGGGATCAGCCATCCCTTCCCTATCCAGATCGAAACGCTGCCCGACACGCTCGGCGGCCGAGACGTCCTCGGCCGCGGCAAGACCGGCAGTGGCAAGACGCTGGCCTTCTCCCTTCCGATGGTCAGCAGGCTGGCCGGGCGCCCGCGCCGCCCAGCCCGGCCCACGGGTCTGGTTCTTGCCCCCACCCGGGAGTTGGCCAGCCAGATCACCGCGACGCTGCAACCTTTGGCCGCGGTCAATGGCCTGCGGGTGACCACGATCTTCGGTGGGGTGCCGCAAGGCAGGCAGGTGACGGCGCTCAATTCCGGCGTCGACATCGTCGTGGCCTGCCCGGGCCGGCTGGAAGACCTGATGAAGCAACGATTGATCAGCCTCGACTCGATCGAGATCACGGTGATCGACGAAGCCGATCACATGGCCGATCTCGGTTTCCTGCCCGGGGTCACCCGCATTCTTGCGGCCACCCCGAGCGGCGGGCAGCGACTGCTGTTCTCGGCGACCCTGGACAACGGGGTCGACAAGCTGGTCAACCGATTCCTGCATGACGCCGTGCTGCACTCGGTCGATAGCTCCGATTCGCCGGTGCCCCAGATGGTCCACCACGTGTTCCACGTCTCGGGCGCGGCAGCCAAGAAAGACCTGGTGCACCGCCTTGCCTCGGGTACCGGCCGCCGAATCCTGTTCATGCGCACCAAACATCAAGCGCGCAAGCTTGCCAAGCAGCTCACCGAATCCGGTGTCCCGGCCGTCGATCTGTACGGCAACCTTTCCCAACCCGCCCGCGATCGAAACCTCGCCGCCTTCAGCAAGGGTGAGGCGCGGGTGCTGGTCGCCACCGACATCGCCGCCCGCGGCGTGCATGTCGACGGCATCGAATTGGTGGTGCACATCGACCCACCCGCCGAGCACAAGGCTTACCTGCACCGGTCCGGCCGCACGGCGCGGGCCGGGAACGCGGGTGACGTCGTGACCGTCGTGCTGCCCGAGCAGCGCAAGGACACTCATGCGCTGATGCGTCGTGCCGGAATCCGGGTCACTCCGCAAGAGGTCACCGCCGACTCGGCCGCCGTACATGAGCTGGTCGGTGACATTGCGCCCTATCAAGCTCCCGCGCCGAAGCAGGTGGCGGCACCGAAGAAGGCGGGCGCACCGAAAAAGGGGGCCGCGCCGAAGAAGGGGGCCGCGCCGAGGAATGGTGCGGCGCCGCATGGTTCGCCGCGGCCGAGGTCCGCGGGTTCCGGCAGCCGCCGACGGGGTCCCCGGCCTGGTCGTATGCGTCAGGAAACGTCATAGGACGCAATCAGTTTCAATGATTGCGGCTTGCGCTACGCTAGTTGTCCGGTCGTTGTTGGTACGTCCGGTAGTTAAATGAAAGAAGTAAGTGAATGGCACAGGGAACTGTGAAATGGTTCAACGGAGAAAAGGGCTTCGGCTTCATCACCCCTGACGACGGCACGAAGGACCTCTTCGTCCACTACTCGGAGATCCAGGGCAGTGGCTATCGCTCGCTCGAGGAGAACCAGCGGGTTCAGTTCGAGGTTGAGCAAGGTACCAAGGGGCCCCAGGCGGTAGGAGTCAGCGCCGTCTAGGAACCCCTCGCAAATCTTCGGGGAAATCCAGCCTTAGCGGCTCATCCACTCGATGGGTGTGCCGTGTGACCGGCCCGGATCGGGTCGGTGACGGTTCGCTGGGTTCCCCGAACGGAAGCTGTAGCACTTCCCCCGGCTGTTTCGCTGTGCGCCCACCAGGGCTTCGGTAGCGGTACCGCCGGGGGAAGTCGGCCGTGCTCGATCTGGTCGTTGAACCAGGGGAGCGCGCGCACAAACCCCCAGCAAGATCACCTCGGCCCGGCAGGATCTACGGGGCTTGGCCGCCGTGCCCGCCGATGCCGCCCGAACCGCCGAAACCGCCATGATCGCCGGACGGCCCGGTGCCTTCGGTGCCGGGTTGGACGGGCCCACCAGCGTATACGCCGCCGCTGGTGTAAGCGGTACCGCCGGCTCCACCGTTGCCGCCGTCGCCGCCCCATCCGGGGTTGAGCACGCCGTATCTGTTCACGCCGTTACCGCCCCAGCCGCCGTTACCGCCGTCGCTGCCGACGCCGCCGTATCCGTTGCCGCCCCAGCCGCCGAAACCGCCGTCACCACCGGATCTGAAGAAAAGCGTGCCCTTCGGGCGGGTGCCGCCGTTGCCCCCGTTGCCGCCGTTGAAACCCCAGCCGCCATACCCGCCGTTGCCGCCGTCGATGTCGGGTTGATCGCTGGTGGTGGAGCCGTTGCCGCCATCGCCGCCGTCACCGCCGTCGCCCATGGTTCCCTGGACACCGTGGGCGGCCCTGGTGGCGCCGTCACCGCTGAGGCCGCCCTGACCGCCACTGCCCCCGTAGGCGCCGTTCCCACCGTTACCGCCATCCCCTCCGGAGCGCCACGACGGGTCACCGGAATGGCCGTCACCTCCATCGGCGCCGTTGCCGCCCATACCTCCGGTACCGGCGGCGCCGTCGTGGAATCCCTCGGCGAGGGCATGACCGCCAGCGCCACCGGCCCCGCCGTCGCCGCCGTTGCCGCCGCGCGCACCGGCCCCGCCGGAACCGCCGCGGTCTCCCGGAAACTCCCCGGCCGACCCGGCTTGGCCGTCACCGCCGATGCCGCCGGCGCCGCCGGTGCCGCCGATTCCGCCGGCACCACCGTGGCCTTTGATGTGTCCGCCATCGCCGCCGATCCCGCCCACACCGCCATTACCGGCATCGCCGGCCCTAAACCCTTGCGCGCCCGGGGTTCCGCCGGGTGAGCCGGGGCCGCCGGCCCCGCCGATGCCGCCGGTTCCGCCGGTACCGCCGTTGCCGTAGTCCCCGGCATTGCCGCCCTTGCCGCCGGGCCCGCCATCGCTGCCCCGCCCGCCGGGCGCTCCGGTGGCCCCGGGGCCACCATCGCCGCCACGGCCACCGTCACCGATCCCGCGGGCATCCCCACCCGGACCACCCGCGCCACCGGCCACGGTGGGGTCAAACGAGGCCGCCCCGGGACTACCCGGCCCGCCATCACCGAGCAACAAACCCCCATCACCACCGGCCCCGCCGGCCATCATGGCCACACCCGAGTTAGCCCACCCGGCCCCACCGGCACCACCAGCACCGATCAGCCCGGCATCCCCACCACGGCCGGCCGCACTGGTGGCCGTGGCCGCCGCCCCCGGGCCGCCATCACCGAACAACCACCCCCCGGCCTGCCCGGCACCACCATCGACACCCGCGACCCCCGCCGCCCCGTTGCCGATCAACTCCCGGCCGGTCAACGACTCAAACGGCGCATTGACCAACGGATCGAGCAGCTCACCCGCCGGACTGGCCAGCCAGGCCTGCCCCAGCGTTTGCACCGGCTCCGCCAACACCTGAAACTGCCCATCGGCCACCGCCGCCGCCGCGGCGGTCTCGGTCTCCAGATAGGCGGTCCTGGCCGCATCCAGGATCTGCACGAAACGCTGATGGAACTGCTCCAACTGGGCGCCGAAGAGCTGGTAGTCCTGCCCCAGACCGCGGAACAACCCCACCACCGCCACCGACACCTCATCACCACCGGCGGGCACCATCGTGGTGGTCGCCGCCGCCGCGGCCGCGTTGGCCACCCCGATCGAGGACCCGATACGCGCTAAATTCCCCACCCCGTCGGCCACCACCTGCGGGGCCACCCTGACCAACGACACCACACCCACCGCCCCTTCAGCCCACCACACCCAACACCGATCGGCCGACGATATCGACGCAGGTCAACGACCTATCCACGAATCACCAAGATCACCACAACACGAAAAACACCCACCGGCGCACCACCGCACCCCCCGTCGCAGCCCACCCACCACCGACTGCACCACCACCCCCCAACCACACCCCACAACGTCTCACCCATGAGAAAACGTGTGCGCTCGATGAGGCGCGCCCGGTCAGCGCGCGGCGACTAATGGCTGGACGACACCGCGGAAACCGGTGTCCCGTGAGGGGCCCTAGTTCTGCACCAGGTCAGCCAGCGGCTCCGCGGCGGTAAGCCAGTGCCGGCGCGCCTGGCGGGCCGCCTCCCACTTGGGGACGCTCACCGCATCGTCTTGGCCCAGGTCCGCCGGGGTAGGACCGATGCGCCCGGCCAGGGAGCCAGTGCGTCCAGATCGAAGTTGTACACCTCGGCCGCCGCCAGGCCCAGGATCTGGCGGGTCTCGTCGATGGGGATGTCCCAAAACGATCGCCGCAGCCATTCCCGGGTGTGCGGCCAGGTCCCTTCCGGATGCGGAAAGTCGTTGCCCCACAGCATGTTGGACACCCCGATCTCGTAGCGCCGCGCCAGCTCCCGGCGCTCGGTGGTGGTGGCCCCGATAAAACAGTTGCGGTCGAAGTAGGCCGAGGGGGGCATCGTCAGGTCGCCCTCCAGCAGATGGCTCATCTTCTTGGCCGAGTGCTCCCGCAGGTACCGCGTGTCCATCAGCCACAGCAGGTCGTTGGCCCAAAACGCGCCACACTCGGTGGCGCCCCAGCGCAGCCCGGGGAAGCGCTCGAACACCCCCGACCACAACGCGAACCACAGCGGGCGGACTCCCCACCAGCGCACCTCGGTGACATAGATGCCCAGGTGCTCGCCGTACTCCTGCTGCGGGGCGGCGCCGACGTGGGTGTGTACCGGCATCTGCAGGTCCTGGCAGGCGGCCCAGACCTTGTCATAGCGACGGTCGTGGTAAGGCGGGTAGCTGGCCCACAGGGCGGGAATCATGATCCCGCCCCGCAGCCCCGACTCCGCCGCCCGGGTGATCTCGGCGACCGCCGCGTCGACGTCGGCCAGGATCGGCACCACCGCGACGCCCGCGCGGCGCTCGGGGCTGTGGCTGCACAGCTCGGCCAACCAGCGGTTGTGGGCCCGCGCCCCGGCCATGGCCCGCCCCGGGTCGAGCGAGCCCGACTGGGCCAGACCGGCGCCGAAGGGCGCGCCGGCGACCCCGGAAACGGCGTCGGCGTCGGGGAAGATGACCTCGCCGACCACCCCGTCGCTGTCGAGCTCCTTGTCCCGCAGGCCCACATCCCAGCCACCGGCGATGCCCTCGCCGTGCTCGGAGAACCAGTCCTGCGCGAACTGTTCGTCGATGAACCCACCGACCTGCGACGCGGCGGCCTTCTCGGCCAGGTAGACCTCGAAGTCCTCGCGGTAGTCGGGGTCGACGTACTCGCGGTACTGCTCGGTCGGCAGCTCGGCGTGGCAGTCCGCGGAGATGACCACATACGGTTCCAGGGGGTTCGGGGCCTTACGGGCTTCCATGGAGAGTCCTCTCGCTACCAGGCGCGGATGGGGTCGGGCTCGAACGCGGTGCTGCTCGCGTCGGCGGGGATGGCTGCCAGTGGCTCGGCGACTTCGGTGACGGTTGGGCCGATGCGGGCGGCCAGCGGCGCGAGGGCCTGCAGATCGAAGCCGTAGACGGCCGCCGCATTCCCGCCCACCATGGCCTCCACCTCGTCGGGGTCGACGTCGCTGAAGGTGTGGCGCAGCGCTTCCCGGCTGTAGGGAGCGGTCCCTTCCATGTGCGGGTAATCGCTGCCCCACATGATGCGGTCGACACCGATTCGGTGGCGCTGTGCACATTCGACCGGGCGCAGGAAGCTGGCGCCGACGTAGCACTGGCGGGCCCAGTACTGGCTGGGCTGCAGCGGCAGCGAGCCGGCGGTGGGCCCGGCGAAGCGGGCGATGGCCGAATTGGGCCGCCGGTAACGGGCTGCCGCCACGTCCAGTGAGTCGAGGGTCGCCGGTATCCACCCGGTGCCTTGCTCGGTCAGGACCACGGTGAGATCCGGATAGCGATCGAGCACGCCGCTGAAGATCAGGTGCCAGAGCGCGCGATGTGCCCACCAGTGCGACTCGTACACCCACACCGCCAGCGAGCTACCCCATCCGTCGATCGGGCTGGGTCCGGCATTGCCGCCGTGGTGGTTGATCACCAGGCCCGCCTGCGCGCACGCCGCCCAGAGCGGCTCCCAGTGCTCGGCATACAGCGCGGGGATGCCGGTGCCGGGGGCAACCCCGGGCAGCAACACGCCGCCGCGCAGCCCCAGCTTGGCGACCTGTGCCACTTCGGCGACGGCCTCGTCGACGTCCCCGAGCAGGATCTGGCCCACCCCGGCGCGCCGTTCGGGGGACAACGAGCAGAAGTCCGCCAGCCAGCGATTGTGCGCACGCAGGCCGGCCCACCGCAGTTCGAGGTCCCGGGCGGTACTCGGTGGGGGAGCGGCCAAGCTGCCCTGCGGGAAGAACGGCGGCACCGTATTGGGGAAGATGACCTCTCCCGCAACGCCATCGGAGTCCAGTTCCGCGTTGCGACGATCGCTGTCCCAGTTGTGTTCGGCGTCCGGCTCGCTGAGGTCGCCGAACGGATTCACAAACGTCTTGGCCCAGTCGTCGAACTCGTCTTGGTACTTCGCCTCGAGATACTCGCGGTAGTCGAGCAGGTCCGCCCCGGCGTGGCAGTCAGCCGAAATAACCGTGTATCGGTCCATGGCTATGCCCGGGCCGGCTCAGGGCTGGGGGGCGTGACCGGGGCTGGGGCGTCATGGGGTTCGTCATAGCGCTGGTGCACATAGGGCAGCAGCCACTCCTGGGGTACCCGGGTGGCGATCCGACCCACCTGGATGGTGCGCCGGCGGCACCAGGTGATCGACCTGATCTGGCGAATCACGATGTCGGCCACGGGGTCCAGCGGAGACTCGCCGAGCTCGAGGCTGCCGTCGATGTTCTCCAGCAGCTCGTAGTGGCGGTGATATTCGCCGTAGACCAAGTGCGGGTCGGTGATGCCGTTGCCGTCGGGGGAGCGCAGGAACTTGAAGTAGAACTCGGTGTTCACCTGGTCGGGCGGCAACGGCGCGCCGCCGCTCACCTGACCGCTGACGGTGATCAGCCGATAGCCCATCCGGTCAACGGTGGCGCTGACGCGGCTACCGGCATGGTCGACCTCGATGTGGGCCAATTTCTTTGGTTCACCGAATGTTTCGCGCCCACCGGTGACCGACTGTTCGGTGGACTGGGGCATGAAAAGGGGGTAATCGCCCTGCAGGTCGCCGTGCCGGGCGGTCACCGCAAACACCGCCGACCCGAATGGCGGGCGGCCCGCTATCTGGACCCGCTGCAGCTGGACCCGCACCAGCGGTTCGTCGGCCGGCTGCAGCGGTTTGGGCAGCACGGCCGCGACGATCTGCGGATCGGTGAGGTAGGTGACGGTCACCGCCTCGGTGGCGATGGGTGCCTTGGTGGCATCGATCTCATGGTCGACTTGCGCTTCGGGTGGGCGGGGACCATAGCGAACTGCGTTGGTAATCAACGCTTTCCTCCTTCGGTTTCCGGCTCCTTGGCGGCGTTGCGGCCGAGCACATCCACCAGGTAGTCGGGGTCGGCGCGGGCCACGATCGATGCCGCCTTGCGGGTGACCACCTCATCGGCCGGTGTGGGCGGGCCCATCATCCAGAACCGGTCGGCTCGTATTCCCTCCACCACTTGGTCGGCGACCGCGGAGAGCGGGGTGAACTCGACGCGGGCGCCGGCGGCCTCGAAGCGACCCACGACGTCGGCCAGGGTGTGCTCGGGGGTGCGGCGCGTCTGGGTCGCGGCGTAGCGCTGTGGCCGGTGCCGCCATGACTCCCAGATGCCGGTGTTGAGGAAACCGCCGGGGAAAAGGGCATGCGCCCGCACCCGCGTCCCGGTCATCTCCAGGTGGGTGTAGAGGCTCTCGGTCAGGCAGAGCACGGCGGCCTTGGTCATCGGATAGACCGCCATGGCCGGCCCGCCCATGGCCCCCCGGGCGATCGGCGCGAACCCGCCGTTGCCCGAGCAGGTGTTCACCACGTGTCCCTCGCCGCGCTCGAGCAGGATGGGCACGAAGGCTTTGATGCCGTGGATGACGCCCACGACGTTGACATCTATCCCCCAGTGCCAGTCGGCTAGGTCGTGTTCCCACATGTAGCCCTCGGAGACCCCGCCGGTGCCGGCGTTGTTGCACACCACGTGCACCGCGCCGAATCGGTGCAACGTCCCCTTGGCCAACGCCTCGACCGAGGAATAGTCGGTAACGTCGGTAACCACGCCGACCGCCTCGATGCCCTCGTCCGTGAGTGCGCGGGTCGCCCGGTCCAGCGGTTCGGCGAGGACGTCGGCGAGCACCACCTTCATGCCTTCCATGCCGAAGCGCTTCCCCAGGGCTCGGCCTATGCCTCCGGCCCCGCCGGTCACCACGGCCACCTTGCCTTGAAGGTCCTGCATCGAGGCATCCACTGAGGCATCCATTGAGGCAATCGTCACATCTTGCAGATGTTGCCTCAAGGGGTTGAATCGGGAAAAATTCCGGCTCCGGCCGCGGGGTCTCCCGTCCACGCCACCACCCCATCGGGTCGCGTCGAGCCGCGCCCGCGGCGATTACCGTCCACCGACACCGAGGAAACCAACGAAATTGACCCGCCGATACATTCTCACCGGCACGCCTGGAGCGGGTAAGACGTCGATCTTGCGGCGGCTCGCACAGCTCGGACACGCCGTCGTGGCGGAGGCCGCCACCGATGTCATCCTCGGTCGGCAGGCGCGCGGCGAAGACGCACCCTGGACGGGTGCGACCAAAGCGTCGTTTATCGACGAGGTTGTCGAGACACAGCGCCGGCGCCAAGTTGCGGCCGACCCGACGGGCCCCGGCGTTTGCTTCTTTGACCGCTCGCCGGTGTGCACCCACGCGCTCGCCGTCTATCTCGGGCTGCCCGTTTGCGCGGCGCTGACGGCCGAGCTTGACCGGATTGCCGCCGAGCACACCTATCAGCGGCAGGTCTTTTTCGTCCGGAACTTGGGCTTCTGCCAACCCACCACGACCCGCCGAATCGACATGGCGGAGGCGTTGAGGTTCGAACGAATCCACGAAGACAGCTACCGCGAATTCGGTTATCAAGTCATCGATATTCCGGCCGACCGGCTCGACCGTCGGGTCGCGACGATCAGCCGGATGATCTCGCCGCTCGCGCCGTGACCACCCCGCGACCGCGGCGGGCCGGGAGACGACGCAACTGATCGGTGGCCATTGTCGCGGCAAAGGCGCAGCGGATTGGTCGTATAGCACAAGGGGTGGGTTGGCGGGTCGGTCGCCCAACAGGACATGATCGTCCACACCGTGTTTACTTAGTCCACATTCGTTCGCCACCCGACGAGGTTTTTATCCATGCGCTTTGTTGATTTCAAGGCCAAGACGCCGCTTATCGGAATGTCGATGGTCTTTGGTGCCATGGCACTTGTCGCGGTTACCGCATACCTGCACGCAGGTTGGTATTCGATCATCGGCTATGCGATCGCCGCCGCGGTGGCGGCGTTCGGCTTCATCTTTACGTTTCGTGATATTCCGACACCACCACACACTCCGGGCCCGGACGATCCCGCGGGCTCGGAACCTGCCCCCGGCGGCTGATCCCCACAGCCAGCGACCGAACTGGGAAAGAGGCATCTGAGCGTTGAGAACCCCGTCGAGCCCGACCCATCCCGATGACATCGCTCTCGCGAGCGAAGATGCCGGCTATCACAAGAGCCTTAAGCCGCGCCAGCTACAGATGATCGCGATCGGCGGTGCGATTGGCACCGGCCTGTTCCTTGGCGCCGGTGGACGGCTGGCCAGCGCCGGTCCGGCACTGTTTCTGGTCTACGCGGTCTGTGGAGTGTTCGCCTTCCTGATCTTGCGGGCGTTGGGTGAACTCGTGCTGCACCGGCCGTCGTCGGGCTCGTTTGTCTCCTATGCGCGCGAATTCTTCGGCGAAAAGGCGGCCTATGCCGCCGGCTGGATGTATTTCCTGAACTGGGCGATGACCTCGATTGTCGACTCGACAGCGATCGCCACCTACTTCCATTTCTGGCGGGTGTTCGAGGGCATCCCGCAGTGGGCGCTGGCGTTGTTCGCGCTGGGTATCGCGTTGAGCATGAACCTGATCTCGGTGACCCTGTTCGGTGAGATCGAGTTCTGGGCGGCCCTGATCAAGGTGGTGTCGCTGCTGACTTTCCTGGTCGTGGGCACCATATTCCTGGCCGGCCGTTACCCCGTCGATGGTCATTCCACCGGTCTCGGCCTGCTCGCCCACGGCGGCGGACTCTTCCCGTACGGCCTGCTGCCGCTGGTCGTCGTCACCTCGGGCGTGGTCTTCGCCTATGCGGCGGTCGAGCTGGTCGGCACGGCAGCGGGGGAGACGGCGGAGCCGGAGAAGGTGATGCCGCGTGCCATCAACTCGGTGATCGCGCGTATTGCCCTGTTCTACGTTGGATCGCTGTTCTTGCTCGGCCTGCTGCTGCCCTACACCGACTACAAGGCCGGTGAGAGCCCGTTTGTCACCTTCTTCGACAAGATCGGGGTCACCGGCGCCGGCTCGATCATGAACGTGGTGGTGATGACCGCGGCGTTCTCCAGCCTCAACGCGGGTTTGTATTCGACCGGGCGCATCCTGCGGTCGATGGCGATGAACGGCAGTGCCCCGAGTTTCACCGCACGGATGTCGCAACGAGGAGTTCCCTACGGCGGGATCTGTCTGACGGCTGCCATCGGCCTGATCGGGGTGCTGCTCAACGGCGTCGTGCCCGAGATGGCTTTCGAGATCGTCCTCAATATCGCGGCGCTGGGCATCCTCGCGTCCTGGGCAACCATCGTGTGCTGCCAGATCCAGCTGTTCCGCTGGTCGAAGCAGGGCATCGTGTACCGGCCGTCGTTTCGGATGTGGGGCGCGCCCTACACCGGTTATCTCACCTTGGTGTTCCTGTTCGCGGTGCTGGTTCTGATGGGGTTCTCCTACCCAATCGGCACCTGGACGGTGGCGACCCTGGGACTGATCATTCCGATGCTGATCGGCGGTTGGTTCCTGGTCCGCGACCGCGTGCTGGAGATTGCGCGCAGACGTATCGGCTATACCGGTGAATTTCCCGTGGTTGCCAACCCGGGGCCGATGGACAAGAAATAGCGGAATCCAGCGGTGACTGCCGGGCCCGATCGGGCGCGATGAGGCCGTGTTTGCTTGGTTATCTTGGTATAACCTCGAGGTATGGTCACCCGCACCCCGACGCGTAAGGCGGCGCCGCGACGGCGTCAGCGGGCCAGCGCGTCGGCCGCACAGCTGAGTTCCGCGGTGCACGCGGTGTTGGACGCGGCGCCCGCGTCGGTCAAAGCGGGCTTTGTAGAAGCCGTCGCGGCACGGGACACGGGCGGTCTGGACGAATCGTTGTGGGGTAGTGCGCCAACCGCCAAGGAGATGAGCAGCGCTGCGCTGCAGGCATTGCAGGACGACTTCGTTGCCCGCCGAGAATTGCTGACCATGTCGCTGTCGACGGCGGAGGTTGCCGAGTTGCTCGACATCTCCAGCCAGGCCGTGCTTGACCGGATCACCGGTGGCGACCTGATCGGTCTCAAGGACGGGCGCCAGTGGCGAATACCCATGTGGCAGCTCAACGCCGGGGCACAACGCGGCTTTCTGTCGGGAATCGCCGAACTGCGACAGGCCTTTCCGGGGGGAATCGTCGCCTTGAGCAAGTGGGCCGCCACGCCGAACCCGGAACTGGGTGACATCACACCGGCCGATGCCCTGGCCGCCGGTCGCGTCGACGATGTGATCGCGGTGGTGGCGAAGTCGACCGCGGCGGCGTGGTAGCCGACCTCGGCGAACCGAATCGTCCGCTCTCAGGTGGTCGGGTCTGGACGTGGAAGTGGCCGGAAACGCTGAGCGCCCGCGGCTGGCAGTGGTGCCGGGTCTATCACCTGTCCGCGCACACCCCGGACGCCATCACCCATCGCGCCTTCGGGCCGCTGCACCGCCTCGACCACCACACGCCGCCGGCAGCTCATCCGGCGATCTGTCCCGAGGGAAGATCTGTGCTCTACGTTGCCGGCACCCTGGCCACCGCGCTGGGCGAGGTCTTTGGTGACCTGGGCGAGGCCGCCGTCTGTCCCCGGTTTCGCGTCGGGCTGTTGCGTCCGCGCACCGAGATCGTGGTGCTGGATCTGCGATCCGAGGGCGCCGCGATGCGCATTGGCGCGTTGCCGTCGCTGGCCACCGGCGCCTATCCACGGGTTCGCACTCAGGCCTGGGCACGGGCCATCTACGAAGATCAGCCGGCGCGCCGCCCGGTACACGGTGTCTACTACCACGCCGCGCACAGCAACGGTCGCGCGCTGGCGTTGTGGGACACCGATGGTGCTGTCGACCATGTGCGGACTCGCGCGCGCCAGCGCCAGGACTTCGCGCTGGCCGACGCGGCTATCTGGCCTCGGGTTCTGGTGGCCGCCGCCGAGCTCGCGATGACCGCCGCACGGGTCGATTCCTGCCCGTTGTGTGACATTTCGGCAACTTGACCAAACCGCGCGCGCGGTAGGCTCTGTGACATCAGTGACGGCGTCGTTGAACCCCAAGAAGGACTCGCATTGCTTGCCGCGACGAGGATCATGATGGCGACGGCCGGTGCTGCCCGATGACCAACGACCCGGCCGAGATCTCCAGCCGTAAGCGCCGGCACATCGACGTGTGCCTCAACCACGAGGTCAACTACGTCGGCGTGACGACCGGGCTCGAACGCTACCGCCTGCCCTTCAACGCACTGACCCAAACCAGCCTCGCCGACATCGACTTGTCGGCCGAGTTTTTCGGCGCGCCATTGCGTGCCCCGGTCCTGATCGGCGCGATGACCGGCGGTGCCGAGCTGTCCGCGATGATCAACCGAAATTTGGCCACCGCCGCGCAGCGCCTCGGTATCGGAATGATGCTGGGCTCGCAGCGGATCATGCTCGACGATGCCCGCGGGCAGCGGGCGGCGTCGAGTTTCGCGGTGCGCGAGGTGGCACCCGACGTGTTGTTGATCGGCAACATCGGTCTGGCTCAGTTGACCAAGGCCGCGGTTCCCGCGGTGGCCGCCGCGCTGCGCCGGGTTGGCGCGAATGCACTTGCGGTGCACGCTAACTCACTGCAGGAAGCGATGCAGCACGGTGGTGATACCGACTTCTCCGGGTCGCTGGGCCGGCTGCGCGACGCGGCCGACCTGCTGGACTATCCGGTGCTGCTCAAGGAGGTTGGCCACGGTATCGGGGCCGCGGCCGTCGCGCAGCTGCTGCGGCTGCCCGGCGGGCTGCCGGTATCGGGTATCGACGTGGCCGGCGCCGGAGGAACCTCATGGTCGCGGGTGGAGCAGTTGGTTCGCTACGGCGAGCTGCGCTATCCGGAATTGGCTGACTGGGGTATCCCCACCGCTGAGGCGATTGTCGAGGTGCGCCAAGCGTTGCCGGCTGTCCCGCTGGTCGCCTCCGGTGGCATCCGCACCGGAATGGATGCGGCCAAAGCGATCGCCCTGGGCGCCGATGTGGTCGCGATTGCCCGCCTGTTGCTTGCGCCGGCGATCGAATCCGCCACGGCGGTGCAGGATTGGTTGCAGCTGTTCCTCGACGAACTCCGAGTCTGCCTGCACTGTTGCGGTGCGTCGGATCTCACGTCGCTGCGCGACATCGGTGTGACAGCCATCCGGTAGCCGAGCGGTTTAGGGGCTTTCCGCCTGCGCCGGCGTTTTGCGGGGGCGCCCCGATGTCGGCGCGGGCGACTCGTAGAGCTCCTTTTCGAAGGTCTCCATCCCGTCCATCATCGCCGTCAACACCCGGTGTGCGGCCCGCAGATCGCGGTCGGACAGATCAGCCATCGCCTCGCGCATGTGGTCGCCGAGCGGCATGAAAAACTTGTGTGCGAGCTCCAGGCTGCTTTGCTCGAAGCGAAGGTGTGATTTGCGCCGGTCGTCCGGATCGGCTTCGCGGCGGATGTGCCCGGCATGGATCATCCGATCGGCAAGATAGGTGATCGCAGCGGCCGAGACGTCCAATCGCTGGCTGAGCTGGGCCGGTGTCACGGGTGTCCCCGCGGTCTCGGCGACCATGATGTGCAGCAACGCCTGGAAGTCGCCGTGGCTGAGATCGTTGTGTCGGGCGTAGTAGCGGCCGACACGGTCAGAATGAGCGGTGATTGAGCGCAGATCAGCCGATAACAGCCGCTCCAGCTCGGCTCGACTCGGCTGTCGATTCACAGCGACGCGCTTGGTCACCTGCCTGCATCCTTTTCGGGCGATAGAGCGACTAGCTTATCGCCCCTATCCCGGCGACCGGTGCACGTGGTCGTCGACGCGGCGATTGCTGTCGAATTTGCTGGAGTTGCCGCCGAGGGCACCGTCGCTGGGGCCGGTTTGGCCCGCGGATCGGTCGGCACCGCTGCGGCTGTGCCACCGTTCCAGTGGTTTGGGTGCCCACCAGTTCAATCCGCCAAACACATGCATGAACGCGGGCACCAGCAGCACCCGCACCAATGTGGCGTCGACCAGCACCGCAATGGTCAGACCCACCCCGAACATCCGCATGAAAGACACCTCTGCGGAAATCAGGCCGGCAAACGAGATCGACATCAGCAACGCCGCGGCGGTGATGACCCGGCCGGTGTGGGCCAGGCCCAGAGCGATGCTCTCATCGTTGTCGGCGCTTTGTTGAGGTGATCCAAGCCAGAACTCGCGGATGCGGGACAGCAGGAAGACTTCGTAATCCATCGACAAGCCGAAGGCGATGCAGAACATCAGCACCGGGATATTGGCGACCAACGTGCCGGTTGGTGTGGTACCCAGCGCGCCCAGATGGCCGTCCTGAAAGATCCAGACCAGGGCGCCGAAAGCCGCTGTAAGCGAGAGCATGTTGAGCACGACCGCCTTGATCGGTAGCAGCACACTGCCGGTGAGCAGGAACAGCAGCACCAGTGTCACGATCGCGATGAAGCCGAACACCATGGGTAGCCGCGAGGTAATCCCATTGACGGAGTCGCGGTTCATCTGTGCGACGCCGGTCATTTGCACCGCGGTGTCGCCGGGCAGCGCCACGGCGTGCAGACGATCCAGCTGGTTCGCCGAGGCCTTGGTGTACAGCGGCGCGGTGCTCTCCACGGTCAGGTACGCGCTGCCGGCGGCCATCGCGGTCGGTGCGGAGGGCGGGCCCCGCAACTCGCCGGCAACGAAGGTGCCCGTCGGCGCCGAGACCGCCGACACATCGGATACCTCGGACAATTGGGCGGCGTAGTGATTGAGATCCGGTTTGGTCAGCCCGGCGGTGTCGGTGATGACGACGGTGACTCTGCTCGCCGAGTTCGAGCCGAAATCGCTGCGGATTCGGTCACTGACCATGCGTGCCGACGCGGACTGCGGCAGCACGCGGTCGTCCGGATAGCCCCACTTGATGTTGAGGAACGGGATTCCCAGCGCGATCAACAACACGATGATGGCCAGGCCCACCGGAATCGCGTGGCGGGTGACCAGTTTGGCCGTGCGGTACCAGAAACTCTGCGCAACGGGCCGCGGCGGCGGTTCCGGACGCCCAAGCAGCCGCCGGCCCAGTTTCCAGACGTTGAGCGCGTCGAGCCGGTCGCCGAGCAGCACGATCACCGTTGGTGCGACCACCATCGCGGCCAGGGCCGAAAACGCCACGACCGCAACCCCGGCGTAGGCGAAGGACTTCAGGAAGTACATCGGGAACAGCGCCATCGCGACGAGCGAGAGCCCAACCGTCACCGCCGAGAACAGGACGGTGCGGCCGGCGGTTGTCATGGTGCGAACCAGGGCGTCCTCGTGGCTGCGCCCCTCGCCGAGCTCGTCACGGTACCGGCTGATGATCAGCAAGGTGTAGTCGATCGCGAGGGCCATGCCCAGGGCAACCGTGACATTTAGCGCGAAGATCGACACATCGGTCACCATCGCGACACCGCGCAGCACCGCCAGGGACCCCAGAATGGCGAAGCCGCCCACGGCCACCGGTAGGGCCGCGGCCAGCAAGCCCCCGAACACCCACACCAGCGCGGCGAAACTGACCGGGACCGCGATGAACTCCATTCGCAGCAAGTCCTTTTCGGTCTGCTGGTTGACCTGTGCATAGACCATCGCGGACCCACCGGCCTGCACCGTCACCCCACCGCGGTCGTGCGCCAACCGTTGCGCCAGCGCCTGCGCGTGCCGGGGTGCGCTGTTTTCGTCGCCCTTGAGCGCGACCAGAATCAGCGCCGATTTCCCGTCGGCGCTGAGCATGTCCGGCGGCGGTTGCGGTGTGTCCCAAGGCGATGCCACCTGCGCCACGAAGGGTGATTGCGCGAGTTGGCGCGCGATATCGGTGCCGACGATGCGCGCCGGGCCATCGCGGACACCGTCATCCGAACTCACCAGCAGCTCCATCTCCATGTCGCCTCGATGGAACTTGTCGGCGAGCACCGCCGCGGCACGCGCGGATTCCGACGATGGATCCAGAAACCCCCCGGCGGCCAGGCTATTTGCCGCCGGGATGCCGAAGATGGCGGTGCCGATCATGACCAGGATTACCACCGTGATGACCCGCCGTGGCGCGGAGAGGGAGAGTCGGGCCATTCTGGTCAACATGTCTTGTCCTCGAGGCTGTGCTTCTCGTGGCAGCCCGCCTGACTCGGCGGTACGGGCTCACCGGGTTCCCGTTGTCGCTCCCACAGCAGCAGAACGGCAGTGACCATTGCGAAGCCGAACAGGAAGTCTTCAATCGGGATGTCGAACGGGAACCGCAGGCCGGTGATCTGCCGCTCGTCGTAGCTGACGATGGGAGCGCTGAGCTTGGTAAGCCAGCCGTCGACCGGAACCTGAAAGCCCAGCACTATCAACATCGATAGCCAGTAAGCGGGACGCCGGAACAACCCGGTCCGTAGTACCAACAGCTCCAGGGCGCCAACGCCGGCCACGGCCAGCACGGCCGGCAGGGTGTACCCCAACCCGGTCATCGTCGGCGGAGCCGGTCGAGGATGGTGCTGACCGCGTTGAGGGTCAACAGGGCGCAGATGGGGATCACCAGAAAGAACAGGACCTCTTCGATCGGGACCTGAAACGGGACGTTCAGCCCGCTGATGTAGCGCGGATCGTAAGTCCACACCAGTGCGGCAACGGCCAACTCGTCCCAGACCAGGAATGCCGCGGCCACCGGTAGTACCGACCGCAGCAGCCTTCGCGGGCGCCGATATACGCCGGCGCCGAACACTTCCAGCGGCGCGGTGATTGCCAGGCATGCGAGCAGCACCAGCAGGTATTGCCAGCGATCGCTCATGCGGCACCGTACTCGGAGCGATCGGGGATGGCGTCGCTGGTTCGGGCGCGCCATGCTCGTATCAGCCCGGCACCGGCCACCCGCAGACGGCGGGCGGTCCCGACGGTGGCGCGCCGGCCGAACACCGCAAAGTCGTCGCCTTCGATGCGGTCCAGGATTTCCGAATACAGCGTCAAAGCCGTCGCGACACAGGGCCGCGACCGCGGCGCCAGCAGTTGGATCCCGGCGGCGGCGAACCGGTAGGTCTCTCTGGTGATCTCGTGTTGGGCGGCCAGAGCTTCGCGTACCCGGCCATCGCTGCGCTGGTTGTGGTGACACCACATCAGCACATCCCGATCAACGCCATATGCGGCGAGTTCGTCGGCGGGCAGATAGATGCGGTTGCGGGCCAGGTCCTCGTCGACGTCGCGAATGAAGTTGGTGAGCTGAAATGCGCGTCCCAGGGCGGCCGCGTAGGGCATGGCCTCTCGTGCCGGAACGACGGTGCCCAAGATCGGGAGTAACTGTAGGCCAATGGCTTCCGCTGAACCGCGCATGTAGGTGTTGAGCGCATCCCGGTCGGGGTAGTCGGTGATGCTGAGGTCCATGCGCATCGACTCCAGGAAATCTTCGAAAAGATCGGCGCCGATGCCGTAGCGGCGTGCGGTGTGGCTGACCGCGGCAAGTACCGGGTTATCAGGATGGTCGGCGCCGGAAAAGAACTGCTGCGCCAGCTGCTGCAGTCGCTGGGCGCGAGTGTCGGGGTCCAGCCGCGGATCGAAGGAGTCCAGAATGTCGTCGGCGTAACGGGCGAACCCGTACAGGGCGTGTACGGGTGGTCGCTGATCCGGTGCCAGCAGTCTGGTGGCCAAAAAGAAGGTGCGCCCGCTGGCGGCGTTGATTCGGCGGCTTTGTTGATAGGCCTCGCGCAACCGGGGATCACCGATCCCGGCGGCGTCCAATTCACTGCGAATCATGACAACTGTGCTTTCAGGTCGAGGTGTCGGATTGATCGGGTGGTGTTTCCCGTGATGCGGTCGGCGGCCAGCCGCCCGGAGATCAACGTCGTCGGAACGCCCACGCCAGGTACCGTCGACGAACCCGCCAGCACCGCGTTGTCGATGCCGCGCACCGTGTTCGCCGGGCGGAAGGGACCGGTTTGGCCGAACGTATGCGCCAGCGCGAACGGAGTACCTGCCGCCATGCCCTGCCGGGCCCAGTCCAGGGGAGTGACGACGTCGAGTAGTTCCACGCTGTCGCGAAAGTCCGGAAGCAGCCGGGAGGCGACGGTGTCGATCATGGATTGCGCGTAGCTACCACCGGCGCTGCCCCAATCGACCCGGCCCGCGGTCAGGTTGGGTGCCGGCGCGAGTAGATAGAGCAGATCTCGGCCCGGCGGTGCGAGGGCGGGATCGCCCGCGGTCGGTCGGGTGACCAACAACGATGGATCTCGCATCAGCCGGCCGTCGCGAATGATGTCGGTGAACGTCTGCTCCCATGCCTGTCCGAAAAGAATCGTGTGATGGGCCGCCGGCTCACTCGCGGTCGAGGCGCTGCGGCAGCCGGCGTGCACGACGACCGCCGACGGTGCCGCGCGTAGCCGGCGAAGCCGGCGGGGGGTTCGGCCCAGTAGGCGGTATGTGGTGGGCAACTCGGTGGTCAACACCACTGCATCGCAGGCAATGCGCTCGCCCCTGTCGGTGCGGACAGCGGTTATCCGCGCGTCGTCGCGCTCGAGTTCGCTTACCTGCGAACCGTAATGAAACTGCACGCCCGCGCAGGCCGCGGCGGCCGCCAGCGCGTCAGGCAGGGCACGAACCCCGCCGCGCGGAAAGAACACCCCCGATATGGTGTCCATATAGGCGATAACGGCATAGGCCGCCAGTGCATCTTGCGGCGCCACCCCGGCGTAGAGGGACTGGAAGGTGAACACCCGACGCAGCCTCGGGTCGGTGATGTGGCGCTTGACCATGCTGTCCCAGTTGCGAAATCCGCCGGCAGCCGCCAGTCGCGCCAGCTGCGGGGTGAGCAGTGATAGGGGCGAATCGAAGTTCGAGCCAATGAAGCCGGCGAATTCGATGCGGTACAGGCGGGTCAACCACTCGCGCAGCCGAAGATAACCGGTAGCTTGCTCGGGACCGGCGAAGTTCTCGATCGCCGCGACCATCCGATCCGCGTCGCAGTGCACATCGATCGAACTTCCGTCGGCGAACATGGCGGTGTAGGCCGGATCGACGGGAAGCAACTCCAGCCGATCCGAGATCGTCTCACCCACGGCCGCAAAGACCTCGTCGATAAGGTCTGGCATGGTGAGAACAGTTGGGCCGGTATCGATTCGGTATCCATCGATGTCGAGTCGGCCGGCACGTCCACCCGGCCAAGCCTCGCGTTCGACGACCGTGACGCTGCGGCCGCGGCCCGCCAGGTGTAGCGCCGTGGCCAACCCCGCTAGTCCCGCACCGATCACCACCACGTGATCGGCAGTGCCTTCAATGGTTCGCATCGCGGCTCCCTAATTCGCGTGATCTCACGTGCTGCGCTGCACGCAGGCTGCTGCCAGGTCGCCCAGCGCGGCTCGGGTTTGCTGCCCGATCGTCATGTCGGCCAATAGTGTTCGAACGCGATCGACACGGCGGTCAATCATGTCCTCGATTCGCTGCACAGCTCCCGTAGCGGTGATCAGTCGTTTGCAGTGATCAACCGCAGCGTCGCCGAGCTCAGCCCGATGCATCAGCTCGTGAAGCTGCCGACGCGTCGGCGGATCGGCCATCTCGTAGGCGGCGACCACGACGCTGGTTGCCTTGCGTTCGCGGAGATCGTCGCCACTGGGTTTGCCGGTGATCGCCGGTGTATCAAACACTCCCAGCATGTCGTCGCGCAGTTGAAACGCTTCTCCAACGGCGTCGCCGTATCGCGCGAGCTGTTCCAGCGTGCGCTCATCGCAATCGGCCATCGCGGCTCCCATCTCGAGCGGCCGGCGCACCGTGTAGTTACCCGACTTGCGCCGCGCCACGTCCAAGACGGCATCCAGTGTCGGCAGGTTGCGGATATCGTTGGACAGGTCGCAAAGCTGGCCCACCGCGAGTTCGATGCGCATGGCGTCGTAGCGGGGCCATACCTGCCGCAGACGGCGGTCCTCGACCCCGCTTTCGCGCAGCATCTGCTCGGCCCAGACCAGGCAGATGTCTCCGAGTAGTACGGCCGCCGATTCGCCGAAACGTGCTGCGGCACCGGATAGCCCGCGCCGCTGGTGGCACCGGGCCAGCTGGACATGGACGGCTGGACTGCCTCGTCGTTGCGGGGATTGGTCCATCACGTCGTCTTGGAAGAGCGCAAAGGCGTGCAGCAGCTCCAGGCTTGCCGCGGCCGATAATGCCGCATTGTTGGGACCGGCGCCGCACAACCAGCCCAGGTACATGAAGGTCGATCTCAGGCATTTGCCCTCGGAAACAAACCGCAGAAGTATGTCGCCGGCGACCTCCCACCCCGACCCGCCAAGCGCGCTGGCGCTGCGGTCAGAGACGAAGTCGGCGATCTGGGCCAGTGCCGCGGTGCGCAGCCGGGAGCGCCAATCTGCGTCGCCGAGGGAGACCGCGTCGCCGGTGGACGCCATTCGGCCGGAATCGGGTGAATCGACGGCTGTGGCCAAGGACAGGGTTGGTCGCTGTCTGGTCGACACCATTTCGTCAGGTTCGCTCAGCCGTTGGCCGTGGGCGCTAGAAGACACCGGAGCACACCCCTCTCGTAGGTGCAGAGAGTCTCGGGTTCATCCCTGATTGGCGATGTTGCTGCACCCAGGCTACCCGATGGGCTTCATAAACTTAATGATTAATTATATGAAGGTCTTCTGAGGTTTGGCGGCGCTGACGGCGCGGAGTTGGCCCTCGGCATGAACCGAACGTCTGATAGACAGGTATGCCGGTAGTCGCGGCGCGATGCGCCAGGTTCGAGCTGGTGCCGGCGGGTTAGGTTGCCAGCGCACGGATGCCGGCCAGGGCGGGGTTGCCGACAGTGGTGTCGCATGCCGATCGAGGAGAGTGACGCGATGCGTCAGGGGGGTGCCGATGTCGTTTCTAGCTCGTATTCGTGACATGGATGCCACCGCGTGGCGGTCGGCCACCTGGTCGGCGTCGGTGGTCATTCAATTCTGTTTGCTGCTGTTGCTTGCCGCCATGTGGCTGTTGGGGAAGTGGGCATTTCCGACGGAAAGCGGGCGAAGCGAACGCACGCTGTTGCTGACCGCGACGGCCCTGGCGACGCTTGTTTCGCTGGGGGCCGGTGCGGTGTTGCTCAACTCGAGTTCCTCGCAGCGGCGCGGTATTGGCTTAGGCGTCACCGGCGCCGCCGCGGTTGTCCTGATCGGCGGCATCGCCTTCGCCTTCTTGGTGTTGCGTTGACCGGGGCGACCGGCCGTTATGGACCGATCAGCTTCGCGGTGGCGCTGGCCCACATCCTGGTGGTGGAGTTCGCGACCTGGCTTTGTGTTCTCTCAGTTCCGCCGCTGGCGGTCTTCGTACTCCTCGTGTCGCTGATCTACCTGTCGATTTCCTCCGTTGTTGCCAAGAGCCCGGGCAAACTCGGTCAGGTTGGGCGGGGGATGCTGATTGGCACCGTAGCGGCGCCGCTGTCGCTTGCGATCCTTATCGCGGCCATTCTGGTGGCTCGTCTCTTCCCGGCCGGTTAGCGCCCGCGACCGGCGTCGTCAGTGGCGCACGCTGGCGGTAGGGGCCGGACCGTCGCCGCAAGATTCGCCGTTGAGCTGACAATTCGCAGGCGCCGAATACGTGCTGGTCTGGGCGGCCTGGAAACCGACGGTGACCGAGCTGCCGGGGGCGATGGTGGTGTTGTAGGACTCCGGTGTCAGGACGTAGTGCGTGCCGGTCTTGGAGAGTTTGCTGCTCCACGCTCGGGTGACCAGGGCTCCGGCGTTGTTGATTAGCAGGCTTGTGAGCTGGGTTGATGATCTTTGGTGCCGCGCTATTGGGGCCGGAGTGTAGGCACGGGCTATCTGGAGAACGATCGAGTTGGTTACTGTTCGTCGTTGGTCTGGAGTTGCCCGTGCCTACCGTTTCAGTATTGCCTGTGTCGTCGGTTCCAGAGGTGTTCGACCGCTGGAGTCCTGGTGAGCGCAGCGAGCTCATCGGATCGGAGTTTCTCGATGTGTTGGCCTCGGTGCCAGACCCGAGGGACCCACGCGGTCGGAGGTATTCGCTGATGGCTTTGTTGGCGATCGCGGTTCTGGCCACTGCCGCGGGGATGCGCGGCTATGCTGGTTTTGCTACATGGGCGGCCACCGCTCCCGATGATGTGTTGGCCTAATTAGGGGTCCGGTTCCGGCGGCCCAGTGAGAAGACCTTTCGCGCTGTTTTGTCTCGGCTAGACCCCGCCGACCTCAACGCCAGGATGGGCAGTTACTTCACTGCACACGTGGCCAGCAGCGACCCCAGTGGATTGGTGCCGATCGCGTTGGACGGCAAGATGCTGCGTGGTGCTTTACGCGCCAAAGCGACAGCCACGCATCTCGTGTCGGTGTTCGCCCACCGTGCCTGATTGGTGCTCGGTCAACTCGCTGTCGCCGAGAAAAGCAATGAAATTCCCTGCGTACGTGCCCTGCTCACGCTGCTGCCGGGTAGCTTGCGGTGGCTGGTCACCGTGGATGCGATGCATACCCAGGTCGTCACCGCGAAGTTGATCTGCGCCACCTTGAAGTCGCACTACCTGATGATCGTCAAGTCCAACCAAGCCAAAATACTTGCGCGTATCACCGCGCTGCCCTGGGCCGAGGTGCCCGCAGCCGCTACCGACGACTCCCGCGGCCACGGCCGTGTCGAGACCCGCACCCTGCAAATCATCACCGCTGCACGAGGAATCGGCTTCCCCTACGCAAAACAAATCATCCGGATCACTCGTGAACGCTTGATCACCGCCACCGACCAGCGCAGCGTGGAGGTGGTCTATGCCATCTGCAGCCTGCCGTTCGAGCACGCCCGCCCTACCGCGATCATGACCTGGATGCGTCAACACTGGGGAATCGAGAACAGCCTGCACTGGATACGCGACGTCACCTTCGACGAAGACCGTCAAAGGGCACATACCGGAAACGGCGCACAGGCAGGGCTCCGGCGTTGTTGATTAGCAGGCTTGTGAGCTGGGTTGATGATCTTTGGTGCCGCGCTATTGGGGCCGGAGTGTAGGCACGGGCTATCTGGAGAACGATCGAGTTGGTTACTGTTCGTCGTTGGTCTGGAGTTGCCCGTGCCTACCGTTTCAGTATTGCCTGTGTCGTCGGTTCCAGAGGTGTTCGACCGCTGGAGTCCTGGTGAGCGCAGCGAGCTCATCGGATCGGAGTTTCTCGATGTGTTGGCCTCGGTGCCAGACCCGAGGGACCCACGCGGTCGGAGGTATTCGCTGATGGCTTTGTTGGCGATCGCGGTTCTGGCCACTGCCGCGGGGATGCGCGGCTATGCTGGTTTTGCTACATGGGCGGCCACCGCTCCCGATGATGTGTTGGCCTAATTAGGGGTCCGGTTCCGGCGGCCCAGTGAGAAGACCTTTCGCGCTGTTTTGTCTCGGCTAGACCCCGCCGACCTCAACGCCAGGATGGGCAGTTACTTCACTGCACACGTGGCCAGCAGCGACCCCAGTGGATTGGTGCCGATCGCGTTGGACGGCAAGATGCTGCGTGGTGCCTTTACGCGCCAAAGCGACAGCCACGCATCTCGTGTCGGTGTTCGCCCACCGTGCCCGATTGGTGCTCGGTCAACTCGCTGTCGCCGAGAAAAGCAATGAAATTCCCTGCGTACGTGCCCTGCTCACGCTGCTGCCGGGTAGCTTGCGGTGGCTGGTCACCGTGGATGCGATGCATACCCAGGTCGTCACCGCGAAGTTGATCTGCGCCACCTTGAAGTCGCACTACCTGATGATCGTCAAGTCCAACCAAGCCAAAATACTTGCGCGTATCACCGCGCTGCCCTGGGTCGAGGTGCCCACAGCCGCTACCGACGACTCCCGCGACCACGGCCGTGTCGAGACCCGCACCCTGCAAATCATCACCGCTGCACGAGGAATCGGCTTCCCCTACGCAAAACAAATCATCCGGATCACTCGTGAACGCTTGATCACCGCCACCGACCAGCGCAGCGTGGAGGTGGTCTATACCATCTGCAGCCTGCCGTTCGAGCACGCCCGCCCTACCGCGATCATGACCTGGATGCGTCAACACTGGGGAATCGAGAACAGCCTGCACTGGATACGCGACGTCACCTTCGACGAAGACCGTCAAAGGGCACATACCGGAAACGGCGCACAGGTCCTAGCAACGCTACGCAACACCGCCATCAATCTGCACCGCCTCAACGGCGCCGACAACATCGCCGAAGCCTGCCGGATCACCGCTTTGACCGCCAACCGCCGCCTAGACCTCCTCAATCCACAATTCCCCAGCTCACAAGCCTGCTAATCAACAACGCCGGAGCCCTGGGGTGTTAGGACGTAATGCGTTCCCGATTGGGCCAGCTTGCTGCTCCACGAATTTGTCACAGATTCCTCGGCGGGCAGGTCGAATTCGAGCTTCCAGTCCGCCAACTCGGTCGCGCCGGGATTGGCGATCCGGTAGTTGGCGACGAAGCTGGTGTCCCATTGTGACGTCACCGCCAGCGTTGCGGTTATCGCTGCCGCGTGTGCGGTGGGGGCGGCGAGAAAAGCGGAGCAGACCAGGACAAATGCCGCGACGACAGCGTGAAGCGCGGGGCGCCGGTGGCGCTCGTTGCGATTCTCGTCGGACATCGCGCCAACGGTATAGTTCGATTAGCAACATATGTAATGGCGGTGTTTGAAAGCTGCGGTATCTTCGCCCAACCGAAACCCCGGCGAAATCTTGCGCCTTTGTTGGCTGGCTGGCTGGCTGGCGGCGTGCGATGTCCGTTGGCTCGAAGACACTGGATCCAAGAGTTTTCGGTGACTTTCTGCTCTTGTCCCCCGTGATGGCTGGTTGAGGATTGAATGGTGGTGTCGACAGCTCGACCGCGACCGACAAGTCCGCTGACGCGCCCGACATGTCGACATTCCCGGCCCGCTCAACAATCACAAGGAGAAAGAGATGAACGCGATAGCGCACCGGCAGCACGCGGGGCACGACCATTCGCATGGCGACGGTTGCGGACATGTCGCGATTCCGCATGGTGATCACGTCGACTATCTGCACGACGGTCATCTGCACCGGCGCCACGGCGATCACTTTGACGAATGTGAATCCGGCGACGGCCACTGCGTGCATGACGGGCCGTGATCACACTCACGGCGATGGCTGCGGCCACGTCGCCGTTCCCCACGGCGATCACGTCGACTACATCCATGACGGATGCCGGCATGCCGCCCACGATGGGCACTACGACGAACATTGATCGGCCGCTGATCGCCGAACACCGTCGGCGATAAACGTGAGAACGGGCTGACCCGACGTAGCCTCGGTGCGGTGAGCAGTATTGCCGATGCACTCCATAGCGGCCCATTGCGAAGGGTTGGCGCCGCCGCTGCCCTCGTCGCCTGCGGTATCACCGCCGCGCCGTCGGGTGTGTGGACGAGTCCCGGCGGGTCATCGATCCCATCGCCTCCGGTGGTCACCTCGGCCGTGCGAGCCGTCGCGACAACGGCCAGCGTGCCGGCCGGGTCCGTCCCACCGGTCAGTGCCGCCGCGGCTGCGGCCGGCCTTGTCGATGTGCGCAGTGTCGTTCCCGACGCCATCATCGACCTGCGCTACGCGACCACCAATAACTTCACCCGCACGCAGCTGTATCCCGCCGATGCCCGATGTCTGGTGCACGAATCGATGGCGCCGGGGTTGACGGCCGCCGCGGCGGCGCTGCGCCCGCAAGGGCAGGCGCTGGTGTTCTGGGACTGCTACCGACCGCACGATGTCCAGGTCAAGATGTTCCAGGTGGTCCCGAACCCGGCCTGGGTGGCGCGTCCGGGTCAATACGCCCGCAGCCACGAGGCGGGCCGCTCGGTTGACGTGACCTATGCCAGCGTGTCGCCACAATGCCCGCCCCAGCGGCAGATCAGCGGAATCTGCCTGGCCGACATGGGCACCGACTTCGATGACTTCTCGGCGCGGGCCAAGGCATTCGCCACCGAAGGGGTTAGTGAGGCGGCCCAAGCCGGCCGTAAACGGCTGCGCGACGCGATGAACTACGGCGGGTTGAGCGTGTACTCCGGTGAGTGGTGGCACTTCGATGGCCCGGGGGCGGGGGTCGACCGGCCGATCCTCAATACTCCGGTCGACTGACTGTCTCATATAATGAGATGGCTGTCTCACTGTTTGATTTAGGCGGGTAGGCTCCGGTTCATGAACGACGAACGCCGAGCCGTCTATACTCATGGGCATCACGAGTCGGTGCTGCGTGGGCACCGTCAGCGCACGGTGGCCAACTCCGCCGGCTACCTATCGCCGCATCTTCGTGCGGGGTTGTCCGTGCTCGACATCGGTTGCGGCCCCGGGACTATCACCGTCGACCTCGCGGCGCGCGTGGCGCCCGCTACGGTGACGGCGGTGGAGCCCACCGATGCGGCGCTGAACCTGGCCCGTGCCGAGGCGCAGCGATGCGACGTGTCCAATGTCGCGTTCGTGACCTCCGATGTGCATGCCCTGGACTTTCCCGATGACGTGTTCGACGTAGTCCATGCCCACCAGGTGCTGCAGCACGTGGCCGATCCGGTGCAGGCGCTGCGGGAGATGAAGCGCGTCTGTGCGCCCGGCGGGTTGGTCGCCGCGCGTGACGCCGACTACGCGGGGTTCATCTGGTACCCGCAACTTCCGGCCCTGGACCATTGGCTACAGCTCTATCAGCGGGCGGCGCGTGCCAACGGCGGTGAGCCCGATGCCGGCCGGCGGCTGCTGTCGTGGGCTCGTCAGGCGGGCTTTGCTGACATCACGCCGACCGGCAGCATGTGGTGCTACGCGACCGACGAGATGCGTGCCTGGTGGGGCGGAATGTGGGCCGATCGGATTCTGCGTTCGGATCTGTCTGCCCAACTGCTGGGCTCCGGGATGGCCAGCGCCGCAGATCTGGAGGCGATTTCGCAGGCTTGGCGCGACTGGGCCGCGGCACCGGATGGTTGGCTGGGGATTCCCAACGGCGAAATTCTCTGCCGGGTGTAGCCGCCGCGCCCCGTCGAAGCCGCGCACCCCGGCCGGCTCTGGAACCCCCCTCGCTCTGAGCCCGTTTATGCTGGTCAACTGAGTGGTATTGGCATTCTCGTTTTTTGCAAGTACGTTATTCATCGATGGATGATGTGACCCAGACTGCATCGGGCATCCCAGTTGCGCCGGTCTACGGCCCTGGGGACCGCACGGCGGAGCCGCCGTCTCCGGGGGAGTACCCCTTCACCCGCGGCAACTTCGCGTCGGGATACCGAGGCAAGTTGTGGACGTTTCGGCAGTACTCCGGGTTCGGCACCGCCGAGGAGTCCAACCGCCGCTACCGCTATCTGCTGGACCAGGGCGGGACTGGGTTATCGGTGGCGCTCGACCTGCCCACCCAATGTGGATTCGACTCCGACGACCCAGACGTCGCCGAGGAAGTCGGCCGCGTTGGCGTCGCGGTCGACACCCTGGCCGACGCCGAAATCCTGTTCGAGGACATCCCGCTGGACAAGATCAGCACCAGTTTCACCATCAATGGCACGGCGGCGATTCTGCTGGCGTTCTACGTGGCCGCCGCCGAGCGAAAGGGAGTTCCGCGCGCCAAGCTCACCGGGACGATCCAGAACGACATCCTCAAGGAGTACGCGTCGCGCGGGACCTGGATCTGGCCGCCGGAGCCCTCGCTGCGGCTGATCGCCGACACGATCGAGTTCTGTGCGGCCGAGGTCCCGAAATTCAACGCCATATCGGTGGCGGGAGCCCATTTTCGTGACGCCGGGGCCACCGCGGTACAGGAGATGGCATTCACCCTCGCCGACGGAATCACCCACTGCGACACCGTCGTTGCACGCGGTCGGATGACCATCGATCAGTTCGCCCCACAGATCTCGTTCTTCTTCTACACCCACGGCGACTTTTTCGAGGAGATCGCCAAATACCGTGCGGGACGACGGCGCTGGGCGACGCTGATGCGCGAGCGATACGGCGCCAAGACGGACAAAGCGGCGATGTTCCGGTTCGGCTGCGTGTGCGGCGGCGCGTCGCTGTATGCACCGCAAGCGCAGAACAACCTGATCCGCGTCGCCTACGAGGCGATGGCCGCGGTGTTGGGCGGGGTGCAGTCGATGTTCACTGCGGCCTGGGACGAGCCGTTTGCCCTGCCGACCGAGGAGTCCACCACTTTGGCGCTGCGCACCCAGCAGATCCTGGCCTATGAAAGCGGCGTGACCCGCGTCGCCGACCCGCTTGGCGGCTCCTACTTCGTAGAGGCGCTCACCGATGCCACCGAGGCTCGGATCATCGAGATCATGGACGACCTGCGGCGCCACGGCGGGATGGTCAGCGCCATCGAGGATGGATATCTGCAGGGCCTGATCGCCGACGAGGCCTTCCGAACGCACAAGGACATCGAAGCGGGTGTTCGACCCGTCGGTGGGGGTCAACAGGTTTGTCTCCGGGGACGCCGAACCCGACATCGTCACCTACGAACTCGACGCCGAAGGCCGTGACCTTCAGCTCAAGCGGCTCGCCAAGGTCAAGGCTGGAAGAGACAGCGACGCAGTGCAGTCCACCCTCGCCGCGCTCGCGCGAGGCGCCGGAGGAGCCGACAATCTGATGCACAGGCTGATCGACTGCGCCAACGCATACTGCACGGTCGGTGAGATGGTCTGCGCCCTCAAGGCGGTGTGGGGCGAATTCCAGCAACCGGTGGTGTTCTAGATGGCCGCCCGGATCCTGGTCGCCAAGCCCGGTCTCGACGGTCATGACCGCGGCGCCAAGATCGTCGCCCGCACGCTGCGCGACGCCGGCTTCGAGGTGATCTACACCGGCATCCGGCAACGTATCGAAGACATCGCCTCGATCGCCGTTCAAGAAGATGTGGCCGTGGTCGGCTTGAGCATCTTGTCGGGTGCCCATCTGGCCCTGACGGCACGCACCATCGAGGCCCTGCGCGACGCCGATGCCGCCGACATCGCCGTCGTCGTCGGCGGGACCATCCCGCACTCCGACGTGCCCAAGCTGCTGGCCGCCGGTGCGGCGGCGGTGTTTCCCACCGGAACACCGCTGGATGACCTGGTGCGCGACATCCGCGCGCTGACCGGCGACGCGCAAACCGCACCGCAACCGTCCATGGAGGAACCGTGCGTGTCGGAGTGATGATCGGCCCCGAGCGCGGGGATTCGGGCCGCAAGGTGGGCCGGATGCTGGCCGATATCGACTGGGCGGAAACAGCCGGCCTGGATAGCGCGTGGATTCCCCAGATTCCCAATGACTTTGACGCACTGGTCGCCGTGACCCTGATGGGAACGCGGAGCAGCCGCATCGAGCTGGGTACCGCCGTAGTGCCCCTGCAGACGCAGCACCCTATTGCGTTGGCCCGGCAAGCTCTGTCGGTGCATGCGGCCACCGGTGGTCGCCTGGTGCTGGGCGTCGGACCGTCGCACCATTGGATCGTCGACGACATGCTCGGGCTGCCCTACCAGCGGCCCGCCGCCTACACCCGGGACTACCTCGAGGTCCTGGCCGCGGCCTTGGCCAACCCCGGGCCCGTCGACGTGGAGAACGACAGCTTCCGGGTGCACAACCCGCTGGATCTGGCCGCGGTGGCGCCCCTGCCGGTGCTGGTCGCAGCGCTCGGGCCGGTGATGTTGACCCTGGCCGGCGAGCGAGCGGACGGCACCGTGCTGTGGATGGCCGACGAACGTGCGGTGGCCGAGCATGTGGTGCCCAGAATCTCCAAGGCCGCTGACAATGCCGGCCGCCCGGCTCCGCGCATCGTCGCCGGCATCCCCGTTTGCCTTTGCGGCTCGAGTGAAGTCGAGGTAGCGCGTGATCGCGCCAACCGGATTCTGGGGGAGGCCGAGGTTTCGCCGAACTATCAAAGACTGCTCGGATACGGCGATGCCAAAGACGTCGGTGATATCTGTGCGGCCGGCGACGAGGACGCGATCCTGGCTCGATTCCGTCGCTTCGCCGAGGCCGGTGTGACCGACCTGTCGGTGCGGCTGCTGCCGATCGGCGACAATCGTGAAGAGCTGGTTGCCTCCAAGCGTCGCACCCGAGACATGATTGCCACGCTGGCGACGGAGGTGCGGTGACCGCCGCGGGCCCGCTGACCGGCATTCGGGTCATCGAGGTCGGCACCATGCTGGCCGGCCCTTACACCATATTGCTGCTCGCCGACCTCGGCGCCAAGGTCGTCAAGATCGAACCGCCCGGCGGTGAGATCTCACGCACGGTCGGTGAGAGCTACTTCGCCAGCCTCAACCGCAACAAGTCCGGCCTCTGTCTGGATCTGAATTCCGAAGTGGGACAGCACCGGCTCGCCGAGCTGGCGGCCGACTCCGATGCGCTGGTGGTCAACCTGCGACCGTCGTCGATCCGCCGACTGGGGTTGACCTACGAAGCGCTGCGGCGGTTCAACGAACGCATCGTTTGCGTGGCGATCACCGGTTATGGGTTGCATGGCGGCGACGATCCGGCCTTCGACTACGTGATCCAGGCCGCCGCCGGAAGTGCCGCGCTGACCGGTGAACCCGGCGGTCCGCCGACCCTGCCCGGGTATTCCTCGGCGGACAACTCCACCGGGATGTGTGCAGCGCTCGTAGCGCACCGTGATCGGTGCGGTATCGGGTATGCCCTGACAGGTCAAGATGTAGCCGTCGGCCACCTCGCTGTCGTCAAGAGCGTCGTTGACCAGCATTGTCGCGCTGCCCTCCGTGAGGCGGGCCAGGCAGGTCCCGCAGTTGCCGGCCTCGCAGTTGAAAGGCGGGTCCAGCCCCGCTCGTCGTGCGCTTTCCAGCAGGGTCTCGCCAGGCACCAGCGGCACCGATGCCCGCCTACGGTCGAGGTAGATCGTCACCATGCCCGGTTCCGCCATGACCGCCCTTCCTGCGCCCCCACTGATGTACTTGCGTTCTTCTCTATTGAGAATACTATTCTCATCAGGAAATAGGATATTCTCAGACTGTCGTGACCGCCGGGAAGGACGAGACGTGACCGAGCCGGCCGCGCTCGTGTTCGAGGATCGGGGCTTTAGCCTGCCCGGGCTGGGGGCGATGGCCGACGGCCTGGCCGCGGCGCTACGCAAGCAAGGCGTCGTCGCGGGCGATCGGGTGGCGGTGATGTCGTCCAACCGGCCGGAGTTTGTCGCCGTGCTGAACGCCATCTGGTGTCTGGGCGCCTCGGCGGTGCTCATCAGCCCCGCCTGGAAGCGCGCCGAGGTGGATCATGCCCTCGCCCTGACCGGCCCCGCCCATGCCGCCGGGGATCACCCGGTGCTGGCCGGTCTGATGCCGATGCTGCACCTGGATGAGCCGATCACCCCCGCGGCACCGCTACCGGGCGCGCCGCGCCGTGCTGGCGATGCGCTGTTGGTGTTCAGCTCGGGCACCACCGGCCTGCCCAAGGCGGTCCGGCACACCCACGCGTCGCTGAACGCGGCCATTGGCCACTGGCGTGACGCGCTGGGGCTGACCGAGCGCGACCGCATTCAGATCGTCACGCCGCCCTCGCACATCCTCGGCTTGCTCAACATCGTCACCGCGTTGCGGACCGGCGTTCGGGTGCGTCTGCATCGCCGGTTCGACATCGACCAGATGCTGGCACACATCGAAAGCGACCGGATTACCGTGGAAATGGCGGTCGCCCCCATAGCTTTGGCGATGGCGTCGCATCCCAACCTCGAGTCCTACGATTTGTCGTCGCTGAGGTTCATCATGTGGGGCGCCACGCCCGTGAGTGCGGGCATCGCCGAGACGGTGACGAACCGGACCGGCATTGGCTGGGTGCCCGCCTACGGCACCACCGAGCTACCCGTGATCGCCTGCAGCCCGCTGCGGGGCGCCCGGCTCGACACCGTCGGACGTGTGCTGCCGGGCGTGGACCTGCGGGTGGTGTCGACCGAAACCGGTGAGCGGGTGGGCCCCGGTGAGGTCGGCGAAATCCAGGCGCGATCGCATTCACTGATGGCGGGCTATCTGCCGGCGGCCGCCACGGCCGAGGTCATGTCGCAGGGTTGGTATCGGACCGGAGACATCGGCTCGCTGGATGCCGCCGGCTGGCTGCGCGTCACCGACCGGCTCAAGGAGATGATCAAGGTTCGCGGTTTCCAGGTTGCCCCCGCCGAGATCGAGGCGGTTCTGCACGGCCATCCCGCGGTCCGGGATTGTGCGGTATTCGGGGTGCCGGACGGAGCCAACGGCGAAGCGGTAGTTGCCGCTGTCGCGGCCCGAACACCCGTCGACGCCGCCGAGTTGCGTGCCCGGGTGGCTGCCTCGCTCGCGTCTTACAAGCGGCTCTCGCGGATCGTGTTCGTGCCGGATATCCCTCGACTGCCCTCCGGAAAGGTGTTGCGCCGAGCGCTCAAGGAGCTCTATGGATGTACGTCTGACAGCTGAACAACGGCAACTGTGTGACGCGGCGGCGAAAATGGCCGACGATCTCGGTCCGGCATCTGTGCAGGATCTGGCTGACGAAGCCCGAATCGCCAAGCTGGATAGGCAGATCGAGGCGTCCGGGTGGAGAGCGTTACGTTCCGACGGCGCCTCCGGTGTCGAGGTCGCGATTGTGGCAGAAGAATTCGGGCGCGGGCTCGCCGATGCGCCATTCCTGGGACCCGTGCTCGCCGATGACCTGGCCCGGCAACTGAACTCAGACTCCGGGCGCGCGACGACGGGCGTCGGCGGCCGGGCGATAGATGCGCGCGGACATCGGCGCGCACTGGTGCTCTCGGGTACCGCCGTGCTGTCCGCAGATCTCGATGTTGCGGGAGCGGGCGCGGACCTGACGCGACTGGACGCGGGGTTGCTGGGACAGCCGGTGGCGGTCGGTGAGGTATCCGCCGATGCCGCGCAGCGCTGGTATGCGCTGGCTTTGGTCGCCACCACCGCAGACCTGGTCGGAGACGCCCGCGGCGCGCACGCCCTCGCCTGTGACTACGCGAAGATTCGCGAGCAGTACGGCAAAGCGATCGGGTCCCATCAAGCGATCGCTCATCTGCTGGCGGAGAACCTGGCGTTGATCGAGGGTTCGGTGAGCGTGCTGCGCCATGCCGCTTGGGCGGTGGACGAACTCGAGCCGGCGCAAGCCGTGCAGGCCGCCCGGATGGCAAAGGTGTACTGCGCGCGTGCCAGTCGAACCGTCTGCGAAACCGCGGTACAGGTGCACGGTGGCATCGGCAATACCTGGGACTGCCTGGTGCACGTTTACCTGCGCCGGGCGTTGACATCAACCGAGTTGTGGCCGGTGAGCTTGCAGGAGGTCGGTCGTGGACTTTCGTGATTCACCGCACGAGGCGGTCTTCCGGCAACGCCTGCGAAACTGGTTTTCGGTAAACGCCGATGACTTTCGCGGATCGGGGGACCAATATTGGGCCCGGCAGGCGCACTGGCACCAGGCCCTCTACCGCGAGGGATTCTTCGGGCTGTCGTGGCCACGCGAATACGGGGGCAGGGAGCTGGCACCGGTCTATGACGTGATCGTCGACGAAGAGTTGGCCCGTGCCGGTGCGCCACCGCGCCCCAGCGTCGGTTACCTGGTCTTCGGCATCGGCCGACACGGCAGCGACGCACTGCGGCAACGGTTTCTGCCCGGCATCATCGACGGGACCGAGCGCTGGTGTCAGGGGTTCAGTGAGCCCGGTGCGGGTTCGGACCTGGCCGCGCTGACCACCACCGCCACTCGTGTCGGTGACGATTATGTGGTGCATGGTCACAAGATCTGGACCAGTTACTCCGACGTGGCCGACTGGTGTCTGCTGCTGGCCCGAACCGAACCCGGTGCTAGCCGGCACCGAGGCTTGTCGGCATTTGTGGTCGCCATGAAACAGCCTGGTGTGCAGCAACGTCCATTGCGGATGATGAACGGAGTCACCAAGGAGTTCGGCCAGGTGTTCTTCGACGGCGCCACGGTGGCGGCCGACCGGATGGTCGGCGCCCCAGGGGATGGCTGGGCGGTGGCGATGACCGTGGTCGGGCACGAACGTGAACCGTCCACCCTCGGTTACGCCGCCCGCTACAACAAGCTCGTCGCAGAGCTGTTGGCGCGCAACCATGCCCAGGGGCATCCGGTCAGCGACGAGCTTGCCTGGGCCGCGGTCCAAGCCGAGATGCTGACTCATCACGTGCGGCGCCGGTTGTCCGAACAGCTCGACGGGGTGTCGCACGGACCCGAAGGCTCGCTGGACAAATTGCTGATGACCTGGGTGGAACAGTCTGTCGGGCATGCCGCGCTCGGCATTGGTGGCACGCATGATCCCGAGCTGTTCGGCGCCTACCTGTACAGCCGTGCGCAAAGCGTGATGGGAGGCACTTCACAGATACAGAAGAACATCAGCGCATCGCGCATTTTGGGATTGGGAGTCTGACATGTATGACATGCCAACAGAAATCGACGTTCGCGCCGAGGGGGCGCTGCGCATCATCACCCTGAACCGGCCCGATGCGCTCAATGCGGTCAACGACAATCTGCATGTTGGGCTCGCAGGGCTGTGGCGGCGGTTGAGCGAGGATCGCAGCGCGCGCGCCGCGGTGCTCACGGGCGCCGGGCGAGCCTTCTCGGCCGGCGGCGATTTCGCATATCTGGCCGAACTCGCCCAAGACGACGACTTGCGGGCGAAGACCATCGCGCATGGCCGAGACATCGTGCTGGGCATGGCCCGCTGCCGGGTGCCGGTGGTGGCGGCGGTCAACGGCCCGGCGGTGGGGCTCGGCTGCAGCCTGGTCGCCCTGAGTGACATCGTCTACATCGCGCCGGATGCCTATCTTGCCGACCCACATGTGCAAGTGGGTCTGGTCGCCGCCGACGGCGGTCCGTTGACCTGGCCATTGCACATCAGCCTGATGCTGGCCAAGGAATACGCGTTGACCGGTCAGCGGATTGCCGCGCAGCGCGCCGTCGAGCTCGGCCTGGCCAACCATGTGGCCGCCGATCCGGTGGCCGAGGCGGTGGCGTGCGCCCAGCGGATCATGAAATTGCCTCAGCAGGCGGTCGAAAGCACCAAACGGGTGCTCAATATTCACCTCGAGCGGGCCGTGCTCGCCAGTCTGGACTACGCGCTGTCGGCCGAGCACCAGTCGTTCACCACCGAGGACTTTCGCTCAATCGTGACCAGGTTGACCGCTCCGAAGAACTAGCCGGACCCGCCCAGCTTGGCCAACCCAATCAGTCGTTGCTGCGCAGGAAGTCGCGCATCACCCGGTCAAACCGGTCTGGTTCTTCGATGAAGGGCATGTGCGCGCTGCACTCGAAGAACTCGAATCGTGAGCCGGCAATCCGTTGATGCATCTCGCGCATGTCTTCCGGCGAGCATTCGTCGTACTTGCCCGCGAGCAGCAGTGTCGGCAGGGCGATTTCGGCCAACCGATCGACCACATCCCAATCGCGAATGGTCCCGACGATCCGAAAGTCGCTGGGCCCGAACATCGTTTCGAAGATCTCGGGACCCAGATTCTGGAATGCTTCAGTGAGGTAGGCAGGCCAGGGGAGAGTGCGGCACAGATACGTTTCGTTCCAGGTCGTGATTGCGGACTGATATTCGGCCGAATGTGTGGTGCCGGCGGCTTCGTGGCGGTCAATGGTGGCTTGGGTGCCAGGATCCAGCTCCGCCTTGAGCCGGATCACGCTGTCGGCGAACCGGGGAATGGACGCGGTGCTGTTGGAGATGGTCAGGCTGACGGCTCCCGATGGCACGTCCAGGACATACTGCTGGGCGAGCATTCCGCCCCAGGAATTGCCGAAGATGTGAAAGGCTTCCAGCCCGAGTGCGCGCACCACGGCGCCCATCTCGGCCACCGAGCGCCCCATTGTCCACAGATCCACGTCGGACGGGCGTTCGGAGTTTCCGCAGCCAAGTTGATCCCAGAAGATGACTTCCCGTTCGCCGGCCAGTCGTTGCAGCGCTGACAGGTAGTAGTGCGGCAGGCCCGGGCCGCCATGCACCACGAGCAGGGGAAGGCCGGAGCCGCCGCCGACGCGCTTGCTCCACACCTTGCCGCCCGGGACCGCGATTGTCGCCACCGGTTGTGTCACACCAGCAGTGTAAGGAGTCCTGGTTGTAACTGGTGCTCTCAAACTGAGATAATCAGATTCTCGTGAATGTGCGGTCGGCTTCTGGCCTCCGCGCCGCCGAAGTGGAGAAAGCCCGTGCCTGAAGCCGTCATCGTCGCTGCCCTGCGCACCCCGATCGGAACCGCCCGCAAGGGAACCTTGCGCGACACCAACGCATTCGACCTGGCCCACCATGTGGTCAGTGAGGCCACGGCGGATCTGGATCCGGGGCAGATCGACGACGTAATCCTGGGCGAAGGTCTCTACGGCGGCGGCGTTATCGCCCGCCACGCGGCCATCACGGCGGGGCTTGGTCATGTGCCCGGTCTTGCCCAGAATCGGCACTGTGCCGCCGGACAGGCGGCGGTGCAGGGCGCGGCCGCAAGCGTACGGGCGGGGATGGACCAGCTCATCATCGCCGGGGGCGTGAACTCGGCCTCCGCCTCGCCGCGGCCCCGGATGCAGATCGATGGCGAGTGGGTCGACTGGTTCCCGCCGACTCACCCGGACCGGCCGGATGCGCCGAACATGGACATGTCGATCACGGTCGGCTGGAATGCGGCGGTGGCCGCCGGAGTGAGTCGCGCCGAGATGGACGCCTGGGCCCTGCGCTCGCATCGCAACGCGATCGCCGCGATCGACGAGGGCCGGTTCAAGGAGGAGATTGTTCCGATCCCGACGCCGCACGGCCTGTTCTGTGTCGACGAACATCCGCGCCGGGACACGACGATGGAGAAACTGGCCGCGCTCAAGCCGTTGCATCCCGAGATCGACGGCTTCTCGATCACCGCCGGCAACGCCTGCGGCGCCAATGACGGCGCCGCGGTGCTGACCATCGCAAGCGACCGGATGGCCCAGAGGTTGGGCATGCCGGCGCTGGCGCGGGTGCTCAGCTGGGCGTCGGTGGGTGTCGATCCGGCCGCCACCGGCCTGGCCCCGGTCGAAGCTATTCCGAAAGCGCTTGCACGGGGCCATCTATCAATCTCCGACGTTGATCTGTTCGAGATCAACGAAGCGTTCGCGTCAATGTGCGTGGCGACCGTCAAACTGCTGGAACTGGACGCCGATCGGGTCAACGTGAGCGGCAGCGGATGCTCGTTGGGGCACCCGGTGGCCGCGACCGGGGCCAGGATGCTGGTGACGCTGGTGCACGAACTGCGCCGACGCGGCGGCGGGATTGGGCTGACGGCGATGTGCGCCGGTGGCGGCATGGGATCGGCGACGGTCATCGAGGTTGCGGCGCTATAGCTGCAAAATAGGACGCAATGAGCATCGATGATCTGATTGCCGCTGCGCGCAACGGATCTCAACGCGCCGCGGGCCGGCTCCTCAGTCTGATCGAGGGGGACCGCCGCGATGAAGTGCTGGCGGGTATCGAGGACTGGTCGCAGCGGCCCGCGCGAGTCATCGGCATCACCGGGCCGCCAGGGGCGGGCAAATCGACGACGATCACCGGGCTGGTCGGCGCCTACCGGGAGCGCGGAACCCGGGTGGCGGTGCTAGCCGTGGACCCGTCGTCCCCGTTCAGTGGTGGTGCGTTGCTCGGCGATCGCATCCGAATGACCGCGCATGTCAACGACTCCGAGGTGCTGATCCGCTCGGTGGCCAGTCGGGGCCATCTTGGCGGTCTGGCCGCCTCGGTGCCCGCCGCCATCCGGCTGCTGGGGGCGCTGCGTTACGACGTCGTTCTGCTGGAAACGGTCGGGGTGGGACAGTCCGAGATCGAGGTGGCGGCGGTGGCAGACCCGACCGTCGTCGTGCTCAATCCGGGAACCGGCGATGCGCTCCAGGCGGCAAAGGCGGGTCTGCTGGAAGTCGCCGACATTGTGGCGGTCAACAAGGCCGACCGCGTCGGTGCCGAACAGACCGTGCGAGACTTGCGGGCCGAAACCAATGCCCCGATCCTCAGCCTGGTCGCGGTCAAGTCGGAGGGCATTGGTGAGCTGTTGGCCCTGATCGACGCGCATCAGCGCGGCGATAGTCGCGATCGCCGGTTGGCCCGCGCCCGGGCACAGATTCTGTCGCTGGCGCAGACTCGGCTGCGCGGCCGTACCGACCTGGACCGGCTCGCCGAAGCGGTGGTCGACGGCCTCGAGGATCCTTATGCTGCGGCGGACCGGCTGTTGGCCCCGCCGCCGCCCTAGGTCCGCCAATTGGGGGACACGCAGTTCCTCTTGACGAATAGCTTTCCGGTCGACAGACAACGGCCTGGCGGAGTGTCAATCTTGTGCCATGGCATTTGTGACCAGTGCACCCGAAGCGTTGACCGCCGCGGCTTTGAACCTACATTCGGTTGGGGCCGGGATGAGCGCGGGCAATGCCGCCGCCATGGCCCCCATCACCGGGGTGGTCCCAGCTGCCGCCGACGAGGTGTCGGCGCTGACCGCGGCCCACTTTGCCGCCCACGGGGCGATGTACCAAACGCTGAGCGCGCAGGCGCAGGCGATTTACGAGATGTTCGTGACCACCTTGCAGGCCAGCGGCGGTTCCTACGCCGAGACCGAAGCGGCCAACGCTGTCGCCGCTCAGTAGCGGCCCACGGGCGGTTATTCGCCCGCTGTAGTCGATCGGCGGTGTCCCCCGATCAGCGGACAAGATTCTTGCCGCGTGGTGAGTTGATCGGAGGAGCCTCCCAGGTGCGATCATGCTTACCTCTGGATCGATGACGACTACCGCGACCATCGCCGCCGGCGAGGCGATGCGTGTCTCTTCTAGTTCTTCCCCGGATCTCCCCGATGCCGGGGACACCACGAAATTCCTGCGGCCCCGCAACGCCGCTTTGCGCTCCAAAGCCCGTGGCAGCAGCCGATCGGCTGCCCGCATGGCCAACACAAAGACCAACACAAAGCCCCGGTCGGCAAGGGCGCTCTGCGCTCGCGCGGTGGCGGCTCCACTTGGCGGTGCCCGCCCGTTGGGCGAACGCGCTGGTGGACGGCACCGGCCGGCCAGGGAGGGCTACCCGGCGGTCATTTGGCTGCTACTGGGCGGAAACCTGGTGGTGCGTGCCGCCGGATTCGCCTATCCGTTCATGGCGTTTCACGTGGCAGGGCGAGGATTTGCCGCTGCCGCGGTGGGCGCGGTGCTGGCCGCGTTCGGCGTGGGCTGGGCCGTGGGGCAGCTGGTCTGCGGATGGCTGGTGGACTCTCTGGGCCCCCGCGCGACGCTGGCTTGGACCATGACCATCGCGGCGGGTGTGCTGGTGGGAATGGCCGAAGCGCGCAGCGTGGCAGCGTTGCTGGTCGGCGCCATGATCACCGGCGTGGTCTACGACGCGCCCCGTCCGGTGATGGGTGCCGCGATCGCCGAGCTGATCCCAGAGCCGAGCCGGCGGGCCAAGCTCGATGCTTGGCGTTTTGGCTGGATCGTCAGCATCGGCCGAGCGATCACCGGCGGTGTGGGCGGACTGCTCGCCGCCTGGTCCGGCGTGCCGGTGCTGTTCTGGATCAATGCCGTGGCGTGCGCGCTGCTTGCGCTGGTGGCGGCCCGCTGCATCCCGGCAACGGCGCATCGGCCGCCGGTGGCACCGGCTGTGCATGTCAGGGCCGCACGCATCAGCTACCGCCGGGCATTTTCGGATGGTCGGCTGGTGCTGTTGTTCGCGTCCAGCCTTGCGACGCTGACCGCAGTGCGGGGGCTATACGCCACCGTGCCCATGCTCATGGCCGACAGCGGTCTGGGCGCGGGTGAATTCGGCTGGACCCAGGTGGCCAATGCCGCCGCCGGAATCGGCCTAACCCCGGTGATAACGCCCTGGCTGGGCCGAAAAGTCGCGGCCCGCATCAACCCGCGATTGGACATCCTGGCGATTGCCGGCGGATGGACGGCGTTGACCATGGCCGGTGCGGCGCTCGCGCACACGACTTTCGGCTTCGCCATCGCCGTGGCCGCGTCCGCTCCCGGGGAAATCGCCTGGTTCGTGATCGCGGCTGGGATAGTTCACCGAATTGCTCCGCCCGCCAGTGGCGGGCGCTACCACGGAATCTGGTCGATGACCCTGGCCATCGCGTCGGTCGTGGCCCCCCATCGTGTCCTCCTGCAGTCTGACGCACGGCGGCCATCGCTTGGTCGCGCTGGTCACCGTGACAGTGGGTTTGGCCGGGGCCGCGCTGTGCCTGCCGCTGGCCCGGGCGCTGAACAGGTCCGGTGACGTCGGGGTCCGGGACTCGCAATACACCGCTGTGGCTGCAGCCGCTTGAGCCGCTACGCGCGAGGCACCGCGTTGCGACTTCCCCCGATCGGGGGAACGGCGTTCGTCAGTTTGTCCGGCCGATCGGCGGTACCACGGCCGGGCCGGCCCGGCTAGCTTCAAACTTGCGCTGAGGTGCCGTCGAACCGCCATCCCCAAGCCCGCGACGTATCCGGGGCTGGCGCCGAAGAGCTCGGCGCTGACCCGCCGACGCCTCCGCTGACGAATGAGGAGCCGACAGATGACTCATGCCAGTGCACGCCCGGCCGCGCTCCTGCCCGACCACTTCGAAATGTATCGGCGGATGTGGGTGCTGCGGCTGCTCGACATGGCGCTGGAGGAAATGCGTGCCGACGGTCTGATGGAGTCACCGGTATCGACCGCGTTGGGTCAGGAGGCCGTGAGTATCGGTGCGACGGCGGCACTGACCGAGGGTGATCTGGTGCTGGCCAGCCGTCGCGCACATGCCCTGCACGTCGGTGTGGATCTTCCGCTGGGGCCGATGATCGCCGAGCTGATTGGCCAAGACAGCACCTGCGACCACGCTGACCAGCTGAACTCGCCGGAGCGATCGGGTGCTGCCGACCAGTGCCCGCTGCTGGCGGTCGGGCACGCATACTCGCAGTGGCTGGACAACAGCGACCGGGTCACGCTCTGCATCACCGGTCCTGACGATGTCAATTCCGGCGCGTTTGTCCAGGCCGCAAACATGGCGGTGCTGTGGCACCTTCCGGTGGTGATCGTGGTTGAAAGCGTTCCCGGTGTCGGTGTTGCCGGCCGTTTGCGCGGCGCCCCCGGCCATGGCGGAGATGCGTGCCAGCGGATTCCCAGCGTCACCGTGGATGGTCACGACGTCCAGGCGGTTCGACGCTGTGTGGCCACAGCGGTGCAGCGGGCGCGTGCTGGCGCCGGCCCCACCGTGGTACGCGCCATCACCTACCGGAGCAGCGATTTTCCCTCATTCGATGGTGATTACGACGCGGCCGCTACCGAACCTTTCCTGGATCCGCTGGTATTCACCGGCGGCCGGCTGAAGGCCGGTGGAGCCGATGCGGCGCAGCTCTGCGATGTGGAGCGCACGGCACGCAAACTGGTCGCCGACGCCGTTGCCTTGGCCAAGTCGGGGACCTGTCCCGGTCATGATGGGCGTAGTTAAGCAGCGCGCAGACCAGCTGGGCAGACCGGACGTCGCCGCTGAAACCTGGCAGCAGTGCCAGTTGGCGCGCCGGCCCCGCCTGTGCTGGTCGCAGCCCGCACGACTCGCATTTTGGTCCGAAGGTGGACCGGTGCGTGCCTGGCTTGGCAGAGCCGGGGTGCGCTGGGCGACTCCGAGTCTGGCAGGTGTCTGCCGCTGTGAGTACGGTGTTCCGGTGGGGATGACCGGCGATTTTGAGCTGGAGCGGGTGCACAAGCTGCATCAACTGCGCTCCTACCGGCTTGTCTCGGTGCTTCGCCTCGGGGTCTTGGTGTTCCTGATCGGCGCAATGCTCATCGGCACTCCCCAGCACGAATGGGCCCAGCAAATCACGTTGGTCGTGGTGTACGTGCTGGCCGCGGCGGGCGCCCTGCTGCTCGCGTTTTCACCGCGGCGAGTGGCGGCCAGCGGAGCGGTCACCATCCGGTCCTGGGAACCGCTGGCCTTCACTGCCGTCGACATAGCGGTGCTGACCGCGTTTCAGCTCTTGTCGGCCGATGGGATCTATCCGCTATTGATGATGACCTTGCTGCCGATTTTGGTGGGCGTCGACGTTTCGTCACGACGGGCGATGGTGGTGCTGGCATTCACCATTGTCGGGTTCACCATCGCCGGGGTTCATGACAATGTGCTGCTCGGCGACGCGGGGTGGCCCGATTCCGTGTTTGTGTTCTTGCTCTACGCGTTTTTGTGCGCCACCGCATTGGTGGTGGTCCGTACCGAGGAGCGCCGTGTTCGCGCGGTCGCGGGTTTGAGCGCGTTGCGAGAGGCATTGCTGGCCCAGACGATGACGGCCTCGGAGGTGTTGCAGCGCCGGATCTCGGAGTCCATTCACGACGGCCCGCTGCAGGACGTGCTGGTCGCGCGCCAGGAACTCGTCGAGTTGCAGAGCGTCTGGCCCGGCGACGATCGGGTGGAGCGCGCACTGGCCGGCCTGCAAAGTGCCTCCGAACGGTTGCGGCAGGCCACCTTTGAGCTGCACCCGGCCGTCCTCGAACAGGTTGGCCTGGGTGCGGCCGTGGAACAGTTGGCGACCTTCACTGCGCGCCGATCGGGCATCGAGGTCAGCACCGACGTCGACTACCCCATCCGCAACGAGATCGACCCGATCATGTTCGGTGTGGCACGCGAGTTGCTGTCCAACGTGGTGCACCATGCACAGGCCAAACATGTGTCGGTCAGCCTTGGGATCACCGACGGAGCTTGCGTTTTGGACGTGGCTGACGACGGGGTGGGCATCGCGGGCGGTACCGCGGCGCGCCGTCTCGGTGAGGGACATATCGGCCTGGCTTCGCATCGGGCGCGGGTCGACGCGGCTGGCGGAACGTTCGTCTTTCTCGATGCCCCGGCGGGCACCCATGTGTGCGTCGAACTGCCCTTGAAGTCGGTGCCTTCGCCGGCGCCGGATCGGCACCCGCCCGCCGGCGCAACTAGTCGAGAAGCCCTTGCCGCATCGCCTCGGCGACGGCGGCCGCTCGGTCACTGACGCCGAGCTTCTCGTATAGCCGTTGCACGTGGGTCTTGACCGTCGACGGCGCGACGTAGAGTTCGCCGGCGATCGCGGGGATGCTCTGGCCCTTGGCGATGCGATGAAGCACCTCGCGCTCCCGGGCGCTGAGCACCGCAGCCATGGGTGCCGCACGCTGGCGGATCTCTCCGGCAAGCCCGCCGACCAGCGACGGCGCCACCACATCGCGGCCCTTCGCGCAGTCGAGTACCGCCTTGACGATCTCGGTACGCGTCGAGTCTTTCAGCAAGAAACCGGCGGCACCCTGCTGCAGCGCCTGGTACACGATCGCCGATTCGTCGTGCGCCGAGATCAGCAACACCCGAGTGGGCAGCTCATTGCTGCGCACCGCCGCAGCGACCTGCGCACCGTCCATCCGCGGCATCAGGTAGTCGAGCAAGGCCACGTCGGGTAAGTGCGTCTTGATCAGTTCCAGCGCCGCCGCGCCATCATCGGCCTCGCCGACAACGTTGACCGAACCGCTCAACGACAGCGCGCGTACCACACCCTCACGAAAGAGCGGGTGGTCGTCACCGACTACCACTCGCACTTTCTCGGTTTTAGTCACATCCATGGCGCGCCGACCATGGCCTGAGTTTAGCGGGTGGTTCAGCAGGATCGATGACGAATTCCAGGCAACGCCAAGCCGACCGCCGACAGTTTGCTCCTAGCTGCCGGCGCCAGGACGAATCTTCTGGTCAGAGCCTCGGGCAGCGGCGCACAGAAAGGTCGCCGAACCCGTCGTGTGCAAATTATGGCCAGCTGGTCGGTTCGTGCCGTCTGTACGGTGTTCCTGTGGTGGTCACCAGCGACGCAGAACTGGCTCGGGTGCGCCGAACACACCAGCTGCGCGCTTACCGCATCGGCTCCGTGCTTCGGATCGGGGTTGTGTTGTTCATGGTTGCCGCCATGTTGGTCGGTACGCCGCGCCGGGAATGGGGCGCGCAGACGGCCTTGATCTGTGTCTACGCGTTTGCCGCACTGTGGGCGCTGGCGTTGGCGTTTCGACGGTCGCGGCCGATGGTCAGCCTGGACCGATTTGCCAACATCGCCAGATACGAACCGCTCGCCTTCACCGCCGTCGATGTGTTGGCGCTGACCGGCTTTCAGTTGCTGTCCACCGACGGCATCTATTCGCTGCTGATCATGACGCTGTTGCCGGTGCTGGTTGCCCTCGACATTTCGTCGCGGCGGGCCGCGGTGGTGCTGGCATTGACGCTGGTTGGATTCGCCCTGGCGTTGGCTCAGGATCCGGTGGTGATTCGGATGAATGGCTGGCCCGAGGCGATCTTTCGGTTCGGGCTCTACGCATTCCTCTGTGCCACCGCATTGATGGTGGTCCGCAGCGAGGAACGGCACGCCCGTTCGGTAGCGACGTTGAGCGTGATACGTGAAGAGTTGCTCGCACAGACCATGACGGCTTCGGAAGTGCTGCAACGCCGGATTTCGGAATCCATTCACGATGGGCCGCTGCAGGACGTGCTGGCCGCGCGCCAGGAACTGATCGAATTGCGGGCCGCCGCCCCCCACGACCAACGAGTGAGCACCGCACTGGCAGGTCTGCAGAGTGCGTCGGATCTGCTGCGGCAGGCAACCTTCGAGCTGCATCCGGCCGTTCTCGAACAGGTCGGCCTGGGTGCGGCGGTCGAACAGTTGGCCTCCTTTCACGCCCAACGTTCGGGCATCAGGATCACCGACGATGTCGACTATCCGATACGTGACGAGATCGATCCCATCGTCTTCGGTGTGGCCCGGGAGTTGCTGTCCAATGTGGTGCAGCATTCGCGGGCGCGTAATGCTTCGGTGGCTCTGGGCATCTCCGACGGCGTGTGCGTGCTGGATGTGGCCGACGACGGCGTCGGCGTCAGCGGAGAAACGATGGCGCGCCGCCTCGGCCAGGGGCATATCGGTCTGGCCTCGCATCGGGCCCGTGTCGATGCCGCCGGTGGATCGCTGGTCTTCCTCAATACACCGACCGGCACCCACGTTTGTGTACGCATTCCGCTGAAGGGCTAAACGGCGCTAGGGCGCATCGGCCGATTCGCCGGTGGCGGCCGTGCGGCCGGCCCGATAGCCGAAAACCATTGCCGGACCAATTGTTCCACCCGCCCCGCCGTATGCCTGCCCGGTCACTCCCGCCATAGCGTTGCCGGCGGCGAACAGTCCCGGTACGGATCCTCCGCTGACGTGCCGGACACGTCCGTCGCGATCGGTGCGCGGTCCGCCCTTGGTGCCCATGGCGCCCACCCGGATCGGCACCGCGTAGAAGGGCGCGCTGTCGATGGGGCCAAGTGTCTTGCCGGCAAGGGTGGTTGCCTGGTCGTCACCCCAATAGCGGTCGTATGCGCTGGCGCCGCGACCGAAGTCGGGATCGGTACCGGAGGCGACGTTATGGTTCCATCGCGCTATCGTGCGCCCCAAGCCGTCGGCGTCGATACCGGTCTTAGTGGCCAGCTCGGTGAGGTCGGTCGACTCACAGAACCAGTCCGGAACCGGTTGGCCGGGTTCGATCCCGAGGAACCCGTAGCGCTGCAGATGGGCCGAGTCGAACACGATCCAGGCGTGATCGTTCACGTAGCCACCCCTGGGATCGAGGTAGTGGAAGGCGCCGGCCATCGAGTTGTAGTCACACGCCTCGTTGACAAAGCGTTGCCCGGCCGGGTTCACGATGATGCTGCGCGGGCGGGTTCGCTCCAGCCGCACGCTGCGGCTGCGCTGCTTGCCATCGATGGTGTCGTTGGGGATCTGCACGATGGGAACCCACCAGGCTTCACCCATGTTGGCCAGCTCGGCGCCGCGTGCCATCGCCATCCGCAGCCCGTCGCCGGTGTTGTTGGGCGGTGAGACCGCACCGTGCATGGGGCCTCGCAGGAAGGCCCGCACCAGGACGGGATCCCATTCGAATCCACCGGTTGCCAGGACAACACCGCGGCGGGCACGGACGCTGATGCTGCGGCCGGACTGGGCAATCCGGACCCCGACGACCGCCCCGTCTTCGACCACCAGTTCCTCGGCCGCGGCGTCGGTGCGCGGTGTCACCCCGACGTCCAGCAATCCCTGTAATAGCCCGGCCACCAGAGCGGTACCGGCCACGCACAGGTCTTCGGATTCCTCGACGCCGGCGTGCAGCCGAGCCCGGGTTTCGGCGTCGAAGCCGACATTGGACCAATCCGGGGGGAAAGAGGTGATTCGGCTGGCCCATTCGCCGAGGCGGCTTGGTTCAAAGGCCGCCGGGCCGAGCGACCGGCCGCCCGCCGGTTGTCCGCCCGGCAACTCGGGCCGGTAGTCGGGGAAGCCGGCGGCGATCTCGAAACGCACGCCGCTGTGCTTTTCGACGAAATCGAGCATTGCCGCCCCGGTTCGGACAAACGTTTCGACCAGGGCGTCGTCCATCGAGTGCAAGGACTGTGCGCGCAGGTAGCGCAACGCATCGTCGACCGCGAGGTCCCGGTCGGGGGATCGCTGATGGGCGGGGATCCAAGCGATCCCGCCCGAGACGGCGGTGGTCCCGCCGACGGTCGGCGCCTTCTCGAACACCGCCACCGTGGCGCCGGCGACTGCCGCGCTCAGGGCTGCCGTGAGTCCGGCGCCGCCGCTGCCGAGCACGACGACATCGAATGTCTGACTCCACAACATGATTGGGTATCCCTTCAGCTCAGCTGCGTGGACAGCTGCCGCGCGGCGTCGATGACGGCGCCCTTCGCGCGCATCACCACGTCTTCTCGATGCGAGATGAGGTTGATGCAGGTTGGTGGGGCTGGTGCCGGCCGCCTGACCGGCACGGCCAGCCCATAGGTATTCGGTTCGATCTCGCCGAAGGTGGTCACCCAGCCACGCCGGCGCGTCGCGGCGACCAGCTCCCGCTCCCCGGGGCGCGCGGCCATGCTGGCTAGCAGCGCGATGCCGGCAGCGCCGCGGTCCAGGGGATATCTGCTGCCCTCGTGGAAGGCGAGTTGATAGGCGACCTGGGTGGGGACGATCACCGCGAGGGCGACCTGTTCGTCGCCCTCGGCAACCAGCAATGAAACGGTGGTGCCCAGATCATCGGCCAGTGCGCGCAGCGTTGGCAGACTGAGCTGGCGCACGTTGTGGTCGAAGGACGCGCCGAGCACCGCGAGGCCGGCTGCCGGCCGGAAGCGCCCATCTTCGCCCTTGGCCACCAGCCGGAACTGGGTCAACGTCAGCAGCAATCGGTAGGCGATGGTCCGGTGCACCCCGACCCGATCGGCAACTTCCTGCATCGACAGGCCCGCCGGAGACGCGGCGACCAACTGCAGCGCGGTGAGCCCCCGCGCCAACGTCTGCGACCCCGCTCCCGAGCCCGTCACAGTCTTGACACATCACCACCGCGCAGGGAGTTCGGACTCGCTACCTGCGTGCCGGCGAACCGGACCGGCCGCTACTGATGCTGTTGCACGGATCTGGTGGTCACGCCGAGGCATACGTCCGAAATCTAGCCGCGCACGCCGAGCACTTCTGGACCTGGGCAATCGACATGCTGGGCCATGGCTACACCGACAAGCCGGGTCACCCACTGGAAATCCGCCACTACGTCGAGCATCTGATGGCGGTGCTGCGTGCCATCGGTGCTCAACGCGCAAGCATCAGCGGTGAGTCGCTGGGCGGCTGGGTAGCGGCCCGCGCGGCCGTCGATCATCCCGAAGCGGTTGAACGCCTCGTACTCAATACCGCTGGTGGTTCTCAGGCGGATCCCGAGGTGATGGCGCGCATCGTTACGTTTTCGATGGCCGCCGCCGAGAATCCGACCTGGGAGACCGTGCAGGCGCGGATCAAGTGGCTGATGGCGGACAAGTCCAAGGACTACGACGATCTGGTGGCCAGCCGCCAACGGATATACCGCCAGCCGGGATTCGTTGCCGCGATGCGCGACATCATGGCCTTGCAGGATCCGCAGATCCGGGCCCGCAACCTGCTGGGACCAGCCGAGTACGGGGCCATCAAAGCGCCGACGCTGGTGCTCTGGACCAGCCATGACCCGACGGCCGACGTGACAGAGGGGCGCCGGATCGCATCGATGATTCCCGGCGCACGCTTTGAGGTGATGTCGGGTTGCGGCCATTGGCCGCAGTACGAAGACGCCAAGTCCTTCAATCACCGCCATCTCGACTTCCTGATGGGGCACTGATGTCTAGGAAGCGACGACAGAACGACTTTGATGTTCTGCTGGTCGGTGCCGGACCGGTTGGCCTTACCCTGGCCAATATCCTTGGCTTGCAGGGTGTCCGGACGCTGGTCATCGAGGAGCGCGCGACGCTGATCGACTATCCGCGCGGCGTCGGGCTCGACGACGAGGCGTTGCGTACCTTCCAGTCGATCGGCCTGGTCGAGGGCATCCTGCCGCACACGGTGCCCAACCAGATTCTGCGGTGCTTCGATGCCAAGCGCCGGATCCTTGCCGAGATGGCCCCGCCGGACGCGCGTTTCGGCTGGCCGAAGCGCAACGGATTCGTGCAGCCGCTGGTCGATGCGGAATTGCTCCGTGGTCTGGACAGGTTCGACCACGTCGAGGTGTGGTGGGGTCGGCCGGTGACCTCATGTGTGCAGACCGAAACCGCGGTAGCGGTCGAGTGCGGTACCGCAGCAGACGACTCTGGCAAATCGCGGCGGGTGCGGGCCGGCTATGTCGTTAGCTGCGACGGCGGCCGCAGCATCACCCGCCGGATGATGGGTGTGTCTTTCGACGGCACGACCTCGCCTACCCGATGGCTGGTGGTTGATATCGCCAACGACCCGCTGGGACATCCGAACAGCGAGGTGGGTGCGGACCCGAGCCGCCCGTATGCCTCGATCTCGATCGCTCACGGGATACGACGGTTCGAGTTCATGATTCACGCCGATGAGTCTGACGAGCAGGCCGACGATCCGGCCTTCCTGACCAGAATGCTGGCCCGGCTGGTACCGCACCCCGAACGGGTCGAGGTGATCCGGCGCCGCGTCTACACCCATCATTCGCGAATCGCCGGTGCCTTCCGCAGTGGGCGTCTGCTGCTGGCCGGCGACGTGGCACATCTGATGCCGGTCTGGCAAGGGCAGGGCTACAACAGCGGCATCCGCGACGCGGCAAATCTGGGGTGGAAACTGGCCGCGGTGGTTCGGGGCCAGGCCGGCGAAGCGCTGCTCGACAGTTACGATTTGGAACGGCGCAAGCACGCGCGGGCGATGATCGACCTGTCCACCATGGTGGGTCGGGTGATTTCGCCGACCGACCGCAGAATCGCGGCCGTGCGCAACGCGGTGGTGCGCTCCGCATCGGTGCTGCCCTCGCTCAAGCGCTACGTACTCGAGATGCGGTTCAAGCCGATGCCGCGATACGAGGTTGGGGCCGTCGTGCATGACCGGCCTCGGCGCCCTCGGTCGCCGGTCGGCACGTTGTTCATCCAGCCTCGAGTCGACACACGCGGCCAGCAGAACATCCTGCTGGACGACGTGCTGGGTGGCTGGTTCGCCGTGCTGTGCTGGAACAACAACCCGCGAAAGATTCTCGGGGATACCGCATTTGCTACGTGGAAAGCGTTGGGCGCCAAATTTGTTGCCGCGCGCCCGGCGGTCCAGCTGCACTGGACCGGCGACGATGACCCAGACGTGGTGATCGTCGGCGACCGTACGGGTGAAATCAAGGCCTGGTTCGACTCGCACGACGAATCGGTGTTGTTCGTGCGTCCCGACCGCTGCATCGCCGGCGCCTGCATTGCCCAGCTGGCCCCAGACCTGAGCCGATCGCTGGTCACAGCCCTCTCGCTTGCTTCGGGAGGGGGTGACGCCGAAAATGGCTCTGGCTCTGTGCTGTATGTCCCACAGCCCGCTGCTGAATCTACCGGGGCCGCGGCTCGACCTACTTGACGAGGTCCATGCCGCCATTGCCGAGGCCGCCGAGTTCGTGCGTGCCTACGACCCGGACCTGGTGGTCATCTTCTCCCCGGATCACTACAACGGCTTCTTCTACCGAGCGATGCCCCCGTTTTGTATTGGTATGTACGCCAGTGCGGTTGGGGACTACGGCACCCACATCGGTGCGCTTGATGTTCCTACCGACCTGGCAGCGGACTGCGCCAAGGCGGTGCTCGGCGCGGATGTCGACGTGGCCGTATGGCCAGCATGGACGTGGACCACGGGACCGTGCAGCCGTTGGAAAAGTTGTTCGGAACCGCGACCGCCCGCCCGGTGATACCGATCTTCATCAACGCGATAGCCGCCCCGCTGGGCCCACTGCGGCGGTGCCGAGCGCTGGGCACCGCGGTAGGAACTTTCTTGTCAACCCTGGACCTGCGGGTGTTGGTGATCGGACCGGGCGGGCTCTCCCATAGTCCGCCGGTGCCGACGTTGCACAGCGCAGATCCGCAGGTCCGGGAGCGCATCGTGCACGGCCAGCCTCTGACTCCCGCACAGCGGCAAGCCCGGCAGACCGTCGTGATGGAAGCGGCCAAGAGCTTCGCGGCGGGAAACAGTGACCTACAGCCGCTCAATCCGGCTTGGGACCAGCGCTTCCTGGAAATCATCGACAACGGACACCTCAGCGACCTCGATCGCTGGTCGAACTCGTTCGTCACCCACGAAGGCGGCAGCTCGGCGCATGAAATACGCACCTGGATCTCGGCGTTCGCCGCCATGGCGGTGGCCGGGCCGTATCAGACGAAAGTCCGCTACTACAAGCAGGCGGCCGACCTGATCGCCGGATTCGCCATCCGGACGGCGGTACCGATCCCATGACTGTCGGACCTTGGGGTGACGTCGACCGCATGGTCGACGTGCTCGTGGTCGGATCCGGTGGTGGGGGCATGACCGCCGCGCTGACCGCGGCGTCGAGCGGACTCGACACCCTGGTCATCGAAAAATCCTCATGCTTTGGCGGTTCCACGGCGCTGTCGGGGGGTGGCATCTGGGTTCCCGGGGCTCCCGCGCAACGCCGGGCGGGCTACTCGCCCAACCCCGATGACGTGGTCGGCTATCTGCGACGGATCACCGATGGCTTGGTGAGCGAGGCGCGCATTCGGCAGTATGTCTACTCGGCCCCACAAATGTTGGAGTTCTTGGAAGGCCTGTCTGCCTGGCTGGAGTTCGTCTGGAAGCCCGGCTACGCCGACTACTATCCGGAACTGCCGGGAGGCTCGGTGCTGGGCAGCACGATCAACGTGCCACCCATCGATCTGCGCAAGCTGGGCGACGACCAACCTCGCCTGCTCACACCGCTGGCGCTGGCCCCCAGGGGAATCTGGCTGGGCCCCAAGGAACTGCGGTCCTTCTATCGCATCCGGCAGTCCTGGGCAGGCAAGGCCGTCCTACTCAAACTGGTGACCCGGATGATCCGGGCCAGAGTCTTCGGTGAGCAGATAGCGGCGATCGGACAGTCGCTGGCGGCACGGCTGCGGCTGGCGATGAAGGAGCTAGGTGTCGCGCTGTGGCTCGATGCGCCGCTGGTGGAGCTGCTCACCGACGCCGGGGGAGCGGTGACCGGTGCGGTGGTGCAAACGGAGGGCGGCCGAGAACGGATCGGAGTGCGCGGCGGTGTGATCCTGGCGTCCGGCGGCTTTGACCACGACCTGGCCTGGCGCAAAGAGCATCAACCCCTGGTGGAGCAGGACTGGAGTTTCGGCAACCCCGCGGCACTCGGAGATGGTATCCGCGCGGGCCAACGGGTGGGTGCGGCCGCCGACCTCCTGGACGAGGCGTGGTGGTTCCCGGCGATCCAATGGCCGGATGGCCGAATGCAATTCATGCTCAACGAACGAATGATGCCGGCTCAGTTCATCGTCAACGGAGCGGGCAAGCGCTTCATCAATGAGGCGGCGCCATACATGGACTTCGGTCACGCCATGATCGCGGGCCAGAAATCCGGTGTCACCCATATACCGTGCTGGCTGGTCACCGATCACCGCTCCTTCAATCGCTACGTCGTGGCCGGTCATCTACCGATACCGAAGATTCCCGGGGCCCCGGTACCCACCGGCCGCAAGATCCCAACCGCCTGGCTGGAGTCGGGTGTGGTCAAAGCCGCAACGAGTTGGGCAGAGTTGGCGACCAAGATCGGTGTTCCGGGCGGGCAGCTGCAGGCGACTGCCGAGCGGTTCAACGAACTCGCCGTCTACGGCCACGATGACGACTTCAACCGCGGCGACAGCGTCTATGACAACTATTACGGCGATCCGACGCTGCCCAACCCCAACCTGTATCCGCTCGGAGATCCGCCCTACTACGCATTTCGCATCGTTCTCGGGGATCTGGGGACCTCGGGCGGTCTGCGCACCGACGAGTATGCCCGAGTGCTGCGGCCCGATGACACCACGGTGGGCGGACTCTATGCGGTGGGTAACACCTCCGCCCCGGTGATGGGCCGCAGCTACGCCGGCGCGGGGGCAACCATCGGGCCGGCAATGACCTTTGGCTTTGTGGCGGCCAAACACCTTGCCGCGCGGCTAGATGCGCGGCGCGCGACACCGACCACCCATTTCCACGGAAGGTAGCAATGAAAATCTCACTGTTCTACGAATTCGCTCTACCGCGCCCTTGGGCGCCCAACGACGAGCGGATCATGTTGCAGGACTGCCTCGATGAGGTCGAAGCCGCGGACAAGGCCGGATTCTCCACCGTCTGGCTCACCGAACATCACTTCCTCGAGGAATACTGTCATTCCACCGCGCCGGAGATCTTCTTGGCCGCGGCCAGCCAGCGAACCAAGAACATCCGGCTGGGATTTGGGATCATGCACCTGCCGCCCGCGGTCAATCACCCGGCCCGGGTGGCCGAACGCATCGCGACCCTGGATCTGCTGTCCAACGGACGAGTCGAGTTCGGCACCGGAGAGTCGTCCTCGATTGGGGAACTCGGCGGATTCAACATCGATCCGGCCGACAAGCGTGGGCAATGGGAAGAGGCCCTCGAGGTGGCGATCCGGTGCATGATCGAGGAGCCGTTCGCCGGATTCACCGGCGACCACATCCAGATGCCGGCTAGCAATGTGATCCCCAAGCCGATGCAAAAGCCGCACCCACCAGTGTGGGTCGCGTGCACACGCCCGGCCACCGTGCAGATGGCCGCCCAAAAGTGCATCGGTGCACTGAGTTTCGCTTACACCGGACCAGGTCCGCTCACCGAACGAGTCAACGGGTACTACAAGGAGTTCGAAGAGAACGGCACGCCGGTGACCCCCGCGATCAACCCCAACATCCTGGCCATCGGCGGTGACCTGTCGATGATGGTGGCCAAGACCGATGAGCAGGCACTGCAACGGCTGGGGCAGGGCGGCGGATTCTTCTCCTTCGGGATCATGCACTACTACATGACCGGGATTCACACGCCCGGGCGTACCGGAGTGTGGACCCGGTATCTCGAAGAGATCGAGAAGGACCCGACATTGGCTTACGGCCCGGGTCGCGGCGCCATTGGCTGTCCGGCCACCGTGCGCGAATTCCTGCGTGGCTATGAGGAAAGCGGCGTAGACGAAATCATCCTGCTGCTCAACCCGCGCAGTCATGAGGGAACCATGGAATCCATCGAGTTGATGGGCAAGGAGGTGCTGCCCGAGTTCATCGAGCGCGACGCGAAGGCGGTGGCGGACAAGGCCGTGAGACTGGCTCCTGCCATCGAGAAGGTGCAGGCGCGGCGCCAGGAATCGAATGCGCCACAGTTCGACGAGGCCTACTCGTTCGGCGGGTTGCCCACCGGTCGCGGTGGCAAGTTCACTGCCAGCGAGATTCCCGAGGCCATGGCGGAGATCAACGAAGGCCGGGTGCAAGCGGCGCAGCGCCTGAAGGAACAACGCAAGTAGCCGACCAGCACGGTACGCGGATCGGGAAAGGCCGGTGGCCCAGATCGAGCAGCTATGGCGCTATGACGGCCGTCGTGCCGTGGTCACCGGATGCGCATCGGGCATCGGCGAGCGGGCCGTGCATCAGCTGACCGGACTCGGGGCGCAAGTCGTCGGACTCGACCAGCGCCAACCCGGATATGAGATCAGCGAGTTTCACCAGATCGATCTCGCCGACCCCGGGTCCATCGATCGAGCCGTCGAGGCCATCGGCGGGCCCGTCGATGCGTTGTTCAACATCGCCGGTGTTTCGTCCGGAATTGGTGACCCGCTGCTGGTCGTCACGATCAACTTCCTGGGGTTACGCCATCTCACCGAGGCACTGCTGCCGATGATGGGCCCGGGTTCGGCGATTGTGAGCGTGTCGTCACTGGCAGCCGCCGGCTACCGCGAACACCATCGCGCCGTGGCGCCGCTGTTGAACACCACGACGATGGTCGAGGGTATCGACTGGTGCAAACGCCACCTGGAGGTGCTGGGCGCCGGCTATCAACTCTCCAAAGAAGCGGTGATCCTCTACACGATGCGAAGTGCGGTCGGTCTCGGTGCGCGGGGCATCCGCATCAACTGCACCGGGCCGGGGGTGACCGAGACGCCGATCCTGGATCAGCTCACAACCGCCTACGGAGCCGAGTTTCTCGACGATATCGCCAAGCCACTGGGCCGGGTCGCAACTCCGGGTGAACAGGCTTCGGTTTTGGTGTTCCTGAATGGTCATGCAGCCAGCTATATTTCGGGTCAGGTCGTATGGGTTGACGGTGGAAACGTGGCGGCATCGATCGCTGGAGAACTCGGGGAAGGACGGGCCTGATGGCAGATATGACTGAGTTCCGACGTGTGGCACGGGAGCTCAGCAACTGGGGGAGGTGGGGCGACGCTGACGAGTTGGGCACGCTGAACTCCATCACCGCCGAGAAGGTCCAGCGGGCGGCGAGCTTGGTCCGGCACGGAAAGGTGTTTGCGCTCGGCGTCGACTTCGGGTCATCGGGGCCTCAGGGTGCTTTCGGCTTCCGGCACAATCCAATACATCTGATGACGATCGACGGCGGCGACGCCAGTTCGTTGGCACAGTACGGGCCGGGGTGGGAGCAGAACCCGACCGCGAGGGAGATGGGCAAGTATCTGGTCGACAACCCATTCCGCTTCAACGATGACATGATCATCATGCCGCTACAGGCGGCCACCCAGTGGGATGCGCTGTCCCACGTGTACTACGACGACCAGCTCTACAACGGCTTCCCCGCCGACTCGGTGACCAGCCTGGGCGCCTATCACTGCGGTATCGACAAGGTCGATGTCAAAGGCATCACCTCGCGCGGAGTGTTGCTCGACCTGGTGCGTCATCGCGGAGCCGAGGTCTTTTTGGAGCACGGAAACCCGATCACTCCCGAAGAACTCGACGACGTGGCGCGCTCTCAGGGCGTCACCATCGAGTCCGGCGACATCGTGCTCATCCGGACTGGTTGGTGGACGAGATTTCTCATGACCGCAAACAAGACCGAGCCTTACTCGGGTTTGGATTGGCGATGCGCGCAGTGGCTGCACGATCACGAGGTTGCCGCGGTCGCTTCCGACAATCTGCAAGTCGAAGATCCGGTATCCGGCGTCGATGGTCTGTTTCTGCCGTTGCATCTGTTGTGCCTGCGTGACATGGGACTGTGCTCGGCGAGTACTGGGACCTGACCGCGCTGGCCGCCGATTGCGCCGCCGACGGGGTTTATGAATTCCAGCTCGTTGCGCCGCCGCTGCGATTTGTCGGCGCGGTAGGCTCGCCGGTCAACCCGATCGCAATAAAGTAGTGCGGATTCATCGTCGCGCGGTCGCGGTCGACGGCTTGCCTACCAGCTATCTGGAGGCCGGTGACGGGGACCCGGTGGTCTTGCTGCACGGCGGCGAGTTCGGGGCCAACGCCGAAATTGCCTGGGAACACAACATCGGCCTGCTCGGCGGCCGGTTTCGGGTGCTGGCGCCCGACCTCCTGGGCTTCGGGCAGTCGGCCAAGGTGGTTGATTTCGTCGATGGCCGCGGAATGCGCATTCGCCATGTGGCGAGGTTCTGCGATGTGCTCGGCGTTGACTCCGCGCACTTCGTGGGCAATTCGATGGGGGCCATCATGCTGCTGACCGACACGACCTCGGACGCGCCGATGCTGCCTGTGCGGACCATGGCGCTCATCTGCGGCGGCGGGCAGATCCAGCAGAACAGCCACTTTGACGCACTACAGAGCTACGACGCGACCCTGCCGGCAATGCGGCGCATCGTGGCAGCGCTATTTCACGACGCCCGCTATCCGGCCGACATGGACTATGTGCAGCGCCGATACGATTCGAGTATCGCGCCGGGGGCGTGGGAAGCCGTGGCAGCAGCCCGCTTTCGTCGCCCCGGCGCACCCCCCTCGGCTACGCCGTCCAGCAGTCGCCGGTATGACCGCATCACGGTACCCACGATGCTGGTGGAGGGGCGCAACGACAAGCTGCTTCCCAGCGGCTGGGGCGAGCAGATCGCCGGGCAGATCCGGAACGGACACTCGCAGGTTGTCGACCGTGCCGGGCACTGTCCACAGATCGAACAGGCCGGTACCGTCAACGAGCTGATGTTGGATTTTCTCAGTCGTTGAACCCGCCGGGTGCCGCGTCGGGGCCTGCTTTTAGAAGATGTAGTCCAGCAGCGTCATCATGCCGGCCTCACGGTGGTAGCTGTTGTGGCAGTGCAGAACCCAATATCCGGGGTTGTCCGCAACCAGCACCGCCCGCAGTTGTTGCCCCGGCAGCACGATAACGGTGTCCTTGCGTGCCCCGGGCGTGCCGTCGGGTTTGATCATCTGAAATGTGTGGCCGTGCAGGTGGATCGGGTGGTACATCATCGTGGGGTTGTCGAACATCCGGGTTGGCCGTTCGCCGAGGCGCACGGTCAGTGGATGCGTCTTGCTGTAAGGCTCCCCGTTGATGGTCCAGTCGTATTTCGCCATCGTGCCGCCCAGCGTGATCGGCAGGCTCATCTGGGGGTCGGGCCGGCCCAGGTTGACAGCCGTTGTGGCGGTGAACATTTCCACCGTTCCCACCCGCTTGTTGAGTTCGGCGGGCCGAAACTGTGGGTCCGGTGCGGTGCCGGAGCCGGTGGACAGCAGGGCACGCGCCAGCGCGTTCTTTCCCTCCGCGGAGGCAACCAGCGGAAAGACGCCGTCGGCGGCGGTGACGATCACGTCATAGCGTTCGGCCATTCCAATCAGCAGCGCGTCGACCTGGGTCGGAATCACCGGGTAGCCGTCGGTGTGGGTGACGGTCATCGTATGCCCGGCCAATGCGACACGGAACGCGGTGTCGGAGGCGACGTTGATGATGCGGATCCGGATTCGCTGGCCAGGCTTGGCCTTAAACGACGTGGGTGCCGCGGGAATTCGCCCGTTGACCAGGTAGTACGGGTAGGCGATGTCCCCGGCATCTCCGCCGAGCAGGTCGCTCGACCCGACTTCGCCGCTTTCTTCATCCGGCTTGCCCGTCGCCGATGTGGTTGTGGTGGGAGATGTCTTACTGGTTCCGGTGGTTGTCGTTGTCGTGCTGGTTTTGGTGGTCGGAGTTGTCGTGGTGGTCGTCGTACTGGTGGACGTGCTTGGAGCGGTCGATGACCCCGGGAGTTCTTGCATGCGGGGCTTGTTCGGATCCACCAAGGCGTCGAAAAGCTGTTGCGGGCTCTTGCCGACACCGTCGGTCCAGTCGTCGAGGACAACAATCCATTCGGAGTCGTAGCGGTTGGGTTCGGTCGGATCGTCGACGATGAACGGCAGGTACAGGCCGTGGTCGTCCTCGAGGCCGACATGCGGGTGTGCTCAGTAGGTGCCCGCATTCGGGACCGAGAACCGATAGGTGAAGTCCTGGTCTGCGCCGATGTTGGGGGTCGCGGGCTCGGCGCCATCCATGTCGTTGCGTAGCGCGATGCCGTGCCAGTGCACGGAGGTGGCGCGGTCGAGCCGGTTGGACACCGCGACCACCACCTCGTCGCCGACGCTGGCCCGGATCAGCGGTCCCGGAACCGTGTTGCCGAAGGCCAACGTTTGCACCACCGGCTCGCCCAGATCGATCTGTGCCTGTTGCGGGGTGAGGCTGGCGGTAACCGTTCGCCCGGTGTGCGGACGGGCTCGTTCGGCGGCCGCGATCGCATCGGCCATGGCCGTTTCGCCGGTCTGCGTGGTCTGCGAGTGGCCGCAACCGGCCAACGCCAGCCCGCCGGCGATGCCGGCGCCGATGAAGCCGCGCCTACTGAGCTGTGCGCTCCCGAATGGGTGGCCGCCCGTTGGCAGTACCGGCATTAACCGCTCCTCGTCTCGATCGATTCGGCAGTGCGCATATACCCTGTTTACCCTGCTAGGACATCAGGCATCCCGCAACCCGGAGCCCACCCTTTACGCTATACCGGTAGGGGGTATATAGTGAGCCGCATGAAAGGCCGCCGCGTGGTGTGGACGCGATCCGCGATCGTCGCGCTGGCCTTGGCGTGGGCCGCCGCGGTGGTCGCGGCGCAGTGCTGGTTGCCGCAGGTGCACTTGCAGCCGGCGCATTCCGATCACCCCTTGGCAACATCGGTGGGTAGTGAGTTTGTGCTCAGCGCCGACCACGCGCACCTCGTGGACAATTCGACCCCTCCATGCCCGGAACAATTCGCGACGGCGGTGTTGCCCCGGACGGCCACGATGTCGTTCGAATCCGCTCCGGTGGCCGCCGCGGCGGGGATTCCGGGCATTCTCACCTATCTCGTGGTGCCGGCCGGGCGTGGCCCGCCATCGGTGCCAGTCTATGTTCGCGCGGGTCAAGATCTGCTGACCCGGTACTGCCGCGCTCGTCGCTGACTGGTCAGCGCCAGGTCATGGGGACAAACCCGGACCGGGGACCGCTGACCCACATCAAATTGCCGCAGCGCCATCGCGGCCAAATGCAGAAGCGACGAGACAATGAACCCCAATTTACCCTTGGTAAACGCAGCAAATTCCGCTGGCGACAATCTGAACGTTTCACCCACAGCGCTTCCCGGCCGCTCACACCCGACCTCGATGCGGCCGCGGCCGACTCGGGATCGGTACCGTGTTGTTCCCGAGGGATACCACCCCATTCCCGGTCGTAACCGGCACCCGGGCGCCATGGTCGGCAACACCCCGGTGCTGTGGGTGTCGGGGGACGCGAGTCCAGTCGGCAGCGCCGATCGTGGATTCTGGGCCAAGCTGGAAGGCTTCAACCCCGGCGGCATGAAAGACCGCCCAGCCATGCACATGGTGGAACGGGCCCGCGCCCGCGGTGATCTGGCCCCCGGAGCGGCCATCGTCGAGTCAACGAGCGGCACGCTGGGGTTGGGCCTGGCGCTGGCCGGTTCCGTCTACGGCCATCCGGTCACGCTGGTCATCGATCCGGGACAGGAACTGATCGTCACGCGCATGATGACCGCCTATGGCGCCCGCGTCGACATGGTGACCGAACCGCACCCGGTCGGGGGCTGGCAACAAGCTCGCAAGGACCGAGTTGCGCAGTTGTTGGCCGCTGACCCCAGTGCCTGGAATCCCAACCAATCCAGCAACCCCGACAACGTCGCCGCCTACCGGCCGCTGGCGCTCGAGATGGCGGCTCAACTCGGCCGAGTCGACGTGCTGGTGTGCTCGGTGGGAACTGGCGGCCATTCATCGGGTGTTGCGCGGGTGCTCCGAGAGTTCAATCCCGCCATGCGGCTGATCGGTGTGGACACCATCGGCTCCACAATCTTTGGTCAGCCCGCGTCGAGCAGGCTGATGCGCGGGCTGGGGTCGAGCGTCTTTCCACGCAACGTCGATTACAGCGCCTTCAATGAAGTGCACTGGGTTGCCCCCGCCGAAGCCGTCTGGGCGTGCCGGTCCATGGCGGCTACCCACTACGCCAGCGGCGGATGGAGCGTCGGAGCGGTCGCTTTGGTCGCCGGATGGGCCGCGCGCACCTTGCCGTCGGACATCACTATCGCCGCGGTGTTTCCCGACGGTGCCCAGCGCTACTTCGACACGGTCTACAGCGACGACTACTGCAACGAGCACGGGCTGCTTGGTCAGCGACCCGCGACCGAGCCGGAGGTGATCGCCTCTCCCTCGGCCGCGGTGGTGCAACGTTGGACGCGTAGCGCGACGGTGATCGACCCGACCCAGGTAGCGGCGTGATGGGCTTCCTGGCGCAGTTCCGCAGCTTCAACCGGCCCAGCCGGGTGCTGATGATCAACCTGTTCGGCATCAACGTCGGCTTCTATATGTTGATGCCATACCTGGCCGACTACCTGGCGGGACCGCTCGGTCTGGCCGCATGGGCGGTGGGTTTGGTGATGGGCGTGCGCAACTTCTCCCAACAGGGCATGTTCTTTGTGGGTGGGACGCTGGCCGACCGGTTCGGCTACAAACCGCTGATCGTTGCCGGTTGTTTGATCCGTACCGGTGGGTTTGCGCTACTGGTGGTCGCACGGTCGCTGCCTAGTGTGCTGATTGCCGCGGCGGCAACGGGTTTCGCCGGAGCGCTGTTCAACCCCGCGGTGCGTGCCTATGTGGCCGCGGACTCCGGTGATCGCAAGCTCGAAGCGTTTGCGACGTTCAACATCTTCTATCAGGCCGGGATCCTGCTGGGCCCGCTGGTGGGGCTGGCCTTGCTGACGCTAGATTTCCGGATGACGGTGCTGGGGGCCTCGGCCGTCTTTGCGGTCTTGACGGCCGCTCAGCTGATGGCGTTGCCCCAGCACCTGGCCGACCCTGACACCAAGAACGAGTCGATTCTGCAGGGCTGGAAAGCGATTGTGCGCAACCGCTCGTTCCTGGGCTTCGCGGCCGCCATGACGGGTGCCTACGTGCTGTCGTTCCAGGTCTACCTCGCCCTGCCGATACAGGCATCGTTACTGGCGCCTGGCCACCAATCTGTTTTGGTAGCGGCCATGTTCGCGGTATCCGGGCTGATCGCGATCGCCGGCCAGCTACGCATCACCCGCTGGTTCGCGGCGCACTGGAGGGTAAGTCGCAGCCTGGTGGTCGGGGCTGCGATCTTGGCCATGGCGTTCGTGCCGCTTGCGATGGTGCCTAACGCGCAACGTTTCGGCACCGGTGCCGCGGTCGCGGCGCTGTTGGTATCTGCGAGTTTGCTCGCTGTCGCTTCGGCGGCGTTGTTTCCCTTCGAAATGCGCACCGTGGTGGTGCTGGCCGAAGACAAACTCGTGGCGACGAACTATGGCTTCTACAGCACGATAGTCGGCGTCGGAATCCTGGTCGGCAACCTTGCGGTGGGCTCGCTGATGAGCGTGGCACACCGTTTTGGCGCCGATGAAATCGTCTGGGGTGGATTGATTCTGATCGGTCTCGCGACGGTGGCCGGCCTGTATCAGCTGGACCGGCAGGCGACGCGCGCCGAGCGACTGAGCCGGCGTCATCCACCGGCGCAGCTCTGCCAACAGGCGGCCTAGTCGCGCGCAGGAACCCCGAGTCGGCCCCGCCGCAGTGGCCTAGTGTGCAGGTCTAGCCAGCGGCCAGCCAGTCACTGAAGTGGGTGGGGTAGATGGTCACATCCTCGCCGTCGGTGGGGACGATGCTGTGCCCATCGAGCACCGCGCCGAAGTAGCGGGCGTTGGGATCGGTGCGTACCTGGCGGGAATCGCCATGTGCAGCAAGCCCCATGCGGACGAAGTCGTCCATGCCGAACTTGTCCGGGCCGGCGATGTTGGTGGTCCCGTTGAGCGGATCGCTGATCGCAGCTCGAGTGACGCCGGTTGCCACATCGCTGGCCGCGATCGGCTGGATGGCCGCGGTGTGTGACAGGCGCACGGTGTCACCATTGGTGGCCGAATCGGCAATTCCGAGCACGAATTCGAAGAACTGGGTGGCCCGCACAATGGAATACGGCAGATCCGATTCCTTGATCAGCTTCTCCTGGGCGCACTTGGCCCGCAAGTAGCCGCTGTTGGGCACCCGGTCGGTGCCCACGATGGACAGCGCGACGTGGTGGCGCACACCCGCTGTTTGCTCCGCCGCGAGCAGGTTCTTGGTCGATGTGGTGAAGAAATGCAGTACGTCGTCGTCGGCAAAGGAGGGGGAATTGGAGACGTCGACCACCGCGTCGGCTACGGCAACGGCATCGGCCAGCCCCTCGCCGGTGAGCGCGTTGACGCCCGAGCGCGGCGACGTAGCGACGGCCTGGTGTGCTAGCCCGGTCAACTGGGCGACGACTTGCGATCCGATCAGCCCGCTGCCACCGATAACCAGAATCTTCATGGTCAAGCCCCTCCCGGTCCGCGTGATGGAACTGCTCAATCCAGCATCCTCCGTTTTCGGGCCGATGAAACAGGGAAAGTCCGTGGTTTTGGCGGGTCGCCGGGGGGCGTCAGGGTGATGACGGCTCCGGGTGACAGCAATGGGAACTAAATCAACTGCTTGACTTAACCTGGCTCGCGCGGATTAACTCGTTCTGTGGTCGACGAATTGGCCGGCAAAATAGCCATTGTCACCGGCGGGGCCTCCGGGATCGGGCGCGCCACGGTGGCGCGGTTTATCGCCGAGGGGGCGCGGGTTGTGATCGCCGACGTCGAAGAGGAGCGTGGGGAGTCCTTGGCGGCCGCGCTGGGCGCCGATGCCATGTTCTGTCGGACCGACGTCTCCCAACCCGAACAGGTCGCGGCGGTGGTGGCCGCCGCCGTCGACAACTTCGGCGGCTTGCACGTGATGGTGAACAATGCCGGTGTCTCCGGCGCCATGCACCGCAGATTCCTCGATGACGACCTGGCCGATTTCCACCGCGTGATGGCCGTCAACGTGCTGGGAGTGATGGCTGGCACCCGTGATGCCGCCCGGCACATGGCCGCCCACGGCGGAGGATCGATCGTCAATCTCACCTCCATCGGCGGGATTCAGGCAGGCGGGGGAGTGATGACGTATCGGGCGTCGAAGGCGGCGGTGATTCAATTCACCAAGTCGGCGGCGATCGAGCTGGCGCACTACGAGATTCGGGTCAATGCGATCGCGCCCGGCAACATCCCCACCCCGCTGTTGGCCTCGTCGGCGGCGGGACTGGATCAAGAGCAAGTCGAGCGGTTCACCGCGCAGATTCGCCAGACCATGCGTGAGGACCGGCCGCTGAAGCGGGAGGGCACGCCCGAGGACATCGCCGAAGCGGCGTTGTACTTCGCCGGTGAACGGTCGCGATATGTCACCGGGACCGTTCTTCCCGTGGATGGTGGGACGCTGGCGGGCAAGGTGATTCGCCGCAGCAGGTAGGGCGGCGGGACGATTCCCGGGTCGACCGGCGCCAGCAATTTAAATCAATCGCTTGACTTAATGCCTCGATGCGCGGTTGACTAGGCATCATGACCGCCGTTGGCAGGGCCGTTCGCGGTGAACGGGCCAGCTCCACACAAGAGGCGATCCTGGTCGCGGCCGAGCGGCTGTTCGCCGAGCACGGTGTGTTCGCGGTCTCCAACCGCCAGGTCAGCGAGGCGGCGGGGCAGGGCAACAACGCCGCGGTGGGGTATCACTTCGGCACCAAGACCGATCTGGTTCGCGCTATCGAGCAGAAGCATCGCGTACCGATCGAGCGGCTTCGCGAGCAAATGGTGGCAGCGGCCGCCGCCAAGGGGGCGGCCGCGACGATGCGGGATTGGGTGGCGTGTTTGGTCTGCCCGCTCACCGAACACCTTGCGGTCCTGGGTAATCCGACTTGGTACGCACGGTTTGCCGCGCAGGCGATGACCGATCCCGCCTACCACAACATCATCGTCAAAGATGCGCTGAGTTCGCCGTCGCTGGTTCAGGTCATCGACGGCATCAACAGCTGTCTACCGGATCTGCCGGTCGATGTGCGCTACGAACGCAACCTGATGGCGCGCAACCTCTTGATGCACACCTGTGCCGATCTCGAACGTGCGCTTGCCGCGGGCACCTCGGTGCCGCGACCCTCCTGGCGCGAGGCCGCGACCGGACTGATCGACGCGATAACTGGCCTATGGCTGGCGCCTGTGACAGCGCGCGAGTGAGAAGGGGCGCAGATGAAAGTGATTGTCGATGAAAACATCTGCGCATCGTCGGGCAACTGCGTGATGAATGCACCCGAGATATTCGACCAGCGGGGCGAGGACGGTGTGGTCGTCCTGCTCAACGCGAATCCGCCCGCTGAGCTCGCCGAAGGTGCCCGCAGGGCGGCCGCGTCCTGCCCGGCGATGGCAATCAAGATCGAGGAGTGACCGTGTCCGACACGCTCGCAAGCCCCAGCCCCGAGACGGCGGCGGGAATCCCGGACTATCCGATGTCGCGGTCCGCGGGCTGTCCGTTCGCCCCGCCGCCAGGAGTCATGTCCCTGGCGGCAGCTAAGCCGCTAACCAGGGTGCGCATCTGGGACGGCAGCACACCGTGGCTCATCACGGGATATGAGCAAGTGCGCGAGCTGTTTTCCGACTCACGGGTAAGCGTTGATGATCGGCTGCCGGGCTTCCCGCACTGGAATGCGGGCATGTTGTCGACCGTTCACAAGCGTCCCCGCTCGGTGTTCACCGCCGACGGCGAGGAGCACACCCGATTTCGGCGGATGCTGTCGAAACCGTTCACCTTCAAGAGGGTGGAAGCACTGCGCCCCACCATCCAGCAGATCACCGACGAGCACATCGATGCGATGCTGGCCGGCCCGCAGCCAGCCGACCTTGTCGCCAAACTGGCCCTGCCGGTGCCGTCGTTGGTGATCAGCCAACTGCTGGGGGTGCCCTACGAGGACGCCGAGATGTTTCAGCACCACGCCAATGTCGGGCTGGCCCGGTACGCGACCGGTGCGGACACCGTCAAAGGCGCGATGAGCCTGCACAAGTATCTGGCTGAGCTGGTCGAAGCCAAAATGGCGAACCCGGCCGAAGACGCGGTCTCCGATCTGGCCGAGCGGGTCAAGGCCGGTGAGCTCAGCGTCAAGGAGGCCGCCCAGTTGGGCACCGGCTTGCTGATCGCCGGACACGAGACCACCGCAAACATGATCGGTCTTGGCGTACTCGCGTTGCTGGTGAACCCCGACCAGGCTGGGATTCTGCGGGATGCCCACGACCCCAAGATCGTCGCGAATGCGGTCGAGGAACTGCTGCGCTACCTCAGCATCATTCAAAACGGCCAGCGCCGGGTCGCCCACGAAGACATTCACATTGGCGGAGAAACCATCCGCGCCGGCGAAGGCATCATCATCGATCTCGCTCCGGCGAACTGGGATGCGCACGCGTTCACCGAACCGGATCGGCTATATCTGCACCGCGCGGGCGCCGAGCGCAACGTCGCCTTCGGCTACGGCAGGCACCAGTGCGTCGGCCAACAGCTCGCCCGCGCCGAGTTGCAGATTGTCTACCGCACTCTCTTGCAGCGCATCCCCACGTTGACGCTGGCCACTGCGCTCGAAGACGTCCCGTTCAAAGACGACCGCCTGGCCTATGGGGTCTATGAACTACCCGTGACCTGGTGACCACTGTCTTAACCCGGATCCGAATGGAGGATCAATGATGTCGGCCCCAACCAGCTCCGTCTCGCTCTACCCGCCGGAAGGCTTTGGAGCACCCAAGAATCGCCGGGGACATGCCAGCGGCATCAATGTGGGGCTGCCCGAGGGCACGGTGGTGTTCTCGGCCGACAATCACATATCGCTGGCCGCCGACATCTTCTATGAGCGCTTCCCGGACGATCTGAAGGACAAGGCACCGCGTATCTGGTACGAAGACGGTGCTTTTCAGGTCGGGCGCAAGGGCCAGTCGTTCCTTCCGGGCGACTTCAGCGCGGTCCTCATGCAATACGACGACCTGCCCGGGGCCGCCAGCACCAACATCGAGGCGAGGATCCAGGAACTTCGTGAGGACGGGGTCGACAAGGAGCTCGAGTTTCCCAACGCGGTGCTCGCCCTCTTTCACTACCCGGACAAGATGCTTCGGGAACTCGCATTCCGCATCTACAACGAGTACATCGCCGAACTACAGGAGCGCTCCGCCGGTCACTTCTACGGTGCCGGGCTGATCAACTGGTGGGACCCCGACGGAACCCGCCGCACCCTAGAGGAGCTGAAATCGCTTGGACTCAAGACTTTTTTGATGCCGCTAAACCCGGGCAAGGACGACGACGGCAACCCTATCGACTACGCGAGCACGACCATGCGGCCAGTCTGGGACGAGATCGAGGCTTCCGGCATGCCGATCACCCACCACATCGGCGAGACCCCGCCCAAGAGCCCCTGTGAGTTCAACAGCGTCGTCGTCGGGATGATGATCAATATCGACGGATTCCGGGAGACGTTCTCCAAGTACATCTTCGGCGGCATCCTCGACCAGCATCCGGGTTTGCGGGTCGGCTGGTTCGAAGGCGGCATCGCCTGGGTGCCCTGGGCACTACAGGACGCTGAGCATTTGGTGGCGTCCTATCAGCACATGTTCAATCGGCCGCTCGAGCATGACGTTCGCTACTACTGGGACAAGCACATGAGCGCATCGTTCATGGTTGACCCGCTGGGACTGGAACTGATCGATCGCATCGGGGTCGGCAAGGTCATGTGGTCCTCGGACTATCCGCACAATGAGAGCACCTACGGCTATTCGGAGAAGTCGCTGGCCGCTGTCGTCGACGCGGTCGGGCCGCAGCATGCCGCCCGGATAGTCAGCGGCAACATCACCGAATTCCTAGGACTCTGAGGATTTCTGATGACGACGTTCGCGCGGCCGCCCTCGCCTGAGATGCAGATTCCGGAGCGGCCGGACCTGACCCGGATGCGGCGCGAGACGGGGGCCAGGCTCCGCCGCGCGATGGCCGATCGCGGCGTCGACGCGATGATCTTGTTGGGTAACAGCGCCGTCGTCTACGCCACCGGCGCCAGTTGGCCGCTGGGAGATGCCGGGCTGTCCTACGTTGAGCGCCCGGTGGCGGTGGTGCTGGCCGGCCACCCGTGGCCGCACCTGTTCCTGCCGTTTCGGGAGGGCGCATCCCAGGAGTCGGAGTTGCCCTCCGATCACCTGCACGGTCCGGTCTACCTCGAATTCGACGAAGGAGTAGAGAATTTCGCGCGCCTGCTGTCGGAGCTGATCCCACCGGCAGCCACCATCGCGGTCGACGAGTTGACCGGTGCCATGGCACGAGCCGCAAAGCTGCTGTTCCCCAGCGGTGCCCCCGTCGATGCGAGCGCCGTCGTGAGTGCCGCCAAGGTGATCAAGACCTCAGATGAACTCGCGTGCATCCGCAACGCCGTCCGAATCACCGATGAGGCGATGGTGCAAGTGCACGAGGCGCTGGCGCCCGGGATTCGGCAGATCGAGCTATCCGCGCGTTTTCTGCGCCGGGCCTTCGAACTGGGTGCCACCGCCAGCATGCTCGAACCGATCTGGCAGGTCATGCCGGCAAGCAGGGCCGAGGGTGTGTGGACCACCCACGGCGACTTGGCGCTGCCGCTGCTGAGCACCGAGCGAGAAGTCGCCGCAGGCGACGTGCTGTGGACCGACGTGAGCATCACCTACCAGGGCTACTGCTCAGACTTCGGGCGGACCTGGATCGTGGGGCGTGACCCGCAGCCACGGCAGCAGCAACAGTTCGACAGGTGGCGCGAGATCATGAGCGCCGTGGTCGGCGTGGCCCGCGCCGGCGCGACGGCAGCCGAGTTGGCCAGGGCCGCAACGGCGGCCAACGGCGGTGCTCGGCCCTGGTTGCCGCACTTCTATCTGGGCCACGGAATCGGTGTAAACGCGGCCGAAATGCCGATGATCGGAACCGATCTCGGTGACGAGTTCGATGAGAACTTCGTGCTGGAGCCGGGCATGGTGCTGGTGCTCGAGCCAGTTGTGTGGGAAGACGGTACCGGAGGCTACCGCAGTGAAGAGGTGCTGGTGATCACCGAGGAAGGCTCGACGCGCTTGACCGACTACCTGTATGACCCTTATGTCGACTGAAGTACTGCCCGACAATCGGGCGCTGCGTTGCGGGCGCCGGCAGCGTGCGCTCGAGCAGATGGCGGCCCACGATCTCGATGTCCTGGTTCTCGGTAGGCAGGCCAACGTCCGCTATGTCTCGGGCACTCCACAACTTTGGGTCGCTGGGACTAGGCCCTTCGGCCCCACCTGCGTCCTGGTCCGCGCGACAGGTGCCATTCATCTGCTCAGCACCTGGGATGAAGGCGTTCCCGATGACATCCCGCACGAGAACCTCTATGGCATCTCGTGGAACCCGATGAACACCATTTCGGTGCTCGAGCGCATCGACGGTGCCGCCACCGCCCGGCGGGTGGGGACCGACGCGCTGTCACCGGTCTTCGCCCAGCTGCTGCCGCAGGCATTTCCCAACGCGGAGCTAGTCGACGGCGAGGTCGCGATGCGCGCCGCCCGGCGGATCAAGACGGACGAGGAGGTGGTCGCGCTGCGGGCAGCCATCGCGGTCGCCGAGTCCGGGCTGGCCGCGGCGGTAGCCGAGCTGCGAACCGGGGTCAGTGAACAGCTGCTGGCCGGCGTGCTGGTGGAAGCGGTGTTGGCCGGCGGCGTCAGCACTCCCTCCAATCAGGATGTGGCGTGGGTGACTTCGCGCGAGCACCCGTGGCGGCGGGCCAGCGGCGATCGTCGCGTCCGGTCCGGGGACTTGGTGGCCTTCTCCGCGGGGGTCCTGGCCGGCGGATACATCGGCGAGGTGGGCCGAACCTGGCCCGCAGACGGTGTTGCGGGCGCCGCGCCGCTGTACCAACGATGGGCGAAGCTGTGGGATGGGCTGCTTTTAGCGTGCCAGCCGGGTGCGGGGGCCGGCGAATTGCTGAATGCCTACCGGCAGGCCGGAGAACCGGCGCCGCCGATGCCGGTAGCGCGGGGCCTGGGAATGGGCTTTGACCCTCCCGTCATCTCCGCCCAGCTGCCCGCGACGGCGGCCAATGACCGATTGGAGCCGGGAATGGTTCTTGCCGTGACGGGTTACGTGTGGGAGGCGGGGGTGGGCGCAGTGTTTGGCCGCGAAGCGGTGTTGGTCAACGCCGATGGACCCGAGGTGTTGACCGCCAGCCCGATGTGGCAGGCCTAGCCATGCCAAAATCGGAGCCGCCGGTGGACAAGGTGATCCGGTATGACAAGGACCCCGAGACCCGAATCGCCACCATCACCTTCGATCGCCCAGGCCATCTGAATGCGCCGACGATAGCCGCGCGACTGCGCTACGCCGATCTGCTGCACCGGGCCAGCATCGATGACGAGGTCAAGGTACTGGTGATTCGCGGCGAGGGAGAGGATCTGGGCTCGGGTGCGGATCTCGAAGAGTTCATGGAGGTGATGAACTCTCCGGATCAGGGCCCGCGGCTTGCCGAATTCCGGATCGGCCCTGAGGAGGTCAAGTATCCGCCGTTGGGCTCTTTTCGTCATGGCGCATCGGTCAGCCAGTGGTATGCCAATCCGAACGCCGGGATTCGTGGCCTGCAGGATTTCAAGAAGATCTCCATCCTGGAGGTCAAGGGTTACTGCTATGGCTGGCACTTCTATCAGGCGGCCGACGCTGATCTGGTGATCTCCAGCGATGATGCGCTCTTCGGGCATCCGTCATTTCGCTACTACGGCTGGGGTCCGCGGATGTGGTGGTGGGCGCAGACCATGGGCATCCGCAAGTTTCAGGAAATGGTGTTCACCGGAAGGGCTTTCACCGCCGCGGAGATGCAGGACTGCAACTTTCTCAACAGCGTGGTACCGCGCGAGGAACTCGAAGCCGAGGTGGCCAAGTATGCGTTGGTCTGTGCGCGCAACCGGCCTAACGACACGGTGTTCATGCAGAAGGTCTTCTTCGAAATCATGAAGCAGTTCCAGGGCGAGTACATGGGCAGCCTGCTTAGTGGCTTCTTCGAGTCGATGGGCAGCGGTGTGCGGGCCTACACCGATGACCTCATGCTCGATGACGCCATCGAGCAGGGTCTGGGCGATGCGGTCAAGGACAATGACAGCCGGTTCCCACCGGGGTGGCGCCTGAGCATGAAATCGCGGGCCAAAGACGGCACCGGCAAGCCTGCCAAGCAGAAGAAGAAAAAAGGTTAGTGGAGGCCACACCGCCGCCAGTTCAGCCGCCCCTGGCCGGTTACCGGGTGGTGGATCTGTCCACCGGTATCGCGGGCGCATATTGCACCAAACTGCTCGCCGACGGCGGTGCTGACGTTGTCAAAGTCGAGCCACCAGAGGGTGATCCGTTGCGCTGGTGCTCGGCTTCGGGCACCGCCATCCCCGAGGGCAACGACGGCGCCCTGTTCAACTTCCTGGCCGGTAGCCAGCACAGCGTCGTCGCGGCACCCGAATCCGATCGCGACCTGGCGTTGGTCGAGGCGCTACTGGCCGCCGCCGACGCGGTGGTGTGGTCGCCAGGTTCCAGAGTCGCTGAGCACCCGCGCCTTGGGCCGCAAGAGCTGCACCGGCGCCATCCGCAGCTCACGGTCACGTCGATAACCCCGTTCGGGCTGGAGGGGCCCTGGCACGACCGGCCCGCGACCGAGTTCACCCTGCAGGCGTGGTCAGGCGCAATCATCGGGCTCGGACGTGGCCTCGCCGATCGCGCGCCGGTCTTCGTCGGCGGGCGAGTCGGCGAAGACCTGGCCGGAGCATATGCCAGCGTGGCCACCTTGGCCTCCCGGCACCGCCGGATCAGCGACGGATGGGGAGAACTGATCGACCTATCCATGCTGGAAACCCAAATTCTCAGCCAGACTTACTATCCCGTAACCTATTTCGAAATGCTCGGCCGACCATGGCGTGACGCTCGGCGGTTGACCGTACCGGGGGTGGCTTGTGCCCAAGACGGGCTGGTCGATCTGGGATGTGGAACCGCGCAGCAGTGGTTCGACCTGTGCGCGATGGTCGGTCACCCGGAGTGGATCGACGAGCAATCGCCGTTGTCGATCACCGAACAAGCCAACCTCCATGCCGAGGAGATCTACGACTGGCTGCGCAGCCATCCGTCCGACGAGATGCGGGAACTCGCGACGGCGTTCCGGATTCCCAACGCGCCGGTGGCCAATGGGGCCAACATCGCCTCGCTCGACCATTTTCAGGCGCGAGGTTCCTTTGTCCGCAACCCCCGCGACGGGTTCCTGCAACCGGCCCATCCGTACCGGATCAGTTCGGTGCACCTGCGCCGCCCCGGTCCGGCGCCGCGGCTCGGGGAACATGGCGACCACTACCGGACGGCCGAACTGAAGCCCAGGCCGGTACCGACGCCGAAGGTTCTGACGCGGCTGCCGCTGAGTGGCATTCGCGTGCTCGACCTGACCACATTCTGGGCGGGCCCGTCGTGCACGCACCTGTTGGCCATGCTCGGCGCCGAGGTGATCCACGTCGAATCGACCCGCCGTCCCGACGGTACCCGGCTGATTGCCGGCGTACCCGTGACCGAAGACCAATGGTGGGAGAAGTCGCCCATTTTCGTGGCGCTGAACACCAACAAGAAGGGTGTGACGCTGGACCTGGGGGATTCGCGGGGTCGGGAAGTATTGCACCGGTTGATCGCAACCTGTGACGTGATAGCCGAGAACTTCACTCCGCGCGTCATGGACCAGCTGGGTCTGGATTTCACCACGGTGCAGTCGATTCGGTCTGATGCCATCCTGCTACGCATGCCTGGATTCGGCCTGGACGGACCGTGGCGCGACAATCCGGCGTTTGCTTATGTCATCGAGTCCGCGGCCGGAATAAGCTGGATGACGGGCTATCCCGACCTCACACCGTATGAGCCGTATTCGGTTGGCGACCCCAATGCGGGTGTGCATGCGGCCAATGCGCTGCTGCTGGCGCTCGAGCACCGGCGGCGCACCGGTCGGGGTGTGCTGGTGGAAGCGGCGATGGTGGACGCCGCGCGGAACATCGCTGCGGAGCAGGTCATCGAATACAGCGCGTACGGGCGGCTGCTGGAGCGCGCGGGCAACCGCGGCCCCGCCGCTGTGCCGCAAAACCTCTACCGCAGCTCTGACATCGACGAGTTCGGTCGCCTGGACAGCTGGGTTGCCATTGCGGTCTCGACTGACCAGCACTGGCAGCAGCTGGGTGCTGCGCTCGGATCACCCTCTTGGGCGGCCGAACCACGCCTGGCCACAGCGGCCGGCCGGCGCACCCACGAAGACGTCATTGACGACCACTTGACGGCGTGGTGCGGGCAGCGGGGCAGCGACGAGATCGTGGCCACCCTATGGCAAGCCGGTGTACCGGTGGCCAAGGTGATGCAACCGCATCGGCAGTCGGAGTTGGCCCAGTTGGCTTCGCGCGGCTTCTTCGAGGTGGTGGACCATCCGGTGAACGGCCCGGTCAGGCTCAGCACTGTGCCGATGCGGCTGTCCGGTTGGCCAGGACGATTTCACACCGAACCAGCGCCCCTGTTGGGTCAGCACAATCGTGAGTTGCTGACCGAGCTGGGCCTGACCGCGGCGGAGATATCCGAGCTGGAATCTGACGGTGTTATCGGGGCGGCCCCGGCAATGTACTCGGCAACCTGAGCAGCACCATGGCAATTGATCCCGCGGATGTCCTGCTCAACGGCCGGGTGGCGGTGGTGACCGGCGCGGGATCGGGGATCGGTCGTGGCGTCGCCGCTGGCCTTGCGGCGTTCGGCGCCTCGGTGGCGATATGGGAGCGGGACCCGCAAACCTGCGCGCAGGCCGCAGCCGAGCTTGGCGGCCTGGGCATCGCCACCGACGTACGCAGCGGCGACCAGGTGGACGCCGCCCTGCAGCGTACCCAGGCCGAACTGGGCGAGGTAACCATCCTGGTCAACAACGTGGGCGGGGTGTTCTGGTCGCCGCTGCTGCAGACCAGTGAGAAGGGCTGGGATGCGCTCTACCGCAGCAACTTAGGTCATGTGCTGCTGTGTACCCAGCGGGTGGCCCGGCGGCTGGTTGCCGCGGGGCTACCGGGCAGCATCATGGCGATCACCTCGATCGAGGGAGTGCGGGCCGCGCCTGGTTACGCGGCGTACGCCGCCGCCAAGGCGGGCGTTGTCAACTACACCAAGACCACGGCACTGGAGCTGGCGCACCACGGCATTCGGGTGAATGCGATCGCACTCGATATCACGATGACCGAGGGGCTGGCGCAGCTGGGCGGCGCCGCGGCACTGGAGCGCATCGGAAGTCTGGTCCCGTTGGGGCGCCCCGGTGATGTCGATGAGATAGCAAGTGTCGCGGTGTTTCTCGCGTCTGACATGGCGCGCTACGTCACCGGCCAGACAATTCACGTCGACGGTGGCACCCACGCCGCGGCGGGCTGGTACCGCGATCCGCAGACTGGCGAATACCGGCTGGGTCCGGGCTAGTGCCGCCAGCCTTCGGCGGCCTGCTCGTCGAATGTGCGGTCAATACGGGCAAACCTGCGTTGAATCGAGGTGCGGGCGCCCTCGTGTGGCAGCACGTAGAGGCGGTTGGCCAGGATGGCGTCGGCCGTCAGGCGTGCCAGCTCGTCGACGCTGAGGCTATCGTCCTGGGCCGGCAGGGAGCCCATATCCCCGGTTACCTGCGGTGCGGATGACAGTCCGTAGTCCGCGCCGCGGATCCGCTCCGAGTTGGAGACCAGCCGGGTCTCGACGACCATCGGGCACAACACCGTTACCCCGACTCCGCGGTCTTTCATTTCGCGGGAGAGGGTTTCGGCCAGGCCGACGACGCCGTATTTGGCTACGCCGTAGGCGCCGAGCCCGGCGTTGGGCACCAGTCCGGCAAAGGACGCGGTGAACGCGATGTGTCCACCGTGTTCCAGCAGCTTCGGCAGGAACGCCTCGACGGTATGAATTGAGCCCCACAGGTCGATGTCGATCACCCACCGCCAGTCGTCGTGGGTCATGTCGGCGATCGGACCCGCCACGACAATGCCGGCATTGCTGAACACCACGTCGATTTGCCCCAGCAGGCGGGCGGATTCGGCCGCGAGATGGCTGACTTCGCTCAGATGGCGGACGTCACACATCACGCCGTGCGCATCGAAACCCTCCCGCGCAGATGTTCGACGGACCGCTCCAGTCCCGGCTTGTCGATGTCGGCCAGCACCACCTTGGCCCCGCGCCGAGCGAACTCGGTAGCCGTGGCCAAGCCGATGCCGCTCGCCCCACCCGTTATGACCGCCCCGCGTCCCGCAAATCCGTCCATGTGACGGAACCCTATTTCAGGCAGCCACCTGCGTCGACGGGCAGGGTGACACCGGTTATGTAGCGGGACTCGTCGGAGGCCAGGAACAGCACGGCGTTGCTGATGTCTTCGGCCTCGACCCACGGAATCGGCAGGGTGTGGAAGAGCTGGCAGATCGGTGCCATGTCGTCGGGACCGGGATTCTCCAGGTCCGGGCGAAACATCTTGAAGGTGCCCTCGTTGTGCAGCATGGGGGTCCGGACATGCGTTGGGTGTACCGAATTGACTCGAATCATGTTTTGCCCCAACTCAACTGCAAAGGACCGCATCAGGCCCACGACGCCGTGTTTGGCCGCCACGTAATTGCCGCAGTGCGGGTACGCCTTCATTCCGCCGACCGAACTGGTCAAGACGATCGAGCCCCCGTTGCCCCCGGCAATCAGATGCGGCACTGCGGCTTTGACGGATTTCCAGACCCCGGACAGGTTGACGTCGATCATCTCCTGCCAGTCGTGTTCACCGGTCTTGTCCAGCGTGGCGCCACCGTTGCCGATGCCCGCGTTGGCCACGATGATGTCCAGCCGGCCCAGTTGGTCCACTCCGGCGTCCACCGCGGCTTTCAGCGCGTCGTAGTCACGCACATCGGCCTCGGCGGTGAAGATCCGGCGGTTGTGTCCCTTGACCAGATCGGCCGTCTCGGCCAGGTCCTCCGGGGTGGACGCCGGGATGGTGGTGTTCTCCACGATGGGTTTACACACGTCGACAGCGATGATGTCGGCACCCTCCTGCGCCAGACGTACCGCGTGGCTGCGGCCCTGGCCGCGAGCCGCTCCGGTGATGAACGCGACTTTTCCCGCGACCCGCCCGCCAAGCTGCTCAGTCATGGATACCTCACTTCCTCAGGTGGGGGTGGCTCAATCGAAGACGGCCGGCATGCTCTCCCAGCCTCGTACGGTGGAGGTCGGGGAGAGCTTGGCGTTACCAAGGTCGACATCCCATTCGGGGAAGCGCTTGAGGATCTCCTCGAGCGCGATCCGGCCTTCCAGCCGTGCCAGCGCCGAGCCCAGGCAGTAGTGGGTTCCGACGCTGAAGGTCAAGTGTTGGTGTGGCTCGCGCCGGATATTGAAAACATCACCGTCCGGACGGAATTGGCGATGATCGCGGTTGGCCGCCCCGATCAGCATCATCATGATGCTGCCTTCGGGCACCGATTGGCCGTAGTACCGTAGATCGCGGGTCACGTACCGGGCCACGTGTGGTGCGGGTGCCTCGTAGCGCAGCAGTTCCTCAACCGCCTGCGGAATCAGCGACGGGTCCTCGACCAGTGCTCGGCGCTGATCTGGATGCTCAGCCAATACCTTGCCGGCCCAACCGATCAGCCGGGTGGTGGTCTCGTTGCCCGCTCCGGACACCACACTGACATAGGTGAGAAGTTCATCGCGTCTGAGTCGACGCACGGTCCCGGTCTCGTCCTCGAATTCGGCGTTGAGAAGTTCGGTCATGATGTCGCTGGAGGGATGCTCGGCGCGCCAATCGATGTAGTGGGCGAAGAAGTCGCCGCTGACCATGCCGTCGGCGGAGGCCTTCATCGGTTTTCCGGCCTCGGTGCGTAGCTGGGCAGTGGCGAAATCGCGGGCGGCTTCCTGGTCCTCCTCCGGGACGCCCAGCAGCATGCCGATGACGCGCATCGGCATCTGGGCGCCGAGATCGGCGACGAAGTCGAACCTGCCGCTGCCGATCAAGGGATCCAAACTGCGCGCGCAGAATTCGCGGATTTTGGGTTCTAGATCATTGATCTTGCGCGGGGTGAACATGCGCGACAACAACTTACGGTGAACGTCGTGGACCGGCGGATCCTCGAAGACGAGTACGCCCGCGGGGATGTCGATGTTGGCCTTGATGATCTCGAGGATTGCCCCCCTGGCCGAACTGAACGTTTGATAGTCGACGATGGCCCGGTCGACATCGGCGAACCTGCTCAGCGCGTAGAAGCCGTGCTGCGCGTTGTAGTACAGCGGCGCCTTTTCGCGGAGCCGGCGGAACATTGGGTAGGGGTCCGCGTTGAGCTCTACGTCGTACGGGTCGAAGTAGACGTCACTCGCTGCGGTCACTGTCACCCATGTCGCCTCCCGAAGGAACGTGCTTGCCCGTTCGCCCGTGCAACACGAGTCGTGCGGCACCTGAACTCTGTCATCACCCGCCAACGAGTGTCAACGAGGAATCCGTTTTAGCTAATCGCAGTTCTTATATGAAGATAATAGCGTTCTCGTTAGGCGTTGATTCAACGCGCGCGGGCATTATCACCGGCGGACGAAGCGGGCCGGTGACTCGGGCAGGTCTGTTCGGGTGGTGTTAGGAGGCGGCGAATCCGCGTGAACAGAAATCCCATACCTCATCTGCGGTGATGGGGTGGGTCGTCGCGTCGTCGGTGCCGCCGCTGGACTGTGCGATGAACATGACCGTCTGCATGGTCATGGCGGCTATCCGTCTCGGGTTGAGGTCTTCTCGCAGTTCGCCGGCCTCAGCCGCGGCCTCCATCAGCTCGGTGAGCAACGCCACTAGCGGTGCGCGCGCGACTTTGACCTCGGTCGGGTGGCTTACCAACAGGCGCGGCGCGAAGTCGGTAAACAGTGGTCGCTTGGCTGTCGGGTCGGGGCGCGACGCCTCATACAAGAGCTCGACCGCCACTTTCAGTCGCTCCAGCGGATCCGCGTGGGTTTCGGTGGCGGCGCGGATCTGGTCGGCGGACCGGCTCAGTGCGTCCTCGAAGAGCGCCAGCAATAGCTCGTGTTTGCCGTCGAACTGCAGGTAGAAGCTGCGCAGTGACTGCCGTGACCGGTCCACGACTTCCTGCACGGTGAAGTCTGTGCTGCCCTTTTCGATGATGATGGCCTGTGCGGCGTCCAGGAAACGCTGAACGCGCTGCGCCGCTCGCAGTTTCGCGGTCTTGATCGACCGCTCGACGGCGCGCTGCTTCCACGCGGGTTCTTCGCTCGGGTTCGTCACGGGCGGCTCAGATGATTGCCGCGAGGAGAAAACATGATTGGACTGTACCGGAGAACGCCGTGCCATCGCTGCGCTCGACCTCCTCACGGACGGTGTACAGGAGATTGTAACTTCCTTTGCAAGAGAATACTATTCTCTTGCGCACGTGTTTGGGAAGCAGAATCAACTTCAGTGGGCGGCGAGGAGTTCTGTGCAGCTGACCTTTGATGCCGACGTCGAGGCCTTCCGCGACGAATTCATCTCGTTTCTGGACCGGAATTTGCGCGATCAGGCGGCAGGGATGGAGCGGCCGCGGTCCTGCTCGCACGTGCCGGAGTGGGCGCGGCGGTGGCAACGCTTGTTGTTCGACAACGGGTGGTTGATCCCGGGCAATCCGCCGGAGTTCGGTGGTCGCAATGCCTCACTGCTGCAGCAGTACGTGCATCTGCAGGAGTTGGCCCGGCGCCGCCTTTATCGCAGTTTCAACCCACAAGGCGTGGGCATCATTGCGGAGTCGCTGCTGTCGTTCGGAACGCCGGAGCAGAAGCGGCGCTGGGCAGTGCCGATCCTGCGGGCGGAGATGACCGCGTCGTTGGGTATGAGCGAGCCGGGTGCGGGCTCGGATCTGGCGTCGTTGAAGACGCGGGCAGTGCGCTACCGCGACGGCGAGGGTGACCGTTTTGTGGTCAATGGGCAGAAGGTGTGGACATCAGGTGCCCATGACGCCGATGTGCTGCTGACGTTCGTGCGTACCGATCCTGACGCCCCAAAGCACAAGGGAATCAGCGCTTTGCTGATTCCGACGGACACTCCCGGCGTGGTGCGGTGGCCATTCGCGTCGGTGTGCGACCACGACGATGTCGACTTCAATGAGGTGTTTTTCACCGACGCAGCGGTGCCGGCCGAGAACCTGGTGGGTGAGCTCAACGGCGGGTGGCGGGTGGCGACCCAGGGCTGCGGCGTTGTTGATTAGCAGGCTTGTGAGCTGGGGAATTGTGGATTGAGGAGGTCTAGGCGGCGGTTGGCGGTCAAAGCGGTGATCCGGCAGGCTTCGGCGATGTTGTCGGCGCCGTTGAGGCGGTGCAGATTGATGGCGGTGTTGCGTAGCGTTGCTAGGACCTGTGCGCCGTTTCCGGTATGTGCCCTTTGATGGTCTTCGTCGAAGGTGACGTCGCGTATCCAGTGCAGGCTGTTCTCGATTCCCCAGTGTTGACGCATCCAGGTCATGATCGCGGTAGGGCGGGCGTGCTCGAACGGCAGGCTGCAGATGGCATAGACCACCTCCACGCTGCGCTGGTCGGTGGCGGTGATCAAGCGTTCACGAGTGATCCGGATGATTTGTTTTGCGTAGGGGAAGCCGATTCCTCGTGCAGCGGTGATGATTTGCAGGGTGCGGGTCTCGACACGGCCGTGGCCGCGGGAGTCGTCGGTAGCGGCTGCGGGCACCTCGGCCCAGGGCAGCGCGGTGATACGCGCAAGTATTTTGGCTTGGTTGGACTTGACGATCATCAGGTAGTGCGACTTCAAGGTGGCGCAGATCAACTTCGCGGTGACGACCTGGGTATGCATCGCATCCACGGTGACCAGCCACCGCAAGCTACCCGGCAGCAGCGTGAGCAGGGCACGTACGCAGGGAATTTCATTGCTTTTCTCGGCGACAGCGAGTTGACCGAGCACCAATCGGGCACGGTGGGCGAACACCGACACGAGATGCGTGGCTGTCGCTTTGGCGCGTAAAGGCACCACGCAGCATCTTGCCGTCCAACGCGATCGGCACCAATCCACTGGGGTCGCTGCTGGCCACGTGTGCAGTGAAGTAACTGCCCATCCTGGCGTTGAGGTCGGCGGGGTCTAGCCGAGACAAAACAGCGCGGAAGGTCTTCTCACTGGGCCGCCGGAACCGGACCCCTAATTGGGCCAACACATCATCGGGAGCGGTGGCCGCCCATGTGGCAAAACCAGCATAGCCGCGCATCCCCGCGGCAGTGGCCAGAACCGCGATCGCCAACAAAGCCATCAGCGAATACCTCCGACCGCGTGGGTCCCTCGGGTCTGGCACCGAGGCCAACACATCGAGAAACTCCGATCCGATGAGCTCGCTGCGCTCACCAGGACTCCAGCGGTCGAACACCTCTGGAACCGACGACACAGGCAATACTGAAACGGTAGGCACGGGCAACTCCAGACCAACGACGAACAGTAACCAACTCGATCGTTCTCCAGATAGCCCGTGCCTACACTCAGGCCCCAATAGCGCGGCACCAAAGATCATCAACCCAGCTCACAAGCCTGCTAATCAACAACGCCGGAGCCCTGGGTGGCGACCGGCTCCCTTGGGCACGAACGGACGATGCTGTGGCTGGGATATGCCAACCTGTTGGGCGAATTGGCAACCGATTTCACTCCAGCGGGCGTGCTGCAACGGGATCACTACGCCACGTTGGTGATGGATACCCAGGCGATGCGACTGCTCGGGTCCGCGACACTGGCCTCGGCGGCGCGTGGACAGGAGGATGTGCCCGCGCAGTCGGTGCTCAAGCTGCTGGGCTCGGAGGCTTTGCAGCGTGCCTGCGAAGATGCGCTCGACTCGGCAGGCGGCGACGGTCTGGTGCACCCCTCGATCACGGCACCCATCGCTGCGTTGAACCTGGACAACCACCATGGCAGCTGGTTCGACCGCTACGCGCGTAGCTTCGCCGGCACCATCGCCGGAGGCACCTCTGAAATTCAGCGCAACATCATCGCTGAACGGATACTCGGGCTGCCGCGCGGTTAGGCGGTATCGGCTCGCCTCACATCGGCATGCCGGAATTCATGGCTACGTTTGTCCCGAAAATGGCTGTGTATGAACCGATTTAGCCGCCGACCCGGTGGCTGGGCCCGATCTGGTGGCGCCGTGATCTAGCCCACGAAATTCCAACTCTCCCCTCGGGAAAGGGTAGGATCCAGTCCGGCAGTGGGCCGATCCGAGTCCTCTCGGCCGGTCGTCCGCATTGGTGCGTCGACGCGTCTGCCGCCCAAATCGATCTTCGCGCCGCGCCGGGCCCTTGGCTACGCGCGAGTTGAACGGAGTGCTTTGTCTTCCCAACAGGTTTCGGCTGTCCCAACGATTCGCGAGGCGGGCGATCCCAGTACCGCGGTGCTGGCCGCACTGCGTTCGCCGACTCGTCTAGCGGACCGAGGTGCTCGCCGGTTTGGTGGTTGCGCTGGCGCTGATCCCTGAAGCAATCTCCTTTTCGATCATCGCCGGGGTGGACCCTCGGGTGGGGCTTTTCGCCTCTTTCACCATGGCGGTGACCATCGCTGTGGTGGGCGGGCGCCCGGCCATGATTTCCGCGGCCACCGGCGCCATTGCGTTGGTGATCGCGCCGCTGGCGCGTGAACACGGGGCCGACTACTTCATCGCCGCGGTGATCTTGGCGGGCCTTGTGCAGATCACGCTCAGCTTGCTGGGGGTCGCTCGGTTGATGCGGTTCATCCCACGCAGCGTGATGGTCGGCTTCGTCAATGCGCTCGCGATCTTGATATTCCTCTCACAGGTGCCCCACCTACTGGGGGTGCCGGCGGTGGTCTATCCATTTGTCATCGTTGGTTTGCTGTTGATGGTGTTCCTGCCAAAACTGACCACCGTTGTCCCAGCTCCTTTGGTCGCGATCGTGGTCTTGACGGCCGCCGCGGTCGCGTTCTCCGTCGAGATTCTCAACGTCGGCGACGAAGGCCAGTTGCCGTCCAGCCTGCCGACCCTATTGGTGCCCCACGTCCCGTTCGCACTGGAAACCCTGTCCATCATCGGCCCGTATGCGCTGGCAATGGCATTGGTCGGGTTGCTGGAATCGTTGCTGACGGCCAAGCTCGTTGACGACATCACCGACACCCACAGCAACAAGACCCGGGAGGCCTGGGGGCAGGGCGTTGCCAACGTTGTCACGGGCTTCTTCGGCGGAATGGGCGGCTGCGCAATGATCGGCCAGACCATGATCAACGTGAAGGTCTCCGGTGCTCGCACCCGGATCTCCACCTTCCTCGCCGGCCTGTTCCTGTTGGGCCTTGTCGTCGGCCTCGGCGACGTGGTCGCGCTCATTCCGATGGCGGCACTGGTCGCGGTGATGATCATGGTCTCGGTCGGCACGATGGACTGGCACAGCATTGCCCCCGCGACGCTACGGCGGATGCCGCGCAGCGAAACGCTGGTCATGCTCGCCACCGTGGTGGTCACCGTGGCAACCCACAACCTCGCTTACGGCGTCGTTGCCGGTGTCTTGACCGCGATGGTGCTCTTTGCGCGGCGTGTTGCTCACTTCATGACGGTGGAAAGAATCGTCGAATCAGACACCGGCAGTGCCGCTGAGACGGTGGTCTACCGAGTCAGCGGCGAATTGTTCTTCGCCTCGAGCAACGACTTGGTTTACCAATTCAATTACGTCGACGACCCGGATAACGTGGTGATCGACATGTCGCAGTCCCACATCTGGGATGCCTCCACCGTGGCCGCACTCGACGCCATCATCACCAAATACCACGCCAAGGGCCGATGTGTCGAAATCATTGGCCTGAACCAGGATTCGGCAGAGCGCCACGGCCGGCTGTCCGGACAGTTCGGCGCAGAACACTAGGGGCGGGGCCAGTCGTGGGGTGGGCCCGGGGTCGGGCCACAGCCGGTGATCGCCGCTGCTGCCACCTAAGCCGATTCCACTGACCAGCCGTAACGTTGGTAGCTCGGCATCGCGGTTGCTGTCGGAGAAATCAGAGTTGAGCTAGCCGGGGAGCAAATCCCTTGGTCCGCAAGACCGCACCCGCCTCGCGGGTGAGCTCGCGCGAACTGCCGAGCAGCCCATCGAGCACCAGGGACCGCTTGACGTGGTGATGCAGCTGATGTTCCGCGGTGAAGCCGATGCCGGCAAGCACCTGCTGGCAATGGCGGGCGGTGGTCAGTGCGGCCTGGCCGGCCGCGGCTTTGGCCAGCAGACAGGCCAATTCGTCAGGCTGGTCCGTGGCGGCCCGAAGGGTCGCTTCGGCGCCTTCGATCGCGACCAGCGCCTCGGCCAGCCGGTGCCGGACCGCCTGAAACGCGGCGATGGGGTGCCCGAACTGGTTTCGGTCCAGTGCATGCCGGCGGGCCAGCTCCAGCATGGCCCGGCTGGCGCCGGCCAGCCACCAGCCCACCGCGCTTCGGCCCGCGGCCAGTGCGGCGGGTGGCAGCGGATCGGCCGGTTCCACCCGGAGTATCGGTAGTTCACCATCCAACACGGAACCGGCCTGATCGCCGCGCGACCAGATCACCCAGGATCCGCCCGCAAACGGTAGCGGCACGGTGCCGCCACCCGGGCAGCCGGCGGCGCGCGCCACGACGTCATTGACGAGCGGCGCATGCACACCATTCTCGCCGAGCATGGCGAACACCAAGGGAACGGCAGTGCCGGGAATCTCGTCGAGCATGTCGAGCCAGCCGAGGGCCTGCAACGCCGCATCCAGCCCGGCGCCCGACGGCGACGGGTTCTGTGTGACTACGGTTTTCAGCGAGTCCGCCAGCAGTCGCAGCGATTCGGGGTCGGTGAGATCCACTGGTCCTCGCTATCTCGCGCTCATCTCTCGCTGCCCAATCCGAGCAGCCGGCGCGCGATGATGTTGCGCTGGATTTCGGCGGTCCCGCCATAGATGGTGGCCGCACGTGAATAGAGGTATTCCGGGCGCCACGGGGTGTCGTCGAGTTCCAGCGTTGCCGGCAGCAGGTCGCGGACGGTGTCGTAGAGGCGTTGCTCGGCGGTCGCCAAGAGCACCTTGTCTATCGAAGTATCCGGCCCGAGTCGCGAGCCGCCGGCCAGGCGGTGCTGTGTGTCACGGGAACGGCAGCGCAGGGTATGCAGTCCCAGATATGCCGCACCAAGGTCGAACTCGTCGAGTGCAGAGCTGGTGGCAGCGGTGTCGGTGATGAGTTCGTCGAGCCGGGAATACAGATAGGCGATGCGCTGCCAAAAGCAGGTGGAGCGTTCATAGGGGAGCAGGTCCATTGCCAGCCGCCAGCCATCACCGGGCCGGCCGAGCATCCGGCCGGACGGGATCACCACGTCGTCGTAGTACACCTCGCAGAATTCGTCGACCCCGTGCATGGTGCGCAACGGCCGTACGGTGATCCCCGGCGTGTCCAGATCGACAAAGAACGCGGTGATCCCGTCATGCCCAGGCGCGGTACGGGTGAGCAGAATGCAACGCGTGCAGAACTGCGCGAAGCTGGTCCACACCTTCTGCCCGTTGATGATCCAATCGTCGCCGCGAGGGGTCGCGCGGGTGGACAGCGATGCCAGGTCGCTGCCCGACCCCGGTTCGGAGAATCCCTGACACCATTGCTCGCGACCGCTGAGCAGCCGCGGCACCATGTCCGCCGCCAACCCTTTGGGTGCGTAGTCGATCAGCGTCGGTGCCAGCACCTCGGCCATGGAGTAGGGGCCGGGTTCGGCCAGCCGGCGCCCGACCACCTCCTCACCGACGATCGCGCGCAGCAGCGCCGGTCCACCGAGCCCGCCGACTTCGGTGGGCCAGCCGTAACGCATCCAGCCGGCTTCATACAGCGCGCCGTGCACTCGGGCCAATTGCTGCATGTGGCCCCGCAACGAATGGTCGGGTCCGGGGGTCAAGTCATTATCGTCGAGCCAGGTGCGCAGATCCGCCCGGAACCGCCCGATATCGACGGTCACGGTTGCGGACGGCCGACGGCATGCGGACGTCCCGAATCGTGCACGCCGCTGCGGCGAATGAAGGTCATTGCCCGGGTTTTCAGCCGCCAGCCATCGGCGGTGCGGGCATACGTGTCGCGGTAGTAACCGATACGCATGTCATGGGTGGCATGTTCGATGAAGCAAAGTGGTTGGGTGCCGGTGGCCGAATCACCGGCTAGCTCGATGACCGCGGTTGCCGTGAGAAACAAGCCTTTTGGCGCGGCGGCCACCAGGTCCGGGAACCGATCGAGGCCATAGGTGTCGCCGAAGGCGCTGTAGGTTCCGTCCGGGGTGAAAACGGCTACCAGGCCCTCGATATCGTTCTGGGTGATGGTCACCGCGTACCGGGCCAACAACTGCTGAATCTCGACCAGGTCGTCAGTCTTGGTGGACATAAACCTTGCCGCCTTTCATGACAAAGCCGACGTTGCGGGTAACTGTGATGTCATCCAACGGATTTCCCGCAACGGCGATGATGTCGGCGAGCTGGCCCGCCGCGAGCCGACCGCGATCGGTGACGTTGATCAGCTCTGCCGCGGTCACTGTGGCCGCCCGCAGCACGGCCAGCGGCGACATCCCCCAATGCACAAGCGTGACGAGCTCATCGGCGTTGCGCCCGTGCGGTATTGCCGGAGCATCGGTACCGATCGCGATCTTCACGCCGGCTTGATAGGCGGCCAGTATCGACTCACACGACCTCGGGAACATCTCGGCCGCCTTGGCCTGCAGCTCGGGTGGAGCGTGCGAGATGTCCATCGCATCGGCATCGGCCAGGCGCCTGGTGCTCACCAGGAACGTGCCGTGCTCGACCATCATCGCGATCGCCTCGTCGTCGACCAGGAATCCGTGCTCGATGCAGTCGATGCAGTCGATGCAGTCGATGCCGGCGATGACCGCGTGCTTGACGGCGTCGGCGCCGTGCGTGTGCGCGGCGACGCGCAACCCCCGCCGGTGTGCCTCGTCGACGATGGCGCGTAGTTCTTCGTCGGAATAGTGTTGTGCACCTGGCGGTCCCGTTAGCGACATCACCCCGCCCGAACAGCACACCTTGATCAGCTGGGCGCCGTGTTTGATCTGGTATCGCACCGCCTTGCGGATCTAGTCAACGCCGTTGGCGATGCCTTCCTCGATCGTCAGCTCCAGCACATGTGGGGCGAACGCGGCGAACATGGTGGGGTCCAGATGCCCGCCGGTAGGGGTGATGGCGTGTCCGGCCGGCACGATTCGTGGGCCGTCGATCCAGCCGGCATCGATGGCCTTGCCCAGCGCGACATCGAGGAGGTAGCCGCCGGTCTTGACGAATAGCCCCAGGTTGCGCACCGTGGTGAACCCGGCGCGTAGCGTGCGGCGGGCGTTTCCGACGGCGCGCAGCATCCGAGTCGGCGGGTCATCCTGGACCTGGGACAGGCCGGGCTTCTCGCCGCGCCCGCCCATCAGCAGGTTGACCTCCATGTCCATCAGCCCGGGTAACAGGATCTGGTCGCCGAGGTCGATTACGTCGCCCTCGGGGTCCCCGCCGACACCGGCAATCCGGTCGCCTTCGACGCGCACGACGGCCGGCGCCAGGATTTCGCCGGCGTCGACGTCAAGCAGTCCGGCAGCCTTGAGCGTGAGCACCGGTCAAACCACCGGTTCCCTGATCAGCTCGACCCAGGCGGCGCCGCTGTCGGGGACCCGGGGCTGCTTCCACGCCTCTACCGGAAACGACACCATGACCAGCGACTGCATCATGTGCATGAGTGTTCGCGCGTCCTCCGGCAATTCGGCCAACGGGAACTGGTCGCAGTAGGCGATCACGTCTTCCAGCCGGGGAAAGGCGGTGTCGTAGAAGCCCTGCATCTGCGACATGGATGAGGCCAGGCGCTTGGCATAACGTTGCGGCTCGGTGGCCAGGTCCCAATCCAGGTACGGCTCGAGGTCGGCGAACTGGGCGGGCAGCTTATTTGGCGTGGCCATTGTTGCGGTATTCCTTTACGTAGTCGCCGGTCATCTTGTGTAGATGTCGGAGCAGGATTTCCTGATCGCACAGTGGAAAGTCCTTGACGACCCCGGTACCCAGGGCTCCGGCGTTGTTGATTAGCAGGCTTGTGAGCTGTGTTGATGATCTTTGGTGCCGCGCTATTGGGGCCGGAGTGTAGGCACGGGCTATCTGGAGAACGATCGAGTTGGTTACTGTTCGTCGTTGGTCTGGAGTTGCCCGTGCCTACCGTTTCAGTATTGCCTGTGTCGTCGGTTCCAGAGGTGTTCGACCGCTGGAGTCCTGGTGAGCGCAGCGAGCTCATCGGATCGGAGTTTCTCGATGTGTTGGCCTCGGTGCCAGACCCGAGGGACCCACGCGGTCGGAGGTATTCGCTGATGGCTTTGTTGGCGATCGCGGTTCTGGCCACTGCCGCGGGGATGCGCGGCTATGCTGGTTTTGCCACATGGGCGGCCACCGCTCCCGATGATGTGTTGGCCTAATTAGGGGTCCGGTTCCGGCGGCCCAGTGAGAAGACCTTCCGCGCTGTTTTGTCTCGGCTAGACCCCGCCGACCTCAACGCCAGGATGGGCAGTTACTTCACTGCACACGTGGCCAGCAGCGACCCCAGTGGATTGGTGCCGATCGCGTTGGACGGCAAGATGCTGCGTGGTGCCTTTACGCGCCAAAGCGACAGCCACGCATCTCGTGTCGGTGTTCGCCCACCGTGCCCGATTGGTGCTCGGTCAACTCGCTGTCGCCGAGAAAAGCAATGAAATTCCCTGCGTACGTGCCCTGCTCACGCTGCTGCCGGGTAGCTTGCGGTGGCTGGTCACCGTGGATGCGATGCATACCCAGGTCGTCACCGCGAAGTTGATCTGCGCCACCTTGAAGTCGCACTACCTGATGATCGTCAAGTCCAACCAAGCCAAAATACTTGCGCGTATCACCGCGCTGCCCTGGGCCGAGGTGCCCACAGCCGCTACCGACGACTCCCGCGGCCACGGCCGTGTCGAGACCCGCACCCTGCAAATCATCACCGCTGCACGAGGAATCGGCTTCCCCTACGCAAAACAAATCATCCGGATCACTCGTGAACGCTTGATCACCGCCACCGACCAGCGCAGCGTGGAGGTGGTCTATGCCATCTACAGCCTGCCGTTCGAGCACGCCCGCCCTACCGCGATCATGACCTGGATGCGTCAACACTGGGGAATCGAGAACAGCCTGCACTGGATACGCGACGTCACCTTCGACGAAGACCATCAAAGGGCACATACCGGAAACGGCGCACAGGTCCTAGCAACGCTACGCAACACCACGATCAATCTGCACCGCCTCAACGGCGCCGACAACATCACCGAAGCCTGCCGGATCACCGCTTTGACCGCCAACCGCCGCCTAGACCTCCTCAATCCACAATTCCCCAGCTCACAAGCCTGCTAATCAACAACGCCGGAGCCCTGCCCCGGTACCGATCATCGTTTGGGTGGCCTCCAAGGTGTTGGAGTCCTGCAGCGCGTATTCCTTGAACGTCACCGCCGCCAACTCCTGGGCCAATCGTTCGCGCGCGTTTCTGGGGGGCACGAAATACAGCGTGGTCGCGAAGATGTGTTTGTCAACCGTCGTCGGCCAGTAGTGATAGGTCAGATACCAGCCCGGTTCCCAGATCAGCAGCATGAAGTTCGGAAAGAAGAGGAACGAATCGATGCCCCACTGCTTGGCTTTGGTCGGGTTGATGCCGGGCGGCGATTCCTCGAGGTCGGTGATCGGGGCGGGGCGGTCCCACGGACCGAACAAGCCGCTGCGCAGCACCCGGTCCATCGGCTTGACCATCTTCAGGTCCGCGGGCGGCGACTGGCCGCCCCAAACCGAGATCATCGCGTGCGGGCCCGCCAGCTCGTAATGCAGGGCCTCGAACCCGTACTTCATGATCTTGGCGGCTTCCTCTTTGGTGTACTGCCCCTGATGCAGCACCGGGGCGTGGTAGAACTCGGCGAACGCGTCGATGAACAGCTTCCAGTTGCTGCCGACTTCGGCTCGGTAGGAATAGACCTCGGTCATTTCGTGGAAGGGATAGCCCTGCAGGCCCTTGGCCATCGAACCCAGGTATTCGGACAGCGGTGCTGCGGCTGGGTCGAGGTTGATGAAGATGAAGCCTTCCCATACCTCGCAACGCACCGACTTGAGGCCGTATTGGCTCTTGTCGACGTCGAAGAACTCGTCCTCCTGCTGAATGAAGGTCAGTTCGCCGTCGAGACCGTAGCGCCAAGCGTGGTATTTGCAGGTGAACTGCCGGCAGGTGCCGGCGGTCTCCTCATGCGGAAAGTCGTTCCACACCAACTTGTTGCCCCGATGCCGGCAGATGTTGTGGAAGGCCCGGATCACGCCGTCCTTGCCCTTGACGACGATCACCGACATGCCGGCTCCGGTGGACGGCAGCTCCTTGGTGAAGTAGCTACCGGTGCGGGGGAGGCGTTCGATGCGGCCGACGTTGAGCCAGGTGCGCCGAAAGATCGCCCGCTGTTCGTCGGCAAAGTACTGCGGGTCGATGGAGTCCGTGTAGTCGACCGGCGCGGTGCCCAGCTCCGGATAGTTTTGCGTCCAGCTCCCGGCAGCCGGTTTGGTGAAGTGCGGCAAGGTCCTGCTACCTCTCTGCGCGATCTTGTTCCAGCTCTTCGAGCTGCACGCCAAAAGTGTTGAAAGCCATGGCCAGTAGCGCGTAGCAGCCGACCGTGAAGACGTAGTCCATGCGTTGGCGGTCATCGAGGTGTTTGCCGAGTGCCGCCCAGGTTTGATCGGACAGTTCGGAGTTCTCGTCGAGTTCGTCGACCCCGGTCAAGACGGCGCGTTCGAAGTCGTCGGTGGCCTCGCCCCGGCGAACCGCGGCTATCTCGTCACCGCTGATGCCGGCCTGTTCGGCCAGGGCCAGATGGTGGGTCCACTCATAGGCGCAAGCGCGGCGATGCGCGACCCGCAGGATGGCGAGTTCGCGAACCCGGGCGGGCAGGGTGGAGGCGAACAGCAAGTGGGTGTTGAACCGCAGAAACGCCTTGGCCAGCGCGGGGTGGTTGGCAAACGTCGACAGCGCGTTTCCGGCGTCGCGCGGATTGCAGCGTTGCGCGGGCAAGATCACCGACAGTGAGCGCTGGACAGCCTCGTCCCACTGATCGGCGGGCAGCGGCGGCAGGCGCATCCGGCCGGCTCCTCTCGGCGTTGTCCCAGTGCCCTCTCGACTTATGAGAAATACATTCTCATTTATTAGTAATAGACTTGCACAATTCGTCTGGCCGGTCAATGCTCACGCGGGCGCCGCTGCCTGCCGTCGCCGCCCCGGGTCTGGCGCGGCAGGTCGGGTCTTGCGGCGAACTGCTGAATGTTGATTCGCGAATCGCGAGAAGATAGTTTTCAGACAGAGGGCCTGGAGGCAGGTGGCAGCTCGCCGATGCCCGTTCGGTGGCCGCGCATCCGATATTCGGGAGCTTCAGGGAGACGGCAGGAAGACTGCGGAAAGAGGTACGGCTATGAACAAAGAGGACATGATCTTGATCAGTGTCGACGACCACACCGTGGAGCCGCCGAACATGTTCAAGAACCACCTGTCGGCCAAGTACCTCGACGATGCTCCCCGGCTGGTGCACAACCCCGACGGTTCGGACATGTGGAAGTTCCGCGACACCGTCATCCCGAATGTGGCGCTCAATGCGGTAGCTGGCCGGCCCAAGGAGGAGTACGGGCTGGAACCGCAGGGCCTCGACGAGATTCGGCCCGGTTGCTACAACGTCGACGAACGAATCAAGGACATGAACGCCGGGGGCATCCTGGCGTCGATTTGCTTCCCGTCGTTTCCGGGCTTTGCCGGGCGGCTGTTCGCCACCGAAGACCCGGACTTCTCGGTCGCGCTGGTGCAGGCCTACAACGACTGGCACATCGACGAGTGGTGTGGGGCCTACCCGGCGCGATTCATCCCGATGGCCATTCCGGTGATCTGGGACGCCGAGGCGTGCGCCGCCGAGGTGCGCCGCGTCGCGAAGAAGGGTGTGCACGCGCTGACCTTCACCGAGAACCCCGCCGCGATGGGGTACCCAAGTTTTCACAATGAGTACTGGAACCCGCTGTGGAAAGCATTGTGCGACACCAACACGGTGATGAATATCCACATCGGGTCCTCGGGCCGGCTGGCGATCACCGCGCCCGACGCGCCGATGGATGTGATGATCACGCTGCAGCCGATGAACATCGTGCAGGCCGCCGCGGACCTGTTGTGGTCGCGGCCGATCAAGGAGTACCCGGACCTCAAGATCGCGCTCTCCGAAGGTGGCACCGGGTGGATCCCGTACTTCCTGGAGCGCGCGGACCGGACTTTCGAGATGCACTCGACGTGGACGCACCAGAACTTCGGCGGCAAGATCCCCAGCGAGGTGTTCCGCGAGCACTTCCTCACCTGCTTCATCAGCGACAAGGTGGGCGTGGCGCTACGCAACATGATCGGCATCGACAACATCGCCTGGGAGGCCGACTACCCGCACAGCGACTCGATGTGGCCGGGCGCGCCGGAGGAACTGTGGGATGTCCTGTCGGTGAACGATGTCCCCGATGGCGAGATCAACAAGATGACCTACGAGAACGCGATGCGCTGGTACTCGTTCGACCCGTTCAGCCACATCACTCGCGAGCAGGCGACGGTGGGCGCATTGCGCAAGGCCGCCGAAGGGCACGACGTGTCCGTGCGGGCGCTGAGTCATCACAAGGATGCGCGGTCGGGCTCGTCGGTGGCCGAGTTCACCGCCAACGCGAAGGCGTTGACCGGAAACAAGGACTGAGGCCCGCCACTGCCCGGCGAGCAGACACAAAATCGCATACTTTGGGTGGTGACTGCGTGATTTTGCGTCTGCTCGCGGTGGATAGGTAGCAGTGGATAGGGAGCGGTGGAATGGATTTCGAGCTGACCGAGGACCAGTAGCTGATCCGGCGATCGGTCGCCGAGTTGGCGTCGAGGTTCGACGACCACTACTGGATGGAAAAAGATCAGGCGCACGAATTTCCGGCCGAGTTCTACCGTGCCATCGCCGACGGCGGTTGGCTGGGCATGACGATCCCGACCGAGTACGGCGGCCACGGGCTGGGCATCACCGAGGCCACGATCCTGCTCGAGGAGGTCGCCAAGTCCGGTGGCGCGATGAACGCCGCCAGCTCGATTCACCTGTCGATCTTCGGCATGCAGCCGGTCGTCGTGCACGGTTCAGACGAACTCAAGGCGCGCACCCTGCCGTCGGTGGCGACCGGGGAAACCCACGTCTGCTTCGGGGTGACCGAGCCCGGTGCGGGGCTGGACACGTCGCGCATCACCACCTTCGCCAAGCGGGACGGCGACCGCTACGTGGTCAACGGACGAAAGGTGTGGATCTCCAAGGCGGTGGAGTCCGACAAGATTCTGCTGCTGACTCGTACCCAAAGCTATGACGAGGTCAAGAAGAAGACCGACGGGATGACCCTGTTCATCACCGACCTCGACCGCAGCCGGGTGGAGGTGCGGCCGATCCGCAAGATGGGCCGCAATGCCGTGAGCTCCAACGAACTGTTCATTGACAACCTGGAGATCCCCGTCGAGGATCGAATTGGTGAGGAAGGCAACGGGTTTCAGTACATCCGGGACGGGCTGAACCCCGAGCGGATGCTGATCGCGGCCGAGGCGCTCGGAATCGGCCGGGTGGCGCTGGACAAGGCGGTCAAATACGGCAACGAGCGGGAGGTATTCGGCCGGCCGATCGGCATGAACCAGGGCCTGCAGTTCCCGCTCGCGGACTCGCTGGCCCGGCTGGACGCTGCCGAGCTGATGCTGCGCAAGGCCACCTGGCTCTACGACAACGGCAAACCCTGTGGACGTGAGGCCAATACGGCCAAGTACCTGTGCGCGGATGCGGGGTTCGCCGCCGCGGACCGAGCCCTGCAGACCCACGGCGGCATGGGCTACGCGGAGGAGTATCACGTTGCGCGGTACTTCCGGGAGGCGAGGTTGATGAAGATCGCGCCGGTCAGTCAGGAGATGATCTTGAACTTCCTTGGTTCACATGTGTTGAAGCTGCCGCGCAGCTACTGAGACCAACTAGGCTTGCTGCGCGTCGAACGTGCACGTACCGCGACTTTTTCGTGCTGAGGGCACGCTCGGCGATCAACGGGTGATGGGAGCCGGACATGGGTGGAACAGGCCGTGAGACAGTCATTGTCGAGGCCGTGTGCACGGCGGTGGGGAAGCGCAACGGAGGACTGTCCGGCATGCACGCCGCCGATTTGTCGGCCGTCGTCCTCAACGAATTACTGGAACGCGCTGGTGTCGGTCCGGAGATCGTCGATGACGTGATTTGGGGCTGCGTCTCGCAGGTCGGCGACCAGTCCAGCAACATCGGCCGCTACGCGGTCTTGGCCGCGGGCTGGCCGGAGACCATTCCCGGTACCACCGTCAACCGGGCCTGCGGATCAAGCCAGCAGGCCCTCGATTTCGCGGTGCAGGCGGTGATGTCGGGCCAGCAAGACGTCGTGGTTGCCGGCGGCGTCGAGGTGATGAGCCGGGTTCCTCTTGGAGCGGCCAGGGCGACCGGGATGCCCTATGGCCCGAAAGTATTGGCTCGGTATGACAATTTCTCGTTCAACCAGGGTTTGTCGGCCGAGCTGATCGCCAAGAAGTGGGGATTTTCCCGGGATCGGCTCGACGAGTACTCCGCCCTGTCGCACCAACGGGCCGCCGCCGCCCAGGATCGCGGCGCCTTCACCGACCAAATTGTGCCCGTGTTTCCCGCAGCCGCCACCGTTGTCGATACCGACGAGGGGGTTCGACGGGGGACCACCGTGGAGAAGCTGGCCGGCCTCAAGCCGGCGTTCGTCGAGGATGGATTGATCCACGCCGGCAACTCCTCACAGATCTCCGATGGTTGCGCGGCGCTACTGGTGACCACCTCGGAAATGGCGCTGGAGCTCGGCTTGACGCCGATCGTGCGGTACCGCGCCGGCGCGGTCACCGGCGCCGACCCGGTGCTGATGCTGACCGGCCCGATTCCGGCGACCGAGAAGGTGCTCGGCAAGTCCGGAGTCTCGCTGGATGAGGTCGGGGTTTTCGAGGTGAACGAAGCCTTTGCGCCGGTACCGCTGGCTTGGCTCGCGGAAACCGGGGCGGACCCGGGGCGGCTGAATCCGCTGGGTGGCGCCATCGCGCTCGGACACCCGCTGGGTGCCTCGGGCGCGGTGCTGATGACGCGGATGGTGCATCACATGCGCGACAACGGCATTCGTTATGGGCTACAGACCACGTGTGAAGGCGGGGGTACCGCCAACGCCACCCTGGTCGAGCTACTCAGCTAGGCGCAGCCGACAAGGCAAAAATGACGCCCTTGCCATCGCGGCGCAAACCAACCTACTGTGTATTCACTAGGTTGGTTAGCCCACGCGGTTCAGAGGGAATCCAGTGCCTGAAGTACGGCCGTACGACACGCTTCTCGCCAAAGGCGAGGATCGCAAACAGCGCATCCTGGGCGTCGCGCAGCGACTGCTATCGCGCAACGGCTGGCGCAACACGACCTTGGCTCAGATCGCCGGGGAAGCGGGCGTGACCCCTGCGGGTCTGCTGCATCACTTCGAGTCCAAAGAACAGCTGTTGCATGCGGTGCTGGATGCGCGTGACCTCGATGACGACGCGCATGCCGATCGCTTGGGTGACCTGATCGGCGAGATTGCCCAGGTCGCCGATCGCTTCACCCGGGCGCCCGAACTGGTCGGTACCTTCACCGTGCTGCTGGCCGAGAACATCGACCCCGATGCCCCGCTACATGACCGCCTGGTGTCCCGCCAGCGCGACGCGTGCGAGATCGTCGCCGAGGCCATCCGTCGTGGTCAGGAGGCTGGCCGATATCGCGCCGACCTAGATCCGACCGTCAAAGCAGTGGAGATCCTTGCCTTCATCCACGGAATGGAAATGACATGGTTGCTCGATCCTTCGATACCGCTGACCGAGGTGTTCAAGGAGTACGCCGAGGCACTCGCGCGCGACTTTTCCCTGCCGAGCACGACATGAGATATCGACTCGACGTCGTCGCCTCCACGGTCATCGACGTGGTGCGATATGCCGGCGGCTGGCTTTTCGACCGGGCCATGGCCGGGTGGGATGTCACCGTGCTGGTCGCCGACCACCTCGATGATCGGCCGCTGCACATTCTCGGAGCCCAGACGCTGGACCTCGAATGTGCGCTGGCGTCGGTGGCAACCCGGCCGCGTCCGCAGGCATTGGCGGCCGGGGCGGATCTATTTGGTTGCGACCCACGAGTGCGGCGCGGTGTGCTGCAAGCCATCGATCATGGCGTCACCGAGGTGACGCTGTGGGGGGAATCCTGGCCGGCCGAGCTGGAGGCCAGCGTTAGCCGCGTGCTGCATCCGCTGAGCGCGGCCGCCCGGACCTTCAAGGCCGCCGCGCTGGCCGCCGCCGCGGCGGCACCGGGTGCGGTCGACGGCAGCGAGATATTCCGCAGCGGACTGGTGGCGCGGGACTCGGTCGCCGCCGATTTGGTTCCGGCCTGAGCTGCGAGTTCGTGCCGGTGTAGTCACCGCGCGCTCGGTGGTTGGGTGCATTGACGCCGACGGACCCGCTATGGAAATGTCATAATCATCTTTGAGAGGAAGGTTCTCATGAATGATTGTGCCGAGCCGGATTTCTTCCGCGACAGCGGGCTCGTCGAGAACCCCTACCCCTATTACGAGACTCTCCGCCAGCGTTGCCCGGTCACCGGCGAGGGCCACCACGGGGTGACCATGGTGACCGGCTGGGACGAAGCCGTCAGCGTCTTGAACGACGCCGAGACGTTTTCCTCGTGCATCTCGGTGACCGGGCCGTTTCCCGGTTTCCCGGTACCGCTGGAAGGAGACGATGTCACCGAGCTGATCGAGCGGCACCGCAGCGAGTTGCCGTTCAGCGACCAGTTGCCGACGTTGGACCCGCCGACCCACACCAACCATCGCGCCCTGTTGATGCGGCTGATCACCCCGAAGCGGCTCAAGGAAAACGAAGACGCCATGTGGGTGCTCGCCGACCGGGTGCTCGACGACTATCTGGCCGCGGGGGAGGGCGAGTTCATCAAAGGCTTTGCGAGCCCGTTCACGCTGCTGGTGATTGCCGATCTCTTGGGCGTGCCGCCCGAAGATCGGCAAACCTTTGTCAACAACATCCACCACCACGCCGGTGGCGGTGTCGGGGGCACCGGCAAAGAGGCCTTGGCGCACAACCCGCTGGAATTCCTTTACGGAGCCTTCGCCGACTACGTGCGCGACCGTCGACGCGAACCACGCGAGGACGTGCTGACCGGCCTGGCCACCGCGACCTTCCCGGACGGCACCGTCCCCGATGTCGAGGACGTGGCTCGCGTTGCCTGCAACGTCTTTTCGGCGGGCCAGGAGACCACCGTGCGGCTACTGGGCGCCGCCCTGCAGATCATCGGTGAGCGTGCGGACATTCAGCAGCAGCTGCGCAGGGACCGCAGCTTGATCCCGAACTTCATCGAAGAGGCCCTGCGCATCGAGAGCCCGGTCAAGGGAGACTTCCGGTTGTCCCGGGTCCCGACCACCGTGGGCGAAGTCGACCTGCCCGCGGGCACCACGGTGATGGTGCTGCAAGCCGCGGCCAATCGGGATCCCCGACGATTCGTCGAGCCCGCGACGTTCGATCCCGCGCGCAAGAATGCCCGCCAGCACCTCTCGTTCGGGCGGGGGATCCACAGCTGCCCGGGTGCGCCCTTGGCGCGCGCCGAAACCCGGGTCGCCATCGAGCGCCTGCTGGACCGAACGGCTGACATCACGATCAGCGAGCGGGTGCACGGACCGGCGAATGACCGTCGCTACCAATATGTTCCGACCTACATCCTGCGCGGCCTGACCGAGCTGCATTTGGATTTCACGCCCGCATGAAGGTCCGGGTGGACGATCAACGTTGTCGGGGCCACGGCATGTGCCTGACCTTGTGCCCGGAGGTGTTCAGCCTGACCGATGACGGTTACGCGGTGGCGATAACATCCGATGTCCCAATGGAATTGGAGGAAGCGGTCCGCGAGGCCATCCAATGCTGCCCGGAGCAGGCGATCAGCGAGAGCTGATGGTGCCCAGCGGCGAAGAGCCCGCGCCCCGGTAGTTTGTCCCCGGTTCAGCCGGAAAGACCGGCGACGCCGTCCGCGCCGGCGTCACCGAGGCGCCCGTCAGCGCCGGAAATGCCCGGCATGATGACAGCAGATCCGCCGTCGCCTCCGGCGCCGGGGGTGCCACCTGCCCCGCCGGTTCCCGCGGACCCGCCCGCACCGCTGGCCCCGGTGTGGCCGGAGAGCCCGCCGGCACCGCCGGCGCCGCCGTTGCCGCCGTCGCCGCCCGCACCGCCGTCTCCCCCGGTGCCCCCGTTTCCACCATTGCCGGCAAGCCGGTCATCGATGGCACTGCTATCTCCACCAGTGCCGCCGGTACCGCCCTGACCGCCGGCGGCGCCGGCACCGCCCATGGCGCCGCCCCCGCCGCTGCCGCCCGCGCCGCCATCGCCGAACAGCAGTCCACCGTGGCCGCCCGCGCCGCCGACGCCGCCGGCACCGCCCATGGCGCCGCCCCCGCCGCTGCCGCCCGCGCCGCCATCGCCGAACAGCAGTCCACCGTGGCCGCCCGCGCCGCCGACGCCGCCGGCACCGCCCCCGTCGCCGGCGGCGCCCACGCCGCCGCTACCGCCGCTGCCGCCCGCGCCGCCGACGAACCCATTGCCGCCGGTACCGCCGTTTCTGCCGACGGCGCCGGTTCCGCCGGTTCCTCCGGTGCCCCCGGTCCCGCCTTCATTGCTGTCCGCAATGGCCGACCCGCCGTCTCCGCCGTTACCCCCCGCGGCGCCGGCGCCTCCGGCTCCTCCGGTACCCCCGGCGCCGCCGACGCCAAGCTTTGCCACCGTGCCGGTGGTGCTGTCACCGCCGCGGCCGCCGTCGCCGCCCACGGCACCCACCCCGCCGGCGCCCCCGGTGCCGCCGACACCTCCCACGTAGTTGCCGTCGCCGCCGGCACCGCCCTCACCGCCGGGCTGGCCGACGGTCGCGGTGCTGACTCCGTAGTCCCCGGGCCCGCCGGGTGCGCCGGGCTGGCCGAGATCGGAGCCGCCGGGGGTTCCGGCGGCAGCCGGTGTGCCGGCGGGTAGCGGGCTGGGGTTGACGCCGGCGGCCCCGCCGGCTCCGCCCATACCGCCGTCGCCGCCGGGAATGACGGCATTGCCGCCGGCGCCGCCGTTGCCGCCGGCACCGTAGAGCAACCCGCCGTTACCGCCGGTGCCGCCGGCCGCGCCAGCGGCACCGGACCCGCCGATGCCGCCGCTGCCGAACAGGCCGGCATTCCCACCGCGCCCGCCGGTGGGGTGGGCGGTGCCGCCGGATCCGCCGGCCCCGCCGTTGCCGTAGAGCAGCCCGCCGGCGCCGCCGTCTGCGCCGGTGCCGGCCGCGCCGTCGGCGCCGTTGCCGATCAGCGGGCGCCCCAGCAGCGTTTGGGTGGGGGCGTTGATCGTCGCGAGTAGCTGTTGTTCAAGGCTTTGCAGCGGCGAGGCGTTGGCGACTTCGGTGGCCCAATAGGCGCCCGCGCCGATGTCCAAGGCCCTGACGAACTCGGCATGAAACATCGCGGCTTGGGCGCCGATGATCTGATAGCCGCGCGCGTAGGCGCCGAAGAGCTCCGCAACCGCTGTCGAGATCTCATCGGCAGCCGCGGCGGCTACCTCGGTGGTCGAGGCTGCGGCCGCGGTGCTGCCGGCATTGATAGCCATCCCGATACGATCCAAATCCATTGTTGCCGTGGCTAATAGGTCCGTCGCGACCGCGACAAACGACATGTTCGCATCCTTCGATCGGAGACTGATGGCCCCGGCGGCGACCCGCCCATGGCCAAGCGAGTAGCTCACGCTAGCACCCGTGTTGTGCGCCGCATTCGGTTTTCGACCTGCAGTTATTCGCCGCCGCTAGCTACTGCGCTGCTGGCCGATCGACGTCGCCTCCGGTGCCCATGGAGGATGGTGGGCATCGGGAGGGCGCGCCGGTATTACCGCGTGATCGAGATGGCCTGCCGCGGGCACTGGCGCACCGCTTCGCGCACCAGCTCCTCGTTCTCGGGCGTGACTTCTGGCTGCAGAACGGTCAACATGTAGTCGTCGCCGAGTTGGAACACCTCCGCGACGACGCCCATGCATATGCCGTTGCTTTCGCACAGGTCCCAGTCGACTTCGATCCTCATGGCAGCACCCCTACCGCAGTACCCGCACCGGCACGCTCTGCCAGCCGGCGACATTTTGCATGTGAACACGTTTGCAGCCCGCCCAGTCCACCTCGAAGGCAGGCATGAAATCGAGCAACTTCTCCAGCGCGATCGCACTTTCCATCCGGGCCAACGCCGCGCCCAGGCAGCTGTGAATCCCGTAGCCGAAACCGAGGTTGGTGGCTTCGTGCGGGTCGCGGTCGATGTCGAACTTGTCCGGATCGGTCCAGGCGTGCGGGTCGCGGTTGGCCGCACCATTGATGAGAAACACCGGCTTGCCGGCCGGAATCGTGACGCCGTGCAGCTCAACATCTTCCATGGCGCGCCGGACCTGATATTGCGATGATGCCTCATAGCGCAGCAGTTCTTCGACCGCGGCGGGGACCTTGCTGCGATCGTCGAGCAGCTTTTGCCACTGCTCGGGATTTCGAGCGAACACCACGGCCGCATTGCCGACCAGCTTGGTCACCGTCTCGGCGCCGGCTCCGCCCAAAAGGGTGGCGAATCCGGCGATTTCGAGATCGTCAAGGTTGGTCACCTGCCCGTCTTCGCGCTCGATCTCGGCGTTGATCAACTTGGTGAACAGATCATCACGCGGGTCGTCGCGCCGCTGCTTGACCAGGTCGTAGTAGCGCATCGCGGTGTTGATGTTGGCTTGCATGCCCTGTTCACCGACTTCGACCTGGCCGGGCTCGCGGGTCAGTGATTCGTCGATCCAATGGCGCACCTGCTGGGCGTGCCGTTCGGGCACGCCCAGCATGGTGGTGATCACCTCAACCGGGAATGGGCCGGAAAACTCCTGAACCGCATCGAAGCCCTCGGGGTCCAGCGCGCCGAGGTACTTGTCGATCTTGTCGATGACCGTCTGGCGTTGGGCCTGAATCGCGCGCGGCGTGAAGACCTTGTTGAGCAGGCTGCGCATGTGTCGGTGGTCGGGCGGATCCATGAAGATGATCGACTGCGGCGGCTTCTGGCCGGAGCGCACCATCGACAAGTCAACGCCGTAGGCGGACGAATACCTCTCGAAGTTCTTCAGCCCCGCCGCCACATCCGCATGGCGCGTCAACGCGTAGAAGTCGTACTGCTCGCTGTAGTACACCGGGGCTTCGGCTTGCATCCGCCGGTAGGTCTCCCATGGTCCGTTGAAAAACTCCTCGGAGAACGGATCGAAGACGACCTTCGATGTGGTCATTGCATACTCCTCGACGGCGAAGTGCGGGCTGCGGGCGTTACGCCGGAATGCTCGACTGTAACGCTAACGGTAGCGCTTTCGTCGCGCGTCGAAAAGGACCGGACCGGCCCGGCGGATCCGATCCGTATCAACCGGCCGCCGCGGCAGCGTCGCCATCCGGGGGGCGTGCGGACGCACAGTCCTCGACGAAGGACAACACCCGGCGGTGGTAGTCGGCGGCGGTGTGTCCGAGGCTGAGATTGTGCCCGGCCCCAGGGTGTCGACTGTTAACGAAATGCTCTGTGGCCGAGAACATATCGGCAATTTCGGCCAGTTCGCTCGGGTCGGCCCGGAATACATTGTCGTGCTCGCCGAGGGTGAACCGCACCGGCACCCGCACGCCCGGTGCGAGCGCCGGAAAGTCCTGGTTCGGCCAATTGAGGGCCACCGTGCGTTCGTAACGGGGAGCTGTCGAGGAGTTCGTGATACCCCGCCGAATGTCGTCCGGGTACAGGTGCATCGGCTCCCACAACAGCTCGCGCACCCCGGGTGGGCGATCCTGTAGCGCGGCCAACCGCATGACTTCCTTGGCGGCAGGGTGGTAGCGCCGTCCGGTGCCCCCCAGTTCGACGCCCAGCAGATCGGCGGCGCGCGGGCTGGTTGCCATCCGCAGCACCAACTCGCAGCCGCCCGAATGGCCCATCAGGAATAGGCCCGCCCCGCGGGGCCGCTGGTCGAGCATGCGATCGATGGCGCCGAATGCGAGATCGACGCGCTGCTCGGGGTGTTGCATCGCCTCCGGATAGGGTGCGGAACTGCCGTGGCCGGGCCGGTCGAGGGCGACGACGGTGAAGCCCAGAGTCGCGCCGAGTCGCAGCAGCGACAGTTGCGGGTGTCCGGGACAGTCGAAGTACGACGATGAGGTGCCGCCGCCGTGCAGTGCCACGACGGTGGCTTTGGGACCCGTGGGGTCTGCGGCCTCGGCGAGCAGGCCCGACATCGGCACGCCGTCGACGATCACCACCCGCGGCCGGACCAGGGCTTGGTTCATGTGTCGGCCCGCAGCAGGATCACGCCGCTGGGAGTCAGGCCGCCGCTGCTGACCACGCCGACCCGGGCGCCGGCGACCTGGCGTGCGTCCGCCTCACCGCGGAGCTGGGTTACGGCTTCGTGCAGCAGACCCATGCCGTGCGTGCGCCCGTGTGACAGTTGACCGCCGTGCGTATTGAGCGGTATCAGGCCGTCGCGGGCGATGTTTTTACCGCCGTCGAGAAATTCCTTCGCCTCGCCGATCCCGCAGAACCCCAGTGCCTCGATCCAGGACAGGCAATTCATCGTGAATCCGTCATAGAGTTCGGCGACGTCGACGTCGGCGGGGCGCAGCGTGGTGCGGGTCCACACGTGTGCCGCTTGGCCTAGCACCTGCGGTTCATGGGTGAGCGTGCTTTGGTCCCAGTCGATCCGCTCGATGATCTGCGTGCCCACGGCCTCCACCAGGACGGGTGGTTTGGCCAGATCGCGCGCGGCGTCGACGGCGGAGACGATGACGGCTATCGCTGCGTCGCAGGGACCGTCGCAGTCGAAAAGACCGAACGGGGTGGTGATGGGCCGGGCGTTCAGGTAGTCGTCCATCGTCATCGGTGAGCGATAGACGGCGGTGGGGTTCAACTCGGCGTTCGCGCGTTGGTTCAGCGCGATCCACCCCAGCGTCTCTTTGGTGGTGCCGTAGCGGTGAAAGTGGCGCTGCGCGTTGATCGCCAGGGTGTGTGCCGCCGACGTCGCGCCGAATGGGTATTGCCAGCTGGTGGTCCGGCCGCCGGGCGGGGCGATCTTGCCCCGCTTCATCAGCTCGTTGTAGGTGGCTTCCCAGAGCGTGCGGAAACACAACACGTGACGCGCCAGCCCGCCGGCGACGGCGAGCATCGCGGCGATCACCGATCCGCCCAGCCCGAACGTCTCGATGCCGCCGTTGTGCCAGACCGGCCGGATGCCCAGCGCTGCCTCCAGCGCGGTGACGCCACCCTCACCGAAACCGCCGAGATTGCCGCCACCGGGGTAGGTGGACAGACCGTCGATGTCGTCGAACGTCAGCCCGGCATCGGCGACTGCCGCCTCGCAGGCGTCTACCGTCAGCGACAGCGGCGCAACCATCAGCCGGCGGCCAATGGTGGACATGCCGATCCCGGTGAGCGCCACCTTGTCCTCGAATTTCTGCGTGGTGAGCATGGGGCGCACATGTTCACCGAAGCGCTGCGGCGCGATCTCATCGACGGGCAGCGGGCGCGGTTGCGCGTCGGTGCGCGGACGAAACAGCGGTAGCCACACGTCCTCGATGCGCTCGAACACCACCTCCACGGTCTGGCCGAGTTCGATCCGATCCGGGTCGCACTCCACGATGTTGGTGGTCAGCCGGACCCTGGGGTCCTCGGCGATTGCCACTTGGGCGATCACATAGGGGGCAGGCAGGCCGGGCAGGCTGAACCGGTGGTTGACGGTGAATCCGGTGAGTGTTGCCGCACCGGAGACGGTCCGCACACCCATATCGCGGGATCGGCAGTATCGGCACACCGGTGCGGGCGGATGGATCAACGATGCGCAGGCGGCGCATTCCTGCAGGCGTAGCTTGCCGTCGGCGCCCGAAGTCCAGAAGAACTCGTTCTCGTCGGTGATCAGGGGCAGCGGACGTCCCGGTGCTGCTGACACTTCACCTCCGCAAGTTGAGCGCCCCGGCGTGAGCGGAAGGAGCATTATGCGAATACGAGAATTACGTTATCAGCTTGGGCTGGGCAGTTTCGAGACGTCTTGCCACGGACTTGCGCGGGCACCGAGCCCAGCCGGTCACCGGGTAAAACCCCACTGCGCCTCGTTCGACTCGGTTTTGAGGTGCTCAGCGGGATCTTCGGCGCTGGCCGGGGAGTGCTGCACCACATCTGGCTGGCGTTCTCCGATTTCGGTGATGGCATGCGCCGGGCAGTCCATCAGCGCCCGCAGCACCGCATCGCGGTCTTCCTCCCGCACCGTGCCGTCCCCGCTCAGGCAGGCGTATCCCCAAGCGTCGAGCGTGAAGTAGCCGGGCGCTTGCTTGGCGCACAGGCCGAAGCCGTCGCAAACGGTGCGATCGAGACGAATTCTCATGGTTGCCTCACCGGTGCCGTGGCCTGGTAGGGGCGTTCGGCGCGAAACGCTCCGCCGGTTCTGCTCGAGCAGTCTTGGCAGGCGCCTTCGAGATGGCTTGCCACCTCGTCGGGAAATTGGCTCAGCAGGGTGGCGGCCGCATTGGTCGCCGCGTCCAGGGTCGCGCAGGCGCCGCGCCCGCGTAACACCACCGACCAGCGGCGCAGTCGATCGATGTCTTCGCTGGTTGCAGCGAAATCCCGAAGTGCGCCGCCAACGGCGGCCATGGCTGCGGTTCCGTTGAAACAGGACCCGCACTGCCCGGCGTTTTCGCGGTCGAAGTAAGACAACACCGAAGCCGCGACCGCGACCGGGCAGCCGTCGGTGATCACCGAGATTGCGCCGCAGCCCAGACCGCTGCCCAGCCGTCGCATCGTCTCGTGATCGAGTGTGGTGCCGAGCACCCCACGGTTGAGCAAGCCGGCGAAGTAGCCGCCCATCAAGACTCCACGGATCTTTGTGGGCGCAACCGCATGCAGTGCCAGCAGTTCGGAAAACGGTAAACCGTAGGGGAGTTCGTAGAGCACGGGTGCTCGGCCGGCTCCGGGGATGGTGGCCAGAAATGTCCCCGGCGACGATGGCGTACCCAGCGCGCGATACTCGCTCGCCCCGTGGCGGTGCAGGTACGGCAGATTGGCCAGCGTCTCGACGTTGCTGACCAGGGTGGGCCGGCCGCTGACGCCGTATTCGAAGGGGCGCGGCGGCTTGTCGGTTGGTTTGACCGGGCCGCCGTTGATCGCGCGGACCGCGGCGGTCTCCTCGCCGGCCACGTACCCGGGTGGTACGGCCCAGACACTGACGGCGATACCACCGAATGCGTCGGGATCCAGCTGTGTCAGGGCGCGTTCGACGCTGCGCGCGGATTCCGGGTCGGACACATAGACATAGGCGCGCGTGGCGGCCACCAGCGCCGCGGCCAGGCGCAGCCCATCCAGAACCAGGTGCGGGCGGTTGCGCAGCAGCCATCGGTCTTTGAAAGAGGCCGGCTCTCCCTCCTCGCCGTTGGCGATGACCACAGCGCCGCCCGCCGGCCCGGCACGGCGGCAGTTGTCGTGCACCGCAAGCATTTTCACCGCGAGCGGGAATGCGGCCCCACCGCGGCCGAGGAGTCCGCTCGCGTCGATCTCGCGCAGCAACTTGTCGGCGTCGCCAAGCGGGCGGTACCCGCCTTGGGCCCGGTACGCCGCAACGTCTTCGTGGTCCTGTTGGTCCGCGTGGCCGCCCGCCACGCGCAGTAACCGCGGCGGGCAGCCCGGCCAGGCGGTCGCCTTGAATGCGATGTCGAGTGCTTCCATCAATCAGCCCGCTATCGTCGCCGGTCGGTGATTGCGCGCTAGGGTAGCCCGCATGCGGACTGCGGTGGTGCGGGTCAATGTCGACCCGGCCGGGTCGTTGACCGCGGCCCAGTTACGCGCGGGCATGGCTGCGCTCCGCACGCGTGCCGACGAGGCTGGCGCCGGTGTGGTCGACAACGACCTCGAGTCGCGGCCGGTCGGCCGTCGGGAGGTGGAATTGCTTATCGCCGGTGACGACGTTGATGAGGCCAAGGCGGCGGCAATTGAGTTGTGCGCCGGCGCTTTCAGGGTACGACCGGTGGTCGGCGTGGTCACCTTCATCAGCAGGGGAACCGACGACGATGCCCACGGCGTGCTGTCGGCCTTTGGGCTCGTCGGCGAGATCCTTCGCGAACCCGGGGACGACGGCTATGACATTGTCTACGTCACGCTGCGCGAAGCCGACCTCGAACGTGTCCCGGAAAGCCGAATTCACACGGCGCTGGAAGCGTCGCTCAATTGCGAGGTCCATATCCGCACCGGGTAGCCCATTGTGAGCAGTCACGAGTCCAAGAACTTCAGGATCGCGGGTGCTGCCAGCACCCAGGTGTCAAACATGTTGAAGTGCTTCACCCTTCCTGCCGCGCGATCCTCGGCGGCACGCTCCCAAGCGTCTTCCGGCCAGGGTGGGTCGATCAGCTCGGATCCCTTGATCAGGCAGCTGACCTCCAATGAGGTCCGTTTGGGATGATCCCAATCGTTCTCGCCGCCGCGGATGATCAGCGTGGGAACCTTGATGCGATCGAACATTTCGTCCTCGACGCCGGGAATGGTCTGCCCCGGTTTGGACACGAAGGCGTTGAGCCAGCGCAACATGACTTTCAAGAACTCGTCGCGGTCCAGGTCGAGGAACCGTTGTCTGTTGGTGGGGTTTGCTTCGATGCGCTCGCGCCACTCGGGCACCTTGAGCAGCGCCTCAATTCCGGTGCCGCGCACCGCCAAAATGCTGGGGACCAGGTAGTAGGAACCCAGCACGAAGGTGCCGTAGATGCCACCGACGATATTCCACACCACTAGTTTGCTGACCAGCTCGGGAAAGAGAATGGTGGCCAGGATGGAATCCCGCGCCCCGCCGGAGCCGCCGGCGATGATGCACTGCTGGACTCCGAGGGCGGCCAACAAGCCGTGCAACGTCTCGGCGCGCATGTGCGATTCGCTTTGCCCGTAGAACTGCACATCGGACGCGCCGGAGTTCGGACGATCCCACAGCAGCACCCGATAGCCGCCGTCGACCAAAGCCAGGGCGAGCGGCCGCAGGCCGGGGATGTCCTTGCCGAATCGACCGCCCGGGGTCAGAACAATGAGATATCCTGAATCGCCCAGGATTTCGTAAACCACCCGACCGCCGTTAACCTCGACGGAGGATACGCGATTGTCCTGCAATGTCATGCCATCACCAGCACATCTCTACCGATAACCCGGACCGGGTAGGTGCGAATGCTCCACTCCGGTTTGACCGCGGTGGTCCCGGTTGCCAGTTCGAAACCCCACTGATGCCAAGGGCAGTAGATGAACTCGAGATCGCGCACCATCACGGCGTCACCGGGTGCGCTCTCGTCGACCATGGTGCGTCCCCGGGCGCGGCCCGAACACAGCGGACCGCCTGGTGCGGGCAATAATTGGCTATCGCGTAGAAGGTCCCGTTGACGTTGTAGACACCCACACCGTGCCGGCCGATCGGCACCAGTTTGTGGGTTCCCGGCGGAATCTCGTCCACCGTCGCAACGATGTGTTCGCGCCCCTGAGCCAGCCGTGGCCGCGTTATCTTCTCGCCCAATTCAGAACACCCGGGTCTGGCCTTCGAGAACCGGCACCGTGTCCGGCAGGTGGTAGGTCGCGATGCCGTTCTTGTACATCACCGCGTCCCGGGCCGCTTTGGGCAGATGTTTCACCAGCCAGCGGGGGTCGTCGAAGGTCCAATGTGGGTAGTCCGAAGAGTAGAGCAAGATCTTGTCACCCTCCATCCAGTCGATCGCCCGGGTCAGCTCCGTCTTGTCTTCCGGGTAGTCCAGGGGCTGCGTGGTGAACTTGATGTGCTCCTTGACGTACTCCGACGGCTTGCGCTTGATGTCCATCCGAGACTTGCGGGCGTCATAGAGCGCGTCCATGCGCCACATCAGCGGCAGGATCCAGGTGAACGCATGCTCGACGAGCACGATCCGCAGTGTCGGGAATCGGTCGAAGACACCGTCGAAGATCAAACTCATCACCTGGTTGGCCGCCAGTAGCGAGTAGGTGACCATGAAGTCGTGGTTGTAGCTGGGGTAGCCCACCGGTGGCGTTGGCAGCATCTCGAAATTGCTGCGGGAAAGGTGACAGCTCACCGTGATGTCATGCTTGGTCGCGGCCGCCCAGATGGGGTTGTACATCGGGTGGCCCCAGCAGGGGCGGGGTTCGGCCTTGATCAAAACCTTTGCCATGTAAGGGTGTCCGGCCCACTCCTCGATCTCACGCGCGGCCCCTTCCGGATCCTCGACCGCCGCGCAGATGGAACCTCGCCAGCGTTGGTGCCAGTTGTTGTGGCTGTCGAGCCAGTGATTGGCCTGCCAGCGATTCAGCGCGGTCGAGTACGCCTGATGCGCCTCGGGCAGGCGCGGTGTGCGCCCACCGGGTTCGAGGATCGCGATGTCGGAGCCGGCTTCCATGATCAGCTGGCGAAACGCCATGTCCGGATCGCTGCCGGGGAACTCGCCATCGGCCGGGAAGGTATCCACCCGCATCGCGAAGCTGTGTGCGTAGTCGGGCGCGTCGTAGTAGATCAGCTCACCGACCTTGTGGTCGAGGAAAAATTTGCTGCGCCAAGGCTCGGGGATGTACGGGCTGATCTCACCGCGCTTGGGCACCGGATGAATGTCGGAGTCGACACACCGGACGGCGATGCGCTCGGCTGCGGGAACCCGTTCGTGCATATGAGTCAGCGTCATGTCGATCTCCTCAACGTCCCTCGTCTCTATTCTGCGACGGCCTCCGGCTAGCCACTAGTGAGCTCGGCAGAAATATCGATCCCGTACAGCTCGGCCGCGTTGCGCCAGCACAATTTCTCGCGCTGATCGGCCGTCAGCGCGGTGGGTAGGTTGCGGACATCGCGGAGGTCGTAGCACTGCCAATGGGGATAGCTGGAGCCGAACATCAATATGTCTTCCTTGCCGGTGAAGCTCAGCCACTCATCGGCGAACTCGACGTCACCGGGACCGTCCAGACCGCCCTGGATGAAGTAGACGTGGCCCGGCAAATAGTCGCTGGGTATCCGTGGGGCCCACGGGGTCTGTTCAAGATGCGGCCGGCCGAAGGTATCCATCCGCCAGATAAATGGCGTGACGAAGTCCGCTGCGCCGTCGGCCCAGACGAACTTCAGCTCCGCGAAGCGTTCGAACACCCCTTCGGCGATCATGTTCATCAGGTGATACAGGTAGTTCAGCGCCATGAAGCTGACGTACTGCTCGTAGGTGCGCGTGTGCCCGGACGGCGTTGGCGGAAATCCGATGCCCTCGCCCGATTCGATGTGCACGGCTACCGGAAGACCTGCCTCGACCGCGGCTTCCCACAACGGCCAGAACTGTGGCTTGCCGTATAGCTCGCGGGACTGCAGCGGCACACCGATCTGTACCACGCGCGGGTGAGCACGCCACTTCGCGACTTCTCGTACGGCGTCGGCAATGTCGTCGGGGTTCACCCGGATGGTGCCGCGGAAGCGATCGCCGAATTCGTCGTGTTCCAGCCAGCGCGACACCATCATCTCGTTGTGCGCGGCGTGTAGCGCGCTGCCGAGGTGCCGATCCGGCATGATCCCGCGGCCCATCGGATGCAGTACCGCCACATCGACACCACGCCGTGAAAACAACTCATCGGCAACGAATTTCGGGTCTGAACCGGGATATTGGCGGTCCGGCCCCTCGGTATTCGGCGCGTATTCACTACCGGGGGCTCCGTACCAGTCCATCTCGTAGTCGGGGAAACCCCGGCTCTTGAAGGGCTCACGCAGGAAGCTGCGCAGATCTTTGTTGGACGGAAAGAAGATGTGCACGCTGGCATCGATCACTGGCATGCGCGTCCCGTCGGCATGTTCAATCACCAAGGCACCCTCCAGCTCCGGCGAACATCACAAGCGCGGCCGGGGTATCTGCTAGCGAAGCTAACATTCTTCGCTCCCGCCGATCAACGTCTTTGCGGTAAGCATTTCGGTTAATCGTTTGTCCTGCTAGAAGATGTAATTATGGACGCCGACGCAAGTCATGTTCTGCACTGGAGATAATAACATTCCCATTAGCTGGTTGTGGAGCACAATCTCCGTGGCGGGCGTTGCTGCGGTGCGCTACCGACTTCTGTCGCCGGCCTTTCGCGTGATCGCCGCCGCGGCGGCCATGGCCTCAGTTGCACGCCGAGGTTAAGACCCAGCCGCCGCCAAGCCTGGCCTTGGCATCGTGTCCGGCCGCCTGGTGGGACCGGCCGAGTCCGCCGTGGAAATTCTGGCCGTCATGGGCTATGGCGCCGCACCGAGTGAAGACGCTGAGCACGTTGCAGCTGGGGTGTCCGCAGGTGGTCAGTGCGTGAATCTCGGCCTGTGCGCGCTTGCGGTGGCCCCACGTTTTGCCCACCGCGCCGTTGTCGGCAACGGCGATCGCGCCGTACCGGGGGGCAATCGGAGGGATGGGCGGGATGGGTGGCATGGCAACGGGCGAACTCTTGTCGCTATGCGCGAGGGCCCGGTGTGGAGGTGGGCCAAATGGCTGAACCATCGTCACGATCAGCGCGGCCACAGCAACCGCGCCGGCGATCGCAACCGCGATCCAACGGCGCCGTATCGCAGCTATCCTCTGCCTCCGGTCCGGCTTCACGATCTCCTCCCAGTTTACGTGTTTGTAACAACTTCTTTCCAGGGTACATGCGCCGAGTGCACCCGCCTGATGTTCTGAAATCGGTTACGGCGCAACCCCGTCCGGCGTGGCGCCCGGTCCCGGTCAATAGTTGCGGCCGGTGCGGCCAACGATGGCTCAACGGTGGCCGGCGGCTCAGCACAGGCCGCTGGGAATCCCCCTGGCGGGCGTGGTCTCCTGGGCGGGCATCGCTTGCGGGTAGGGAACCCGGTAGGGCGGATTCAGCTCAAATATTCCCGCCACCGCTTCGACCCCGAGCCCGCATTGCGCCAGCTGAGGCAGGACGCGTTTGGACTGGTTCAGGTTGGGGCGCGACGGGTTCGGCGGCACGCCGAAGCGTGTCTCGATCAATCGCAACTGTGACGTGTGGTCGAACACGTCGTGGGCCACCAGCCCGCCGCGGCTGAATGGGGAGATAACCAGGCCGGGAACGCGATAGCCCAAACCGATCGGGCCGCGTATACCGCCGGACCCGCGGACCTTGTCGATGTCAGGGACGGTCAGATATTCGCCCGGCGTCCCGTCCGGTGGGGTGGGCGGCACCACGTGGTCGAAGAACCCGCCGTTTTCGTCGTAGCTGACGATCAGCGCTGTCTTTTCCCACACCGCCGGATTCGACAGCAGAATCCGCAGCACGTCCATGAACGCGATGGCCCCGCCCGCGTTCGGCATCGCGGGGTGTTCGGACTCCAAAAAGTTCGGAATCAACCAGGAAACCTGGGGCAGGCGATTGGCTTTGACGTCGGTGGCGAAGTCCCGGGGGTAGCGGGGCGTGGCCCCGAAGCGAACCAGATCCGACCTTGGGTCTTGGGCTTGGGTGAACCATCGCACAATCTCGCCGTAACCCACGTAGCTGTTCACCGCGGGCCCTAATCGCTTGTCGTAGTACATTTTCCAGCTGACTCCCGCATCGCTGAGATGCTGCGGCATGATGGGCCAGCTGAACTTGCCGATCGGCGGGGTCGGGATGGTCTCAACCAGGGGCCCGCCGTTGGCGCCGTCGGGATCGAGCCAGGCGCTCACCCAGTACAGCCGGTTGGGAAACGTGGGCCCGATCACCGAGCAAAAGTAGTGGTCGCAGACCGTGAATGTGTCGGCCAGCAGAAAATGAATCGGGAGATCATCGCGGGTGTGATAGCCCGCGCGTCGCGGGGATGTTGGCCGCCGAACGGGTCCGTGCCTGCGCCGGTAGCCAGTTGTCGTTGGCTCCGCCGTTCCACGAATCGTGCAAGGTGGCCCAACCATGGTCGGGGTCATTGACACACGCGCCATTGAGCAACGGGGGTCTGGTGGTGTCGAGGCGGAACGGCAGGGTGGTGCTAGCCGGGTCCGGCGCCTGCGTCCGTGGGTTCCAGCCCTTTTGCGCAAACAATGGCGTCGGGGTGTCGAAGCCCTCGACGTCCGACAGCGTGCCGAAGTAGTGATCGAACGACCGATTTTCCTGCATTAACAGCACGATGTGCTCGATGTCGGTCAAATGTCCGGAGCACGGCCCCGCGCCGTAGGCTTTTTCGATCACCGGCCCGGCCAATGACATGAGTGCTCCGGTACTGGTGGCGGCGGCCAACTTAGCCAAAAACTCACGCCGCGACATCTTGTCGACCGCGTCAGCCCATGTCATCACGCATCCTTCTGCACAGGTGGAAACTGTATCTTTCGGATGCCGACCTGCCCCGAAATGTCAACGGGTGTGTCGCTTGGGGACTTTGCTGGCGTAAAGCAAATTCGTTCCTTGGCGCAGAGCCGAATTCGTCCACGCTCCGCGGAGTTGATCCGGTTCGGAAAGCGCCCGCCCCTCGAAATCAAACTCGAACGCTATCGGTTTGGTGGCAATACTGATATGACGTTGAGGTGCCCGAGGCAGCCAGCCCCAGCGGCGGCGCGACCGGTGACATCTGGGAGGTGATGTCGACCGCCCGGACGGTCCGCCGCTTCACCGACCGGCCGGTCGACGACGCCACCCTTGCCCGGTGTCTGGAGGCGGCCACGTGGGCGCCGTCCGGGGCCAATGCTCAAGGCTGGCGCTTCGTGGTGCTGCGATCGCCCGAACAACGGGCGGTGGTGGCCGCGGCGGCGGCGCGCGCGCTGGCGGTGATCGAGCCGGTCAACGGAATGCGCAGGCCGGCGGCCGACGATGACAGCCGGCGTGCTCGCACCTACCGGGCCACCTACGAGTTGCACGATCGGGCAGGCGAATTCACGTCAGTCTTGTTCGCCCAGCAGCATTACCCGACGGCGTCCGAACTTCTGCTCGGCGGATCGATCTTTCCCGCCATGCAGAACTTCCTGCTGGCCGTCCGGGCTCAGGGCTTGGGCGCCTGTATGACCAGCTGGGCTTCCTACGGCGGGGAACGGTTGCTGCGCGAGGCCGTCGGCGTACCCGAGGATTGGCTGTTGGCCGGTCATATCGTCATCGGTTGGCCCCAGGGCAAACACGGGCCACTGCGTCGGCGGCCGCTTTCCGACGTTGTCAATCTGGATCGCTGGGACCGGCCGGCCTTTCCGGGGCTTGGGAGTTAATCGACCAAGTGTGCGGTGGTGGCCAGCGCTTCATCGCCGTACTTGGAGCCGATGAGCCGCCACGGAGGTCCATTGCGACCACGGTGTGCCCACGGCGCAAAAGGATCTCGGTGCAGCGCTTGCCGATCTGTCCGAAGGCGCCGGTAACGAGCACGGTCTCCGACGTCATCGGTTACCGGCCCAGTCGGTGCAGCAGCGCCGCCGCCGCGTCGCGGAGCCGAGGTGAGATCGGCACGGAAAAAGGGGGATTGAAGACGTCCTCGCGCAACCTGGTCAAGGTGGAACTCTTGATGAGCCACGCGCCATCGAGCTTCTCGTAGGTTTCGTGGTAGTGACCACGCCCGTCGAGGTTGACCCCGGGGCCCAACCGCACCACATCCTGCAGCGCCCAGACACCGGTCGCCGTCGTCGGCGAGCTCAGCGTGATTTCCGGCGCGTGCACCTGATGCACGGTGGGGCGCGAGGGCCTTCCCAAGGTGGCGCGAACGTAGGCCACGAACTCGTCGGCGCCGTGGATTACCTTCCCGCCGCAGCGTGAGGTGTCGCTGAGGAAATCGTCGGTGAACAGCGTCCGCCAGTCGTCCCATCGTTTGGTGTCCAGGTAGCGGCAGTATCGGGCCTTGAGCTGCTTGATCGCCTCGATCTCCCACAGTGTCGTTGCGGCGTCCAGCATTACCGTCCCTTCCTGCACCCCACAGCCCTGTAGTGAGATTATCGCGTCCGATACTGAGAATGCTATTCTCGCCAGAGAGCGCACGACGGGAGGCGGTCCGCATGCTGTTGGAGTTCGATGCTGATCAGCGGCTCTGGCAGGCGACGGTGCGCGACGTGGTCACCAAGCAATGCCCGCCGTCGCTGGTCCGCAGCGTCGCCGAGAATGGTGCCGACTCCGATCCGCTGTGGAAGGTGTACGTAGACCTCGGCTGGACCGAGTTGAACGATCCGGCTAGCGCGGTGGAGTTGGCGATTGTGCTCGAGGAGTTGGGCCACGCGACCGATCCCACTCCCTTCTTGGCGACGATGAGTCAGTTCGCGCCGCTGGCCGCCGGTTGCTTCGACCCTCATCAATCGGGCACCGCCGTGTACAACGGGATAACGGTGCGCCGGGACGCGCAGGGGTGGCTGTTGGACGGGACGGCACGCCATGTCCTGGAAGGGGACCGCGCAGACCGGTTGGCGGTGGTGACCGACGCTGGGGTGTTCATCGTGGCGGCCAGCCAGGTTTCGGCTCGACGTGAATCCGTCTTTGACCCGGTGCTACACGTCGCGGACCTGTCCTTTCGCGAGGTCAGGGTGCCGGAGAACGCCCGAGTGGGCGTCGACGCCGAGCGGGCTCGCCACATCGCCCTGACTGGCATGGCCATCACGATGGTCGGCGCCTGCCAGCGCATTCTCGATCTGGTGCTCGAACATGTGCGCAGCCGTCACCAATTCGGTGTGCCGATCGGCTCCTTCCAGGCCGTCCAGCACAAGGCGGCGGACATGCATGTCGCGGTGCAGCGGGCCCGGGCCCGGGCCCTGGCGTATTTTGCCGCGCTGACCATCTCCGCCGATGATCCGCGCCGGCGCCTGGCCGCGGCGATGGCCAAGGCATCGGCGGGCGAGTGCCAGTCACTGGTGTTCCGCCATGGGCTACAGCTTTTTGGCGCAATGGGATTCACCTGGGAGAACGACCTACAGTTTGCGCTCAAACGGGCCAAAGCGGGCGAACTCATGCTCGGTGGTGCGGCGCAGCATCGAGCCCAGATCGCTGAGGAATACCGTGCAGCTGACTTTTGATCCCGACGTCGAGGCGTTCCGGACCGAGTTTGCCACCTTCCTCGACGAACACCTTCCGCCGGCGAGTGAAACGGTAGAGCGCCCCAGGTCGGTTTCGCATCTGCCCCAGTGGGCACGTCGCTGGCAGCGACTGCTGTTCGACAACGGCTGGCTGCTGCCGGGCCAGCCCCCAGAGTTCGGCGGGCGCAACGCGACGGTGGTTCAGCAGTTCGTACATCTCGAGGAACTGTGCCGCCGGCGGATCTATCACAGCCTCAACCCGCAGGGCGTGAATATCGTTGCCGCGTCGATACTGTCGTTTGGAACCGACGAGCAGAAGCTGCGGTGGGCGGTGCCGATACTGCGGGCGCAGATCACCGCTTCGCTAGGCATGAGCGAGCCCAGCGCCGGCTCCGACCTGGCGTCGCTGCGCACTCGCGCCGTGCTCGACGGCGATCACTTCGTGGTCAACGGCCAGAAGGTATGGACCTCGGGGGCCCATGACGCGGACGTCCTACTGACCTTCGTGCGCACCGACCCCGACGCGCCAAAGCACAAGGGGATCAGTGCATTACTGATACCCACCGATACCGCCGGTGTGGTGCGCCGGCCCTTCCCGTCCATCTGCTCCGCCGATGACCTGGACTTCAACGAGGTGTTTTTCAGCGACGTGAGGGTGCCCGCCGCGAATCTGGTTGGGGCGCTCAACGGGGGATGGCGGGTGGCCAATGGATCGCTGGGGCACGAGCGCACCATGATGTGGCTGGGATTCGCCGACCGGTTGGACAATCTGATCGCAGACTTGCATCCGGTCACCGAACTCGACCATGACCGATACGCCACCATGGTGATGGACAAGCAGGCCCTGCGGCTCTTGGGTTCGGTGGCGCTGGCGCGCGCTTCCCGAGGTGAGGACGACACGTCCGCAATCTCGGTGCTCAAGCTGCTCGGTTCGGAAGCCGAACTGCGGGCCAGTGAACATGCTTTGGCTGCCGCCGGATCCGACGGGCTGATTCACCCCGCACTGACCGGGCCGTATGCGCCGATGAATTTGGATCACTACTTCGCCAGCTGGTTCGAGCGATACGCCCGCAGCTTTTCCGGCACCATTGCCGGGGGCACCTCGGAGATTCAGCGCAACATCATCGCCCAGCGGGTACTGGGGCTACCCCGCGGCTGATCCCCCGTGCCGCGCGGCCCCCTTTTCCTGGCGAGCAGACGCGAAATCGCATCATCGCCCGCTACCTGATGCGATTTTGTGTCTGCTCGCCGGAGGGGCGTCAGTCGATGACCGCGGCTTGTTTGCGCTCGGTGACGGGCCGCGCGAGTTCCTGTTCGTCGCAGATGCGTTGCAGCTTCGCGAGAGTCTCGTCCAGGCCCGCGCCGACCTTGCGGCCCGGGGTGAACGTTGCGGGCAGCTTGCGCATGCCCTGGATGACGCCGATGGTCTCGTAGTGGACCGCCCCGTCGGGGTCACACCGGTAGTCGGGCATCCGGTCGGCGACGGCGCTCAGCATCGACTTGAACACCGTGCGCGCCACGTTGGATCCGATGCAGCGGTGTACACCGATGCCGAAACTGAAGTGCCGGTTTCCCCTACGGTCCAAGACGAGCTCGTCCGGGTCTGGGAAGACCTGCGGGTCGCGGTTGGCCATCGCCCACGAAATCCACAGCCGTTCACCCTCTTTGAAATGGATGCCGTCAAATTCGACGTCATCGGAAAAGGTTCTGCCATCGCCGGGGGCGGGGGTGAAGTAGCGGAGGAACTCCTCGGTGGCGGAATCGATCAGGGTATCGCGGTTGCGCCACAGTCGCTCGCGCTCGTCGTGATGCTCGGAAAGCCATTCCAGCGCATGGGCGGTCAGCGCGGTGGTGGTGTCGAATCCGCCGCCGATGACCAGGCCGAGATTGCCGAGGATCTCCAAATCGGGTGCGGGTTGGCCGTCAATACGCATCTGGACCAGGGCATTCACCAGACCGGGCCGGGGGTTATCGCGAATCTCGATCATGTTGGTCACCATGTCGAGCCCCATCTGTCGGTGCATCTCGGTCACCCGCTGAATGTCAGGGGAATGTTCCGGCGTGTACACCGCCGCATGGACTGGCTCACTGTAGAGGTTCCACTTCTCGAGCGGGATGCCCAAGATGGCCAGGGTCAGCACGGCCGGAACGATGTTGGCCAGATCGTCGACGAAGTCGATGCTGCCCTGTTCGATCCTCTCGTCCAGGCAGGCGCGCGTCACTTCGTCGATGAACGGCTCCCAGCGTTTGACCGCGGCCGGCGATAGATATGGGTTCAGCACGGTGCGATAAATGCGATGCTCGGGGTCGTCCATCTCCAAGATGCCGCCCCGCACGCCGTTGATGCGGCTCGCCGTCGGGATCGAGATTCCCTTGTAGCCGCGACGTTGGTTGTTGACGTCGTGATCGTTGGACACCGCCGGGCAGCGGGCCAGCTCGAATACCTCATGGCTGCCAGCGGCTACCCAGTGGCCGCCATAGGTATCGCTCCACGCCATGGGGCAGGTGGTGTGCATCTCCTCGGTAATTGCCTTGAACTGCGATCGGTACTCGGGAGAGTGCCGGTCGAATTGGTACCGGTTCTTCTGGTGATCGCTGTCGCTCACTACATCGTCGACACTCAACGTGCTGTCTCCCTTTATGTTTCGTCGGTGATGACGATGGCCTGCTCAGGACAGGAATGAGCGGCCTCCCGGACCAGGTCCCACTGATCGGCAGGAACCGTCTCGCTGATTGCCGACGAACTGCCGTCGATATCGCTGAGCTGGAACGAATCCGGAGCGATCATCGCGCACAGGGTGTGCCCCTGGCATCGTTGTGGATCAACCCAGACCTTCACCGTGCCTCCTCCCATCATGGGACTGCACCTCTTGTTGCTCTTGTTGTCGTAGCGCCTGGGGCACCGGACGGCGCGGTGCCTGACCTTCCACGCTTCCCACCTCCACGCTCAGGTGTTCCGGCCGCCGTTGACACCGAGGATCTGACCCGTGATGTAGCCGGCTTCCTCGGACACCAGAAAGGCGCATGCCGCCGCGATGTCTTCCGGCTTGCCGATCCGGCGCACCGGGGTGCGGGCGATGTTCTGTTCGATGTCACCGAGGTGCCCCTGCGCGGCGGCGTTGCGCAGCATGGGGGTGTCGATGAACCCCGGCGGCACCGCATTGACGGTGATACCGCTGGGCCCGTACTCGAGCGCCAATGCCTTGGTGAGTCCGTTGACGGCGGACTTCGCCGCCACATAGTGGGTCATATACGGAGTGCCCGAATGCGTGCTCGACGATGAGATGTTGACGATTCGGCCCCATCCCGCCGCCACCATGTCGGGCAGCACCGCCTGGATCGTGTGGAAAACCCCATTGAGGTTGACGTCGATCACTCGCTGCCAGTCCTCGAAGGTGATGTTGCTGAACCGCTTGAACCCGTCCAAACCCGCGGCGTTGACCAGAATTGTGACCGGGCCCAGCCGCTGGCGAATCGCCGCCAACGCGGCATCGATCTGCGAGCGGTTGGTGACATCGGCGGAGAAGGCAAGCCCACCGTCGGGGTTTTGAGGTCGAGGGTGGCGACATCGATACCGTCGGCGCGCAGCCGCCGTGCGATGGCCAGCCCAATCCCGGATGCGCCACCGGTAACGACCGCGGTTTTCATTCCGCCAATATCCGAGGCGCTGGTGGGGCCGTCGCAATCTCAATCATAAAGAATCTCCCTTGCAATTATGAGAACCCTACTCTCGGACGAAAGCGGCTCGCAAGCTAGCCGCGAAACGGGGTGTGGCCAGCGGCAATGGCCACTCGGCGGTGGACGCTGAGCGATCGCTTAGCCGATCGACGGTGCAATCCGGTCGGGCGACTTTCTTGAACTCTCGGGGGCGAATGTAAGATTTGCCTGAGATGAGAATCAAATTTTCGTGACTGTCACCACACCAGGGGGCCGCAGAATGTCATCGCAGGACACGGGGCAGACCATCGCGGATGCGCGATCAGGGGTTGCCGAGGCCCCGGCCGCCTCGCGGGCGCAGCGCCGACTGTTGATTGGCGGGCGGCTCATCAGCACCGATCGGACGTTCCCGTCTGTCAATCCCGCCACCGGTGCGGTGCTGGGGTATGCCCCGGATGCCGGCGTCCCCGAAGCCGAGGCGGCGGTTGCGGCGGCCCGGCGCGCCTTTGACACGACCGAGTGGTCGACCGACGTCGAGTTGCGCATCCGGTGCCTGGACTAGCTGCACCGGGCCCTGGTCGACCATGCCGAGGAACTACGGGAGCTCACTATCGCCGAAGTGGGGGCGACCAGCGCGCTGACCCAGGGCGCCCAGCTCGACGAACCGATCGGCATCGTGCGCTTTTACGCCGACTTGTTGTCGCGCTACGAGTTCTCCGAAGACCTTGGCGAGAAGGAATCGAGGGGGATGCGCCACCACCGCTGGGTGGAGAAGGAAGCAGCGGGCGTGGTGGCGGCCATCATCGCCTACAACTATCCGAACCAGCTCGCGTTGGCCAAGCTGGCTCCCGCCCTGGCCGCGGGCTGCACGGTGGTGCTCAAAGGCGCGCCGGACACCCCACTGGTCACGTTGGCGCTGGGTGAACTGATCGCCAACCACACCGATATTCCGGCCGGTGTGGTCAACGTGCTCAGCTCGTCAGATCCCGCGGTGGGGGAGGTGCTCACCACCAGCCCCGACGTCGATGTCGTGACCTTCACCGGGTCCACCGCGACCGGCCGGCGAATCATGGCCGCGGCAAGTCAGACGGTCAAGCGGGTCTTCCTGGAGCTAGGTGGCAAGTCGGCGGTGATCATGCTCGACGACGCCGACTTTGCCGGCGCCGCGATGTTCGCGGCCTTCAGCATGGTCACCCACGCGGGTCAGGGCTGCGCGCTGACATCGCGGCTGCTGGTGCCCAGGGCCCTCCACGACGAGATCGTGGAGTTGATCGCGCAGAACTTTGCCAGAGTGCGCCACGGTGACCCGGCTGATCCGAAAACCTATATGGGCCCGCTGATCAACGAACGCCAGCGCGACAAGGTCGACGCGATGGTGGGTCGGGCCGTCGCCGCGGGCGCGACGCTGGTCACCGGCGGCAAACGCCTGGATCCGGGCTTCTTCTATGCGCCCACGCTGCTCACCAATGTCGACCCGGACAGCGAGATCGCTCAAGACGAGGTGTTCGGGCCGGTGCTCGTGGTGATTGCGTTCGACGATGACGACGACGCGGTGCGCATCGCCAATAACTCGATCTACGGACTGGCCGGCGCCGTTTTCAGTCGCGACCAGGAGCGCGCCCTGGCCCTCGCCCGCCGCATCCGCACCGGATCGTTCTCGATCAACGGTGGCAACTACTTCGGCGCAGACAGTCCCTTCGGCGGCTTCAAGCAGTCGGGTGTCGGCCGGGAGATGGGCGTCGCCGGCCTCGAAGAGTTTCTGGAGCGCAAGACTTTCGCGGTGCCCGTGATGCCGGCCGTACCGGCCGGGGAGGCCCGGGCATGAAGCCGTTGGAAGGCATCCGGGTTCTGGAAGTCGCCATGTACGGCTTCGTCCCGTCGGCGGGCGCGGTACTCGCCGAGTGGGGCGCCGACGTGATCAAGGTCGAACACGCGGTGACCGGTGACCCGCAGCGGGGGCTTCGGCAGACCGGCATGTTGCGGGTGGAAGGCGATCCCAACCCCAATATCGAGCATGCCAACCGCGGGAAGCGCAGTCTCGGGCTGGACATGTCGATATCCGAGGGCAAGGAGGTGCTGCACGAGTTAGCGCGTCGGTCAGATGTTTTCCTGACGAGTTTTCTGCCGGGCGCGCGGCGCAAGTTCGGCATCGATCTCGAAGACATTCGGGCCGTGAATCCGTCCATCATCTATGCCCGCGGCAGCGCGCTGGGGCCGCGCGGGGAGGAAGCGACCAAGGGCGGCTACGACATGACGGCCTTCTGGTGCCGGGCCGGAACGGCCGCCACCATCACACCGATGGGCTACCAGGGGATGATCAATCCGCCGGGGCCGGCGTACGGCGACACCATCTCCGGCACCAACCTGGCCGGTGGTATCGCGGCAGCCCTGCTCAAACGGGAACGGACCGGTGAACCGTCGGTTGTCGACGTATCGCTGCTGGGCAGTGGGCTGTGGTCGTTGGGACACACGGTGGCGCTGACCCGCCATCTGGGGCAGCGACTGGAAGCGCCACCACCAGGGATCCACGGATCGCCGATCAACCCTCTGGTCGGGGTGTACGCGACATCGGACGGTCGCTACATCTCGTTGGTGATGATGCAGCCGACCAAGTTCTGGGCCGATGTGTGTCGCCATATCGACCGACCGGACCTAGCCGAGGATCCGCGCTTTGCCACCGTCGAGAAGATCGCCGCCCACACGGCGGATGCGGTGGAGATCTTGACCAAAGCCATCTCAGCCCGCACGCTTGCCGAGTGGAGCGAACGCTTTGCGACGCTCGCGGGACCTTGGGCGCCGGTGCAGGACACCGTCGCAAGCGGCCGACGACGCGCAAGTCCGGGCCAACGAGTATGTGGTTCGCGCAGGCGAACTCGAACTCGTCGCCAACCCAGTGCAATTCGACGTGACCGCGCCGCAGACCGGACCGGCGCCCGGGTTCGCCGAGCAGACCGACGACATCTTGCTGGAACTCGGATTCGACTGGGACCGCATCATCGAACTCAAGACGGCCGATGCCGTCACCTAGAATCCGGAGCCCACATGCCCAACGCCGCCAACGCCGCCGGTCTACCCGTCTTGTCGGATAACGGTTGTGCGTTTTCGGTTCCACGTGGGCGCGCGATGAGCAATAATCGCCGAACGCGGCAAGACATGGGACTGGGTCGGGTCCGCATCGCTTGCAAGCGCCAACTCACGCAACAGAACGGAGGACTGGCGTGAGGGTGGTAGCCGCTGTACACGGCGAAACGGCATGCCCTCCGGGGCGATCGCAGCTACGGGTCGCCCATATCAACTTGGTACGCAGCGTATTTGGCTGTCCGCTCGGCGAAGGGCCGTGGACCCATGGCGAATAGGGCGGCCGACCGTTGGACCCCGGGCATCACGTTCGGGCGCGGCTCCAAACCAATGCAAGCCGTCGGCGGGCTGTTCGCGATGTCGGCCGACGCCATCAAATTCGCCTTCCGCCGTCCGTTCCAGTGGCGTGAGTTCCTGGAGCAGTCATGGTTTGTCGCGCGCGTGGCCATGCTGCCGACGCTGTTGGTGGCCATCCCATTCACCGTCTTGGTCAGCTTCACCCTCAACATTTTGTTGCGGGAGTTGGGTGCAGCGGATCTGTCCGGCGCCGGTGCCGCGTTCGGAGCGGTCACTCAGGTCGGCCCGCTGGTGACGGTGCTGATCGTGGCGGGTGCCGGTGCCACGGCGATGTGCGCCGATCTGGGTTCACGAACGATCCGCGAAGAGATCGATGCGATGGAGGTTTTGGGCATCAATCCGGTGCAGCGCCTGGTGACGCCGCGGATGCTGGCCTCCGGGCTGGTCGCGCTGCTGCTGAACAGTCTGGTGGTGATCATCGGCATCGTGGGCGGCTACGTCTTCTCGGTATTCGTCCAGGATGTGAACCCCGGCGCATTCGCCGCCGGCATCACGCTGCTGACCGGTGTGCCCGAAGTCATCATCTCCTGCGTCAAGGCGGCGCTTTTCGGTCTGATCGCCGGACTGGTCGCCTGCTACCGCGGCCTGACCATATCCGGCGGCGGAGCCAAGGCCGTCGGAAATGCGGTTAACGAAACGGTGGTCTATGCATTCATGTCGCTCTTCGTCGTCAATGTGGTCGTCACCGCGATCGGCATCCGAATGTCGGCGAAGTAGCTGCGAAGGCCAAGGATCCCAAAGGAGGCGCAAAGACACCCTGTGGCGCTTAGAGCGGTCTATCCGCGTATGACGCGACAACTCGAAAAGCCGGTCGGCACGCTGAGCCGCATCGGTGACCACACACTGTTCTACGGCAAGGCGATTGCTGGCGCTCCTTTTGCGGCCACCCACTACCGACGGGAGATCATTCGCCTGGTCGCCGAAACCAGCATGGGTGCGGGGACTCTGGCGATGATCGGCGGGACACTGGTGATCGTCGGCTTCCTGACCCTGGCCGCCGGTGGAACCCTGGCCGTTCAGGGCTATAGCTCGTTGGGCAATATCGGCATCGAGGCGCTCACCGGCTTCCTGGCCGCATTCATCAATGTCCGGATTGCCGCGCCCATAGTCGCCGGGATCGGTTTGGCCGCGACCTTCGGCGCCGGTGTCACCGCGCAGCTGGGTGCGATGCGGATCAACGAAGAGATCGACGCACTGGAATCGATGGCGATCCGGCCGGTTTCGTATCTGGTCAGCACCAGGATCGTCGCGGGGATGATGGCGATCACCCCGCTGTATTCTATCGCCGTCATCCTGTCGTTTCTGGCCAGCCAGTTCACCACGGTGATCCTGTTCGGCCAGTCGGGGGGCCTGTATCAGCACTACTTCACAACCTTTCTCAACCCGATCGATCTGTTGTGGTCCTTTTTGCAGGCCGTGTTGATGACGATCACGATCTTGCTGATCCATACCTATTTCGGTTACTTCGCTTCGGGTGGTCCCGCGGGTGTCGGGGTCGCGACCGGCAACGCGGTGCGTACCTCGCTGATCGTGGTGGTATCGGTGACGCTGCTGGTGTCGCTGTCGGTGTACGGCTCCAACGGCAACTTCCACTTGTCGGGTTAGGGGAGGCGAACAAAAGACAATGTCGCGCAACCTCGGTCCCAACCCGATGCACCGTTCGGAAACCGCCAGCGCTGCAACCCCTGTCGCGGCGTCGCCCGGTCGGCACTTTGGCGTCAGCTCCTACGCACGCCCCTTGGCCGGGTTGGCGACGGTATTGGTGATCGCTTTGATCGTGGCCGTCGCGGTGGGCTTGTTCCGCGGTGACTTCACCCAGAGCGTGCCGGTGACCGTGGTCTCGCCCCGTGCCGGGCTGGTGATGAACCCGGACGCCAAGGTGAAGATGCGCGGTGTGGAAGTGGGCAAGGTTGCCGCCATCGATGTGCGGTCCAACGGTGACGCGGTCTTGCACCTGGCGATGGACCCATCGCAGATCAGGCTCATTCCGAGCAATGTGCTCGTCGATATCGCTTCGACAAGCGTCTTCGGCGCCAAGTTCGTCGAACTGGTTCCGCCCGAGCAGCCTTCATCGGAGAGCCTGCAACCTCACCAGGTGCTCGAAGGCAAGCACGTCACCGTGGAAGCCAACACGGTATTCCAACAACTCACATCGCTGTTGTCGGCGATCGATCCGGCCAAGCAAGATCCGAGTCTTCCCGCACTGAGCCACGACCTCGCAGTCCTGCCCGTGGTGAGCAACGCCTATGCGGACGCGGCACAGGATCTTGTCAACACGGCCGAGAACGCGATCAGGATCAGCAAGTCGATCGTCGACGAGCAGCAGAACTTGGACGCGTTCCTGATCAGCTCGATCGGTTTGGCTGACGTGGGCAACGACGTGGTGGGCGGCAACCGGCAGGCGCTGACCGATGTCCTCGATCTATTGGTGCCGACCAGCGATCTGCTCTACGAATACCGCCAAGCGTTGTGGTGCGGCATTTCCGGTTCCCTGGTGAATCTTCATGCCCCGCCACTACCCGAGCCCATGATCAAGGTCTTGGTCTACCTGGGCTTCGGCGCCGAACGCTACCGGTACCCGTCGAACCTGCCCAAGGTGGCCGCCACCGGTGGGCCTCAGTGTTCAGGGCTCCGGCGTTGTTGATTAGCAGGCTTGTGAGCTGTGTTGATGATCTTTGGTGCCGCGTTATTGGGGCCGGAGTGTAGGCACGGGCTATCTGGAGAACGATCGAGTTGGTTACTGTTCGTCGTTGGTCTGGAGTTGCCCGTGCCTACCGTTTCAGTATTGCCTGTGTCGTCGGTTCCAGAGGTGTTCGACCGCTGGAGTCCTGGTGAGCGCAGTGAGCTCATCGGATCGGAGTTTCTCGATGTGTTGGCCTCGGTGCCAGACCCGAGGGACCCACGCGGTCGGAGGTATTCGCTGATGGCTTTGTTGGCGATCGCGGTTCTGGCCACTGCCGCGGGGATGCGCGGCTATGCTGGTTTTGCCACATGGGCGGCCACCGCTCCCGATGATGTGTTGGCCCAATTAGGGGTCCGGTTCCGGCGGCCCAGTGAGAAGACCTTCCGCGCTGTTTTGTCTCGGCTAGACCCCGCCGACCTCAACGCCAGGATGGGCAGTTACTTCACTGCACACGTGGCCAGCAGCGACCCCAGTGGATTGGTGCCGATCGCGTTGGACGGCAAGATGCTGCGTGGTGCCTTTACGCGCCAAAGCGACAGCCACGCATCTCGTGTCGGTGTTCGCCCACCGTGCCCGATTGGTGCTCGGTCAACTCGCTGTCGCCGAGAAAAGCAATGAAATTCCCTGCGTACGTGCCCTGCTCACGCTGCTGCCGGGTAGCTTGCGGTGGCTGGTCACCGTGGATGCGATGCATACCCAGGTCGTCACCGCGAAGTTGATCTGCGCCACCTTGAAGTCGCACTACCTGATGATCGTCAAGTCCAACCAAGCCAAAACGCTTGCGCGTATCACCGCGCTGCCCTGGGCCGAGGTGCCCACAGCCGCTACCGACGACTCCCGCGGCCACGGCCGTGTCGAGACCCGCACCCTGCAAATCATCACCGCTGCACGAGGAATCGGCTTCCCCTACGCAAAACAAATCATCCGGATCACTCGTGAACGCTTGATCACCGCCACCGACCAGCGCAGCGTGGAGGTGGTCTATGCCATCTGCAGCCTGCCGTTCGAGCACGCCCACCCTACCGCGATCATGACCTGGATGCGTCAACACTGGGGAATCGAGAACAGCCTGCACTGGATACGCGACGTCACCTTCGACGAAGACCGTCAAAGGGCACATACCGGAAACGGCGCACAGGTCCTAGCAACGCTACGCAACACCGCGATCAATCTGCACCGCCTCAACGGCGCCGACAACATCGCCGAAGCCTGCCGGATCACCGCTTTGACCGCCAACCGCCGCCTAGACCTCCTCAATCCACAATTCCCCAGCTCACAAGCCTGCTAATCAACAACGCCGGAGCCCTGCCTCAGTGTTATGACTTACCCTTGGTGCCCTTCGACAAGGCGCCACCGTTCGTGGTGGCCGATGTCGGCGCCAACCCGATGCAGTACGGCAACCCGCAACTGCTCCTGAACTCCGACGCGCTCAAGCAACTGTTGTACGGCCCGATCGATGGTCCACCACGCAACACCATGCAGATCGGGCAACCCGGATGACCGGCTCACGCGCGATGATCATCAAGTTCGGGGCGTTCGCCGCGGTGATGATCGTGCTGACGGTCTTTCTGTTCTTCATCTTCGGGCAGTACCGAACCGGCTCGACAAACGGTTATTCGGCCCTGTTCAACGACGTTTCACGGCTCAAGCCCGGCGAAACCGTGCGGATCGCCGGAGTCCGGGTGGGCACGGTCAACAGCGTCTCGCTGTGGACAGACAAGAAGGTCCTGGTGAAATTCGATGCTGACCGCAACATCGTGCTCACCACCGGCACCCGCGCCGTGGTGCGCTATCTGAACCTGGTCGGTGACCGCTATCTCGAACTGGTCGATGGCCCTGGCTCCACGAAAACGCTGCCCGCCGGATCACAGATCCCGATTGAGCGCACCGCCGGTGCCCTCGATCTCGATCTGCTCTTGGGCGGACTGAAACCCGTTACCCAGGGACTCAATCCGCAAGACGTCAATGCGCTCAGCGCGTCACTGATTCAGATTTTCCAGGGCGAGGGCTCAACACTGGAATCACTGCTGTCCAAGACGTCTTCGTTCACCAACGCGCTGGCGGACAACAACGAAACGGTGCAGGCGCTGATCGACAATCTCAACGTCGTGGTAGACACCGTCAACAGGGAAGGCACCAAGTTCTCCGGCGCTATCGACCGCCTGGAGCGGTTGATCAGCGCGCTGTCGCAGGACCGCGACACCATCGGTGCCGCGATCACCGCGCTGGACAACGGCACCACATCGATCGCCGATTTGCTTGGCCGCGCCCGCGCGCCGTTGGCCGGCACCGTGGATCAACTGAATCGGTTGGCCCCCTTGCTGGATAAAGACAAGAACCTCATTGATATTTCGCTGCAGAAGCTGCCGGACAACTACCGAAAGCTGACGAGGCTCGGTTCCTACGGCGCCTGGTTCCCGTACTACTTGTGCGGACTAGCGCTGCGGGTCTCCGATCTGCAGTACCGGACGGTGGAAGTGGGCATCACCCACCAGGTCACCGGGAGGTGCGCGGAACCGGATGCTTAAGTATCGCGGAGCAGGTCTCATCCGGGCCGGATTCATCGGCGCGGTGCTGATAGTGCTGGTCATCGCCGTCGGGCTGAACCCCGAACAGCTGCTACAACGAGCCACCGCCGTGCGCTACCAGGCGCTGTTTTCTGATGCCGGCGGCCTCGCCGTCGGCAACGATGTGACGGTATCGGGTATCAAGGTTGGCACCGTGTCGGGAATGTCGTTGCAGCGTGGCGATGTTCTGGTGACATTCACCGTCAACGGCGGTGTTGAGCTCGGGGCAGACAGCACCGCGCACATCAGGACGGGCTCGCTGCTAGGCCAGCGGGTGCTCACCGTTGAATCCGCGGGCGGCCACACGCTGCGTCCGATGGCTGTGATCCCGGTATCGCGCACATCATCGCCCTATTCGCTGTCGGAAGCCGTCAGCGACGCGGCGACCGACATCGCCGGCACCAACACCGATGCGCTCAACCAGTCCCTTGACACCTTGTCGGAGACGCTGAATCAGATTGCGCCGCAGCTGGGCCCCTCGTTCGACGGGCTGACCAGACTGTCGCAAGCCCTCAACGGCCGCAACCAGACGCTGGGCGAGCTGCTCAGAGGAGCCGCTGACGTCACCGGCATCCTGTCGCAACGCAGTCAGCAGCTCAACACGCTGATCCTCAACGCCGATGACCTGCTGTCCATGCTGGTGGCCCGGCGGCAAGCGATTGTGCGGCTGCTGGCCAGCACATCTGCGGTGGCCAAACAGCTGTCGGGGTTGGTCCACGACAACGAAAGCAAGCTCGCACCGACACTGGAGCGGCTGAACGCCGTGACCGCGATGCTGGAGAAGAACCGGGACAACCTCGCCAAGGCGTTGCCGGGACTGGCAAAGTACGAGCTGACCCAAGGGGAGACCGTCTCCAGCGGCTTCTACTACAACCCGTTCATCCCAAACTTGTTCACAATTCAATTCTTCCAGTGGTTCATCGACTATGCGTTCGGCTTCCGTGCCCACGGTGCCCCCGGTCAGCCGCCGGACAATGCCGGGCCGCGTGCCTTGTTCCCCTTCCCCTTCAACCAAAACCCGGGTGGGTCGCGATGATGCGGCTCGAAGGCGCTGCGCGCAGCAAGGTCAAAGCTGTGCTTGCGGTGGCCCTGGTCGGGCTAGTCGTCGTTGGTACCGGAGTTGCGCTGCGCAACACCTTCTTTCGTCCCACCACGATCACCGCCTATTTCCCCACCGCCACCGCGATCTATCCCGGCGATGATGTGCGCGTCTCGGGCATGAAGGTCGGCACCATCGCCGCTATCCGCCCCGACGGGACCAAAGCGAAGATGATTCTGCACGTCGACCACAACGTGCAGATTCCGGCGGACGCGAAAGCGGTGATCGTCGCCCAGAACCTGGTGGCTGCCCGCTATGTCCAGCTCACCCCGGCCTACCGGTCGAGCGGCCCCGTCATGGCTGACGGCGCCCTGATACCGCTCGAGCGCACGGCGGTACCCGTCGAATGGGACGAGGTGGAAGACCAACTGATGCGCCTGGCCACCGAGTTGGGGCCCAACAGCAAGGTTTCCAGCCCATCGATATCGCGGTTCATCGACAGCGCCGCCGACGCGCTGGGCAACGGCAACGGCGATAAGCTACGCCAGACGCTGGCCGAACTGTCCGGGGTGGGGCGTATCCTGGCCAACGGCAGCGGAAACATCGTCGACATCATCAAGAACCTGCAGACGTTTATTGGGGCCCTGCGGGACAGCAACGTTCAGATTGTCCAATTCAACGATCGGCTGGCCTCGCTCACCAGCGTGCTCGACGACAACAAGTCCGACTTGGACGCGGCGTTGACCGACCTGTCCAGCGCGGTCGGCGAGGTGCAGCGATTCATCGCGGGCAGTCGTGATGCGACCGCCGAGCAGATCACGCGGTTGGCCGACCTCACTCAGATTCTGGTCGATAACAAGATGGCGCTGAAAAACGTCTGCACGTCACGCCGAACGCGCTTGCCAACGCCTACAACGACTACGACCCGGATGTCGGGAATGTGCGAGGCGGGGTCGGGATCCAGAACCTCACCAACCCGGTGTTCTCCATCTGCTCACAACTCGGCGCCATGGAGAACGTCACGTCGGTCGAGTCGGGCAAGCTGTGCGGCCTGTATCTGAGCCCGGCGTTGAAGGTGTTCAACCCGTTGATGTACTTCAACTTCAACTATTTCCCGATTCCGATCAACCCGATCCTGGCCCCGGCCTTCGACCTGCAAAACGTCGTGTACACCGAGCAGCGGCTGGCCCCCGGCGGCGAGGGGCCGAAGCCCATAGCGCCCGAGTTGCCGCCCGCGGTGTCGGCCTACACCGGGCTGCCGGGCGACACTCCGGAGGCGCCACCGCCCCCGCCGCCGCCGGCGCGGATACCGGGGGCCGCGATGCCGGAGCCGCCGCCGCCGAGCGTGCCGGCCGAACCGTCGCCGCCCCCGGCGAACTTATCGGACATGCTGCTTCCGGCGGAAGGGCCGCAGCCATGACGGCGTCAACCGCGACGCCGGCGCTACGGCGGCTGTTCGTCATCGGATGCTGCGTCATGCTGGGGGTGACCGGATGCGCGCTCAACGGGCTCAACTCGTTGCCGTTGCCGTTGCCGTTGCCGGGTGCGGTGGGGCGTGGGCCGGGAGCCAGCGTCTACCACGTTGAGATCGCCAACGTGGGCACCCTGGAAGCAAATTCGCCGGTGATGCTCAACGACGTCATCGTCGGCAGCATCAGCAAGATGACGGTGCGGGGTTGGCACGCCGACGTGGAGATCTCGGTACGGCGCGGAGCGGTGATCCCGGACAATGCGGTGGCTAGCGTCGGCCAGACCAGCCTACTGGGATCCATGCACCTGGCCTTGAATTCGCCGTTAGGCCAGGTGTCTGACCAACGGCTGCAACCGGGCTCCACCATCCCGCTGAGTCGGTCGTCGACCTATCCGTCGACCGAGCAGACGTTGTCCTCGCTGTCGGTGATCCTCAACGCCGGTGGGCTGGGGCAAATCGGGGACATCATTCACAATTTCACCGCGGCGCTATCCGGGCGTACCAGTGATATTCGTGATCTGCTGGTGCGTCTGGACAGATTCGTCGGCACATTCGACGAGCAGCGCGACAACCTGGTGGCGTCGATCCAGGCACTGAATCGGCTCGCCGGTACGCTGGCCGGCCAGCGCGACGTGATCACCCAGGCGCTGCAGAAGATTCCGCCGGCGCTGGATGTTCTCATCCGGGAGCGGCCGCGGATCACGGCGGCGCTCGACAAGCTCGGGACGTTCAGCGACACCGCCACCAGACTGGTCAACGACGCCGGATCCGACTTGGTGCAGAACCTGCAGAACCTGGGGCCGATGATAAGTGCTCTTGCCGACATCGGACCGGACCTCGACGCCGCCATCGCCTACGCGCCGACGTTCCCGTTCACCCAGGGCTTCATCGATCGCTATATCCGGGGCGACTACGTCAACGGCTACTTCATCATCGACTTGACGAATGCGGGGCTGCGCAAGAGCATCCTGCTGGGTACGCACTGGGGCCGGTTGGGCGCCGAGGGCGTACCGGCTCCGGGGGATCCGGAATACCTGCAGTTCAAGTTCGGAGCTCCGATACCGCCTGGCCCGCCACCGGCGGACGCGCCACCGCCCGGGGACCCCGCGCCCGGCCCCCGCCCGATTCGGCGGTTCCGATTCCGGGCGCGACTCCGGCCGAGGCCGCGCCGACGGACGGGGGTCCCTAGATGTTGACCCGGTTCGTGCGCATCCAGTTGGCGATCTTCGCGATTGTGGGAATGGTAGGTGTGGCGGTGATGGCGGTCTGGTACATCCAGGCCCCGACGCTGCTCGGTATCGGCAAAATGACTGTGACGCTGGAACTGCCGGCCACCGGTGGCCTCTATCGCTTCAGCAACGTGACCTACCGTGGCGTGCAGATCGGCAAGGTCACCGCGCTCGGCCTGACCTCCAGCGGCGCGAAAGCTACTCTGGCTCTGGATGCTTCGCCGAAGATCCCGGCGGATCTGAAAGCCGAGGTGCGCAGCATCTCGGCGGTGGGCGAGTACTACGTGGATCTGCGTCCCCGAACCGACTCCCCGCCCTACTTGCATGATGGCTCGGTGATCGCCAGGGACCGCGCCGTGATTGGCCAGCCGATTGGCCCGGTGCTCGATCAGCCCAGCGCCCTGATCAACAGCATTCCCAAGGGTAAGCTCAGCACGTTGCTCGACGAGTCGTTCAACGCATTCAAGGGGGCCGGTTACGATTTCGGATCGCTGTTCGACTCTTCAGCACAGCTGTCGGGTGACCTCAATGGCATCGCCGATCGTACCCGGACCCTCACCGAAGACAGCGGGCCATTTCTGGACGCGCAGGCGCAAACCACCGATTCAATTCGGTTGTGGGCACGCAGCCTTGCCGGGGTCAGCGGCCAGCTGGCCACCAACGACCCGCAGATACGCACCCTGTTGGAGCGTGGCCCGGGTGCCTTCAACGAGGCATCAAAATTGCTGGATCAGATTAAGCCGACGCTGCCGGTGCTACTTGCCAATCTGACCACCGTCGGTCAGATCGCGGTGACCTACCATGCCTCGGCCGAACAGATCCTGGTGCTGCTGCCGCCGTTCACCGCCGCGATTCAGTCTTTCCTGGGCACCAAGAGCCCGGTCGGCTTGGCCACTGGTGCGTTCAACCTCATCATCAGCGATCCGCCCGCGTGCACGGTCGGCTTCCTGCCGCCGAGTCAGTGGCGTAACCCGGCCGACACCACCATCGTTGACACCCCGGACGGGCTGTACTGCAAATTGCCGCAGGACTCCCCCATCGGAGTGCGCGGCGCCCGCAACTACCCGTGTATGGGTCAGCCCGGAAAGCGGGCGCCGACCGTCGAAATCTGCGAGAGCGACCAACCATTCGAGCCACTGGCGATGCGCCAGCACATCTTCGGTACCTATTCGTTGGATCCCAACCTGATCGCGCAGGGGATCCCGCCCGACGACCGGGCCAACTGGAACCGCGAGAGAATCTTCGGTCCCGTGGAGGGCACGCCGCTGCCTCCGGGCGTGGGCCCGCCGGAGGAAACGGTGATGCCGCCGGGACCGCTGGGCCCGCCATCACCGATGGGGGAGGTTTCGCCGATTGCGCCCATCGACGTGCCGTCCACCCCGCCTCCCGCACCCATCGACGTGCCGTCGGCTGCACCGAGCGGACTCGGCCGGGCTGCGGCACGGCCCGGCCCATCCGTGGCTTTTGCCCAATACGACCCGCACACCGGTAGTTACGTCGCCCCCGATGGTCAGGTGTACCGCCAGACGGATCTGATTGTTCCCGACACGCCCAAAGCGCCCAGAACGTGGAAGGACATGCTTCCCACCTGAAGTCCGTTGCGCGGCTTAGCCGCCGGGCACGCCGGTCAGCCGATCTTGTCCAGGCGGAACGGCTGTTCGACATACAGCGGGGCGTTATTGCCGCACGCGCCGCTGGGGCCGGTGGTCTTCTCGCGACCGGCCAGAACCGGCGAACCAAGTTGGGTTTCACCGGTGTCGGGGTTGGCGGGATAGAAGTAGATGACATCGTGGCCGGTGAAACTTGTTCCTTCGGAACACGTTTCCCAATTCGGCAGGTCTCGTTTGACGGTCCACAATTGGCCGTCATGCATGGTCAGCGGTGCGGTCCAGCCCTGATCGCTGGTGACCTGGCCACTGCAATCCTGGGCGGTGCTGCATGAAGAGGTGATGGTCCAGGTGCTGCGTACCACCGGCTCGTCGTGATAGACGGTATTGGTTCTGGCCCAGTCACCGATCACCGTGGCGGTATAGGTGCCATTGATGGCGGGATCGTAGGCCCATGCCGAAGGTGCCGAACCCACGCCGCCGAGTATCAGTGTTGCGCTTATCGCTACGCCCATGGAACGCATCACTTGCTCCTCGATGCGCTATTTCGCCGATTTCGAGTGAGATTCAAAGACTAACACCGTACGTGCATCCGACGGTATGGCAGAGCATCCAGACATGGCAATCACATGGGATCGAATCTCTCGATAAGCCAAGAACTATTGACCTTTGTCAGCGTTACCCGAATGCTGCTCGACGTCACAATCGGTTCCGGCTTCTGCTTGCTGGCGGTCTTCTGTTTGACAAATACCAGCACGACAGCCGAATTCGGTTGCAGCTCAGCCACCGCCGCCCGGACCACGCTGGCCGTGGTGGTGACTCGGCCGCGCTGCGCGGCGGGGCCGACGACCTGATCTGCGAACTGTCGGTAATACGTCAAATAGTTGTCGGTGAGGCGGGATCTGGCGTTGGCGAAATCATGGTCGAGGGTGTCGGGGGAGTAGGACAACAGAGCCACAGCGCCGTCGCTGGCCGCGGTGACAACCTGTTGTGCCGCCGCATCATCGGTCTGTAGATCCACTCGGTAGACGAAGTAGAAGTAGCCGGCGCCGAAAGCGACTGCCGCCACCAGTGATGTTGTCAGCAGGATTGCGCGCCAACGCCGCAGGCAACGACGCGTCCAGCGCTTAACTGCTGCGGCACCGGCGACTTTCACGGGACGAATTCAACTTTGGAGATCTTGAGCTGGGTGCCGTCGCGTTCGACGTTGACGACGATGCGCCAAGACCGTGTTTCGGGCTTCGTCTGATCGGGCTTGACGATGTCAGACTTAGCCGCAATCAGCACGATTGCCGAGTCGTCGGTCATGGACTCGACGGCGACAGCTTGGACGGCGCCTTTGATATGGACTTTGGACTGCTCGACCGCCTTGACGAAGTCCTCGGCGCTCATCAATATGCCGGCCTTGAATATCCCGGTAGTGCTGTCGACGAAGCGCTGCACGTCGTCTCTGGCCTTGCTCGAGTCAATCGACATCATTGTCAGGACCGCGTTCCGGGCCGCAGCCGAATACGCTGCGGCGCGCTCGCGTTGCGCGACGGCGTTGTGGTGGTGCCACAGTAGAAACCCGCTGGCACTCAACGAGGCGCAGATGACCACAAGCGCGCCCGCGGCCGCCAAGGCCTTTCGGCTGTGGCGACGTCCTCGCCCGCGGCGCGTTGGTGTTCTCGTGGGTTCCTGTTCGTCGGGGGCGGCGCTGGCATCGGGATCGGTTGAGGCCGCTTCGGCGAGTTCGCGAAGCCGGGTGGCGCGGGCACGAGCGGAATCGGCGCGGGCCTGTGCCCACGCGAGTAGGTCTGCTTCGGCAGCCGCGTCGGCTGCGCCGGTGACCCCTGCCTCCGGATCCTCGGTATCGAGCGTCTGTGCTGGAAGCTCGCGCGGCGGCATGGATCACCTCCTGGTCCGCACCTATCGGAGAGCCACATTATCACTGGCAAATAAGAGGTCTGGAGCGATTGCTACCGCCGGTGAATCAGTGGCTCTCCGTGAAACAGAATTTACTTCCCAATTTCAGTCGCCGCTGTGGCAAAGTGATTTTGTGCGATTCATTGTGGCATCGGTCGCCGCAGTGCTGGGTTCAGCAATGTGGGCGGGCCTGCCGGTGGCGCCGTTGGCCGTCGCCGAGCCGAGCACGTGCGACTACCCGGATTGCACACCAGGTATTAGGCCGCACGTTGTGCTCGGTGCGCCGTGTGACAGCACCACCTACTACGTATTCGGGACTGCCGACTATTACGTGTCGTTCGCCACACAGCCGGGGCGGCTGATGTTTTGCGGCTCGCCCAGAAGATATGAGCCCTGGTGGTTCCGGTCGCCGCCAATGGCCGGCATCAAGGACGAGAACTCCTCGTGTACCGATTTCCCGGAGTATTACGTTGCGCAAGCGCCAGATGGGCTGTTCCTGGTGTGTGTTGCCCACGACGGCAGACAAGCCTGGGAGCGCGGCGACACCTAATCCGTGCGAGCGGTGCACGGCCGAAGCTAGGGCAGCATGTTCGGGATCTCGGGCCAATCTTGGAAGGGGCTCGGCCCGAAGTAGTCGCGGTCGTGCAGCGTGCCGTCCATGTCGCGGTGATGAGCGTCATGGCAAGTGGTGGGATCCCATTGCGGTCCCCAGGCCGGGTCGAACGGCTGGCCCGGACACCAGTGGTATCCCACAAACGGCCAGGGCGGATCGTCCGCGTGGGCCCTGGCTGCAGCGCCCACACCGATGAGCCCGAACCCGGTGAGCACCATGGTCGTCGCGGCGACCGACCGAGCGACTTTGCTCATGGTGGAAACGTTACCGGAAAAGGCGTTCCCGTTGGGGGCCGTTGTCGGTTGACTCCGGTTGATGACCGGGACTAGCTGGATTCGAATTCACCTGTAGCGCTGTGGTGTAGGTGATTTGGGGCGGCAGTGGGACTCATCACCCCGGGGCGCTGCTGGGTAACGGGGACGGTGAGGGGGACGGCGATCCGTAGGGCGCGGACTAGCCTTCGCCGGTATCCATCAGCCGACTTGTGATGCGCCGTAGCTGGGTACGCAGCGTCGCGTCGTCGACATCGGCGACCAACGGGTGCAACACGCCGACGGCTATGGCGCCGGACAACATGGCCGCCAGCACGCGGGTGTCTTGGCCCGCATCGCCAATCAGGACGCCATAGAGCCGCTCGATGAACCGCTGAAACGGCTGTTGCTCGGCCAGCAGCCGGACGATGACCGGATCGAACTGCAGGGTGCTGGCGGCGCCGCGACGCTCGACGGCCAGCTCGATGACGCGATCCAGCAGCAACTCACGCGCCTGGGAAGGATGGTCGTGCGCCTCGGCGGCTTCCAAGGTCTCTTCCAAGCCGCCGAGTTCGCGTTCGGTGAGCGCGATGACGATCTGTTCCTTCGTCTTGAACTGGTGATAGACGGCCGCCTTGGTGACGCCGACGGCGTCGGCGATCATTTGCAGCGAGGTCCCGCCCACGCCGTGCTCGGCGATCAAGCCCAGCGCGGCGTCCAATATGCGCACCTGCGCGGCGCTGCGTGTGATGACACGAAACTGGTTGCGGGACTGGGAGGACACCACACCGGGAGCCTAGCCGATCGGCTATTGACCGAAAATAGCCGATCGGCTAGTTTCGCTGACTAGCGGGCCGGGAAGGAGTCACCGGTGGGCGAGGTCGGCGAAAGCCAGGTAGATGCGCGGGGGGTGCGCAGACGCACCGACGGCGAGCTGATTCTGTTGTGGACCTTGCCCGCCGCGTCGGTCATCTGGGTGGCCGCGTTCCTCTTGTTTCCGGGGTTCCTCCCACCCATGTCGCCGATGATGCCCGCGGAGCGGGTGGCCGCGTTCTACCGCGATCCGGCGAACCTGCCACGCATCCGCTACAGCATGATCCTGTTCAACTGGTTCGGCGTCTGCCTCATCCCGATCCTGATCCTGCTCGTGTTGCAGATCCGCAGGATGGCTCATCGCACGCCGATCTTCTCCTACTGCATGCTCGGCTGCGTGGCCGGCGGCCCAACACTTTTCCTCATCGCCAACGTCTGTTGGCTGCTGGCCGCCTTTCGTCCGGAACGGGAACCGCAGCTGACGCAGCTGCTCAACGATTTTGCCTGGATCACCTTCACCACCGTGGTCCCTTTCCTCATCGGACAGAGCGTGATCCTGGCCCTGGCGATCTACTTCGATGACCCCGCGCATCCGGTGTTGGGGCGCTGGGTGGCGCATTTCAACATCGTTGTCGCGGCCGCGCTGACCCCGGCGGCATTCGTTGGGCTGGCATTGACCGGTCCGCTGGCGTGGGACGGGGCGTTGTCGTTCTGGCTGAAGAACATTGCCATCGTGGTGTGGATCGTGGTGTGGATCGTGGTGATGGGCGTGGTGTTGGGCCGGTGCCTCTACCGGGAACAAGCGCAATGCCGGCAGTGAGGGTGTCAACCGGTGACCGGCTGGGGGCGCCAGCCGGGGGTCCCGCGGGGCCACTGCCACGCCGGATCGTCTGGCAGTGTCGGCACAACCCGAAGCGCGAGCTGTGGCTGGCCTGGGGGACACTGGTTGTCTTCTACAACATCTTTTTCGTGGTGTTCTTCCTCGTCACCCGAACCCAGCCGCCGCCGGATCCCGGGTGGGATGACTCCCGGGTCGCGCAGTGGTTCCAGGACAACCACTTTGGGATCCTGGCCGGGTTTGCCGTGATGTTCGTCATCACCGCCATGACGACGATGAGCAACGCCCTGATCGCCTATTCGATGCGCCGGATGTCCATCAGCCGGGCGTTCGCGTATTCCTACCTGATCCTGTACTCGCTCAGCGCGATCCCGGGCATGCTGCTGATGTGCATCGCGCTGACGGTCGCAGCGATGCGCCCCGGCCGTGACCCGAGGCTGACCCACTGGATCTACGACTTCGCCTTCCTGTCGTTCGTCGGCACCATGGGCGTGTTCCTGATCGGCTCGCTGGTGTGGATGCTGGCGATTCTCATCGACCGCAACCGGGTGTTCCCAAAGTGGTTCGGATATCTCAACCTGTGCAACGCACTCACCGAGATCGTCGTGTCGCCGGCGTGGATCTTCCGCGGCGGCGTATTGGCGTGGAACGGTCAGATCGCCTGGTGGCTCGACATGGTGGTATTCGGCATCTATACCGGGGTTTTCATCGTTCTGCTGAGGCGGATGATCCAGCGTGAGGACTTCGGCACCGGGCTGCTGCCGGATCTCCCGGTGCGAGAGCCGGCGTAGCGATGACCGAGTTTTCCGGTACCGGCACGCGGCAGGATGCGGACAGGCAACCCACGTTCGTGCCGGGCCAGCCCGACATGTGGGCGTTTGTACTGTTCGAAACGCTGTTATTCACGGCGTATTTCGGGTTCTACCTGTTCTATCGGGGGCGAAGTCCTGAACTGTTCTCGAGCGCCCAGGCGCAGCTGGACCTGCGCATCGGCACCTTCAACACCCTGGTGTTGTTGCTCAGTTCGTGGTCGGTAGCGCGATGCGTTCAGGCGGCTCGGGCCGGCGCATACCGACGGGGGTTGCGGGACGCCTTGCTCACGGCGTGTCTCGGTCTGGTGTTCATGGTGTCCAAGGTGGCCGAGTGGGCCAAAGCGGCCCCGCTGGGAAACGGACTGGCCGGTAGCGATTTCTTCACGTACTATTACTTTCTCACTGGAATCCACTTAGTCCACCTATTGATCGGCTTCGTAGTCCTGGGCATCATCGTGTTTGAACTACGTGGTCCGGCAACGAGATCGCGGCGAACCCAGGAGCTGGTGGAAACCTGTGCCACCTACTGGCACACCGTGGACTACCTCTGGGTGCTCATTTTTGCGCTGCTGTACGTGGTGAGGTGATCGGTGGGGCAGAAATTCAATACCAGGCTGTTGGTCGTCTGGGTGATTCTGGCGTCGCTCACGCTGACCTATCTGTGGATGGACCGCTACATCGACCCCGGATCGCCAAGTCCCAGCAGGGTGCTCACGGCAAGCGTGATCGTGATCGCCCTTGTCAAGGTGCGCATCATTTTTCGGGAGTTCATGGAGGTGCGTCAGGCCCCGAAACTGCTGCGCCGGCTAACCGACGCGTGGGTGATTCTGATCGGCATCAGCCTGTTCGGGAGCTACGCCGTAGGGCTGGCGCTCGGGTAGCCCGGACGGAATCGAGCGCTAGCCCGCGGGAGTGAAAGTGATGTGGAGTTCGGTGAGTCCACGCAGTATGTAGGTCGGCTCGTAGGTATACCGACGGTCGTCGGCGGGGCCGTGCCGGTCTTCGTTGATGGCGATGTCGTGCATCCGGTCCAGAATGCGCTCCAGCGAGACGCGACCCTCCACGCGTGCCAGTGGCCCTCCCGGGCAGGAGTGCACTCCGCGGGCGAAAGCCATGTGCTCGCGAACATTCGGGCGATCCAAACGAAATTCATGGGGGTCCTCGAACCGGCGTGGGTCGCGGTTGGCAGCGCCGGGCAATACCATCACGACGGTGCCGCTTGCGATATCTAGCCCACCCACTGTGGTTCTCTTGCGAGCCAGCCGGGAGTCGCTCTTGACGGGGCTATCTATCCGCAGTGATTCCTCGATGAAGTTTGTTATGAGGCTGCGGTTTTCGTGTAGCTGGCGCTGGATGTCCGGCCGGTCGCCGAGTACGCGCATGGCGGCGCTCAGCAGCTTGGCGGTGGTTTCCTGACCGGCCGCGAACAGGAAGGTGGCCCATCGAACCACGCCGATGATCTCCGGCGTCGAACCGTCCGGGTAGGTCGCGGTGGCCAACGCTGTCAATACGTCGTTGCGCGGTTGGCGCCGCCGGTCCTCGATGTAGGCACTGAACTTGTCGTCGAGCCACTGCAGTGGGTTGACGCCCACCGATTCATGGTCGAGTGCGCCGACTCGACCCATCCGGTCGGCGCCCAGCACAACACGGAAGTCCTTGCGGTCGTCCTCGGGTACGCCGAGCAGGTCGGCGATCACCAAAGTGGCAAAGGGCTTGGCGTATTCACTGATGAACTCGCATTCGCCGGCGCCGAGAAACTCATCAAGCTGGCGATCGGCCAGCCTCCACATGAACTCCTCGTTCTGTTTGAGCCGGCTGGGGGTCAGTAGCCGGCTCAGAATCGACCGCGCCCGACTGTGCTCCGGTGGGTCCATGGTGACCATGTGCTCGTACATCGGAAACTGTTCGCGATGGGCGTCGATCTGGACGTTGACGTCGTCACCGTTGGGTGTGAAGGGCAGCGGCGGGAACGGGCCACCGAGCGCGACGCAGTTGGAAAAGGAGTCGGTGTCCTTGTATACCGCGGTCGCCTCCTCGTAACCGGTGACCGCGACGACGCCGTACTGAGGTAGCCGCAGTACCGGGCTTTGGCGTCGCAGGTAGTCGAAGTAGGGATGTGGGTCCGGGATCAGGGACGGGTCAGTGAAGAAGTCGATGGATTCGTAGCTGCTCATTGCGTGCGTGCCTCCCATGGCCGGCTGGCGCCGCCGGAGAATCCCATTTCCGCTGCGCTGAGCACCTGCTTAGCATGGCGGTAATGTCACGGTCAAGGGTGCGCGCGGCGATACGATCGTGGCGAGCCGTCCGGTTTCTTGTGGAGAGTACGGAGCAAAGGCATGACATCGGCCCGTCGGATCGGGGCGCCTGACGCGAAGAATCGTGGCGTGCTCCTCGACACGGCCGAACAACTCATGATCGAAGAGGGCTACGCGGCGGTGACGTCGCGCCGGGTGGCGAGTGAGGCCGGACTCAAGCCCCAGCTGGTGCACTATTACTTCCGCACGATGGAGGAGCTGTTCCTCGAGCTGTTCCGCCGCCGCGCCGAAGCGGGTCTGCGTGCGCAGGCCCAAGCGCTGCAGTCACCGAAACCGCTGTGGGCGTTGTGGAGACTGGGCAGCGATCCGGCTTTTGCGCGTATTTCGATGGAGTTCATGGCCTTGGCCAATCACCGCAAGGCGTTGCGGGCCGAAATCGCCCACTACGCGGAGCGGTTCCGTGATGAACAGCGACGGGTGATCACCGCGGCACTGCAGCGCTACGGCGTGGACAGCCAGGATGTTCCGCCGGTGGTGTGGACGGTTCTGATGGCCAGCCTGTCGCGCTTTCTGGTGCTGGAGAAGGCACTTGGCATGTCTGGTGGTCACGCCGAAACGATCGAGTTGGTGGAAAGCTACCTGCGCCGGTTAGAGGGCGAGCCCTAGGTTCACCAGATTCGTAGCGAACAGAGGACGCCGCGGGGTCCGTCTTTGGACACCTTGACCACCCCGTCCACCGCCAGGTCGCAGTGAAACTGCGGCGTGCCCTGTTGCCTGCCGGTGCTCGCGGTGACCACCGCCCATTGGTCGGGGTTGGCCAGCATGACCTGCATGGTCCACGGCTTCCCTGGTGCGATATCGGCCTGGATGTTCGGGGTGAACTGATAGTTGTTGTGGCTGTAGTCGGAGAAGGCTGCGGGGTCTTGGTCCCCGTAATAGATGTCGGCGTAGATGGGGCTCTTGGCGGAGACGGTGTAGGTGACCTGATGCATGGGCGGGTCGTCCGCGTATGACTTGGGCGCGCCGGCAAGTGCACCAGTCATGGTTGCAATCGCGGCGACCGTAACCGATCGCAGGACCGGTTGCCTGTTGCTGGTCATGTCGCTCCTTCGGCTCCCGGTCCACGGTTGGGGGTACGGTTCATCACCCGCTCTGCGGCTTGCCAGTGCGCATCCTCAACCCATAGCCGGGCAAAGGACGCTATCGCCTCATCTGGTGAAGTTCCGTTGATTACGCGTTTGACCTCGGCCGCCGGACGCCGTGCCAGCGATCTGGCCAGCGACCGCCAGCCGCCGTCGGTCGAGTCGAAGGACGCACGCGGGAACACCAGATCCACCAAGCCAATTCGCTCGGCCTCAACGGCATCGAGTGCAATCCCACTGCCCGCCAACAGCAGCGCCTTGCTCTTGCCGACCACCGCGGCCAACCGCTCGGCGCCGCCCCACGCCGGCATGATCTCCAGCAGCACCTGATTGAAGGCGATCTTGATATCGTCGGCGGCCACCCGGATATCGGCCGCGACGGCGACCTCGGCTCCACCCCCGAATGCGTGTCCGTTGAGGGCGGCGATCACCGGTGCCGGAAACGTGGCGATCTGATCGCAGATGGACCGCATCCGCTTCGCCATTGCCGAGGCGTCTTCCAGGGTGCGCAGCGCGCTCAATTCCTTGAGGTCGCCGCCGGAGACGAAAGCTCGATCGCCGGCGCCCTTGATCACCAGGGCCTGTGCTCCCGCTGCCGCGTCGAGTGCATCCTGCAGCTGTGCCATGGTCTCCAAACCGATGGCATTGCGTGCGTGGGGGCGATCGATGGTCAGTACGGCTAGCCCGGTGTCGAGCTCATCAAATTCCAAGTCCACCATGTGGTCAATGCTCCTGAACGCGCCATCAAAGAACAAAATCAGTGCTCGGATAACTGCCCGCCGGTATAGGCATACTCTTCAACGGAGAATAGCATCATCGCTGCAGGTCCAGAAGGCGCGTCGCGCGGAATCGAGGTGGCCGGGTGCGCAATCCGATCAAGCTGGCGTTCGTGTGTCTGCTCGCGTCAGCCGGTCTGACCGGCTGCGGCTCGTCGTCGGGCTCGCAGCTGGCCAGCACGGCGTCGATGACCGTCAACGGCGCCGACGTGCAGCCACGCGTGGTGCGGTGCACCCAGATCGAGTGGTACCGGACCATCCAGATCGGAGACCAAGCCTCCGGGGTCAGGGTCCTGATCGACCAGGGGGCGTGGCCGATGATCGCGAAGTCGGTTCGCATCACCAATCTGGGGGGCTTCACCGGGATGTACGCCCAGGGCGACGGCGGCGACGCGGGCCTGCACTTCAGCGATGGCCGATTCACCATCACCGGGAACGCCGACGGGTACAACACGGACAAGCCCGCCGAGCCCACGACGGCCGCATTTCGGATCAGCGTCAACTGCTGACCGGGCGCAATTGCGGGTAGCACGCGCAGTGACGCCCGTTGCGGCCGCCAAGATATGAGAATAGTATTCTCCTGAATCGCGAAGGAGAATTCCATGTCATCGGCTGCTCTGTCATATCCGCTCTTCGACGCGGACAACCACCTCTACGAAACCGAGGAGTCGCTGACCAAGTACCTGCCCAAGCAGTACCGGGGCGTGATCCAGTACGTCCAGGTCAACGGGCGCACGAAGATCGCCATACGCGGCCAGATAAGCGATTACATCCCCAACCTCACCTTCGAGGTGGTGGCCAGGCCCGGGGCGATGGAGGAGTACTTCCGGATCGGCAACCCGGATGGGAAGAGCCGGCGGGAGATCTTCGGCGAGCCGATGCGCTCGATTCCGGCGTTCCGCGAACCCGGCCCGCGGTTGGAGCTGATGAACGAACTGGGCGTCGACCGATCGTTGATGTTCCCCACCCTGGCCAGCCTCATCGAGGAGCGGATGCGCGACGATCCGCTGCTCATCCACATAGTGGTGCACGCACTCAACGAATGGCTGCACGAGGAATGGGGCTTTCGCTACCAGGACCGGATCTTCACCGTGCCGGTGGTCAGCCTGCCGATCGTGGAGAAGGCCATCGAAGAACTGGACTGGGTGGTCGAGCGGGGTGCCCGCGCGGTCTTGGTGCGCCCGGCTCCGGTGCCCGGATATCGCGGCCCGCGGTCGTTTGCGTTGCCGGAGTTCGATCCGTTCTGGCACCGCTGCGTCGAGCACGACGTGCTGGTCGCCATGCATTCCTCGGACTCCGGGTACGCCCGCTACACCGCCGAGTGGGATGGCGGCGACAAGGAGATGCTGCCCTTCCAGACCAATGCGTTCTCCATGCTCAACGAGTGGCGCCCGGTCCAAGACGCCGTCGCGTCGTGGGTGATTCACGGCGCGTTGTACCGCGTTCCGCGGCTCAAGGTCGCGGTCATCGAGGCTGGCTCCAAATGGCTGTTCCCGTTGCTCGATCAGCTGGCTGATGTTTACAAGAAGACTCCGGAAAGCTTCCCCGGCGGCGACCCGGTCGAAGAGATCAAGAACCGCATCCACATCAGCCCGTTCTACGAGGACGGCATCGCGGATCTGATCAAGCTGATCGGTAGCGACCGGGTGCTCTACGGCTCGGACTATCCGCACCCGGAGGGGCTCGCGCAACCCCGGCACTACGCCGACGCGCTGCAGGACCTCAGCGTCGATGACCAGGCAAAGATCATGGGAGGCAACCTCGCTCGGCTGATGTCGGTGTGAACGAATGGCAGACCATCCCCGAGATGGTCTTGAGCGCGGGTGAGCGTTTCGGCGATGCGGAAGCCATCGTCGACGGGTCGTTGCGGATCACCTTCACCGAGCTGACCGATCGGGTGCGCCGCGCCGCAGGTGCGTTCGCGGCGATGGGCATCGACAGGGGGGACCGCGTTGCCGTCTGGGCGCCCAATTCGGCCGAGTGGATCATCGCCGCCTTCGGGCTGCTGACCGCTGGAGCGGTGCTGGTCCCGGTCAACACGCGCTTCAAGACGGACGAGGCCGCCGACATCATCCGGCGCAGCGGGGCCAGGGCGGTGCTTTTCGAAAAAAGGATTCTTGGGAATGGATTTCACCGTTCCAGACGGCATCCCGGCGATCGATCTGCGCTCCGGCTTCCTGGAGTGCGGCAAGCCGTTCGAGCGTGCGGTCAGTGGATCCGACATCGCGGACATCGTCTACACATCGGGTACCACCGGGCGGCCCAAGGGCGTGATGATGGATCACGCGCAAACATTGCGCCACTACGCCCATTGGTGTGATCGCGCGGATCTGCGCACCGGCGACCGCTACCTGATCGTCAACCCGTTCTTCCACATCTTCGGGTACAAGGCCGGCTGCATCGCGTCGCTGATCAGGGGCGCCACCATCATTCCGGTACGTGTCTTCGTCCTCGACAACGTGCTGGAATTGATTGAACACGAGCGAATTACGATGCTTCCTGGGCCTCCGACGCTGTACCACTCGCTACTGTCCGCTCGAGGTCGGCGGGACCTGTCGTCACTGCGGGCGGGGGTGACCGGCGCCGCGGATATCCCGGTGGAACTGATTCGGCGGGTGCGCACCGAGTTGCCGTTCCAGACCATCATGACCGGCTACGGCCTTACCGAGGCCGGAACGGTCACCCTGTCCAAGCCGGAGGATTCGTTCGAGGACATCGCCACCACCGCGGGTCTCGCGTGCGACGGCATCGAGCTGGCGACCGCCGACGACGGCGAGATCTTGGTGCGCGGATACAACGTCATGAAGGGCTACCTCGACGATCCGGTTGCCACCGCCGAAGCCATCGACGGCGAGGGCTGGCTACATACCGGAGACCTCGGCACCATCGACGAAACCGGCCGGCTGCGCGTGGTCGGCCGCAAGAAGGACATGTTCATCGTCGGCGGCTTCAATGCCTACCCGGCCGAGATCGAGGGCTTTCTGATGGAGCACGAGGCGGTCGCACAGGTGGCCGTCATCGGCGTTCCCGACGAGCGGCTCGGACAGGTCGGTAAGGCGTTCGTGGTTCGCCAGAGCGGCAAAAGTGCGCTCAGCGCTGAGGATTTGCTGGGTTGGTGCCGGGAACGGATGGCGGGATTCAAGGTCCCGCGTTCGGTGCGCTTTGTCGATGCGTTGCCGCTGAATGCGACCGGAAAGGTGGTCAAGGACCTGCTCCGCTAGGGCGTGGCTTCGCGATATGCTGCGCGTCGAGAAGCATATTTCCGCAAGTAAAAGCTACTTTTGTCTTTGGTGTAGCTTTGGACTAGGAGCCGCCTTGGGGGGCCAAACGACAACGTGGCTCTCCAAGGTTCGTCGAGACGAGGGGTCGATGCCGCGAGATGTGAAGTTGCGCAGCAGCGGAATCCGTCGTTGCGCGCCGGCGGTATCGAATCCGGGGGCCGGGCTCGACTCTGCCGATGACCGATTCGGGGTGGCGCAGTTGCGCATCCAGCGATGCACACAGCGCTGCTGTCGGCCGGGTGTGGTGTGAGCACCGGCATCGGAAACGGCGCGGCTGATCCGAGATCCGCCCCGGTGGACGAGGACGAAATCGGCGGCACCGCTGCCGAAATGCGGGCGTTGGCCGACGAGGCTGAGGCCGAAGCCGCAGAAGCGGAGGCCCTGGCGGCCGCCGCCGGTGCCCGTGCGCGCGCCCTGCAACTAAGACGTCGCGCCGAACGCGCCGAGGCCGCAGCGGAAGTTGACGCTGCTTGTGAAGCCACCCATGAAGGCGCGGCGGATGGGCAGGCGACCGCTTCGCGCAACGGTGCCGAAGAGCCGACTGGGAATTCGGCCGATGTCCTCGAGTCCGACGACGTCGCCGAAACCGAAGAGCTGCGCGCCGATGACGACGAGCCGGTAGCCGCCGGCTCGGCCAAGGCCGATGAGTCCGAGGCCGACGAGCTTGCCGATGAGTCCGAGCGGTCACGGCGAGGTCTGCTGAGGCGCCCCAAACTGTCCACCCTCACCGCTGCGCTCGCCGTGCTCGTCATTCTCGCCGCGCTGGCCGGCAGCGCGTACATGGTGCTGCAGCATCGCGATGCGACCCGGCAGCGTGAACGAGTGGCCGAATTCGCCGCAGCGGCCAGGCAGGGCGTTATCACCCTGACATCGCTGGACTTCCAGGACGCCAAGCAGGGGATAGGGCGCATCCTCGACAACTCCACCGGCTCGTTCAAAGACGAACTCCTCAAGTCCTCCGACGACTTCATCCAGGTGGTGCAACAGGCGCAGGTGGTCGAGCAGGGAACGGTCCAAGCCGTCGCCGTCGACAGGAACTCCATGACCGATGACTCGGCGGTGGTGCTGGTCGCCTCGACATCGGAAGTCACCAATGCCGCCGGGGCCAAGAAGGATCCCCGCAAGTACCGGCTGATCGTGATCATCACCCGAGACGGTGATCAGCTCAAGATGTCGAAAGTCGAGTTTGTGCCGTGACCGCAGAGCAGACCTCGGGCGAACAACAGAAGCCTGACGAGGATCCGGGGCCGGAGCCGCTCGAGCGCCGTCGGGCCTGGTTGCACAAGCTGACGCCGGGCAAAGTCGTCGTTGCCGTGGTGGGGCTGCTGGTGGCGGCCGCACTGGGGTTGCTGGCGGCGCTGTTCGTGTTCTCCTACCGGCCAGATCGCGAAGTCGATGCCCAGGCCGCCGGGGCCGCCGTCTCGGCCGCCAGCGACGGGGCGATCGCCATCCTGTCCTATTCTCCGGACACCCTCGACCGCGATTTCTCCTCGGCCAGGTCGCACCTCACCGGCGAATTCTTGTCCTACTACGACCAATTCACGCAGCAGATCGTCGCACCGGCGGCCAAGCGGAAGTCGGTGAGGACCAGTGCGGTGGTGCTTCGCGCCGCCATTTCCGAGTTGCACCCGGACTCGGCGGTGGTACTGCTGTTCGTCAACCAAACCACCCAGAGTGCAGATCGTCCCGAACCGGCATTGACTTCCAGCAGCGTCCTGGTCAAGCTGACGAAAGCTAATGGAAAATGGCTTATCTCATCGTTTGATCCGGTCTAGGTTAGGTCTGGAACCGGTGTAGGGGATGCTGCTGGTGACGGGAACTCGGCGATGACGAACGACATCCACTCGATGGTGATCGCATCGGACTATCGCGTGCCCGATCCAACCAGGGTGTGGCCGCTGCTGGAACGCAACAAGTCCGCGCTCGCCGATATCGGTGCACACCACGTTCTCGTGTACGCCTCAACACATGACTACGGCCGCGTCCTGGTGATGATCGGGGTGCACAGCCGCGAGCCCGTCGTCGAGCTACTTCGTTCGCGGGTCTTCTTCGACTGGTTCGACGCGGTAGGCGTCGACGACATTCCGGCGGTCTTTGCCGGTGAGATCGTGGACAGGTTTGTCGTCGGGGCGTCGGGGTCCGGGGCAGCGGCGGCCCCGGGAGTCGTGGTGGCCGCGATCGCCTCGGTCGACGACGTGGCGACGCTGATCGCCGAAGTCGCCCCGGCGATGGAGCGCTTTGTTGCCGCCGGTATCCGAAAGACCTGGGTCTTTCAGGCTTTCGACGACAGCCACGAAGTGCTGATCCTGCAGGAGTTTCCCGACGAGCAGCGGGCCCGCGAGTGGATCGATCACCCCGACGCCGCGGCCCAATGGCTTCGGGGTGCCGGGATAGGCGCATACCCACCGCTGTTCGTGGGCCGGCTCTCCGAGATGATGCGGATCGCTCCGCAGTGAGTTGATCGCCGCAATGTTCGTGTGCCTGTGCAACGGCGTCACCAGTCAGATGGTGGCCGATGCCGTTGTCGCCGGCGCCACGACTACCCGGGAGGTCGCGCGAGCCTGCGGAGCGGGCGCGGACTGTGGGCGCTGCCGTCGCACCGTTCGGGCGATCATCGCCTCGTCAAGTGGCGATCGGGCGGCCCACCCGGCCTAACCTGTCGGTGCTCGTCAGCTGCGTCCGCCGCACTCGGGCGGTGATAGCGATCCGACGAGTTCGTCGAGCAGCGGTGGAACGTCGAGCCGAGGCAATACCGCCTCGACGACGACCATGCGGTCCCGCTGCTCGGCGGCCGCGGTGAGTGCATCGTCGAGCTCGCCGTAGTTTTCGGCCCGCATCGCCAGGTGGTTGGTGACTCCCAGCGCACCGGGGACATCGGTCCATCTCCAGCTGACAATGTCGTTGTACGTAGCGGTCTCGCCGTGAATCGCCCGTTCGACGGTGTAGCCGTCATTGTTGACCACCACGATGACCGGCGACAGGCCCTCCCGGGAGAAAATCCCGAGTTCCTGCACGGTCAACTGTGCGGCCCCGTCGCCGATCAATAGCACCGTCCGGCGATCGGGATGGGCCACCGCCGCTCCCAGCGCCGCGGGCAGCGTGTAACCGATTGAGCCCCAGAGGGGTTGACCGATGAAGGTGACGCCCTGCGGCAATCGGTGGTCGGCCATGCCGTAGAACGACGTGCCCTGATCTGCCAGCACCACGTTGCCCGGTGTCAGGGCTTCGCAGAGCCGGTTCCACAGCATCTCTTGGTTGAGTGGCTCGTCGCGCCCCGGGGTGGGCGGGCCCGGCTCGGCCGGGGGTACCGCCACCGGGGGAGAGCTGATCCCGCGCTTGGTCAGGATTGTGGCCACGGCCTGCAGCGCGGCGCCCATCTCCAGTGGTGCGAACACCTGGTCCGCCACGCTGCTTTGGTACTGCCCGATATCGATGGTGCGGGCCGGGTCAATCCGCTGGCTGAAGAATCCGCTCACCATGTCGGTGAATACCACCCCGGCTGTGACCAGCACGGGCGCCTGCTCGATGGCCTTGCGCACCGGTTCGGCGCTGGCGGCCCCGGCGTAGATGCCGAGGAAGTTGGCTGAACTCTCGTCTAGCAGGCTCTTTCCCCACATCAAGGTCGCGTGGGGTACCACGTCGGCGGACAGCAATGCCTCTAGCTCCTTGATCGCTTGCAGGCGATGGACCAACAGGTCGGCCAGGACGGTCAGCTGGTGGTCACCGATCAGGTCGGCGGCAGCGCGGGTGAACAGCGACAGCGCGCGTGGGCTGGTTCCGCCGGCCAGCGGAGGCAACGGGGCGCCGGGCGGTTCGGTGGGGAACCGCGCCACGTCGGTGGACAGTAGTAGGTACCCGGGCCGTTTTTGCTCGCGCACCTCGCAGAGCACTCGGTCGATCTCCCGGCATGCCGTCGCTGGCATGAGATTGGCTTGCGCGCAGGTGATTTCGCGGCTGATTCGGAAGAAGTGCTCGAAGTCGCCATCGCCGAGCGAGTGGTGCAACGCCCGGCGGGCGCCCTGGGCGTCCTTGGAGGGTCCGCCCACGATGTGCACCACCGGTACGTGTTCGGCGTAGCTGCCCGCGATGGCGTTGGTCGCGGAAAGCTCGCCGACTCCGAAAGTCGTTACCACCGACGACATTCCACGTAGCCGTCCGTATCCGTCGGCGGCGTAGCCGGCGTTGAGCTCATTGGCGCTGCCCACCCAGCGGATGATCGGATGGGCGACGATGTGGTCCAGGAATTCCAGGTTGTAGTCGCCGGGAACCCCGAAGATCTCCGAGACACCGAGTTCGGCCAGACGGTCGAGCAGGTAGTCGCCGACGGTGTAGACGGGGTCAGTGGCGGCATCATTTTCGAGCAGGGTCACGACGACGACGCTACGCCGTTGAAACTATTCCGGTTGGGCCGCCGCTTCGCTATCGTGCGGGCCATGGCAATCAAAGAAACCCGCGACATCGTCATCGAAGCCAGCCCCCAGGAGATCTTGGACGTCATTGCTGACTTCGAAGCGATGCCCGAATGGTCTTCGCCGCATCAGAGCGCCGAAATTTTCGAGACCGGAGCCGATGGTCGGCCCAGCCAGGTGAAGATGAAGGTCAAGACCGCGGGTATCACCGACGAGCAAGTGGTGGCCTACAGCTGGGGCGACAACAAGGTGAACTGGTCGCTCGTCAGTTCGGGCCAGCAGCGTTCCCAGGAGGGGAGCTACCTCTTGACGCCGGAGGGCGACAAGACCCGGGTAAAGCTCGAGCTGGCCGTCGACGCGGTGGTGCCGCTGCCGGGATTCGTGCTCAAGCGTGCGGTGAAGGGCACGGTGGAGTCCGGCCTCGATGAGCTGCGCAAGCAGGTGCTGAAGGTGAAGAAGGGCTGAGTAGCCACGGTGGCGGGTGGGGGACCCCTGGCGGGGGTGAAGGTCATCGAGTTGGGGGGCATCGGCCCCGGCCCACATGCCGGGATGGTGCTCGCCGACCTGGGTGCTGACGTGGTGCGGGTGCGCCGGCCCGGGGGTCTGCAGATGCCGGCCGAGGACCGCGATCTGCTGCATCGCGGAAAACGGATCGTCGACCTGGACGTCAAAAGCCAGCCGCAGGCCTTGTTGGAGTTGGCCGCCAAGGCCGACGTGCTGCTGGATTGTTTTCGGCCGGGCACCTGTGAACGCCTGGGAATCGGGCCCGATGACTGCGCCGCGGTAAACCCGCGATTGATCTTCGCGCGCATCACCGGCTGGGGGCAGGACGGCCCGCTGGCGCCGACGGCCGGCCACGACATCAACTATCTGTCGCAGACCGGTGCGTTGTCGGCGCTGGGCTATCGGGACCGGCCACCCACGCCCCCGCTGAATCTGGTTGCCGACTTCGGCGGCGGTTCGATGCTGGTGCTGCTTGGCATCATGGCCGCGCTCTACGAGCGGGAGCGGTCGGGCAAGGGGCAGGTCATCGACGCCGCGATGGTCGACGGGGTCAGCGTGCTGGCTCAGATGATGTGGACCATGAAGGGAATTGGCAGTCTGCGCGACGAGCGCGAGTCCTTTCTCCTTGATGGGGGTGCCCCGTTCTACCGCTGTTACGAGACTTCTGATGGCAAACACATGGCAGTGGGGGCCATCGAGCCGCAATTCTTCGCGGCGTTGCTGGCCGGACTTGGTCTGTCGGCCGCCGAGGTGCCGTCTCAGCTCGACATCGCCGCCTACCCCAAGATGCGCGAAATGTTTTCGGAGCGGTTCGCCAGCCGAACCCGTGACGAATGGGCCGCGGTCTTCGCCGGCACCGACGCATGCGTGACCCCGGTGCTGACGTGGAGTGAAGCGGCAGCTAGTGATCATCTGCGGGCGCGCTCGACGGTGATTTCCGCGCACGGCGTGGAGCAGGCCGCGCCGGCGCCGCGGTTCTCCCGAACGCCGGCCGGGCCGGTGGGGCCACCGCCCGCCACGACCACGCCGATCGGCGAAATCAACTGGTAACTAGTTATTTGCACCGAACCCGGTTCGTGGCCCGGGCAGCGTTGCTAGCTTGAACTTGGTGGCCGTAAAAGCAGCGCGGGAATTCGTTATTGATGCGCCCCCGGAAGTGGTCATGGAGGCGCTGACAGACGTCGGCGTCTTGGTCTCCTGGTCACCCCTGCACAAGAGTGTGGAAGTCATCGACTACTACCCGGATGGCCGTCCGCATCACGTGAAGGCCACCATCAAGATTCTCGGGCTCGTGGACAAAGAGATCCTGGAGTACCACTGGGGCCCGGATTGGGTGTGCTGGGACGCGGATCAGACCTTCCAGCAGCGCGGTCAGCACGTCGAGTACACGGTCCGGCCCGAGGGACTCGACAAATCGCGGGTGCGGTTTGACATCACCGTCGAACCGTCAGGGCCGATCCCGGGATTCATCGTCAAGCGGGCTAGCGAGCACGTGCTCGACGCCGCGGCGAAGGGGCTCAGTGAGCTGGTCGCCAATCGCGACGCAACGGATCAGGCCAAGTAGCTTCGTCTCACCTGAAACCTAGATTTTGGTTGCTAGTTTGGTGGCAGTGGCCATACAAGCGTCGGGTGAGATCGTCATTGATGCGCCCCCTGAGGTGATCATGGAGGCGCTAGCCGACATGGGCGCGGTGCCGTCGTGGTCGGTGGTGCACAAGCGTGTCGAGGTCGTTGACCATTATCCGGACGGCCGACCTCACCACGTGCGGGTCACCATCAAGGTCACCGGGATCGCCGACACCGAACTGCTCGAATATCACTGGGGGCCGGACTGGATGGTCTGGGATGCCCAGAGGACCGTCCAGCAACACGGTCAGCACGGCGAGTACAACCTGCGCCGCGAAGCGGACAACAAGACGCGAGTGCGCTTCAGCATCACGGTGGAACCCTCAGCTCCGCTACCCGAGTTCTGGGTTAATCGTGCGCGCCGAAAGATCCTGCACTCCGCGCTGGAGGGATTGCGCAAGCGTGTGATGGGTACGGCTGACTAGGCCGCGTCACGCAGTGCGGCCAGCCGCTTGATCGCCTCGTCCAGGGTGTCTTCGCGTTTGCAGAAGGTAAAGCGCACCAAATGATTCCAGATATCGGCTTGGGTTGAAGCATGCTCGGCCACCGGATCGCAGAAGGCCGACATCGGGATGGCGGCAACCCCCACCCTCTCGGGCAGCGCGGCGCAAAACGCCGTGCTGTCGTCGTAGCCGAGCGGCCGCGGGTCGGCGCACAAGAAGTAGGTGCCGTGGCTGTCGTGTACCCCGAATCCGATCTCACTCAGGCCCGCGGCCAGCCGATCGCGTCTGGCCTGTAACGAAGTCCGCAGCGCTACGACCCAGGCATCCTCGGAATCCAGTGCCAGCGCCACCGCGGGCTGCAGCGGCGCCCCGCCGACATAGCTCATGTAATGCTTTGCCGCGCGCACCCCGGCGATGAGTTCTTTTGGGCCGCAAGCCCATCCGATCTTCCATCCGGTGCAGTTGAACATCTTGGCCGCGCTCGAGATCGTGACCGTGCGCTGCGCCATCCCGTCAAACCCGGCCAGGGGCAGGTGTTGGTGCCCGGTTGGCGAGGTGAACACCAGATGCTCGTACACCTCATCGGTGATCACCAATAGGTCTGCGGCCACCGCAATCTCTGCTATTGCCGCGAGCTCGGCACGGCTGAGCACCGCGCCGGTGGGATTGTGCGGGGAGTTGACGATCAGTGCGCGGGTCTTGGGTGTCACGGCGCGTCGCAGCGCATCGGCATCCAGCGCGAAGCCGCGGCCGTCGGGTACCAGCGGCACGGCAACTCGCTTCGCGCCGGCCATTGCTATCACCGGTGCATAGGAGTCATAGAACGGTTCGATCAACAGCACTTCCGAGCCGGGTTCGACCAGTCCCCGGACCGCGGCCGCGATGGCCTCGGTGGCGCCGACCGTGACCAGCACCTCGGTATCCGGGTCGTATTCGACACCGAAGCGTCGTCGACGCTGGGCGGCGATGGCCTGGCGCAGGGCCGGGATGCCCATTCCCGGCGGATACTGGTTGGCGCCCGCGGCGATGGCCTCTTGGGCGGCCTTCAACATCGCCGGCGGTCCGTCCTCGTCGGGAAAGCCTTGGCCAAGATTGACCGCACCAATGCGCGCGGCCAATGCCGACATTTCGGCGAACACCGTCGTCGCGTAGGGCTGTAGCCGCGACACCGTCATGTCGGTCGAGCCTAGCCCGAGCGGCGATGCGCGCCGTCGCGCGGCGTGGGGCGCACGCTGCCGCGGGCGGTGATCAGCGGCGCGGACCGCTCCAGCAACCTCGGCCCAACCAACAGGTTGGCCGAGGCCCCTGTTAGTGTGCCTGTACTGGACCCCGTCTTGATGACGGATCTGAACCCCAATTTTTGTGAACAGGAAGTCGACATGTCCGAAGAAGCCTTCATTTATGAGGCCATCCGCACGCCGCGTGGCAAGCAAAAGAACGGATCGCTAAACGAGGTCAAGCCGATAAGCCTGGTCGTTGGCCTGATCGAGGAGCTGCGCAAGCGCAACCCTGACCTCGACGAGAACCTGATCAGCGACGTCATCCTGGGCTGCGTGTCGCCCGTCGGTGACCAGGGCGGCGACATCGCCCGCGCCGCGGTGCTGGCCTCCGGGATGCCGGTCACCTCCGGTGGCGTGCAGCTCAACCGGTTCTGCGCATCGGGTCTGGAAGCGGTGAACATGGCCGCCCAGAAGGTGCGTTCCGGCTGGGATGACCTGGTGCTGGCCGGTGGTGTGGAGTCGATGAGCCGGGTGCCGATGGGTGCCGACGGCGGCGCCATGGGGCTTGACCCGGTCACCAACTACGACGTCATGTTTGTTCCGCAGGGCATCGGCGCCGACCTGATTGCCACCATCGAGGGCTTCTCCCGCGACGACGTCGACGCCTATGCGCTGCGTAGCCAGGAGAAGGCCGCCGAGGCGTGGTCGGGCGGCTACTTCGCCAAGTCCGTGGTGCCGGTCCGCGACCAAAACGGTCTGCTGATCCTCGACCACGATGAGCACATGCGGCCCGAGACCACCAAGGAAGGCCTGGGCAAGCTCAAGTCGGCCTTCGAGGGCCTGGCGGCGATGGGCGGTTTCGACGACGTCGCGCTGCAGAAGTACCACTGGGTGGAAAAGATCAACCACGTGCACACCGGCGGCAACAGCTCCGGCATCGTCGATGGCGCCGCGATCGTGATGGTCGGCAGCGAAAAGGCGGGGGCAGCGATCAACGCGACCCCGCGCGCCCGCATCGTCGCCACCGCGACCAGTGGCGCCGACCCGGTCATCATGCTGACCGGCCCGACCCCTGCCGCCCGCAAGGTGCTCGACCGCGCCGGCCTGACGGTTGATGACATCGATCTGTTCGAGCTGAACGAGGCGTTCGCGTCGGTGGTGCTGAAGTTCCAGAAGGACCTCAACATCCCCGACGAGAAGCTCAACGTCAACGGTGGGGCCATCGCGATGGGTCACCCGCTGGGGGCGACCGGCGCGATGATCCTGGGCACCATGGTCGACGAGCTGGAGCGCCGCAACGCCCGGCGCGCATTGGTCACGCTTTGTATTGGTGGCGGCATGGGTGTCGCGACGATCATCGAGAGGGTTTAAGTAAATGGCCGACAACACAATTCAGTGGGACAAGGATGCCGACGGCATCGTCACGCTGACCATGGACGACCCGTCGGGGTCGGCCAACGTCATGAACGAGGCCTACATCGAGTCGATGGGTAAGGCGGTGGATCGCCTTGTTGCCGAAAAGGATTCGATTACCGGAGTGGTGATCACCAGCGCCAAGAAGACCTTCTTCGCCGGTGGTGACCTCACATCCATGATCCAGGCCGGTCCGGAAGACGCCGGGCAGTCCTTCGACACGGTCGAGACGGTCAAGCGGCAGCTGCGAACCCTGGAGACGCTGGGCAAGCCCGTCGTCGCCGCGATCAACGGCGCGGCACTCGGCGGTGGCCTCGAGATTGCGCTGGCCTGCCATCACCGCATCGCGGCCGACGCCAAGGGCAGCCAGCTGGGTCTGCCCGAGATGACCCTGGGCCTGCTGCCCGGTGGCGGCGGGGTGACCCGCACCGTGCGCATGTTCGGTATCCAGAACGCCTTCGTGAGCATCCTGTCCCAGGGCACCCGGTTCAAGCCGGCCAAGGCCAAGGAGATCGGGCTGGTCGACGAGGTGCTGCCGACGGTCGAGGAGCTGGTGCCCGCCGCCAAGGCGTGGATCAAGGCCAACCCGGATTCCCACGAGCAGCCCTGGGACAAGAAGGGTTACAAGATCCCGGGCGGCACTCCGTCGTCGCCGGGGTTGGCTTCCATCCTGCCGTCGTTCCCGGCCTTGCTGCGCAAGCAGCTCAAGGGCGCTCCGATGCCGGCCCCGAAGGCCATTCTGGCCGCCGCGGTCGAGGGTGCGCAGGTCGATTTCGACACCGCCAGCCGCATCGAGAGCCGCTACTTCGCCTCGCTGGTCACCGGCCAGGTCGCCAAGAACATGATTCAGGCGTTCTTCTTCGACCTGCAGGCCATCAACGCCGGCAAGTCGCGGCCGGACGGCATCGGCAAGACCCCGATCACCAAGATCGGTGTGCTCGGTGCCGGCATGATGGGCGCGGGCATCGCCTACGTCTCGGCCAAGGCCGGCTACGACGTGGTGCTCAAGGACGTCAGCGCGGAGGCCGCCGCCAAGGGCAAGGGCTACTCCGAGAAGCTGGTGGCCAAGGCACTCGAGCGCGGTCGCACCACCCAGGAGAAGGGCGACGCGCTGCTGGCTCGCATCACCCCGACCTCGGACCCGGCCGACCTCAAGGGCGTGGACTTCGTCATCGAGGCCGTGTTCGAAAACCAGGAACTCAAGCACAAGGTGTTCCAGGAGATCGAGGACATCGTCGAGCCCAACGCGGTGCTGGGATCGAACACCTCCACGTTGCCGATCACCGGTCTGGCCACCGGGGTCAAGCGCCAAGAGGACTTCATCGGTGTCCACTTCTTCTCCCCGGTCGACAAGATGCCGCTGGTCGAGATCATCAAGGGTGAGAAGACCTCCGACGAGGCCCTGGCCCGGGTGTTCGACTACACCCTGGCAATCGGCAAGACCCCGATCGTGGTGAACGACAGCCGCGGCTTCTTCACCTCCCGGGTCATCGGCACCTTCGTCAACGAGGCGCTGGCGATGCTCGGTGAGGGTGTCGAGCCGTCGTCGATCGAGCAGGCGGGATCGCAGGCCGGCTACCCGGCCCCGCCGCTGCAGCTGTCCGACGAGCTCAACCTGGAGCTGATGCACAAGATCGCTACCGCTACCCGCAAGGGTGTCGAGGACGCCGGTGGCACCTACGAGCCGCACCCGGCCGAAGCGGTTGTCGAGAAGATGATCGAGGTTGGTCGGTCCGGTCGGCTCAAGGGCGCGGGCTTCTACGAGTACCCCGAGGGCAAGCGTGCCGGCCTGTGGCCGGGCCTGCGGGAGACGTTCAAGTCGGGCACCTCGGAGCCGGCGCTGCAGGACATGATCGACCGGATGTTGTTCGCCGAGGCGCTGGAAACCCAGAAGTGCCTCGACGAGAACGTGCTGATGTCGACGGCCGACGCCAACATCGGATCCATCATGGGTATCGGCTTCCCGCCGTGGACCGGTGGTAGCGCGCAGTACATCGTCGGCTACGAGGGTGCGCTCGGCCGGGGCAAAGAGGCCTTCGTGGCCCGCGCCCGCGAGCTGGCCGCCAAGTACGGCGACCGCTTCCTGCCGCCGGACTCGCTGACCTAAGCGTCAGGCTTGGCGAGCAGACGCGGAATCGCGTGCGACCCACGGTCGCAATGCGATTCCGCGTCTGCTCGTGCCTATCCGGGCCGTGGTGGGGCGTATTCCTTGAACCGCATTGAGTCGTAGAGCCGCACACCCTTGGTGTTCAGCTTCGCGACCGCTTTGGTGAGGCCACCGGGCAGCATTGAAACCAGCTGCGCACCGTGGGTCAGCGCCCACACTCCGGCTTTCGATCGCGGAATGAGGCTCACGGCGACCCCGCTGGCAAAGGTGCGGCTGCGACTTACCGGGTCGGCCATCTCTCGCTCGTAGGCGGCGAACGCTCGCGCGTAGTCGCCGCCCGCTTGGGCCGGTTCCCCGGCCAGTATGTAGGCGCCGAGCACCGACAGGCTGGTGCTGCCGCCGACCGCGGGCCCCGGGCAGTAGCCGGCGTCGCCGACCAGTGTTACCCGCCCGCGCGACCAGGTGTCGAGCTGCAACTGGGTGATCGAGTCGAAGTAGAACGCTGGTGTGCGGTCCAGCTCTTCGAGCCAAAGGTCCACCTGCGGATGCATTCCGGCGATCGCTTCACGCAATAATTCCTTTTGCCGCAAGACATCTCGGTAGTGGTATCGCAGTTCCTCCTGGGTGCGGAACAGGAACAGCAGGCGCGCGTCGTCGAGGGGCGCTGCGGTGTAGACCGCTGCCATCCGGCCGGGCCCGACGTGACCGACCATCTCGCCGTCGTGTGCCAGTCCTTTCGGCACCGACACCACCGCGAGGTACCCGCCGAGGAATTGAGTGTGTCCGGCGTCTTCGCCGAAGACCAGGCGCCGCACGTTGGAGTGCAGCCCGTCGGCACCGACCACGATGTCGAAGCAGCGTGGCGCGGCCTGCTCGAAGCTCACCCGTCCGTCCGGCGAGATGGCTGTGATCGAGTCGCCGAACAGGTATTCGGTGTCATGGCGGCTGGCCTCGTAGTAGATCGCACTGAGATCGTCGCGCATGATCTCGACATGCTGGTCGGACGTGGCGCCGAAGATCTTGGCGAGATTGACGCGAACTGGCCGCCGCGCGCCCTCGCGATACCAGGTCAGGGTTTCGGTCCCGGTGGCCAGCGCTTCGATCTTCGATAGCACGCCCATCTTCGTCGAGATCTCCATGGACGGCCGGAACAGGTCAACGGCATGGCCGCCGGCCTTGCGCAATTGTGGCGCCCGCTCGACGACGGTGACATCGAATCCGTAGCGGCTCAGCCAAAATGCCAGTACCGAACCGGAGATGCTGGCGCCCGAAATCAAGATCCGCACGTCGACCTCCTACTTACTTAACGTTCGGTAAGGCTAACATGGGGTGCTTACCTAACGGTAGGTCAGATAGCCTCGTGTGGTGACCAAGCCCAGGTCGGACACCAGGCGGCGGATCCAGGAAGTCGCTCGCGAACTATTTCTGCGCCAAGGTGTGCGGGGCACCAGCTTGCAGGACATCGCAGACCGGCTGGGGATCACGAAGCCGGCGCTGTACTACCACTTCGCGTCACGCGAAGACCTGGTGCGCAGCATCGTGGTGCCGTTGATCGAAGAGGGCGAGCGATTTGTCGCGGAGCGTGAGCGGCTTGCCGACGGCAATGTCCGCGGCCTGCTCGAGGGGTACTTCGATTTCCACTACCGGCATCGTCAGGACCTGATGCTGGTGGTGGTCGAACTGACGTTGCTGTCCGACCTCGGTCTGATCGACACCGTGCTGGCCTGGCGGGAGCGGCTCGGTCGGCTGGTGTTCGGCGCGGCGCCGACGCTCGGTCAGGCGACCCGGGCGGTGCTGGCATTTGGTGGATTGCAGGACTGTTGCATGCAGTTTCCGGACGAGCCCTATGCGCAACTGCGGCAGTACTCGGTGGAGGCGGCGTTGGCCGCGCTTGGTGTTTGACGCCGGGCTCGGGGCGGGTGCTTGGTGCCCGCTCCAAATTCGGAGGCCGCCGGGCATATAGTCCGAGCTATGCGCTTTGGTCTCTTCATTCCGCAAGGCTGGCGAATGGATCTCGTCGGCATCGCGCCCGAGCAGCACTGGGCGGTGATGCGTGACCTGGCTACCTACGCCGATGCCAGCGCCTGGGACTCACTGTGGGTCTATGACCACTTCCATACCGTGCCATTGCCCAGTGACGAGGCCACCCATGAGGCCTGGTCGCTGATGGCGGCCTACGCGGCGGTGACCTCGAGGATCAAGCTCGGCCAAATGTGCACCGCGATGAGCTACCGCAATCCGGTATATCTCGCCAAGGTGGCGGCCACCGCCGACATCATCTCCGGCGGGCGCATCCAGATGGGGATCGGCGGTGGCTGGTACGAACACGAGTGGCGTGCCTACGGCTACGGATTCCCTTCGGCCGGGGTGCGGTTGGGCCGGCTGGACGAAGGCGTGCAGATCATGCGGGACGCCTGGCGCGACGGCAAGGTCAGTTTTGACGGCAAGCACTATCAGGTCGACGGCGCGATCGTCGCGCCGAAGCCGTTGCAGAACAATGGAATTCCATTGTGGGTTGCCGGTGGCGGGGAGAAGGTGACGTTACGTATGGCCGCACAGTACGCGCAGTACACCAACTTCACGCCCCAGCCCGAACAGTTCGCGCACAAGTCGCAGGTGTTGGCGGAGCATTGCCGCAAACTGGGCACCGAATTCGACGCCATAGTGCGATCGGCCAACTTCACCGCCGTCTTGGGTACCTCGGAAGCCGACGTCAAAGATCGGCTGGGGCGAGTCCGTGACCGTCTGGTCGGCTACGTGCCCGAGGCCGTGGCCGATTCGATGGTTGGCGGCCTGCCGGATTCGGCGACGGGCACGCCCGAACAGGTCATCGAGCGACTGGCGCAGATTCGTGACCTTGGGTGCGAATACGCGATCTGCTATTTCCCGGAAGCCGCGTATGACCGCTCCGGCATCGAGTTGTTCGAGCGTGAAGTGATTCCCGCGCTGAGCTAGCGGCCACCGCGGCTGCTGGGCCCCGGTCTACTGATTCGGGATCGAAGCCGGGCCGCGCACCGTGCCCTCGACATAGCCGTCGTGCAGTCCGCGATCGATCTCTCGTTCCGTCGCGCTCGGAATGTGAACTGGCAGTTCGGTACAGCCGTTGCTCAGGCTCTGCAACGGGCTGGCGTCGGCGCCGGCAGGCGCGGTTCCGGCAACGCAGTCAGCCGCGCTGGCCGATGCCGCTGCGCTCACACCGAAACCGACAGCGATGGCAGCGCCGACAAGTAGTTTCGCGACCAGGGCGGTGGACTTTTGGTTGAGTGATCCCAGGGGCAGAGCGCGCGCATTCGGGAAGGACATGAAGACTCTCCTTTCGGGGCCGGCACGGCCCGGGCGAGTTGGTGTGGGAAACGCCAGAACTGCCTACGGGCGAGATGGCGCTGGTGGTTGTGAGGGCGGTCCCGGCGAACGGTGCCGGGCGGCCAGGGGGACAGAGGTGCGATGGTCGCGCCGAAGCGGCGGGCCTGAGCGGCGGTGGGTATGCGGTGCTACGTCACAGCGGCGCGATTAGCGCTGCGCCATCAGCAACGGGCCACGCAGAGCCGCATTAGCGAATCTTGACCGCCCGCAGCATTGGCGGGCTTGGCGGTATGGGTGAGGTTGGGCGCCAATTCCATTGCGAAAAGCGATGCCGGCTGCGGCGACCAGACCAAGTTCGGTGATAGAGGAATCCAGTTCGGCGGCCGACCACGCGTCATCCACGTGCTGTGGAACGGCTTGGTGTGGGTTGGTACCGAGCCTGATGCCGTGGCGTTGTCAACATGGCTCACGGCCGGGGAATCGGCATGTAGTTGTGTTGACCCGAGGGCCCCGGAATGCGGGCTGTGGACTGAAATCCCGTGTGACCATGTCACCGGTTCGGGCAGCGAGGCCGCAGAGAACTTGGGGCGCAACGCCCAACCTGCGATCAACGCAACAAACACACTCAGCGCCGCGGCAACCACGATGGCTGACTGCCATCGCTGGATGCGCCGATCGCTGCGGGTGCTCATAAACGCCCGAATGTACAACACGACTCTTGGGCGGCCAATGCCCTGAGCTGTGAAAACGAGCAAAGTCAGGTGTGTGTTCTACCTACCCCGGCGCGAGCAGACGCAAAATCGCACCAAACGGGGCTCCGTTGGTGCGATTTTGCGTCTGCTCGCCAGGCTAGATCGCCGGGCCCAGCAGGTCGTCGGCGTCGCGGATGATGTAGCCATAGCCCTGTTCGGCCAGGAATCGTTGCCGGTGTGCGGCGTATTCGGCGTCCAGGCTGTCGCGGGCAACCACCGAATAAAACATTGCGCCACCGCCGTCGGACTTGGGGCGCAGCAACCGGCCCAACCGCTGTGCTTCCTCCTGACGCGAGCCAAAGGTCCCCGAAACCTGCACCGCCACAGAGGCCTCCGGCAAGTCGATGGAGAAGTTGGCCACCTTCGACACCACCAGGGTGGCTATCTCGCCACGCCGGAAGGCGTCGAACAGCGCCTCTCTTTCCCGAGTTTTTGTCGCTCCCTGGATGACCGGAGCATCAAGTTCGGTGCCCAGCTCTTCGAGTTGATCCAGGTAGGCCCCGATCACCAGGGTCTGCTCGCCGGGGTGCCTCTGCAGAATCGACTTCACCACAGCGATCTTGGTGTGCACCGTCGAGCACAGCCGGTAGCGTTCCTCGGGCTCGGCGGTGGCGTACGTCATGCGTTCGCTGTCGGTCATGGTGACCCGGACTTCGACACACTCCGCTGGGGCGATCCAGCCCTGCGCTTCGATGTCCTTCCATGGCGCGTCGTAGCGCTTGGGGCCGATGAGGGAGAAGACGTCGCCCTCGCGGCCATCTTCGCGGATCAGCGTCGCGGTCAGGCCCAGTCGCCGCTTGGACTGCAGGTCGGCGGTCATCCGGAACACCGGTGCCGGCAGCAGATGCACCTCGTCGTAGATGATCAGGCCCCAGTCGCGGCTGTCGAAGAGCTCGAGGTGGCGGTACTCGCCCTTGGAGCGGCGGGTGATCATCTGGTAGGTCGAGATGGTGACCGGCCGAATTTCCTTGCGTTCTCCGGAGTACTCGCCGATCTCTTCCTCGGTGAGCGAAGTGCGGGCCACCAGTTCGCGTTTCCACTGCCGCGCGGCGACGATGTTGGTGACCAGGATCAGCGTGGTCGCCTGGGCCTTGGCCATTGCGGCCGCGCCGACCAGTGTCTTGCCCGCCCCACACGGCAGCACCACCACGCCGGAACCGCCGGCCCAGAAGGAGTCGGTGGCCAGCTGTTGGTAGTCGCGCAGCTCCCACCCGTCGGGCTGCAGGCTGATCGGATGTGCCTCGCCGTTCACGTAGCCGGCGAGATCTTCTGCGGGCCAACCGATCTTGAGCAGCAGCTGCTTGACCCGGCCTCGCTCGCTGGGGTGGACGATTACGGTGTCGTCGTCGATGCGGGCGCCCAGCATCGGCGCAATCTTCTTGTTGCGCAGCACTTCTTCGAGCACGGCCCGATCCAGGCTGATCAGCGTCAACCCATGCGCGGGGTGCTTGACCAGTTGCAGCCGGCCATAGCGGGCCATGGTGTCGACGATGTCGACGAGTAGTGGCTGGGGTACCGCGTAGCGCGAGTGGGTGATCAGCGCGTCGACCACCTGCTCGGCGTCGTGGCCGGTCGCCCGGGCGTTCCATAGGGCCAGCGGTGTGATCCGGTAGGTGTGCACGTGTTCCGGTGCGCGCTCGAGCTCGGCGAACGGCGCGATGGCCGCGCGTGCGGCGCCGGCCTGCTCGTGGTCGACCTCGAGCAGAACCGTCTTGTCGGATTGCACGATCAGGGGTCCGTCGGTCATGCGTGCCGCCCTTCGTCACAGCAGGGTGCTAGCCGCACCGCATCGCCATCTGGGTGGTCACCGAAGTGGATCATGGGATCCATTATTGGCCGTCGGCCGAGACGACCGACGTGATGCGGTGCACAGCGAAGTCACGCAGCTTTCCCGAGGTGGAATCGATGGCGGTCAACTGACCGCCCCGGATGACGATGGGGGACACCACTCGCTGGGTGGCCACGCCCGCGGCGTCGAGGTAGCCGATTACCAGGGTGGCCTGGTCCTTTGCGGCGCGCTGCAGCAGCGACATCGCGACGGCCGGATCGATGCGGATATTGCCGCACGGTGCCGAGGTCACCGTGCGCAGCACCTCGATGATGCCGTTCAGCGTCTCACCGCTGGGCCGCGCCGGGGGCCGATAGGGCCGGCGTTGGTTGGGCGCGGGAACCCGGGCGCCGCGGGGCCGGACGTCGACAATCGCGCCGGTGGAGTCCTCGGCAGCGGGGGCGAAGCCCGCACTGCGCAGGGCGACGAGGACCTCGCCGATCGGGGCGGGTGAGACCGCCACGGTCGGGGCCAGGGCGCGCAGCTGCACCGCCTCGGCGGCGGGTGCCGCTACGGCTTGGGCTAGCAACGCGGGGTCTTCGCAGCGCACGAACGAGGTGGCCATGCCGATGCGGAGTTGGCCGTGCCGGCGCGCCACGTCGTCGATGAGGTAGGTGAGCCCCTGCGGGACCGGTGTCTTGGAGTGGTCCGCGAAAAACGTGTGCATCCAGCCGCGGGTCTTGCCGATGTCGAGCGCATGCCGGATGGATTGGTCGCTGACCCGGTACACCATCGCCGCACCGGCCGATTCGATGGTCGCCACGGTTGCCAGTTCATCGGCGAGGTCGCGCTGCAGCGGACCGGGTACCACGACGGTCAGGTCCGCTTGGACCAGAAAATGGTCGATCGGCTTCGGCAGCGCCGCGGCCATTGCGGCAATCACGGCGGCGGGGTCGCCGCCGTGTTCCAGCAGGGTGCGCCCGGGCTTGCTGATCGCGCCGCGCCCGACCAGCCCCAGGGCCTCGCTCTCGGCCAACAGATCCGAGATCGGCTCCGGCTGCAGTCTTCGGCTCCATCGCGGGCGCTGCCAGATCAAAGCGGCCGAAGCCGTCACCGGATCGACACCGGCGCCGGCGGGTAGCTCAGCGAGCATGCCCAGCAGCAGCCGGCGATCCAATGGCGCTGCAGTCGAGAACAGCGAATCAGACAAGGCGCTATAGGGCTTGGCGTCGGGGCCCCGGCTGTCGATCAACGCCGGGCGGCCGGGCAGATCGAGCCACGCGGTGGCCAGTAGCTGCCACCGCTCGGCCGGTGACATCGTGGTGAACCGGTCGGCGGTGGCCGTCGGCGCCCAGTACGGTCCGTCACCGTGGTCGGGCAGCGGATCGGGCATGCCGCTGGCGATCAGTCCGGCCGCCGCCGCCACCTCGAGGATCGAGCCTAGGCGCGCCTCGTCGATTCCGACCGCCTTGGCGATCCGCTTGATCTCACGCACCCCGAGTCCACCGCTGCGCAGCTCGACAACCGGCATGGTGCCGAGGTTCTCCAGCAGTGCTTCCACCTCACGCAGCAGGTCGATCACCGCTCCGGCGGCCGCCGCGTCGACGTCCTCGGGGGTGGTGGTGGAAACCACCGGGTCGGGTGCACTGAGCTGCATCGGACCGGGCCGTTCGCCGCGGAGCACCTGGCCGACGTGGCGGGGCAAGATCACGGTGTCGGCGTCGATGCGCCGCAGCAGTCCCATCGTCAAGAGCTGCGGCACCGGGCGGTCCGGGGCGGCACCGGGTGCGGCGTCGCGGGTGCGGCCCATCGGCGACCCCTCGAGCAGTTTGTCCAGCACGTCGCGTTGCGGCTGGTCCAGCCCGGCGATCAGTTCGGCAATTTGCTCGCCGGTTCGTGAGTTGTCCTCGAGAGTTGCCTGCCCCGGGTGCCAGGGCAGCGCGGTGCCGGCATCGGCGGCGATCCGAACGGTGGTGTCGCCCCAGGCCAGGGCGCGCAGCTTGAGGTCGGTGAGCGCCTCGGTCAGTTCGGCCTGGGTGGCGCGCTCACCGATTAGCGACACCAGCTTTGCGATCGGCACCGGCTCGGTGTCGGCCAGCAGCACCAGCAACGCATCGAGCACCGCCAACCGCAGGAAGTCGAGTTGTTCGGTCGCAGCCTTGACCGATTGACGGGCCTGGGCCCGCGCGGCCAGCGCTGCGATGCTGCCAGGTGGCGGCTGGGCAAGGTCCGGCCGCAGCTCGAGTAGCGTGATCAGCCGCTCGTCGGGCAATTCGGCCAGCCAGGACCCCAGCGGGATTTCCGGGGTGTGTTCGGTCATTGCTGATCAGCGTAGGCCCGACCGGTGACCTTGCGCCGCGGACGGCAGGTAAACCTGTCAGAATGGACGCCGTGGCTGACATTGCTGAAGGCAAGGCGGGTAAGAGCAAGTACGTGGACAACGGCTGGCCGACCACGGATCCGGATGACCACGCCGTGAGCGAGCTGGTGACCGACCGAACAGGGGCGCTGTCTCCGTTCGGTGAGGTGGTGTTTCCGCTGGCCGCAGACGATCTGCCCTACCTGCACCCGGTGACAGTCGTCAACAGGTAGTCGTTGGGATGGCCGAGCCTCCCAACGCATCCAAGGCCCCCGCGGCATCGGCGACACCCGGGGCAGGCTCTTATCCCTCAGGTGGGCTATCGCATCTGGATGAGCGGGGAGCCGCGCACATGGTCGACGTCACGGAGAAGGGGGCCACCAGACGCACGGCTGTTGCTGCGGGCTTTCTGCGCACCTCGACGGAGGTGGTGGCGCTGATCTCGAGCGGCGGCCTGCCCAAGGGGGATGCGCTGGCCACCGCGCGGGTGGCGGGAATTCTGGCGGCCAAACGCACCAGTGACTTGATCCCGCTGTGTCATCAGCTCGCCCTGACCGGTGTCGACGTTGATTTCACCATGGCTGAGGCGGATGTCGAGATCACCGGGACGGTGCGCAGCACCGACCGAACCGGTGTCGAGATGGAGGCACTGACCGCTGTCAGCGTCGCGGCCCTTACGCTCTACGACATGATCAAAGCGGTCGACCCAGCCGCTCGTATCGACGATGTCCGGGTGCTCAGCAAACAGGGCGGGCGCAGAGGAAGCTGGTCGAGGTGAGCACGGCTCGCTCGGCCCAAATCATCATCGCTTCAACGCGTGCGGCATCCGGTGTGTACACCGATGAATGCGGGCCGATTATCGCTGAATGGCTTGAGCAACGCGGCTTTTCGCCGCTGGAATCCAAGGTGGTCGCCGACGGTAACCCGGTCGGCGAGGCGCTGCAGGACGCGGTCGAGGCCCAGGTGGACCTGATCATCACCTCGGGCGGCACGGGGATTTCGCCTACCGACTCGACCCCGGAGCAGACCGTGGCGGTGCTGGACTTTGTGATCCCGGGATTGGCCGACGCCATCCGGCGCGCCGGCCTGCCGAAGGTTCCGACCTCGGTGTTGTCCCGAGGGGTGTGTGGTGTGGCCGGCCAAACCTTGATCGTCAACCTGCCTGGTTCACCTGGCGGCGTTCGGGACGGGTTGGATGTGCTCGCCGACGTCGTGCACCACGCGCTCGATCAAATCGCTGGCCAAGACCACCGGCGATGACGCAGGTTGTGCGGGCCCTGCTGACCGACCAGCCGATCTCTCTGGCCGAACACGAGGAACTGGTGGGCCGGCCGTCGGCGGGAGCTGTCGTCGGTTTCGTCGGGGTGGTGCGCAACCACGATGGTGGCCGGGAAGTGTTGCGGCTGGAGTACTCCGCGCACCCGTCGGCCGGCCAGGTGCTAGCCGAGGTGGTGGCCGATGTCGCCCAACACGCCGCCGGTGTGCGCGCGGTCGCGGCCAGCCACCGAATCGGGGTCCTGCACGTGGGCGATGCAGCCTTGGTGGCCGCCGTGGCTGCCGATCATCGCGAGGCCGCGTTCACCACGTGCGCGAAGTTGGTCGACACGATCAAGGCGCGGCTTCCGGTGTGGAAGCACCAGTTCTTCGGTGATGGTTCCGAAGAATGGGTGGGTTCGGCCTAACCCGCTCGGCTTTCCGCGCCGGTCGGTTTAGGGGTGACCCTGTCTCAGGCGAAGACGGCCGGCTGCGCGAGCGCGTCGAGCGCGTCGTTGCCGCTGATGTTCTGTCCCACGATCGCCTGCCACAACTTCTTGGTGTAGGCGACGGTCGAAGCCTCGTGGACGTCCACCGGCGGTGCCAGGTCTTCGGGGGCCGGCGGCAGGTCGGCCGGGGCGGGCACGTCGTTGCCCACCAGCTCCACCGGGGGCGCCACGTCCTCCGGCGCCGGCGGCAAGTCGGCCGGCGCGGGCGCGGCCACATCCTCAGGCGCAGGGGGGAGGTCCTGCGGCGCGGGCGGCAGGTCTTCTGGGGCGGGGGGCAGGTCGGCCGGGGCCGGGGGTGCCAGGTCTTCGGGGGCCGGCGGCAGGTCTTCCGGAGCGGGCGGCAGGTCGGCCGGAGCGGGCACGTCGTTGGCCGCCAGCTCTACCGGGGGTGCCGGGTCAGCCGGGGGCGGGACGTCATCTCCGGGGGGCGGGGCCAGCGGTGCCGGCTCGCCGTTGATTCCGGGGGCGTCGAGCGGGGCATCCAGCGCGGCCGGAGCGGGGACGTCGCGGGGAGTGGCGGCCGACAGGCCGTGTCCGCATACCGGCCAGGCTCCGCGGCCCTGAGTGGCCAGGACGCGCTCGGCGACCGCGATCTGCTCTTCGCGACTGGCCAGCTGCGCGGATGGCGCATATTCGCCGCCACCGTGGGAGGCCCAGGTGCTCTGCGCGAATTGGACGCCGCCGTAGTAGCCGTTGCCGGTGTTGATCGCCCAGTTGCCGCCAGACTCGCAACGGGCCACCTGGTCCCATTCGCCGTCGGTGGCCGCGGCCGCGTGGCCGGCAAGGGCGATACCACCGCCGCCGAGCACCGCGCCGGTGAAGGCGATCTTGGCGACGCTGGCGTTCGAGGTAGTGGGCTTACAGTGACGTCCACTCATACGTTCAGTAATTCCTCTCGGTACACGCCTGCGAGGTCAGCTGTCGGGTTCGGGTTGGAGAGGTTACCCGGCCAGCGTCGTACTACATCTGTGGGACGACGTCGGCTTCACCCCAAGGGCCGTGAAGGGCCCGGTCCGATCTCGGTGGACCTGGCGGGTCCCCCGCCTCCATCCGTGGGTCGGAATCCCCCGCCTACCGGATGGAGCTCGGCGCGTTGTAGGGAGGGCAGGCAAGTCAGTTGGGTTCGGTTGACCAGCCCTGAGAGACGGTAGCGGTTTCAGGCGTTCTCGTCACGCACGAAGTAATGAGGTGTTTTCCGCGCAACCGTGGGCTAAAACGCCAGGAACGACCATTGTTTCCGCAGCTCATAGCGTCCCGACATCACCTCGTGTCCCGGTTGTTATCGTTCCGTTACGTGAGGCAATTCACAGGGCTTAGCCGCCGGCGAATGGCGGGACTACGTCAACCGTGTCGCCGGTGGATAACGCGGTGGCGTCATTTCGGACAGCAATTCCGTCCCTGAGGTAAGAGCATCGGCCCAACACCGTCGCCAGCCGCGTGCTCCGGCCGGCCAGCGTGTCGACCAACTCGGCAACGGTGGCGTCAGGCCGCAACCCGACCGTTTCGCACTCGATCCCCGCCGCCGCCCGTGCGGCCGCGAAGTAACGAACGGTGACCTCGATCCCGGCGGGCTGATTGGGCACGGGCGCCTTCGGGCTAGCCACCGATCGCGCTCATGGGGCGCTGGGGCTGGACGAAATCCGGGTTGTTGATCCCGTGGCCGGCCGGTTTGGCCCACATCGCGCCGCGCCACGCCGCTTCGATCGCCTCGTCGCCGGCGCCGGCGCGCAGCAACCCGCGAAGGTCGGTTTCCTCGGTGGAGAACAGGCAGCTGCGGACCTGACCGTCGGCGGTCAGCCGGGTGCGGTCACACGTCGAGCAGAACGCGTGCGAAACCGAGGCGATGACCCCGAACTTACCGGCGGGCGTGTCAGGACCGGCGTCGACCAGCCAGAGCTCGGCAGGAGCCGAGCCGCGTGGCGCTGGATCAGGCCGAAGCCGGAAATGGGGTTGCAGCGCCGCCAACACATCGTCGGAGCCCAGCAGCGCGTTGCGCCGCCACTGATGTCCGGCGTCGAGTGGCATCTGCTCGATGACCCGCAGCTGGTAGCCCTGCTCCAAACAGAATCTCAGCAACTCGACGACGTCTTGGCGGCCCGTCTCGGGGTCCAGCACGGCGTTGACCTTGACCGGAGTCAAACCGGCAGCCCTGGCGCCGGCCAGGCCGTCCAGCACATCGGTCAACCGGTCTCGGCGGGTGACGGCCGTGAAGTGGGCGCGGTCCACGGTGTCCAGCGACACGTTGACCCGGTCCAAACCCGCCTCCGCCAATGCCGCTGCCCGCTTCGCCAGACCCACACCATTGGTCGTCAACGAGATTTCCGGGCGGGGCCGCAGTTGGGCCGCTGCCGCGACCACCTCTTCGAGATGCCGGGCCAACAGCGGCTCGCCGCCGGTGAACCGCACGCTGGTGATCCCGAGCCGGGTAACCGCGATGCGGAGCAGCCTGGCCAGCTCCGCCGGTCCAAGCAGCTGCTCGCCGGGCAGCCAGTTCAGGCCTTCCGCGGGCATGCAGTAACCGCAGCGCAGATTGCAGCGGTCGGTTAGTGACACCCGCAAGTCGGTGGCGGACCGGCCAAAGCGATCCAGAAGCGGACCATCGCCCGGTGCGTCGGATGCGATCGCCGAGCCTTCCGACCGGCCACGCACCGTCGGGACGCCCAGCGCGGTCACCGTCATCGGGCCACCCGCTCGTATCGGGTCGGCCAGTCGGCGGAAACAATCTCCTTGCCCAGCGGAACCAGTGACACCGGGATCAGCTTGAGGTTGGCCAGCGCCAGCGGGATCCCGATGATCGTTATCGCCATCGCCACCGCGCTGACCAGGTGCCCGATGGCCAGCCAAAGCCCGAACAGCAGGATCCAGATGACGTTGCCGATCAGGGCGCCGGTTCCAGCGCTGGGCTTTTCGACGATCGTTCTGCCGAACGGCCACAACGCGTAGGACGCGATCCGCAACGCCGCGAAGCCGAACGGAATGGTCACGATGAGCAGAAAGCAGATCAGCGCCGCGACCAGGTAACCCAGGGCCAGCCAAAGGCCGCCGAACACCAGCCAGATAACGTTCAGTATTAGGCGCATATCTCCTCCAGCAGTGGTGCCAGCCTACCGAGTGCCGGATAAACAGGGATGCTTGGCGGGCCAGCATCCGAGTAGGATCTGTGATCGTCCTCGCGTGCTGCGCATGCGGGACGCATCTTTTTGTTGTAAACCCAGTGATCCGTCAGACAAGCAGGTGAGAGCAGTGCCGACCGGCAAGGTGAAGTGGTACGACTCCGACAAGGGGTTCGGCTTCCTGTCGCAGGAGGAGGGCGAGGACGTCTACGTTCGCTCCTCTGCGTTGCCGGCAGGCGTCGAGGGGCTTAAAGCGGGGCAGCGGGTGGAATTCGGTATCGCGTCCGGGCGGCGCGGACCGCAGGCGTTGAGCCTCAAATTGCTCGACCCGCCACCGAGCCTCACCCGCACCCGCCGCGAGGCCGTTGAGCACAAGCACAGCCCCGACGAGCTACACGGCATGGTCGAGGACATGATCACGCTGCTGGAGAGCACCGTGCAGCCAGAGCTGCGCAAGGGGCGCTACCCGGACCGCAAGACCGCCCGGCGGGTCTCCGAGGTGGTCAAGGCCGTGGCGCGGGAGCTCGACGCTTAACCGTTGGCGCAATACGTCCGCTCGGGCATCGAATCGGGTTGACGTCAGGGCTTTTTCAAAGTGGCTGGCCCGCTGGCCGCGTTCGTCATCGTCGGGCACTTCCGCTTGCCGTTGTGCGCCGTAATATTGCCTGCGTACGGCACCAGGTTTTTCCTATCGCGGTGAAGTCGTAGCGCGGAGGCAACGATGGCACAGCAGGCGCAGGTCACCGAGGAGCAAGCGCGAGCTCTTACCGAGGAATCTCGTGAAAGTGGCTGGAATAAGCCATCTTTCGCGAAGGAGCTATTCCTCGGACGCTTTCCGCTGGAGCTGATAAATCCCTTCCCCCGGCCGTCGGACGCCGAGGAGGCGCGCACCGCGGCGTTTCTGTGCCGGCTGCAGGAGTTTCTCGGCACCATTGACGGCAGCGTCATCGAGCGAGACGCCCAGATTCCCGATGAATACGTCAAGGGCCTGGCCGAACTGGGTTGCTTCGGCATGAAAATTCCGTCCGAATATGGCGGATTGAGCATGTCGCAGGTTGCCTACAACCGCGCGCTGATGCTGGCATCGACGGTCCACACCAGCCTGGGCGCGCTGCTGTCGGCGCACCAATCGATCGGTGTGCCTGAGCCACTGAAACTCGCCGGAAGCCCCGAGCAGAAGAAGAAATTCTTGCCGCGGTGCGCCGCCGGTGCCATCTCGGCCTTCCTGCTCACCGAGCCCGACGTCGGATCCGATCCGGCCCGGCTGGCCTCGACGGCCACACCGATCGACGACGGTCAGGCCTACGAACTCGAGGGGATCAAACTGTGGACCACCAACGGTGTGGTTGCCGAATTGCTGGTGGTGATGGCCCGGGTGCCCAAGAGTGAGGGGCACCGGGGTGGAATCAGCGCATTCGTGGTCGAGGCCGATTCACCCGGAATCACCGTCGAACGGCGCAACAAATTCATGGGACTGCGCGGCATCGAGAACGGCGTAACCAGGCTGCACCGCGTGCGGGTGCCCAAGGAGAATCTGATCGGTCGGGAGGGGGACGGTCTGCGGATCGCGCTGACCACCCTCAACACCGGGCGGCTGGCGATACCCGCGATGGTGACGGGGGCGGCCAAATGGTCGCTGAAAATTGCGCGTGAGTGGTCCGGCGAGCGAGTGCAATGGGGCAAGCCGCTGGGCAAGCACGAGGCGGTCGCCGGCAAGATCTTGTTCATCGCCGCCACCACGTACGCGCTTGAAGCGGTGGTGGAGATATCGGGTCAGATGGCTGATGAGGGCCGCAACGATATCCGCATCGAGGCGGCGCTGGCCAAGCTGTGGTCCAGTGAGATGGCGTGCCAGGTCGCCGATGAGCTGTTGCAGATCCGGGGCGGGCGTGGCTATGAGACCGCCGAGTCACTGGCTGCGCGGGGTGAGCGTGCGGCACCGGTGGAGCAGTCGTTGCGTGATGTTCGGATCAACCGGATCTTCGAGGGATCCAGCGAGATCATGCGGTTGCTCATTGCCCGCGAAGCGGTAGACGCGCACCTGACCGCCGCTGGGGATCTGGCCAAACCCAACACCGATCTTCGGAAGAAGGCGGCAGCCGCGGTTGGCGCCAGCGGGTTCTATGCAAAATGGTTGCCGCAGCTGGTATTTGGTGAGGGACAGCGGCCCAAGGCGTATCACGAGTTCGGCCCGCTGGCCGCTCATCTGCGATTCATCGAACGCTCGACTCGCAAGCTGGCCCGAAACACCTTCTACGGGATGGCCCGCTGGCAGGCCAAGCTGGAACAAAAGCAGGGCTTTCTCGGTCGCATCGTCGACATCGGTGCGGAATTGTTCGCCATGTCCGCGGTATGCGTGCGGGCCGAAGCCCAACGGGTCGCTGATCCGATCGTCGGACGGCAGGCCTACGAGCTGGCGGAGGCATTCTGCGGGCAGGCGACTCTGCGGGTGGAAGCGCTGTTCCACGGGTTGTGGACCAACACCGATGTCGGCGATGTCCGCCTGACCAACGACGTGTTGGAGGGTCGGTATGCCTGGCTGGAGGATGGAATCATCGATCCTTCCGAGGGCACCGGACCCTGGATTGCGCATTGGGAGCCCGGGCCGTCCACGCAGCCGAATGTGGCTCGGCGCTTCCTGCCTGACTCGACGTCAGCCGAGGCGAAGCTGTAAGGCTGTCCACCCATGGGCTCATATGTTGCCGGCGCCGGTGAATTCAGCCGCGACACCAACTACATCACCACCCGCATCACCGCCGACGGGCGCGACGGCTATGCGGTGCAGCCCGGTCGCTATCGCCTCATCGTTGCCCGGGCTTGCCCGTGGGCCAACCGCGCCATCATCGTGCGCCGCCTGCTGGGTTTGGAACCCGTTCTTTCCATAGGCTTTTGCGGACCCACCCATGACGCGCGCAGCTGGACCTTCGACCTTGATCCCGAAGGTCTGGACCCGGTGTTGCAGATCCCGCGACTACAGGACGCCTACTTCAAGCGCTTCCCGGAGTACCCCAAGGGCATCACCGTTCCGGCGATCGTCGATGTACCGACCGGCGCGGTGGTCACCAACGACTTCGTGCAGATGACCTTGGACTTGTCCACGCAGTGGGCCGCCTACCATCGCGACGGCGCCCCGCAGCTGTACCCGTCACGGTTGCGACTCGAGATCGACGAGGTGAGTCAGCGGATCTACACCGAAGTGAACAACGGCGTGTACCGCTGTGGCTTTGCCGGCTCACAGCAGGCGTACGAGGCCGCTTTCGATCGGCTGTTCGGCGCATTGGACTGGTTGAGCGATCGTCTGGCGAGTCGACGCTATCTGGTGGGGGACACCATCACCGAGGCCGACGTGCGGCTGTTCACCACGCTGGCCCGTTTCGATCCGGTGTACCACGGTCATTTCAAGTGCAATTGGTACAAGCTCAGCGAGATGCCCGTGTTGTGGGCGTACGCTCGTGATCTGTTCCAGACCCCGGGATTCGGCGATACCGTGGACTTTGTCCAAATCAAGCAGCACTACTACATCGTGCACGCCGACATCAACCCCACCGGGATTGTTCCCAAAGGCCCCGATCTGGCTGGCTGGTTGGCGCCGCACGGACGGGAAGCGCTGGGCGGCAGGCCCTTCGGTGATGGCACGCCGCCCGGGCCGCCGGTCGCAGGGGAGCGGGTCCCGGCCGGTCACGGAGCCTAGGTTCTGCGCACGAGCGCGTGTCGAACCTGCGCCACGACGATGTCAGGCCGGTTTTTCAGTGTCTGCGCGTTGACTCGAACAATCGTCCACCCGCACGCTTCGAGTTCGGCCGATCGATCGAAAGCGTCGCTGCGCGCCGCGTTATTCCACTGACCTGCGCTGTCAAATTCGACGCCGACTTTGCATTCCGGCCAGCCCATGCCGATCCGGGCCGCCACCGCGCCCCAATCGTCGAGTACCTTGATCTCGGTTTGGGGCGCTGGCAGGCCAGATCGAATGATTAGCAAGCGAATTCGCGTCTCATAGGGCGAATCGGCGCCGGCGTCGACCAGCGGTAGTGCCTGACGTAGCTGGATCAACCCTCGAGCACCGCGATGTCGCTCGGCGAGCATCTCGACGTCGGCCACCTTCAGCTCGGTGGCACGCGTCAGTGCATCGAGTCGAATCACCGCTGTGGTCAGTCCTTTTCGCCTTCCGAGGTCGAATGCCGTGCGCGCCGGAGTGGTCAGGGCGATGCCGTCGCGCACGCATACCTCGTCCTCATCGAGGCAGGCGCTGTGGGAAATGATGCCGCGCGCCTTGTCCCGGCCCCGTCGGTTGAGTTCGGCCGGTAGCCAATCGTCGATCCATCCCGTGCGGTGCAGCGCCGCGGCGGACAGGCCCACCGCCGTTGCGGACCGCCCCGACCACAACCACGCGGCGATGGCCCGCGTCACCGCCGTCAGCTTCTTCCCGCGGGGGATGTACACGTTGCGGTGAACCATCTCGAAGTGGGTCCGCAACCGGTGTGGTGTGACGGCTCCGGCGGCTAGTGCTTCAGTGCCCCGGAACGGCCAGTCCAAAATCTCCATGCCGACACGGTGCCTGGCCGTACCGACACGTCCGAGCGAATGTCGAGTTGTTGGGGGTCCCGCGAAGATCTGCCGACGGCGCGCCGCCCGGTGAGCCAATGAGGTGGCTAGAAGACCACGCGCACCGACCATTCCGCGTGCGGTGCCTCCCGCAGTTCACCGGAGGGATCGACCACCAACGTCAGCAACTGCACGACCACCCCGGTGAGCCGCCCGCGTTGCGGGTCGACGGTGGGGATGGTGACAGCCAACCGACTGTTCGGCCGGAAGATGACGGCGGTGGTATTGGTCGGGTCGTCGTAGAGCTGCAGCAGCCGCCACGGTGCCCGGGAAATGGCCTGCGGGACCGACAGCTGGACCGGATAGCGTTCGGTCACCGGCAGTTCGCCCTGAGTCTGCGGCGTCTGGCACTCGTCGAGCCTGAGCACGTCGCAGTACATGTATGGACCTACCCGGGTCAGGTGCCCGTGTGAGTACAGGCTGATCTCGGGCCGTTGTGGACCGGAATTGCGTGCCAGTAGCCAGGCGCCGACGCCCGCGCTCGCCGACAACCCCAGCACCACGACTGCGATCAGCGCAGTCATCCAGCGTTTCACTGCGGTCCCACTCCCGCCGTTGCGGTCCCCCGGCGCGTGGTCTCCTGCTCGGCCATGACGGGACGGTTGCCCCCGAGGCCGGGTATCAGCGAGTCGCCCCGAAAGCTGACAATTGTTTGTGCCAGACCCAGGATCAGCAGCGCGCTGACCGTGGTGAAGCCGATCCACAGGTCGGTGTAGATCAGCACGCCGACCGCCCCGCCCAGGACCCATGCCAGCTGCAGGGTCGACTCCGAGCGGCCAAAGCCCGATGCCCGCGATTCCTCCGGGAGGTCGTGTTGCAACGACGCATCCAGTGAGGCCTTGGCGATCGCACTCGAGCCCGACGTGACCAAGGTGGCGATGGCGGCAGTCACGAGGTTGCCGGCCACCGCGGCCGCCAGCGCGAAAGCGGTGACCACCACGGTGCAGCGCACTACCAGCACCGCCGGCCTACCCAGCTGTAGGCGAGCGCTGGCGAAGTTTCCGGCGAAATTGCCGATTGCGGCCGCCGCGCCGATCAAGCCCAGCATCCCCAGCTGAACCCACCCGTTGGCATCGTGGGCCTTGGCGACAAACGCCGGGTACAAGAACAGGAAGCCGACCATCACCTTGATGGTGCAGTTACCCCACAGCGAGGTAATGATGTTGCGGCCCAAGGGTTGTCGCAATGCTCCGCTGAGATTCTTGACTTCTTCGGGCCAGCTTCGGCGTTGCCTGTCACGGTCGCGGTGGTAGCTCAGTGTCGCGGGAACCTCGCCCGCGGTCACCTCGACCCAGCGCGGAATGCGCATGGACAGCAGCGCACCGGCCACGGTGACCGCGACAACGACGAACAGCGCTCCCGGCAACTCGAACAGGCGGGTGCAGGCGAACTCGACCCCCGCCGCGACGGCACCGCCGGCCATGGTCCCGCCGAGCAGGCCGAATACCGTCAGGCGGGAGTTGACTCGCACCAAGTCGATGGACGGCGGCATCACCCGGGGCGTCATGGCACTGCGCAGCACGCTGAAGGACTTCGACAACACCATCATGGCCAGTGCGCAGGGATAGAGCACCCAGGACGGGAAGCTTCCGCTGGCCCCGTCGTAGTTCATGATCAGCACCAAGGCCAACACCGTGCGAAGTCCGAACGAGAGCGCCAACGCGACGCGCCGGCCGTGCTGCAGTTTGTCCAGCGCGGGACCGATCAACGGGGCGACCACGGCGAACGGAGCAATCGTGATCAGCAGGTAGAGGGCCACCTTGGATTTGCTCTCGCCGCTGGCCGCCGCGAAGAACAAGGTGTTGGCCAGTGCTACAGCCATCGAGGAGTCGACCGCGAAGTTAGCCATCGTCGGCCACGTCAGCGCGGTCAACCCCGACTTGTCGGCGCCGTCGGCGGTCGCGGCGCGCTGGACCATCCAGTACATCCGCGAACCCATCTCCCGGCTGCGCATTGCCGCGGCGCGGGTGACGGTGATCCGTTCACCGCTGCTGAGACCGCGCGGGGGTGGTGGGGGCGCCTCGTTCCCCTCCGCGTCGTCTTCGGATTCCGGCTCCCGGTCCAGCGGCGGGAGGTAGCGGTTGGCGCTTGGCATGGGCGGTGGACGGCGCGTGCGACGGTTGCCGGGGCCGTCGGTGGGGTAGTTCGCCATCCCCGGGTGCTCACTGACCGATCCGTTTCGGGTGCGGCGGCCCGGGGACGCGGCCATTCGGCCCTGGTGATCACGCCGCCATCCAGACACAAATCAATTCTGTCCTATCTCGCCGCCCCGTGTAGGCAACCGGGTGTGGCTCGCCTCCCGTGTCTTCCGGCAGTATGGGAGTCGCTTGCAGAAAGGAAAGGGAATGTGACCGGACCCTTTGAGGACTCGACGGAATCCTCCGCGACGGCCGTGGCCGAGTGGCCCGAAGAGCTGGCGCCGACGCTCACGGGTGCGGTTGCGCTGGCCAGGGAGGCTGTCGAGGAGTTCAGCGGCGCCGAGGCTGTCGGAGATTACCTGGGCGTCAGCTACGAAGATCCCAATGCCGCCACCCACCGATTCCTGGCGCATCTGCCCGGCTACCAGGGCTGGCAGTGGGCCGCAGTGGTGGCCAGCTACGTCGGTGCCGATCGGGTCACCGTCAGTGAGGTGGTGCTGGTCCCGGGCCCAACCGCGCTGCTGGCGCCGGCCTGGGTGCCGTGGGAGCAGCGGGTACGGCCGGGGGATCTAAGCCCGGGAGACCTGCTGGCGCCGGCGAAGGACGATCCACGGCTGGTGCCGGGTTACGCCGCCAGCGGTGACGCTCAGGTCGATGAGACCGCGGCAGAGGTCGGGCTCGGCCGGCGCTGGGTGATGAGCGGTTGGGGCCGTGCCGAGGCGGCGCAACGATGGCACGACGGAGACTGCGGCCCCGACTCGCCGATGGCGCGATCGACCAAGCGAGTGTGTCGAGACTGTGGGTTCTTCCTACCGCTGGCCGGATCGCTGGGCGTGATGTTCGGGGTATGCGGTAACGAACTGGCGGCCGACGGACGCGTTGTCGACAAGCAGTACGGTTGCGGCGCGCACTCGGATACCCCCGCTCCGGCGGGCACCGGCTCACCGATGTACGAGCCGTATGACGACGGAGTGCTCGATGTCGTGGAGAAGCCGGCCGAGTCGTCGGACTAGCCTGCTTCGGCGGCAGCCTTGATCCTGGCCAGCGAGGTGTTCATGCCTTCGACCAGCTCACGTTCAAAGTTCGTGTTGCCGCCGAGCAGGGCATTCACCGACATGCTCGAGAATGCGCTGACGCCGTTTTCGGCGTGACGGCTCTCGGTCAGCCGGGTTCCCGCGCCGTGCGGCGCCAGCTCATAGCTCCAGATCGTGCGGTTGGTATCGACCCGGAATGCTAGCTTCTGCTCGGGGATGACCTCCACGATTCGGGAGCTGGTGGGCCAGAACAGGCGGTTGCGGCGGTTGAAGTTCAGGGTGCGGGTGTCCTGGCGCAACGGGCCGAATTGGTGCATCCAGCGGCACTGCGGGCTCCACTCGGGCATCCGTCGCAGATCGGATATCAACGCCCAGACCATCGAGGGTGGCGCGTCGATATCAATGTGCGTTTGCAACAGCGGAGATGCCATGGGTCCTCCCGGGTAGGCAATTACTAGTCGATTTGCTGGTCGAGGTAGGTCTCGAGTCCGGCCTGAGCGCCGCGCGCACCGCGGCGGGCAGCGGCAAGCTGCCAGACGAAAAGGCAGGTACCGAACAATCCCACCACCAGTCCGGCCACCGTCACTGGACGCCAGCCCTGCAGACTGGGGACCAGGAACGCCGCCATGGCCGCGCCCAACCAGGCGAGCGCTCCGACCAAGATGACCGGCCACACCTCGAGCAGGACCGCCGGTAGCGGAGGCGGTTCGGGGCTTTGGTCGGGCTCGATACTCATCGTGTCTCCAAGATAGCCAAGTCGCCATCCAGGCGGCCGTGCGGATGCAGGTGGGTTTGCCCTCGCGCCGACGGCGGGGTCGTTCTCGTGTCCGCGAGCGCCCCATCGGCCCAGGCCGCCCCGGGCGCGGCCAGGCTTCGGTAAGCGGTGTGCCAAAGCGGTCGCGGGCGGTCGCGCCGAATCCTGGCCGTCGGACACGGCGGGCATGGGTTTGCCGTTCTGAACCCGCGCCATTGCGTTCCGATGTAACCTCGCGCTGTGCCTGACAGCGATGGGCGGCTGGCTAGCGACTTGTCGTTGGCAGTTATGCGGTTGGCCCGCCAACTTCGATTTCGGAACCCCTCGTCGCCGGTGTCGTTGTCTCAGTTGTCGGCATTGACCACGTTGGCCAATGAGGGCGCGATGACACCCGGCGCGTTGGCGATCCGCGAGCGAGTCCGCCCACCGTCGATGACTCGGGTGATCGCTTCCCTGGCCGACATGGGTCTGGTGGATCGCACGCCGCACCCCGTTGACGGCCGCCAGGTGCTGGTCTCGGTGTCCGAAGCGGGTGCGGAGCTGGTCAAAGCGGCGCGGCGGGCCCGCCAGGAATGGCTGGCCGAGCGCTTGGCGACGCTGGACGGCGACAAGCGCGACATTCTGCGCAACGCCGCCGACATCATGATGGCGCTGGTCGACGAAAGCCCGTGACCGCGCACAGCCATGTTCGCGACGTCGATGTGCGAGATGTCAGCGATCCCTACGACCCGTGCCTCGATGATTTCCGCGACCTCAACAGCATCGACCGCCGGCCCGACCTGCCGTCGGGCAAAGGGCTGGTGATCGCCGAGGGCGTGTTGGTCGTCCAGCGCATGCTGGCGTCGCGGTTTTCGCCGCGCGCGTTGCTGGGGACCGATCGCAGATTGCTCGAGCTGAAAGAAGACCTGTCCGGCGTTGGGGCACCTTACTACCGGGTCTCCCCGGACGTCATGGCGCAGGTGGTCGGGTTTCACCTCAATCGTGGCGTGTTGGCCGCCGCGAGCCGGGTGGTCGAGCCCAGCGTTGGGCAAGTCGTGGATGGCGCCCGCACCATCGCTGTTCTCGAAGGTGTCAATGACCACGAGAATCTGAGTTCGATCTTTCGCAACGCGGCCGGCCTGGGCGTGCATGCGGTGATTTTCGGCAGCGGCTGCGCCGATCCGCTGTACCGCCGCGCGGTGCGTGTCTCCATGGGGCACGCGTTGCTGGTGCCCTACGCGCGCGCAACCGATTGGCCCGCGGAGCTTGTCGCACTGAAAGAACGCGGATTTCGGCTCTTGGCGCTGACACCCAAGGGCGACGCTCGTGCGCTGCCCGAGGCGATGGACGCCGTGGGCGATCAACCGGTTGCCTCTCTGGTGGGCGCGGAGGGACTGGGACTGACGGCGGCTGCGCTGCGGATCAGCGACCTGCGGGTGCGCATCCCCATGTCGCGGGGCACCGACTCGCTCAACGTGGCGACGGCGGCCGCTTTGGCCTTCTATGAGCGGGCTAGGCTCGGCCAGTGACTGACGAACGCGGTGAATCTGTCCCCTGGGCTGCGGGTTTGGCGGTGGCCGCCTTTGTCGCAGCGGTGGTAGGGGTTGGCGATGCGGTGCTCAGCATCGGGCTCATTCGCGTGCATCCGCTGCTGGCGGTCGGTCTCAACATCGTGGCGGTCGGCGGGCTGGCACCGCCGCTCTGGGGCTGGCGGAACACCCCGGTGCTGCGCTGGTTTGTGCTGGGAGCGGGGGTGGGTGTGGCCGTGGCGTGGTTGGCGCTGATCGGCCTCGCCGGATTGGGCAGCCGCTAGCGCTGGCCGCTCGAACGCACCCCGAGCAGCACGTCCTCCCAGGCCGGGATGGCCGGCTTGCCACGGCGGCTGCTGGCCGGTTGTTCGGCCGGAGCGGGCGGGGTCTGCTTCGCCGGTTTGGCGGGCTTTGCCTGCTTGGCCGGCTTTGCGGATTCGTCGAAGGCCAGGTGCGAGACCGGTGCCAGGGGCCGTAGCGGTGCCTTGTACTCCGGGTCGATTAGTTCGCTGGCCGCGTCGTCGATCGCGGTGACCGTGCCGCCGTGGGCTCCCGGGGCGAAACGGAAATGCGCGAGGTTGTCCGAGCGGCCGGCCTTCCAGGCCAGCTGTACCGTCCAGCGGCCGTCTTCGTTGCGCCAGGCGTCCCAGTCGAGCCGTTCGGGGTTGAGGCCACGGGTCACCAGCGCTGCGGTGATGGTTTCAAGCAGCGTCAGAACCGCGGGGCCGTCGGCGAGCATGGGGTGCGCGGCCGTCGCCAGTTCGGCGGCGCGCGAGCGTTCCAGCAACACCGGGTGGGCGAAGCGTTGGATGCGCGCGATGTCTGAGCCTGACGCGGTGGCGACCTGTTCGACAGATGCCCCGGCGCGGATGCGAGCCTGAATTTCCTTGGGACTGAGCATGTTGGTGACTTCTATGTCGAGTTGTGGTTGCTCGGGCGGTATCGGTTGGCGCTTCAACGCGGCCCGCAGCCGGTCATCGGCGGGCAGCTTGTATTTCTCGGTTGAGTCGACACCCTCGCAGAGAATGTATTTGCCGTCGGCGTCGAGCCCAACCACTCTCAGTTCCCGCATGGCTTCTCCTCGCAGGCTCCGTGCAGGTCGGCACCGGACCTGTTACGTTGCGAACTTTACGGCAGCGAAAGGCTGCCGCCGCGCTGACACGCTGGACGGTTGCCGGTTGATAACGGCGAGGTTAAAGACGCTCGACAACCCAGTCGATGCACTGGGTGAGTGCGCTGATGTCGTCGGGTTCCACCGCGGGGAACATCGCGACCCGCAGCTGGTTGCGGCCCAGCTTGCGGTACGGCTCGGTGTCGACGATGCCGTTTGCCCGCAGGGTCTTGGCCACGGCGGCGGCATCCACGTCGTCAACGAAGTCGATCGTGCCCACCACCTGTGAGCGCAGGGCGGGATCGCTGACGAACGGGGTGGTGTAGGGACGTTCCTGCGCCCACGAGTACAACCGCTGCGACGAGTCGGCGGTGCGCTTGACGGCCCAGTCCAGCCCGCCATTGCCGAGCAGCCAGTCGAGCTGTTCGGCCAGCAGCACCAGGGTGGCGATCGCCGGAGTGTTGTAGGTCTGGTTCTTCAGGCTGTTCTCGATCGCTATCGGCAGCGACAAGAAGTCGGGGACCCACCGGCCGGACGCGGCGATGGCCTCGACGCGCGCCAGCGCGGCCGGGCTCATGATGGCCAGCCAGAGGCCGCCGTCGCTGGCGAAGTTCTTCTGTGGCGCGAGGTAGTAGGCGTCGACCTCGGTGATGTCCACCGGCAGGCCGCCGGCGCCCGAGGTGGCGTCGATGACAACCAACGCTTCGCCTGAGCCGGCCGGACGATGCACCGGCACCGCCACACCGGTCGATGTCTCGTTGTGGGCCCAGGCAACGACATCCACGGAGGGGTCGGCCTGCGGTTCGGGTGCGCTGCCCGGGTCGGCCTTGATGATGATCGGGTCGCCGATGAACGGGTTCTTGGCGACGGCCGAGGCGAACTTCGAGCTGAACTCACCGTAGGTCAGGTGCAACGACCGTTTGTCGATCAAGCCGAAGGCCGCGGCGTCCCAGAACGCCGTCGCGCCGCCGTTGCCCAGAATGACCTCGTAGCCGTCGGGCAACGAAAAGAGGTCGGTCAGCCCCGACCGCACCTGGCCGACCAGATTCTTGATCGGTGCCTGACGGTGGGAGGTGCCGAACAGCTCGGCTGCGGTGCTGGTCAGGGCCTGCAATTGGGCGGGCCGGACCTTGGACGGGCCGCATCCGAAGCGCCCGTCGCTGGGCTTGAGGTTGGCGGGAATGTCGAGGGAAGTCGCGAGCTGGTCAGCCATGGTAATCAGGGTAATGAGAGGTGGCGCGGTGGTGACCAAGCGGGCCGAAAAATACCTGGCAGCGCGATCCGATGTGAGCGAGCCCACAGTTGACCGCCCGCTGGGGCTTGGGCCACTCTCCCTTTCGAGGGTCTGGATAATTCCCGGTACCAGCGGTACCATGTTCATCATACGTCCGAATGTAAACCTCATCGAGGAGGGCTGTAATGGCCAGGACGCGAATGGTTCGGCGGTGGCGCCGCAATATGGAAGTGCGCGACGACGCCGAGTACGTGGAAATGCTCGCCACACTGTCCGAGGGGTCTGTGCGGCGGAATTTCAACCCGTACACCGATATCGATTGGGAGTCACCGGAGTTCGCTGTCACTGACAACGATCCCCGGTGGATCCTCCCGGCAACGGACCCGTTGGGGCGCCATCCCTGGTACCAGGCTCAATCCGAAGAACGCAAGATCAAGATCGGGATGTGGCGGCAGGCCAACGTGGCCAAGGTTGGGCTGCATTTTGAGTCCATCCTGGTCAGGGGCCTGATGAACTACACCTTCTGGATGCCCAACGGATCACCGGAGTATCGGTACTGCCTGCACGAATCGGTCGAAGAGTGCAACCACACCATGATGTTCCAGGAGATGGTCAACCGTGTCGGCGCCGACGTGCCCGGGATGCCCCGGCGGTTGCGTTGGATTTCGCCGTTGGTTCCATTGGTGGCCGGCCCGCTGCCGGTGGCGTTCTTCATTGGTGTGCTCGCCGGCGAGGAGCCCATCGACCACACCCAAAAGAACGTGTTGCGCGAAGGTAAGTTGCTCCATCCGGTCATGGAACGGGTGATGGCCATCCATGTCGCCGAGGAAGCCCGGCACATCTCGTTTGCGCACGAATTCCTCCGCAAACGCTTGCCGAAGCTCACCAAGCGGCAGCGGTTCTGGATCTCGCTGTACTTGCCGCTGACGATGCGGTCGCTGGCCAATGCGATCCTGGTGCCGCCGAAGGAGTTCTGGGCGAAGTTCGACATCCCGCGTGAGGTCAAAAAGGAGCTGTTCTTCAGATCGCCAGAGTCGCGAAAGTGGTTGCGCGACATGTTCGCCGACGTGCGGATGCTGGCCCACGACACCGGTCTGATGCAGACTCGCTCGGCGCGGTTGATGTGGCGTATCTACAAGATCGATGGGGAGCCGTCTCGGTATCGCAGCGAGCCGCAGCGCCAGCACTTGGCCGCTTCGCCCGCCGCATAGGCCGTTACGAGCTGTTCTATGCCGCACGTTATTACCCAGTCGTGCTGCAACGACGGGTCCTGTGTGTTCGCCTGCCCGGTCAATTGCATCCACCCGACACCTGACGAGCCCGGCTTCGCGACGTCGGAAATGCTCTATATCGATCCGGTGGCCTGCGTGGACTGTGGTGCATGTGTGAGCGCCTGCCCGGTGGGTGCGATTGCGCCCGACTCGCGGCTGGACTCCAAGCAACTGCCGTTCGTGGAAATCAATGCGTCGTACTATCCGCAGCGTCAGGGCGGCGAGAAGCTACCGCCAACGTCAAAGCTGGCACCGGTGATCCCCGCTGCCCAGGTTCGGCCGCGCAGCCAGCCCCTCACCGTCGCCATCGTCGGGTCCGGGCCCGCGGCGATGTATGCCGCCGACGAGTTGCTGGTTCAGCATGGCGTGCGCGTCAACGTCTTTGAGAAGCTGCCCACGCCCTACGGCTTGGTGCGCGCCGGTGTGGCGCCGGATCATCAGAACACCAAGCGGGTCACCCGATTGTTCGACCGGGTGGCACGCCATCGCCGGTTTCGGTTCTACCTCAACGTGGAGATCGGCAGGCAGCTGAGTCACGCGGATTTGTTGGCCCACCATCACGCTGTGGTGTATGCGGTCGGCGCGCCCGATGATCGTCGTCTGCACATCGATGGGATGGGCTTGCCGGGCACCGGTACCGCGACCGAGTTGGTCGCATGGATAAACGGGCATCCAGACTTCACTGACCTACCTGTCGACCTGAGCCACGAGCGCGCGGTGATCATCGGCAACGGAAATGTCGCCCTCGACGTGGCACGCATGCTCACCGCGAATCCGGACGACCTGGCTCGCACCGATATCGCTGACCCGGCGCTGCGCGCACTGCGCAACTCGGCGGTTCGCGAGGTGGTGATCGCCGCCCGCCGCGGACCCGCCCACTCGGCGTTCACTCTGCCCGAGCTGATCGGGCTCACGGGTTGCGCCGAGGTGGTTCTCGACGCGGCCCATCGTCAGCGGGTCCTTGACGATTTGGCAACCGTCTCTGACCAACTGACCAAGCGCAAGCTGGAGATCTTGGCAACGCTGGGGGAGGGCTCGGCGGCATCGGGCCCGCGCATCCGGCTGGCATACCAACTCACCCCCCGATCGGTGCGTGGTGAGCAGCGAGCCAGCGGCGTGGAGTTTTCGGTGACCGGTACCGACGAAATGCGCACCCTCGATGCGGGGCTGGTGCTGACGTCGATCGGGTATCGCGGCACGAAGATTGGCGATCTGCCGTTTGACGACAATGCGGCGGTTGTCCCCAATGACGGTGGCCGAGTCGTGGACCCGGTTCGCGGCGCCCCGGTGCCAGGTGTCTATGTCGCGGGCTGGATCAAGCGCGGGCCCTCCGGGTTCATCGGTACCAACAAGTCCTGCTCGCTGCAGACGGTTGCGGCGCTGGTCGCCGACTTCAACGCGGGCAAGCTGGGCGATCCGGTGTGCAAACCGGCCGCGTTGGCCAAGCTGGTGCATACCCGCGAACCCGACGTCATCGACTCCGCGGGATGGTTTGCCATCGACGCGGCCGAGATTGCACGCGGTAACGCCGAGGGGCGTCCGCGCAACAAGTTCACCGATGTGGCCGACATGCTGGGTACCCCCGCCTCGGGGGCACCGGTGCGCCCGTCTCGTGGCTTGCTCGCGGCGATCCTCGGCAGGTAAGCGAAGTCGTCAGGCCGCGCCGTTGCGCAGGCGCCGCGGTACGGCGACGCCTGCGCAACGGCAGGGTTGATCTGCGTTAGTTGCTCGCCTGTGCGGACATGGCCGCTTGGATCTCCTCCATGCTGACCTCGCGTACCGGCTGGCCCAGCGACCAGTGGTGGCCAAAAGGATCGGCGACAACTCCGTAGCGGTCTCCCCAGAATTGGTCGTCCAACGGCGCCACAACCGTGGCTCCGGCATCCAGTGCCCGCTGGAACTTCGCGTCCACATCGGTGACGGTCAGATGGATAGTGACCGGTGTTCCGTCCAGGGATACCGGTGTCATCGACTTGCCCCCGCACATCTCGGGAAAGTCGTCGTTGAGTATCACGGTAGAGCCGTTGATCCGAAGCGCGGCGTGGACCAGCCTGCCGTCCGGACCGGGCACCCGGCCCAACTCCTCGGCCCCGAAGGCCTTGACGTAGAAGTCGATGGCGGCCGCGGCGTCGTGAACGACGAGGTGGGGGGACAGGGCGGGTTCGACGTTGATTGCCATGAAAGTCTCCTTGCTGTTGGCTTCCCGAATGGGCTCACCGGTACTGACCCAAGCCGCGACACAAACTCATCGCTGCGTTCGTCATTTAACCGCGGGGCACCGACAAGCCCCGGTGGCTTGTGGCCGGACGGGCGCTGGCCGCCTGTGCGGGACTCTTGTATCAGGCGCAGATCAGGCGCAGGTCAGGCGCGGATGAGGCGCGGATGAGGCGACGGACGGTGGCCGTCGCTCGGTGCGGTTCGCCTCGGTTCCCGACCGCCCCTGGTTCGCCCCCCGGTTGCTGGCTGCGGCCGGCTCCCGGCCGCGGGCCGATGTTGTGATGCGTCCACCGTGACTGTCTGACCGTGATGGGCGAGTGATCGTCAAGTGACCTGGTGGACGCCAAAGCGCTAGACGCGGCGCCGTTGACTACGATTTCAATTCTGCGAGAGCACTTTTCGGTATCGGCGCGAATGCGATTGGATCGCGACACGGGTGACTATTACGTCACGAAACACGCTGATTTTGACGGGATTTGCGAGGGAATTGTGCCCCTCTAGCACTTCCTGGCGATATGTCAACCCTTGGTGGCCGAACATCCACGATCGCGGACTGGCGTCGCTTTGGTGTCCGGGCTCCGGCGTCGGATGCGAATGTTGGCCGAGAGGGTGAAAGCGACTGACGCGTAGGTTCGTCATGTACGAAATATCTTGGCATATAGGTCGACCCGAAAATCCGCCGCAGTCAGAAGCCTGGGCGAAACGAGGATGCTGATGGCATCGCTCACCGATTGTCTCATCGAAAAGCGTTGGGCGGCAGCGGAGAAACCTTGAACTGCGCTGACTCGAGATGGCTGCGTATAGGTGATAAGTGCTGTCTTGCAATGACTATGGCCACTTTGATCGCGTTTCTTGTGCGCTATCCGGCTGGCAAGATCAATTCACTCACGACAGAACGTCGCTGCAACGGTCGCCACTGGCAGTGCCTTCTTGCTGCCTTTTTGCTCCCCTCGGCGGATCATCGGGATGGCCAGGGTATGGGCTGGTGATCTGGATGAATTTAATTGGAATTCAGGGTGTTTGAGCATTCGGTCGAGCCAGGGCGGGCGCTAATGATGCGTCGGGTGAGGCGGTCCTGCATGTCCGGACGCGGGTTACTCGGGCGGGCTCGACCGCGGCTTCCGGCTCCAAAGATCTTTATTGACAATAGCTCTGGTGGGGCAGCAGACTTCGCTGCACGTTACGGACCTCCCGGTTGCACACCTCGAACATCCTGGTTAGCAGCGCGACACCTCAATACCGCCACTTTGTCAGTCGATGCCGTCGGACGGGTCGTTGGCTTTGCTGGGCCTGGCTCGCATCGAGCTTGCCCGGCGAGCCACCGCGAGCTTGCTCATCGACCGGCAAAGCGTCATCCGACGAATCCACTTTCCCGGTGGAGGCACAAGGAGAATTTATGGGTTACGCCAGCCATGCGGTCCGGGTCGGGGCGCTGGTGTTCGTTCTGGTGGTGGGTGCTGCGGTGGCAACCGATCAGGCGATCGGCCATGCCGCACCAACTGATTCGGACGCCTCCAATGGTGAATCGTGGGCCGACGTCCCCGCGCCGCCGGGCGGCGAGAACACCGCAGCGTCTCTGCTGCCGGGGGCGGCACAGCCGGGTGCGGTGCCCGGTGCGGCGCAGCCGGGAGCGGCACTGCCCGGTACGGCTCTGCCGGGTGCGGCATCGCCAGGGGTGGGTACGCTACAGCTTGATCCCAGCAACATCCCCGATGACTTGCTCAACGCCGTGATCAATTTCCTGGCCTCAATCCGCAATGGAGTGGTGCCGATCCTCGAAAACCGCACGCCGGTGGCCACGCCCCAACAACTCAAGATCGACGTCAACGGCTCGACGGGCCTGGTTCCGTTTTCGGCCTACGACCCGGATGGCAACAGGATGACCTTCAAGGTCAATCCCCGCGGCACCCCTGGTGGGCCTCAGCACGGCATGGTGAACATCGACGAGAGCAGGGCCGCCTTCGTCTACACACCCGAGCCGAATTTCGTTGGCATCGACACGTTCACCGTTGCGGTCAGCGATGACACCAGCCTGCACGTGCACGGGCTAGTCGGATACTTGGGCCCGTTTCACGGCCACGACGACGTCGCCACCGTGACGATCTTCGTTGGCAACATCCCGACCGACACGATCAGCGGCGACTTCAGCATGTTGACGTACAACATCGCCGGGCTGCCGTTCCCGCTCTCCAGCGCGATGCTGCCGCGCTTTCTCTACACCAAGGAGATCGGGAAGCGGCTCAACAACTTCTCGGTGTCCAACGTCCAGGAGGATTTCAGCTACCACGAATTCCTGATCAAGAAGTCCAGGATGCCCAGCCAGACACCGCCCAGCCCGCCCACCTTGCTGTGGCCGATCGGTGTGCCCTTCTCCGACGGGCTCAATAGCCTCGCCGTGTTCAAGGTGAAAAGACTCGACCGGCAGACGTGGTTTCAATGCGATGCCGACAACTGCCTCACCCCGAAGGGTTTTAGCTACTCCCAGCTGCAACTGCCGGGCGGAAACACCATGGACCTCTACAACCTGCATGCCAACACCGGTGGTGGGGTGCTTACCAACGCCAACCTCAGGCAGCTTGCCAACTACATCCTGCAGAACTCCGCGGGCCGCGCGGTGATCGTCACCGGCGACTTCAACGCGCTGTACTCCGAGGACCAAGCCGGCCTGCTCGACTTCGCCGGTTCCACCGGGCTCACCGACGCCTGGGTGGAGGTCGAGCACGGCCCCACCACGCCGCCGTTCGCGCCGGACTGCATGGTCGGCAACGAATGCGAATTGCTCGACAAGATCTTCTATCGCAGTGGCACGGGAGTGACGCTGCAGGCCACCGCCTACAGCAATGAGGCGCCCAACTTCAACAATTCCAACGGGCAACCGTTGTCGGACCACAGCCCTCCGGCGGTTGCCTTCCACTACGAGACCACCAACGTCTCTTACCCGAACTAGTTTGTAGCGCTTGGCATTTGGTGCTCGATTCGACCTGTCCGGGCGCGTGCTATGCGGTGGTCAGCACCCGGTCCCAGCCCGCGACCGACTCCGGGGTGCGTGGCGCCGGCCCCACGTAGATCGCGGAGGGGCGGACCAGCTTGCCCAGCCGCTTCTGCTCGAGAATGTGGGCACACCAGCCGGCGGTCCGCCCGCAGGTGAACATCGCCGGCATCATGTTGGCCGGGACGCCGGCGAAGTCCAGAATGACCGCGGCCCAGAACTCGACATTAGTCTCGATGGCTCGGTCGGGACGGCGCTCACGCAACTCGGCCAGGGCCGCCTGTTCCAAGGCCGCCGCGACTTCGTACCGGGGTGCCGCCAGCCGCTCGGCGGTGGCGCGCAGCACCCGCGCCCGCGGGTCCTCCGCGCGGTAGACCCGATGCCCGAAGCCCATCAGCTTCTCGCCGCGGTCCAGAATGCCCTTGACCAGGCCGCGGGCGTCTCCGGTGCGCTCGACCTGCTCGATCATGGGGAGGACTCGGGCCGGTGCACCGCCGTGCAGCGGCCCGCTCATCGCACCGATCGCGCCCGAGAGTGCCGCTGCGACGTCCGCGCCGGTAGAGGCGATGACGCGGGCGGTGAACGTCGAGGCGTTCATGCCGTGTTCGGCGGCCGACACCCAGTAGGCGTCAATGGCTTCGATGTGCCTGGGGTCCGGTTCGCCTTGCCATCGGGTCATGAAACGCGCTGTTACCGTTGAACATTCGTCGATAACTCGTTGAGGCACGGCCGGCTGATAGATGCCGCGTGCCGATTGAGCGACGTACGACAGCGCCATCACCGACGCACGCGCCAACTGTTCGCGGGCCGTGGCGTCATCGATGTCCAGCAGTGGGGCGTAGCCCCAGATGGGCGCCAGCATCGCCAGCCCAGCCTGAACATCGACTCGTACATCGCCGGTGTGGATCGGCAGCGGGAATGGCTCGGCGGGCGGCAGCCCGCGGCCGAATTCCCCGTCGACCAGCAGCGCCCACACATCGCCGAAAGTCACCCGCAGACTAACGAGATCTTCGATATCGACGCCGCGATAGCGCAGCGCGCCACCGTCTTTATCCGGCTCCGCGATCTCGGTGGTGAAGGCGACTACGCCATTGAGGCCAGGGACAAAATCTTCCGGGACCACAGTCATAGCCAAATTCTTGCACTCCACCTCGGGGCGGAAACTACCGCCTAGTAGCCCCACCGGTAGCGTTGGCGCAATGACAGGGCCAAACGAGCAGCGCCTGGCCGCGATGCGGGTGGAATATGGGTCACCCGAAAAGGATGCCAGTCCCGACCTGGATGCGGACTGGCTCGGCCACGGATGGCTTGCGCTGGTTCGTAAGTGGATAGACGACGCGGAACATGCCGGGATCGCCGAACCCAACGCGATGGTGCTGGCCACCGTTTCGGAGGGGCGCCCGGTTAGCAGGTCGGTGCTGTGCAAGGCGGTCGATGAGGCCGGAATTACGTTTTTCACCAGCTATGACTCGGCCAAGGGCGCCGACCTGGCCGAGACTCCGTACGCGTCCGTGACGTTTCCGTGGTACCAGCTGGGGCGCCAAGTTCACGTCCGTGGCCCGGTGAGCCGGGTCGCTGCGCAGGTGACCCAGGACTACTGGTCTTTGCGGCCGCGTGGGTCTCAGCTGGGCGCATGGGCGTCGCACCAGTCGCAGCCGATCGCGTCGCGCGCGGCATTGCTCGACAAATTGGCGCAGGTGACGGCGCGCTTTGCCGACGTCGAGCGCATCCCGGTGCCGCCGAATTGGGGCGGCTATCTCATCGCAGCTGAGGTGGTCGAGTTCTGGCAGGGCCGGGAGAACCGGGTGCACAATCGGATTCGGGTCAGCGGCACACAGATCGAACGTCTGCAACCCTGAGATCGGCAAACCTTTCGCACTAATTGCGGCCGGTGATTATCGCGCCGGGTGCATAATGCATTCAATTTCCGCGCGCTGCATTAATCAGAATCGGATTCTGATCTATGTAGCGCTTTCGGCTTAATTTGACAGCGGCGGGTACTGGGCCCTAATCTTGTTGTGTCAACGCAGCCTTTTTGCATGTCGCATTATCGAACGGCATTTTAGAAGGAAGTTTTAGAAGGAAGTTTTGGTAGTGCGCGTTTATTGGGAGCAACTGATCAATGACAAGGCGTGATCCTTCCGTCGCCATCGTTGGCGCAGGTATGGCCGGAATCTGCATGGCAATTAAGTTGCTCAACAGTGGAATTACCGATGTCACCATCTACGAGAAGGCCGACGAGGTCGGTGGGACATGGCGTGAGAACACATATCCGGGCCTGGTCTGTGATGTGCCTTCGCGGCTTTATCAGTACTCGTTTGCCAAGAATCCGGATTGGTCGAACTTATTCTCGCCGGGCGGCGAAATTCAATCCTACTTCTGTGGGATTGCCGACCGTTATCGATTGCGGGACCGGATTCGTTTCGGGACCGAAATCGTCAGCGCGCGATTTGAAGACGATCACTGGTCGGTGGTGACGGATAGCGGCGAAGAGACGGCGGTCGACTTCTTGATCGTGGCCACCGGCTTGCTGTACCACCCGCGGGTGCCGGCGATCGCAGGTTTGGACGACTTCGGAGGCAGCGCCTTTCACTCGGCCCGGTGGGATCAACGGGTCGCGGTGCAGGGGCGGCGCGTGGCGGTGATCGGTAGCGGATCAACCGGCGTGCAACTCGTCTCCGCCCTGGCGGGTGTGGCGGCCAAGGTCACCATGTTCCAGCGCACCCCGCAGTGGATCCTGCCGTGGCCTAACAGGCAGTACTCAAAGGTGAGTCGTGCCTGCTACCGCGGGGCGCCGTGGCTCGAATCGTTGGCCTACAAGATATGGGGCCGGGCCTTCGAGCAATTCACCGCGGCGCTGACCAGGCCGGGCTGGCATCGCCGCGTAACGGGGATGACGTGCCGTGCCAGCCTGCGCCTGGTCCGGGATCCACACCTGCGCCAGGCTTTGACTCCGGACTACCAGCCGATGTGTAAGCGGCTGGTGATGTCCTCGGGGTTCTACCGTGCCATCCAGCGTGACGATGTCGAGCTGGTCACCACGGGCATCGACCGCATTGAAAACGCGGGCATCGTGACCGACGACGGGGTGCTGCGCGAGGTGGACGTCATCGTGCTCGCCACCGGATTCGACTCGCACGCGTTCTTCCGGCCGATGAAGCTGATCGGCCGCGACGGTGTCGAGATCGACGAGCTATGGCGCGGCGGCCCATATGCGTATCAGACGGTGGCAATGCCGGGCTTTCCGAACTTTTTCATGATGCTGGGTCCGCATAGTCCGGTGGGGAATTACCCGTTGACCGGCATTGCCGAATCGCAGGCCGATCACATATTGCGCTGGATACAGCGGTGGCGCAGCGGCGAGTTCGACACGGTCGAGCCGACGTCGTGGGCAACCGATGAATTCAATGCCAAGCTGCGGGCTGCGATGCCCAAGACGGTGTGGACGACGGGTTGCAGCAGCTGGTATCTGAACGATGATTGGGTGCCGGAGGTGTGGCCATTCGCGCCGGCCGAGCATCGGGCCATGCTCGCCAATCCCGACCTCGATCAGTATCACTTGCGTCGCCGGCCCGAGGTCCTGGCCTGGTAGCCGGGTCACGCGCGATTTCCGGCGCTTCGATCGGTGCACCGGTGGACCGCGTGATTTAAGTCTGTGAAATAGTTCCTGCGGAAATATTTGTCGCTGAATATCAATGACTCGCGAGGGGCGGATGAGCGGGGTGTGGCACGGTCGGCAATCCGCTCGATCGCGCGCATTCGCTTTTCTGACCGTTCATCCGGCTTCCGCACGGAATATGCAAAGGGTTTGTCGGGGCATGCCACGGTGGCCCGTCATGGCCACCGGGCAGCAGGGTCGCGGAGATCGACCGGACCAGCAGATACGACCCCGGGCAGGCGCGCCATCGTGTCAACGACTACCTTCAGCTATACGCACCGAGTGGGGCAGTCATATCAGCCAGAACGCAAAGGGGTCTCGTGTCCGACACCGACGACACCGCAACTCTGAAGTACCCGGGGGGCGAGATCGACCTGCAGATCGCCCATGCCACCGAGGGTGCTGACGGCATTGCGCTCGGCCCGCTGCTGTCCAAGACCGGACACACCACGTTCGACAACGGCTTCGTCAATACCGCGTCGTGCAAAAGCTCAATCACCTACATCGACGGTGACGCCGGCATTCTGCGCTACCGCGGATACCCGATCGACCAGCTGGCGGAGAAGTCGACCTTCATCGAGGTCTGCTACCTGCTGATCTACGGCGAGTTGCCCAACACCGACCAGCTCGCCCAGTTCACCGGCCGGATCCAGCGCCACACCATGCTGCACGAGGACCTCAAGCGGTTCTTCGACGGTTTCCCCCGCAACGCCCACCCGATGCCGGTGCTGTCCAGCGTGGTCAATGCGCTCTCGGCGTACTACCAGGACGCGCTGGACCCGATGGACAGCGAGCAGGTTGAGCTCTCGACGATCCGGTTGCTGGCCAAGCTGCCGACCATCGCCGCCTACGCCTACAAGAAGTCGGTTGGCCAGCCGTTCCTCTACCCGGAGAACTCCCTGACGCTGGTCGAGAACTTCTTGCGGATGACGTTCGGCTTCCCCGCCGAGCCCTACCACCCCGACCCTGAGGTGGTGCGGGCGCTGGACATGCTGTTCATCCTGCACGCCGACCACGAGCAGAACTGCTCGACCTCCACGGTGCGGCTGGTGGGTTCCTCCCGGGCCAACCTGTTCACCTCGATCTCGGGCGGCATCAACGCCCTCTGGGGCCCGCTGCACGGCGGTGCCAACCAGGCGGTGCTCGAGATGCTCGAGCAGATCCGCGACAGCGGCGACGACGTGAGCGAGTTCGTCCGCAAGGTGAAGAACCGCGAAGCCGGCGTCAAGCTGATGGGCTTTGGCCACCGCGTCTACAAGAACTACGACCCCCGCGCCAGGATCGTCAAGGAGCAGGCCGACAAGATCCTGTCCAAGCTCGGCGGCGATGACTCCCTGCTGGGTATCGCGAAGGAGCTCGAAGAGGCGGCGTTGACCGACGACTACTTCATCGAGCGCAAGCTCTACCCCAACGTCGACTTCTACACCGGCCTGATCTACCGTGCCCTCGGCTTCCCCACCCGGATGTTCACCGTGCTGTTTGCGCTGGGCCGGCTGCCGGGCTGGATCGCGCACTGGCGCGAAATGCACGACGAGGGCGACAGCAAGATCGGGCGTCCGCGCCAGATCTACACCGGTTACACCGAGCGCGACTACGTCGCGATGGACGGGCGGTAGTCGGTCAGCGGTCTTGCCGCAGGTAGGCCAACACCGCCATAGCGGCGTTGTGCCCGCCAATACCCGACACCGCGCCGCCCCGCCGGGCGCCCGAGCCGCACAGCATGATGCGGTCGTGGTTGGTGGCCACCCCCCATTGCTGGGCGGGGGTGGCCAGGGTGTCGTCGTTTTCGGCGAATGGCCACGATAGCGCGCCATGGAAAATGTTTCCGGCGGTCATGTGCAGCGTGTGCTGTAGGTCTGCGGTGGTCGTGGTCTCGATGCACGGCCGACCATCCGCGTCGGTCAGCAGCACGTCCTGAATCGGCTCGGCCAGGACCGAGTTCAGTGAGGCCAGCACCGCTGCGGTGAGTTGGTCGCGCAGCACGTCGGGGTCGGCGTTTCCGAACACCGAGTGCGGCGTGTGCAGGCCGAACACCGTCATGGTCTGCGCGCCGACGTCACGTAACGCGGGCGACAGGATGCTCGGATCGCTCAGCGAATGGCAGTACGCCTCGCACGGCAACGGATCCGGCAGATGCCCAGCGGCCGCGCGCTGGTGCGCGGCTTCCAGCTGGGTCCAGGTTTCGTTGGCGTGGAATGTCCCGGCGAATGCTTGTTCGGGTGTGACGACGGCATCACGCAACCGGGGTAGTCGCCGCAGCACCATGTTCACCTTGACCTGTGCGCCCGGGGCCAAGGATGGTTCGGTATCGCCGAGCAGCTTTGCCAGGACCGCTGGGGTGACGCCGGCCAGCACAAAGCGCCCGCGAACCAGGTGTTCGTCGTCGCCAGCGCGATAGCGCACGTCACCGTTCGGGGTGACCGCGACAGCTTCCGCGCCGGTCACTATTTCGGCGCCGTATCCGGTGGCGGCGGCGGCCAGCCCCGCGGTCACCGAACCCATGCCACCGATCGGGACGTCCCAGTCACCGGTGCCGCCGCCGAGCAGGTGATAGAGGAAGCAGATGTTCTGGGTCAAAGACGGCTCGTCGAGCCCGGCGAAGGTGCCGATCAGCGCGTCGGTAGCGATCACGCCACGAACCAGGTCATCGTGCACCGCGGCGGTGATGGCGCGTCCGATCGGTTCCTCGATCATGGCGTGCCAGGCGCCGAGTGCCTCGGGGGCGCCACAGTCCACCACGGTGCGGCGGGCCTGGTCGCGGGTGCGTAGCGGCTCGAGCAGCGTCGGCCACAGGCGTTCGGTCACCAGCCGGCAGCGCCGATAGAACGCGGCAAACCCGGGCTCATCGCCGGCCGCGCCGACCGCGGCAAAGGTGTCGTCGCCGGCGGTCCCGATCAGCAGGCCGGAGCGTCCGTGCGTGTCAGGTTGGGGGGTATAGGACGAAAACTGGCGCCGGGCTAGCCGGACCGGGGCACCCAGGTCTTTGATGATCTGCGGCGGCAGCAGGCTGACCAGGTAGGAATACCGGGATAGACGAACCTCGACGCCGTCGAACGCCTGGATCGAGACTGCTGCCCCGCCGACGTGTCCCAGGCGCTCGAGCACCCGCACGCGCAGACCCGCCCGTGCCAGGTACGCGGCCGCGACCAGGCCATTGTGGCCGCCGCCGACAACGACGACATCGAATTCTTTCATTCTGGTGTCAGTGCGGGGTCGTGTCAGCCGGAGTATCCCTCGACCTGGCCGGCGGGACGCACGCTTGCCTCCCGCGGGTCGCCGCCGGTCTCCCGCAGCGCCCGGCGCTGGCGCAGCAGATCCCAGCACTGGTCGAGTTCGATTTCGATGAGGCGCAGTCGTTCATGCTCCTCTGACTCGGAGATTTCGCGGTGCACAAGCCGCTCACGCAATGCCTTCTCCTCGGCGACAAGGTCGCGGATATGGGCCAGGGTTTCACTATCCGTCGGTTTCCTCCCATTAGCCATTGCTCCAGTGTGCCTGACATCGGTAATTGCTCTGGCGGGGAGTCGGTAGGCTGCATATCGCCAGGGGCACCGCGAGGGCTGTGCAACCAACTGACGTTAAGGAGAAGTACGGGTGGGTACCGACGCGGGCTTGGACGAGGCGCCCGCACCCACCGAGGCGCCGAAGGAACCGAAATTCGAACGGCGCCCGCTGGGCGTTTCCTGGCTAATCGGCGTGGTGGTTATTCCATTGCTGTTGGCGGCGCTCGGTTACGGCGCCTACCAGCGTCCGACGTCGGTCAACGGGCCGACCGGTGAGCTGCCGACCGTTACGGCGAGTTCCGCTAAGCCAGATCGGCCCGAGTTGTCGTTGTCATTGCTGTCGGTGAGCCGCAGTGGCAATACCCTGACGCTAATCGGCGATTTTCCCAATGAAGATGCCAAAGCGGCGCTGATGACGTCGCTCAAGGGTCTGCTGAGTCAAAATGTCACCGTGGTCGATCAGATCCAGATCGATCCCAAGGTCCGCGCGCTTGATTTCTCCAACGCCGAACCTGTTTTCTCCGCCAGCGGGCCGATTCCGGATTTCACCCTCAAGGTGGAACGGGACACCATCACCTTGACCGGAACCGCCGCATCGCCGGACCAGAAGGATGCGGTCGGAAGCGCGGCAACGAGCGTTTGGCCCGACGTGAACGTGGAAAACCAGATCGAGGTCAAGGGGCAGCCTGCTGGCAGCACCCCTCCGACGGGTCCCGCGGCCACCGGCGCATGTGCCGACCTGCAGGCGGCCGTCACGGCGCTGACCGGTGGGGCGATCGCCTTCGGGAACGATGGGGTGAGCCTGACCCCGGACAGCAATAAGGTCCTGACTCAGGTGGTGGACAAGTTGAGGGCGTGTCCGGATGCCAAGGTGACGGTCAACGGCTACACGGACAACAGCGGCAGCGAAGGCCTCAACATTCCGTTGAGCGCTCAGCGTGCCCAGACGGTGGCCGACTTCCTCGTGGCCCACGGCGTTGCCACCGATCACATCACCGCCAAGGGTCTCGGCTCGGCGAACCCGATCGCCAGCAATGACACGGCCGAGGGCCGCATCAAGAACCGCCGTGTCGAAAACGTGGTCAGCTAAGGAGAATCCAGCGTGGATTTCGTGATCCAGTGGTTGTACTACCTGGCTGCCTTCGTTGTGGGCTCGGCCGTTGCCTGGGGGATTGTCACGGTGTCGATCAAACCGGTCGCCACCACAGCGGAGGCGGTAGAGGCCGAGCAGACCGAGCAGACCGAGCAGACCGAGCAAACCGTGCAGGCCGAGGAGCCGGATCCAGCCGCGTCCCACCAGACCGAGGTGGCGCAGTGATGGCCCATGTGCACTGGTGGTTGATAATCCTGTCGTTCCTACTCGGACTGGTATTGACCTGCGCCCTGATGGTCCGATCCACCAAATACTAAGTGGCAGCCGCTGCTTCGGGGGCCGGAGTCGACGCCGCAGACGCCGAGACCAAGCCCCCGGCGATGAAGACGGCGACCGCCGAGCCACGCGAAAAGAAGGCTGCCGCAGGCGAGGACGCGCCCAAGAAGAAGGTTCCCGGCGCGAAGAAGAAGACCGCCGCCGCGAAAAAGGCCGCCGCGCGCAAGATTGCTGGGGCCAGGAAGCGCCCAGTGAAGCGCATGGTGGGGGCCAAGCGGGTTCCGAAGAAAAAGGTTGCGCGGGCCAAGAGGGCACCGACCGAAAAGACCGCTGTTACCGAGGAGTCCTCGGCTGCCCAGCTGGCGCCGGGGCGGTTTGCCCCGTACGGCCCGGGTTCGGCCCGAGCCGATGCCGACGACACTGGGCCCCAGGGCTGGGTCGTGAAGGGGCGCACCGACACCCGCCACTACTACACCCCCGAGGACTCGTCGTACGAGACGACGTGTGCTCAGGTCTGGTTTCAGGACGAAGCGGCCGCCGCGCGGGCATTCTTCACCGCGTGGAGCAAGAGCACGCACCGGAAGTGACGCTGTTCGCGCTATCGGACTAGCTGGGGCCGGGAAGTTTCAGTAGCAGTCGCGCGCCGCCGAGTGGGCTGTTCTGCAGTGACGCGGTCCCGCCATGCAAGTGGGCCTGCTGGGCCACCAGGGCCAACCCGAGGCCGGAGCCCGAATGCGACGCCGTCGACCCTCGGGAGAACCGCTCGAACACCATCTGGCGCTCGGCTTCGGGGACACCGCTGCCGTTGTCGTCGACGGCGATCTCGACCCCGGCCCGTGAACTGACCGCGGACAGCTGGACCCGGGTGGACCCGCCATGTTTGACCGCATTGGCGATGGCGTTGTCCACGGCCAGCCGCAACCCCGCCGGCAAGCCGACGATGATGCAGGTCGGCGAGGGCACCAGCGACACATCGAGGTCGGGGTAAATGCGCATCGCGTCGTGGGCGGCACGGTCGAGCAACTCGGTGATGTCAACCGGCACATGGTCTTCGGATGTCGACAGTTCGCCCTGGGCCAACCGCTCCAGGGCACCCAGGGTGGCCTCGATTCGCGATTGCGTCCGAATCACGTCGTTGAGCACTTCTTTGCGCTGGTCGTCGGGAAGATCCAGGGTGGAAAGCACCTCGAGGTTTGTTCGCATGGCGGTCAGGGGAGTGCGCAGTTCGTGGGAGGACACCGCGGCGAAGTCGCGCGCCGAGGCCAGCGCCTCCTTGGTTCGAATCTGCTCATTCCAGATGCGCTGCAGCATGCCTCGCATAGCCTCGGCGATCTCGATGGCCTCGCTGGCGCCGTGCACTTCGACCCGCGGAGCCTCGTCTCCGGCATCGATCGAGCGGGTTTGCTCGGCGAGCTGTTTGAAGGGCCGCACCGCGAATACGGCCAGCAGCCAGGCGAATACCGTTGCCGCGCCGATGGCGAACGTACAGATCAACAGCACCCGGCGGTGCAGGTTGTTGGTCTCGGCGATGGTCGCGTCGTAGGTCGCGCCCACCGCGACCGATGTTGGCTCCGGTCCGGGGATCTCGACCGTCCGCACCCGGTAACGCACCCCCCGGATGTAGGTGTCGGCGTAGTCCTTTTGCAGCTTGGGCAGCGTGATGTCGGAGTTCGACTTGACCAGGTCGCCGCGGCGGACCGTGATCAGTGCGTCCTGGTCATTGGGGGAGCGCGGTATCTCGTCGAGGCCACGCGGCACGAACGGGATGGCGAAACCCGCGGCCTCGTCCAGCCGGCGGTCCAGCCGTTCCTTGCGGTCGTTGGTGATCCCGACCCAGACCACGGTTCCGACGATGAGCACCGGAATCGCGGCGCCGATGGCCGTCGCGACCACCACCCGGGTGCGCAGCGAGGGCGTACGGGCGAAAATTCGCGACATGATGTTCATCACTGTCATTGCACTCATTGCATCCTGAGTACGAATCCGACCCCGCGGACCGTGTGCAGTAGCCGCGGGCCGCCGTTGGCCTCCAACTTGCGGCGTAGGTAGCCGATGAATACGTCCACGACGTTGGTGTCGGCGGCGAAGTCATAGCCCCACACCAGTTCGAGTAGTTGTGCCCGCGACAGCACCGCCGTCTTGTGCTCGGCCAGGACCGCGAGCAGGTCGAACTCGCGCTTGGTGAGGTCGACGTCGACACCGTTGACCCGGGCCCGTCGGCCGGGGATGTCTACTTCCAGCGGGCCCACCGTGATGGTTTCCGATGAAGATGTCGCGGTGGCCCCGCGGCGGCGCAGCAGCGCTTTGACCCGGGCCACCAATTCGGCCAGCACGAATGGCTTGACCAGATAGTCATCGGCGCCGGCCTCCAGACCGGCCACTCGGTCATCGACCGAGCTGCGCGCGGACAGCACGCAGACCGGGACGTCGTTGTCCATGGCACGCAGTGCGGTAACGACACTGACGCCGTCCAGCACGGGCATGTTGATGTCGAGCACGATCGCGTCCGGCCGGGTCTCGGTGGCGCTGCGCAAGGCCTCGGCACCGTCGACGGCGGTCGATACTTCGAATCCGGACAGCCGCAGACCGCGCTCCAGCGAGGCGAGCACATCGGAATCGTCGTCGACCACCAAGACCCGAGGTGAGTTCGCACCAGTGTCCATGCCGCCCATTTTGCCTGATTGCCGGCTATGGCGGTGGGAGGGTAGGCGACCGGGTCGCGGCTAGCTATTTGGGAGCCACTGGCGCGAGCAGACGTGGAATCGCATCAAGATCGCAGATCTTGTGCGATTCCACGTCTGCTCGCGAGGGTCAGCGACCCGCTCAGACGGCGTCGGCGGCAGCACGGCCAGCGGCGCGCCCGGAGAAAATGCAGCCGCCCAGGAACGTGCCTTCCAGCGCGTTATAACCGTGCACGCCGCCGCCGAACCCCGCGACCTCTCCCGCCGCATACAGGCCCGCGATCGGTTCGCCGTTGCTGCCTATCGCCCGCGACGACAGATCGGTTTGGATGCCGCCCAATGTTTTTCGGGTCAGGATGTGCAGTTTCGTCGCGATCAGCGGCCCCGCCTTGGGGTCGAGGATGCGGTGTGGCGCCGCGACGCGGCCGAGCCGGTCGCCAAGGGCGCGTCGCGCATTGCGGATCCCTTGAACTTGAACGTCCTTGCAGAATGGGTTGGCGACCTGCAGATCCCGCGCTTCGATCTGCCTGCGGATCGCGGCCGGATCCAGCAGGGGTTCGTCGGTCAGGCCGTTCATCTTCTCGACGAGTTCTTCCAGGCTGTTGGCGACCACGAAGTCGGCGCCGTGGCGCTTGAACGCCTCGACCGGACCGGTCGCGTCCTTGTTTAAAAACCGTTCTTGCAGAACGGCTTTGCGGCTCTTGCCGGTGATGTCGGGGTTCTGCTCGGAACCCGAGAGGGCGAACTCTTTCTTGATGATCTTCTGGTTCAAGATGAACCAGGAGTGGTCGTACTTGGCGATCTCGGGGGTGGTGCGCAGGTGGCGCAGGGTGCCCAAGGTGTCGTAGCCGGGCAGGTAGGGGGGCCGGTAGCCGGCGCCCCAGTGCGTCGAACCACATCGACGACGGGCCGGGGATGATGCGGATGGCGTGCTTGGGCTAGATGGGGTCCCAGTTGTTGACGCCTTCGGTGTAGTGCCACATCCGGTCGCGGTTGACCAGGCGTACCCCGCTGTCGTTGGCGATGTCGAGCATCCGGCCATCGACATAGGCGGGCACGCCGGTGATCATCGAGGCCGGCGGGGTGCCCATCCGGTCCGGCCAGTATCGCCGCACCATGTCGTGGTTGCCGCCGATCCCGCCGGTGGTGATGATGACCGCCTGCGCCGACAGTTCGAACTCGCCTACCTCGTCGCGGTTGGACGGAGTGGCGCGCTCCGCGTCATCGGGCGCCAACACGGTGCCTTTGATCCCGGTGGCAACGCCGTCGGTGATGACCAACTCGTCAACGCGGTGCCGATGGTAGAAGGTCATCAGCTTGGCCTTGGCGCTCTGTAGAGCGGAGTCGACAAACGGTTCCACGACGCCGGTGCCGGTGCCCCAGGCGATGTGGAAACGGGGAACGGAGTTGCCGTGGCCCTCGGCGCGCAGGTCGCCGCGCTCGGCCCATCCCACGGTGGGCATGAACCGGATTCCGAGGTCGGTCAGATAAGAGCGCTTCTCGCCGGCGGCGAACTCCACGTAGGCGCGCGCCCACTTGGTGGCCCAGAAGTCTTCATCGTCGGGCCGGTCGAACGCCGCGCTGCCGGACCAGTCGTTCCACGCCAACTCCAGGGAATCTTTGATTCCGAGGTGGCGCTGTTCGGGGCTGTCTACCAGGAAGAGTCCGCCGAACGACCAAAAGGCCTGACCGCCGAGGTTCTTCTCGTTCTCCTGATCGACCACCGCGACCTTCTTACCCCGGCGGGTGAGTTCGTGAGTGGCGACCAGCCCGGCCAAACCTGCACCGACGACGATGACATCAGCGTCCATCCGACAGCCTTCCTAGAGTTATGTGTGGGTATGCCCTACGACCACGCATCTGATACATTAATGCAGCGGATGCGTTGATGTATCGGAGTGTGATGTAGATGACACCGCCAGCCAACACTGCCACGCCGGCGCGCGTGACCAAGCGGCGCGCCGAGACTCGGGCCCGGCTGGTCGATGCGGCGTTCAGGGTGTTCGCAGACAAAGGGTTCGGGCACGTGCGCATCGAGGATGTGTGTGCGGCGGCCGGCTACACCCGGGGGGCGTTCTACTCGCAGTTCGACAGCCTTGAGGAACTCTTCTTCACCCTCTATGACCAGCGCGCCACCTTGATCTCCGAACAGGTCGGCACCGCCATGGCAAGCGTCGACGATCCCACCGACGTGCCCGGGACAGTGGATCGGATCGCCAGCACCTTGTTGCTCGACCGCGACTGGCTGCTCATCAAGACTGACTTCCTGATGCACGCCGCCCGCCACCCGGATCTCGCCCAACGCCTGGCGGCCCACCGGGCGCAGCTGCGTGCCGCAGTGGAAGACCGGCTTGCTGGCAGCGATGTCGAACTACCCGCAGCGATCGGCAGCGTTGCCGACGCCGCCCGCGCCGTGGTCGCCGCCTATGACGGGGTCAGCATTCAACTTCTACTGGACGGCGACCAGGACGCGGCACGAGCTTGGCTCAGTCAACTTCTTGGCGTGGTGTTGATCCGCTGAGGCCTGGCGGTGCTGCGCGGGTCGGCTGAGGCGGATTGCCAACTCGATGGCTTGGGGGTCAAGCGGACTTGGCCAGCCTGCCGGTTTCCTGGTTGGCGGGTGTCTGTGGTTTCCAGCCCGGCGGTCCGAAGACGTAGCTGAGTCGATCGCATAGCCGAGTTGCTGAGCGCCAGTCTCGGACTATCGCCGCGTATTCGTTGGTTTGTAGCTTCCAGATGTTGAAGGTGTGGACCCAGGGCTCCGGCGTTGTTGATTAGCAGGCTTGTGAGCTGGGGAATTGTGGATTGAGGAGGTCTAGGCGGCGGTTGGCGGTCAAAGCGGTGATCCGGCAGGCTTCGGTGATGTTGTCGGCGCCGTTGAGGCGGTGCAGATTGATCGCGGTGTTGCGTAGCGTTGCTAGGACCTGTGCGCCGTTTCCGGTATGTGCCCTTTGACGGTCTTCGTCGAAGGTGACGTCGCGTATCCAGTGCAGGCTGTTCTCGATTCCCCAGTGTTGACGCATCCAGGTCATGATCGCGGTAGGGCGGGCGTGCTCGAACGGCAGGCTGCAGATGGCATAGACCACCTCCACGCTGCGCTGGTCGGTGGCGGTGATCAAGCGTTCACGAGTGATCCGGATGATTTGTTTTGCGTAGGGGAAGCCGATTCCTCGTGCAGCGGTGATGATTTGCAGGGTGCGGGTCTCGACACGGCCGTGGCCGCGGGAGTCGTCGGTAGCGGCTGCGGGCACCTCGGCCCAGGGCAGCGCGGTGATACGCGCAAGTATTTTGGCTTGGTTGGACTTGACGATCATCAGGTAGTGCGACTTCAAGGTGGCGCAGATCAACTTCGCGGTGACGACCTGGGTATGCATCGCATCCACGGTGACCAGCCACCGCAAGCTACCCGGCAGCAGCGTGAGCAGGGCACGTACGCAGGGAATTTCATTGCTTTTCTCGGCGACAGCGAGTTGACTGAGCACCAATCGGGCACGGTGGGCGAACACCGACACGAGATGCGTGGCTGTCGCTTTGGCGCGTAAAGGCACCACGCAGCATCTTGCCGTCCAACGCGATCGGCACCAATCCACTGGGGTCGCTGCTGGCCACGTGTGCAGTGAAGTAACTGCCCATCCTGGCGTTGAGGTCGGCGGGGTCTAGCCGAGACAAAACAGCGCGGAAGGTCTTCTCACTGGGCCGCCGGAACCGGACCCCTAATTGGGCCAACACATCATCGGGAGCGGTGGCCGCCCATGTGGCAAAACCAGCATAGCCGCGCATCCCCGCGGCAGTGGCCAGAACCGCGATCGCCAACAAAGCCATCAGCGAATACCTCCGACCGCGTGGGTCCCTCGGGTCTGGCACCGAGGCCAACACATCGAGAAACTCCGATCCGATGAGCTCGCTACGCTCACCAGGACTCCAGCGGTCGAACACCTCTGGAACCGACGACACAGGCAATACTGAAACGGTAGGCACGGGCAACTCCAGACCAACGACGAACAGTAACCAACTCGATCGTTCTCCAGAGAGCCCGTGCCTACACTCCGGCCCCAATAGCGCGGCACCAAAGATCATCAACCCAGCTCACAAGCCTGCTAATCAACAACGCCGGAGCCCTGGGTGTGGACCGGTTTTGTGAGTCCGTAGTGTGGGCGGGATTCTTCGGCCTGGAATGTGCCCAGCATGCGATCCTAGATGATGAGAATTCCGCCGAAATTCTTGTCTAGATACATTTGATCCATACCGTGGTGCACCCGGTGGTGTGACGGTGTGTTGAAGAGGTATTCGTACCAGCGCGATAGTTTGCCGATCCGTTCGGTGTGGACCCAGAACTGGTAGGTCAGGTTTATTGACCAGCTGAAGAACACCACCCACGGAGGAACTCCCAACAGCGGCAGTATGGCGAACATGATGATCTCGCCACTCTTGTTCCATTCCACGCGTACCGCGGTGGCCAGGTTGAAGTATTCGCTGGAGTGGTGTGGCTGATGTGCGGCCCAGATCAGCCGGACTCGGTGGGCGATGCGGTGATCGACGCAGTAGATGAGGTCTAGGCCCAGGACCGCGATAACCCACGTGTACCACTGGTGTGGGGAAAGATGCCAGGGCGCGACGTAGGTGTAGATGGCGGCGTAGCCGATTGCGGCGATGGTCTTCCAGGTGGCGCCGGTGACCAGTGAGACCAACCCGGTGGACAGGCTTGCGATGGTGTCGGGGCCGAAGTGGGCCCCGGGTGCGTTTCTCGAGTCGTCGGCAGCGGGCGCACTGGTGGTTAGCAGTTTGCGTGCGGCTATCCATTCGAGAACGATCAGGAGTATCAGGAATGGGGCGGTCAGTACCACCGGGTCCTGCAGTCTGGCTGGCAGTGCGTCGAAGACGCTCATCGCTGTAGTCATGTCAGTGATGCCTTAGCTGTAGGCGTGGTGTCGGGGGTTGGCGGACTTCCGGATTAATTCGCGGTGTTCATGCTGTGCGGCCGGGGTTGTGCCGATCGTGGCCGGTGCGAGCCGTGGCGTTGTTTTTAGTATTTGGGAGACGGGTTCACCCTCCTGCCGAATTTCGTTTGATTCGATATGAGGAAGAAATCCGATGGTGCGGTTCTGGGTGTTCGCGTCGTACTTGCGGGCTCGCATCGTGGCGTCATGGGGCCAGCAACTTGCTAGGTGCCGGGTGTTCATAGACGCCGGAGGAGAGGTATTTCCACGCGGCGTCGGCGATGACGAACGCGATATCGGCACGCTCGCCTGCTCGCAGAGCTTGAGTGCCGATCTCCAATGCGGCGTGTAGGGCCGCGCCCGTGGACAGGCCTGCCAGGACGCCCTCGGTGTGTGCGAGTTCGCGGATGCGGTGCTCGGCATCGGCGGTGGCGACCGGGTAGCGCACGGCCCCCAGCGTGGGGTCATACAGTTCGGGCACAAATCCTTCGTCGAGATTGCGCATCCCACAGAGTTTTTCGTTGTGGCGGGGTTCGACGGCCACGATCTTGATGTTGGCGACGTGTTCGCGCAGGAATCGGCCGGCGCCCATCAGAGTGCCCGAGGAGCCCAGGCCGGCGACGAAGTGGGTGATCTCGGGCAGGTCGGCGAGCAGTTCCGGGCCGGTGCCGCGGTAGTGGGAGTCGGAGTTGGCGGGGTTGCCGTACTGGTAGAGCAGGACCCATTCGGGGTGTTCGGCGGCCAGTTGTTTGGCGAGCGCTACCGCGGTGTTGGATCCGCCCTCGGCGGGGGAAAATATGATCTCGGTCCCGTAGAGCTCGAGCAACCGACGGCGCTCGATCGAGGTGTTTTCCGGTATCACGCAGATGAGCCGATACCCCTTCAGTTTGGCGGCCATCGCCAGGGAGATGCCGGTGTTGCCGCTGGTGGCCTCCAGGATCGTCGCGCCCGGCCGCAGCCAACCGTCGGCCTCGGCTTGCTCGATCATCCGCAGCGCTGGGCGATCTTTGATCGACCCGGTGGGGTTGCGGTCTTCGAGTTTGGCCCACAACCGCACGTGCGGACTGTTGTCCCAGCCTGGTGAGAGTCGTGGTAAGCCAACCAGGGGCGTATCGCCCAAGGTGGCCAGCAGTGAGTCGTAGCGGGTCATCGGGTGCGCTCGCTGGTCGGCGCTGCGGGTGCGGGTCTTCTTCGGGTGCGAAGGTCGACGATCACAGCTGGCCCGTTACTACATCGTGTGGTTGGGGGCCAGTGGTTGTGATGGCGAGATGGTGATTCGGCGAGGCTGTGAGTTGTCATCGTGTCCGCCCAATAGGATTCTGGTGTTAGACCGCGCCGAGCTCAGGTGCCGGTGATAGGTCACGATCCCGGTTGGGGACTAGCTCGTCGTAGAGCGACGCGATGGCGTTTACTGTCGGTTCCACGTCGGCGGTGTCGTGTGATGCGGTGGACACCAGTCGTAGCTGGACAACCCCCGGGGGGACCACCGGGTACATCACGCCCGAGCAGAATACGTTGTGCTCGTGGCGCATTCGGTTCAGAAATTCGAGGGTTAGCAACGGGTCCATCTGCAGGAATACCGGTGTGACCAGACTCTGGGTGTTGCCGATGTCAAATCCCTTGTCGGTCAACGATGTTTGAAGCTCATGTGCGATGGCATGAGCTCGCTGGCGCAGATCGTGGCGGGTGCGCAGCAACTCGAAGCGGAACAGATTTCCGGCGATGATCGGCAGGGGTAGGCCTCTGCTGAAGATCTGCGAGCGCATTGTGTAGCGCAGTTTCCAAATTACGTTGGCCTCTGATGCGACGAATGCCCCAGTGCCGGCGGCCGCTTTGGCGAAGGTGCTGAAATATAGGTCGATACCATCTTGGACGCCCTGTTCTTCCCCGGCTCCGCTGCCGGTTGCGCCCAGGGCGCCGAACCCGTGTGCGTCGTCAACGAGCAATCGGAAATCGTAGGTCTTCTTGAGTTCGACGATCTCACGTAGTGCACCCTGGTCGCCGGACATGCCGAAAACCCCTTCGGTGATCACCAATACGCCGGCGTCGGCACTGCGCACCCGATCGATCTCGGCCAGGCATGCTTGGAGTTCGTCAATGTTGTTGTGCGAGAACGTACGTGTCTGGTCGAGGCCGCCCTTCTTCTTCAGCCGGACCCCGTCGATGATGCACGCGTGGCATTGCGAGTCCAGGACGATCCAGTCTGAGGAGGTGGTGAGTGAGTCGATGAGTGAGGCCATGCCTTGATACCCATAGTTGAGAAAGAGCGCCGCCGGCTTCTTCACATAATTGGCCAGCTCCTCTTCCAACTGCTCGAGGATGTCCGTCTCGCCGCACATCATTCGTGAGCCCATGGGTCTTGCGAATCCGTAGAGTCGAGCGAACTCGACATCGGCTTCCCGTACTTCAGGAAGATTGGCGATTCCGAGATAGTTGTTGATGCTCCATACGATCTGCTCGCGGTCTTGCCACCTCATGTGGGCGCCGACGGGCCCATCCAGCTTGGGATATGTCGCTATGCCATGTGTGGCACGAGAAATGTGTAGCAGCGGCTCGTCTACCGCAACAAATTTATCGAAGAGATCCATGATTTGTGCCCCTAATCCCTGTCATTGATCGTTTGCCCTGAGGTGTTTCTTCCTGAAAGTGCTCCGTGAGACGGCTAGGGTGGCGATGCGCATTCTGCGGCTGCCGGTTGGGGCTCCTCGACCGGTCGTTGCCACGCCGGTCGTATCAGGCGCAGCGCAAACGGAATCGTGGCGATGGCCAAAGTCCCCAGAAATGCCCATACGACCCGGAAGCTGCCCACGTCGATGGGCGAGTGCCCGGAACGCTCAACAAGCAACGTGCCCACCGCGGCGGTGCCCAGGGCCGCGCCGAATTGCCGCAACATGGAATTGAGTGCATTGGCGGTGCCGAGGAGCTGGCCGGGCATCGCATCGATCGCAGCGCTTGCGAGAACCGGCATGACACACCCGATGCGAATCCCGCAGAGGATCGATCCGGGCAGCCACCGTGACGCATAGTCGGCTCGGCTCGTTGTCAGTAACCAGAACAGGAAAACGCCGAGAGCGAAAACCCAGCAACCGGGGATCACCGCCCATCGGTGTCCCCGCGCATCTGCGATCCTTCCGGCCGGGATAGCCGCAAGCGCGGCCGCAACAAAGATCGGCATCATGGCCAGTCCCGCCTCGAAAGTGGAATAGTGCCAGTGCGACGTCAGAAAGAACACGACGGCAAGTAACAACCCATAGAAGCCGGCCCCGAAGATCGCGGTCGCCGCATTGGCGGCGAAGAAGCGGCCCTTGTCGAAATCGTGTATCGGCTCCGCGCGGCGGTGATGGCGTGCCACCCCCACCATCGCCGCGGCCAGCAGGATGGCACCCGCAATCAGCAACAGCAGTGTCCGGCGCTGGCCCCAGCCCCAGGACGGGCCTTCAAGGATGCCCGCCGTCAGCGCCCCCACACCCGAAGCGATCAGCACGATCGCGCTCGTGTTCACCAGCTGCCCCGCCACGGCATCGCCGCGGTTGTCGACATTGCGCAACCCGGCAAGCACGGCCAACCCGATCGGCACGTTGATGACGAAAATCCCGCGCCAGCCCACGGTATCGGCGAGAAACCCCCCGAGGGGTGGCCCCAGTGCCGCCGCCAACGCCGCCGAGGTACCCCATAGCGACACCGCAGTGGCCCGAGAACCCCGACCAAAATAAGGAAGAATCAGCGCAAGCGAAGCCGGCCCCATCAGCGCGGCACCCACCGCTTGTGCCGCTCGAGCCGCAACCAGCGCGCCCAACGTGGGCGCGACCGCGCAACCCACAGACGACAGAATGAACGTGCTTACACTGATGGCGAAGACGTTGCGGCTACCGAACTGATCTGCCCAACGCCCGCCCGGCACCATCAACGCGGCAAACACAATGAAATACGCGTCAAGCACCCACGACCGGGCGGACGAGGATGCCTCCGGAAAACTTGCCGAAATAGCACCAAAAGCTACAAGTAATACCGTTGTATCCAGGTAAACAATAAATCCCGCGGTAAGCTCCACCGCCAACGCCCGCACTCTACCCGTAACCAATACCACTCCCCGCACCCGCGCGCCCATTCAACCCGAACCAACGATCCTCAACCGCACCCGCCGGCTGAAGCCATCACAGACCCCTGCGTAGTTGATCTAACTACAAACTCGCAAAAATTTCTCGGGATCGAGCGCGTTGCCGCTTCCATGGGCTGCGGCGCCGACTCTCGTCTCGAGACGGTCGCAATAGCGCGATTTGGTGTATGGGATCGCCATCGAACTGCATGAAACACCAGCTCAGGATGGGTGCGGGTGCCAATGGGTTTGCCGGCGATGGCGGTGTGGAGGTGAACGGTGTTGCTGCACCATGCCATCCGTAAGGGCCGGTGTGCGCAATTTTGCCGGCGCGCCGTCATGACATCCGCTCGTTGTGGGGAATCCGATGGTGGCCAGCTGCGCAGCTTGCAGTGAACGCGGCGCCGTTCGGGGTGGCGGCCCCGATTGGCAACGGCGGCAACCGATCCCGCTTCGGCAAGCCGATGCGAGAGCGGGCTCGCTGGATGGTCGTGGGGCACGTAGCTGACCGTACTGCTGAAACTTGACGGTGTCCATATTAGGCGTTCGCTTCTTATTCAAAAGGGGAATTTTCCTTACGATCCTCAGTCTGAGATTTAACATGCATGTCTCAAAAGAGATGTAAAGGAACAGGATTGGACAAGTTTGTCTCATGGAGCCGGTCTCTCGCCGGGCGGCGGCGATGCGGCTGCGCCTCCGTAGTGACCTGCGCACGTTGGCGGAATGGTGCAATCTCTGCGGTAACGGCCGTGGGTCTAAAAATCGATCACCGAGCTCTCTCACGGGTGCTAGCCAGATCCTGGTCGGTAAAAAGAGGCTGTTGTAAGAGAAATTGAATTCGAATTGGACTCTCGCGGCAGCTCAGAATGATTCCTGCCGTGCGGGGCAGGCGGTGCTGACGGGAGAATCGAGCGAGCTGCGCAGACCCAGCATCACATTACCGAACCGGCCTTGCTGATTCTCCCGTCCCTCCGCCACGCATTCGATCCTGGCTAACCTGCCACACCAAAATCGCCCCAGTGGGGCCGAAGCCCGACCGCTAAACGGCACCGCCGCAGGTCAGCGGTCGCGCGGGAGCCCGATGCTGCGGTACCGCGCGAGTCGAGCCGTCATGCGTTGGGCGTCGGGTACCTCACGCAGCGCGGCTACCTCGGTCGCGATGGCGATCGAAAGTCGTTGGGCGAACTCGACCGGCTCAGCTGCGGCGTCGGGGAGTTCGGGAACTATGACGTCGACGATCCCGGCGGCCAGCAGGTCCGCCGATCGAATGCCTTGCGCTGCGGCGAGCTCGGCGGCGTGGGTGGTGTCGCGGAAGACGATCGCGCTGGCGCCCTCCGGCGGAAGTGGAGCTAGCCAGCCGTGTTGGGCGGCCAATACCCGGTCTGCGGGCACCATCGCCAGCGCCGGCCCGCCGCTGCCCTGCCCTAACAGCACCGACACCGTCGGGGTGCCCAGCGTCACCAACTCGGCCAGACATTGGGCGATCTGGCCGGCCAGCTCACCCTGCTCGGCATCGGCGGACAATGCGGGGCCGGCGGTGTCGATGACCAGGACCAGCGGCAGCCGCAGCTCGGCGGCCAGTGCCATGCCGCGGCGAGCCTCGCGCAGCGACGCCGGTCCGATGATCCCGCCACCGATCCCTTGCTGGCCAAGCACCACCATTGGCTGACCAGCCATGCGGGCCAGCGCGAGCAGCGTGGTCGCCGCGTCGCCGTAACCGGTCCCGGAGAGCAGCACTCGGTCGGTGGCCCCGTAACGCAGCAGGTGTTCCACCCCCGGCCGGTCGGGTCGTCGCGATGCCAGCACCGAAGTCCACGCCGCAACATCCGGTATCGCAGTGGGAGCTGGCGCCGCTGGCGCTGGCGCTGGCGCGTCGGTGAGTACCGTCAATGCGCGATCCAGTGTGCGTCGTAGCTCGTCTAGCGTGACCACGCCGTCGATGACACTATGGCGCTGCAGGTTCTCCGCGGTCTGGACGCCAGCGGGAAACGGTTCGTCGTAGAGCAGCTCGTAGACCCGGGGACCCAGGAAGCCGATCAGGGCCCCCGGTTCGGCCACCGTCACGTGGCCCAGCGAACCCCATGACGCGAACACCCCGCCCGTGGTCGGATGGCGCAAATAGACCAGGTAGGGAAGGTGGGCCTGCTTGTGCAGCCGGACAGCCGCGGCGATCTTCACCATCTGCAGGAACGCGACCGTGCCCTCCTGCATGCGCGTGCCCCCGGAGCTGGGCGAGGCCAGCAGCGGCAACCGCTGGCTGGTGGCGCGTTCCACGGCCGCGGTGATTCGCTCCGCGGCCGCCACGCCGATCGAGCCGGCGAGAAAGTCGAATTCGCACACCACCACCGCGACCCGGCGCCCCAACACGCGGCCCTCGCCGGTCAGCACCGATTCGTCACGGCCGGTGGCGGCTCGGGCGTCGGCCAGATCGCGCGCGTAGGACTCCGATATCGGGACCTCTAGCGGGGGCGTATCCCAGCTGATGAAAGAGTCCTCGTCCAGGACGGCGTCGCGCAGTTGGTCGGTGGTGATACGACTCACTCGATGAGGCTATATAGGCTTGCCCCATGATTGGTATCTCCCAGGTCGAAGCCGTTATGACCATCGAGTTGCAGCGCCCGGAGCGTCGCAACGCCCTGAACTCGCAGCTGGTCGAGGAGCTGCGGGAGGCCATCCAGAAAGCCGGCGACGGGTCGGTTCGCGCGGTCGTACTCACTGGCCAGGGCACCGCGTTCTGCGCGGGAGCGGATCTATCCGGTGATGCGTTTGCCGCTGACTATCCCGATCGGCTCATCGAGCTACACCGCGTGATGGACGCAGCCCCGATGCCGGTTATCGGTGCCGTGAATGGACCTGCCATCGGCGCCGGTTTGCAGCTGGCCATGCAGTGTGACCTGCGGGTCGTGGCTCCCGAAGCGTTTTTCCAGTTCCCTACGTCTAAATATGGCCTGGCCCTGGATAACTGGAGCATCCGCCGACTGTCGTCGCTGGTAGGGTACGGACGGGCGCGCGCGATGCTGCTGACCGCGGAGAAGTTGACCGCCGAGACGGCACTGCACACCGGGATGGCCAACCGCATCGGCACGTTGGCCGATGCACAGTCCTGGGCCGCCGAGATCGCCGGTCTGGCGCCGTTGGCGATCCAGCATGCCAAGCGGGTGCTCAATGACGACGGTTCCATCGAGCAACCGTGGCCGGAGCACAAGGAGCTGTTCGACAAGGCCTGGGGAAGCCAGGACGTCATCGAGGCGCAGGTCGCTCGGGTGGAGAAGCGGCCACCGAAGTTCCAGGGGGCGTAATCCAACATGGTCGGCCGGGCACTAAGACTGGCCGCCGGCACCGCTTCGCTAGCGGCCGGCGGATAGCTGATGCGGGCGCTGCGCGGAGCGCCAGCTGCGTTGGGTGCCGATCCTGCGGCGATCGAGGCCGCCTCGGATGGATCGCCGAACTATCGCGACGGTGTATTCGTCAACCTCGACCCCGCCTCGGTGTTCACCCTGAATCGTGAAGAAATGCGGCTCCTTGCTTGGGAGCTACTCGCGAATCGAGGTGGGAGCCGCCCGGCCAAGCCGATCCCGCTGGCTGCTCCGCAGGTGTACCAGGGCGACGCGAGCCGGTTGGCGGTGAGCTGGTTCGGCCACTCCACGGCGATGGTCGAGATCGACGGCTACCGGGTGTTGACCGACCCGGTGTGGAGCGACCGGTGCTCGCCCTCGGATCTGGTCGGCCCACAGCGGCTGCATCCGCCGCCGGTCCAGCTCGACGGGTTGCCCGCCGTAGACGCGGTGGTGATCAGCCATGACCACTACGACCATCTCGACATCGACACCGTGATCGCGCTGGTCCGTAGTCAGCGGGCGCCGTTTTTTGTGCCGTTGGGGGTGGGGGCACATCTGCGGTCGTGGGGCGTCCCCGAGGATCGCATCATCGAACTCGACTGGCACCAGAGCGCCCAGGTCGGCGAGCTCAGCGTGATCTGCATGCCGGCACGGCACTTTTCCGGGCGCTTCATGAGCCGCAACAACACCCTGTGGGCGTCGTGGGCCTTCGTAGGACCGACGCATCGCGCCTACTTCGGCGGGGACACCGGCTACACAAAGAGTTTTGCCGAGATCGGGGCCGATCATGGTCCGTTCGACCTGACCTTGATGCCCATCGGCGCCTACAACACTGGGTGGCCGGACATCCATATGAATCCCGAGGAGGCGGTCCGGGCGCACCTGGATGTCAGTGACACGGGTTCGGGGCTGTTGGTGCCGATTCACTGGGGGACTTTCCGGTTGGCGCCGCACCCGTGGGCGGAACCGGTAGAGCGACTGCTCAAAGCCGCTGAATCAGACCAGGTCCAGGTGGCCGTGCCGCTGCCCGGTCAGCGCGTCGATCCTGCCGGGCCGTTGCGATTCAACCCCTGGTGGCGGCTCTGATCGAGGCGATGCCGAAACCGGCTTCATGCCAGCGGTATCGGCGCCGCAACCGTGGCGGTGGTGATGTTTGCGTCCCACCGCAGTAAGGGACGGCAAGGGGATGTCCTCGTCGGACATCGGGGACATGAACGCCGCAGCGAACTGTCATGACCGCATGCCCGCTGGTCACCAGCGGTGCTGGCGGCGCGTGGCATGGGGCCTACCCGGGAGGGCGACGTTGCCCGGCTAGAGTGCGGCAATGACCAAACGCGCGGCGACGACAGCAGTGGTGATGATGTTCCTGGCGTTGGTGGGATGTGCTCCCAAACAATCAAATTCCAACCCGCCATCGACGCCGTCGCAGCTCCCGCCCAATGAGGTCTCCGGTATCGACATTCCCCCGGGCCGGATCGACGAAGCGGTCGCAAAGGTTGACGGCTTAGTGGCCGAGCTGATGAAAAGCACTGGTATACCCGGCATGGCGGTTGCGATTGTCCACGGTGGAAAGACGCTGTATGCCAAGGGATTCGGGGTGCGGGACGTCAGCAAGGGCGACGGTCAGGACAACAAGGTCGACACTGACACGGTCTTTCAGCTGGCCTCGATGTCCAAGCCCATCGGCGCGACCGTGGTCGCGCACGAGGTCAGCACCAATGTCGTTTCTTGGGACACGCCCGTCGTTTCGAAGCTACCGGAGTTTGCCCTCAGCGATCCCTACGTCACCGACCACGCCACGATCGCTGACCTGTATTCGCACCGGTCCGGGTTGCCCGACCACGCCGGGGATGCGCTCGAAGATCTGGGCTACGACACAACGCAGGTGCTCGAACGGTTGAAGTACCTGCCGTTGGACCCCTTTCGAATCAGCTATGCATACACCAACTTCGGTGTGACCGCCGCGGCCGATGCGGTCGCGGCAGCAGCCGGCAAGGCCTGGCCGGACCTGTCCGAGGAGGTGCTCTATCGCCCGCTGGGGATGACCTCTACCAGTTCCCGATTCGCCGACTTCCTGGCCCGGCCCAATCACGCGGTCAACCACATCAAGGTGGGGACCGGTGGGAGGCCCGGTTCCAACGGGACCCGGATGCTCAAACGCCGGCGGGCGGGGTGAGTTCGTCGCTCAATGACATGGCCCACTGGCTGACCATGGTGCTGGCCAACGGCGAGTACAACGGTCAGCAAATCGTGTCACCGGAGGCGTTGCTCCCCGCCATCACACCGCAGGTCATCTCGTCGGCGGCGCTCTCACCGAAAGCTCGCGCCGGCTTCTACGGCCATGGGTTCACCGTGTCGGTGAGTTCCGCGGGCCGCACCCAGTACGGCCACTCCGGGGCGTTCGGGCTCGGGGCCGCTACCAACTTTGTGGTCCTACCCTCCGAAGACATCGCCATCGTCGCGCTGACCAATGCCGCGCCCTACGGCATACCCGAAGCGCTCACCGCCCAATTCATGGATCTGGTGCAATACGGCGAAGTCCGCGAAGACTGGACGAACCTATACCGACAGCAAATGAGCCCCATCAATACCCCGGAAGGATCTCTGGTCGGCAAGCAGCCCCCGGTCAACCCTGAACCGGCCCGGCCGCCAAGCGACTACGTCGGGGGATACGCCAACGACTATTGGGGCCCCGCCACCGTGACGGAGCGCGATGGCCAGCTGCAGTTGTCGATGGGGCCAAAGAACCAGACGTTTGACCTGACGCATTGGGACGGCGACACTTTCACGTTCCCCCTGTCAACGGAGAACGCTTTGCCCGGTTCGATTTCGAAGGCGACCTTCGCCGGTGACACGCTCAATCTCGAGTATTTCGATTCGAACAAGCTCGGAACGTTCACGCGATGACTGCCATCGGCTTGACCGATGCCGAAGTGGCGGCTCGGTTAGCCGAAGGTAAGAGCAATGACATTCCCGAGCGGGCGACTCGCAGTGTGGCCCAAATCGTTCGGGCCAACGTATTCACCAGGATCAATGCGATTCTGGGCGTGCTGCTGCTGATCGTCCTGGCGACCGGTTCGGTGATCAACGGGATGTTCGGCCTGCTGATCATCGCCAACAGCATCATCGGAATGATCCAGGAGCTGCGGGCAAAACAGACACTGGACAACCTGGCAATCCTCGGCCAGGCGAAACCGTTGGTTCGGCGGCAATCCGGCACCCGCACAATGTCGCCCAGCGAGGTGGTGCTCGACGACGTCATCGAACTCGGACCTGGCGATCAGGTCGTCGTTGATGGCGAAGTCCTCGAGCAGGACAACCTCGAGATCGACGAATCCCTGCTCACCGGTGAGGCCGATTCGATCGCCAAACACGTGGGCGAACAAGTCATGTCAGGCAGCTTCGTGGTTGCAGGTAGCGGGGCATACCGTGCGACCAAGGTGGGGCACGAAGCATACGCTGCCAAGCTTGCCGCAGAGGCGAGCAAGTTCACCCTGGTGAAATCCGAATTGCGCAGCGGCATCAACAAGATTCTGCAATTCATCACCTATCTGTTGATACCTGCCGGGTTGCTGACCATCTATACCCAGCTGTTCACCACCCACGCGGGTTGGCGAGACTCGGTGCTGCGAACGGTGGGCGCGTTGGTGCCGATGGTCCCAGAGGGCCTGGTGCTGATGACCTCGATAGCGTTCGCTGTCGGCGTCGTCAGGTTGGGGCAACGCCAGTGCCTGGTACAGGAATTGCCCGCCATCGAAGGACTGGCCCGGGTCGACGTGGTGTGCGCCGACAAGACCGGCACGCTGACCGAAACCGGTATGCGCGTGTCCGATGTCGACGAACTCATCGCCGACCAGCATGGGGCCGTCGCCGACGTGCTGGCCTTCCTGGCTGCCGCCGATGCTCGGCCCAACGCCAGCATGCAGGCCATTGCGCAGGCCTTTCCGTCACCACCGGACTGGACCCCCACCGCAACGGCGCCGTTCAAATCGGCAACCAAGTGGAGCGGCATATCATTTCGCGACCACGGAAATTGGGTGATCGGTGCACCCGATGTGCTGCTGGATTCGGCGTCCGAGGCCGCCCGGGAGGCGGAACGGATTGGGGCACAGGGGCTGCGAATCCTGCTTCTGGGGGTCGCAGACGTGGAGGTGGACGATCCCTGCGCACCGGGCCAGGTAACTCCGGCCGCCTTGGTGATTCTGGAGCAGAAAGTACGGCCCGATGCGCGCGAAACGATGGAGTACTTTGCCGCTCAGAATGTTTCGGTGAAGGTCATCTCTGGGGACAACGCGGTATCGGTCGGCGCGGTCGCCGCCAAGCTCGGGTTGCAGGGCCAAACCATGGATGCGCGACAGCTGCCATCGGAGCAGCCCGAGTTGGCCGACGTCCTGGATACCTACACCACTTTTGGGCGGGTGCGGCCGGACCAGAAGCGCGCCATAGTGCATGCGCTGCAGTCCCATGGGCACACGGTGGCGATGACCGGCGACGGGGTCAACGATGTACTGGCCCTCAAGGATGCCGATATCGGCGTGGCGATGGGAACCGGTAGTCCCGCGTCGCGCGCGGTGGCGCAGATAGTCCTGCTTGACAACAGGTTTGCCACGTTGCCTTACGTCGTCGGCGAGGGTCGGCGGGTTATCGGCAATATCGAGCGCGTCGCTAATCTATTTCTGACCAAGACCGTGTATTCGGCGTTGTTGGCGTTGCTGGTGGGTATCGAATGCTTGTTCGCCAAGCCATTGGGCGCAGATCCATTGCTGTATCCGTTTCAGCCAATACACGTCACGATCGCGGCGTGGTTCACGATCGGAATTCCGTCCTTTATTTTGTCGCTGGCGCCCAACGACGAGCGGGCCTATCCAGGCTTCGTACGGCGGGTCCTCACCTCTGCGCTGCCATCTGGACTGGTGGTCGGCGTCGCGACCTTCGTCTCCTACCTGACCGCCTATCCTGGGCGACATTCGACGTGGCAGGAGCAGACGCAAGCCTCAACCGCCGCCCTGATAACTCTGCTGGTAACCGCGTTGTGGGTACTGGCGGTGGTGGCCCGGCCCTATCGCTGGTGGCGACTGGGTCTCGTAATCGCTTGTGGCCTAGCCTATGTGGCGATCTTCAGCCTCCCGCTGGCGCAGCGGAAGTTCTTTCTGGATCCCTCCAATCTGGCCACGACTTCGATCGCTTTGGGGATCGGTCTGCTCGGGGCCGCGCTGATCGAGGCCATGTGGTGGCTGCGGGCCAGAGCCCTGGGGTTGCGTCCGCGGGTATGGCGATAGCTGGCTAGGGCGACGCCGGCCTCGATTCGCTGGTAGCTGCGAATCTGATTCTTCTTCTCGACTCGCGCTAGCTCGAGTCGCGCGGCCGCGCGACAAATTGGTGATGTGGACAAAATGGTGTCCGGGCGGCCAAAGCGACGATTTTGTACAAAGAGTTTACATTGCGATTGAATAATCCGGTTTATGATCACTGGTCACAGTTTTTTGTTAAAGTTCCCGTGTCCCCGTGGTAACCGCCGTATGCTGATGCGATACCAGCCAATGGGCGACGACCGGGTGGATCCCGTGGATCGTCGGGTTGTCGGGGGGGCAGGTGGCCTCCGGCTTGGCGGCCGCCTGAGAAGGGCTGCGGCGATGAGTTTTTCGGTGTCGCCACCAGAAATAAACTCGGCTCGGATATTCAGCGGTGCCGGGTCGGGCCCGCTGTTGTCCGCGGCAGCGGCCTGGGATGGACTGGCTGGCGAGTTGGGATCGGCGGCTGCCGCTTTCTCCTCGGTGACCTCCGCGCTCACCGGTTCTTCCTGGCAGGGGCCGGCCTCTGCCGCGATGGCAAACGTCGCCAGCGGCTATCTGGGTTGGCTGGCATCGACCGGAGTGCAAGCAGGGCAGGCGGCCAGCCAGGCCCGGATCGCGGCGGCGGCCTTTGAGGCCACCGTAGCGGCGACGGTGCATCCGGTGGCGGTGTTGGCCAACCGGACGCAGTTGGTGTCATTGGTGACATCCAACCTGCTGGGCTTCAACGCTCCCGCGATCGCGACGGTCGAGGCCGAATACGAGCAGATGTGGGCCCAGGATGTGGCCGCCATGTTCGGTTACCACACCGGGGCGTCAGCGGCAGTGGCGGCGCTGACACCGTTCACCCAGGTGCTGCAGAGCCCCGCCGCGGCGGCGGCGGCCGTGCAGACGGCCATCATCGATTTCCCCGGGCGGACCAACATTTTTAATGCTGGGTTGGGGAATTTGGGTGTGGGGAATGTTGGGTTTGCGAGTGTGGGTGATGGGAATGTTGGGTTTGGGAATGTTGGTGGCCTGAACTTTGGTTCTGGGAATTGGGGTGGTTTCAACCTGGGTTCGGGGAATATTGGTTCGTATAATTTCGGGCCGGGGAACTTGGGTTCGTACAATATTGGGCATTGGTAATGCGGGTGACTATAACGTTGGTTTGGGTAATAGTGGGTTGGGGAATATCGGGTTTGGGAATAGTGGGAGCAATAATCTGGGGATCGGGCTGACCGGTAGTGGTCAGGTGGGGTTTGGGGGCTGGAACTCCGGGAGTGGGAATGTGGGGATGTTCAACTCCGGGACCGGTAACTGGGGTGTGGGTAACTCGGGTGAGTTTGATACGGGGTTGTTCAACGCGGGGCGCTACAACACCGGGGTGTTCAACTCGGGTGTGCTGAACACCGGGGTGGGTAATGCGGGTGATTACAACTCGGGCAGTTTCAACACGGGTGCCTCCAATACCGGGGATCTCAATGCGGGTGATACCAACACGGGGTGGGCCAACACCGGGAACCTCAACACCGGGTTCGGCAATAGCGGTCACCTCAATACCGGCGGGTTCAACCAGGGCAGTCAGAACAACGGGTTCTTCTGGCGCGGGGACGCTCAAGGCCAAATCGGCTTCGACTACACCATCACCATCCCCGAGATCGCAGTGGGCTTTAACGTCCAAGTGCCGCTGGACATCCCGCTATCCGGCCATCTTGGCGAGATCAGACTGAGCGAATTCATGCTGCCCCCGATACACCTCAATCCGGTCGACGGAAACAGCCTGACCGGGACGATTGGGCCGATTGTGGTGGATCCGATCACGATTACGGGTCCGCAGGTGGATTTGATGGTGGGGGGTCCGGGGGAGTCGTTGCAGTTGGCGTTGTCGGGTCCGGGTGTGGGTCCGGTGGCAGGGCTCCGGCGTTGTTGATTAGCAGGCTTGTGAGCTGTGTTGATGATCTTTGGTGCCGCGCTATTGGGGCCGGAGTGTAGGCACGGGCTATCTGGAGAACGATCGAGTTGGTTACTGTTCGTCGTTGGTCTGGAGTTGCCCGTGCCTACCGTTTCAGTATTGCCTGTGTCGTCGGTTCCAGAGGTGTTCGACCGCTGGAGTCCTGGTGAGCGCAGCGAGCTCATCGGATCGGAGTTTCTCGATGTGTTGGCCTCGGTGCCAGACCCGAGGGACCCACGCGGTCGGAGGTATTCGCTGATGGCTTTGTTGGCGATCGCGGTTCTGGCCACTGCCGCGGGGATGCGCGGCTATGCTGGTTTTGCCACATGGGCGGCCACCGCTCCCGATGATGTGTTGGCCTAATTAGGGGTCCGGTTCCGGCGGCCCAGTGAGAAGACCTTCCGCGCTGTTTTGTCTCGGCTAGACCCCGCCGACCTCAACGCCAGGATGGGCAGTTACTTCACTGCACACGTGGCCAGCAGCGACCCCAGTGGATTGGTGCCGATCGCGTTGGACGGCAAGATGCTGCGTGGTGCTTTACGCGCCAAAGCGACAGCCACGCATCTCGTGTCGGTGTTCGCCCACCGTGCCCGATTGGTGCTCGGTCAACTCGCTGTCGCCGAGAAAAGCAATGAAATTCCCTGCGTACGTGCCCTGCTCACGCTGCTGCCGGGTAGCTTGCGGTGGCTGGTCACCGTGGATGCGATGCATACCCAGGTCGTCACCGCGAAGTTGATCTGCGCCACCTTGAAGTCGCACTACCTGATGATCGTCAAGTCCAACCAAGCCAAAATACTTGCGCGTATCACCGCGCTGCCCTGGGCCGAGGTGCCCGCAGCCGCTACCGACGACTCCCGCGGCCACGGCCGTGTCGAGACCCGCACCCTGCAAATCATCACCGCTGCACGAGGAATCGGCTTCCCCTACGCAAAACAAATCATCCGGATCACTCGTGAACGCTTGATCACCGCCACCGACCAGCGCAGCGTGGAGGTGGTCTATGCCATCTGCAGCCTGCCGTTCGAGCACGCCCGCCCTACCGCGATCATGACCTGGATGCGTCAACACTGGGGAATCGAGAACAGCCTGCACTGGATACGCGACGTCACCTTCGACGAAGACCGTCAAAGGGCACATACCGGAAACGGCGCACAGGTCCTAGCAACGCTACGCAACACCGCGATCAATCTGCACCGCCTCAACGGCGCCGACAACATCGCCGAAGCCTGCCGGATCACCGCTTTGACCGCCAACCGCCGCCTAGACCTCCTCAATCCACAATTCCCCAGCTCACAAGCCTGCTAATCAACAACGCCGGAGCCCTGCAATGTGGGGGCGTTGGGTTCGGGGGTGTTCAACCTTGGTGCTGGGGTGTCGGGGTGGGTGAACACGATTCCGAGTATGGGTTCGGGTGTGGGCAATGTGGGTGGCGCCAATGTGGGTGGTGGCAATGTGGGTGGGGCGAATACCGGGGATGGTAACTGGGGGTGGGGGAATACCGGTGGGGGAACATCGGGTGGGGTAACACGGGTGTGGGTAATTTCGGGTTTGGGAATCAGGGGTCGGGCAACATTGGGATTGGGCTGAGCGGGGATCATCAGGTTGGGTTTGGTGGGTGGAACTCCGGGAGCGGGAATGTGGGGTTGTTCAGCTCCGGTGACGGCAATATCGGGTTCTTCAACTCTGGGTCGGGCAACTTCGGGATTGCTAACTCGGGCAGTTTCAACACCGGGATCGCGAATGCGGGTTTGACCAACACGGGCTGGTTCAACTCGGGGCTGGCCAACACGGGGTGGGGTAATGCGGGTGCCTACAACTCTGGTGGGTTCAACGCCGGTGCCTACAACACGGGTTCGTTTAACCCGGGTCATGTGAACACCGGCTGGTTTAACACCGGGGACACCAACACCGGGCTGGGTAACAGCGGCAACATCAATACCGGGGCGTTTGTCTCCGGGGGCATGAACAACGGCTTCTTCTGGCGCGGCACCGGGCAAGGCCTGATCGGCGCCGACTACACCATCACCATCCCGCAGATCCCGCTGACCATCGGTGGAGGCGGAATTCTCAACATCCCCATCACCGGCGCCATCACCGGCCTCACCGTGCAGTCCTTCACAGTGGACGGGGTCGGGAGCGCCGCCACACCGATACCGGTGAATTTGCACCTCAATGTCGATGGAGAGTCCGGAGGGGCGACGGTCAGCGTCCACATCCCGAATACGGATGTCAGCTTCGACGTCCACGTGGACGGGCTACCGATCACGTTGGATCTGCCGCTTGACTCCGAGGTGCGTCCCATCGTGGTTCCGGACATCCCCATCAGCCGAATCCCCATCGTTCTTTTGCTGGGCAGCGACTCCACCTCGCTCAATACCGCGATCGGCGCGGGCATCGGCCCCATCTCCATTCCGATTCTCGATCTGCCGACGGCGCCTGGCTTCGGCAACGCGACCGATAGCCCGTCGTCGGGATTCTTCAACTCGGGTCCCGGGGGTGTATCGGGCTTCGGCAACGTCGGCGACACCCTCTCCGGAGTGTGGAACTTCGGCTCCTATGCCTCCGGACTGCAGAACTATGGCGGCAGCCTCCTCTCGGGTATCACCAACCTGGGTGGCGCAACCTCTGGCGTCGGCAACACCAGCGACCTTGGCTTGGCGATAGCAGGCGTTATCTCCGGTATCGGGAATGTCGGCAGTCAACTGTCCGGTCTTTTCCTCGAGGGCTCCGTGCCCTAGCCGGCTGTCTAGTGCGGTAGTCAACGGTCACATCGCTGACTCTGACAAGTAGGGTTTCCGGGCAGACGCTGACCATCCCCGAGAGAAACGGACGGTTGCACATGGGAATCCTGGACAAGGCGAAAGACCTGCTGGCGCAGAACGCCGACAAGGTCGAGACGGTGATCGACAAGGCCGGCGAATTCGTCGACGAGAAGACCGAAGGGAAGTACTCCGACACCATCCACAAGGTGCAAGAGGGGGCCAAGAAAGTCGCTGGTCCCGGCGCCGCGGGCGAGCAGCAGAACTGATCACATGGCGAAACTTTCCGGGTCGATCGACGTGCCGCTGTCTCCGGACGAGGCATGGATGCACGCATCCGATCTCTCCCGCTTCAAGGAGTGGCTGACGATCCACCGAGTGTGGCGCAGCACGTTGCCCGAAACCCTCGAAAAGGGTGCGGTCGTCGAATCAATCGTGCAGGTCAAGGGCATGCACAACCGCATCAAATGGACCATCGTGCGCTACCAGCCGCCGGAAGGCATGACCCTCAACGGTGACGGGGTCGGCGGCGTCAAGGTCAAGCTGATGGCCAAGGTTGCAGCCGGAGAAGAAGGCTCGATCGTCAGCTTCGACGTGCACCTTGGTGGGCCGGCTCTGTTCGGTCCGATCGGCATGGTCGTCGCCGCGGCGCTGCGCAGCGATATCAACGCATCGCTGCGGAACTTCGTCACCGTATTCGCCCCGCCGGCTGCCGGCTAACCCGAGGCGGCTCCGGCCGCACGTGGCTGGCTCGTAGCCACCTGGTTGACGCGGAGGCCGAAATCCGTTCCGTCGGGGCCGGCGGAAGGCAACTTCGAGTGCTCAGGTGCGTTATTGGACGCGCTGCTGGGGCCCTCCTGGGTGCCCGGCCCTGGCGCCCACCGGAGCGCGCGGTGCGTCGGTGGGGCCCTCCGCGGTGCCGGGTTTGTCGTGGGTCAGTGCGGCGATCAACTGTGCCTGTTGGCTGGCTGTGTTGGTGAGTTTGGCGAGCGCTCCGGTTGTCCCCGAGAGCCCGGTGAGCCGGCGCAAGGGTGCGGCTAGCTGAGCCATCGCGGGTGGCGTGGCCAAGGCGGCCGGTTCGGGCAGTGTCGGCAATCCGGCCAAGCCGGGGACGGGCAAGTCGGGTGCACCGAAGTCGGGAAAGCCGGGGCCCGGCAGCGTGGGCACGCTGAATTCAACAGAGCCGGGCAAGTCGGCCAAAGCCACCGAGATCTCAGCTGCCTCGGGGAGCTGCCCGGTGCGGTCAAACAGACCGGCGACGTTGAATTCCGGATCGGATTGTGACGGCGGGAGGGGCGCACCCGCCAGCCCGGGACCCGGGTCGGACAGAGTTGGCAAGGTCGCCAGCATGTCGGTCAATTTTTTTGTCGCGGAATGCAATTCACTGTGGTCCTGGGATGTGGTGTTGCACAGATCGACCAGGAAGCCGCTCAGGACGATCAACGCAACCGCGCATGCGGCTATCGCGACTTCCATCGAAAGAGCTTGGCCTTCGGGGCCATCCATCAGTTCATACCAAAGGCAAAGCGCGAACGTACCGATGAGCGCGATTCTCTCTACGATCAGGACATCGCGAACCCTTTCAATCGCTTTGGCTTGGGCGGAAACCAGCTGGCTGGTTTCATGGTCGAGATCGCCCATCAGCTTCACGCGCTGTGACTGTGCGAGGTTTTGGGCTAGGTAGGCCTGCGCCGCCAGGCCCTGCCAGCCGTCGTCGGGGCCAAGAGCGGCGATTTGGGCACTGAGTTCATCGAACTTGGCGCCGCTGGCCGCCAAGCGATCGCCGTTGTCCGGGGTCCCGTCGCCAAGCGATAGCTCCAGAGCGGTCATCAATCGCATAGTCCAACCGCAAACGCTGGATCCGCGCCGGCCCTCCGCGGAGCTTGCTACCGACTTTTCTCGTTCGAGTAGCCACTCAGCCAACTCCCGCGAATGCTCCAGCCACGTTTCCTGCGCCAGATCGCACAAGATCTGCCAAATGTCCACGGGTTGCCCTTCCAGTCGCCTGTCAGGGGGATAGGACCACCGCGGCGCGTTATCGAAGAGAATGCTCGTCAGGGTGGCCTGGGTCAAGCTGGTCAGCACGGATGCGTAAGTACTAGAACGTCATTCGGTGATCAGGGGTGGGTGATGACGGCCCCTCATCGATGGCGGATCGGGTTAAACTTCGCGACTGCCGATGAGTTTCTGGATCGGTCGTGGTCCATATCTGTGAACCCGCATCCGGGCCCACACACTAGGGAGGTCATCGTGCCCATCCGTAACGCCGCGCCGCTAGGCGCCCCCTGCTGGATCGACCTGACGACATCTGACATCGACCGCGCCCAAGACTTCTACGGCACGGTTTTCGGCTGGACGTTCGAGTCGGCGGGACCCGAATACGGGGGCTACGTCAATGCCGCCCGCAACGGTCATCCGGTCGCCGGCCTGATGGCCAACAATCCCGAATGGCAGGCGCCGGACAATTGGACCACCTACTTCCACACCGCTGACATCAACGCGGCGGCCGCCGCGGTGACCGCAGCGGGCGGCTCCAGATGCGTGGACCCCATGGAGATACCCGCCAAGGGCTTCATGTGCATGGCGACCGACCCGGCCGGCGCGTTCTTTGGGCTGTGGCAGCCGCTTGGGCACCGTGGATTCGAGATCATCGGTGAGGCGGGCGCTGCGGTCTGGCATCAATTGACGACCCGTGACTACCACCCCGCGATCGGCTTTTACCGCCGACTTTTCGGGTGGCAAACCGAACAAGTCGGTGACACCGACGAATTCCGCTACACCACCGCGTCCTTCGACGGTGAACAGCTCCTCGGGGTCATGGACGGCGCCAGGCTGCTGCCCGAGGGGGTGCCATCGCAGTGGAGTATCTTCTTCGGTGCCGAGGATGTCGACAAAACGCTGCAGATGATCGCCGACAACGGTGGAGCGGTGGTGCGCGGCGCCGAAGACACGCCCTACGGCCGGCTGGCCGCGGCCAGCGATCCGACCGGGGCGAACTTCAACCTCTCGTCACTGCGGGCCTAGCCCGACGACACCACGCTGGCCCGGCGGTCGGTTCCCCGGGCCCGGGTGGCATTCGGCTAATCTCGCAATCATGACTCGCCGCTTGCGCCCTGGTTGGCTGGTCGCCCTGTTTGCCGCGGTCATGGGAGCCAGCGCCTGGATGCCGTGGCTAACCACGGCGGTTGGTGGCGGGGGTTGGGCGAATGCCATCGGCGTTGCGCACGGCAACCTGGAACTACCGACCGGCTTCGGCGCCGGCCAGCTGATCGTGTTGCTGTCCTCGACGCTACTGGTGGCCGGCGCCATGGTGGGCCGCGGTCTGTCGGTCAGGCTCTCTTCGATTGCTGCCCTGGTTATTTCCTTGCTCATCGTGGCGCTCGCGGCGTGGTACTACAAACTCAACGTCAATCCACCGGTGTCGGCGGAGTACGGGCTCTATGTTGGTATCGGCAGTGCGGTGTGCGCGGTGGCATGCTCGCTGTGGGCGGTGGCCGCCGCCGCGTTCGGCGGTCGATCGACGCGCTGAAGGCCTCAGCCGGAAGGGAATTCGTGAGTTCCCGACGCGGCGCTTTCACCGGGTTCGTTGACTCCGTACACGAAGGGCGCGAACACCACCTCGCGTCCATCCGGATCACGGAAGGTGACCGCTCCCACGGCTTCCCAGTACGGGTGCTGCTGGACTGGTTCGATCGCCGCCTCCCTGAGGCGTGCGATAGCCGCTTGCTGTGCGGGCTGGTCGGGGAAGTACAGGCATAGCTGTTCGTGGTGATCGACCGCGACGGTGTCGACCGACTCGACGATCTCGAGCGTCAGATTCCAGCTGGGTAGCCCGAATATCGCGCCGTTGCTGCCGAAACTGTCCCCGAACGTCTCGAAGAGCGGAAGGCCCACCAGTTCGCGGTAAAACCGGACGGTCTCTTCGAAGTTCGACGAGCGGCGAGCAAACCGCATGGCGCCGATCGAGGCAAGTTCATGGGGCCAATGGGTGTGCCGGCGTCGCTTCATGTCCGTTCCTTGGCGGTTAGAGCCCGATAGCGCTGGGCGCCGAGTCGGCATGGTGCCAGCGGCGCAATTCATTACCCGGCACCCATGTTGAATGGGTTCCGCTGGAAATGCGTTCCGGCAGTTCCAGTTTGCACACCGGGCCGTCGGCGATTCGGGCGGCGTCGAAGACCAGGCAATACGAGGCGTCGTCGTTCATGTCGGTGGTCAGGGTTACCAGGTAGCCGTCATCTTCGGCCGAACTGCCCACCCGTGGAGCCATCTGGGTCTCACTGCCATAGACACCTTCCCCAAACGAAATGCCTTCCTGATTGCCGGTCAACAGGTCATGTTTGACCAAACCGTCGAACAGGAACCAACCCGGTTTGCCGGTGGCCGCGTAGGCGTAGCGATATTGGCGGGCGGCATAGTCGGAATTGATGGTCCCGAACTCGGTGATGGACTCGGACAGCCGTTCTTCCTTGACCGCGCCGGTGACCAGGTTGAGCCGCCATCGGTACAATCGGGTCTGCAGGCGATCCAGCGCCAGGAAGCGGAAGAGCTTTTCCCACTTGGTGCTGCTGGCGCTGGTTTCGAGGGGGTGGGGCGCGCCCTCGAAGAAGCCGTCGAGCACGATCTCGTCGCCTTCCTCGTAAGCGTTGGTGAAATGCAGGACGAAGGTCGGATCCGCCTCGAACCACCGGATGTCGGCAGTGCTGCCCCGGCGGGGGATCACCGCGAAGCGCGACGGCATGTCCGGGTAGAAGCGCGGCAGATGAAGGTTGTGTTCGAGCAGCTGCGGATCCCAGAAAAGGGGGAAGTCGTTGAGGATGGCGTAGTTCTCGGTGAAGGCCATGTCATGCGGCAGCCTGGGCCCGGGCAGCGGGATGTCGACGTAGTGCGCCAGCTCGTTGTCCTGGTCGACAACGCCGTAGCGCATGTACGGTTCTTGCTTGCTGTAGTTGAAGAAGAGCAGCTCGCCGGTCTTGCCGTCGACCTTGGGATGCGCGGATACGCCCCAGTCGAACGGGAAGTGTCCGCTCCAGGTCTCTTTGCCCAGCGTGGTGGCCGACGACGGATCCACCCGGTAGAGGTCCCCACACTGGTAGAAGCTGGTTAGTGCGATGCCCCGGTGCACGATGACGTCGGTACTGGACGCGTCCTTCATCAGCGTGCGAGCACCCCAGCCCTGGTCACGCTTGGCCAGTTGTATCGGCTCGGCCAGTCCGGGCCACAGCGGTTCGCCGGCCTCGTTTTCCGCCCGGAAACCGTCCGTCTGGATAAAACGGTTGCGGTAGAAGGCCTTTCCGTCACGAAAGCCGACCACGTGCAGCATGCCGTCTCCGTCAAACGGGTGATAGGTCTTGAATGCCGGATGCAGTGGATTCTCGGTGTTGCGCAGGTAGACGCCGTCGAGGTCATGGGGGATCTCGCCCTCGACCACGGTCAGGTCGTCAGCGTTCCATTCGGTGGTTTGCGGCCGCCACGGCCCGGTGCGATATGGGTGGTCGTCGTCTTCGGGAAGAGTGGACAGATACTTACCGACGATCTCGACATCCATGTCATGCGTCCTTGGTTGTGCTGACAACGAAACTGACGGTGGTGGCGGTGCTGCCGCCGAAGTTCAGCGTGCCGAACTTGGTCGCGTTCTCAACCTGATAGTCGCCGGCCGCGCCGCTGACCTGCTTGGCCGCATCGAGCAGCATTCGTACGCCGGAAGCTCCGACCGGGTGGCCGCCACCGATCAGTCCTCCGCTCGGGTTGATGGGCAGACGTCCGCCGATCTCGATCTCACCGTTTTCGATGGCCTTCCACGATTCCCCCGGGCCGGTCAGCCCGATGTGGTCGATGGCGAGGTACTCGCTGGGGGTAAAGCAGTCATGCACCTCGAACCCGTTGAGGTCATCGAGGCTCACGTGTGCGCGGCGCAAGGCGTCGAGCGCCGCTTTCCGCACATGCGGCAGCACGTATTGACCCGACTCACCTTGGGCCGGGCGGTCGAGTTTCTGTTGCAGACCCAGCCCCACGGTGCAATGCCCCCAGCCGTCGATGCGGCCGATCGGGCGCGTACCCGGATGGTCGCGCAGATAGGCATCGTTGACCAGGACCAAACCCGCGCCACCGTCGGTCATTTGACTGCAATCCAACCGCCGCAGCCGGCCTTCGGTGATGGGATTGGTGGCATCGTCGTCGGTGATTGGATCCGGGATCGTCCATCCCCGAGTTTGGGCGTTGGGGTTGCGGCGCGCGTTGGCGTAGTTGAGTTGGGCGATGCTGCGCAGGTGCGTGTCGTCCAGGCCGTAGCGTCGGTCATATTCGTCGGTAACCTGCGTGAACACCGACGGCCACAGGTAACGCGCCTCGGCACCCTCGTGTCCGGTCCAGCCCGCCGCGCCCAGATACTGTGCCGCGGTATCGCCGGGCACCGTCTTCTCCAGCTCGAGTCCGACGACGAGCGCGCTGTTGTAGAAACCCGATCGCAGATCGGCGATCGCGGCCAACGTTGCCACGCTGCCCGACGCGCATGCCGCTTCATGACGGGAGGCCGGGGTATCCCAGAGGCCATCGGACTCCGTCGCGGGCATCGCACCCAGATGGCCCTGCCCAGCAAACATCTCGCCGAAGGCATTGGCGACATGTACGACCCCGATGTCGGCGGCCTCAATCTGGGCCGCGGCCAGCGTGCTCGGGACCACCTCAGCGGTTAGGTCCGCAAAGTCGCGGTTTTCCTTGGTGAGGTTGCGGGCGAAGTCGCTTTGATAGCCGCCCAGAATCCACACACCAGTTGTGCCGTCCATAAGCGGCACGGTACTCCTGGTCGGCGTGCGTACTCCTTCATATCCCGAGAGCCGTGTCGAGGACCGCAAAAGCGTCGGGAATAGGCCGGAAAAAGTCGGTCCCGTCGGCTCTCGGGCTGAACCGACGGGACCTAGGTAGGCGTATAGGCCGGCCGATACGCCCCCTTCGGGGAAACATTGCCATCCGCGGCCGATGACAAACATGTTCGGCGAACCCGGCTTGGATTGGGGGGAATCGATGGCTGGGATCGGTCAGGGGCGGGCGGCCGGTGGCCCCCCGGCCGGCGGCGGTTTTGGGATAACCACCACCGTCGGCTTGCGCTGTGGCTGTTCGTCTTCGTTGGTCGCCGACTCGCTGGGGCTACGACTGCCCGCGCCGGTCGCGCCGCGTCCGGCCAGACTCGCCAACGCCATCCCACTGAGCAGGCCGGTCGGAGCCACGCCGCCCATGTCGGGACCGGCAGGCGCGCTCAGCCCGCCCGCGCTGGGCAGCGACTCGACGGCCAACCTGATCTCGGGGGCGGCCATGGCCCAACTGTGCGGCACCGACAGGGCACCGACCAATGCCGCATGTCCCACGAACGCCGAGGTGGGCACGACGTTGGGCGCGGACACCAACACCTCGGCGTCGGGCCGCTCCGTACCCAGGGTGTTGCCCTGTGTCGGTGCCACCCCACCGCCGTTCGGTTGGGCGTGGTCATTGTTGGTGCTGTAGCTCCAGGGCCTGGCGGTGTTCACGGCGGAAAGGCTCAAGCTGGCTGTCGCGGCGACCGCGATGTAGGCGGCCAACAGGTCCAGTTCGCCGACCGGGGTGGGGATGGAGATCGCGGCCGGTGCCGCCAGGTCCGAACCGGCCGGGATTGTGGGTACCTCCGCCGCGAGTCCCTGGGCCGTATCGGTAGCTGCGGTCGTCGGCTGGCTCGCGGTGGTTTGCGCGGTTGTGCCGGCGGCCGCGGCGCCCGCTGCCGTGCTCGCCTGCGCGCCGCTTGGGTCGGTCGACTGTACGGGGGAGGTGAACGCGGCCAACGTCGACGCGGCCTCCGATGCCGCCGAGTACTGGTACATGACCGCGGCGTCCTGGGCCCACATCTCGGCGTACTCGGCCTGCAGCGTCTCGATTGCCGGAGTGTTCTGTCCGAGGACGTTGGCAACCACCAATGACGCCACCTGGCTGCGATTGGCCGCGGTCAGCGGCGGTGGCACAACGACCGCAAACGCCGTCTCAAATGCCGTCGCCGCCGCCCGGGCCTGAGCGGCGGTTTGGCGAGCCTGCTCGTTGGCAACGGCTAACCAGGTCGCATACGGTGCGGCCGCGGCCGCCATCGACGCCGATGCCGGACCCATCCACGATTCGAGCGTGAGTCCCGAGACCACCGAGGCATAGGACGCGGCGGCGGAATTCAATACCGTGGCAAGCCCATCCCAGGCGGTGGCCGCGGTCAGCATGGGCGCTGCCCCCGGGCCCGCATACAACAGGCCCGAGTTAACCTCAGGTGGTAAAGCCCCGAAGTCCGTTGCCAACACCTTCCTTAGCCAGCCGCAATCACGTTCGCGGCCTCGGCGGCCTCGTAGGACTGGGCGCCGGCGGCCAGCGCGGCGACAAACCTGTCGTGAATCGCCACGGCCTGGGCGCTCACCATTTGATAGAGCTGGGCATGTGCGCTGAACCGCGCGGCGGTCAACGCGGACACCTGGTCGGCCGCCGCTGGCGCCACGCTGGTGGTGGGAGCGACGGCGGCCGCGCTCTGCGCGCTGACCGCCGAACCGACCTCCTGCAAACTCCCAGCCGCCGCCGCTAGCCGCTCCGGTTGGGTGACGACAAAGCTCACCAGGTCCTCCCAACTCCCATCGCCCATCTCCGACCAGCCGCCAGTTCCCACCGGTCCCATCAGAAGCGCCAAAGCCGCTGGTCTGAAGCCACGCCATCTTCCATGGTTGAGAACCCGGACAGCAAAGCAACTCCCTGGCTGCAGGGTACTTGCTCTGGTGCGCGACGGGCCCGGGTTTGGCCTCGATCGTTATTGGATTCGAAGAATTCTGCTCTCGGTGCGTCCGGCACAGGTCGATGTGGCGTCGTCGCACGCTGGGTTGGGCACGCGAGGTGCGTCCACAGCAAAGCCCCCGCGGCGGTGGATTGGGCCCCTAGTCGTGCGCCAGTGCCACCATGTCGGGCGCCAGCACATCGGTGAGCGCCGACCAGGGCACCGTGATCACCGGAAGCCCGTGGCCAAACTGGTAGTCGAAGAAATGCAGCTCGATGCCCTGCGATGTCGGAATCCAGTTGGCGAAGTTCTCCGCGATGGGCCTGTTGCCGGGCTCGTCGAGCATTGGGCTCGGGCCGCCGCCCCACACCTTCGGAAAGATCAGCCTTGTTTGCTCGGAAAGCCGCTCCAATCCCGCCTGTTCGTTTGCGAACAGGTCGGCAAGGGTGATGGGCTTGGCGCTTCGGCTATCGATAACGATGGTGTTGACGTAGTTGTTCGGGTGCGCGGCCTCTTTGGCCGAGTGAACGCCGGTGATGACTTCTGCGATGGCGACGGGGCGGAATGTGACCGCCGAATGTGATTCGAAGTCCCACTGGGTATCGGGGCCCGTCTCGGCGCGCATCTGATCGAGTTGCTGATGCCCCGACGCGTCGCTGGCCTGGTTGAAGGCGTCTCTGACGCCGGCATCGCCGCCGGCGAGCTGACCGATGTTCACATCCCATCGGCCCAGATTGTCGGGGGTGGCGCCGGTAACCGAGACCATTGTCACCTCGTAGGTCTCGCCGTTGGACACCCCGGACTTCGCGCCGGCGGCCGCGGCGGTGGTTGGCGACGTCGTCGCCGTCTCGCTCGTCGAGCAGGAGGCGGCTGTCGTCGGCGGTGAGGCGGTCTGGGGGCACACCCAACCAGGCCCGCAGCGGGCAGCGCGATCGTGATTGCGGCGCTCAACAGTTGCGACATTCGGGCAGCCCGAGATGCAAGGCGTGCTGGGATCGGAAGCGCTGCAAAAAGATTCAATGATTCGTTATCGCTTGCGTGTGGGCGTTCGACATCTGGATCGTACACAACGCCGTCGACCAAGCAAATCTCCGGGTGACGAGCCGGGCCGCGCGGCCGCGATGGCTAGCTCCTGCTCTGATGCTCCTTCGGCAACAGCGCCGCGACGTGGCGGATCTTGCATCCGCAAAGCGCAACCAATCCGGGTACCGTGGGCGCGAAGCGAGAACGGTCCGGGTAGGTTGCGCGCGCATGGAGTGCGTGATGGCTGAACTTGACTGGCTTGCAACCTAATTCGTGGCATGCGTCGCGTACTGTTGAAAGGCTGCCTTTCTCGATGTGGATCATGTTGCTCAGCGCTCTTTTGCGGCAGCTGGCACGACTCCGGCATCGATGGGGATGAATGACAGTTGTCGGTGGGCATTTTCGCTATCGGCAACATTGCAGGACCGCGCCGTGGACGGGCGCCGTGGCCTGTATCCGACCGCATCCGAAGATTTTCCACCGCCAGTCGGTCCAGCTCATCGACCTACTGGAGGTGCCCCTGGCGGAGCGGGGCATCGAGCCGGACCTCGCAGTGGCTCCGTCCTCTAGTGGTCGTGATCGGACTGGCTGATGCGTATCACGATGGGTCTAGCGTGAAGTCGGCAAAGTCAAAGCCCGGCACCACCACACAACTGACCAGGGTAGGTTCGTCGCCGAGGGGCCAGGCGCGTTGCCAATGTCCGGGTGGAATGAGAAGCTGCGGACGTTGTCCGGCTCCGATGTCTCGGCCAATTACATGTCTTGTCGCAGTTGATTTTTCGTCTCCCATGTCCACCGCCAGTGGGCTGCGGCGATGGAAGAACCACAGCTCGGCGCTGGTCACGCGGTGCCAAGCGGAGTGCTGGTTTGGCATCAGCAGGAACAGGATCGCGGTGCCGGCGCTGCGTGGGCCGTCGTATTCGGCTGGCAACGAGGACTGACCGAGTGTCAGTGCACTACGCCAAGTTTCGTGGAACCAGCCGCCCTCGGGGTGGGGGGGATAAGTCCAGACTTCGAGCCCAGTCCGGCAGTGTCTGCACCGCCGTTGATTCGTCGCGGTCGTCAATCATGTCGAAGGTTTGTGGGCTCCTCATGCCTTCGAAGTTAGGTATGCCGCATTGATCTGGCCACTAACGGGCACGAACTGTGCGTTAGATCACATGCTGGAGGTCGCGGACTCCGAAAAGGCAGTGCGCCAAGACATTGTCGAAATCGTTATGAGAGCGCGGGGGAGAATCGCTGGGCTGTCCGCCGGGGCGGCGCTAAAGGGGTGGGCTATAGCGGGTTGTTCGAGTGGGTGTCGACGGTTCGTTGGTCGCGCGGGCCGGGTAAGGCGGGCGCCAGACTGCAATGCCGGCCCTATTGGTGGTTCCTGTGGCGCTTGGCGGACCAGGCTCGGCAGACCATCAAGACCGCGAGTCCTCCGGTACTGATCAGACCTAGGGCCGAGCCGTGACTGCACACATTGATCACGAACAGGACCAGCGCTAGCCCGGACATCGCTGCGTAGAACGTCGCGCTGTACTGGGGTTTCCTCGTCCCGCGCGCATCCTGGTCGTCGTTGGCGCGGCTGGGATTGGGTACGCCAGTCATCGTTGCATGCGAGTCCGCGTGCTCTCGGCGTGGTCGGTTGCGTCCAGCCCGGCAGCGGCCGCAGTCGGGCCAGCGGTGATTTGACCGATCGCGGCGGTTTCGGCGCGGGTTCCACCAGTACGGGTTGTGGTCACGACCCCGACGCTGGAAGCGTGAGTACAGTCGTGGGCGTCGACATAGCGCCAAGGCGAACCGGCTGGCAGCAGTGCATGACCCATTGTGCAGGTGTTGAGACAGGTCGTCGCGGAGCCGAGGGTCTTGCGTCGAAGTGGTTAACGCTTGATTGCTTGAACGGTGTAGGTCATCGGAATCCGGTCGCGATCTTCGGCGAGGATGAATTCGCCGTCGTAATCTGGGCTGGGGATCATCGCATCTCCCAACGGATTCCATGGGACTTCGCGATGCTCTTCGAGGCCGGTAACCATCAGCCCGGCGGCGGTGAGCGCGGTGAAGATCTCGCCGAGCCCATGATTGAAATGGATGATCTGGGGTGAGGCGACAGTTCCGTTACCGGCATAGGTTTCATGCTCGACGAACGGGATGCCACTAGTTTCAAAGTATGGGTATTCAACGACGACAAGCCCGTCGGGCCGCGGATCGCTGAGCGACCACAAGAACGGATGGCCCTCGCGCATGAACAGCCTTCCACCGGGCCGGAGCAGGCTTGCGACAACATCGGCCCAGCGGCTGATGCTAGGAATCCAGCACAACGCCCCAAGGCCGGTGTAGACGAGATCGAAACGCTCACCACCGAGTGCTTGGACCGCGTCATAGACGTCGGCCTCGACGAAACCGACATCGGCCCGGGCGCGCATCGCCAGGTCCCGGGCGGCTTGCAGCGCGGCAGGGGAGAAGTCCAAGCCCACCGTTGATCGTGGCCCCAGCCGAGACAGCGAGACCGTATCGGTGCCAATGTGACACTGCAGATGGGCGATATCGAGGCCATCGAGTCGTCCGAGCCTCGGCAGGTCATATCGAACTTCTGCAGACAGAAAATCGGGATCGTCGAAGCTGTCGAGGTCGTATCCATTGGGCCCGGTGTGCAGCGGCACGCGCGACTCCCAATTCGCCAGATTCAGGCTGCGCCAACTGGCGGCCATCGGACGTTGTGACACGTCATCCATGCCGACAGGATTGCATGCGCGGAAGCTGCTCCCCGACTCGCACCCAGCCGCAAGTTCCTCTCGCCAGGCATGGATGCAGTGGATGATCGGTTTGCTGTCGTGGCCTGCCCCGTATCGGCGACAGTATCGCAGACCGGAACGCCAGCCTGCCCGCGGACAAGCGGGCCATGTCCGTCTCCGGCCGGGCCCGTGCCCGGCATCGGACGGTCGAACTTTTCAGGTCGACTCGAACGAATCGACAAACCACTGGCAATAACGGACTGATACCGCCGCGCGGCCATGCCCACCCCCCTCATCTAAGGAGTGTCAAAGATAACCCCTGCGGCACCGGCTTTGGGGGAGCCTGCAAGCTCACCTGGTATTGGTCGCGAATGAGGTCCTGAACCGGAGATATGCGCCAATCGGTACCGCGGGAAACCATGCCGGTTTGCAGGTTCACCCGCCGAGCACCGAGCGCAGATCGGCGTTCGATTTCGGGATCCGCAACGAGCGTGGCCCCGGCTGCGATCGAGGGCTGTGAGGCGCCCCACAATGGTTGCCGCACAGCCAGTCCCGGGCATGGTGAAACACCTAAGTGTGTTGGTGGATGATAGCTTGTAGTGCATAGGCCGTGCTTGTCCAAGGCTTGGACAAGGGTGACCCCGGGTTGACGTGCCCGTGTCATCTGGGCTTTTCAGTCGGCGGTCGACATCCATGAATCGAACGCCATGACCATGGTCGCCCGCGGCACCGCCGAAGCTCCCGAGTGGGACGCCTCGGCCGCCCGCGACTTCCTTGAGAGAAAGGTAAGCGTCTGTTGTGTAGCAGTTTTCGTCACATGCCACCCGCGCGCACATCCAGCCGAGTAACGGTCGACGTTGTGGCTGGTCAGCGGCTGGTGGGTCTACGTGGTCGCCTGCGATCGGTCGGCGTCCCTCGTGGTGGCCGCGACGTCCAGCTCTCAGGTGATCGATCATGACATCGCCGGTATGGATGGGTTCACCGCCAGAGGTGCATTCGGCGTTGCTGAGTTCGGGTCCGGGTGCGGCGTCGTTGCAGGTGTCGGCGTCGGCGTGGACGTCGCTCGGCGCCGCGTATTCCTCGGCGGCTGACGAACTCACCGCCGTGGTGGTCGTTGGTGAAACCGAGACGTGGGAGGGGATGGGTGCCGCGAATTATGCGGCTGCGCACCAGCCGTATGTGGCATGGTTGATGAGAAACGGAGCCGAAGCCGAGGCGATGGCGGCCGAGCATGAGGCGATGGCCGCCGCGTACTGTGCAGCGCTGGCGGCGATGCCCACGATGGGCGAGTTGGCCGAGAATCACCTCACTCACGGTGTGTTGCTCGGGACTAACTTCTTTGGCATCAATACCGTTCCGATCGCCGTCAACGAGGCCGACTACGCGCGCATGTGGGTCCAAGCCGCAACTACCATGTCCGCTTATGACGCGGCCTCAACCGTGTTTGCGGCGCGAGCGCCACAAACGACCCCTGCTCCACGACCGATCCGCTCCCTTGGCGACGACGCCCCGAATGTGTTGCCACAGGCTGCAAACGTGCTGGGCAGCTGGTCGGATTTTTGGGAAGAATTCGTGTTCAATTTCTTCGATATCTTCACTTATGCCTGGGATTCCATAGCATTGCTCGGCATGGATATCGGCGAGTACCTGGGTGACCCCATCGGCTTCTTGATAGCGGGGGTCATCGGCTTTTTTGGGGGCTTCGCGTATGGAGCTGTGTCTGACGCGGTGGCTGGGCTTCTCGTGGCGCACAGCGTGTCCGAGGCCGTGGCGATCTCGCTAGCTCTCGCCAGCGTGCTCGCGCTGGATTTTGCAGTGACCGCGATGGTGCTAAGCGCCGTTGCCGTGCCACTTGCCGCCGCGATCGCTGTGCCAATCGCATTGCCGATCGCATTGCCGTTGGGCATTGACGCGTATGTCCGGGGTTCATCGGACCTCGGTGTGGGCGTGGCAGACGCTGGTTTGCGGAGTGTGAGTGTGTCGTCGCTAACGCAAAACATTGACACTCCAACGCAACTGGGAGGCCTTGCCGGTGTTCAGTCGGTGCCTGGGCCGAATGATGCCGTGGCGGGTATCGATCAAGATTCTGTGAGGCATGGGTTGGCAGGATCGGTGGGTGTGGGGGATGTGCAGTCGTGGGGGTTTGTCGGGACGTCGGGTTCAGTGAGAGGGGAGCCATCGGGCTTGTCGATGTTGGGTGCTGAGTCCGGGGGCCTGCGGGTGCCGGTGTTGCCGTCGTCGTGGGATCTGAGTTGGTCGAAGTGATCGGCTTTGATGGCGGCTTGTTGGCCGTGCTACGGCCACTGCTTCGTCACCGTCTCAGTGTGACTGGCGCGGCCACAACGCCGACCCATCCAGCACCCACCCGCCTACTTGTCCTGGACCTAGTAATGACTCCCCAGTGGCACAACCTCGGGCACGGTCCAACCAGTAGCCATCATCGCTCGGCCGTCCTGCCAGGGTTCCTACTGGAACCCGTTGCCTTATAGCGTCTTTCGTCCAGATCCCCTTGTCCGCCGCGACCATAGTTGCGTGTACGGTGAGGAGGTGCGTGACGCAAATGTGTGGATACCTCGCTTCATCGTCGCAGTCTCATTGTCGCTGGCTATCGGCACAGCAGCGTGCGATCGACATGAACACGCCACCAAGCCAATCAGCACCTCTCCAGCGCAGGATATTTCCTCTCCCGTAGAGCACCGAATCGTTGAGCTTGCAATTTCGGACATCTCAACGCAGCTTGGCATTCCAGTCGGTCTCAACGTCAGGCGCCTGAACGCTTCCGGAACGTGGGCGTTCCTGTATGGCCAGATCGTCGCTGGCGATGCGGGCAAACTGGACTACAGCGCTACCCCATTCGCGGATGCGGCCGCCAACGGGCTCAAGACCGATACCTATGCGGGCCTATTCCAGGCCAGCGGCGGCGATGCCAATCAACGCTGGACTCGTGTCGATAGCGCCATTGGGCCGACTGATTTGGCCTGGAGCGATTGGGCCGTGCGGTACGCGGCACCGGCAGAGATATTCGATACACGATAACGAGCGGAGCAAACGCGACACGTCGTTCGGCTGGGCTGTGTGCAGTGGTACGCCTCCGCAGCAGCCGGCGAAGTAGGACGGCGACCAGAGGCGTCCGAGCGGCGGGCACACCGGCTTCGGTGTATTCGCGGCGCACGGCGTCGGCGGTGCGGCCCTCGACTCGCTGGACCGGTGTGGAGATCGCCAAGTTGGGTGGGTAGCCGACGAGTGGGTGCATGTGGTCGGCTTCGCCGTTGAACTCGATCAACTCGGTACCGAGCTCGGCGCAGACCTGCCCCATGGTGTTCTCGCCACCTGCGAGTGACCCGATCCACCGCAGTGGAATAGAAAATGACACCACTTCGCGCAGCTCAACGGATGCAATCAATTGCCCAACCGCCATGTTTTCGATTAGTACCGCATCCAGTGCGCTAATCGGATTCACGCGCCGCGCGCTGCGGCCGCTTCCTGGATCGCGTTCAGATTTGCCAGCAACGCAATGATCGCCGTGGCCGTGGGTGGCTATCGGCGGCCAGTTGGTGCAGATGGGGAGCTGGCGCGAGCTCGCCGGACCGGTTAGGTCATATGACTCATCCCAGCAGGAGTTTCGGCGACGAGACTTTACCTACCGTCGGCGCGAGCTGCTTCAAGCTGCTCGGGCTGTCTGCTATTCGATGGCCAATTGGGGACAGCGCATGTCGTTTCTCATCGCAACGCCGGGCTTTGGTGCGCTGATGGGCGACCAACACCGCTATGGCCACTGGCGACCTGAGGCGCCGAGGGCAAGGGGCGTCGTTCATGACGCGAAGGCCGCAATAGCCGCGAAAGTCGTTGTGCTGCAACGTGGCGATCACCGGGACCTTCGGGAGCTACGGGCTGAATATCCGGCGCTCAGTGCGCGGGTGCCGGTGTTCCACGAAGAGTTTGTGCGGGCGTCTTGCTCGGCCGCGCGGCGCGTCTGCGGGCACCCGCTTGGTCTCCGAGAAGAAATCGTTTACGAGTTAAGGGGTCCCAGATGTTGTCTTACGTGACCGCAGCGCCTGAGGCGTTGGCCGCCGCGGCGGGAGATTTGACGGGGATCGGGGAAGCGCTGCGGGCGGCCACCGCGGCGGCGGCGCCCTCGACGACGAGCCTTGTTGCGGCGGCCGGTGACGAGGTGTCCACCGCGATCGCGACATTGTTCTCGGAACACGCGCAGAGCTATCAGGCACTCAGCGCACAGATGGCGGCATTTCACGATCGGTTCATGAACGCCCTGGCGGGTGCCAGCGGGTCGTATGCGAGTGCCGAGGCCGCCAACGTCACGCCATTGCAGACCATCGAGCAAGACCTGCTCGGCGCGGTGAATGCACCGACACAGGTGTTGTTCGGACGCGGGTTGATCGGCGATGGTGCCAACGGCACTGCGCCCGGGCAGGCTGGCGGGGCGGGCGGGCTGCTAATCGGCAACGGCGGTAACGGGGCGCCAAGTGCCGTCGGCCAAGCGGGCGGGGCCGGAGGCGCCGGGGCGAACGGTGGGGCTGGCGGCTCGGCGGGCCTCGGGGGTGCCGGTGGGGCAGGGGGCGCCGGTGGGGCCGGCGCTACCCCGGGTGGGGCAGGCGGTGCCGGTGGAACCGGCGGCGCCAATGGGCTTCTCGGCGGCGGTAACGGCGGCGCCGGTGGTGCCGGCGGGGTCGGCGGCACCGGTGCGACCGGCACCACCGGCGGGGTCGGCGGTGACGGCGGGGCCGGTGGTGCCGGCGGGGTCGGCGGGGTCGACCGGGCGCTGATCGGGTGGTCCGGTGGGGCAGGCGGGGTCGGTGGATCCGGCGGTGCTGGCGGTCTGGGCGGCACCGGCAGCGCTGGTGCAGGCTTGGGCGCGACCGGCGGTGACGGCGGTGCCGGCGGGGTCGGCGGTCAGGCGGGAGCCGGCGGCGCGGGCGGGGCGGTGACTGGCTCAATCAATCATTTGGGGAATGCCGGCGCGCACGGGGCCAATGGCATCGGCGGGGTCGGTGGTGGTGCCGGCGGCAAGGGCGGTGCCGGCGGCACCGGCGGCCAGGGCGGTGGTCCGGGCGGCACGGGCGGTATCGCCAGTGCGCTAGACAGCGGCGCCGGCGCTCAGGGCGGCGGGGTCCCCAGCACCACCGGGGTGCCCGGTGCCGACGGCGGTAAGGGCGGCACGGGTGGCACCGCGGGTGCGGCCGGTGTGGGGGTCGACGGCGGCGCGGCGGGCAGCATCGGCACCGGCGGAGTTGGCGGCACGGGCGGCAATGGCGGCGCCGGCGCCGACAATGACGTCAATGGCACCTCGGGTATTGCGCCCACCGCGGGTGGCCAGGGCGACCAGGGCGGTCAGGGCGGTGACGGCGGGTCCGGCATCGGCGGGGTCGGCGGTGGTGCTGGAGGCCACGGCGGCGTCGGCGGATCCGGTGGCACCGGTGGCACCGGTGGTAGCAATACCGCCAGCACCGGCGGGGTCGGTGCTGACGGAGGTAAGGGTGGCACGGGTGGCACCGCGGGTGCGGCCGGTGTGGGGGTCGATGGTGGCGCGGCGGGCAGTATCGGCACCGGCGGGGTTGGCGGCACCGGAGGCGAGGGTGGGTCCGGCGGCACCGGCGTTGCCGGCGCATCCGGGATAACGCCTGCCGTTGGTGGACCAGGCGGCCAGGGTGGTGCGGGCGGCACTGGTGGCGACGGTGGTGCCGGCATTGGTGGGGTCGGTGGTGGTGCCGGCGGCCAGGGCGGCCAGGGTGGTGCTGGCGGCAACGGAGGCATAGGCGGCGCCTACACCGGTACCGGACCCGGGAGCAGCGCGGCCGGTGGCCTCGGCGGTACCGGCGGAGCTGGCGGCGACGGTGGGACACCCGGTGCCGGCAGCACCACGGGTGGCATGGGAGGTAATGGCGGCACGGGCGGCGGTGGCGGTGGTGGTGGTGCCGGCGGCGCCGCCGCTAGTTTCGCAGTAGGCGGTGGTGGTGGTGGCGGTGGTGCCGCCGGCGGCCCAGGCGGTACGGCCGGAAACGGCGGGGTTGGCGGTAACGCCTTCGCCGCGGGCTTCAGCGGGACCGGCGGTGCCGCCGGTGTCGGGGCCGGGGCGCCCGGGGGCGTCGGTGGTGGTGGCGGCGGATTTGCACAACCAAATCTCTCGAACGATGGAACTCCCGGTGAAGATGGCTTCAAAGGCGGCCACGGCGGACTCGGCGGCGACTTCGGATTAGGGGCGAACGGCGGCCCAGGCGGCGATGCTGCCGGCGTGGGTGGGCATGGCGCCACTGCCTACGAATTCAGCGCCACCGCACAAGGCGGCCAGGGCCAGTCCGGTTAGCGCCGAGCCACTCCGCGGCTGCGGCTGTGGGGGGCGATATCCACGGAATGGTGGCGCCCACAACGGCAACCGGGTGTCGTGATCACGGCGGTATCGGTGATACCGCGATGCCGGCGGGGAAGCGTCCGGGACGCGCTGGCCATCCGCGACGTAGTTGTGACGCCGGCTGGGCGGAAGCGAAGGCGACACGCTGCGTAGGTGCTGAGGGATCGGGCGGCTTAGTCTGGACGGCGCGGAGGTAACACGGTGAAATTGGAGTCACGATCGGATCGATCTGCTGAACACCCCTACCGCGTGGCCGGTGGTCCTGGCGGCCCAAATCGCCTGCACCAGAAGCTGTCCCGTCGCCAGCCGGCCACCGGTGGATGGCCTTCGTAGGATTCGATACCGCGCAGGAAAACAGATGACCGATCATGCCCGCCAGCACAGACCCACTCACCCAGAATCGGAATGCAGCCGAAACCATGAGCAGTAGCCGACCCTTCACCGACCTCACCACCGCCCATGACCTCGGTGACGGAGCGTATAGCGCCACCATCGATCCCATCTGGACCATCGGCCCCAAGGTGCACGGTGGCTGCATGATGGCGGTCTGCGCAGCGGCCGCGCATCGGACGATCGGCGATGCGGTCGACCTGGCGCCAGTTGCCCTGAGCGCCAACTACATCAGCGCTCCAAACCCGGGCGAGGTGCAGCTCACCACGAAGGTCCGCCGGCGCGGACGGCAGGTATGTCTCGTCGATGTGGAACTGTCGCAGGACAGCCGCACCGCGGTAACCTGCTCGGTCACCCTGGGGTCCGTTGACACAAAGCCGCCACGACACAGCGCACCACTGCCCGTGCCGCAGATGCCGGTCCAGCCCCCTGCTGATGCCATACCCGTCTCAGCCGAACATCCCCTGGCCCAGATCCTCCATGTGAGCCAAGGATGCGAGCTCGCGATGGATTCCGCCACCACCGGCTTCCTCGTCGGGCAACGCGGAGCACCGATCAGCCGGATGTGGGTCCGCCCGTTCGCCTCTGACGAAGCCGACCCCGCCGCCGCAACGCTGTTTGCGATCATGGCCGGCGACATCGCCCCGCGCGTCACCGTGAACTGCGGCATCTTCGGCTGGACCCCCACCGTCCAACTCACCACCTACCTGCGGCGCCGCCCCGCCCCCGGCTGGATGCGCGTCATGGCCAGCTCGACCGTCATCGGTGATAGCTGGTTCGAGCAGGACCACGTCATCCTCGACGCCACCGGTCAGGTCGTGGTCCAAAGCCGCCAACTAGCCATGCTTCCGGAGGCCGCCGGGGCCTCGCGACGAACCGCCGTTGACGGCTGATCACGCCCGAGAGGCGCGGGCCTCCCCGACACGTGCGCCTGATTCAAATCAGCAGTTGCCATGCCACCGTGCGCGTGGCCGTTTGACGTCAACCGGATGCTGGGTGCCAGCGATTCCGCTGCGTCGGCGCCTTGCTGATTCCGCGAGCAAGTTGCTGCGGCGGCAAGCCGCCCGCCGATGAAGCGAGCGCAGCAGCTCGCCATCGAGGTGGACATCGCAGCGCGCACCGGCATGATGGGCGCCTACGCAGACCTGCTGCCAGCCCACACAGACCACATCGGTGGTCGCCACCCGACGGCTAGCTCAGCCATGCTCAACTCCCTCGTCTAGGGAGTGCCAAAGATCAACCGAAACACCGTCAGGCATCAACCGGAACAGAAACGTCAGCAATCACCCGACGCAATACAAACCACATGGTGCCCCCGGCAGGATTCGAACCTGCGACACCGGCTTTAGGAGAGCCGTGCTCTATCCCCTGAGCTACGGGGGCGGCTTCGCTGAGCTTACCGGGGGCAACTCAGCGCAGCTCGGCGATCACCTTTGCGAAGTTATCCAGGTGATTGTCCTGCACGGTGAACGACGTCACCCCATATATATCGCGGTAGCCGGCCAAGGTGTCGGCAATCTCGCGCGGTGACCCGCCGAGCACCGAGTGCAGCGCCAGTATCTGTTCGTCGGACAGCTCTGGCGCGTACCGGCGGGTCATCGCCAGGTCGGGCGCGGTTTCGCCTTCGTTGGGCAGGGCGGTGATCGCCAGGTTGAGCTCGAGCGCGTCAAACCGGTCTCCGGCGGCCCGGCGGACAAAGTCCACACGTTCGGCCAGCGGATCGTCTGCCCCGTGGACGTTGGACCCGGTCAGCCCGACGATGTTGGCCTGCTGGGCCGCCAACGTCATCACCCGGTTGCCGTTGCCGGCGATCAGGATCGGCACCGTCGGGTGATGCTGCTTCAGGTAGGCCGTCATGTGTTCGAGATAGTCGACGCGGGCTCCGGCGCTGGGGTAGGGCAGCTCGGCGGCATCGAACTCTTCCCGGACGTAGCCGGTGCCCAGGCCGAGCTCGAGACGACCTTCGCTGAGCAGATCCAGGGCCTCGGCGTCGCGGCTCAGCAGGGCCGGCTTGTAGAAGGCGGCGTTGAGCACATACATGCTCAACCGCATCTTCGTGGTGACCATCGCGGCGGCGGTCAGGGTGGGAAACGGCGCCGCGGCACCGAGATGATCGGGCACGCAGAGAATGTCGAACCCGAGATCTTCGGCCCGTTTGGCCAGCTCTTGCAGCGCTGCGCGCGATTTGATGAAGCGGACGCTCAACCCGAAGCGAAAATCTTTGGCCACCAACAATCTCCGTTCCACCATCGACACTTACCAAGCACGCGCGGCAGCCACCAGGCCTTGTACCAGGGAGGCGGTGACCGGCGACAAACCGTCGTCGCCGGGCAGGGGGCTGCGGGGGCTGAGCCCTCGCACCCGGATGGACAGTTCCAATTGCGCCCCACCGCCGCGGACCCGGTTGACCGGGTTGTCCGGATGCAGCCCGCGTGGCTCCGCCGGGATGGCGTCCAGATCGGTGACCACCTGGTAACCAGGCAGTTCAAGGTGGCGCGCCAGGTGGTCGGCCAGCTCGCGGTTGCGGCCGCCGGCCAGCAGCTGGGTGCCACGGCCGATGCGGCCGTAGCCGTGCAGTGAGACCGCGACGTCGACTTGGTCGAGGAACTCCGCGAGCCGCCGCGACTCGCCGGGGTCGAACCGCGACGATGGCAGGTGGTGGGGGTAGCGGTCGGGATGTCGCAGCACGTACACCGATGCGCCAGCGGCATCGGCGGCTCGCTCGGCGATGACGTCGGTCATCTTCTCCAGGCCGCCGCCGTGGATGGCGAGGAAGCCGAAGCGCGACCGTAGCTGGCTGATCTCGCTCAGGCCGGGCTCGCTCAACAATGCCGAAAGCGATTGTGGCCCAGCGCCGGAAGCCGCCGCGGATACAGGCTGGAGCCAATGCACCGGATCCCAGCGGTGCAGAAAGTCGATCCAGCGTTGCGGTAGCCCGTGATGCAGCGCGCCGTCGATGACGCGATTGAGGTATTCCGGCCGGGGCGGACCCGGGGTGATCCGGTGGTCGATGTACACCCAGGCCGTCGTCGGTCCGTCGTGGGTGCGCACGCACAGCAGGTCACGCCGATAGCGGACCGGAACCCCCTCGGCGCTGTCCAGCGTGGCCAGGTCCCGATCGGAGATCTGCCAGAGCACACCGTGCACCTGGCCGCCGGTGAGCGGCTCAACGGTGGCCACCCCACGTTCGTTGATCAACCAGTCGTGATCGGACAGGACCGCCGGACGCGGGTCGCTCGCGTCGGGGCATCGCACCGACATCTGCCGTACGCACAGGTTGGAACCGTATGCGAAGTACAGATGCCGGCCGGTGAGCATTTAGCGGGTCACCATCGGCTCGGCAGATTTCGACGCGGTGTTTTTTGACGCAAACCAACTCCCCGCGGGCCAGCACGGACGACGACGCAATCCATCCTGCCGTATCGTCGCCGCGCTCACAGCCCGGGCAGGCACAGCAGCGGAATACAGCCCAGATCCGACGGGGGCGTGTCGCCTTCATAGACAAATCCGCCGCGATTGGCCTGGAATCCGTAGTCCACCCAATACCAGGTGTGGCAGACGTTCATGTCCCAGTTGACACCGCCCGCCGGCACCGGTTCCCCGGGGCACCATTGGTAGGGGCCTCGCGGCGCTTGCGGCACGGGTCCATGGGCTCCGGGCCCGGCGTGTGCGGTGCCCGCGGTCAACCCGAACCCGGCTACCGCGACACCCCCGGACACCAGCGCGGCGCTGATCATCCGCTTCAGGTTTGCGGTGGTGTTCATGGTGAGCTTCCTCTGGTCATGCCCCGCCTGGCCAGGCGTAGTCGCGGCAAGTACACAAGCTCGGATTCGCTACCGATCCCAACCGGGAGGCCGGGCACCGGCGGTTTGCGAGTCCTGGCCCGTCAAGCACCCATTGTTCGCGGTTTGGCGGGTGTCGGGAAGCCGTCAGCCGGTCAGCGTCAGGTAGATCAGCGCCACGTTGAGCACGCTGATCAGCACCGCCACCCCCCAGCCGATCCAGGTGGTCAAGCGATGGTTGGTGTCGCTACCCATCACCTCGGGATTGCTGGTGAGCCTGACCAGCGGAAGTACCGCGAACGGTATGCCGAAGGACAGCACGACCTGTGAGAGCACCAGGGTGCGGGTCGGGTCCAGGCCCAGCGCCAAGATCGCCACGGCGGGGCACAACGTGACCAAACGCCGCACCGCCATGGGGACCGACCAATGCAGCAATCCCTGCATGATCATGGCGCCGGCGTAGGCGCCCACCGACGTCGACGCCAAACCGGAGGCCAGCAATCCGATCGCGAACAGGACCGCGATGGTCGCGCCCAGCGTGTCGTGCACGGCAGCGTAGGCGCCTTCGATCGAGGCGGTGTCCTCTCGGCCCTGCAAGTTGAGGGCGGCAACCAGCAACATCGCGGCGTTGACCCCGCCCGCGACGATCATTGCCAGACCCACGTCCCAGCGGGTGACGCGCAACAGCCGGCGCCGGTATGGCCCGGGCTCGGGATGGCCGTGGCGGTCACGGGCCAGGCCCGAGTGCAGATACACCGCGTGCGGCATCACCGTGGCCCCCAGGATCGCGGCGGCCAGCAGCACGCTTTCGGTGCCCTGAAAGTGCGGCACCAGTCCGGTGAACATCGCATCGGGGGGAGGTGTTGCGACGAAGAAGCTGGCCGTGAAGCCGACGGCAATGATCAGCAGCAGTCCGGTGATGACTCGCTCGAACAGGAGTTGGCCGCGGCGGTCCTGGATGAGCAGCAGCAGCAGCGAAATCACCCCGGTGATGATCCCGCCGATCGGTAGTGGCAGGCCGAACAGGATGCGCAGGGCGATGGCGCCGCCCACGACTTCGGCCACGTCTGTAGCGATTGCGACGATCTCGGCCTGCACCCAATAGGTCAGCCGGGCCGGGCGCCCCATTCGCTTGCCGATTTGTTCCGGCAGCGAATGTCCGGTGACCAGCCCCAGTTTTGCCGAAAGGTACTGCACCAGGCCGGCCATGACATTGGCCACCACGATGACCCACAACAGCAGGTAGCCGAACTGGGCGCCGGAGCTGACATTGGCCGCGACATTGCCGGGATCGACGTAGGCGATCGCCGCTACGAAAGCCGGTCCGAGCAGATACCAACTCGTCTTGAACGAGGTCTGCGTGTCTTGCGCCAATTCACCGGCCTTCGATCAGCACCACCGAACAACAAAGTGAGGCTAGCCGAAACAACTCGGCGCGCCGCCGGCAGGCCGCTTAGCGGTAATCGGGATTGGCGAAGTCCGGGCGGCACCCGGCGTCCCACTCGGTGCGTTGGTTCCCGTATGCCGGGACACCACCGGCGCGCTGCAACATCTGCGCCAGGTGCATCAAGTTGAAGGTCATAAACGTGGTGTTGCGGTTGGTGAAGTCATTTTGCGGCCCGCCCGAACCGGGGTCGAGATACGACGGACCGGGGCCGGCCTCGCCGATCCAGCCCGCATCGGCCTGCGGGGGGATGGTGTAACCCAGATGCTGCAGGCTGTAAAGTACGTTCATCGTGCAGTGCTTGACCCCGTCCTCGTTGCCCGTGAAGAGACAACCGCCCACCCGGCCGTAGTACGCGTACTGTCCGTTCTCGTTGAGCAGGCCTGAGCACGAGTAGAGACGCTCGATCACCAGCTTCATCACCGGAACTGTTGTCGCCCAGCCAGATCGGTCCGCACAGCACCAGGATGTTCGCCCGCAGGACCCGCTGATACAGGTCGGGCCACTCGTCGGCCTCCCAGCCGTGTTCGGTCATGTCCGGCCACACGCCGGTCGCGATGTTGTGGTCGATGGCACGGAAGCTGTCCACCTCGACACCGTGCTCGCGCATGATCTGCGAACTACGCGCGATCAGCCCCTCGGTGTGGCTGAGGTCCGGGGAGCGCTTGAGGGTTGTGTTGATGAACAGGGCGCGCAGGCCGTCGAATCGTGGAACCGCAGCACTGTCCTCGGAAGTCGCCGTCATGCCAACCTGCCTATCGTCGTCGTCGCAGTCCGGCGTCGGTTGTCGCCGACGGCCGTGATCGTAGTCCAGGCAGGAGTCGATTCCGCGGCTTGGCGCGTTGGAAAATGCGGGCTAGGCGGCCCCTGCCGGCGGTAGGTACAGGCCCTTGCCTGTAACCAGCGGCAGCTCGAGGGTCGTGCGGATGCCGGGCGGGGCGGCCACCACCGCAGGGATCGCGTTGACCACCCGCATCGCGGTGGCGACCAATCCGGCATGGTTGTGGTCGCCGCGGCGGCTGCTCAGGCAGAGGTCCATGGCGTAGGACGGTTCGCCGGTGATCTCGATCCGGTAGGACCCGCCGGGCTGGGCGGGCTGGGGCCAATCGGGGCACAGATCCTCGCGTAGCCGGGTGACGTGTTCGAGCACCACGACAGGAGCTCCGTCGACCAATCCGAGGACTTCGAAGCGCAGCGCGGCGGCGCTGCCCTGGGGAATGTGACCGGAGGCGATGTCGAAGGCGTGCGGGGCGGGTTCGCGCACGTACATCTCCTCGACCACGTCGAGGGAAAGGCCAAGACCCGCCGCAAGCTGGCGGACCACCGAACCCCAGGCCAAACTGAGCACCCCGGGCTGTAGCAGCATGGGGATCTCGTCGAGCGGCTTGCCGAATCCCATGACGTCGAACATGACGACGGCGCTGTCGTAGGTGGCGTAGTCGACGATCTCCATGCAGCGGATCTGCTCGATGCTCTGACAGGTACCCGCGAGTGCCATCGGAAGCAGGTCGTTGGCGAAGCCCGGATCGATACCGCTGACATAGAGGCTCGAGTTGCCTTTGCGGGCAGCATCTTCGAGCGGCTTGACGAGTTCGTCGGGCAGTACCTGCCACGGATACTGCAGAAAGACCGGGCCGCTGCCGACGATATTGACGCCGGCCGCCAAGACGCGCCGATAGTCATCGAGTGCCTCGGGCAGCCGGTTGTCGGCCATCGCGTTGTAGACGGCGCACTGCGGCCCGCTGGCCAGTACGGCATCCAGATCGGTGCTGGCCTTCACTCCGGTGGATTCGGCGAATCCGGCCAGCTCGGCGGCGTCTTTGCCGGCTTTGGCGTCCGATGACACCCACACTCCGGTGAGCTCGAACTCGGGGTTGGTGATGAGCGCACGCAGCGAGTGAAGGCCGACGTTGCCGGTGCCGAGCTGCACGACGGGTATTGCCATGGCTGGTTCCTTAAGGAGTGCGGATTCACAGGTCGGGGACTGGTATGTCGAGGTTCGGATGGGTGAGGCCGCCGTCGACCTCCAATGTCTTGCCGGTCAGGAAACTGCCCGCCGGGGACGCCAAATACACTGCGGCGGCGGCAATGTCGACGGGATCGCCGAGGCGGCGCAGCGGTGTCGCCTGCTCCATCGGTGCGCGCAGTTCGTCGTTGGCGGCCACCACTTCCAGTGCGGAGGTGAGGATGGATCCGGGAGCGATCGCATTGACCCGGATCCGTGGGCACAAGTCCAGTGCGGCCAGCCGCGTGTAGTGCGCCAGGGCGGCTTTTGCGGTGCCGTAGGCGGCGAACCCTCGTCCCGCCACCCGGCCCATGGTCGAGGTGATGTTGATGATGCCGCCGCCGCCGGAGTGCTCGAGCATCAACGGAACCGCCGCGACGGTCAACGCGTGGGCGGTTGCCACGTTGAAGGTGAATGCGTCCTTGAGGTCCTTCGTCGAGGTGGTCAGCAGCGTATTGGGCATCGTTCCGCCGACGTTGTTGACAACGATGTCTAGTCTTCCGAACGCCTCGACGGCCTGCCCGGCCAGCTCCGCGGTGGCCTCCGGATAGGCCAGATCGGCGGCGACGACGTGCGCGCGACGCCCGATTGAGCGGACCGTGTCGGCGACCTCGTCCAGTTGGGACTGCGTTCGGGAGGCGATCACCACATCCGCACCAGCCTCGGCAAAGGCCAGCGCAATAGCCGCACCGAGGCCGCGGCCACCCCCGGTGATAACGGCAACTTGGTCGTCGAGACGGAACCTGTCGAGGATCACTGCGGCCTCGCTTCAATTGTCGACCGAGACGGCAGCAACCCTCGCCGTTTCGGGTGGGGCAGTTTCTGGAACAGGTTCTAGTTTGGCATAGCGGCGCCGAATTGTAACGACCCCCGCGAAGTGGAACCTCCGCGACAACCTCGCCTACCGCAGCCCCGGCCGTGGCTGAAATCGCGACGAAATGCTGCCTGCCCAGGGGCGAGTGTTCAACGTCCTGTAATCGAAGGTTCCCTGTTGCTAATGTAGCCTGCAGGCTGCGAAGAAAGCTGGTTGACGTGTCGCGCCCGAGGGTTGCGGCGGGAGTGTGTTTCATCTCTACCGTTAGGAACTGAATTGAAACTCAACCGAGTTGGCGCCGCGCTGAGTGTCCTGGCCTCGGGCGCTTTGGTTTTATCAGCGTGCGGTAGCGACAACAACGCAAGCGGGGAAGTTCGCCGGCCGGCCAATCGAGCAACGTGAGCTGCGGGGGAAGAAGACCCTCAAGGCCAGCGGATCGACCGCCCAGGCCAATGCCATGACCCGCTTCGTCAAAGCCTTCGAGGAAGCCTGCCCAGGACAGACCCTCAACTACACGGGCAACGGCTCCGGCGCCGGCATTAGCGAATTCAACGGCAACCAAACCGATTTCGGTGGTTCCGATTCACCGCTTAGCAATGATGAGGTGGCGACGGCCGAGCAGCGCTGCGGCGGTTCGCCGGCGTGGAACCTGCCGGTGGTGTTCGGCCCGATCGCCGTCACCTACAACATCAGCGGCGTCAGTTCGCTCAACCTGGACGGCACCACGCTGGCCAAGATCTTCAACGGCACCATCACCACGTGGAACGATCCCGCGGTCGCCGCGCTCAACTCGGGTACCAGCCTGCCCGACACCCCGATTCACGTGGTGTTCCGCAGCGACGAGTCCGGAACCACCGACAACTTCCAGCGTTACCTTGACGCGGCTTCCGACGGCGCCTGGGGCAAGGGCGCCGGCAAGTCGTTCAAGGGCGGTGTCGGCGAGGGCGCGAAGGGCAACGACGGCACGTCGGCGGCGATCAAGAACACCGAGGGGTCGATCACCTACAACGAATGGTCGTTCGCGCAGGCGCAGCACCTGAACATGGCGAAGGTCATCACCTCTGCCGGCCCGGAACCCGTGGCGATCAGCACCGAATCGGTCGGAAAGACGATCGCCGGCGCTGCGATCATGGGCCAGGGCAACGACCTGGTGCTGGACACGGTTTCGTTCTACAAGCCCACCAAGCCCGGTTCCTACCCCATCGTGCTCGCGACCTACGAGATCGTGTGCTCGAAGTATCCCGATTCTCAAGTGGGTACCGCGGTGCGGGCGTTCCTGCAGTCCACCATCGGTGCTGGGCAGAATGGCTTGGCGGACAACGGGTATATCCCGATTCCGGACGAGTTCAAGTCAAGGTTGTCGACCGCAGTCAACGCCATCGCCTGATCTGAGGTCGACGTGGTCCAAGGCCGGCCGGCCAAGCCTGAGCTAGCGGCGGTCGACGCGAGTTCATCGCGACGAGCCGACCGGCTGTTCAAGCTCTTCGCGTCCACGGCGGGGATGACCATCGTCGTCTCCATCGCGCTGATCGCGGTATTCCTGTTGATCCGCGCCATCCCGTCGTTGCGCGCGAATCACGCCAATTTCTTCACCAGTTCGGTGTTCGACACCTCCGACGACGAGAAGTTGGCGTTCGGCATCCGCGATCTATTCATGGTCACGATGCTGAGTTCGATCTGCGCACTGGCACTGGCGGTGCCGATTGCCGTGGGAATCGCGGTGTTTCTCACCCAGTACGCGCCCAAGCGGCTCTTGCGTCCGTTGGGCGCGATCGTGGACCTGCTGGCCGCGGTGCCGTCGATCATTTTCGGCTTGTGGGGCATCTTCGTGCTGGCCCCCAAGCTCGAGCCCATCGCCGAATTCCTCAATCGCAACCTGGGATGGCTGTTCTTGTTCAAGACGGGCAACGTCTCGTTAGCCGGCGGCGGCACGATCTTCACCGCGGGCATCGTGCTCTCGGTGATGATCCTGCCGATCATCACCTCGGTATCGCGCGAGGTGTTCCGCCAGACCCCACAGATTCAGATCGAAGCAGCCCAAGCGCTCGGGGCGACGAAATGGGAAGTGGTGCGGATGACCGTGCTGCCCTTCGGTCGCAGCGGTGTCATTGCGGCGTCGATGCTGGGCCTGGGGCGTGCCCTGGGTGAAACCGTGGCGGTGTTGATCATCCTGCGTTCGGCGGCCAAACCGGGGAACTGGTCACTGTTCGACGGCGGGTACACGTTCGCCTCCAAAATTGCTTCTGCGGCTTCCGAGTTCAGCGAACCGCTGCCGACCGGTGCCTATATTTCCGCGGGGTTCGCGTTGTTCGTCCTGACCTTCGTGGTCAACGCCCTCGCCCGCGCCGTCGCCGGCGGGAAGGTCAACGGATGACCACCAACGCGCTCGATCAGCCGGTCAAAGTGGTGGTGTTTCGGCCACTGAGCCTGGTGCGGCGGATCAAGAACAGCGTGGCGACGGTGCTGCTCTTCGCCTCGTTCGCCGTCGCGTTGGTGCCGCTGGTGTGGCTGCTGTGGGTGGTGATCGAACGCGGCTGGTACGCCGTCGTCCAGCCGGACTGGTGGACGCACTCCCTTCGCGGGGTGTTGCCCGAGGAGTTTGCCGGCGGCGTCTATCACGCGTTGTACGGAACATTGGTGCAGGCCGGAATCGCGGCCCTGCTGGCCGTACCGCTGGGCTTGATGACCGCGATCTATCTGGTCGAATACGGCTCGGGACGATTGGCCCGGCTGACCACGTTCATGGTCGACGTGCTCGCCGGGGTGCCCTCCATCGTGGCGGCGCTGTTCATCTTCAGCCTGTGGATCGCCACCCTGGGATTCCAGCAGAGCGCCCTGGCGGTGTCGTTGGCATTGGTTCTGCTGATGCTGCCGGTAGTGGTGCGCTCCACCGAGGAGATGCTCAGGCTGGTGCCCGACGAACTGCGCGAGGCCAGCTTCGCGTTGGGCGTACCCAAGTGGAAGACGATCGTGCGCATCGTCGTCCCGATCGCCATGCCCGGGATCGTGTCCGGTGTGCTGTTGTCGGTGGCGCGTGTCATCGGCGAAACCGCACCGGTGCTGGTGTTGGTCGGCTACAGCCGTTCGATCAACTTCGACGTGTTGCACGGCAACATGGCGTCCTTGCCGCTGCTGATCTACACCGAGCTCACCAACCCCGAGCATGCCGGTTTCTTGCGCGTGTGGGGAGCGGCGCTGACGTTGATCATCATCGTGGCCGCGATCAACCTCATCGCCGGGGGGATCCGGTTCCTGGCCACTCGAAGGCGATAGCCCCCGCTCAGGATCCTTGGGCCAGTTTCAGCACCCTGCCGTTACCGCGATCGGCGACGTAGACGTTGCCCTTCTTGTCCACCGCCACCGACAGGGGGTGTTGAGGCCGGTGAAGGGTAACTCGGTGGAGGTGGTGGCCCCGGCCGCCAGCTTGGCCACCGCATTGTTGTCGTGTTCGGTGACGTAGACATTGCCGGCGCTGTCCACGGTGATTCCCCACGGCGCGGTCAGGTTGGAGAACGGCAACACCGACTGGTTGCTGGTGCCGGCGTCGAGCTGCAGCACCCGGTTGTTGTCGGTGTCGGTGACGTAGACGTTGCCGTCGCTGTCCACTGCCACCCCGTCGGGGTTCTTGAGCCCGTTGAACGGCAGCACGACCTGGCTGGTGGAACCGGCCGGCATCTTCACCACCCGGTTGTTGCCCCGGTCAGCGACGTACACATTGCCCTGGGCGTCCACGGCGATTCCCTCGGGGTAATTGAGGCCGTTGAACGGCAGCTCAACCTGGTTGTTCGACCCGGCGGCCAGGGCCACCACCCGGTTGTTGAAGTCGGTGACGTAGATCTTGCCGGAGGTGTCCACGGCCACGCCCTGGGGTTCGTAGAGTCCGTTGAACGGCTTCACCGTCGGCGTGCTGGACCCCGCGGGCAAGGCCACCACCCGCCCGTACATGGTCTGGTTGGTGACATACACGGTGCCGTTGGCGTCCACGGCAACCCCGCCGGGGGCGAAGCGGAAGTTGAGACCGGTAAACGGCAGCACTACTTGCCCTCGCGGCTCGGTTGAGCCTTTGGGTTTGGCGAGCACGAATGCGGTGGCGCCGGCGACGACGAGCAGCACCGCCACCACGGCGGCGCCGATTATCCAGTTCTTCCGGCTCTTTTTCGGGCTCGCCGGCGGCGCGGTGGCCGGCTGACTGGCCGGCGGTGTCGCGCTCGGACTGGATCCGGTGCCGACGGCGGGCCGGATCCCGGACTGGCTGGGCCAGCTTGTGCCGGTGATGACGGGCGCGGCCTGCGTGCGCTGGTCGGATACGTCTGGGCGGGAGCGCCATCCGGTGGTGCTTGCCGGCACCGGCCGAGCCACCGTCTCATCGCCCGTCGGATATTGCGGCGGCGGCGCAACGGGCTGCGGCGCCGGTGGCTGGGCGCCCGATCCGCTGTAGTTGGTCCAGCTTCCTCCCGCGCCAGGGTCAACGGCTGGAGTCATGAAGGCCATGTTGTCGCCCTGACGCAGGATGGTTGCTTCCTGGCGCTGCTCGGGGGTGGTGAGCGCCTCGTGCGCGGCGATGGCCAGGTCCCCGGCGCTCATGTAGCGCTCGTCGGGATTCTTGGCCATGCCTTTGGCGATCACCTCATCCAACGCGGCTGGAACCCGTCCGGGACGGAGCTGACTGGGCCGCGGGGGAGGTTCCATCAGGTGCGCGGCAATCAATCGCTCCACGCTGTCTGCGCGATAGGGCGGTGGACCGGTCAAACATTCCCCCAGCACGCACGCCAGCGCATAGATGTCGGCACGGTAGGTGACGTCGTTGCCGGTGAATCGTTCCGGGGCCATGTAGTTGTAGGTCCCCACGGCCATCCCGCCCTGGGTCAGTCCGGGATCGGCGGCGGCCCTGGCGATACCGAAATCCACCAGATACGCGAAGTCATTGTCGGCGACCAGAATGTTCTCCGGCTTCACGTCGCGGTGGGTGACGCCGTTGGAATGCGCGGCGTCCAGCGCCGCGGCGATCTGGCGCACAATGGCCACCGCCCGGGCCGGGGTCAGTGGGCCGAACTGCGTCAGCATGGCGCGCAGCGAGACACCGTCGATCAGTCTCATCTCCACGAAGAACTGGTCGTCGATCTCGCCGTAGTCGTGGATCGGCACGATGTGGGGCTCGGTCAGCCGTCCCGCGGTGTCGGCTTCGCGTTGCATCCGCGCGCAAAACGTGGGATTGCCGGAGTACTGCGTCGAAATCAGCTTGAGCGCCACCACCCGGCGTTTGCGGGTGTCTTCGGCTTCGTAGACCTCGCCCATGCCGCCACGGCCGATCAACCGCACCAACTCGTAGGGCCCAAAGCGCGACCCAACCCGTGAACCCGGCCCGGTCTCGCTCACGGTCAACGCTCCCTTCGCGTGGGCGCCCATTCCACCGGGGCCGACCCTACATATTCACGCTACCGACGCCCGTGGTGCTGGTGCGCCGAAACCGGTGGTTAACACACGGTAAATCGTCGGAGAGTGAGCAGACAACAAAAACCGGTTACTCACAGCGATTTCTGTATCCTGAGACGAAGATGTGAGCGGACCGATTCGTGCGCGAGAGAGCCCCGCAACGGGCCCGAAACGGCCCGAAGGGGGCTGAGCCAGTAGCGCTGAGGCCGGTGAAACTAGATCGGACTCTTGAGGATTCGAATGGTCCGCGGCGCCGGAGACGGTTACGCGATGGCGTTGACCACCGGGATCAATTTCGAGCGAAACGACTCCGGAAGCGGGATGTATCCGTACTCATCCAAACCAACCTGGCCGTCACCAATTGTCGCTTGCATGAAGGCTTTAACGGCGGTGCCGGTCGGCGCGTCCGGGTACTTCGAGCAGACGATCTCGTAGGTCACCAGCACTATCGGATAGGCGCCGTCCTGGGTGGGCCGGTAGAACGACGAGGTGTCCACCACCAGGTCGTTGCCCTTCCCCTTGAAGGTGGCTCCGGCGATCGTCTTGCCCACCGACTCGGCGGTGATGGTCACCGGCTCCGGGCCCGCTGACGTGATGATCTGGGCCATGTTCAATTGATGGCCCACCGCGTACGACCATTCGTTGTAGGTGATCGATCCGTCGGTTCGCTTCAGCGCCTGCGACGTGCCGTCATTGCCGGCAGCACCCTCGCCGACGCCACCGTTGAAGGTCTGGCCGGCCCCCTTGCCCCACGCTCCGTCCGACGCCGCGTCGAGATACTGCTGGAAGTTGGCCGTGGTTCCGGACTGGTCGCTGCGAAAGACCACGTGGATGGGCGTCGGCGGCAGGTTGATACTGGTGTTGAGCGCCTTGATCGCCGGATCGTCCCACTTGGCGATGGTGCCGTTGAAGATCTTGGCCAGCGTCGGGCCGTCCAGGCTGAGTGCGCTCACGCCTTTGAGGTTGTAGGTGACCGCAATCGGACCGAACACGACCGGCAGGTCCCAGGCTTCCGATCCGCAACGCTCGGAGGCCTTCTGGGGCTCGTTCTTCGCCGGGTTCATCGGCGTGTCCGACCCCGCGAAGTCGGTCTGATTCCCCAGGAACAGCTTCATTCCGGCGCCGGATCCATTTGCGTTGTAGTCCAGCGTGTGGCCCGGGCAGGCATGGATATAGGCGTAGACGAACTGTTCCATCGCATTCTTTTGTGCGGTGGAGCCCGCGGCCAGCAGCTTCTTCTTACCGCCGCAATCCACCGGCACCAATGGCGTGCTGGATCCGGTCGACGACGAGGTATTGCTGGAATGGCCTCCGCATGCCGACAACGCCAATGTGCTGGCGAGCAGCAGGCTGAGCACGACGCCAGATCGGTTGGACTTCACGCAAAAACTCCTCTCGGCGGCACGACGAGCATATGTGAACAAGTCGGGCGCTGGTCAGGACTTGGCAGCTTGTTTGGCCCGGGCCTTCTTGGCCGGCGCCTTTTCGGCGGTGCTCTTCTTCGCCGCTGACTTCCCGTCACCCGAACGCGCTTTCACGCTCGCCTCCAGCTTGGTCAGCAGGTCGGAGACATCTTCGGTCTCGTCCAGCTCTGCGGGTTGTTCTTCGGCGGTAAATGCTTCCCCGCCTTCGAGTTTGGCGTCGATCAGCTCCTGCAGTTGCTCCTGATAGGTGTCGCGGTAGCGGTCCGGGTTGAAGTCGTCTGCCATCGACTCCACCACTTGGCCGGCCATCTTGAGCTCCGCGGGTTTGATCTCCACCTCCTTGTCCAGCACCGGGAAATCCGGGTCGCGGATCTCGTCTGGCCACAACAGGGTATGCACCACCATGACCTCGCGCTTGCCGAAGTCCTTGACCCGCAACGCCGCCAGCCGCGTCTTGCTGCGCAGCGTGAAATGCACGATCGCCATCCGCTCCGTCTCGGCGAGCGTCTTGGCCAGCAGCACATACGATTTAGAGGACTTCGAGTCGGGCTCCAGGAAGTAGCTGCGGTCAATCATCATCGGATCGACTTCTTCGGCTGGGACGAATTCCAGCACCTCGATTTCGCGGCTGCGATCTTCGGGCAACGTGGCGAGGTCGTCGTCGTTGATGATCACCATCTGGCCATCGTCGGATTCGAAGGCGCGGGCCAGGTCGGAGTATTCGACCACCTCGCCACAGACCTCGCATACCCGCTTGTACCGGATGCGTCCGTTGTCCTTGGCGTGCACCTGATGGAACTTGATGTCGTGGTCCTGAGTGGCGCTGTACACCTTGACCGGCACATTCACCAGCCCGAAAGCGATTGAACCCTTCCAGATGGAGCGCATGGAGTCAGTATGCCCAGAACCCGGGTCGGTTAACAGTGCGCCGCGGCACCGGAGTCCTGCTTCCTGCCCCAGCCCCGGTCAGCTCGCGAGCGTGCGTGTCGGCACGGCGACACGCCGCATCACGCGGCATTTCGTGCACCCTCGCCGGGCCCGATTGTGGGCGTGCGGTGGTCATCGCGACTGCCGCAGGTCGGCCCGATAGGGCAGGTCGGCGCCGGCACGGGCAACGGTCAACGCCGATGTCAGGGCCGCGACTTCGAGTGCAGAGGTCAGCGCCGACACCCCGATCTTGCGCAACTCGGTGCGCCGGTCGGCACCTAACAATCCCTGCTCCCACAGCGTGTCGAGCAGACCGGCCATGAACGCGTCTCCGGCGCCGACGGTATCGACCACGCGAACCGGCTGGGCGGGCATACTTGCCGGGCCGGCCACGCAGAACGCCACTGCGCCCTGATCGCCCAACGTCAGCGCGACAATCGCCGGGCCGCAGGCCAGCCAGGCCCGCGCGGTCTGCTCCGGAGGCTGGGTGGGGTCGATCCAGTGCAAGTCTTCGGCACTGGCCTTGATGATGTCGCTGCGCTCGACGAGGCGTTGGATGCGTTCCCGAGTCAGGTCCGGGTCAGCCCTCAGCGACGGACGCACATTGGGATCGAAGCTCACCGTGGCCGCGGCCCGATAGGCGTCGAGCAGCGCCGCGACCGCCAAGCATCCTGGTTCCCGCGCGGCGGCGATGGAACCGGTGTGCACGAGAAGCGGCGGCGCCACGGGGGTGTGTCGGGTATCTGCCATTCCAGGTCGAACGCGTAGGTGGCCGAGCCGTCGGGGCCGATCCTGGCCGTCGCGGTGGGCGTCCGATCAGCCGTCTGGCTTCCCGAAACAAGTTGTACACCTGAGGATTCAATGTACTCGGCGATCCGTCGTCCGCGGGCGTCGCGGCCGATGTGGGTCAGCAGATCGACGTCGCGGCCCAATCTGGCCAGTCCGACCGCGACGTTGAGGGGGCTGCCCCCGACGTACTCGGCCGGGTCCGGCCCATCGACGATGTCGATCAGGGCTTCACCGATCACCAGCCCACGTGCCATGGCGACAGGTTACGTTGGCCATATGGGTTCGGCGCAGGCCTGGCCTCCTGGACAGGCGAATGGTCCGCAGGTGACGCTGACCAACGCGGACAAGGTGCTGTACCCGGCTACCGGAACCACCAAGTCTGACGTCTTCGGTTACTACACCGGCATCGCCGAGGTGATGATCCCGCATATCGCCGGGCGCCCGGCGACTCGCAAGCGCTGGCCCAACGGCGTCGATCAGGCGTCCTTTTTCGAAAAGCAGCTGGCGTCGTCGGCGCCGGACTGGCTGCCGCGTGCCAGCGTGGTGCACCGGTCGGGAACGACGACCTATCCGATCATCGACAGCGCCACCGGGCTGGCCTGGATCGCACAACAGGCCGCCCTCGAGGTGCACGTCCCGCAGTGGCGGTTCGTTGCCGAGTGGACGTCCAAAGGCGAAATCCTCACGCCCGGGCCGGCCACCCGATTGGTGTTCGACCTGGACCCGGGCGAGGGCGTGACGATGGCCCAACTCGCGCAGGTGGCGTGGGCGGTGCGCGATCTGCTCGCCGACATCGGCCTGAGTACCCTCCCGCTCACCAGCGGTAGCAAGGGCCTGCACCTCTACACCCCGCTCGACGAGCCGGTGAGCAGCAAGGGCGCCACGGTGTTGGCCAAACGGGTCGCGCAGCAACTGGAAACGGTGATGCCGGCGTTGGTCACCGCGACCATGACCAAGAGTCTGCGGGCCGGGAAAGTGTTCCTGGACTGGAGCCAAAACAGCGGTTCGAAGACCACCATCGCGCCGTATTCGCTGCGTGGGCGCGAACAACCGACAGTCGCCGCACCACGCAGCTGGGAGGAGCTCGACGACCCGGGGCTGCGCCAGCTGACCTACGACGAGGTGCTTGCCCGCCTCACCCGCGATGGCGATCTGATTGCGGCGCTGGACGCGGACCTCCCCGGCGACGACCGGCTGCTCAAATATCGCAGCATGCGCAACGCGTCGAAAACGCCGGAGCCGGTGCCCCGAGCCAGACCCGTTGTCGGGCAGGGTAATACCTTCGTGATCCAAGAGCATCACGCGCGCCGTCTGCATTACGACTTCAGGCTGGAGCGTGATGGGGTACTGGTGTCATGGGCGGTGCCGAAAAACCTGCCGGAAACCACGTCGGTGAACCACCTGGCCGTGCACACCGAAGATCATCCGCTGGAATACGCGACGTTCGAGGGCAACATCCCGAAAGGGGAGTACGGCGTCGGCAAGGTGATCATCTGGGATTCCGGCACCTATGACACCGAGAAGTTCCGCGACGACTCGAGAAACGGTGCGGAAAAGGGGGGAGGTGATTGTCAACCTGCACGGCAGTCGAATCTCGGTGCGGTACGCGCTGATTCAGACCAACGGGGACCAATGGCTGGCGCATCGCATGAAGGACCAGACGGCCTTCGATTTCGACACCCTCGCGCCCATGCTCACCTCCCACGGCTCGGTGGCAGGTCTCGAGTCGGGTCAGTGGGCGTTCGAAGGCAAGTGGGACGGCTACCGGCTGCTGGTCGAAGCCGACCATGGCGCGCTGCGACTGCGCTCCCGCAGCGGACGTGACGTCACCGCGGAATACCCCCAATTACGTTCATTGGCCGCCGATCTCGCTGATCACCACGTGGTGCTCGACGGTGAATTGGTGGCCCTCGACTCCTCCGGAGTGCCCAGCTTCAACGAGATGCAGAACCGGGTGCGCGCCACCCGCATCGAGTTCTGGGCGTTCGACTTGCTCTTTCTGGACGGTCGCTCGCTACTGCGGGCCAGATACCGCGACCGGCGCAAGCTACTGGAAACCCTGGGCAGTGCGGGCAATCTGATCGTTCCGGAGTTGTTGCCCGGTGACGGCGCCGAGGCGCTGGCCTACTCGCACAAGCGCGGTTGGGAGGGAGTCATTGCCAAGCGCCGCGACTCCGGCTATCAACCCGGGCGGCGCTCGTCGGCGTGGATCAAGGACAAACACTGGAACACCCAGGAAGTCGTCATCGGCGGTTGGCGAGTTGGGGAGGGTGGGCGCAGCAGCGGGATTGGATCGTTGCTCATGGGCATTCCCGGCCCGAGCGGTTTGCACTTCGCCGGCCGTGTTGGAACCGGCTTCACCGAACGTGACCTGGCCAACCTCAAGAAGACGCTGGCGCCGCTGCATACCGACGAATCCCCATTCGACGCTGCGCTTCCGGCGCGCGAGGCCAAGGGTGCTACGTTCGTCGCGCCGACGCTGGTCGGGGAGGTACGCTATAGCGAGTGGACCCCCGATGACCGATTGCGGCAATCCAGCTGGCGTGGGTTGCGCCCGGACAAAAACCCGAGTGAGGTGGTGCGCGAATGAAATGGGTGACGTATCGAAGTGCGGACGGTGAGCGTGTCGGGGTGTTGTCCGACGGTTCGATCTACGCGATGGCGCCGGGAGTCGCCCTGCTCGATCTGATCAAGCGCGGCGCCGACGGATTACGCGAAGCCGGTGAAAACGTCTTGCGCTCACCGAGTGAGGTGGTGGCTCTCGACGAGGTGACGTTGGCGGCGCCGATACCGCGCCCGCCATCGATCCGCGACTCACTGTGCTTCTTGGACCACATGCGCAACTGTCAGGAAACGGTGGGAGGCGGCCGGGTGCTGATGGATACCTGGTATCGCATCCCGGCGTTCTACTTTGCCTGTCCGGCCACCGTGCTCGGGCCCTACGACGACGCGCCCATGGCCCCCGGAAGCGCCTGGCAGGACTTCGAATTGGAGATCGCGGCGGTGATCGGAACCGGCGGCCAGGATCTGTCCGTCGAGCAGGCCGAGCAGTCCATCATCGGCTACACGATCTTCAACGACTGGTCGGCACGTGACTTGCAGCAACTGGAAGGCCAGCTGCGCATCGGGCAGGCCAAGGGCAAAGACAGCGGAGTCACCTTGGGCCCGTATCTGGTTACCGCCGATGAGCTGCAGGCCTATCGCCGCGACGGGAAGCTGAGTCTGCAGGTGAGCGCGCTGGTCAATGACACGGTCATCGGCTCGGGATCCACCGCGACGATGGATTGGACCTTCGGGGAAGTCATCTCCTATGTCTCGCGCGGGGTGATGCTGGCGCCGGGCGATGTGATCGGCTCCGGCGCCGTGCCCACCTGCACCCTCGTCGAGCACCTGACCAACCCCGACTCGTTTCCCGGCTGGCTACATGACGGCGACGTCGTCACCCTCGAGGTCGAGGGGTTGGGGCAGACGCGGCAGCGGGTATGTGCGACCCCGCCACCGCAGCCTTTGGCACCTCGCGTTGATCCCAACGCCGCGCCAGAGGCCGCCCGGGTCAACCCGGCGCCGCCGCTGGTGCCCTACACCCGTGGGCTGCACCAGGTCGCCGATCGGGTGTGGGCGTGGACATTGCCGGACGGCGGATTTGGCTGGAGCAACGCCGGGCTGGTCGCCGGAGACGGTGCCTCGCTGTTGGTCGACACGCTGTTCGATCTGGCGCTCACGCGCGAGATGCTGGACGCGATGCGGCCGATCACCGATGCGGCGCCCATCACCGATGCGCTGATCACCCATTCCAACGGTGACCACACCCATGGCAACCAATTGTTGAGCCCTTCGGTGCGCATCATCGCGGCCAAAGGCACCGCCGAGGAGATTGCCGAAGACACCGGTCCCACCTTGCTGACGGCGATGCAGACCATCGACCTCGGGCCGGTCGCGACGAGATTCATGCGGGATCGCTTCGGGCACTTCGATTTCAGCGGAATAAGGCTGCGCAACGCGGATCAGACATTCGACCACGAGCTGACGATCGATGTTGGTGGCAGGCGGGTCGATCTGATCAACCTCGGTCCCGCGCACACCGCCGCGGACTCGGTGGTGCATGTGCCCGATGCCGGCGTGCTGTTCGCCGGGGATCTGCTGTTCATCGGCTGCACGCCGATCGTCTGGAACGGGCCGATCGCGAACTGGATAGCGGCCTGCGACGCGATGATCGCGCTGGACGCGCCCATCGTGGTCCCCGGCCATGGCCCAGTCACCGACCCGGATGGAATCCGGGCCGTCCGCGGCTATTTCGAGCACGTCAACGAACAGGCCGAGGCTGCCTACCGCAAGGGTCTGTCCTTCGACGAGGCAATCGAGACCGTCGAGCTTGGAGAGTATGCGTCGTGGCTGGACTCCGAGCGGATCGTGGTCAACATCTATCAGCGCTACCGCGAACTCGATCCCCACACCCCGGAGGTAGAGCGATTGGCGCTGCTGGTCATGCAGGCCGAGTGGGCGGCCAAGCGCGTCTAGCGGGTTAGCCGGGTAACCCGAGTGCGCCGAATATCCGGCCGCCGGCGCTACCGGCACCCGGGATCGCGCCGGCGCCGCCGGCACCGCCGTCCCCGATCAGACCGGCGTTGCCGCCATTGCCGCCATTGCCGCCATTGCCCGTGGTGGCACTGACGCCGCCCGCGCCCCCTCCACCGCCCGTACCGTAGAACCATCCGCCGGCTCCGCCGGTGCCACCGCTGCCGCCCACTCCCGCGTCGGAGAACAGCAGGCCATCGCCCCCGGCGCCCCCGGAGCCGCCGACGCCGATCAACCCGGCGGCGCCCCCGGTACCTCCGGTGCCTCCGGCGCCAGCGGGGCTGCCGCCGCTGGCGGCGCCGCCGGTGCCGCCGGTGCCGCCGGTGCCGAACAACCCGGCCGCCCCGCCGGCCCCAACCATGCCGCCGACTCCGCCAGTCCGGTCGGCCTCGCCGCCCTGTCCGCCATCGCCGCCGTTGCCGGCGATACCGGAAAACAATCCGGCGTTGCCGCCGTTACCGCCGTTGCCTCCCGAGCCGGAATTATCAGAGCCTTGGGTTCCAGGACCACCGCCGGCCCCGCCGGTGCCGCCGTTGCCCCAGAGCCCGGCGGAGCCCCCGTTGCCGCCGTTGCCGCCCGGCCCGCCATTACTGTTGAAACTTGCCGGCCGACCGGCACCGCCGGCTCCGCCATCACCGCCGTCGCCGCGTAGCAGACCGCCCTGCCCGCCGGCGCCCCCGTTTGCGGCCACACCGCCGTCGCCGCCGATACCGCCGCCGTTGCCGATCAGTCCGGAGTTTCCGCCACGACCGCCGACCTGGCTGCCTGTGGGTACTGCGGGGTCGTTGAGGTCGCCGCCAGCCCCGCCGTTACCGCCATTGCCGCTCAGCATGCCGCCGTCACCGCCGGCACCGCCGGCCGCGCCATTGGCGCCGTCGCCACCCGCACCGCCATTGCCGATCAGACCCACGCTCCCGCCGTCTCCGCCGGCCCCACCATTGAAAAAGAACTGCTGTCCTGCGCCGCCGGCACCACCCGCGCCGGCATTGCCGAACAGCCCCGCGTTGCCGCCGTTGCCGCCGGCACCGCCGCCGATCACGAACGACGGGCTATCCCCGCCGCCTCCACCGGCGCCGCCGTCGCCGAACAGCATTCCGCCGTGCCCGCCGGCCCCGCCGGCGCCGCCCGGCCCGCCAAGCCCGCCGGCCCCGCCGTTGCCGATCAGCCCGGCGCTTCCGCCGTTACCGCCGGCCACACCCTGGTTCGTGCCGGGCGCGCCGTTGCCGTCGTTGCCGAACAGCAGCCCGCCGTCGTCGCCGCTTTGCCCGGGCGCGGCACCGTCAGCACCGTTACCGATCAGCGGGCGCCCCAGCAAGGCCGTGCTCTGCTGGTTGATCACGTTCAGCAGTTCCTGCAGCGGGGATGCGTTGGCGGCTTCGGCGCCGGAATAGGAGGCCGCCGCACCGCTCAACGATCGCCAGCACTGCTGGTGAAATGCGTTGGCTTCTAAACTGATTGTTCGATAGTCCTGGGCATGGTCGGCAAATAGCGACGCCACCGCGGTCGATATCTCGTCGGTACCCGCGGCCAGGATCTCGCTGGTCGAGGGCAGTGCCAAAGCATTGGCGGTGCTCAGGGCCGAGCCAATTCCTTCCAGGTCAGCCGCCGCGGAAGCCAACAGTTCCGGCACTGCCATCACATACGACATGTTTGTCCCTTGTGTTCTGGTGAGTAGGCGGGAAAGTGCAGCGTATCGCGATACCGAACTGCGTCGTCGTGTTCTGCGAGTATCGTTGTCGGACTTGCTTTCTGGATGCCGTGCTGTTGCTAGTCGGTGGAGCGGACCGCGATCACGAAGCCGATCGTGCTGGCCGGGCTCTGCCGGTCGGCCGCGGTCAGTTCCGCAAGCCCGGCGGCCAGGACCAGATCGCCATGGTCGGCGGTGGCCGTCTTCCAGCCGTGTGATCGCAGATAGGCCGCGACGTCGGTGTGCTCACCGGGATAGGTCAAGCCGGCGATATCCATGTCGAGTCCATGGGCTCGCCATCCCTCGGTCATCTGCTGCGCCAGTTGCTGGGACTCCGCCGATGACCCATTGATGGTTCCGTAGTCGGCGGCTAGCCGGCTGCCGACGGCGCTGAGCTCAATGACATTGTCCAGCAATCGAGTTTCGGCCTCCGGAGGAAGGAAACCGATGAGCACCCCTTCGGCCAGCCAGGCGGTCGGGCGGGCGGCGTCGAAACCCGCTGCCCGCAGCGCGGACGGCCAGTCGTCGCGCAGGTCGATGCCCACCGGATGGTGGTCGGCGGTTGGGGATGCACCGAGTCGAGCCAGCGTGGTGGTCTTGAATTCGATCACCTCCGGCTGGTCGATTTCGTACACCCTCATTCCGGTCGGCCAGGGCAGCCGGTAGGGCCGCGCGTCAAGGCCGGAGGCCACGATCACCACCTGGCGCAGTCCCGCGGCGATCGCATCGGCAAAGAACTTGTCGAAAAACAGTGCACGGGCGGCGAACGTGTCCACCATGCGCGCAAATCCGAGACCGGCTGCAACCTCGTCGAGATCAACCTCGCCGGAGGCCGCCCGGGTGAACAAGTCCAGCCCCACGGCGCGGACCAGCGGCTCGGCAAACGGGTCGGCGATGATCGGCCGTGACCGCCGGGTTGCGGCGGCCCGCGCCGCGGCGACCATGGTGGCGGTGGCGTCCACACTGTTGGCCAGGTCCCAGCTATCGCCCTCGGTTCGTGCCATCTTCTTCTCCTTCGACTTGGGCAGGCGTCAATCCACCGTAGGCCGTGTCGGTAAACGGTCACGTCGCCTACCGTTCGGGTATGGCTGCAGTGGAATTGCAAACTCTTCAGCACAACATTGCTTGCGTCACCTTGAACCGGCCGACCCGGTTGAACGCCATCGACGGATCGCTGCTCGACGCGATGGACGACGCCCTCGACGCGCTGAGCGGGGGCGAGTTTCGGGCCGCGATCCTGACCGGCGCCGGGCGCGGGTTTTGTGCCGGAGCGGATTTGAGCGGCACCGGACAGCCTTGGACGAAGGCCACACCCACCACCCCGCCGTTCAAGGCCACCTACGATGCCCAGGTCAGACTGGCCGACCAATTGACCCGGCTCTACGAGCTGCCCATTCCCGTGATCGCGGCGGTCAACGGCGTCGCGGTCGGTGGCGGGCTGGCCTTTGCGCTGCATTGCGATATCCGGATCGCTGCCGAAGACGCCAGGTTCGGATCGGTGTTCATCAAGGCCGGGTTCTCGTCGATGGACATGGGCACCAGTTATCTGCTGCCCAGAATCGTCGGTGCCGGGGTGGCGCGCGAACTCATGCTGACCGGCCGCATCATCGACGCTGTGGAGGCCTATCGGATCAGGCTGGTGCACGAGGTGGTGGTAGCGGACGAATTGTTGACTGCGGCGCAGAAGCTGGCCGGATCGATCGCCGAGAACAATGCGTATGGCGTGTGGCAGACCAAGATTGGGCTCAACGCGGCGCTGGATGCCCCCAGCCTGCGGCATGCCAAGGAAATCGAGAACCGTACTCAGATTATCAGCGGCTTCACCAACAACCCGGCCGAGGCCGCCCGCGCGCATCAGGAGAAGCGTCCGCCGGCATGGGATTCGCTGTAGCGTCTAATCTTTCGAGATAATCTTCTCGGCGAACTTTTCCAGGTGGGCGATCTTGGTCTGTAGCGGCTCGGTGTCGGGACCCTTGATGTAGGGCATCCGGAAGCCCACGATGACGTCGGTGACTCCTTTGTCCTGCAGCCGCTTGATGCCGTCGACGGTGTAGGCATCCATTGAGATCACATGGATTTCGAACGGGCCGGTGTGCCCCTCTTCCTCGCGAAAGTGCTGAAGTTTGCTGATCAGGCGGTCGAGTTCGTCGGGATCGGTGCCGCCGCCATGCATCCAGCCATCCAGGCGCGCCGCGCGCCGAAGTGCGGCATCGGCATGGCCGCCGACCAGGATCGGGATCGGCGCGGTCGGGGCCGGGCTCATCTTCGTCTTGGGAATGTCGTAGAACTCGCCGTGGAACTCGAAGTATTCACCGGTGGTGAGTCCTTTGACGATTTCGATGCATTCGTCAATCCTCTTGCCGCGCTTGGCAGAGGGCACACCCATCAGCTCGTAGTCTTCCGGCCATGGACTGGTGCCCACGCCCAGCCCTACCCGATTGCCGATCAGCGCGGCCAGTGAACCGGCTTGCTTGGCGACCAGGGCGGGGGGCCGGACGGGGAGTTTGAGGACGAAGAAGTTGAACCGCAGTGTCTTGGTGACCGCGCCCAATGCCGCGGTCAGGACGAAGGTTTCAATGATCTCCTTGCCGTCGAGAAACTCGCGATTGCCGTCGGGTGTGTACGGATACTTCGAGTCGGACTCGTAGGGATAGGCGAGGCTGTCGGCGATCGTCATGCTGTGGTAGCCGGCCGCCTCGGCGGCCTGTGCCAGCGGGACATAAAACGACGGGTCGGTCATCGCCTCGGCGTAGCTGAACCGCACGTCATCCCTCCCTTCTGTGAGCGGGCATCCAGATCGATACTAGAACGTGTTCTAGTGCAATCGCGGCGAGTCCGGACAACCGCGGCTACTCGGCCGGCGCCCAGCAAGCACGCGGGATGAGGGCCCGGCTCACACCGTCGCCGGCTAGAGCTGGTTCTCCGGGCCGATGATCGCCCACACCGTTTTGCCGGTCGCGGTGGGAGTGCTGCCCCACGCGCGGCACAGCGCTTCCACGATGGCCAGGCCGGACACGTCGATGCCTTTTGGCGGAGTCTGCAACCGGATAGCCGGGGCATTGCTGCCGTCGGAGACGGCGATGGTGGCCGCGGTGCCGTCGCACTGGACCTTGATCACTGGGTCGCTTCCGGTGTGCTCCAGCACGTTCTCGACGAACACGTTGACGATCACCAAGGCGACCGGTATCAGCCCGGGTTTCGACCACGACGTGAGCCACTCGCGGACCAGCTTGCGGGACTCGCGAAGGCTGCCCAGGTTGGCGGGCAATTGCACCTGGGCATACCGCACCTTGCGTCGCGCGAGCCGGCCGACGGCCTTGATGGCGCCTTTCTCGGTGGGGTACACCGGCATGAAACGGGTAACTCCGGTTCGGGTGATCAGTTCCCGGCCGGCGCGACTCGCGCACACCAGCAAGATGGGGACATGCTGCGGGGTATCGACCTGCCAGCGTGCGCTGACAAAGATGGACCAGGACGCTTCGTCGGGTACCTGCAGGGCGCTGACGTTGACGACGACGGCGTACGGCTCGTCGAGCGTGGCCTTGATGATGGCATCGCGCAGCGCCGCGCAGTTGGTGGAGTCGATGGCGCCTCGACCGAAAGGACCACCAGCGAGTCTTCGCTGCGCGTGTCGATGGCCAAGGCGTTGGGAGACTTCGCCGTCGCGTTCACTGGACCCGCTCCCGCTTCCGCGAGCTGATCATCGCCCCGACCGGCGGCCGGTGCCTGGCTAGCCGATCTGCAGACATCCCGAACCGGTATGCCAGCTGCATCCTGTCCTCCGGTTCCATGTCGTGCTCCTCGAACTCCCGCCCGTGAATCGTTAGAGGACACCGACTACATCGGTGGCGCAAACTTCCATTTTCGGCCAATGCGGACGCTTTGGGTACATCGGGTGCCATCTGTCTCGCCCATGGCCAAGAGACGGGAAATTTTGTCGGCTATCGATGGTTCGTACCCGGACCGGGTAGATCGGCGCGGCCGGCAAATCCGTGCAGCATGCCAAGGGCGGGCCGGGCGGATCCTGCCACCGCGCCCGCCCGAACTGTCGACCGCTATCGCAGACCATGCCGTTCTCGCTTGTGTCGTCGTCCGTCACCGCACGAGCCACCCAGGATGGTTACCCACACACGTGCGCGGCCAACCCAAGGCTGGGATGGGTCAAGCCTATCGGGCTTGGATCGGACAAGCGCGACGACTACGCGCCCGACGGCCGACGCAGCGACGCCTACCGGCCGCTGTCCGCATAGGGGGGTGCGCCCAGTCCCGCGACCGAATGGGTGCCCCACGGCGTTTGCTCGATGACACGTACCGCGGCGCTTCGTTCACCTACGGTCAGGGTGCCCGCCCTGGCCTGCTTGAGCGTGTCCCGCGGAAGCTGATCAAGGACCGTTCCCTGCCAGTGGTAATTGCCGTCGATCGGGTCGAGGTGGCCGGCAAGGCGCACATGCACCGCATGGCGGACGCCGCCAATCTCCAACGTGGCCGCCCCGTCATAAATGTTGGGGATGTTGGGAATGCCAGTGTCTTCGGGCGCCCCGGCGGACAGGTCGAACGCCCGAAGCGGCTGGTATGGTTGCACCGGCCTTAGCTGGGCGCGCTCGTTGAACACTTGCTGGCTGCTGCGCAGCACCTCGATGCGGGTGCTGGCGGCGCGTTGCAGCAGGTCCACGCACTCGGCGACGTAGCTGATCTGCGCGGCGACGTCGGGACCGCAGATGAAGAAATAGTTGGGAAACCCGTGCACGGCAACACCCAGGAAGGCCTCCATGCCCGGGTACCAGGCCTGTTGGATGGTCAGTCCGCGCGTGCCCACCAGTGTCGGTTCAACGGTCTGCTCAGGGATGGTGAATCCGGTGCCGTAGATGACGGCGTCGACGGGGTGCTCGATGCCATCGTTGGTCCGGATGCCCGACGGGGTGAGCGCCGCGATGGCTGATGCTGCGATCGTGGGCGCCCGCCGCGGTCGCTTGGCGCCGATGCGGCCGAGTAGCCATCGCTTGGCCTGGGGTGGGTGGCGTGCCAGGTCAGTGACCACGCGCCGTGGTCCCTGGGCGAACACGGTGACCGATGCCGCGGAGTCCGCCCACTCATCGATCCAATGAGCGACGTTGGAGTCGGTGCCCAGCACCGCAATGCGTTTGCCCGCCGGACGGAAAGCCGGGTCGGGTGCGCCCGCGTGAAACGACTCGCCCCGGAAATCGTTACGCCCGGCAAAGTCGGGTGTCCAGGGGACGTACACCGGCGGACAGGCTGCCACGACCACGCGGCCGCACACGGTGGCGCCATCGGCCGTGCGCAGCGCCCAGGTGTCGGTGTCGTCGTCGAAGGCCGCGCCGATGACCCGGCCGGGTCGCAGCTGCGAGTTGGCGGGCAGGCCGGGGGCGTGGTCGAGGATGACGACGTCGCAGACGCCGGCCGCCAGCAGTGCCGCATGCACACTCCGGCCACGGAACCCCGCCCCGATGATGACTACGTCGTGACAGTCGTGGCAGTCGCGGAGGGCCCGCGCGACACCGGGGGTGTGGGTCACAAGAACCTGCTGCGCTTCCAGCCGCGCCGCGCGATCGGTCCGAGCAGGCCCACCTCGGTCAGAAAAGTGGCCAGCGGTGCGAAGCCGGCGATCTGTATTTCGCGCCGATGTGGGCTGCTGCGCGCGATCCGGCGGGCCCGCTTGGGGTCCAGGCCCGCCCGTGCGTACGGGATCGGATTGCTGAACAGATAGTTGAAGAAGTACCCGCCGAGCCCGTTGATGTTGGCCATGAACCACCGGTTGACCCGAGGCATCTCGCCCACCCGCTTGCGTGCGCCATCCCGCGCGAATTGGATGTGGCGCGCCTCCTCGGTCACGTGAATCCGCATGAGCCGCTGGATGATTGGCTGCAGTTCCGGATCGTCCATCATCTGGCGCTGCAGCGAATCGAAGATCTCCTCGCCGATCAGCGCGGCCACCCACAGCATCGAACCCCGCTGAAAGGCCAGCGGAAGGGTGTTGATGACCATCCGATGCAATCGCCGTGGGCGTACCGGCTTGGCGCCGATGCGCTCGATGGCTTTGCCGAACATGACCATGTGGCGGGTCTCGTCGCCCAGCTCGGTCAGCTTGTAATGCGTCGAGCGGCTGGTCGGGTCCTCGTGCAGGATGGTGCGCAACAGCGATTGGTTGAGCATGTTCTCGAACCAGATCCCGGCCGAGAGCGTATTGACCAGCTCTTGGCGGGACAGCTCGATCTGCTGCTCGCGGGTCATTTCGTCCCACATCTCGGTGCCGTACAGCGACACCAGCCTGGGGGGCAGGTAGAACTTGTCCGGGTCCAGCGGGGCATCCCAGTCGATGTCGACGATGGGTTCGTAGGACTTTTTGACCGAGCCTCTGAGTAGGCGTTCGGAGAACTCTTCACGACCCGGCCCACTTGGTTTCACCGCAGTGGTCATCGCTTGGCGTCCCTTCATCAGGTGCTTCAGACGTTAGGGAGATCACACTCGATAGTCAATACCCATGGTACTGGGTACCGCTGGTAACGGATAGGTATTTCGCGATCTCAATTACGTTGTGTTGCAAGACCCCGACGACCTCCCGGAAGGACGCCATGGTGAGTCGGCATATTCACGTCATCGGTATCGGCGCCGGTGATCCCGACTATGTGACCGTCCAGGCGATCAACGCGCTCAATGACACGCAAGTGTTTTTCGCGATGGACAAAGGCGAGGCCAAAAGTGAGCTAGTGGAGTTGCGCCGTGCGATATGCGCACGATTTATCCGCGAGCCGAGATATCGCTTCGTCGAGTTGCCCGACCCCAAGCGTGCGGTGGATGCCCATTACGAGGACGCGGTTTCGCAGTGGCACGCGCAGCGGGCGCGGATCTGGGCGAGGGCCATCAGCACCGAACTGGGGCCCGGTGGGGTGGGGGCTTTTCTGGCCTGGGGCGACCCCTCGCTCTATGACAGCACCCTGCGCATCCTGGATGCGGTGTCCGCCGAGGTGGACTTCAGCTACGACGTCATCCCGGGCATCACGGCAGTTCAGGCGTTAACGGCCCGGCATCGAATTCCGCTCAACGACGTGGGCGCGCCCGTCGTCATCACCACGGGCCGGCAATTGCGCGCCCGCCAAGTCGCCGGCACGGCGGTAGTCATGCTCGACGCCGATTGCTCGTTTCGGGCCTGCCCGCCGCAGACTCGCATTTGGTGGGGCGCCTATCTGGGCACCGAAGACGAACTGCTCGTTGCGGGCACGGTCGCCGAAGTCGGCGAGCGCATCGCGGCATTGCGTGCCGAGGCTCGAGCGCGCCACGGCTGGATCATGGATACCTATCTAATTCGAACTTATTAAGGGCTTGCGTAGGCGAGCGCGCTGAACTGCACTGGCTCAATGATGAATTAAGGATTTGGTTTAAGCGCCAGTATCGGGCGCTAGATCGCGCTAGCATCGGCGTCCTACTCAACTTGTGTCGAAGGTCACGTTTTGGCAGTTGCGCTGTCGTGGGGTCGGGAGGTTTTTCAATGTCGTGGGTGATCGCAGCGCCCGAGTATGTGGCAGCAGCGGCCAACGATCTTGGGAGTATCGGTTCGACTCTTGCTCAGGCCAACGCGGCCGCGTTGGCACCGATCACCACGGTGTTGCCCGCAGGCGCCGACGAGGTGTCGGCTGCGATTTCGTTCTTGTTCGGTGCGCACGCCCAGGCCTACCAGGCGCTCAGTGCGCAGGCTGCGTCGTTCCACCAGCAGTTCGTCCAGCTGATGAGCGGCGGTGCCACGGAGTATGCCGCCGCCGAGGCGTCCAACGTGACGCCGATGCAACAGGTCGAGAACCTGGTAAATGCACCGGTGCTGGGTCTGACCGGGCGTCCGTTGATCGGCAATGGTGCCAACGGAGCCGCGGGCACCGGGGCGGCCGGGGGTGATGGCGGCTGGCTGTACGGCAACGGCGGCTCGGGCGCGGCGGGCCAGGCCGGTGGTAACGGTGGGTCGGCCGGGCTGTTGGGCAATGGCGGAAACGGCGGCGCCGGCGGAGCGGGCGCCGCGGGTGCCTCGGGGGTATCCGGCCAGGCCGGTGGTAGCGGCGGTATGGGTGGCAGCGGTGGGTTGCTGTACGGCCTGGGCGGCACCGGCGGTCTGGGTGGCCTTGGCGGCAACGGTGGCGCCGCCACCACGGCCGGCACCAATGGTGGCGCCGGCGGCGACGGCGGCCTGGGCGGGCGCGGCGGATTCTTATTTGGTGATGGCGGGCTAGGGGGTCAGGGCGGCGACGGTGGCGACGCCACCGGCTCCACCAACGCATCAGGTACCGGCGGCACCGCGGGCTCCGCCGGCAACGGCGGCGACGGCGGCCACAGCGGATGGTTGTACGGCAACGGCGGTAACGGCGGCAATACCGGCAACGGTGGGACATTCCAGGCCAGCGCCGACACCATCTTGTCCGGTGCCGGAGGCGGAAACTTTGCGGTAACCGGCGGTAATGGCGGCGACTCCGGGCTGTTCGGCATGGGCGGCGCCGGTGGTAACGGCGGCAACGGTGGGGCAGGTCAGGCCGCCGCCGGCGACCTGACCTTTGCCGGCGCTGGTGGTGACGGCGCCTTCGGCGGTAACGGCGGCAACGGCGGGTTCATCTGGGGCAACGGGGGCGTCGGCGGCGACGCCGGGGACGGTGCGGCCGGCGGAGCGGGCACCAACAACTTCCAGTCGTATGCCGGCGCTGGCGGCTTCGGCGGCTTCGGCGGTACCGGCGGCCAAGGCGGTCTGTTCGGTAACGGCGGTAACGGTGGCAGCGGCGGTAACGGCGGCGACGGCGGCGGGGGTGCGCGCAATGGTGCCGATGCCGGTCCGGGCGCGCTCGGCGGCCAAGGTGGCAGCGCGCTGCTGTTCGGCAACGGCGGCGCCGGCGGAGATGGCGGTGCTACCGGGACGCCCGGCACCTACAGCGATGGCACCGGTACCGGCAGCGTCTACCAGACCAGTGACGGCGGTGGTGGCGGTGACGGCGGCTTCTTCTTCGGTAACGGAGGCAAGGGTGGCGCGGCGGGCAGCATCCCGGCAGGCTTCATGGCTCCCAGCGAGAACGGCATCGGCGGTACTGGCGGTGACGCCGGGCTTATCGGCAACGGTGGGGACGGAGGGGCCGGTGCCCCCGCCGCCCAGGGCGGTATCGGTGGCTTGGGCGGTTCCGGCGGAAAGCTGTTCGGCACGGCTGGGGCGCCCGGACCGGCGTAGCCGCCGATTGCCAGGCGGGTGCCGCCCCATCCGGATCGCGATTGAAACCCTTGGTAGCCGTCAGAGGAGCCATCGATATCTTACCTCTTCGCTGCGCCCGAGTTAGTTGCTTCTGCAGCAACGGATTTGGCGGGCATCGGTTCGTCGATCAACGCGGCCAGCGTTGCCGCGGCGGCACCGACGACGGGGGTACTGGCCGCCGGGGCGGATGAGATTTCTGCAGCCGTGGCGGGAATGTTCGCCGCACACGCGCAGGCCTATCAGGCCCTCAGCCAGCAGGCGGACACATTTCACGCACAGTTCGTGCAGCTGCTGAACTCCGGCGCCAGCGCCTACACCGGCGCCGAGGCGGCGAATGTGTCGCCGCTGCAACAAGCCCTTGACGCTGTCAATGCGCCGGTACAACAACTGACCGGCCGCCCGCTGATCGGCAAAGGCGCCGACGGGATCAACGGGACGGGGCAAAGCGGCGGTGATGGCGGCTGGCTACTCGGCAACGGCGGCAACGGCGGGTCCGGCGCGGCGGGTCAGGCCGGCGGGAACGGCGGGTCGGCCGGGCTGTTGGGCAACGGCGGTGCCGGCGGTGCCGGTGGCGCCGGTGCGTCCGGGGCCGCCGGCGACAGTGGCCTGACCGGCGGCAACGGGGGAATCGGGGGCGCGGGAGGATTTCTGTACGGCCTCGGCGGCAATGGCGGGATCGGTGGCCACGGCGGCGACGGCGGCGCGGCCATCGGAACCGGCACCGACGGCGGCAATGGTGGTAACGGCGGCCTGGCCGGCGCGGGCGGACTGCTCTTCGGCAACGGTGGAGTTGGTGGTCAGGGAGGCGACGGTGGCGACGCCACCGGCGGCACCGCCACATTCAGTGGCGGCCTCGCGGGCTCGGGTGGCAACGGCGGCAATGGCGGTCAGAGCGGGTGGCTGTACGGCAATGGTGGGGACGGCGGAAACAGCGGTAGCGGTGGCACCTTCGAGAGCGCCGGGGGCTCCGTCCTCAGCGGCGCGCAAGGCGGTGGTTTCGCCGCCTCTGCCGGTAACGGCGGCAATTCCGGGCTGTTCGGCAACGGAAGCAGCGGCGGCAACGGCGGCAACGGCGGACTCGGCCAGGCCGCGAGCGGCGACGATAGCCAGGGCGGCATAGGTGGCGATGGCGCGCAGGGCGGCAACGGTGGCAAGGCGGGCTTCTTCTACGGCAACGGCGGCAATGGCGGCTTCGGCGGAAACGGCGCCAATGGCGGAGACAACTCCGGCACGTCATCTGCCGTCAACGGTGCCGGCGGCATGGGCGGCTGGGGCGGCGCCGGCGGCCAGGCGGGTCTGATCGGCAACGGCGGCACCGGGGGAGCCGGCGGCAGCGGTGGTGCCGGCGGGAGCGGCGGCACCGAAAACGGCGACGCCGGTCCCGGCGGGTTCGGCGGCCATGGCGGCGACGCGCTGCTGTTCGGCAACGGCGGCAACGGCGCCAACGGTGGAAACACCGGGGCCCCCGGGACGCTCAGCGGCGGCGGCACCGGGACCGTGTACCTGACCAGCAATGGCGGCGACGGCGGTCAGGGAGGCATCTTCTTGGGCAACGGCGCCAACGGTGGTGCGGCCGGGAATGTGCCCGCCGGCTTCATGGCGCCTTCGCTCAACGGTATCGGTGGTGACGGCGGCGACGCCTTCCTGATCGGCAACGGTGGCAACGGCGGTGCCGGTGCCGGTAGCGACCAGGGTGGCACCGGCGGCACCGGTGGAACGGGCGGATTGCTCTTGGGCCTGCCCGGGTTGGAGGGGCCCGCATAGCCCGCCACACACACGAGTATTTGCCGAGCCCGATGTCGGGCCCAGCCCGCAGCGTCTGACTCGGGCTGCAATGCGAAAAATCCCGCGGATATGTCGGGATCTCACAGGAGGTCTTTAAGTGTCCTTTCTCTACGCCGCACCCGATTTCGTGGCCGCTGCGGCCACCGATTTGGCCAGTATCGGTTCGTCGATCAATGCGGCCAGCGTTGCCGCGGCCGCGCCGACGACGAGGATACTGGCCGCCGGCAGCGACGAGGTGTCTACGGCCATTGCCGGAATGTTCGCCGCACACGCTCAGGCATATCAGGCGCTGAGCACCCAGGCGGACCTGTTTCACGCACAGTTCGTGCAGCTGCTGAACTTCGGCGCCAGCGCCTACACCGGCGCCGAGGCGGCAAATGCTTCCCCGCTGCAACCGGTACTGGACGCGGTGAATGCGCCGTCGCAGGCGCTGACCGGGCGTCCGCTGATCGGCAACGGCGCCGACGGCGCGGCGGGAACCGGGCAGAACGGCGGCGACGGCGGCTGGTTGATCGGCAGCGGCGGCAGGGGCGGTTCCGGCGGCGTCGGCCAGAAGGGCGGCAATGGCGGCTCCGCCGGCCTCTGGGGCAACGGCGGTAACGGAGGCCTCGGTGGTGAAGGTGTCCAAGGCGGACCGGGCCACCCCGGCCAGGCCGGCGGTAACGGCGGTAACGGTGGCAACGCCGGCTTGCTGCAAGGGGTTGCCGGAAACGGCGCGGCTGGAGGGTTGGGCGGCAACGGCGGCACGGTGGGTACGGGTCAGAGCTCCAACGGCGGGGCCGGGGGCGATGGCGGTTCCGGCGGCTCCGCGGGGCTGTTCGGCGGCGGCGGTGCTGGGGCGCTCGGTGGCGACGGCGGAAATGGCGTGGGTAGTGACGGGAGCGGCGGCGGCGCCGGTAGCGGTGGCGACGGCGGCAACGGAGGATTTTTCTACGGCGACGGTGGCAACGGTGCCGACGCCGGTAGCCCCGGCGCAGGTCAGTCGTCATTCGGCTCGCTCGGCATCGCGGGCGAGGGTGATGGCGGCGATGGCGGGAATGCGTTTCTGATCGGCAACGGGGGCAACGGTGGTGCCGCGGCCGCATTCGGCTTCCCTGGTTTTGGCGGCAACGGTGGATTGCTGTTCGGCAAGGCCGGGGCCGACGGTCCGGGTAGGTAACCTGGCGCGGATGGACACCCCGTTGCGACCATCGGCACACTGAACAGGTGCCCGAACTCCCGGAGATCGAAGCGCTGGTCGACCACCTGCGCCGGCACGCCGTCGGGACCACCATCGGCCGCGTCGATGTGGCCGCGCTGTCGGTGCTGAAAACCTTCGACCCGCCGATCAATGCCCTGCACGGCCAGACCGTGACCGGTGCGGGCCGGTGGGGAAAATACCTGGGGGTGCAGGCCAGGGCTCCGGCGTTGTTGATTAGCAGGCTTGTGAGCTGGGGAATTGTGGATTGAGGAGGTCTAGGCGGCGGTTGGCGGTCAAAGCGGTGATCCGGCAGGCTTCGGTGATGTTGTCGGCGCCGTTGAGGCGGTGCAGATTGATCGTGGTGTTGCGTAGCGTTGCTAGGACCTGTGCGCCGTTTCCGGTATGTGCCCTTTGATGGTCTTCGTCGAAGGTGACGTCGCGTATCCAGTGCAGGCTGTTCTCGATTCCCCAGTGTTGACGCATCCAGGTCATGATCGCGGTAGGGCGGGCGTGCTCGAACGGCAGGCTGCAGATGGCATAGACCACCTCCACGCTGCGCTGGTCGGTGGCGGTGATCAAGCGTTCACGAGTGATCCGGATGATTTGTTTTGCGTAGGGGAAGCCGATTCCTCGTGCAGCGGTGATGATTTGCAGGGTGCGGGTCTCGACACGGCCGTGGCCGCGGGAGTCGTCGGTAGCGGCTGTGGGCACCTCGGCCCAGGGCAGCGCGGTGATACGCGCAAGTATTTTGGCTTGGTTGGACTTGACGATCATCAGGTAGTGCGACTTCAAGGTGGCGCAGATCAACTTCGCGGTGACGACCTGGGTATGCATCGCATCCACGGTGACCAGCCACCGCAAGCTACCCGGCAGCAGCGTGAGCAGGGCACGTACGCAGGGAATTTCATTGCTTTTCTCGGCGACAGCGAGTTGACCGAGCACCAATCGGGCACGGTGGGCGAACACCGACACGAGATGCGTGGCTGTCGCTTTGGCGCGTAAAGCACCACGCAGCATCTTGCCGTCCAACGCGATCGGCACCAATCCACTGGGGTCGCTGCTGGCCACGTGTGCAGTGAAGTAACTGCCCATCCTGGCGTTGAGGTCGGCGGGGTCTAGCCGAGACAAAACAGCGCGGAAGGTCTTCTCACTGGGCCGCCGGAACCGGACCCCTAATTGGGCCAACACATCATCGGGAGCGGTGGCCGCTCATGTGGCAAAACCAGCATAGCCGCGCATCCCCGCGGCAGTGGCCAGAACCGCGATCGCCAACAAAGCCATCAGCGAATACCTCCGACCGCGTGGGTCCCTCGGGTCTGGCACCGAGGCCAACACACCGAGAAACTCCGATCCGATGAGCTCGCTGCGCTCACCAGGACTCCAGCGGTCGAACACCTCTGGAACCGACGACACAGGCAATACTGAAACGGTAGGCACGGGCAACTCCAGACCAACGACGAACAGTAACCAACTCGATCGTTCTCCAGATAGCCCGTGCCTACACTCCGGCCCCAATAGCGCGGCACCAAAGATCATCAACCCAGCTCACAAGCCTGCTAATCAACAACGCCGGAGCCCTGGGGTGCAGGCGGGGCCGCTGTGGTTGATCGCGCACCTCTCGCGGGCGGGCTGGTTGCGCTGGTCGGACAAGCTGGCGGCGGCCCCATTGCGCCCAGGCAAAGGCCCGATCGCGTTGCGCGTCCATCTCGGCACCCCCGGGGTGGCACCCGGCTTCGATCTCACCGAAGCCGGGACCCAGAAGCGCCTGGCAGTCTGGCTGGTCGAGGATCCGCGGCAGGTGCCCGGCATCGCCACGCTCGGACCGGATGCGCTCGAACTCGGGCCCGAGGAGCTGGCCGGAGTCTTGGGCCCCCACACCGGCCGGATCAAGACGGTCATCACCGATCAGAAGGTGATCGCGGGCATCGGCAACGCCTACAGCGACGAAATCCTGCACGTCGCGAAGATCTCGCCGTTCGCCACGGCCGCAAAACTGTCCGAAGAACAACTTGCCGCCTTGCACGACGCGGTGGTTTCCGTTCTGACCGACGCGGTCAGCCGTTCCGTCGGCCAGGGCGCCGCCACGCTCAAAGGGGAGAAGCGTTCCGGCCTGCGGGTACACGCGCGCACCGGCCTGCCGTGCCGGGTGTGCGGGGACACCGTGCGAGAGGTTTCGTTCGCGGACAAGTCATTTCAATATTGCGCGACCTGCCAGACCGGCGGCAAAGTGCTGGCCGACCGGCGCATGTCGCGGCTACTCAAGTAGTGGCGCTCGAGCATCGCGGCGCTGCGCAGGGTAACCGCCCGTCGGCCCGACAACTCGACGCTGGGCGGGCAGCCGATATGCTGCGCGAATGACCCGCCAGAAAATTCTCATCACCGGCGCCAGTTCCGGGCTGGGTGCGGGCATGGCCCGCGCTTTCGCTGCCCGAGGCCGCGACCTAGCGTTGTGCGCGCGACGCACCGATCGTCTCGAAGAATTGAAAAGCGAACTCGCGCAAAAACATCCAGAAATCACGATCGCGATAGCCGAGCTGGACGTCAACGACCACGACCAAGTGCCCAAGGTATTTGCCGAGTTGCGCGATGAACTGGGCGGCATCGATCGCGTCATCGTCATCGTCAACGCCGGCATCGGCAAGGGTGCACCGTTGGGCTCGGGCAAACTGTGGGCGAACAAGGCGACGATCGAGACCAACCTGGTGGCGGCGCTGGTGCAGATCGAAACGGCGCTGGAGATGTTTCACAAGAGCGGTTCTGGCCACCTGGTGCTCATCTCCTCGGTGCTCGCCAGCAAGGGAGTGCCGGGCGTGAAAGCCGCCTACGCAGCGAGCAAAGCCGGCCTGAGCTCGTTGGGCGAGTCCTTGCGCGCCGAGTACGACAAGGGCCCGATCACCGTCTCGGTGATGGAACCGGGCTACATCGAGTCCGAGATGACGGCGAAATCGGGCAGCACAATGTTGATGGTGGACAACGAAACCGGTGTCAACGCGCTGGTTTCCGCCATTGAACGCGAACCTGGCCGGGCCGCGGTGCCCTGGTGGCCGTGGGCGCCGCTGGTGCAGTTGATGCGGGTGCTGCCGCCGCCGCTAGCCAAGAAGTTCGCCTAGCGCCTGCTCGCGCCCCTAGTGCCTAGGTGCGCGAGCGTGCGTGTCTGTGCGCGACACGCCGTTCGCTTGTGCACAATTGCGCACGCTCGCGCCACCGCTCTAGCCGGTGCGTCCGCGTTGGGTTCGGTATCGACGTACCAACGCGTCGGTGGAGCTGTCCGACTGCCGCTGCGGTGAGCCATCGCTGGTGATCACCGGAAGCAACGCCTTTGCCTGAGTCTTGCCCAGTTCCACGCCCCACTGATCGAACGAGTCGATACCCCACACCACGCCTTCGGTGAACACCTGATGTTCGTAGAGGGCGATCAGCTGTCCCAACACCGACGGCGTAAGCCGTTTGGCCAGAATGGAAGTCGACGGCCGGTTGCCGGGCATCACCTTGTGCGGCACCACCGCGGCGGGGGTGCCCTCGGCGGCGATCTCCTCGGCGGTCTTGCCGAACGCCAGCACCTGGGTCTGGGCGAAGAAGTTGCTCATCAACAGGTCGTGCATGCTGCCGGTGCCCTCGACGGTCGGCAGGTCATCGATGGGCTGACTGAAACCGATGAAGTCTGCCGGCACCAGCCGGGTGCCTTGATGCAGCAACTGGTAGAAGGCGTGTTGACCGTTGGTTCCTGGCTCGCCCCAATAGATTTCACCAGTATTGGTGGTGACTGCTGTACCGTCGGCACCGGTCGATTTTCCGTTGGACTCCATGGTCAACTGCTGCAGATAGGCGGCGAATCGCGCCAGGTCATTGGAGTAGGGCAACACGGCGCGCGACTGCGCACCCAGGAAGTTGGAGTACCACAGCCCGATAAGCCCAAGCAGCGCAGGCGCGTTGGACTCCGGCGGAGCGGTCCTGAAGTGCTCGTCGACGATGTGGAATCCGGATAGGAAGTCGGCGAAGGCCTCCCGGCCGATCGCGGCCATCACCGAGAGTCCGATCGCGGAGTCGACCGAATAGCGTCCACCGACCCAGTCCCAGAATCCGAACATATTGTCGGTGTTGATTCCGAAGTCGTCGACCAGACGCCGGTTGGTGGAGACCGCAACGAAGTGTTGCGACACCGCCGCATCGCCGAGTGCGTCGGTTAGCCAACGCCGTGCGGCGGTCGCGTTGGTCAGCGTCTCGAGGGTGGAAAACGTCTTCGACGCGACAATGAAAAGTGTTGTGGCCGGGTCTAAGTCGGCCAGCGTGGCGATGAGGTCGGCCGGGTCTACGTTGGAGACGAAACGGGCTGAAATCCCGGCGTCGGCGTAGTGGCGCAGCGCTTGGTAGACCATGACCGGGCCCAGATCTGATCCGCCGATGCCGATGTTGACGACGGTGCTGATCCGCTTCCCGGTGGCGCCGGTCCACTCCCCACTGCGCAACCGGTCGGTGAAGTCGCCCATCGCGTCCAGCACCGCGTGCACGTCCTCAACCACGTTGCGGCCATCCACGATCAACTCGGCGTCGCGGGGCAGCCGCAGCGCCGTGTGCAGAACCGCCTGGTCCTCTGAGGTGTTGATGTGGGCACCCGCGAACATCTGGTCACGGTGTGCTTCCAGATTTGCCGTACGCGCCAGATCGACCAGCAAACTTATTGTGTCGCGAGTGATCCGGTGCTTGCTGTAGTCGATGTAGAGGTCGCCGACGGTGACCGTGAGATGGTGGCCGCGATTGGGATCGTCGGCGAAGATCTGCCGAAGGTGGGTTTCTCCGATCTGATCGTGATGCTTGCGCAGGGCTTCCCACGCCGGGGTGGCGGTGATGTCAGGGATTGATTGCTCGGAGGTCATGGTTCGACCCTAATGCGGTCGGATTCGCGCTAGTAGGGGCGTCTAGCCCGCGCCCAGCACACGTCGTAGATCCGGCAGCATGGCCTGTAACTGCGCGCCCCAGTACTGCCACGTGTGTAGCCCGTTGTCGGGAAAATTGAATACGCCGTTGTAGCCGCCGGCCGCTTTGTATTTGCTCTGGAATGCCTTGTTGCTCACTCGGGTGGCGTTTTCCAGCAGACTGGCCCCGGGCTTGTCCCCGCCCAGTTCTGCCGAGGGGGTGCCGTTGCCGGAATAGACCCAGATGCGGGTGTTGTTGGCGACCAGCTTTGCGGCATTGACCGTCGGATCGTTTTGCGCCCATGCGGGATCCTCCGCAGGGCCCCACATGGCATCGGAGTGAAAGCCACCCGCACCCAGTTGCGCGACACTGACCAGCGACGGCCACTTGCCCGCGGACAAGTTCAGAAAGCCCGACATGGACGAGGCGTAGACGAAGTTGCTGGGGTGGCGGGCCGCCAGGATCAGCGACGCGGATCCGGCCATCGACGCGCCCACCACCGCGTTGGCCATCTGGCTGACGCCCTTGTTGTTCTCCAGCCAGGCGGGCAGTTCCTCGGTGAGGAACGTTTCCCACTTGTAGGTCCAGGTGCCGCCGTTGCCGACCGCAGGCCGGTACCAGTTGGAGTAGAAGCTGGCCATTCCACCCGTGGGCATCACGACGGACAATCCCGACTGATCGAACCAGTCGAACACCGGGGTGTTGATGTCCCAGCCGTTGTAGTCGTCGCGGGCGAGCATGCCGTCGAGCAAGTACACCGCGTGTGGGCCGCCGCGCTGGAACTCCACCTTCACCTGGCGGTGCATCGCCGGCGACGGGACGGTCAGATACTCGATGGGTTGGCCGTGGCGTGACCACGCGGATGAGGTTGCCGAAGTCGAGGACAGCGCGACGAGCAGGACTAGCAGGGCGGCCGCGGACATCCACGTCAGACGGCGCGCCCGTGAAATCCCAGCCGGCTTTGCTGCATCCATTTCGGCGGAAATGTACCGCAGCATTGCCGCAATCTGCGGCAAAGAGCCGCGTTAGTGACCGTTTAGCGGCCGAGTCGACCTCTACCCAACCGCAAAAGCAGAATTGCCAGGTCTTTACCCTCGGGTCCCAGCTCGCTGTAGCGCTCGATGACCTTCATCTCGCGGTTGTGCACCAGTCGGGTGCCGCCGGAGGCCATCCGGGCCTTGCCGATCGCCTGAGACACCTCGGCGCGCCGCTTGACCGCGGCCAGGATCTCGCGGTCCAACCGGTCGATCTCTTCGCGCAGCTCGTCAATGCTGGGGAGATCTTCAGTGTCGATTGTTTCGGTGTTCATTTCTAACTCCGCGTTCTCGTGAGGTGGGGGTTCTGATCTCATCCGGCATCAGGCCTCACGCGAGAGACGAGCCCCGATCGCCGAAGCGGACCACGGGGATCTGCGAAAGCAGCTACGCCTCGGGTACCGCTGGCGGGTACCCGTAGAAAAATCGACGCTGCGTGTTGAGCACCAGGAGAGTGTGCCATTAACGGCCGCACCTGCGCAAAAGGGGTATGGGATGTGAGCCCGGGGCGGTGGCCGAATCGCACGCGGTTTGCGGCGATCGCGCTCGCTGGGAACCGCCTGTGAATCACGGCCCGGTTGCTGGAAAGCGCACGGATCCTGGATCCAGGAGCTTGGATATTCGCAGGCTCCGAATTCGGTGCGGCCGGGAGTCGGCGGCTCAGCTTCGAAGCCTGGCTAAGACCGCTATTCAGGGCTCCGGCGTTGTTGATTAGCAGGCTTGTGAGCTGGGGAATTGTGGATTGAGGAGGTCTAGGCGGCGGTTGGCGGTCAAAGCGGTGATCCGGCAGGCTTCGGCGATGTTGTCGGCGCCGTTGAGGCGGTGCAGATTGATGGCGGTGTTGCGTAGCGTTGCTAGGACCTGTGCGCCGTTTCCGGTATGTGCCCTTTGACGGTCTTCGTCGAAGGTGACGTCGCGTATCCAGTGCAGGCTGTTCTCGATTCCCCAGTGTTGACGCATCCAGGTCATGATCGCGGTAGGGCGGGCGTGCTCGAACGGCAGGCTGCAGATGGCATAGACCACCTCCACGCTGCGCTGGTCGGTGGCGGTGATCAAGCGTTCACGAGTGATCCGGATGATTTGTTTTGCGTAGGGGAAGCCGATTCCTCGTGCAGCGGTGATGATTTGCAGGGTGCGGGTCTCGACACGGCCGTGGCCGCGGGAGTCGTCGGTAGCGGCTGTGGGCACCTCGGCCCAGGGCAGCGCGGTGATACGCGCAAGTATTTTGGCTTGGTTGGACTTGACGATCATCAGGTAGTGCGACTTCAAGGTGGCGCAGATCAACTTCGCGGTGACGACCTGGGTATGCATCGCATCCACGGTGACCAGCCACCGCAAGCTACCCGGCAGCAGCGTGAGCAGGGCACGTACGCAGGGAATTTCATTGCTTTTCTCGGCGACAGCGAGTTGACCGAGCACCAATCGGGCACGGTGGGTGAACACCGACACGAGATGCGTGGCTGTCGCTTTGGCGCGTAAAGCACCACGCAGCATCTTGCCGTCCAACGCGATCGGCACCAATCCACTGGGGTCGCTGCTGGCCACGTGTGCAGTGAAGTAACTGCCCATCCTGGCGTTGAGGTCGGCGGGGTCTAGCCGAGACAAAACAGCGCGGAAGGTCTTCTCACTGGGCCGCCGGAACCGGACCCCTAATTGGGCCAACACATCATCGGGAGCGGTGGCCGCCCATGTGGCAAAACCAGCATAGCCGCGCATCCCCGCGGCAGTGGCCAGAACCGCGATCGCCAACAAAGCCATCAGCGAATACCTCCGACCGCGTGGGTCCCTCGGGTCTGGCACCGAGGCCAACACATCGAGAAACTCCGATCCGATGAGCTCGCTGCGCTCACCAGGACTCCAGCGGTCGAACACCTCTGGAACCGACGACACAGGCAATACTGAAACGGTAGGCACGGGCAACTCCAGACCAACGACGAACAGTAACCAACTCGATCGTTCTCCAGATAGCCCGTGCCTACACTCCGGCCCCAATAGCGCGGCACCAAAGATCATCAACCCAGCTCACAAGCCTGCTAATCAACAACGCCGGAGCCCTGGACCGCTATTGGGAAGGGCTGCGGCAATGAACTTTTCGATTTTTCCTCCCGAGATCAACTCCCTGCGAATGTTTACCGGCGCCGGTTCTGCCCCGATGCTTCAGGCCGCGGCGGCGTGGGAAGGCCTGGCCGGCGAGCTGGGGTCGGCGGCGGACTCGTTCGCATCGGTGACCTCCGGGCTGGTTGGGCAGGCGTGGCAGGGCCCGGCATCGGCGGCAATGGCGGCTGCGGTCGCGCCCTACACGAGTTGGCTGAGTGCGGCGGCGGCGCAGGCGGTCGGTGCGGCCGGTGCGGCCAAGATGGTGGCGAGCGCGTTCGAGGCGGCGCGGGCGGCGACGGTGCTGCCGGCCGCGGTGGTGGCCAATCGAAATGCGTTGGTGCAGATGGTGATGTCGAACATCTTCGGTCAAAACGCGCCGGCCATTGCGGCCGCCGAAGCCGCCTATGAGGAAATGTGGGCGCAGGACGTCGCGGCCATGTTCGGCTACCACTCGGGGGCGTCGGCGGTGGCGGCGGCGCTGTCACCGTGGGAACAGCTGCTGCAGAATGTCCCTGCCCTGAGCCCGCTGGCGGCAATCGGCAACCTCGGCGCCGGGAATCTCGGATTCGGCAACATCGGAATCGCGAACCTGGGCAACGGGAACACGGGCAACCTCAACTTCGGCGGCGGCAACATCGGAAACTTCAACTTCGGCAGCGGAAACCGGGGCGGCAACGTCAACTTCGGCAACGGCAATAACGGCTTTTCAATCTGGGCGGCGGGAACATCGGGTCGAACAACTTCGGCAGCGGTAACCGCGGAAACGGAAATATCGGCTTCGGGAACTACCAAAGCACCGGCGGCGCAAATATCGGCGGCGGGAACAGTGGCAGTGGCAACAAGGGATTCGGTAACACCGGAAACTACAACATCGGTAGCGGAAATTTCGGGAGCTTCAACTTTGGTGACGGGAACCGCGGCAGCAACAACTTCGGTTTCGGCAACACCAATAGCGGCAACGTGGGTTTCGGCAACCTGGGCGCCAAAAACGTGGGCTTCGGAAACCTTGGCAGTGGCAACGTGGGCTTCGGAAACACCGGCAACAACAACTTTGGGATCGGGCTGAGCGGCAACGATCAGGTTGGCATCAACTTCAACGGACTCAATGGCGGAAGCGGAAACATCGGCGTGTTCAACTCGGGCAACAACAACGTCGGCTTCTTCAACTCCGGTGACGGAAATTGGGGCATAGGGAACTCGGGTGACACCAACACCGGCATTGGCAACTCCGGCAGTTTCAACACCGGGTTCGTCAACGCCGCCTCGCTCAACACCGGCATGGCGAACTCGGCCAACACCTGCTTGGGCGTCGGCAACTCCGGCGCCGGCGACGTCGGCTTCATGAACGCCGGTCACGACAATGTCGGGCTCGGCAACGCCGGCAGCTTCAACATGGGCTTCGGCAACGCGGGATCCGGAAACGTCGGCTATGAGAACGCCGGCGGTGCCAACGTGGGCTTCGGCAACTCGGGTTCGGACAACACCGGGTTCCTCAACTCGGGCAGCGTGAACACCGGGTTCCTCAACTCGGGCAGCACGAACACCGGCGCCGGCAATTCCGGTGAGGTCAATACCGGCTTCGGTATCGCAACCGACAGTGGTGCGACCAACTCCGGCTTCGGGAATACCGGCAGCGGAAACTCGGGGTTCAACAACGACGGCAACGACAACTCGGTCTTCCAGAACACCGGCACCTCGAGCGAGGGTTTCGGAAATGTGGGCAATAACCAAACGGGTTTCCAGAACACCGGCGGCACCAATACCGGCTTCTTCAACACGGGCACCAATGATGTGGGAGTCGGGAATTCGGCCAACCTCAACATCGGATTCTGGAATAGCACCGGGGCCGGAAACGTGGGCGTCATGAACACCGGCACGGACAACTCCGGTTTCATCCAGACCGGAACCGCCAGGGCTCCGGCGTTGTTGATTAGCAGGCTTGTGAGCTGGGGAATTGTGGATTGAGGAGGTCTAGGCGGCGGTTGGCGGTCAAAGCGGTGATCCGGCAGGCTTCGGTGATGTTGTCGGCGCCGTTGAGGCGGTGCAGATTGATCGCGGTGTTGCGTAGCGTTGCTAGGACCTGTGCGCCGTTTCCGGTATGTGCCCTTTGACGGTCTTCGTCGAAGGTGACGTCGCGTATCCAGTGCAGGCTGTTCTCGATTCCCCAGTGTTGACGCATCCAGGTCATGATCGCGGTAGGGCGGGCGTGCTCGAACGGCAGGCTGCAGATGGCATAGACCACCTCCACGCTGCGCTGGTCGGTGGCGGTGATCAAGCGTTCACGAGTGATCCGGATGATTTGTTTTGCGTAGGGGAAGCCGATTCCTCGTGCAGCGGTGATGATTTGCAGGGTGCGGGTCTCGACACGGCCGTGGCCGCGGGAGTCGTCGGTAGCGGCTGCGGGCACCTCGGCCCAGGGCAGCGCGGTGATACGCGCAAGTATTTTGGCTTGGTTGGACTTGACGATCATCAGGTAGTGCGACTTCAAGGTGGCGCAGATCAACTTCGCGGTGACGACCTGGGTATGCATCGCATCCACGGTGACCAGCCACCGCAAGCTACCCGGCAGCAGCGTGAGCAGGGCACGTACGCAGGGAATTTCATTGCTTTTCTCGGCGACAGCGAGTTGACCGAGCACCAATCGGGCACGGTGGGCGAACACCGACACGAGATGCGTGGCTGTCGCTTTGGCGCGTAAAGGCACCACGCAGCATCTTGCCGTCCAACGCGATCGGCACCAATCCACTGGGGTCGCTGCTGGCCACGTGTGCAGTGAAGTAACTGCCCATCCTGGCGTTGAGGTCGGCGGGGTCTAGCCGAGACAAAACAGCGCGGAAGGTCTTCTCACTGGGCCGCCGGAACCGGACCCCTAATTAGGCCAACACATCATCGGGAGCGGTGGCCGCCCATGTGGCAAAACCAGCATAGCCGCGCATCCCCGCGGCAGTGGCCAGAACCGCGATCGCCAACAAAGCCATCAGCGAATACCTCCGACCGCGTGGGTCCCTCGGGTCTGGCACCGAGACCAACACATCGAGAAACTCCGATCCGATGAGCTCGCTGCGCTCACCAGGACTCCAGCGGTCGAACACCTCTGGAACCGACGACACAGGCAATACTGAAACGGTAGGCACGGGCAACTCCAGACCAACGACGAACAGTAACCAACTCGATCGTTCTCCAGATAGCCCGTGCCTACACTCCGGCCCCAATAGCGCGGCACCAAAGATCATCAACCCAGCTCACAAGCCTGCTAATCAACAACGCCGGAGCCCTGCCGGAACCGCCAACTCGGGCTTCGCCAACTCGGGCACCAGCAGCTCCGGCGGCCTCAACAAGGGTGACCAGCAATCGGGCTTCGGGAACTGACCCCGAATCCAGACGCTCGCCTGGGTGTTGGACCCCGTCGGCGCCAAGTCGTCGGCGGGCGGCGGTAAGTTTGGGCGGACATGACTGTTCAAGCGACCGATGCCGACCAACTGCTGGAAGGTCTCAACCCACAACAGCGCCAGGCCGTGGTGCACGAAGGCTCGCCGCTGCTGATTGTCGCGGGCGCGGGCTCGGGCAAGACGGCGGTGCTGACCAGGCGGATCGCCTACCTGATCGCGGCCCGCGGTGTTGGGGTCGGTCAGATCCTGGCCATCACCTTCACCAACAAGGCCGCCGCCGAGATGCGGGAGCGGGTGGTGAGCCTGGTCGGCGGCCGGGCCAAGTACATGTGGGTGTCCACCTTCCACTCGACCTGCGTGCGCATCCTGCGCAACCAGGCGGCGCTGATCAAGGGCCTCAACTCGAACTTCTCGATCTATGACGCAGACGATTCACGGCGGCTGCTGCAGATGATCGGGCGCGATATGGGCTTGGACATCAAGCGATACTCGCCGCGCTTGCTGGCCAATGCCATCTCCAATCTGAAAAACGAATTGATCGACCCGGATCGGGCGGTGTCGGATCTGTCGGAGGATTCCGATGACTTGGCGCGCACCGTCGCATCGGTCTACGCGGAATATCAGCGCCGCCTGCGGGCCGCCAATGCGCTGGACTTTGACGATCTCATCGGCGAGACGGTGGGCATTCTGCAAGCTTTTCCCGACATCGCCGGGCACTATCGGCGCCGGTTTCGGCACGTTCTGGTCGACGAATACCAAGACACCAACCACGCGCAATACGTCCTGGTGCGGGAACTGGTTGGTCGCGGCAGCGAAGACGAGCCCGGGGACGTGCCCCCGGCGCAGTTGTGCGTAGTCGGCGACGCCGATCAGTCGATCTATGCGTTTCGCGGCGCCACCATTCGCAACATCGAAGACTTCGAACGCGACTATCCCGATGCCACAACGATTCTGCTGGAACAGAATTACCGCTCGACACAGAACATCCTGTCGGCGGCCAACTCGGTGATCTCGCGCAACTCCGGACGTCGCGAGAAGCGGCTGTGGACCGATGCTGGCGCGGGGGAGTTGATCGTCGGCTACGTCGCCGACAACGAACACGACGAGGCGAGGTTCGTCGCCGAAGAGATCGACGCACTGGCCGAGCGGGACGAGATCACCTACAACGACGTCGCGGTCTTCTATCGCACCAACAATTCGTCGCGGTCGCTGGAAGAGGTGTTCATCCGCGCCGGCATTCCCTACAAGGTCGTCGGCGGCGTGCGCTTCTACGAGCGCAAGGAGATTCGTGACATCGTCGCCTACCTGCGGGTGCTGGACAACCCCGGCGATGCGGTCAGCATGCGGCGCATCCTCAACACGCCGCGCCGCGGCATCGGCGATCGTGCCGAGGCCTGTGTGGCGGTGTACGCGGAGAACACCGGCGCCGGCTTCTCCGACGCTCTGGTGGCCGCCGCCGAGGGCAAGGTGCCGATGCTCAATAGCCGTGCGGCGAAGGCGATCGCGGGCTTTGTCGAGTTGCTCGACGAGTTGCGAGGACGCCTCGACTCATCCGAGGGGGATCTCGGTGAGTTGGTGGAGGCGGTGCTGGAACGCACCGGATACCGCCGCGAACTGGAGTCCTCCACCGATCCGCAGGAGCTGGCCCGGCTGGACAACCTCAACGAACTCGTCAGCGTTGCCCACGAATTCAGCACCGACCTGGCAAATGCCGCCGAGCCCGAACCGGATGCCGAGGATGTGCCGGACACCGGCATGCTGGCGGCCTTTCTGGAACGGGTGTCGCTGGTCGCCGACACCGACGATATTCCCGAGCATGGCGCGGGCGTGGTCACCCTGATGACCCTGCACACCGCCAAAGGTCTGGAGTTCCCGGTGGTGTTCGTGACCGGGTGGGAGGACGGGATGTTCCCGCACATGCGGGCACTGGATGATCCGACCGAACTCTCCGAAGAACGGCGACTGGCCTACGTCGGCATCACCCGGGCCCGGCAACGGCTCTACCTGAGTAGGGCCATCGTCCGGTCTTCCTGGGGGCAGCCGATGCTCAACCCCGAATCCCGGTTCCTGCGGGAGATACCTCAGGAACTCCTCAACTGGCGCCGCCTTGCGCCCAAGCCGTCGTTCAGCGCGCCTGTGAGTGGAGCCGGCCGGTTTGGCACTGCGCGGTCAGCACCCGTCCGCACGAGCACGAGCAAGCGGCCGCTGTTGGTGCTGCAGCCCGGCGATCGCGTCACACACGACAAGTACGGTCTGGGCCGCGTCGAGGAAGTATCCGGTGTCGGCGAATCGGCGATGTCGCTGATCGACTTCGGTAGCTCGGGACGGGTGAAGCTGATGCATAACCACGCCCCGGTCGCCAAGCTTTAGCGGCTACTCGCCGAACCTGAACTCGTTGCGAAAAAGTTGCGAAATCGTCGCAGTGAGAACACATTCGGCCGGAGCCGGCTAGTCGAAAAGCCAGCGCCTGGTCTGGGGATGCAGCGCCAGCACCGCGCTCGCGATCGGCAACACCGGAAAGGCGTGCACGATCCAAGCGACGAGAGCGCCGGCGATGAACACGCCACCGTATGTCAATACCGCAACCACGGCGCCCACCACGATCAGGTAGCGCCCGAAAGGGCGGCGTAGCAACAGCATGATCACCCCGGCGGTGGTGGAGCTCGCGAAGACCAGCGCCAGAAATCCCACCGCGATGCAGAACAGGCGGTCGCTGCGCCACCAGCCGGTGATCAGGTCGGTGGCAACCACCGAGGTGGCCCATCCGTTGACGATGCTGACGGCCGCGGTTGCGACCGCCGTCCGCGAACTTGGCTCGACGGGCAGCCCGTCGGGCAACGGCGGTAGCCGGTGTGCCCGCGCAGTCTCGTCAAGGGAGGTTGGGCGGTGCGAAATCTTGGCGGTCGCGGAGTCCGTCGTCACCGGTTGTGGTCCCGTCGGCGCGCGCCGAATGATGCGGGTCCGTGGCTCGTCGGCGGACGGGGACGGATGGGGTGGGGTCTCGCTCGCAGCGGGGTCGCCCGGTGCGGTCAACGGTCAGCCGGCGTAGTTGCCGACATTCAGGCCGCGCTTGGCGAGCCAGGGCACCGGGTCTATCCGCTCAGTGCCGCCCTGGAGCACTTCGAAGTGCAGATGCGGGCCCGTGGAGAAGCCCCGGTTGCCCATCGTCGCGATCTGATCGCCGGCCATCACCCGCTGTCCAACATTGACCAGCGTGGTGTTGACGTGCCCGTAGAGCGTCACGGTGCCGTCAGCGTGGCGGATTTTCACCCACATGCCGTAGCCGGCGGTGGGGCCCGCGTCGATCACCAGGCCGTCCGATACCGCGTAGATCGGGGTTCCGATGGAGTTGGCGAGGTCGATCCCGGCGTGCAGCACACCCCAGCGGTAGCCGAAGTTGGAGGTGAAAATGCCTTTGGTGGGCATGACGTACAGAGGCTGTTGCAGTCGAGCCTCGCGCTGGGCGCGTTCCTGGGCAAAGGCCACACCGCGAGCGAACTCGGCCTTGTGTGCCTCGACATTGGTCGCCGGTTGTGCGGCGATGACCTGAACCCCGCGGGCCTCGTTGCTGTCCGAGCCTCCGATAAGGGCCGATGCGTTCGCGGTCAGCACGGTGTCCATGCTGGTGACGTCGGATTGGTGGGTCACGGTATGCGCTGCGGCGGCGGCTGCACCGGCGGCCATGGACCCAATCAGGAGTCGACCCTTTGCCGCGCTGGTGGACTGCTTGCGGTGCTGGCCACCACGGCGGGGTGCAGGGGCGACGTTCGCGGCCGGGGGGACAGCAGCGCTTGGCTCGGGGAGAGCCTCGCTGGTCGCGCCGACCAGTACCGGGCTGGGGGTTGCCAACCACGCCGGAATCAGATTGTCGATCTCGTCGAGATCGTCAAGCTCGGGCGCTTGAAGGAGCTGTCGACCGGTGTCGAACTCGGGATCACCAAAGTCCAAGTCGTCGAGATCGGCGAGCTCTAGCTCGTCAAGCTCGTCGAAACCATCCAGTGGGATGATCTCGGTGACTTCGTTGCGATGGTGCTGGCGCCAACGATCGCGGGATGTGCGAGGGTCGCCAACGACGGCAGTGCGGGCGTATCGGTGCTGGGACAATGCTGAAATGTCCTCGTATTGTGACCATAACGTTATCTGGACCCTGAGACGGTATCCGCTCTCGGAGGTAGCTGGCAACCTCAGTTTGGGAACCTGCCTCAAAATGTGAGTTGGATCACGTTTAGATCCGCGGATTTTCGGTGACCTGCGCCACACCGGTGGATGCGATCGCCGGGCTCATTTGGCGCCTAGATACAGTTTGCAACCGTACGAGTTGCCGAATCTTGGTATCGCCTCCCTATTGGTCTAGCAAGTCGAGCGAAGACAGTGAGCCCATGGATCTATTCGAGTATCAAGCGAAGGAACTGTTCGCCAAGCACAATGTACCTACTACGCCGGGGCGGGTGACTGACACCGCCGAGGGCGCGCGGGCTATTGCCACCGAAATCGGTCATCCAGTAATGGTCAAAGCGCAGGTCAAGATCGGTGGTCGCGGCAAAGCCGGTGGCGTCAAGTACGCTGCCACGCCCGACGACGCCTACGAACACGCCAACAACATCCTCGGCTTGGACATCAAGGGCCACGTGGTCAAGAAGTTGCTGGTCGCTGAGGCTAGCGACATCGCCGAGGAGTACTACATCTCGTTCTTGCTCGATCGTGCCAACCGCACCTACCTGGCGATGTGCTCGGTAGAGGGCGGCATGGAGATCGAGGAGGTGGCCGCCACCAAGCCCGATCGGTTGGCCAAGGTCCCGGTGGATGCGGCCAAGGGGGTTGGCCTGGCATTCGCCCGCTCCATCGCCGAACAGGGCCACCTGCCGGCCGAGGTGCTCGACGCTGCCGCGGTAACCATCTCCAAGCTGTGGGACCTGTTCGTCGGCGAGGACGCCACCCTGGTTGAGGTCAACCCGCTGGTGCGTACCCCCGACGACCAGATCCTGGCGTTGGACGGCAAGGTCACCCTGGATGCCAACGCCGACTTCCGGCACCCCGATCACGTCGAGTTCGAAGACCGTGCGGCCACCGATCCGCTGGAACTCAAGGCCAAGGAACACGACCTCAACTACGTCAAGCTCGACGGCCAGGTCGGCATCATCGGTAACGGTGCTGGCCTGGTGATGTCGACCCTGGACGTGGTTGCCTACGCCGGTGAGAAGCACGGTGGGGTCAAGCCCGCCAACTTCCTCGACATCGGTGGCGGCGCCTCGGCCGAGGTGATGGCCGCCGGCCTGGATGTCGTGCTGGGCGATTCACAGGTCAAGAGCGTGTTCGTGAACGTGTTCGGCGGCATCACCTCATGCGATGCGGTGGCCACCGGGATCGTCAAGGCGCTGGAAATCCTCGGTGCCGAGGCGAACAAGCCGCTGGTGGTCCGGCTCGACGGCAACAACGTGGAAGAGGGCCGTCGCATCCTGACCGACGCCAACCACCCGCTGGTGACGCTGGTGCCGACGATGGACGAGGCTGCCGACAAGGCTGCTGAGCTGGCCAGCGCCTGAAAGGACTTTGAACAATGTCGATCTTCTTGAACAAGGACAACAAGGTCATCGTCCAGGGCATCACCGGCAGCGAGGCGACCGTCCACACTGCGCGCATGCTCAAGGCCGGCACCCAAATCGTCGGCGGGGTGAACGCGCGCAAGGCGGGCACCACCGTGACGCACGAGGACAAGGGTGGCCGGGTAATCAAGCTGCCGGTATTCGGCGGTGTCGCCGAGGCGATGGAAAAGACCGGCGCCGACGTCTCGATCATCTTCGTGCCGCCGAAGTTCGCCAAGGACGCGATCATCGAGGCCATTGACGCCGAGATTCCGCTGCTGGTGGTCATCACCGAGGGGATCCCGGTGCAAGACACCGCCTATGCCTGGGCCTACAACCTGGGCAAGGGCGGCAAGACCCGCATCATCGGGCCCAACTGCCCGGGCATCATCACCCCGGGGCAGGCGCTGGTTGGCATCACCCCGGCCAACATCACCGGCGCCGGCCCGGTCGGGCTGGTCTCCAAGTCCGGCACGCTGACCTACCAGATGATGTTCGAGCTGCGCGATTTCGGTTTCACCACCTCGATCGGTATCGGTGGCGACCCAGTGATCGGCACCACCCACATCGATGCCATCGAGGCGTTCGAGAAGGATCCCGACACCAAGCTGATCGTGATGATCGGTGAGATCGGTGGGGACGCCGAGGAGCGAGCGGCCGACTTCATCAAGGCCAACGTGTCCAAGCCGGTTGTCGGTTACGTGGCGGGATTCACCGCGCCGGAGGGCAAGACCATGGGGCACGCGGGTGCCATCGTGTCCGGCTCCTCGGGCACCGCGGCGGCCAAGAAAGAAGCCCTGGAGGCCGCCGGGGTACAGGTCGGCAAGACCCCGTCGGAGACCGCGGTGCTGGCCCGGGAGATCCTGAAGGGTCTCTAGACGCCGAGCAGACGCAAAATGGCACGCTTCCGTCTGGAAGCGTGCCATTTTGCGTCTGCTCGGGCACTTGTCGCGCCCCGTGTTCGGCGGCTACGGCAGGCCGGGGTTGCCTGGCACGCCAATCAGCTGACCGCCGTCGCCGCCCTGGCCGCCGGTGCCGGTGGTCGCCGTCCCCACCCCGCCGTTGCCGCCGTCCCCGCCGAAACCGATGAGCAACGCGGCACGCCCGCCGTTGCCGCCGGTGCCGCCGGGATCAGTGCCGCCGTTGGGTCCTCCCGAGCCGCCGGCCCCGCCGTCGCCGATCAACAAGCCCGCGTCACCGCCGGCCCCGCCGGCACCGCCGCCGTCTCCACCGGCGCCGTACCCGCCGATGCCGCCGTCCCCACCGGAGCCGGACAGTGTGCCGCCGGCCCCGCCGGCCCCGCCAGCCCCTCCGGTGGGGCCGAATCCGCCGGCGCCGCCGGTACCGCCATTGCCGTTGAAGAAACCGCCGTGGCCACCGATCCCGCCGGTGCCACCGGTGGTGGTGGTCCCGGTCCCGTTACCGCCGCCACCGCCGCCTCCGCCGGGGCCGAGCAGGATCCCGCCTGCCCCGCCGGCGCCACCCGCGCCGCCCGCGCCGGCGGCCGGAGTCGTGCCGCCATGGCCGCCGGCGCCGCCGGTACCGATCAATCCGCCCGCACCGCCGGCGCCGCCGGCCCCGCCGTCGCCGGAGATCAGCGTCGCACCGCCGTCGCCGCCGACACCGCCGGTGCCGAAAAACAGCCCGGCAGACCCGCCGTTACCGCCGACACCGCCGAGGCCGGACCCTCCGGTGCCGCCGGCTCCGCCGTTGCCGAACAGCAACCCGCCGGCCCCGCCGTTGCCGCCAGCGGCCTGGTTGCTGCTGGGCTTGGCGGGTCCGCCGGCTCCGCCGTTGCCAAACAACCCCGCCGCGCCGCCGTTGCCGCCGGCGGGATGTGCGGCGGTGCCCCCGCCGCCGGCGCCGCCATTTCCGATCAGCAGCCCGCCCGCTTGGCCGTCTGCCCCGGGTGCCCCGTCAGCCCCGTTGCCGATCAGCGGGCGTCCCAGCAGGGCGTTGGTGGGGGCATTGATCACACCGAGAAGCTGCTGCTCCAGGGTTTGCAGAGGCGACGCGGCGGCGGCTTCGGCGGTCGCATACCGTCCGGCGCTTGCCGCCATGAGCTGTGCGAACTGGGCATGAAAAGTCGCCGCCTGAGCGCTCAGGGCCTGATAGGTCTGCGCGTGTGCCCCGAACAGTGCCGTGATGGCGGCCGACACCTCGTCGGCGCCGGCGGCCAGCACCCCCGTCGTCGGGGCAAGGGCGGCCGCGTTGGCCTGACTGACTGCCGTGCCGATGCTCGCCAGATCCGACGCTGCCGCGTTGACAAACTCGGGCGCTGTGGTGAGAAAAGACATCTGCGACCTCCACGGCGCAGGGAATGACAGATACATTCCGGACTGCTAATCGTACGCGCCCACCGGCGGTGTTATCCCAGTTCCGGGCGATATCTCGGGCGTGAATGTGCCCCCGCGACGCCCCGGCGCAGACGTGTGATTCGGCTAGGTAGATAGTGATGCTATGGATTTTGATCCGGGTACGCCGGTCATTGTCGGTGTCGGACAGGCTGTCGAACGCATCGATGACCCCGACTACCAGGGGATGTCGGCCGTTGAGCTGGCCGCCGCCGCTGCCCAGGCCGCTCTCGAAGACTTTGCGGCCGACGTGGCCGCGGCCATCGACACCGTCGCGGGCGTCCGACAGTTCGAGATCTCCGGGCCCGTCCCCAAGGCCCCGTTAGGCCGGTCCAACAACTATCCGCGCTCGGTGGCCCAGCGGATCGGGGCGGATCCGGCCCGCGCGATCCTCGAGATCGTCGGCGGCCAGGGGCCCCAGCACCTGATCACCGAGCTGGCCGGCGCGATCGCGGCAGGCAGCTCCGAAGTCGCGATGGTGTTCGGCTCTGATGCGACGTCGACCAGTCGTCACTTCGCTGGGCGTGCCGACAAACCGGACTTCACCGAAATCGTCGACGGGGAGCTGCAAGACCGCGGCCCTGGCATCGACGGCCTGATCACGCGCTACACGATCATTCACGGCCTGGTGGATGCGCCCACCCAATACGGCTTGCTGGAGAATGCCCGCCGGGCCGCAACGGGCCTCGGCCCGGCCGACTACCTGCGGCGGATGGGCGAGCTGTTCGCGCCGTTCACCAAGATCGCGGCCGGCAATCCTTTTGCCGCGGCGCCAATCGAGCGCACCGTCGAGGAGCTGATCACGGTCACCGACCGTAATCGGATGATCGCCGAGCCCTACCCCCGGCTGCTGGTCGCGCGCGATCAGGTGAACCAGGGCGCGGCCGCGCTGGTGATGTCGGTTGCGGCCGCACGCCGGCTCGGGGTTCCCGAGGAAAAGTGGGTCTACCTTCGCGGGCATGCCGACCTGCAAGAGCAGGCCCTGCTGCAGCGCCCCGATCTTGGGCACGCCCCGTCAGCCGTGCTGGCGGCGCGCGAGGCGCTCCGGGTGGCCGGTGTCGGTGTCGACGACATCGCCACCTTCGACCTGTACAGCTGCTTTCCGGTGCCGGTGTTCAACATCTGCGACGGTCTGGGGATTGCGACCGATGACCCGCGCGGTCTGACGCTCACCGGTGGGCTGCCGTTCTTCGGCGGGGCGGGAAACAACTACTCGATGCATGCGGTGGCCGAGACCGTAGCCCGAATGCGTAGCGAGCCGGGACGGTTCGGGCTCGTCGGCGCCAACGGCGGGATCATGAGCAAGTACTCGGTCGGGGTCTATTCCACTGCCCCGGCGCAATGGCAGCCGGACCGCAGCGCCGAGCTGCAAACACAAATCGACAGCGGGGCCAGCCGACCGGTTACCGAGCAGGCCGACGGCCCCGCCACGATCGAGACGTACACGGTCCGCCATGACGGTGGGCGTCTCACCGGGATCGTCATCGGCCGGCTGGCCGCCGACGGCCGCCGCTTCCTGGCGAGCACCGAAGACGACGAGCTGATCGGGTTGCTGACCGACGGCGACCCGCTGGGGCAAGCGATCCGGGTGCGCTCGTTCGACTACGGCAACCGCTGCGTTCTCTAGCTCGCGCCTAGACCATGGCGGCCAGCTTGCCGGCCAGCCGCTCTACGTACGCGGCGATCTCATCCTCGGGGCGATCCGGTAGTCCGAACAGCACCTCGGTGACCCCAAGCTCGGCCCAGCGGGCCAGCTTCTCGGGGACCGGCTTGAAGTCCAGCGCCACGATCTGTGGGGCCCCGTCGCGGCCGGCGGCCGCCCAGGTGTCCTGTAACAACTTGACCGGCGCGTCGATGTCGAAGTCACGCGGTGTGGTCATCCAGCCATCGGCGCTACGCGCTATCCATTTGAAGTTCTTCTCGGTGCCAGCGGCGCCCACGAGCACCGGAATGTGGGACTGCACCGGCTTGGGCCAGGCCCAGCTGGGGCCGAACTTGACGAACTCGCCGTCGTAGGCGGCTTCCTCCTGCGTCCACAGCGCCCGCATCACCTCGAGGTATTCACGCAACATCGTGCGGCGCCGTCCGGGTGGAACGCCATGGTCGGCGAGTTCGTCGGTGTTCCAACCGAACCCCACGCCGAGGCTGACCCGTCCGCCGGACAGATGATCCAGCGTGGCAATGCTCTTGGCCAGGGTGATCGGGTCATGCTCGACGGGCAGCGCCACCGCAGTCGACAGCCGTACCCGCGAGGTCACCGCCGATGCCGCGCCCAAACTCACCCAGGGGTCCAGCGTGCGCATATAACGATCGTCGGGAAGCGAGGAATCGCCCGTCGTTGGATGAGCGGCTTCTCGCTTGATTGGGATATGGGTGTGCTCAGGCACATAGAAGGTGTGAAAGCCGTGGTCGTCAGCGAGTCTCGCCGCCGCCGCCGGAGCGATGCCGCGGTCGCTGGTGAAAAGCACAAGCCCATAGTCCATAACAGAATTAGAACGTGTTCTACCTCGGCCGGGCAAGCGCCCCCGCGCCAATCGGCTTGGCGGGATCGACGGAGGTGATGGCGCTGGTCGAGCGGGGGCAGGTCGCCGCGGCGCGAGCACCGGAACGTGCGCTAGCGTGGTTGTCGAATCGCGTCGCAGGGACCAAGCGTCGCAATGCAGCAGCGGCGCCGCGACGGCGCGCAAGTAACAGGAGGAGCCATGACCTACACGCCGGGTAGCCCCGGATATCCGCCCGCGCAGTCGGGCGGCTCCTACGGAGGCGCCACACCGTCTTTCGCTCAAGCCGACGACGCGGCGAGCAAGCTCCCGATGTACCTGAACGTTGCGGTGGCGGTGCTCGGTTTTCTCGCATATCTCGCCAGCTTCGGGCCGATGTTCACGATCAGCTCGGAACTCGGCGGCGGCAGCAGCGAAGCTTCCGGCGACACCGTGCTGGCCGTCGGGATGGCGTTGCTGGCCGGGCTGCTTGCCGGAGTGAGCCTGCTCCCCAAGGTCAAGAGCTACGGGGCCGTCGTCGCGGTCGTCTCGATACTGGGCGTATTCCTGATGATTTCGTCGACCTTCAACAAGCCGAGCGCCTTTTCGACCGGTTGGGCACTGTGGATTGTCCTGGTGTGCATTGTGTTTCAGGCTGTCGCCGCAGTCGGCGCGCTGTTGCTGGAGACCGGCGTGGTGTCGGCGCCGGCGCCGAGGCCGAAATTCGATCCCTATGGCCAGTACGGCCAGTACGGGCAGTACGGCGGCCAGCCGGGCGGGTACTACGGTCAACCGGGTGCACAGCAGTCCGCGCCCAATCCGCAGCAGTCGCCGCAGCAGCCGTCCGGGTACGGGTCGCAGTACGGCGGCTTTACCTCCAGCCAGGGTTCCAACCCGTCCAGCGGTGGATTCAGCGCCCCGCAAGCACAGTCGGCCCCCCAGCCGATGCACCAGACCCCGTCCACTCCGCCCACTGGATTCCCCAGCTTCAGCCCGCCGCCGTCCGTTAGTGCCGGGACGGGATCCCAGGGTGGTTCGGCTCCGGTCAACTACGCCAATCCCGGCGGTGCGCAGCAGAACTACGGCCAGGGCCAGCAATCTTCGTCACCCGGGTCGGCGCCGGTCTAACCGGGCGCTCTCGCGCCTAGTAGGACACGTGCGCGGAGAGTGACACGGGTGGAGGACAGTCGAGCAGCGGGTGCTCGCCAGGCTCGCGACCTGGTCAAGGTCGCGTTCGCCCCGGCTGTGGTGGCGCTGGTCATCATCGCGGCGGTCACGCTGATTCAGCTGGTGATCGCAAACAGCGACATGACGGGCGCGCTGGGTGCGATCGCCAGCATGTGGCTGGGTGTGCACCAGGTGCCGATCTCGATCGGTGGCCGTGAACTGGGCGTAATGCCCCTGTTCCCGGCCATGTTGATGGTGTGGGGCACGGCCCGCACGACGGCGCTGGCGACCTCGCCGTACTCGTCGTGGCTGGTTGTTCGGTGGGTTATCGCATCGGCGTTGGGCGGGCCGCTGCTGATCGCGGCGATCTGCCTGGCGGTGATCCACGATGCGTCGTCGGTCATCACCGAGTTGCAGACGCCCAGTGCGTTGCGTGCGTTTGTCAGCGTGCTGGCGGTTCATGCCATCGGTGCGGGCCTGGGGGTCTGGTCGCGGGTGGGCAGACGGGCTCTGGCGGTTTCACCGCTGCCGAACTGGCTGGGCGACTCGCTGCGGGCCGCCGCCGCCGGGGTGCTGGCACTGCTCGGGCTCTCCGGCCTGGTGACCGCGGGGTCGCTGGTCGTGCACTGGGCGACGATGCAGGAGCTATACGGCATCACCGATTCCGCGTTCGGCCAGTTCAGTCTCACCGTGCTGTCGGTGCTCTATGTGCCTAACGTCGTCGTTGGCGCCGCGGCGATCGCTGTCGGGGCCAGTGCGCACATCGGCTTCGCGACGTTCAGTGCGTTCACGGTCTTTGGCGGCGACATCCCCGCTGTGCCGATCCTGGCCGCGGCTCCCACCCCGCCGCTGGGGCCGGTGTGGGTAGCCCTGCTGATCATCGGGGCGTCCTCCGGAGTGGCGGTCGGGCAACAGTGTGCGCGCCGTCCGCTGCCGCCCCTGCCGGCTATGGGCAAACTGTTGGCCGCGGCCCTGTTGGGGGCATTGGCGATGGCGCTGCTCGGTTACGGGGGGAGCGGGAAGCTAGGCAACTTCGGCGCCGTTGGCGTCGACGAGGGAGCACTGCTGGTCGGCGTGTTCTTCTGGTTCGCCGTGGTCGGGGGCGCCACGCTGGTGATGGCGGGTGGAATCAGACGACGTCCCAGGCGGCCCAAACCGCGGCCGGTCCCACCCGCTGAAGCAGACGTTGACGAGCCCATTCATGAGCCCGTTGATGAGCCCTTTGTCCCACTTTTCGATCAGGACGCCCCGCTGGATGATGTGACTTCGCGCGAACCCGTTGCGCCCGGTGGCGACGACGCCGACGTCCCCCCTGCCGCACCCGACGAGGTCGATTGGTCAGATGGGCCAGACCGGCAGGACGGGCCTGACACCAGCCATCCGCCCGAACATTTGACCTGACAGCGGATGCCCGCCCGCCGCTGCGGCCGGGTAGCCCGACTAGGCTCGCCGTGTGCAGGAACCGGTCCGGGTACCCCCGAGTGCACCGGCGCGGCTTGTGGTGCTCGCGTCGGGCACGGGGTCATTGCTGAACTCATTGCTGGACGCCGCCGTGGCCGACTACCCGGCGCGAATCGTCGCCGTTGGGGTCGATCGGGATTGCCGGGCCACTGAGGTCGCCGCGCAGGCGTCGGTGCCCGCCTTCACCGTCCGCGTCTCCGATCACCCCAGCCGCGATGCTTGGGACGCCGCCATCACCGCCGCCACCGCCGCCCACTCGCCTGACCTGGTGGTATCCGCCGGATTCATGAGAATTCTTGGGCCGCAATTCCTTTCGAAATTCCACCAACGGATCCTCAACACCCATCCGGCACTCCTGCCGGCGTTTCCCGGTGCCCATGGGGTAGCAGATGCGCTGGCCTACGGCGTGAAGGTCACCGGTTGTACGGTGCACCTGGTGGACGCCGGGATGGACATGGGACCGATACTGGCGCAGCAAGCCATTGCGGTGCTCGACGGCGACGACGAAGCAACCTTGCACGAACGGATCAAGGTAGTGGAGCGCAAGCTTCTGGTGGACGTGGTGGCCGGGATTGCCACCGGCGGCGTGACGGTGATCGGACGAAAAGCGATGATTGGACGAAAGGCGACCATAGGATGAGCACCGACCACATAAGACGGCCGATCCGCCGCGCGTTGATCAGTGTGTATGACAAGACCGGGCTGGTTGACCTGGCGCAGGGGCTGACCGCGGCCGGTGTCGAGATCGTCTCGACCGGATCAACCGCGAAGACCATTGCCAGCAAAGGGATTCCGGTGACCCGGGTGGAGGAGCTGACGGGATTCCCCGAGGTACTCGACGGGCGGGTCAAGACGCTGCATCCGCGCGTGCATGCCGGCCTGCTGGCCGATCTGCGAAACCCCGAGCACGAGGCGGCGCTGGCCGAGCTCGGAGTCGAGGCATTCGAGCTGGTCGTGGTCAACCTGTACCCGTTCAGCCAGACCGTGGAATCCGGTGCCAGCGTCGACGAATGCGTCGAACAGATCGACATCGGCGGCCCCTCCATGGTGCGGGCGGCGGCCAAGAACCATCCCAGTGTGGCCGTGGTCACCGACCCGCAGGGATACGACGGCGTGCTGGCCGCGGTGCGTAGCGGCGGATTCACCTTCGCCGAACGCAAGAAGCTGGCCTCGCTGGCCTTTCAGCACACCGCCGAATACGACATCGCGGTCGCGAGCTGGATGCAGTCCACGGTGGCGCCCGAGCAGCCCGAAACCGACTTTCCGCGCTGGTTCGGCAGAAATTGGCGGCGTCAGGCGATGCTGCGCTACGGCGAGAACCCGCATCAGCAGGCCGCGCTCTACGCCGACCCCGGCGCTTGGCCGGGATTGGCTCAGGCCGAGCAGCTGCACGGAAAAGAGATGTCCTACAACAACTTCACCGATGCCGACGCGGCCTGGCGGGCCGCCTTTGACCACGAGCAGAAATGCGTGGCAATCATCAAGCACGCCAACCCGTGCGGCATTGCCATCTCGGAGGTTTCGGTCGCCGACGCGCATCGCAAGGCCCACGCCTGCGACCCACTCAGTGCCTACGGCGGCGTGATTGCCTGCAACACCGAGGTCAGCCCAGAGATGGCGGAGTACGTCAGCACCATCTTCACCGAGGTGATCGTCGCACCGGCCTACGCTCCCGCCGCCCTTGATCAGTTGACGAAGAAGAAGAACATTCGGGTGTTGGTGGCATCCGAGCCCCAAGACGGCGGCGCCGAGCTGCGTCCGATCAGCGGGGGACTGCTCATGCAGCAGCGTGACCAGCTCGATGCCGCCGGTGACAACCCGGCCAACTGGACCCTGGCCACCGGCTCGCCCGCCGATCCGGCGACGCTGACCGACCTGGTCTTCGCTTGGCGCAGCTGTCGTGCGGTCAAGTCCAACGCGATCGTCATCGTGGCCGACGGCGCCACCATCGGCGTCGGGATGGGCCAAGTCAACCGCGTCGATGCCGCACGGTTGGCGGTGGAGCGCGGCGGCGAACGCGTCAACGGCGCCGTCGCTGCCTCCGATGCGTTCTTCCCGTTCCCCGACGGCCTCGAGACGTTGACGGCCGCCGGGGTCAAGGCGATCGTGCACCCGGGAGGGTCGGTGCGCGACGAGGAAGTCACCGCGGCGGCTGCCAAGGCGGGCATCACCTTGTACCTCACCGGTTCGCGCCACTTCGCGCATTAGGGGGCCGGTGTGGGCGCATTTGTGCCTGGCTAGGCCCCGTTCCCAGGCGCCTGTCCCTGACTCGTCGTAGCGTGGAGTGGTGACTTCACCGAGCAATCTGCCTCGCACCGTCGGCGAGCTGCGTGCCTCCGGTCATCGCGAGCGGGGGGTTAAGCAGGAAATCCGGGAGAATCTGTTGACCGCGCTGGCCGATGGGCCGGATAACGCGGCCGTCTGGCCGGGCATCGTGGGCTTCGACGACACCGTGATTCCCCAGCTCGAGCGGGCCCTGATCGCGGGCCACGACTTTGTGCTGCTGGGCGAGCGCGGCCAAGGCAAGACTCGGCTGCTGCGCGCGCTGACCGGATTGCTCGACGAGTGGACACCGCTGATCGCCGGTGCCGAACTTCCCGAGCATCCTTACCGGCCGATCACGCCGGAGTCGATCCGCCGGGCCGCGCAGCTAAAAGACGATCTGCCGGTGGCATGGAAGCATCGCAGCGAGCGTTACACCGAAAAACTGGCCACCCCCGACACCAGTGTTGCCGACCTGGTCGGTGACATCGACCCGATCAAGGTGGCCGCGGGTCGCAGTCTCGGAGACCCCGAAACCATCGCCTACGGGCTGATTCCGCGCGCACACCGCGGCATCGTGGCCGTCAACGAGCTGCCCGACCTGGCCGAGCGGATCCAAGTGTCCATGCTCAATGTGATGGAGGAGCGCGACTTCCAGGTCCGCGGCTACACCCTGCGCCTGCCGCTGGACGTGTTGGTGGTCGCCAGTGCCAACCCCGAGGACTACACCAACCGGGGGCGCATCATCACCCCGCTCAAAGACAGGTTCGGCGCCGAGATCCGCACTCACTACCCGCTGGAGCTGGAGGCGGAGATGGGTGTCATCGCGCAGGAGGCGCATCTGAGCGCTCAGGTGCCCGATTATCTGTTGCAGGTGATCGCGCGGTTCGCCCGCTACCTGCGCGAGTCCAGTTCGGTCGACCAGCGCTCCGGGGTGTCGGCGCGCTTCGCCATCGCGGCGGCGGAGACCGCGGCGGCCGCCGCCCGCCACCGCGGGGCGGTGCTGGGCGAGACCGACCCGGTCGCCCGGGTGGTCGATCTGGGCACCGTGATCGACGTGCTGCGCGGCAAGCTCGAGTTTGAGTCCGGTGAGGAGGGGCGCGAGCAGGCGGTGCTCGAACACCTATTGCGCCGGGCCACCGCGGATACCGCGTCCCGGGCGCTGGGTGGCATCGACGTCGGCACACTGGTGTCAGCCGTCGAGGGAGGTTCGGCGGTGACGACCGGTGAGCGGGTATCGGCCAAGGATGTGCTGGCGGCCGTTCCGGGACTGCCGGTGGTGGAGACCATCGCACGCAAACTCAACGCCGAATCCGAAGGGGAGCGGGCCGCAGCCCTGGAGCTGGCCCTGGAGGCGCTGTACCTGGCCAAGCGAGTCGACAAAGTGTCCGGGGAGGGCCAAACCGTTTATGGCTGACCGGGCGAAGGGGCACTCGACGCGGTACTCGGCGTACACCGGCGGACCTGATCCGCTGGCTCCGCCGGTAGACCTGCGCGAGGCGCTGGAGCAGATCGGTCAGGACGTCATGGCGGGCACCTCACCGCGCCGGGCGCTGTCCGAGCTGCTGCGGCGCGGCACCAAGTCCATGCCCGGCGCCGACAGGTTGGCGTCCGAGGCGAACCGCCGCCGCCGCGAGCTACTGCGCCGCAACAACTTGGACGGCACCCTGCAGGAGATCAAGAAGCTGCTGGACGAGGCGGTGCTGGCCGAGCGCAAAGAATTGGCCCGGGCGCTAGACGATGACGCTCGATTCTCCGAATTGCAGTTGGAGGCATTGCCGCCGTCGCCGGCCAAAGCCGTACAGGAACTCTCCGAGTACGACTGGCGCAGTGGCGAGGCCCGCGAAAAGTACGACCAGATCAAGGATCTGCTGGGCCGCGAGCTACTCGACCAACGCTTCGCCGGCATGAAGCAGGCGTTGGAAGGCGCCACCGACGAGGATCGCCAGCGCGTGAACGAGATGCTCGACGACCTCAACAACCTGCTGGACAAGCACGCCAGGGGACAGGACACCCAGCAAGACTTCCAAGACTTCATGGACAAGCACGGCGAGTTCTTCCCGGAGAACCCGAGCAATGTCGAGGAGCTGCTGGACTCGCTGGCCAAGCGGGCCGCCGCCGCGCAGCGGTTCCGCAACAGCCTGTCCCAGGAGCAGCGTGATGAGCTGGATGCGTTGGCGCAGCAGGCTTTCGGATCGCCTTCGCTGATGCAGGCACTCAACCGCCTCGACGCCCATCTGCAGGAGGCGCGTCCGGGCGAGGACTGGACCGGCCAGCAGCAGTTCTCCGGCGACAACCCGTTCGGCATGGGTGAAGGTACCCAGGCGCTGGCCGACATCGCCGAACTCGAGCAGCTGGCCGAGCAGCTCTCGCAGGCTTATCCGGGCGCCACCATGGATGACGTCGACCTCGACGCGCTGGCCCGTCAACTCGGCGACCAGGCCGCCATCGATGCCCGCACGCTCGCCGAACTGGAACGGGCCTTGGTGAATCAGGGTTTCTTCGATCGAGGATCCGACGGCCAATGGCGGCTGTCACCCAAGGCCATGCGCAGGCTGGGTGAGACCGCATTGCGCGATGTGGTGCAACAACTTTCCGGACGCCGCGGTGAGCGGGATCACCGGCGTGCGGGGGCGGCCGGTGAGCTGACCGGCGCGACCCGGCCCTGGCAGTTCGGTGACACCGAACCGTGGCACATCTCGCGCACGCTGACCAACGCGGTGCTGCGCCAGGCCGGTACGGCGCCTCCTGGCGGCGGCGCCGGCCCGATCCGGATCACCGTCGATGACGTCGAAGTCTCCGAGACTGAGACCCGAACTCAGGCCGCGGTTGCGCTCCTGGTGGACACCTCGTTTTCGATGGTGATGGAGAATCGGTGGCTGCCGATGAAGCGCACGGCGCTGGCGCTCAACCACCTCGTGTGCACGCGGTTCCGCTCGGATGCGCTGCAGATCATCGCGTTCAGCCGCTATGCGCGGACCGTGACGGCCGCGGAGCTGACCGGTTTGGAGGGCGTCTACGAGCAGGGCACCAACCTGCACCACGCGCTGGCGCTGGCCGGGCGACATCTCAGACGCCACCCGAACGCGCAGCCGGTCGTCTTGGTGGTGACCGATGGGGAACCCACCGCCCATCTCGAGGACTTTTCCGGCGAGGGAGCGGGTTCTGCGGTGTTCTTCGACTACCCGCCGCATCCGCGCACCATTGCCCACACCGTGCGCGGGTTCGATGACATGGCGCGGCTGGGCGCCCAAATCACCATCTTCCGGTTGGGCAGTGACCGGGGCCTGGCCCGGTTCATTGATCAAGTCGCGCGTCGGGTCGAGGGACGTGTCGTCGAACCCGATCTCGACGGACTCGGTGCGGCCGTGGTCGGCGACTACCTGAGGTCTCGGCGCAGGCGCTAGGGCCGTGCGTTTGACCGACTGATGGGTCTACTTGCGCGCCTTGCGTGGTTTGCGTTTGATGCCCACCCCGCCCCAGAACGAGAAGCCCTGAATCTTGACGTTGGGGGCCCCGCGACTGCCCTCGCCCGCGACTTCCCGGTCAAAGTTGCCCATGATTCCGCGGCCGTCGATCTCGACGTTGATCTCGGGCGGCAACAGGATGGTCTGCACGCCCATGACCGAGTAGGCGTGAATTTCGACTTCGGTTGAGGTGAAGTCGGCGTAGCGCAGATCCAATACTCCGCTGCCCCACAGGGTCAAGGTGGTCAGCTTCTTGGGCACGTTCCACCGGCCGCGACGCTCGAACCCGCTCAGCAAGGCCAGCAGCAGAGTCGAAGGTGCCGGGTTGCAGTTGCCGCCGCGGCGCGGACTTACTGCGGCGCCGGGCAGATCGGCGCTCAGCTGGTCCAGCTCCTGATACGTGGTTGCGGCGTAGGCCCTGGTCAATCGGTCTTCATACTCGTTGAGCTGCAGTCGTCCCTGCTCGGCTGCGTATGCCAGCAGCTGTGCGATCTGGATCCGATCGGTATCCGCAGCGAGCGACGAATCGTCGCGCGTGTCCTGTGCGTCACGTCGGGCTGGATTGCTCATCACCCACGAGCCTACGACTTCGCGATTTTGCTGCAAGAGGTGTTGGCTAAACTGCAACGTTCGCGCGGCCGGTGGGCTCTGGTGACCCGGTGCCAAGTGCGCGTTTCTACGGGGCCTGAGATCCGGCGACCGGGCCGCGCGGGGATGGTGATTTGTGATGGCAACGGCGGGGCACGCCGGCTACCCCAGTGTGGCGGATGCGCCGAAGAGTAGGCCGCCGTTGCCCGGGGTACCACCGGTTCCGGCGGATGCGCCGGTGCCGCCGGCTCCACCGCCGCTGCCGCTGCCGCTAAAGCTGGTTCGAGCTCAGCGCGGGCCAGCTCGAGTCGGTCGCGGTGGGTTCCGGCTATCGAGATTCGAGCGGGCATACATGGAGTTTGGTCAATGTATGTTAGTTCGCTGTGCGTCACCAGCCCCGGGCCCGGGGCGGCAGCCTGTCCGGCGGCTTCGGCTGCCGGAGGTTCAGTCGGAGGCCCAGCTGGGTTGGCGTTTCTGCAAGAACGCGAGCATGCCTTCGCGGGCTTCCTCCGAGACGAACAGCCGCGCCGATTCCTCGGTGAGGCGTTCCGCATCACGGTCGAAACCGGCCAGGACGGCCGCGGTGGTCAGTGCCTTCGACGCCGCAAGGCCCTGCGGCGAACCGCGCCCGACATCGGCGATCAGCGCGGCCACCGCGGCCTCCATGTCGTCGGCGGCGATGGTGACCAAACCCATCTCCGCCGCCTCGTCGGCGCCGAACTTCGCTCCGGTCAGGTAGTAGCGGGCGGCCGCCCGCGCCGACAGCTTCGGCAGCAATGTCAGCGAGATGATTGCCGGGGCGACCCCGATCCGGGCTTCGGTCAGCGCAAAGGTGCACGCCGGGCCGGCGACCACGATGTCGCAGGCACCGACCAGGCCGAAGCCTCCGGCGCGCACGTGCCCGTTGATGGCGCTGATCACCGGTCGTGGCGACTCCACAATGGCGCGCAGCACCGTGGTCATTTCCCGGGCCCGCGCGACAGCCAGGTCATAGGGGTCGCCGGAGCCGGCCTCGCTCAAATCCGCGCCAGCGCAGAAGGTGCCGCCGGTGTGCCCGAGCACGACGACCCGAACGCCCGGATCGGCCGCGGCATCCCGCAGCCCCTCATGCAGCTGGGTGACCAGGGTGGTGGACAGGGCGTTGCGGTTGTGCGGGGAGTTCAGCGTCAGACGGGCAATCACGCCGTCACGCGCGTACTCGACGAGACGATCAGCCATCGGTGGGGCCTCAGTAGCTTCGGGGCAGGCCCAGCGACGTCTGCGCGACGAAGTTGAGCACCATTTCACGGCTGATCGGGGCAATCCGGGCCAAGCGCGACGAGGTCAGCATGGCCGCGACGCCGTACTCCTGGGTCAGCCCGTTGCCGCCCATCGACTGCACGGCCTGATCGACCGAGCGGGCCGACGCCTCCGCCGCCGCGTACTTGGCCATGTTGGCGGCCTCGGCCGCTCCGCCGTCATCGCCGTGGTCATACAGCGTCGCGGCCTTTTGCATCATCAGCTTGGCGAGCTCGACTTCGATGTGGCATTGCGCCAAGGGATGCGCCAACCCCTGGTGGGCGCCGATCGGGGTGGACCACACCTGGCGCGTCTTGACGTAGTCGACGGCCCGGTTCAGTGCGAACCGTCCCATGCCGACCGCGCTGGCCGCACCCATGATGCGCTCGGGATTCAGCCCGGCGAAAAGCTGGGCGATGGCCGCGTCCTGGGCTCCGACCAGCGCGTCGGCGGGCAGCCGCACATCATCGAGGAAAACCTGGAACTGCCGTTCGGGGCTGACCAGTTCCATGTCGATCGCCGCGTAGGTGAAGCCGGGGGTGTCGGTGGGGACCACGAACAGCGCCGGACGCAGCTTCCCGGTCTTGGCTTCCTCGGTGCGTCCCACCACCAGCACCGCCTGGGCTTGGTCAATACCGGAGATGTAGACCTTCTGCCCCTTGATGATCCAGTCGCTGCCGTCACGGCGGGCGGTGGTGGTGATCTTGTGCGAGTTGGATCCGGCTTCGGGCTCGGTGATGGCGAAGGCCATCGTCAGGGTCCCGTCCGCGATGCCGGGAAGCCAGCGCTGCTTCTGCTCGTCGGTGCCGAACTTGCTGATGATGGTGCCGTTGATGGCCGGCGAGACCACCATCAGCAACAGGGCGGAGCCGGCCGCGGCCATTTCCTCCATCACCATCGACAGCTCGTACATGCCGGCGCCGCCGCCGCCGTACTCCTCGGGCAGGTTCACCCCGATGAAGCCGAGTTTGCCGGCTCCCGACCACAGCTCGGTGGTGTGCTCGTGAGCACGAGCCTTCTTCAGGTAGTACTCGTGGCCGTAGTTGGACGCCCATTCCGATACCGCCTTGCGTAGCGCCCGGCGGTCCTCATTCTCGATGAAGCTGGTGTCGGTCATCACGAATCTCCTTCTGCTTCAGGCGCTTCCACTCTGGCTAGGACGGCGCCGACGTCGACTTGTTGGCCGGTTTGGACGTTGAGCTGGGTAAGTACGCCATCGGTCGGGGCGCTGATGGTGTGCTCCATCTTCATCGCTTCCAACCAGATCAGTGGCTGACCGGCGGTGACGGTATCGCCAACATCGGCGCCCAACCGGATGACGTTGCCCGGCATGGGTGCCACCAGCGATCCTTGTTCGACGGCCGAACCCGGCTCCGGGAAGCGGGGCAGCGCAACCAGGTGCACCGGGCCGCTGGGGGAATCGACGAAGACGTCCTGGCCGTAGCTCGCGACCGTGAAGCGTCGGGCCACCCCGTTTTCGCCGGCCAGCACCACCTCGTTGGGTGTCGCCGATACCAGCCGCACCGAGTCGTCACCGGCAATCTGGAGTCCCGTTCTGGTGAATCGGTATTCGATGCGGTACTCGACGTCACCGCCGTCGCGGTAGGTCTTGACCTGATAGCCCGACGCCACGTTGCGCCAGCCGCTGGGAATGGATCCGAACACCGTCGCGGTTGCCCGGTTGTGGGCGGCGTCGGCGAGGGCCGCGGCGATCGCCGACAAGCGGATGTTGTCCGCGTCGGCCAGCGGCGCGGCCAGTTCGGCCAACCCGTGGGTGTCGAAGAACGCTGTGTCAGTAGCGCCGTCGAGAAACGCCGGATGCCGCAGCACGTTCACCAACAGCTCACGGTTGGTGTGCAGCCCATGCAGGTGGGCGCGGGCCAGCGCATCGGCGAGTACCAGTGCGGACTGCCGGCGCGTGGGGGCGTAGGAGATGACCTTGGCCAGCATGGGGTCGTAATGGATGGACACCACCGAGCCGTCGACAATCCCGGAATCCAGCCGAATTCCGGTGCGCTGTCCCAGCGTGGCGAATTCGGCTCGGACCGACGGCACCTCGATGGTGTGCATCGCGCCCGCCTGCGGCTGCCAGCCCTGCGCGGGATCCTCGGCGTAGAGGCGGGCCTCGATGGAATGACCATGGGTGGGCGGAGGTTCCGCCTCGAGACGGCCACCGTCGGCCACCGCGAGCTGCAGTTCAACCAGATCCAGGCCGGTGGTCTCCTCGGTGACCGGATGCTCGACCTGCAGTCGGGTGTTCATCTCCAGGAAGTAGAACTCGCCCGCATCGTCGGCGAGGAACTCCACGGTGCCGGCGCCGGTGTAGCCGATGGCTTCCGCGGCCAGCCGGGCCGCGTCGAACAGCTTGGCCCGCATCCCCGGGATGCGCTGCACCAAGGGGGAGGGTGCCTCTTCGATGATCTTCTGGTGGCGACGCTGAATGGAGCATTCGCGTTCCCCGACGGCCCACACGGTGCCGTGGGTGTCGGCCATCACCTGAACCTCGATGTGGTGCCCGGTGGGTAGGTAACGCTCGCAGAACACGGTCGGGTCACCGAATGCGGACTGCGCCTCGCGGCGGGCGGCCTCGACTTCGGCGGGCAGGGCCGACAATTCGCGGACCACACGCATGCCGCGACCACCGCCGCCGGCTGAAGCCTTGACGAGCACCGGCAGCTGTGCCGCGGTGACGGTCTCGGGGTCGAGTTCGTCGAGCACCGGCACACCGGCGGCGGCCATCAGCTTCTTGGACTCGATCTTGGAGCCCATCGCGCGCACCGCGTCCACCGGCGGCCCGATCCAGGTCAGGCCCGCCGCGGTGACGGCGGCGGCGAACTCGGGATTCTCCGAAAGGAATCCGTAGCCGGGGTGGATCGCGTCGGCGCCCGCCGCACGGGCGGCGGCGATGATGGCCTCGGCGTTGAGATAGTCGTTGGTCTGCGCCAGCCGCACCCGGGCGTCGGACTCGGCGACATGCGGCGCGGCCGCATCCGGGTCGGTATAGACGGCGACGGTGCCCAGGCCGAGCCGGCGACAGGTGGCGAACACCCGCCGAGCGATCTCGCCGCGGTTGGCAACTAGCACTCGAGTGATAGACATCGGCATCACATCCGGAAGACGCCGAAGTTCGACGTCCCCTTGATCGGGCCATTGGCAATGGCGGACAAACACATTCCCAGTACGGTGCGGGTGTCGCGCGGGTCGATCACCCCATCGTCATAAAGCATTCCGGACAGCACTAGCGGCAGCGACTCCGCTTCGATCTGGCCCTCGACGGCCGCGCGCATCGCGGCGTCGGCGGCCTCGTCGACCTGCTGGCCGCGAGCCTCCGCGGCCGCTCGCGCCACGATCGACAGCACGCCCGAGAGCTGCGCACCGCCCATGACCGCGGATTTGGCACTGGGCCAGGCGAACAGGAAGCGCGGGTCATAGGCGCGCCCACACATGCCGTAGTGACCGGCACCGTAGGAGGCGCCGAGTAGCAGGGAGATGTGCGGGACCTTCGAGTTGGACACGGCGTTGATCATCATCGAGCCGTGCTTGATCATGCCGCCTTCTTCGTAGTCCTTGCCCACCATGTAGCCGGTGGTGTTGTGCAAGAACAGCAGTGGCGTGTCGGCGCGGTTGGCCAGCTGGATGAACTGGGTGGCCTTCTGTGACTCCTCGCTGAACAGCACGCCGCGGGCGTTGGCCAGGATGCCCACCGGGTAGCCGTGCAGCCGGGCCCAGCCGGTGACCAGCGACGACCCGTACAGCGGCTTGAATTCGTCGAATTCGGAGCCGTCGACGATGCGGGCGATCACTTCACGGGGATCGAAGGGGACGCGCAGATCCGAGGGCACGATGCCGATCAGCTCCTCGGCATCGAAGAGCGGCTCGGTCACCGGCGCGGGGGCTGGGCCCTGTTTGACCCAGTTCAGCCGAGCCACGATGCGGCGCCCAATGCGGATCGCGTCGAGCTCGTCGACGGCAAAGTAATCGGCCAAACCAGATATGCGGGCGTGCATTTCGGCGCCACCGAGCGACTCATCGTCGGACTCCTCGCCGGTGGCCATCTTCACCAGCGGGGGACCGGCCAAGAACACCTTGGACCGCTCCTTGATCATCACCACGTGATCGGACATCCCGGGCACGTAGGCGCCACCAGCCGTCGAGTTTCCGAATACCAGTGCAATCGTGGGAATCCCGGCCGCGGACAGCCGGGTCAGATCGCGGAACATCCGCCCGCCGGGGATGAAGATCTCCTTCTGGGTGGGCAGGTCCGCCCCGCCGGATTCCACCAGCGAGACGACGGGAAGCCGGTTCTCGAAGGCGATCTGGTTGGCCCGCAGGATCTTCTTCAACGTCCACGGATTGCTGGTGCCGCCTTTGACCGTCGGGTCGTTGGCGACGATCATGCACTCGACCCCCGCCACCACCCCGATGCCGGTAACGGTGCTGGCGCCGACCTTGAACGCGCTGCCCCAGGCGGCCAGGGGGCTAAGCTCCAGAAAAGGGGAATCCGGGTCGACGAGCAACTCGATGCGTTCCCGGGGAGTCAGCTTGCCGCGGGCATGGTGGCGGTCAACGTACTTGGGCCCGCCGCCCGCCAGCGCGTTGGCGAGTTCGGCGTCGATCTCATCGAGCTTCGTGGTTGCGGCCGAAGCCGCCTCGCTGAAGGCGGCCCCGTTCGGGTCGAGTGTGGAGCGCAATACGGTCACGCGCACCGCCTGCGGTGGCGGGCGAACCGGTGGCGAACTGGTGTTGCAATCATGATTGATACCCCAGGAGTTTGGCGGCCAGTGCGGTCAGGATTTCGGTGGTGCCACCGCCAATGCCCAGGATTCGCATGTCCCGGTATTGGCGTTCGATTTCGGATTCGGCCATGTAGCCCATGCCGCCGAACAGCTGAACGGCTTGATTGGCTACCCATTCGCCGGCCTCGACGGCGGTGTTCTTGGCGAAGCAGACCTGCGGGATCAGGTCGTGCTCGCCGGCGAGTTGGCGCTCCACCACGCTGCGCGAGTAGACCCGGGCGACGTCGATGCGGCGGGCCATCTCGGCCAGCGTCTTCTGCACCGATTGGCGCGAGATCAGTGGGCGGCCGAATGTTTCCCGGTCGCGGCACCATTGCACGGTGATGTCCAGGCATCGCTGCGCGCTCGAATACCCCTGTGCGGCAAGCGCGATGCGCTCGGAGACAAACGCCTGCGCGATCTGGGCGAAGCCGCTGTTCTCGGCGCCGACGAGGTTGGCCGCGGGAACCCGCGCATCGGTGTAGGACAGCTCGGCGGTGTCCGAGGAGCGCCAGCCCATCTTGTCCAGCTTGCGGCTGACAACGAACCCCGGGGTGCCCTTTTCCACGACCAACAGCGAAACCCCACCGGCTCCGGGGCCTCCGGTGCGGACCGCGGTGACCACGAAGTCGGCGCGTACTCCGGAGGTGATGTAGGTCTTGGCGCCGTTGACGATGAAGTGGTCACCTTCGCGCACCGCGCTGGTCCGCAGATGCCCCACATCCGAGCCGCCGCCGGGTTCGGTGATGGCAAGCGCGCCGATTTTGTTCCCGGCCAGCGTGGGCCGAACGAACTCCTCGATCAGTTGCTCATCGCCCGAGGCAATCATGTGCGGCACCGCGATACCGCAGGTGAACAGCGATGCGAAAACCCCACCCGGGGCACCCGATTGGTGCATCTGTTCGCAGATGATCACCGAGTCGGCGCCGTCGCCGCCGCCCCCGCCAGCGGATTCGGGCAGTCCGGCGCCCAACAGGCCGGCCGCCCCGGCGCGGCGATGCAGGTCACGGGGCAACTCGCCGGTGCGTTCCCATTCGTCGATGTGCGGTAGCACTTCCCGCTCGGCGAATGAGCGCACCGACTTGCGCAACTCTTCGCGCTCGGGGGTGTTCCAGATGCTCATAGGAGGCTCTCCGGGATATCGAGGTGGCGGCTGCGCAGCCATTCGCCCAGCCCTTTGGCTTGCGGGTCGAATCGCGCCTGATAGGCCACGCCTTGACCGAGAATCCCCTCGATGACGAAGTTCAGCGCCCGCAGGTTGGGCAACGCGTAGCGGGTGACTTGCAGATCGGCCGCCTCGGGCAGCAGTTCCTTGAGCAGTTCCACGGTCAGCGTGTTGGCCAGCCAGCGCCACTGCTCGTCGGTGCGCACCCATAGTCCGACGTTGGCCGACCCGCCCTTGTCCCCGCTGCGGGCGCCGGCAATCAGGCCCAGCGGTACCCGTCGGGTCGGGCCGGTGGGCAGCGGATCGGGCAAGGCCGGGGGATCGACCGATTCCAGTTCCAGGGTCTCGGTGGCGCAGGGGATATCGGTGCGCGTGCCGTCGGCGTGCACGGCGATGTGTGGCACCAGCTTGGCGTCCACGTAGCCGGGCACGAACACCCCATACACCTGGCCGTCGCCCGGGGGCGCGGTCGAGGTGAATCCGGGGTAGCTGGCCAACGCCAATTCCACCGCGGCCGAGGAGAATTTGCGGCCCACATTGGCGGGGTCGGGGTCACGGACCACGCAGTGCAGCAGGGCGCTGGCGGCTTCCTCGGTGTCGGCGTCGACGTGGTCGGTGCGGGCCAGGGTCCATTCCAGTTCGGCGGGTTTGACGGTCAGGGTGGCCTCGAGCTGGCGTTGCACGAGCTCGGCCTTGGCCTCGATGTTCAGACCCGTCAAGACGAACGTCATGGCGTTGCGGAACCCGCCGATGCTGTTCAGCGACACCTTCAGGGTCTGTGGGGGCGCTTCGCCGATCACGCCGCCGATGCGCACCCGATCCGGGCCATCGCTGGACAGCTGGATGGTGTCCATCCGGGCCGTCACGTCCGGATTGGCGTAGCGGGCGCCGGATATCTCGTAGAGCAGTTGTGCGGTGACGGTGTCTGGGCTGACCAGCCCACCGGTGCCGGGGTGTTTGGTGATCACCGAGGTGCCGTCGGCGCTGACCTCGGCCAGCGGGAAGCCGGCGTAGGTCAGATCGGGGACCTCGGTGAAGAAGGCGTAGTTGCCGCCGGTGGCCTGGACCCCGCATTCGATGACATGGCCGGCCACCACGGCGCCGGCCAGCTGGTTGTAGTCGGTGCGGCCCCAGCCGAAGTGCGCCGCCGCGGATCCGACGATCACCGAGGCGTCGGTGACCCGGCCGGTGACCACGACGTCGGCCCCGCTGTTGAGGCAATCGACGATGCCCCACGCGCCCAGGTAGGCGTTGGCTGTCAGCGGTGTGCCCAGGCCGAGTTCGGCCGCGCGGGGCGCCAGATCGTCGCCTTCCACGTGGGCGATGCGGGCGCCGATGCCCAGGCGCTCGGCTAGGGCCCTGATCGCATCGGCCAGCCCGGCGGGATTGAGGCCGCCGGCGTTGGCGACGATGCGCACTCCGCGATCGTGGGCCAGTCCCAGGCAGTCTTCGAGCTGGGCCAGGAAGGTCTTGGCGTAGCCGCGCTCGGGGTTCTTCATCCGGTCGCGGCCCAGGATCAGCATGGTCAGTTCGGCCAGGTAGTCGCCGGTGAGGTAGTCCACCTCGCCGCCGGTGAGCATTTCGCGCATCGCCGAGAGACGGTCCCCGTAGAAACCGGAACAGTTCGCGATGCGTACGGCGCCGGACGCATCAGAACGAGACGCCATCCGCGTCCTCCTTCATCGGGGTTACCGGTAGGCAGGGTTTGCCGGTGCGTGAACCAACCAACCGGTAGGTCAGCATAGCGGGAATCCTGCCACGGTGTGATACCCGCCTCACTCGGTGCGCGAACACGGCGGATCCGGCGGTGCCCGGTTTTGGCAACCAGCAGGTCACCGACTATCGTTGACGTCATTCGTCGCCGCTGTGCCGATTGGCCATGCCGTGCGACATGTTGAACCCGAAACCCCGACCGAGGAGTTAGGTCCGACCATGGCCACACCAAAGCGCAGGATGTCGCGCGCGAATACTCGAAGCCGGCGCTCGCAGTGGAAGGCCACCAAGGCCGAACTCGTCGGCGTCACCGTTGGCGGTCAGAAGCACAAGGTGCCTCGCCGGCTGCTCAAGGCGGCCCGGCTCGGTCTCATCGATCTCGACCGTCGATAGCCCGATTACCCTGGGCCATCGCGCCTGGGTGTCTCTGTCCTCTTAGCGGCGACTGCCGTCGCTGCTGAGTGGGCGCAACCCGGCCCCTTCCTAGTGGGGCCAATGTGGCGGTTGTGATACGGCGCGGCATGACGGCCGCGCGGTGCATCGATGCCGGCTGCCTGGCGGCGCTGGCAAACCGTTGGTTATTGATCCCGATCAAATTGTGACGCTGTCGTCATTTCGGCGCGCCTCTCAGGCCGCTCTCAGGCGTTAGGACGAAACTAATGTCCGTGCGGATACTTGTCGTCGACGACGATCGCGCGGTGCGCGAGTCGCTGCGCAGGTCGCTTTCCTTCAATGGCTACACGGTTGAGCTGGCACACGATGGTGTGGAAGCTCTCGAGATGATTGCCAGTGATCGGCCTGACGCGTTGGTGCTGGACGTCATGATGCCGCGACTGGATGGCTTGGAGGTATGCCGTCAACTTCGCAGCACCGGTGATGATCTGCCCATTCTCGTGCTGACCGCCCGGGATTCCGTCTCCGAACGGGTCGCGGGGCTCGATGCCGGCGCGGATGACTACCTGCCGAAGCCGTTCGCGCTGGAAGAGCTGTTGGCGCGGATGCGCGCGTTGCTGCGCCGCACCAAGCCCGAAGACGACGAAGCCGCCGATTCGGTAGCCATGACGTTCTCCGACCTGAGCCTGGACCCGGTGACCCGGGAGGTGACCCGCGGGGCGCGGCGCATCAGCCTCACCCGAACCGAGTTCGCCCTGCTGGAGATGCTGATCGCCAACCCGCGACGTGTGCTGACCCGCAGCCGCATCCTCGAAGAGGTGTGGGGCTTCGACTTTCCCACGTCCGGCAACGCGCTCGAGGTCTACGTGGGCTACCTGCGGCGTAAAACCGAGGCCGAGGGCGAGCCGCGGCTGATCCACACCGTGCGCGGGGTGGGTTACGTGCTACGCGAAACGCCACCCTGATGGTGGGATTCCGTCGCGGACCGCGCGCACCGCTGCGTGCCACCAGCTCGCTGTCGCTGCGCTGGCGGGTGATGCTGCTGGCGATGTCCATGGTGGCGATGGTCGTGGTGCTGATGTCCTTCGCCGTCTATGCGGTGATCTCCGCCGCCCTTTACAGCGACATCGACAACCAGCTGCAGAGCCGGGCGCAGTTGTTGATCGCCAGCGGCTCGCTGGCCGCCGATCCGGGCAAAGCCATCGAGGGCACCGCCTACTCGGATGTGAACGCGATGCTGGTGAACCCGGGCCGGTCGATCTACACGGCCAACCAGCCGGGGCAGACCCTGCCGGTCGGGGCGCCGGAGAAAGCGGTGATCCACGGGGATCTGTTCTTGTCCCGGCGCACCGTGTCCGATCAGCGCGTGCTTGCGATCCATCTGCCCAACGGCAGCTCGCTGCTGATCTCCAAGAGTTTGAAACCGACCGAAGCGGTCATGACAAAGCTGCGCGCCGTGCTGCTGATCGTTGGTGGCGTTGGCGTCGCGGTCGCCGCCGTGGCCGGTGGAATGGTGACCAGGGCCGGGTTGCGCCCGGTGGGTCGGCTTACCGAAGCGGCCGAGCGGGTCGCCCGCACCGACGACCTGCGGCCCATCCCGGTTTTCGGCAGCGACGAGTTGGCCAGGCTTACCGAGGCATTCAACTTGATGCTGCGAGCGCTGGCCGAGTCCCGGGAACGGCAGGCGCGGCTGGTCTCCGACGCCGGCCACGAGTTGCGTACCCCGCTGACTTCGCTGCGCACCAATGTCGAGCTGCTGATGGCGTCGATGGAGCCCGGCGCGCCATGCCTGCCGGAGCAGGAGATGGTTGGCTTGCGCGAGGATGTGGTCGCCCAGATCGAGGAATTGTCCACTCTGGTGGGCGACCTAGTCGACCTGACCCGTGGCGATGCCGGTGTCGTGGTGCACGAACCCGTCGACATGGCCGAGGTGGTCGACCGCAGCCTGGAGCGAGTCCGGCGCCGTCGCAACGACATCCACTTCGACGTCGATGTCGTCGGTTGGCAGGTCTACGGCGATGCGGCCGGGTTGTCGCGGGCGGCACTGAATTTGATGGATAACGCCGCCAAATGGAGTCCGCCGGGCGGCCGGGTGGGCATCCGGCTGCGCCAGCTTGATCCATCGCACGCGGAGCTGGTGGTGTCCGACAACGGGCCGGGCATTTCCCCGCAGGAGCGTCGTCTGGTCTTCGAGAGGTTCTACCGGTCCACTTCGGCGCGGGCGATGCCGGGCTCGGGCCTGGGGCTGGCCATCGTCAAGCAGGTGGTGCTCAATCACGGGGGATCGCTGCGCATCGAAGACACCGTCCCGGGCGGTCAGCCGCCCGGAACAGCAATCTGCATGCTGTTGCCTGGGCGCCCGATGCCGGATTCGGCCTACCCGGCGGCCCCCGATGACAAAAAAACCGAGCCCGTAGACACCCGCGGCGCCAATGGCGCGAACTCTCGGGGTTCGGCGAACGTTATCTCAGTGGATTCTCAGTCCGCGCGCGCAAGGTAGTTGTGCAGTTACTGTTGACCATCAAGCCCATGCAAGCAGCGCATGGCTGGAAAATCGAGGGCCAAACAAAGCCCGAGCAGAGGAAGAGCGACTTAGCGACATGACGAATCACCCGAGGTATTCGCCACCGCCGCAGCAGCCGGGATATCGTACCGCGCCTAACCAGCCAGTGCCGCCCGCTTATGCCCAGGGGCCGCAGCAAAATTACAACCCGCAGTTCGACTGGCGCTATCACCAGTCCCGCCCGCAGCCGCGCCCGTCCTACGAGGGTGTGAGCGGTACCGGGCCGGGCCTACTGCCGCCCGCCACCGGTCCGGGACCGATCCCGCCCGACACCGGGCCGGGCCCGATCCCCGGCGGCACGGGGCCGGGGCCGATTCCCGGCATGCTGCCACCGATGGCGCCCCCTCCCAACGTAATTCGCGAACGTCGGCCCCGGGCCGGAATGTTGGTCATGGGTGCGGTGGTGATCGCGGTGGTGTCCGCCGGTATCGGCGGTGCGGCCGCATCGATCATCGAACTCAACCGCTCGCCGGCAACGAGCAGCGGTCGTGAAATGGTTGCCAGCGGGGCTCCGAGTGTCCCCGCAGCAAACATGCCGCCGGGTTCGGTGGAGCAGGTGGCCGCCAAAGTGCTGCCCAGCGTCGTGATGCTGGAAACCGACGTGGGCCGCCAGTCCGAAGAGGGTTCGGGCATCATCTTGTCGGCCGACGGATTGGTCATGACCAACAACCACGTGGTGGCCGCCGCCGCCAAGCCGCCCGCCGGTGCGCCGGAGCCCAAGACCACGGTCACGCTCTATGACGGGCGTACCGCGTCGTTCACCGTGGTCGGGGCCGACCCCACCAGCGATATCGCCGTCGTCCGGGTGTCCGGGGTCAGTGGCCTGACCCCGATTGCGCTGGGATCGTCGGCGGACCTGCGGGTCGGCCAGCCGTTGCTGGCGATCGGATCCCCGCTGGGCCTGGCCGGCACCGTGACCACGGGAATCGTCAGCGCCCTCAACCGTCCGGTGTCCACCACCGGTGAGTCGGGTAACCAGAACACCGTGCTGGATGCCATCCAGACCGACGCCGCGATCAACCCGGGTAACTCCGGTGGCGCGCTGGTCAACATGAACGCTCAACTGGTGGGCATCAACTCGGCCATCGCCACGCTGGGCGCGGACTCCGGCGATGCCCAAAGTGGTTCCATCGGCCTGGGCTTCGCGATTCCGGTCGACCAGGCCAAGCGCATCGCCGACGAGTTGATCAGCACCGGCAAGGCATCACACGCCTCGCTGGGTGTGCAGGTGACCACCGACAAGGGGGTACCCGGCGCCAAGGTTGTCGAGGTGGTGCAGGGCGGTGCGGCCGCGACCGCCGGGTTGCCCAAGGGCGTTGTCGTCACCAAGGTCGATGACCGGGCGATCACCAGCGCTGACGCGCTGGTCGCCGCGGTGCGGTCCAAGGCGCCGGGTGACAAGGTGTCGCTGACCTTCCAGGATCCCGACGGCAGTACTCGTACCGTGCAAGTCACCCTCGGCAAGGCGGAACAGTGAACGCCGATGCACAGCTGTCCGACCTCGGATATAGCGTTGCACCCATGGAACAGGGTGCGGAGTTAGTAGTCGGCCGGGCACTCGTCATCGTCGTGGACGACCGCACCGCGCACGGCGATGAGGATCACAGCGGGCCGCTGGTCACCGAGCTGCTCACCGAGGCCGGTTTCGTCGTCGACGGGGTGGTTGCGGTTGAGGCCGACGAGGTCGACATCCGAAACGCGTTGAACACCGCGGTGATTGGCGGGGTGGACCTGGTGGTATCGGTGGGCGGCACCGGTGTGACGCCGCGTGACGTCACCCCGGAGGCCACCCGCGAGATTCTGGACCGCGAAATTCTGGGTATTGCCGAGGCCATCCGGGCCTCGGGATTGTCCGCCGGAATCACCGACGCCGGGCTCTCACGTGGCTTGGCCGGGGTATCCGGGAGCACGTTGGTGATCAACCTGGCCGGGTCCCGCTATGCCGTGCGGGATGGGATGGCGACGCTGAATCCGTTGGCCGCCCACATCATCGGCCAACTGTCGAGTCTGGAGATCTAGGCCCGGGCCCGGTGACGGGTCAGGTGTCCGCGCGGGGTCCGTAGTTCGGCGGGGGCGTCCCGGCTGTCCCCGGGGCCTCGTGCCGGCCGGACGAGTTGGAGTTCGTCTGTGCGAGCAAGTCGCGGATTTCGGTGAGCAGGACGATTTGGGCGTCGTCGGCCTGCTCGACCTCACCCTTCTTGCGCAACGTGTTGTAGGGCACCACCACCAGGAAATAGACCACCCCGGCGACCAGGATGAAGTTGATGGTGGCCGACAGCAATACGTTCAAGTCGATGCTCTGGCCGCGGCCGATGCCGATCTTCAAGATGCCCAGATCGGACTGCTCGTTGACGCCCACCCGGTTGATCAGCGGCGTGATGATGCTGTCGGTGAACCTGGTGACCAGCGCCGTGAATGCCGTACCGATGACCACGGCGACGGCCAGGTCGACGATATTGCCCCGCGAGAGAAACTCCTTGAACCCTTTGAGCATTGGGATGTCCCTTCAGGAATGGACCGAGACTGGACCGCGTTTGCTGTCGATCACCTGTCCAACGGCGGCGAGCTGCTCAGTGCAGGGTCAGGGTGAGAGTCTGCCCAAGCGCAGAGCCCGCCACCATGTTCGCCAGGCGAGCCGGCAGCGCAACCAACACTACGCGGTGAGCGTGCGTTTGTAGCTCCTGCTTGGCCGACACCAGCACGACGACGGCGTCGGTGGCCACGACCTTCGCGGCCGGTGGGGAGGGCTGATTGGCCGCCGGCGTGTCGGTGGGCGGCGCGGCCAGGACGTCCACGACGTCGCCGACCCGGATCAGATCGATCAGCGCACTGTCGGCCAGATGCAGCGGCACGACCCGGGCGCCGGGGCCCGCGGTGGACTCGGCCAGCCGGCTGCCCAGGATTCGGACGTCGGTGAGCACCTCGCCGCGCCGGGTGGGGCTGGCCAGTGTCGCCCCGACCAATGCGCCCACATCGGTTTGGGATCCGTCGGGAAGGGTTGCGGCCGAACGCGTTTCCAGGCGGACGTCCGCGATGGTCAACGGTGTGCCCGGCGACAGGTCACGCGCGGCAACCACCACCTCGCAGAGGTTGGTGTCAGGGCTGGGCCACAGGGCGGCGACGGCGGCCAGCACGACCAGAACGCCCGCGACAACGCGGCGGGCCAGGACGGTCCGGGTCCACTCGGGACGCACCGACACCGCTATGCGGCTGAGCAGGGTTGGGTTTAGCGAGGGATCCGCCACGGTGCAAACGGTAGGCGGGTGGCGGGGCGGCGGGTGCCGGTCAGACGGCTCCCTGTGGATAACCCGCTAGCTCGAGGTGCTGGCTGCGGCCGGGGTGGCGCTGCTTGTCGACTTCTCCTTGGAGCTCGACGACGTGCTCGACGTCTTGGCGTCGCTCGACCCGGAGCTGCTGGAAGATTCGCTCGACGACGACCCGCCGCTGGAGCTCTTCGATTTCTTTGTCGCTTCGCGGCTATCGGTGCGGTAGAAACCGCTGCCCTTGAACACGACGCCAACTGCGTGGAACAGCTTGCGCAGCCGACCGGAGCATTCCTCGCACGTGGTGAGCGAGTCGTCGGTGAACGACTGCACAACGTCGAAGCGGTTGCTGCACTCAGTGCACTCGTAGCTGTAGGTCGGCACAGAAACCTCCGGATTTGGTCAGTCTGGGTTAGCACTCTACCGTTTCAAGTGCTAGAGTCGCCACGTGAGCTCGATCATTCCCGGTGTGGAAAGGAAATGATCCCGCGCTGGGGGGTAATCGCGTGCGTCATCCGCACGTCGTGCGGCTCCGAGGGCAACCGGTCGACCACCTCCTCGTCGCGCACGATCGCCAGCAAGCGGGCTTGCGGGTTGCGGTTGGTCAGGGACCGGTCGTAAAAGCCCAGCCCCTTGCCGAGCCGGACACCCTCGAGGTCGACGGCAAGGGCGGGCAGCAGCACCAGGCTGGCCTGGCCCACGGCTGACTCCGGCAGCCAGGGCGCCGGCGGTTCCAGCAGTCCCCAGCGGCCGCGCACCAGCTCACCGGGCCGATACTCGCCCCACATCAGCGGCAATGGGCCGTCGCCGTCGGTGGTGCGGGCGACCGGCAGCAACACCCGCGCCCCATGCTGCAACAACACGTCGAGCATGGTGATCGAGCCCGGCTCGGTGCCGACCGGAACGTATCCGCAGACGGTGGCGCCACCGTCGATGACCTGCGCCAAGCGCGCATCGAGGAGCAGGGCTTCGGCGGCGTGAACGTCGTCGGGGACCACGCGCCGGGCCTGCCGCAGCCGCGCCCGCATCGCCGCCTTGTTCACCGACGTCATGGCCTCAACGATGACAGGTCACGATTTCTACCGGCCGGACCGACTCGGCGATTCCTGGCGAGGTTATCGTTTGAACGATGTCACAAGAAGTTGCGATCCCCTTTACGGCGATCGTTCCCGCTGCCGGCCTGGGTACGCGGTTCCTACCTGCGACTAAGACGGTGCCCAAGGAGCTGCTGCCGGTCGTCGACACGCCCGGTATCGAGCTGGTGGCCGCCGAGGCGGCCGCCGCCGGTGCCGAGCGGCTGGTGATCGTCACTTCGGAGGGCAAGGACGGGGTTGTCGCGCACTTTGTCGAGGACTTGGTGCTCGAGGGCACGTTGGAGGCCCGCGGCAAGACGGCCATGCTGGCCAAGGTTCGCCGGGCCCCGGCACTGATCAAGGTCGAGTCCGTGGTGCAGGCCGAGCCGCTCGGACTGGGGCATGCCATCAGCTGTGTCGAGCCGACGCTGTCCGATGATGAGGACGCCGTATCGGTGCTCTTGCCCGACGACCTGGTGCTGCCGACCGGCGTGCTGGAGACGATGTCGAAGGTGCGGGCCCGGCTGGGCGGCACGGTGTTGTGTGCCATCGAGGTATCCCCCGACGAGATCAGCGCCTACGGCGTGTTCGATGTCGAGCCGGTGCCGGGCGGGGAATGGGCGGCAAATCCCGATGTTCTCAAGGTCAAGGGCATGGTCGAAAAGCCCAAGACCCAAGACGCGCCGTCGATGTTCGCGGCCGCGGGGCGCTATGTGCTCGACCGCGCCATCTTCGATGCGCTGCGCCGGATCGAGCGCGGCGCCGGGGGTGAAGTTCAGCTCACCGACGCGATCGCGCTGCTGATCGCCGAGGGGCATCCGGTCCATGTCGTGGTGCACCGCGGATCCCGACACGACTTGGGAAATCCCGGCGGCTACCTCAAGGCTGCGGTTGACTTTGCATTGGATCGTGACGACTACGGCCCGGATTTGCGGCGATGGTTGGTGGCGCGATTGGGCCTGACCGAGCAGTAGCCGAGCGGGTTGGGCCCAGCTCGCCCACTTGGCTCGACGGAAAGGCGCGCTGTGCGTTCTGTAGAGGAGCAGCAGGCCCGAATATCGGCCGCTGCGGTGGCCCCGAGGCCGATCCGTGTTGCCATCGCCGAGGCGCAGGGCTTGATGTGCGCCGAAGAAGTGGTCACCGAACGTCCCCTTCCGGGTTTTGATCAGGCCGCCATCGACGGGTATGCGGTGCGCAGCGTCGACGTGGTGGGGGTCGGGCAAGACCTCGCCTCCGGCGCCGCCGAGTTCTTTGTCGACGACGGCAGCGCTACCAGCCGTGATGCGGTCACGCTGCCGGTGATGGGCACCATCGAAGCCGGTGCTCGCACACCCACCAGGTTGCAGCCCAAGCAGGCGGTTCGGGTGCAGACCGGGGCCCCGCTACCGACGCTGGCCGACGCGGTCCTGCCGCTGCGGTGGACCGATGGCGGAATGAATCGGGTTCGGGTGCTGCGCGGGGCGCCGTCGGGCGCCTATGTGCGCCATGCCGGTGACGATGTGCAGCCCGGTGACGTCGCGGTGCGCTCCGGCACCATCATCGGGGCCGCCCAGGTGGGGCTGCTGGCCGCGGTGGGGCGCGAACGGGTGCTGGTGCACCCGCGGCCGCGGCTGTCGGTCATGGCGGTGGGCGGGGAGCTGGTGGACATCTCCCGCACGCCGGGCAATGGGCAGGTGTACGACGTCAACTCCTACGCGCTGGCGGCCGCCGGCCGGGACGCCGGCGCCGAGGTGAACCGGGTCGGCATCGTCAGCAACGACCCCAAGCAACTCGGCGAGATCGTCGAGGGCCAGATCAACCGGGCTGAGGTGGTGGTGATCGCCGGCGGGGTGGGCGGCGCGGCCGCCGAGGCGGTCCGCTCGGTGCTTTCCGAGCTCGGCGATATGGAAGTGGTTCGCATCGCGATGCATCCGGGATCCGTTCAGGGGTTCGGCCAACTCGGCCGCGATCGGGTCCCGACGTTTCTGCTGCCCGCCAACCCGGTCAGCGCCTTGGTGGTGTTCGAGGTGATGGTTCGTCCGCTCATCCGGCTCTCCCTGGGCAAACGCCAACCGATGCGCAGGATCGTGCAGGCCCGCACGCTGTCGCCGATCACCTCGGTGGCCGGCCGCAAGGGCTACCTGCGCGGCCAGCTCATGCGGGATCAGGAGAGCGGCGAATACCTGGTTCAGGCGCTGGGCGGGGCTCCGGGGGCATCCTCGCACTTGCTGGCCACGCTGGCCGAGGCAAACTGTCTGGTTGTGGTACCCACCGGAGCCGAACAGATCCGTACCGGCGAGATCGTTGACGTCGCCTTCCTGGCGCAGCACGGGTAGAGCGACCCACGGCAAGATCTTCGTGAACCTCATGCGCGCTGGGCAGCGCCATCCCGGTTGGCCGATGGATGTCGGTCCGCTGCGGGTTCGTGCCGGCGTGATCCGGCTGCGCCCGGTTCGAATGCGCGACGGCGCGCAGTGGAGCCGGACCCGGCTGGCCGACCGCGCTCACCTGGAACCGTGGGAGCCCAGCGCGGAGGGCGACTGGACCATCCGGCATTCGGTCGCGGCCTGGCCGGCGGTGTGTTCGGGGCTGCGTTCGGAGGCGCGTAAGGGCCGGATGCTGCCGTATGTGATCGAGCTGGACGGCAGGTTCTGTGGCCAGCTGACCGTCGGCAACGTGGTGCACGGGGCGCTGCGTTCGGCCTGGATCGGCTATTGGGTCGCCAGCTCGCAGACCGGTGGGGGAATCGCCACCGGTGCGGTGGCACTGGGGCTGGACCACTGCTTCGGGCCGGTGGGGCTGCACCGGGTGGAAGCCACGGTGCGCCCGGAGAACGCGGCCAGCCGAGCGGTGCTGGCGAAGGTCGGGTTCCGCGAGGAGGGGCTGTTGCGCCGCTACCTCGAGGTGGACCGGGCATGGCGCGATCACCTGCTGGTTGGCCTCACCGTCGAAGAGGTCGAAGGGTCGGTGGTCTCGACGCTGGTTCGCGCGGGGCAAGCCAGCCGGCTCTGAGCGCCGGCGGCAAACCGGCCGGTGCGAATGGCGAAATCCCGCTGGCGGGAGCCCTAGGGAAAATTGGGGCTATCGCGACACGTGTGGCGTGTGGTGCTTGTGGGAGGCAAATTACAGGTGTGTAATTGCCCTTGGGCGCTTTTGACCCGGCCGCGTTGGCCACTGATGTGCCTCGCGGGGATCGGAACCGAAGAGAGCAGGTCACTATGCCAAGCATCCCGCAGTCGTTGTTGTGGATATCGCTGGTGGTGCTGTGGCTGTTTGTGCTGGTACCCATGCTGATCAGCAAACGCGAAGCGGTCCGTCGCACCAGCGACGTCGCCTTGGCTACCAGGGTGCTCAACGGGGGCGCGAGCTCGCGACTGGTCAAGCGCGGCGGTCCGGCCGCCGGTCATCGCAGCGACCCCGACTGGAAACGCCAGCGAGAGTGGGACCACGAGGCCCACGACGATGACGACGACGAGGACGACGCCGAGCCGGAAACCGACCAAATCCCGGAGTTGGCGCACGGCGATGACGAGGTAGCCCAGGACACGGGCAGCCAGGGTGCGGTCATCATGAAGGTGGCGGCCACTCGCGACACCGCGGTCGACGAGCCCGACTACCTCGATGTCGATGTCGTCGAGGAAGACTCGGGTGTGCTCTGCCTGGGCCCCGGCGCTCGATCGGCGCAGGAGCAGCCGATGGCGCGGGCGGCCGGCACGGCGGTGCCGGAGGCCGAACTCGACGGTGAAGAAGAGCCCGTTGACGAGTCGCAGCTAGGTGATGAGCCGGAATTGGCCGACGACTCCGAACTCGACACCGCGGAGCTCTTCGCGGCGCGCGCGGCCAACCACGAGCACGCCGAAGACGACTATGAATACATGGACGACACTTCCGGTTTGGAGGCGCAAGCCGACGACGAAGAGGGCTACGAGCCGACGCCGAGGTACACCTCCGGTGCCTCGTGGCGGCGCCGATACGACACCAAGACCGCCGCAGCGGTCAGCGCTCGCAAGTACGCGTTCCGTAAACGCATGCTGGTGGCGATGGCAGTGGTGCTGGTCGGCTCGGCCATTGCCGCCTTCGAAGTGACGGCTGCCGCGTGGTGGCTCTGCTCGGCAGCCACCGTGGTGACGATGCTCTACCTGGCGTATTTGCGCCGCCAGACCCGCATTGAGGCCAAGGTGCGGCGGCGCCGGATGCAACGACAGGCCCGGGCGCGGCTCGGGGTGGAAAACACCCACGACCGCGACTACGACGTGGTGCCGTCGCGGCTGCGGCGTCCCGGCGCGGTGGTGCTCGAGATCGACGACGAGGACCCGATCTTCGAGCATCTGGACTACGCCGGCCCGGTGCGCGGCTACGGCTGGCCGCGGGACTTGCCGCGCGCCGTGGGCCAGTAGGGGCAGGCGGTTCGGCCGTTGCGGCCGCGGCTGGTAGCCTGCATAGCGTTCAGGGGCTATGGCGCAGTTGGTAGCGCGACTCGTTCGCATCGAGTAGGTCGGGAGTTCGATTCTCCCTAGCTCCACAGATTCGCAGACTCGGTTCACAAGTGAGCGCCGAGTCGCGTGGCGGATGCCCCGGCCGTTGGCTGGGGTTTTTTCGTTCGGCCGGCGGTTGCCGGGTGATGGCCCGGTCTAGGGGACGAAGACGAAATTGTTGACGTAGACGCCCCGGGGCGCCCAGCCATCCCGCTGGCCGCCGATGTTCGCCGGGTTCTGATGCCGGGCGACGTCGAACTCGGCGATCGGGCGCCGCTCGTCGCTGAGTTCGAAGAAGCCCCGGTACCCGAGTCCGCCCAACAGGGTGGTGATCTCGGCCACGGCGTTGGGGCGATGGCGTTCCTCGGCTTCCACCAGAATCGTCGGCCGGTTGCGCATGAGAGTGTCGGTGGCGCCCCGCAACACCGCCAGTTCGTGGCCTTCCACGTCGACCTTGATCAGGCCGACGTCGCTCAATTGCAGATCGTCGAGGCGCTTGACCGCTACGTCGATGCTTCGGATTCGGCCAGCCACATCGCCCAGGGCGTTGCCGGTGTCTATCGTGCTGCGGCCCGGTTCGGACTCCACGACGCGCATGGACAGGCAACCGGGCTTGTCGGATAGCGCCACCGCTTCCACCCGCACCGCGGCGCCGACCGCGTCGAACATCGAGGCCAGCTCGCGCGCCTGGGCGGGCCGGGGCTCGAACGCGACGACCGAGCGTGACGAGGCCAGCATCGCGATGGTGAACTCGCCGACGTCGGCCCCGATGTCCACCGAGATGCGATCCGGATCGCACAGCGACGCGGCCAGCCGGACATCGGCGCGGGATTCCCCGAGGCGTTGCAGCACCCGGTACTTGCGTTGCCAGAAAAGACCCGGCGCGACGGTTCGGACCACCGGAGCGAGCCACCGTTTGATCCGGGCCGCGGCTGTCATCGGCGGCAGTCTTCCCTCGCGATCGTGAGCCTGGCGTCGCATCGGCATCTCCTACGGCCAAGCCATTGCCGGGTTAGAACGCGTTTGCGCCGCGGCTTGTCGGTGACACGCTACGCGAACCGGCGTGGTCAGCGCTGCGCGCTTGGGGGCCACCGCGCGGTGTCGGGGCTGGTCGGGGCTGGTCCGGATGTCGGTGCCGGGTCCGGGGGCAAGGACCGCCGTATCTCCTGCGTGACGGCGAGAATGCTGCATAATTCCAGAGGAATTCCCAGTGCGGGTGCCCAGGGAACGCGATCGGCCCTCTTTGTGTGGCGCCGGCTCAGAGGGGGTAATGGATGGATTTCCGCACCTTTGTTCAGACCCTCGCCAAGCGCTGGAAACTTGTGGTCGGCGCGCTGCTCGCGTGTCTGGCCGGCGCGACAGCCGTCACCGCATTTCAGACCAAGGTCTATCAATCCTCGGCCACCATCTTCATCTCGGTATCCGGGCAGACCGACGTCAACGACGTGTACTGGGGCGGGTAGGCCGCACAAGACCTGTTGTCGTCATATGCCGAGATCGCCGGGGGCCGTGAGGTGGCGCAACGCGCCATCAGTCAGCTGCAGCTGCCGATCAGCCCCGAAGCTCTGGTGCAGCAGACCCAGGTGAAATACACGCCGAAATCAATGCTGTTCACCATCGCGGTTTCCGACACCGATCCAAAGCGTGCCGCGTTGCTCGCCGGGGGCATGGCCGATTCGTTCGCCACGCTGGTTGGGACGCTCGGTTCGGCCCCGCGCGCACTCGGCGCCGAACCGCAGCAGCAGGCGCCGCCCACCGCCCCGATGGCCAGGGTGACGGTGGTCAAGCGGGCCGAGGTGCCTGTTAGTCCCAGCCGGCCGCTGCCCAAGCGCAACTTGGTGATGGGGCTTGCGGCCGGGTTGCTGCTCGGGATCGCGGTGGCGCTGGCCCGTGAGGCCAGTGATCGCACCGTGCATAGCCGCCGGCAACTCGACCAGCTTTCGGGTCTGCCGACGTTGGCCGAGCTTCCCGGCCGGCGCGGCGGCGTGCCGCAGTTCGGTACCGACGTCGCCATCGACGACGCGGTGCGCGGCCTGCGTACCCGCCTGCTGCGGGCGATGGGGCCGCAGGCCCGGCGCCTGGTGGTGGCGGCGCCGTTCGCCGGCGAGGGAACCACGACCACCGCGCTGAATCTCTCACTGTCCTTAGCCGAACTCGGTGAAGACGTACTTTTGGTCGAGGGTGACACCCGTCGGCCCGTGATTGCCGGCTTGCTGAAGGTGGAATCCCGAGAAGGGTTGGCCAACGCGCTGGCCAACCCCGAGATCGCGCTGGAAGTCGTCAAGCCCACCCGGATCTCGAAGCTGTTCATTCTGGCGTCGCGAAGTGTCCGCCGCGAGACCGCGTCGGCCAACGCTTACCTGCCGGAAGTGATTGACAGCGTGCTGATGGATCTTTCGGCACGCTTTTCCCGATTGGCGATCGACGGCCCGCCGGTGCTGGCCACCGGCCGATACCGGCTTGCTGGCCGGGGCCGTGCAAGCCACGGTGCTGGTGGTGCGCGCGGGACGCACCACCGTCGATGAAGTCGACGACGCGCTGTCGGCGCTGCGCGCGGCCGGGGCGAACGTCGTCGGCACCGTATTGACCGACGCCCGAATTTCGCGCCACACCAGCGCCGCCGCCCGGATCTACCGCGGAAAGCTAAGCGGGCTGTCGTGATCCTCTACCTGCCGCGCCGCTATCGCTTGGCGATGGGTGCGGCACTGCTCGCGGCGTTCTTGTTCGGATGTTTCGTTTTCGGCGTGCTGTCGGTGCGTCACACCGGCCAAGGTGTGATGCTGATCGCCGGGATGTTCAGCCTGGTCGTGTATTGGGCGAAACCCGAAGCGATGGTAGGGATCGCGCTGTTCTTGGCGTTCGCGGCGCTGCCGGCAAGCCTGCACGTGGGCAAGGTCGTCGGCCCGGGCGTGATCTACGCCTATCAGGTGGCGTTGGTGCTGGCGATCTGCTACCTGATTCCACTGGTGCGACCGCGGGTCTCCGATTTCGTGCTGCCCGGCATCTTCGCGGTGGCGGTGCTGCTGTATGCGGTGGTCGGGCTGGTGCTTGGACACCCCGACTGGGTGGTGATGCGGTCGGCGCAAAACCTGTTGGAGATGGCCGGCGGGTTCGTCTTGGCGCTGTTGGTGGTGTACGGCAACGATTGTCACGATGGTCGTGACGCTGTGGTTCTCGGCGGGCATGGCCATTGTCGGTTCGGTGCATGCGATCCGGCTGGCCGGCCGGGCGGAAAGCCTTGCCGAGACGACGGGAGCCGACCAGGCCCTGCGGATCATCTTGTCCGCGCAAACACCGGCCACCGCCGTGCTGAGCGCATTGGTCGCCGCGGTGATCGTTGGGCGGGTCAGGCCGGCCTTCTTTTTCGCGCTGGGCCTGCCCGCGTTGATCATCGTGTTGCTGGCCACCTTCAGCTGGCCGGCGCTGCGCCGGACCGCCACGCTTTTCCTGGTCGGCACCGCGGTTGTCGCGTTTGTGGTGCCGACCTCATTGTTTCTGCTGCAGCAGTCCAGGGCCGGGGCGTGGCTCGCCGATCAGTTCACCGCATTCAACCAGCGTGTGCTGCATGGCCTTTCGGGCGGCGCGCTCGCCGTCGACGAATCGACGCAAGATCGGCTGCGCGAAATCGACAGCCTCGACCGCGCGATCGCGGAAGCCCCGGTGTTCGGCCACGGCCTGGGCTACGCCTATCAGCAACCGTACGGAGACGACCCCGACGACTTCACGATGAAGCTCTACCCGACCTTCTCGCACAACTTCTATCTCTGGTGGCTGGCCAAGGCCGGGGCGGTGGGCATGGCGGTGTTTGCGATCTTCGCCCTCACCCCGCTGTTCGGGGCGCTGCGCCGCGGGTCGGACCGCGCCAAGATCGCTGCGGCCACCAGCATCGGCTTGCTGGCCATCTCCGCCGTCTGGCCATTGCCGGAGATGCCGGTGGACGCCCTGGGCTTGGGTCTGGTCTTGGGGTTGACGATGGGATTTGCCACGCAGCGACGCGGCGGCGCCGATGCCCAGGCCGCGGATACCGACGCGGCGCTGGCGCCGGCGGGCACGCCCGAGTGAACTCGGTCGGGGTGCCGACGCCGCAGGGCCGGCTGCGCGTGCTGGTGGTCGGCCCGGCCCCGGCCGCGGCGACCAGCCGGGGCGGTATGGCCACGGTGATCGCGCTGATGGCGGCCCATCCTGACCCACACATCCACATCACGGCGGTGCCCACGTTCATCGACGGCCCGCTATGGCCGCGGCTGATGCTCGGTGTCCGCGGAATGCTGCGCGCCACCTGGCTGGTGCTGCGCAAGCGCACCGATGTCCTGCATGTTCATCTGGCCCACGGCGGCAGCGTGATTCGCAAAGCCCTGCCGCTGTTAGCGGCGCGACTGACCGGTACACCGGCGATTGTGCATGCCCACAGCTACGACTTCGGCGGCTGGTTCGATCAGCTCGCGCCGCCAGCTCGGGCGGCGGTGCGCCGGATGCTGGCCGCCGATCACTGGGTGGTGCTGGGGGAGCGCCATGTCCAGGAGTACGCCAGCCGGCTGCGGTTGCCCACCAACCGGATCAGCGTGCTACCCAACGCGGTTCGAATTCCGAACACCCCGGTGAATCAGCTGGGGGTCCAGCGGGTGCATGCGGTGGCCCTGGGGCGGCTGGGCGTGCGCAAGGGCAGCTATGACCTGATCGAAGCGGTAGCGGCGCTCGATGAGACGGTGCGCAACCGGCTGCTGGCCACGCTCGCCGGGGACGGCGACGTCGCCCAGGTGCGTGCGGCGGTCGCCAAGGCCGGTCTGGGCGAGACGATCGACGTGGTGGGCTGGCTCGATCCGATGGCGCGCGACGAGTTGCTGTGCCGTGCAAAAATTTTCGTGTTGCCCAGCCGCAACGAGGGCCTGCCCATGGCGTTGCTCGAGGCGATGGCGAACGGGCTGGCCCCGGTGACGACAACGGCGGGCAGCATCGGCGAAGTGGTCACCGATGGCGTCAACGGCCTGCTCGTTGGGCCCGCCCACGCCGATCAGCTCGCGCACGCGCTCGGCGCCCTGGTGACCGATGAGAACCTGCGCGCCCGCCTGGGCGGGGCCGCCCGAGAGCGGGCCGGTGAGTTCGGGCTCGACCGCTGGTATCAGCCGCTGACGCGGTTGTGGGCAAGCCTGGCCAGCGATCCGCACCCGTCCCGGCGATGACGATGTCAACCAACCATCCCCGACGGTGTTCTCATAAGGTACGACGATGACGACAGGCACGGTGGCCGGCGGCGATGCCATGCCGACACACGGATGGGTCGGGTGGCGTTGACCGAGAGCGAAGAGTACGCCCGGCAGTACTTCGATGAGCAGGCGGAGTCCAACAACGAGTATTGGCGTCGGTTCGGGGTTGTCCCCGACTGGGCGGGCAAGCGGGTCCTCGACGTCGGCTGCGGCCATGGCGCGTTGTCGATCGACATCGCCCAAGCCGGCGCCAGCGTGCTCGGCGTGGATCTGGATGAAGGGCGCGTCGCGTTCGCCAATCGCAACCTGGCGCAGCGATTTCCCGAGCTGGCCGATCGGGTGAGGTTTCGGGCGGTCGATGTGCGGTCGCTTCCGGTGGACGAACCGTTCGACGTGATCCTTTCCAAGGACACCTTCGAGCATGTTGCCGACGTGGCGTCGTTGCTTTTGGCCCTCGGCGAACGGTTGACCCGGCCCGGCGGGCGCATCTACGCGGGATTCAGCCCGCTGTATTACAGCCCCTTCGGCGACCATGGGCGCACCGGCTTGAAGGTGCCCTGGGCGCACGCGATCCTGCCGAAACGGCTGGTGTTTGCGGCCGCAGCACGCAAATACGGCCATCCGGTGGGCTCGCTGTTGGACATCGGCCTCAACGGCAACACCCCCGATCAGTTCCGGGCGGCGTTCGACAACAGCGGACTGCGACAGCTCGACATCGGCTACAACCGGGGCGCCAAGCGGTTGCTGCCCGCATTGGAGAGGGCGCGCCGGCACTGGCGGCGCTTCGACAGGTTCACCACCGTCAGCATCTATGCCGTCTTCGGGGTGTGATCGTCGCCGGCCCGACCCGGCGGGGTCCGGCCGATCGTGGCGTGTGCGATCTGGTCCGGTCCGGCGCCGGCCTCGGCTACCAGCGTCGACGTCGCCGACCAGATAGCCGAATGGCCCGCTGTGTGTAGGTAGCCACCTCCGGTGGGCCCGGCGAAGCTTGCCATGGCAACCGGCGCGGTACACGTCGCGGCAATGGTGCGAGCACGGTGCCGTTGCTCGCCGAGTTCCCCGTCATGATGAACGACACCGCAGGCATACAGGTCCACCCCGAGCCGCGCGGTGCCCCGCACGTGCTCGGGCACACCAGTGTCACGACATATCCCCAACCCAATGCGCCACCCGTCAAGGTCGATCGTTCGGGGGCCGGGACCTGGCCGGAACCGCGCCTTTTCGGCGGCGCCCAGGTGCGTCTTGCGGTAGACTACCTCAGCGCCCGAGGAGTCGACCAGCACCATCGCGATGTAGCGCCGCCCGCGGTCTTCGACGGGTGCGCCGACCAAGGCACTGCAACCCGTTGCCGCACATGCCAATACCAACCGATCAACGACTGGGCCGGCGACATCGACCGGTGCCACCTCTAGTTGGTAGCCCGTGAGCGAAAGCTCCGGAAACACCACCAGGCGTGCGTTGGCCCGTTGGATCAGGGCCGCGTGGGCATCGACATTCGCGGCCACCGCGCCCATCACGGTTCGTGGCTGTGCGACGGCAACCACCAACTCCGTCTTCACCTGGTGCATTCTCGCCGAACGCCGCGTTTTCCGCAGCGGGGCGTTTTCTTGCGGTGCTCACCGGCAGCCATTAGTTTCGTTATGCGGCGGTCGCTGGCAGGATCCGGCTCGAAACGCCACACCGGAGATTCCGATGTCATCGGGCCGACGTCAAAGACTAGGGATAAATGTCGAACTGGTTGCGCGACACCGCCACGGACATCAATTCGCGGCGATCCCTTTCGGGGCGCGCCCGCGCGAGACGATGGCGGCACCTCATCGAGGTTTTTCCGTCGTTCGCCGAAATGCGAGTGCTCGATCTGGGCGGAACACCGGAGTCGTGGCGGTTGGCCCCAGTGCGGCCCACCGCGGTCACCACGGTCAACCTGCTGCCCATCGAATCGCAGATCACGGGCATCACCGCGATCCAAGGCGACGCATGTGAGCTGCCCAGCACGATCGCGAACGACCACTTCGACCTGGTGTTCTCCAATTCGCTACTGGAACATGTCGGCGGCCATGTGCGGCGGCAACGCTTGGCCGACAATGTGCACCGGCTGGCCGACCGGCACTGGGTGCAAACCCCCTACCGCTATTTTCCGATCGAGCCGCACTGGTTGTTCCCGGGCATCCAGTGGTTGCCTTACGAGGCGCGGGTGCAGATATCGATGCGCTGGAATCGCGGTTACATTCGGACGCATACTCGCGAAGAGGCACAAGAGCAGGTCGATGAGATCGACTTGATCGGTATTGCACAGATGCGCCGATACTTCCCGTCATCGTTGATTTGGTACGAACGATTCGCCGGCTGATCAAATCGCTGGTCGCCATCAAAACCGACCACGACGGATAGGTAACGGCGGCCGCGGCACCGGCGGGGCCCCAACCGGGCGGAGCCGACATACTGAAATTGTGCGTTTACCGTCGCACCGGGCCAGCGTTAAGGGGACTAGATGAGCAGTCGAACGGACTTGAAGACCGTCGACAGCTGGAGCGACGAAGTGGCGCTGTGTTCCTCGGTCATCAAAAGTCTCGGCGGTCCGCTGGAGATACTCGAAGCCGGATGTGGGCTCGAATGGCCAATCAATCTGGATGGCATCGATTATCGGTTGACCGGTATCGACCTCAATGCTGATGCGCTGCAAAGGCGTGTTGAGAAGGTCGGAGACCTCGACGAGGCGATTCTGGGTGATTTGACCGTCAAGGGAACGATCCCGCCCGGGCGCTACGACGTCATCTACAGCTCGTTCGTGCTCGAGCACATCCACGACGCCGAGGCCGCGCTCGCGTTGATGCTCGACGGGCTCAAACCTGGCGGGCTGCTGCTGCTGCGTATCCCGGACCGCGACGCGGTCTACGGCTGGACCACGCGGCACACACCGTTTTCGGCTCATCTGGCCTACTACCGCTACTTCGTGGGTTACCCCGACGCCGGGAAGCCCGGCCATCCGCCGTTTCGCACCTACCATGCGCCGGTCATCTCCCGGCACGGCATACGGGCGTTCTGCGACAACAACGAGTGCACGATTGTCGAAGAGCGCGGGCACACCTATTACGTCCGGGGCAAAGGCTTACGGGTCCGGATCGTTCGGGCATACGCAAAAGCGCTGTGGGCCTTGTCCTTTGGTGTTCTGGCCTGGCGGCACAATAACCTCACCTACGTGATCCGCAAGGCGGAGCCGGTCAAGTCCGCCAACGCCGTGCACCGCGCCGCCGGGTTCGGCCAGAGTTCAACGACCCCGACCGGGTGAACGGGTCCACTTCGCGGCGCTCGCCCGCAGTCGATGCTTTAGCCGGCTAGCGGCGTTTTGCGCGCGCCAGAGCGCTGATTTGTGGCGAACCGCGCGCCGGTAAATATCCAGGTAGCGTTGCGCGCTTGCGGGGCCCACCGCGCCCCTGGCCTGCAGCAGCTGCACGCACCGGAAGGACAGGTCGAACGAGCCATAGCAATGATGCGAAATCATTGCCAGGTGCTTGAGCTGTTCGGCGGTCATCGCGTCGGGGTCAAAGAAGTCCCGGACGTAGACGATGTCGGTTTCCAGGATCTGGTTCAGTGGGCGGCTTGGACTCCCGCCGACGACAAAGTCGCCGATCACCCATCTCTTCACCGCGTTGGGGATGCAGTGCGGGACAAACCCCTGACTGCGTAGTTCCAGGTCGACATCCCCGAAGCGCGGCTGATCCCGATACAAGGTGATGAATGAGACCTCGGTCTGAACTGCCACCGCTTCGGCCAGTTTTTCCCGGCCGTTCTGAAAAACAGCCAGTTTGCCGCCTTGGATATCGATTTTCAAGAGATCAAGATGTTCGATTTCACCGATGTCGTCGAGGCGATGAGTCTGGATCGGGAGGCGCTCGATCACCTTGCCGAACGGATCGAAGAGCGTGAACAACCCCTGCGTTGTCGGGTCGGGTTCGAGCAGGCTGGTCATTCCCCCCGGTGGCGGGCAGACCTGCAAAGTCTGTGGCGTGCCGTCGCCGAGGGTGTAGGGCAGGTAGGACTCGTTGGGGCCGCGCGTGCGCTGCAACTCGAGCAACGCTTCGGGCCCCGGCTCGAAGCCGGTGAGGTGGCACAGGCCTGCGTTGAGCATGGCCGTGTACGGCCAGTCGCCGCAGCTTCGGCTGGCCCCGACATCAACGATGTGGGTGAGCCGCGACGGGGACAGAATGTCTCGCAACCCGCCGGTCAATCGAGCACCGCCGAATGTCTGTATGTTTGCTGCGCCCTCGTGAATTGGGGCTTGTCGCGACGGTATTGGCAGCGACGGCGGTGGCCGCGCGGCGTTGGCCGTTGATCGCTGCGCTTGGCCACGCCGTCACCTTAACCATCCGCGGTGGCGCCAACCAAACAGCGGCGCGGCTTGTTGGTTGGCTCAGGCGGGTCAGCGACACCGCGTGAGTGCCTCGCCGGCCGCGTGACCAGGTCGAACGTTACCCACAGGTTCGGCGCCGATCTGTAGTAGTGTGCACCTGTGAGGGGGGCTCTATTACCATTTCGGCTTGCTGTGCGACGTCGATTTTCCTTGAGGCAGAACATCTTTGGTGTCTGCGGAAGTTGATCAGGCCGGATTTCCTGGAACGTATTGAGGCATATTGATGTACCGCAATTCTGTGCGCATAGCTCGCATGGCTCTGGCGCTGGCCAGCGTGGTCGGATTCCTGGCCTTGAGCGCGCCGGCGTCCTGGGGTGCGCCCGAGGAGACCGATACCACGCTCGTGGACGCGCCGACCATGAGGTTGAGCAGTCTCGGATACAACTCCGTCTTGTCGTTCTATGGTCTGCAGGGCACCCAGCAGCTGACCATTCCCGCTCCGCACGGGCTCAAACCGACTGCGTTGAACGCGACCGCCGTACTGCCGGTCAATCTGCGCTCCGGCTTGATCACGGTCACCCAAAACGACCGCGAAATCGCGAGGGTGAACCTGCCCGCGGCGGACCAATCGCCCATTGTCATTCCGCTGGCCGACGCAACGGTGGTCGATGACGCGGTGACCGTGATCTTGCGGGCCTACCTGGTGCCATTGGAGGACTTGTGCGTCTACCCGTGGAGCCCGTTTAGCCTGGTCAACGGCTCGGTAAGCTTCGTCGGCGTGGAGCGGCCGCCCGTCACGGTGGCCCATTTCCTGCCGCCGGTGCTGCGGCGGCTGAGCATCTTCGTGCCGCCATCGCCGTCGGTGGCCGAGTCCGACGCGGTGGTCCAGTTGGTCGCCGCCGCGGCGGCCCACTACGGCAAACAAGCCCCGGAAATCGCGGTGGTCCGGTTGCCCGAGGGGGAGCTCGCCCCGCCGGCGCCGCCGCGACCGCTGGAACGCCAAGTCGTCATCAAAGAGGGGCAGGACGAGGGGCTTTCCCTTCGGGGGGCCACCGGTGTGCCCTGGCTGCTGATCTCCGGGCTGCTGGGTTCGGCCGCGGAATCATCGATAACGTTGCTGTTCAGCAGCCTGTCCCAGCTGGCTCTGGCTTCCAAGGCCGTGGTGGGATCGTTCAAGCCCAGCCTGCACCTGCCCGGTGACACCACCACGCTGCGCGAACTCGGGCAGCCCGGCCTGAACTCCGTTGGACTGCAGCCGCGGGTGACCATCGGGCTGGACCAGACTCGGTTCGCGAGATCGGTGCACTCGATGCGGGTGCATCTACAAGGCTCATACTCGCCGATACCGCCGAGTATGGCCGGTCAGATCGTCGCAACGATCGGCGCGGAGACCATCGACCGCTGGCCAACCGAAAGCAGTGGTGTCATCGACCGCTGGGTGGACGTTCCGGATCGGCTCCTGCAACGGTGGACCGGCGTTGACCTGATGCTGGATGTGTCGGGCAACGTTGGGCGCTGCGGAGATTTCTACACCGCCGGGGCGGGAGATCACGTACTTACCCTGACCATCGACGGCGACACCGCCGTGCAGAGCAGCCCGGCGGCGCCGCCGGTGCCCGACGGACTGCGATCGGTGCCCCAAGCGCTGATGCCGCAGATCCAGGTGGGCATCGAAGAGCACTCCTTTGACGACACCGCTCGCGCCGTCAGGATTGTGGTTGGTCTGCAGCGAACCAGTTCGGTGCCGCTGCAGACCACCGTGACCAGCGTGCAGCAAGCGATCGATTCGTCGAAGTCGGCGATATTGATTGCGGCCGACGGATGGAACCACGCCGATATCGTGCTTCCGGTCTCGGCCGGACCCGGCGGGCCGATCACCATCAACGCGGTCAAGTCGGACGGCAAACCGGCCACCTTGACCCTGGACCCCGCACTGCGATTTGCTTCTCTGCAAACGGTTTTCCAGCACGGCCGGTCGCTGCTGGTGGCGACGTCCAATGTCGCCCCCGAACAGCTCGACGGGCTTCTCGGGTGGCTCGATGGCGACAGCGCCCGCTGGCCCGGGATCAGGGGCGTGGCGCTGGTGGCCATGCCCGGGCAAGACCCGGTTGTGGTGGAACGTCCGAACGCGGGTTCGGTGGACGACGCGACATCCGAGCAGCGTTCCGGCTCGGGATGGATTTGGTGGTTTGGTGGCGCCTGGCTTGTTGCGGCCGTCGTCGGCGCCGGGGTGATCCTGTTCCGTAGCCGGCTCGGCCCCCTGCGGCGCAGATAGCCCGGATAGCCCAGATAGCTCAGATAGCTCAGATAGCCCGGATAGCAAGGGAATAGCTTTTGTGGAACCGCGGGGCGACAAGTTAATCGCGCGCTACAAGCAAACGTACGGCATTGCGGCCGAGGCGGATATCACCGAACTCATGATCCTGGAGCATTGGAACTTGGAGAAGCGGCTCACGCGCGAGCTGCTGCAATCGGATCCCGAAACCCGATGGGAAACGTTCGACCGGTGCTACACGCGTCTATACACCGAGTTGACGTGGCTCAACGAGTTCTCCGACACCGCGTCATCAGCATCTGCACAAGAGCGATTCGGAAGATGGCTGGAACTCATCGGGCCACCGCCGCAGTCGATATACGAAATCGGTTCGGGCAAAGCCGGTCTCATCTCGTTCCTGGCCCTCAACGGCTATGACTGCAAGGCCACGGAGATCACCCGCGAACGTGGACCCGCGCTGCTCTCGGACTCGCACGAGAACCTGTCCTGGGGAGTATCCGACGGAGTCCATCTGGATCGGTTCGAGCCCGCGCAGACCTACGATGTGGTGGTCTCGGATCAGGTGATCGAGCACCTACATCCCGATGACCTGCAGACCCACCTGCACAGCGTCCATCGCATATTGAAGACGGGTGGGCGCTACATATTCAACATGCCCAGTAAATACACCGGGCCGCACGACGTCTCGCGCGTGTTCAAACGCGCTGAGCCGGAGGGAATGCACCTCAAAGAATATGACTGCCGCGAAATCGTTGAGGTCACGAAGCGGGCCGGCTTCAGCGCGGTGCGCTACGGATTTGTGCCTCGAAGGTTCCGGCTTCTGCTCGTCGCTGTGGGGGCAAGGAAGCTCGCCGAACCCGAGCGGGTGGGAGTCCTGTTTCTGCGGATGGTGCTATTCGTGGAGAAGGTGTTGTGCGGGTTGCGCGCCCACTGGCTGCGCCGTCTTTGTGCAAACATGCTCTGCAAGCTGGGTGTTTTCTCGGGCACCATTTCGGTGGTGGCCGAGAAATGAGATCGCGGCCCGCTCTAGGGCCGCCGGGTGGCCACTTCCTCGATGACGGCCAGCAACGCTTGCGCGGCCCGGTCGACGGCGAAGCGCTGCTGGTAGTAGCGCGCCGCGGTGAGCGGCTCGGCGAGCGTGTCGAAGGCGGCGGCGAGGCCGCGGACATCGTCGATGCCGACTGGCGGGCAGCCGGGCGGCTGGTATTCGGGCAGGCCGCCGGCGTTCGACACGATGGGTGTGACGCCCAGCTGCATTGAAAGCACCTGTACGCCGCTTTGCGACGCGCGACGGTAGTGGGCAACCGAGGCCTTCGCGGCGGCCAGGGTCGCGACAACGTCGCAGTAGCGGTAGTCGCCGGGCAGCCAGCGGGTGTGCTCGGGCAGGGCGCGGGCATCGAATGGTCCACCGATGAGCAGCAGATCGTCGCCGCGCCAGCCGTTTCCGCCGACATGGCGTTGCCAAGCCTCGAGCACCACATCGGCGTTCTTGTAGGGGTGCAGCCGGCCGATCATGACGAAGTCGTGACGGTCCTCGGGTCCCACGAGTGGCGGAACCAGTGTGGGGTCCAGGTCACTGGTGAGGGGCACCACGTGCACCGGCGTGCCGGCGACATCACGGCGCGTGGCGACCGCTCCGGCGACATAGTCGCTGTAGGTGATGGTTGCCGCCGAACGGGCGCCCCAGCGGTCGAATATCGCCCTTTCGTAGGCGCGCCGGTGTTCGGCCGTGTCGTGCGGGCGGTCGTCGTGCACCAGCTGAATGCGAGGAGCCGGCCCGGCCAGTGCGATCCAGCGCGGATCGCGAACCAACTCGGCGATCACCACGTGCGGGCGGTACCCGCGCACTCGGCGCCCGGCCGCGACGCCCGCGGGCCAGCTGGCGGCCGCACGCAACCGCGGATCAAGCACCACCTCGTAGTCGCGGGCCGCGTCCGACTCGGGATGTTGGTCGGTGGTCACCAGCAGTACGTCGATCCCGCGGCTGCGCAGCGCCTCCGCCTGGATTCGTGCCAGCGGCCGCATCCACGGTGAAAGCCAAAGCAGACGAAGCGAGTTCATAGCACCGCGTGGATGGTGTCCAGGTAGGCGTCGGTCATCGCGGCCACCGTGTAGTGCTTGCGCATGCGCGCGAAACCGCGTTGTCCGACGGCGGGCAGCCCGCCGGGGTCAGCCAGGATCTGGGCCAGCCGCTCTTGCCAGGCCGACACCGTCACCGGCTCGACGACAAAGCCCGCCCCGCCGAAATCCAGCATCTCCGGGACGGCGCAAATCGCGGACGCCCGACCGGTACCGCCCGTGCCATCGCTTCGAGAATTACCAGTGGGAACGCCTCTGAGCGGCTCGGTACGCAGAGCAGGTCGGCATCGGCAAGAGCCGGCCCGGGCCCGGGTGACCAGCCGCGCCAATGGACGCGATCACGCAGCCGTTCGGGAGTGCGGGCCTGCAACCGCTCGCGGTCCGGTCCGTCACCGAAAATGGAAAGAGTCCAAGGTAGTTCGGTAATCCCGCTGAGCGCTTCGATCAGCAGATGCGGGTTCTTGTGCTCGACGATGCGCGAAAGCATGACCAGATGCGGCGGTGCGCCGGCCGGCCTGCTGCGACCGGCCGGGCGGTCGGTCACCGCGACGCCGTTGGGTGCGACGAACCGTGGTCCGCCAAGGCGATGGTAGGGGGTCAACATGTCCCAATGGCGTTGTGCCAGCACGATTAAACCGTCCGCACGGCGCATCGCGGCGGTCAGCGGCCGGGAATAGATGGGCCCATCCTCGAGTGGCGGGATGTGGGCCGCGACCAGCCAGCGCCGCCGGCGGCCGGCCGCGCGCCACAGCGTGGCGAAGCCGGTCTCGGTGTTGGTGTCACCGCTGATCAGCACGGCTGGACCAGGCCCAACGTCGACGATCGGTGCCCACCAGGGTTGGCGCACCACGCGGACGGTGTCCGGGATCTCCTTGATCAGCGGGCCGAACCGCTGCACGCACACGATGGTGACGGGGTAGCCGCGGCGGTCCAATTCCGCCGCCAGCAATGCCTTTTGCCGCTCGGCGCCGCCGTAGACCAATCGGTTGGTGGCGATCACGATCGCCGGGCGGCGCTTGCCGGCATCCGTATTGCGGATCGCGCGGCGCTGGGCCCGGCGCAGCCGCTGCAGCACCTTGGTGGTGGCCAAGTACGCGTTCGCGTGATGCAGGCTGCACTGATGCTCGAGCAGTAGCGCGTCGTTGGCGCGGATCACGTCTCGAGTGCGGCGGCGTTCGCCGGCCGTCACGGTCGGGTCGGTTTCGGCGCCGGTCGGCGGCGCGCCGCCCTGCTGGGCGCCGAGTTCGTCGGCCAGCAGCACCCGCCAGCCCGCCGCGCGGGCACGCGCTTGCCAATCGGCCGGGGCGCCGTGGCTGAAGTACTCCTCGTCGAAGCCGCCGACGGCGTTCCACGCGGCACGGCTGATGGCCAGGCAGGTCGCCTTCAAATAGCCGCTGACGCTTTGTGATTCGCGGGGCCGTTGGGGGTAGAGGGGCGAGATGGGGGTGGCCCGCAGCGAGCTAGACAGTCCGGTCGCTTCGACCACGCCCCGGACCAGTGTCAACCGCTGGGTCGCGATGTCCCATGGCGGCCGATCCGGTGCCGCCTCGTCGCGCACCAGCGGCGAGACCGCTGCCACTCCCGGTTGGCGCAGCAACTGTCTGGTGCGGGTCAACGGCCCCCGCAGCCGGGCATCGGCCTTGAGTAACAGGAGATCGCTATCGCCGGGCGACTGCCGCGCCAACGCGTTGCAGGCCGCGGCGAAGCCGACGTCGGCCGGACCCGAGATCCAGTGCACCGCTGGGTGGCCGGCGGCTAGTTCTTGCCGGCCGGGATATCCCTGAGCATTGTTGTCGTACACGTAGACCGGGAGCCCGGGCAGCTGCTCCGCGACGCTGTGCAGGCAGCTCTGCACCGGGTCGTGGCCGTTCTCGATCACGATCAGGACCGCCAGCGAGCGCTCGGCGGGTAGCGGGGCCGGGTCGCCGACCGGGCGCCGCAGATACGCGCGGTCCATCTCGTCGGTCATGGCGTGAGCTGCTCGGGCTGCGCATTGGGCCGTAACGAGGCCATAGTCGACCAGGTGAGCGGGCCGATGGCCGCGTTGATCGCCAGATAGGCGACCGCGGCGGCGGCCAGCACGACGATGACGTGGTGACCGGCCAGGAGTAGGACCACCGCGACGCTGGCCGCCGTCGGGACCGATAACCGCAGCAAGAACAGCACCGGTGTGTGGTAGCCGCACTGACGATGCAGCCACCAACTGGCGATCGTCATGTTGAACAACTCGGTACACACCAGCGCGATCCCGGCTCCCACGGTGCCCAAGCGCCCATCCAGGGCGAGATTGAGGACGATGTTGAGTGTGAGGGTGGCGACCGACAGCCAGAACCAGAACCGCTGACTGTGGCTGGCGAACAGACCCTCGCCGAGGGTGGTAGCGATGAAGCGTAGCCCCACCGCGATGAACAGCAAGGCCAGCGTGGGCGTACCGCGGCTGACGAACGCCTGGCTGCTCAGGAGCCGGATCAGGGGTTGCGCCACCAGCACGCCGACCACGGCGATCGGCACGGCAAGGAAATACATCAGCTCGACGCTACGGCGGATGAAACCGGCGAATGCCGCCAGGTCGCGGGAATACAGTTCGGTCGCGGTGGAGAGCGTGGACTTGAGGAAGAACACCGACAAGACCAGGGTGTTGAGTGCGATCGAGGAGGCCAACCCGTAAACGCCGACCTCGGAATGGGTGTTCAGCAGGGACAGGATCACCCCGTCCACGCGCCAGTACAGCACGGTGATGACCGTGACGCCCATTGGAAAAAGGCTCTCCCGCAAGAGATCTGCGGCCTCGCGCAGCGCGAGGATGGGGCGCAGCCGGACCCGCTGGGACGCCGCGCGGCTCTGGATCAGCAACTGCAGCGCCGTCTGAATGAGTTGCGGTACCGCGAACCAGATGACATCGGCTCGGCTGGCCACCAGAAAGCTGATCACGCCCAGCGTCGCCAACCGGCCGACGACGTCGGAGACGGCCACGGCGGTGAACCGCACGGTGACCAGGAACACCGGTTCCAGTCGCGTCAGCATCGTCACGATGAGCAGCTGGCACGAGAGCACCACGAGCATGGCTCGCACCTCGTGGTCGTGATACACCAGCAATCCAGATCCCGCCGCCACCAGGGTCAGCGGAATGCAATAGACCAGGGACAGGCCGTTGTAGATCCGGACCAGGCGTTCCAGATCGTCGGGGGATGAGGTGACGCGGCGCACGATGACCCGGCCGATACCGAGATCCACCAGGCTCGCCCACATTCCGATGAACGCCACCGCAATGGTGAGCTGGCCGTAACGGCCGGGCCCGAGATAGCGCGCGGTCAGCATCACCGAGACCACCGAGGCCAGCATCCCGAGTATCCGGCAGATGAGCTGGATCGAGAACGCCTGCGCCAACCGTGCTACCGGCACCGATGGCACAACCGGGCTGGGCGCCGTCGGTTCGGTCATGGTTCGCGGGCCACCTAGTAGGCGCCGCGGCTGGCCAGAACGGCCTTCACGGTTTTGGCGATGATCATGAGATCACCTGCCATCGACCAGTTGTCGACATAGGAAAGATCCAGCCGGACCGATTCTTCCCAGGAAAGTTGGGACCGGCCGCTGACTTGTCATATCCCGGTAACGCCCGGCTTCACCAGCAGCCGCCGCCGGACATCCCCGTCGTAGCTGTCGACTTCTCGACTCAGCGGCGGCCGGGGCCCGACCACGCTCATGTCCCGCTTGACCACGTTGATGAACTGCGGAATCTCATCGACGCTGAATCTGCGAAGGATTCGGCCGATCGGTGTCACCCGCGGATCGTCGCGCATCTTGAACAGAATGCCGCCGGCGCCCTCATTCCGGGAAACCAGGTGGTCGATTTGGCTGTCGGCACCCACCACCATCGTTCGAAGTTTCAGCATGGTGAAGGGTTGGCCGTTGATGCCTATGCGTTCGGCGCGGTAGCAGACAGGCCCCTTGCTGGTCAGCTTGATAGCGACGGCGGCGGCGATGAGCAGTGGCGATGCGGCGATCAGAGCTGTCAGTGCGAAGCAGAAGTCGAAGGCCCGCTTCTGAAACCGTTGCGCCCCTGAATACTGCGGCTTTTCGACATGCAGCAATGGGAAGCCGGCCACGGGGCGCAGGGTCAGTCGGGCCTGCGCGATGTCCGTCACCCCCGGCGACACCACCAGGTCCACATCCAGCGTCTCCAGCCGCCAGATCAGGTTCCTGATCGCGTGCACGCCGAACTGCTCGGTCTGGGTCACCACCACCGTGTCCGCGCCGCACTCGTCGATCGCCGCCATCGCGTGCGATTCGTCGCCCAGGATCGGGACTTGGCGGCCTTCGACCTGCAGCACGTCGCCGCGCGGGGACCCGTAGCCCGGTATGCAGACCCCGACCACGGAGTAGCCGTCGCGCGGATTGCGGACCAGTTCCTGGATGAGGCGCGAAACCCCTTGCCGGTCACCGATAGCCAGTGCGATCGTCTGGCATTTGCCCCGAGCGCGTTTGCGGCCGACATACTTGCGCCACCCGTTGCGACTCGCCAGCAATGCGATGGTGCCGACCGGCAGGGCGACCGCCAGATAGCCGCGGGCCAGGTCGATCTTGGCGAGCAGGGTGACCATTGCGATGGCCCCGAATGTCCAGAATGATGCGCTGCTGATTCGGCGGTATTCGTCGATTCCCACCCCGATGACGTGCTGTGATCTCGTGTTGAAGATCGCCAGACACGACAGCCACAGCGCCGCGAACAGAACCGAGAACAGCGTCATAACCGGGCCCGGGTAGCCCGATCTGTTCGGTGAATCGCCGAAGCGCACGTATTGCGCGAGCATGACCGCCGCGAAGACGATCGCCGAGTCGGTGATGCGCAGACGGCGTGAATACTGCAGCCGCCAGCGCCGCACCGTGTCGCGATTGGGCGAGCCCATGGGATCCGGAGTTGCCGGACAATCACCGGTTCGCCCGTGCAGCAACGAGGTCACGCTGGCCCGCTTTCCCTTACGCAGTCGCAGGTTCGGGCTGGGTGGTGTCGCGGACGGAGGCTGGGATGTCGACATGATCACTCGATGGCGGGCCCCCGCAGTAGGTGTGGGGGTAGTAGATCAACTGCGCGCGCCGCGCGGAGCAAGGCAATGGGGCCCTGCAACAGATAACGGCGGGCCAACCGGCGGGGCTCGCTGGCCAACCGGTACAGCCATTCCAGGCCGGCCTTCTGCATCCAACCGGGGGCTCGGTTGGTGGCGCCGGCCAGGAAGTCGATGGCACCGCCGCACGGCAGGAAAACCCGGGCCCCGGTCGCGAAGCCGTGCTGGTCGACCCACCGTTCCTGGCGAGGTTTGCCCAAGCTGACGATCAGGATGTCGGTGCTTGTGTTGCGGATAGCGGCCGCCAGGTGTTCTGACGATGATTCGATGTCGTCGGGGGTCGGCGCCCACATGCCCGAAATTGCCAGTGTCGGGTGTCGCGTCGCCAAGGACTCGGCGAGCAGCCGATGGGTCCCGGCGCTGCCGCCAAAAAAGCCGACGCGCTGACCCGAGCGCTCGGCCAACTCCAACAGGCTGGGGAGTAGGTCGGCCCCGGTGATCCGGGGCCATGGCTCGCCCGTGAGCAGCTTGCCCCGCCATGCGATCGGCATGCCGTCGGCCAGCAGCAGCCATTCCAGCCGGCCGCGGGGCGAGGCCGCGATTTTGCGGAAATGGAAGAGGTGGTCGAGATTCACCGAGCCCACCGAGAGGCACCCCTGGGAGGTGGGTTGCAGGCGTGACGCGATGATCGACAGCACCTCATCGAACTCGTGGCGCTCGACGATGGTGCCGCTGACGGCCATTCGCACCGCGGGCGCAGACCGGATGCCCTGGTTCATGTTCTCGCGCTTCCCGTCTCGCCCGGCAGGGGTGCGGCTATTGCGACCGCGCCCGCGGTGGCATCGAGTGTCACTCGCCGCTCCTTCCGGAACGGGGTGCGGCGACCGGCACCGTGCGATTGCGGTCACCGCGTGCACCATCCCCGACGGAATCCGGGAAGTCAGCCGCCCGCTGCTCATGGCGGGGCTTACGCGTATCCGCCAGAGGGCGGCCGCGACATGATCGTGGGGACCACGCCGTATCGGGGCCCGGGTGATCTGGGCGCGCCGGCCAACGCTCCCCGCGGCGCCGCACCAAGGACTGTTGGCGCCGCGTTGGCGGCGTCGAGCCCGGCGTTGGGTAGCCCGGAAATCGCGCCCCCGTTCAGCGTTGGGATGACGCTGGTCCAGTTGGCCGGTACCGACAACGGGCCCAGTGAGGCGGCGTTGCCCAGGCCGCCCACCACGCCCGATCCCAACGATCCGAGCGCGCTCGCCCCCGCCGCCGCCCCCTGCACGGCCGCGGCAGCTCCGTTCGCCAAGCCCTGTGCGGTCTGTGCCATTCCCAGGATGGACGACATCGCATACAGCGGGGTGCCGGCCGCCATGAAATAGCTCGGCAGGGCGTAGATCGGGGTGGTGCCGAGTTCGGGGAGTAGCGACGACGTCGCCGCGGTAAGCGCGGAGGTGGGTGATGCGAGCCCGCCGAGCATGGTGGGAACCGCGGAAACCAGTCCGGCCAGCGATAACTGGTCTGTTCCCGTGACCGCGGCGGCCTGGGCTCCCGAGGCGGCGGTTGCGTGGGTGACCGCGGTGGTTTGGGTGGCCGCCCCAGCCGGATTGACGACCTCCGGCGGCGAGTTCAGCACCGTCAGCGCGCACGCGCTTGCCGAGTTTGCCGCGTAGTCATACATCGCCAATGCGTCTTGCGCCCACATCTCGCTGTATGTGGCCTCGGTGGCCGCGATTGCCGGCGAATTCTGACCGAAGAAGTTGGTGGCGGTCAGTGTTGCCAGCTGGACCCGGTTGGCGGCCACCACCGGTGGTGGCACGGTCATTGCCAGGGCGGTCTCGTAGGCTCCCACGGCCAGCGTGGCCTGGCTGGCGGCCTCGCCGGCCTGGGTGGCCACCATGGACGTCCACGTCACATACGGCCAGAAGGCAGATGCCATGGAGAGCGATGCCGGTCCCAGCCAGCCGCCACTGGTGAGTCCCGAGACCACCGATTGGTAGTAGCCCGCGGCGGTCTGCAATTCGGCGGCCAGGCTCGCCCAGCTCGCCGCGGCCGCCGACAGCGATCCGGGGCCGGGCCCGGTGTAGATCCGCGCGGAGTTGATCTCCGGCGGCAGGGCGCCAAAGTCAATCACTTCATGCCTCAGCTCGTGGCCGCTGGGTGCGATTCGAATCGTGAGGCTGCTAGCAGCGGCGCTGGCGGCGCAGCTGGATTTGTGATGGTCGTGATGGCGTGACCCCCTGCCCATCCCTTCCGCCGCGAGGCGGGCGCGGTGTATGATCCAGTCTGGCCGTCGGCGTCCAGGTACGGTCTGTTAGTCACGCCCGTAAATTTCTGCGCTCAGAATATCGGATCAACCAAAAACTTAACTAGTTTTTGCGAAACCCGCTGTGTGTGCTATGTCACCGCCAGGCTGTTCGAGTGGCCGGCGCGGGAACGGGTCGGGGCGGTCAAGGCGTTGTCTGCGCGCTGAGCGATAACAAGGCGGGCGCGACCGGCCGGGTCGCATAGGTACGTCCACCGGCCGACACGGTAAGCGCGATGCGCGGGGGTTGATCCTCGACACGTTCGGTGGCCGCCGCGAAGCGGTGTGCGCGGTGCAGCTCGGTGAGGAAGATGGCGCTGGCGCCGGGTGGAATCTCGTGCGGCACTTCGGTACCGCCGATCGGTGGATCGACCGGCACCAATGATGTGCCGCTAGGATCGGCGCGTATCGCCCAGCCGGTTACCAGGCATGGTGTTCGCGCGCTGTTGACCACCTTGACGCCGATGAAAAACGGGCCGGAGTGCAGTTTCTCCGCGGCGGACGCCAGGGATTCGCGGACGTCGCAGCCGGCATCGTTGGTCACCAAACCGTCGGGTGTCAGCAGGCCGACTATCGGCGTCAACCTCGGTCGTGCGCCCCGTAGCAACATCGCCTGCCAGGTAATCGACGCCACCGCCAGTACGGTCGCGACGATGCCGAGGACAAACGCGGCGACTGTCACCGAATGTCCAAGATGTCGAGCATGATGATGAACGCTACTGGTGATCCGCGCATGAAGTCGAAATGCCTGCCTGCGTGTCCACCCTGTGTCGTTCTCGGAGGCCTGCGATGGTGAGTCGTTGGGTAGTGATCAACATCCCGGCATGGCTGCTGCTGGTCGCCTTGGTCATCCTGGTGGCGGGCGGGGCGGTGCTGATCCAGATGATCGTGCGGCGCCGGTTCCCGAAACTAACCCAGGACGCACACAATGATGCCACCCGATTCGCTTACGGCGTAATCGGATTCGTCTACGCCTTCTTTGTGGGATTCATGGTGTCGGCGCTCTGGAGCCAGATCAACAACGAGGATTCTCAGGCCCGCAGCGAGGGGGCGGCGGCGATCCAGCTGGCGCGAGACCTCACCGTTTTCGACACCGCCGACCGCGACCGGATCCGGCTCGCCCTACTGCAGTACGAGCGCGCCGCCGTGGCGGAATGGCCCATCGCCGCAAGCGGATCCGACTACCCGCAGGCGGACTCCACTCTGCAGGATCTCTACGCCGCCTACCAGCAGGTGCAACCGCGCGATGACACCCAAAAGATTTTTCTCGCCGCATCTTTCAGAAACCTGGAAAAGATGTACCAGGCCCGGGTGGAACGGGTGATTCAAGCTTGCACCGACGAGGGGCCGTCCTGGCTGTTGTGGTCGGTCATCCTGTTGACCAGTGGGTTGGTGTTGGGCTGCTCGATCGTCTTCGGCGTCGAACAGCCCCGCATTCACTACACCTTGGTCGCTACCGTGGGGGTCTTGGTGGCGGTGAACCTGTTCTTGCTACTGGAGCTCGGCCATCCGTTCACCGGCGCGTTGGCGACTTCCCCTGAGCCGCTGCGCGACGTCATCCACGTGCTGTCGCCGCCCTCGTCGTAGTCACGACACGGCCCGGGCGCCAAGTCTGATGATGATCCAAAATTCAGCTGAGCATTTGCTAAGACGGTGTTTTGCCGGGCGGCTCAGGATCGCATCGGTCCTAGGGTCGCTGGCATGAGCACGAAGTACTACCTGCAGATGGTGCCCGTTGAATCCGTGGAGCCGGGTTTTTCGCTGGCCATCGAGCACCGCGGCGACTACCGCTTGTTCCAGGTCGATTGCACCCAGATGTCCCGGCGCACCGGGCAGCCCGTGATGATCAAGCTCACCTCCGAGCGGCCAGGTGGCAGCGATCCCTGGATTCTGGAATACGAGGCCGGCGCCCCGGTGGCGCGGCTGCTCGGTGTTTGCCAGGTCGCCTCGTAGTGCGGGCCGGCCTGGTCCGCCACCGTGCGTCGGGCCTACTTCGGTTTCGCGGCGACCACGAACTGCAGCCCACGTTGGGTCTGCTGGTCGATGTCGACCAGACCGGCTGAGGAGAACAGGTCGACGAAGCTGTCCTGGTCGAACATGGTGAGCCCGATGGCGCCGGCCGCGGCATCGAGCGCATGGCGGATCGGTGCCCGCTGCCCGGAGTAGGTGGTGAGAATCGCGATGCGGCCGCCGGGGCCTAGCACCCGGACCATCTCGCGGGCGATCCGGAACGGCTCGGGCATCAGGTACAGCGCGCCGAAACAGCAAACAGCGTCAAACGTTTCGTCGTCGAACGGCGACATGCGGGCGTCGCCGCGCACGTAACAGGTCTGTGGTCCGCTGTTGTCCAGCACCGCCCGAGTCAACATCGGCTCGGAAATATCGAGCCCCACCGCCAGGCTTCCGGCCGGCAGCTGCTTGACCAACGGGGCGGTGAAATTTCCTGGGCCGCAGGCGACGTCGAGTAGGCGGTGGGCGGTCGACAGATGCAACGCTGCCGCCGCCCGGTGTTGCTCGGCTCGTGTGGTGACGCCGCTGGCGAGGTAGAAGGCCGCCGGACGCCACAACCGCTCGTACACGGTCGCGACGAAGCGACTGTTCATGGCCCGTTGGGCAACCGTGGGAACGGGTGAACTGGTGGATTCACCCAGCACGTCGAGGAAGCCGTGCCATAGATCGCCGGGCTCGGTGAGCAGGCCGCGGGTCACCTCGCGCGGATCTGGGGTGGCACTCATAGCCGGTGCCCTGGTGTCTGGTCCATCTGCCCATTCTGATGCCGAGTCCGGCCCGACTCGCCGGTGCCGGGCCAAAGGGCGCCGGTGGCGTATTGCCGCGGTGGCACGCAACGCCATAACCTGGGTCGGAGCGGACGGCGAGCCCTGCTTGGCGCTGTGGCGGATTGGACGGGATGGCCGAAGTGACCGGCGCGTGGGTAGGAGAACTCGCGGCATGGACATCTTTGCCGGATGCGCAGCGCAGGATCTCATGCCCTTGGCGGCCCGCCTTGCGCCGCTGCGGGCGGCGGCCGGGCAGATCCTGATGCGCCAGGGTGAGCAGGCGGTCTCATTCCTGCTCATCTCGTCGGGCAGCGCCGAGGTCATCCACGTTGGCGACGACGGCGTGGTGATCGTCGAGCAGGCGTTGCCAGGCATGATCGTCGGCGAAATCGCGCTGTTGCGTAACGTCCCGCGCACCGCGACCGTCACCACGGTCGAGCCGCTGACCGGCTGGATCGGCGGCACCGACGCCTTTGACCTGATGGTTCACATACCCGGCATCATGGATCGGTTGGTGCGCACCGTCCGCCAGCGATTGGCCGCCTTCATCACCCCGATCCCGGTGCCATTGCGCGATGGCACGCAGCTGATGTTGCGCCCAGTCCTGCCCGGCGACAGTGAACGCACCGTGCACGGGCACGTTCATTTCTCCAGCGAGACGATCTACCGGCGATTCATGTCGGCCCGGGTGCCCGATTTGGCGATGATGCACTACCTATCCGAGGTCGACTACGTGGACCACTTCGTCTGGGTGATGGTCGACGGCAGTGATCCGGTGGCCGACGCACGCTTCATCCGCGACAGCGTCGATCCGGCCGTTGCCGAGATCGCCTTCACCGTCGCCGACGCCTACCAGGGCAAGGGCATCGGCAGCTTTCTGATCGGCGCCCTAGCGGTGGCCGCCCGCGTCGACGGTGTGGCCAGGTTCTCCGCGCGGATGCTCGCCGACAACCTGCCGATGCGAACCATCATGGACCGCCACGGCGCGGTCTGGCAGCGCGAGGACGTCGGGGTCATCACCACGGTCATCGATGTGCCCGGCCCGCGCGATCTGGGCTTCGGGCGCGAGATGGCCGGCCAGATCAGGCGCGTCGCGCGCCAGGTGATCGAGGCGGTGAGCTGATCGGGGGCCGGTGCGGACTCAAGCACCGGCGAACCCCCTGACGGGGCCCACGCGGCGTGATGTGAACGGTCATGCGCCCGCTCTGGATCGGTCTGCTGGCCATCCTGCTGGTGGGCTCATGCGCGCGGTCCCCGGCGCCGGTGATCGTGCCGGTGCGATCCTCCCCGGCGGCGCGCTCCGCCGTCATCAACCCGGCCAACATCAAGCGGGTCGCCCGCGAACTGCCGCCCGGCTACGAAGTGGGCAGTGATGTCCCCGAAGGCGCGCCACCGCGCGCGCTCTGGCATCTGGGGGCCGGTGCGACCGCCACGCCGGCGCGATGCGCGACGCTTGCCGATCCGGGCGATGGGCGCGACCAGTTCGCCCAGGGGGTGTCCGGTTCGGGCGCCGGCGGCATCGTCAATGCGGTGGTGGTCTCGGTGCCGTCGGGCCCGGTGATCGTGGACGACAGCGTGGTCGCTGAGTGTGCGCAATGGACCATGTCCGACGGGAGCACCCGGGCCAACGTCGAGCTGGTCGAAGCTCCCCGCATCGAGGGCGCCCGAACGCTGGGCATGGTTGCCAGGGTTCGGACACCGGTGGAAGCCGGCACCGAAATCGACTCGCAGACATACACGTTCACCGCCTATCTGGGCGACTACTATGCGTTCACCGCAGTGACCACCGACCCGGGTTCGGTGCTGCCGCCGCTGCCGCCGCAGTTCGCCGCGGATCTGCTGGTCAAAACGGTGGCAATGTTACGAAGCTGACCTTTCGCGTTGGGTAGGGTAGCCACGATGTCGAAGGTGGCGCTGGCGCTCGGATTGGTGTGCTTGCTTGTCGGGTGTTCGCACGGAGCCGCGCCTTCGATGACCGCCGACATCTCCCGAGTTACGGAACTCAAATCGAGTTTCGGACCGGACTTCAAAGTCAGCGAGATCCCGCCCCGGGCTATCGATCCGCAGTTCTTTGCCGCCCGCAAATTGCCCGACGGACTGACCTTCGATCCGGCCATCTGCGCGACAGCGGCCGTGGGGCCACCGCTGCCACCCGGTTTGCAGGGCAATATGGCCGCTGTCACCGCCGAAGGCAATGGCAATCGATTCGTCGTCATCGCGGTGGAGACCTCGCAGACCCTGCCGACCAATGACCCGGGTAAGGAGTGCGCCAAGATCGCTTTCTCCGGTGCCGGGGTACGCGGCGGCATTGAGGTGGTCGAAGCCCCGCACATCGAGGGGGTGCACACACTCGGTGTGCATCGCGTGCTTCAGGCCCTGGTGGACGGATCGGCGCACACCGGCGAGCTTTACGATTTCTCCGCGCAATTCGGTGACTATCAGCTCAACGTCATCGCCAATCCGCTCGTCGTCCCGGGCCAGAACGTGGCGCCGGTAGACACCCACCGCGCCCGCGACCTACTCGTCAAAGCGGTGCAAGCGGTGCGTCGTTGAGGTTGTTGAGGTTTCGCCGGCGCCGCTAGCACACGCCGCGCGGCCGAAACTGGATGCTGACCCGCGGGCCCGCCGGGGTTGATGTCTTGGGTACCGAATGCTCCCAGGTGCGCTGACATGATCCGCCCATCACCAGCAGATCCCCATGCGCCAGTGGAAGCCGCAACGACGCTCCGCCGCCGCGCGGGCGCAGCGCGAAGATGCGGGTGGCGCCAAGGCTGACGATCGCGACCATGGTGTCCTCGGTGCTGCTGCGGCCGATCGTGTCGCCGTGCCAGGCGACGCTGTCGGAACCGTCTCGATAGCAACACAGTCCGACGGTGGTGAAGGGCTCGCCCAGTTCGCCACCGTAGATGTCGTTGAGCCGCCGCCGCATCCGGGCGAGCTCGGGGTGCGGCGGCTTTTCGATCATCAGGTCATGAAAACTGACCAGCCGGGGCACCTCCACCACCCGGTCATACATCTGGCGCCGCTCGGATCGCCAAGGAACGCGCGATATCAACGCCTCCAGCAGGTCATCGCCGGCTCTGAGCCAGTTCGCGCGGATATCGATGAAGGCGCCGTCGCCGAGTTGTCTTCGCTCGTTGTGCTCGAATAGCGAGCCCTGTACCGCGAACGCCACGGCACCGAGCTTATCGCACATCAGTTCGATGGCGACGTACGGCGCGACCGGTGAAGCCGGCACCGCTACGGTTTGAGTTGTGGTTGATGAGTTGGGCTCCAATTCCGAAGTGGGAACGCTGAAGGTCGTCATCCTGCACCGCCCGGGAACCGAATTGCGCAGGCTCACCCCGCGCAACAGCGACCAGCTGCTCTTTGATGGGCTGCCGTGGGTATCGCGGGCGCAGGAGGAGCATGACCAATTCGCCGAGCTGCTGCGCTCTCGTGGTGTGGAAGTGCTGTTGCTTTCCGAGCTGCTGACCGAGGCGCTGCACAGCGGCGCCGCCCGCATGCAGGGGGTCGCGGCCGCCGTGGATTCGCGTCGGCTTGGAATACCCTTGGCGCAAGAGCTTTCCGCTTACCTGCGTGGTCTGGACCCGGTTCGGCTGTCGCATGTCCTGACCGCCGGGATGACGTTCAACGAGCTTCCGGCCGATGCCCGCACCGACGTGTCGCTGGTGGTTCGGATGCACCATGACGCGGACTTTGTCATCGAGCCCCTGCCGAATCTGCTGTTCACCCGCGACTCGTCGATATGGATCGGGCCGCGGTTTGTCATCCCGTCGCTGGCGATGCGGGCGCGCGTACGCGAGGCGTCGCTGACCGACATCATCTACGCCCATCACCCGCGCTTCACCGGAATACGCCGCGCCTACGAGTCGCGCACCGCTCCCGTCGAGGGCGGTGACGTGCTGCTACTGGCTCCCGGCGTGGTTGCCGTCGGGGTGGGGGAGCGAACCACGCCGGCCGGTGCGGAAGCATTGGCGCGGAGCCTTTTTGATGACGACCTCGCCCACACGGTGCTGGCCGTGCCGATCGCTCAGCGGCGTGCCCAAATGCATTTGGATACCGTGTGCACGATGGTCGACGTCGACAAGGTGGTGATGTACGCGAACGTCGTCGATGAGCTCACGGCCTTCACCATCGAGCGCCAGCCCGATGGCGTCACCATCAGCGATGCGGCTCCGTTCGTGGAGGCGGCCGCCCGTGCGATGGGCATCGAAAAGCTGCAGGTCATCGGGACCGGTATCGATCCCGTTGTCGCCGAACGTGAGCAGTGGGACGACGGAAACAACACACTGGCGTTGGCGCCGGGTGTCGTCGTCGCCTACGAGCGCAATGCCCAGACCAACGCGCGCCTCGAGGCGGCGGGCATCGAAGTGCTCACCATCGGCGGATCCGAGTTGGGTACCGGCCGGGGCGGGCCGCGGTGCATGTCATGCCCGGTCGCCCGAGACCCCTTGCCCTAGCGCCAGCTGGGGAGCCACATCTGCATGTCCCAGGTCTGCTGTGAGATCGGCAGACCGGTGAGCACCGGAAACAACCACGCGAAGTTTGTCGCCACCAACGCGATGTAGCAGCAGACGAAGATCAGCCCCAAGGTGTGCCGCTCCTTGCCCTGGCCGGGCTGGTGGAGGATGTCACCGAGAATCAACGCGATGGCCATCACCAAAAATGGGGCCATGGTCGCCGCATAGAAGAAGTACATCTGTCGATCGATGTCGGCGAACCAGGGCAACCACCCGGCGCAGTAGCCAACCAGGACGACCGCGTAACGCCAGTCCCGGCGCACAAACATTCGCCACGCCGCGTAGAGCAACACCGGCACGGCCAGCCACCACATTGCGGGCGTGCCGACCAGCATCTCGGCCTTGACACAGGACTGTGGACCGCAGCCGGGAACGTTCTGCTGATCGATGGCATAAAGCACCGGGCGCAACGACATCGGCCAGCTCCACGGCTTGGACTCCCATGGGTGGTGATTGCCGGCGGAATTCGTCAGGGTGGCGTGGAAGTGAAACGCCTTGGCGGTGTAGTACCAGAGCGACCGAATGGCGTCGGGCAGCGGAACCACGCTATCGGGACCGATGGTCAGGCCCACCTGGTGGCGGTCAATCGCAGTCTCCGACGCGAACCACCCCGCATAGGAGGCCAGGTAGACCCCGAACGGGATGAGCGCCAGCGCATATCCGGTGGGGATGAGGTCGCGACGCAACATCCCCAGCCATGGCCGGGGCACCCGATACTGACGCCGCGCCGCCACGTCGAACGCCAGCGACATGGCGCCGAAGAACGCGATGAAATACAGACCAGACCACTTGGTGGCGAAGGCCAGGCCCAGCAGCACTCCGGCACCGAAGCGCCACCACCGCACCCCCAGCCGCGGGCCCCAGGCCGTCTCGCCGATACGTCCCTGCAGCATGGCGACGTGCATGCGCGCCCGCACCTGATCGCGATCGACGATGAGCGCGCCGAAGGCGGCCACCACGAAAAACGTCAGGAAGCCGTCGAGCAGCGCGGTGCGGGCGGCCACGAAGCTGACGCCGTCACAGATGAGCAGTAGTCCGGCAATGGCTCCGACCAGGGTTGACCGGGTGATGCGGCGCACTATCCGCACCACCAGCGCCACCATGACCACGCCCAGCAGCGCGCCGCTGAATCGCCACCCCAATCCGGTGTACCCGAACAGGGCCTCACCGATCGCAATCATCTGTTTGCCGACGGGAGGATGAACGACCAGGCCGAACCCCGGGTTGTCTTCGATGCCGTGGTTGTTGAGCACCTGCCAGGCTTGCGGTGCGTAGTGTTTCTCGTCGAAGATCGGCGTGCCGGCATCGGTCGGCGAACCCAGGTTCAGGAACCGGGTCACCGCGGCGAGCAGCGTGATTACGCCGGTCACCACCCAGCCGCGCAACCGGTCGACCGGCCCGAAATCCGCGATCGGCACCAGCGGTCCGGGACTGACAACGGGTACCGCGCGTTCCCCGGCGACGACGGAGGTTTCTTGAGGCGGTGCGGTCATCGGTGTCGATCGTAGGCTGTCGGTCATGACCGTTGGTCGTCTGCTGCTCGGGGCAACCCCATTGGGCCAGCCCTCGGATGCGTCCGCGCGCCTGATCGATGCGCTCACCAGTGCCGATGTGGTGGCGGCCGAGGACACGCGCCGCGTGCGAACCCTGGCCAAGGCGCTCGACATCTCGATTGGCGGCCGCGTGGTCAGCCTGTTCGATCGGGTTGAGGCCTTGCGGGTGGGCACCCTGGTCGAGGCGATTGAAGCCGGCGCGACGGTGTTGGTGGTCAGCGACGCCGGAATGCCGATCATCAACGACCCCGGCTATCGATTGGTGGCGGCGTGTATCGAGGCCGGGATCTCGGTGACTTGCCTGCCCGGGCCGTCCGCGGTAACGACGGCACTGGTGGTATCCGGTTTGGCGTCGGACAAGTTCTGCTTCGAGGGGTTTGCGCCACGCAAGAGCGGGGCGCGCCGGGCCTGGCTGGCCTCGCTGGCCGAAGAGCCGCGCACCTGCGTGTTCTTCGAGTCACCGCGCAGGCTGGCGGCGTGCCTGCGCGATGCCGTCGAGCAGCTCGGGGGTTCGCGTCCCGCCGCGGTCTGCCGGGAACTGACGAAGGTGCACGAGGAGGTGCGACGCGGATCGCTCGGCGAACTTGCCGACTGGGCGGCCGACGGCGTGCTCGGCGAAATCACCGTGGTACTGGCCGGTGCTGCCCCGTTGCACGTCGACCTGCAGTCGCTGGTGGCGGAGGTGGAGAACCTCGTCGCGGGCGGCATTCGGGTCAAAGACGCCTGCAGTGAGGTGGCTACGGGGCACCAGGGCATCCGTACGCGCGAACTCTACGATGCGGTCCAGCTGGCGCGCCGCGAAACGGATGCGGCGCCGTAGCTGCCGATCAGTTGGGTGTGCAGGTGCTCCCGATGGGGCCGATTGTCGGCGTACACAGGCGCGGGGGCGAGATCTTCGGAGGCGAGATCTTCGGAGGGGCCGGTGCCGGCAGCGCCGGCAGCTGTGGCAGCTGTGGCGGCGCCGGTGGACCGCCCAATGACGGTAGACCGACCTTGGGCGCGGGCAAACCGGCCGGCAGGGCGGGTAGGCCCGCGGCCGGGAGCGCGGGTAGGCCCGCGGCCGGCAGGGCGGGTAGGCCCGCGGCCGGCAGGGCCGGCAGACCGCCCGCTGCCAGCATCGTCGGATCGCCCCCGGGCAGAATGGCCTGAAGGTTTGGCAGGCCGCCCGGCAGCTGCGGCAGTCCGCCCGTCACCATCGCCATCACATCGGTGGCCGACATGCCCGGCAGCGCGGCCTGAAGCATGGGCAGCATGGAGGCCAGCTGCGGCGCTCCGCCCATCACGGCCACCGCCAGCAGGTCGGTGGTTGACACGCTCGCCAGACCCGGCAAGGCATTGGCCGCCTCGGTCAGCAGAGTTGCTGGAGACACTCTCGACAGGGCGGGCAGGCTAAGACCCGGTATTCCGCCCATTGACGCCAGCGTGACCAGACCTGCGGGGGTCAGGCCGGGCAAGGCGGCCAGGCCCGGCGCGGCCAAGGTGGGCAGCAGCGATGATGCCGTCGCCGTGGAGGGCAGCAGCATATTGGTCACGGAGCTGATCGGTACGCTGAGGTCCGGCAGGATTCCTGCCGAGCGCAGGGTGTTGTAGGCGAGCATGACGTAGGTGACTGCCAGTGCGCCGGAAGTCACGGCGCTCGTCACTGAGCCGGTGATGCCCAGCACCGAGCCGACCACGTTCGGCACCGAGGGCACACCGATCGTGGGGAAACCAACCGTCGGAACACCCACGCTGGGAAGACCGACACCGGGGATGCCAACGCCGGGAATGCCGACGTCAGGGACGCCGGCAGGGGGCGGCAACGCGGTCAGGGCCGAGCCGCCCGCGTCCAGGCCGCCCGGTAGGCCCGATCCGCCGGGAATGCGAGCTGCTGCAGGGACCGCGGGTGGCTGCTCCAAGCCCGGCAGCATGGCCTGCGGTGCCTCGGCGGGGGTTATCTCCGCCGGTCCGGCGGGCTGTGCTGCCTCTCCGGGCGGCTTCGGTATCAGGACCGATGCCAGCCGGTCGCATTGCTGCCCCGCGGTGCATGTCCCCTGGTTAGGCGCGTGCATCGGCCCGGACATGGTCAGTGGCGAAACCGCCACCGTCCCGCCCACCATGGCCGCGGCGGCAACGCCAACGACACCGACTCTCATGAAGGTCCCCTCTCGCATTCGACCGCGGCGCGCACACGGGTCGATGCTTAGGAGCTTAGGCGTCAGCGGCCCATTGCGTGGGCGTTGGCCGAAATTCGTTGGTTATCGGGGCCTGGTTTGCTGACTAGCCCACCCTGGTGGCGGTTGTGGGCGCCGGCAAGCCAACGACGGGCGCGGCCTTATGCAGGCATTCTTCCCATTCGGCGCCGGGATCGGAGTCGGCGGTGATGCCGCCTCCCACGCCCAGTACCGCGTTGCCTATCGTGTCGAATTCCACGGTGCGGATGGCGACGTTGAGCTCGCAACCGGCGATTGGAGAGGCCAAACCAACTGTGCCGCAGTAAATTCCACGACGGCGCTGTTCCCATTGCGAAATCAATTGGCGGGCGCGGAGTTTGGGTGTTCCGGTGACCGAGGCGGGTGGGAAGGTGGCGTCCAGGAGCGCCGAGGTCGGCAACTCAACCGGGACCTGGGCCGACACCGTGGACACCAGGTGCCACACCCCAGGGGCGCGCCGCACCACCAGCAGTTCGGGCACCGTCACGGTGCCGGTAATCGCAACCCGGCCAAGGTCGTTGCGGACCAAGTCCACGATCATGATGTTTTCGGCCACCTCTTTGGGCGATGCCCGCAACGCCGACGGCCAGGCGTCCAGGGGCAGGGTCCCCTTGATCGGGCTGGATGTCACCGTGTCGCCGCGACGCTGCAGGAAAAGCTCGGGGGACAGCGATGCGATCGCGCCCCAATCGCCGGCGACATAGGCGGCCCGGGCCGGGGAAGTGCGCGCGACTCCGTCGATGAAGAAATCCAGTGGGTCCCCGGCCACCGTTCCGGTGAACTGGGTGCATACGCACGCCTGGTAGACCTCGCCGGCCGCGATCGCATCCAAGCAGGCCAGCACGCCTTCGCGGTGTGCGTGCCGGTCGGCCGTTCCCCAGTCGATCAGGCAGGTCGCCGCCGGGCGGGCGGATAGCCCCGGGGTTGCTGATAGCGCGTTGCCCAGCCAGTCCGGCATGGGCGCACCGGACAGGTTTTCGTACCACCACCGCCCGTCGCGGTCCCGGCGCAGCACGCTGTCGGTCCAGCCGCCGGCCGCTTCCGGGATTCGGCCACCGTGTCCGTCGGCGCCAGGGTCTGGATAGGACAGGTAGCCCACCCAGCCGCCACCGACCGCGCCCGGCACCGACGCCGCCGCGGTATCGGCGCCGCGCCGGATCGGGAAGGTATCTGTGCTGGTCACCGGCCGCACCGACACACTGGGGGCGATGACTGCCAGCGCGCCGAACCATTCGCCAGTGAGGGCGGCCGGCGGCGGCAGATCCAGTTGCCGGGTGGCATGGCCGACGGCGCGCAGCACCTGGGGGGCGCTGCCAAGATCGCCGAGCCGGTCGATTAACACCGCTTTAGCTTGACAGAACGATGGGTTTTCGCACGCCACGAGTCCAGCCCGGCGACGGCAGGCGGTGCGGCGGTGCCGGTGAGCGGCCGGGCCGCGACGCCTAGCCGCGGCTGATTTCGTGGGCCCGCGCCACCGCCGTCAGCTTGTCCGGATTACGCATCACATAGAAGTTGGTGATCTTGTCGCCGACGATTTCCAGCGTGATCACTCCCTCCAACTGCCCGCCGAGATAGAACAGGACCGCGGGAGCACTGTTGCACGTCACCAGCTCGACCTGCAGTTCGGTTGCTGCTTTGCGGATGAGCCCGGTGATGGCCCTGGCCACCCGTTCGGCGCCGACCACCGGCTTGCGGGCCGCAGACACCTTGCCGCCACTGTCGGCCAGCCAGGTCGCATCCGGTGCCAGCATCGCCATCAACGCTTCCACGTCGCCGCTGGCAGCGGTCTGCAGAAACTGGGCGGTGAGCTGCGCATTGCGTTGCGGGTCGACATCGCCGTACTTCTTGCGCCGCGCCTGGATGTGCGCGCGGGCCCGGTGAGCGACCTGGCGCACCGTCGGAGCGGGCTTTCCCACCGCGTCGGCGATCTCCTCATAGTCGAATCCGAACACCTCGCGCAGTACGAACACCGCGCGCTCGTCGGGGGTCAGGGTCTCCAGCAGGACCAGCATGGCCATCGACACCGATTCCGCGAGTACCAGATCAGCCGACGGGTCGCTCTCGTCGAGTAGCAGCGGCTCGGGGAGCCACGGCCCCACGTACTCCTCCTCCTCGCGGCGGCGAGCGCCGGCCCGCAATGCGTTAAGCGACTGGCGAGTTACCAGTTGGGCCAGGTAGGACTTGGTGTCGCGGACGGCCGACAAGTCGACCGCCGCCCACCGCAAATAGCTCTCCTGCAGCACGTCGTCGGATTCGGTTGCTGAGCCCAGGATTTCGTAGGCAATGGTGAACAACAGCGGGCGCAGCAGGGTGAACCGTTCGGCATGCTCGTCACTGTGCGACGGTGGTGTCATGGGAGCACAACCGGTTGCTCGGCCGACGGTTGGACGGGTCGGCTGCCGCCCTTCAGCCAGAAGTACGAGCCGGGTTTGGCGGCCTCGCGCCGCAGCGCCCACAGGGTGCCCTTGCAGATGGCTTCCTTGACTGCCGCGCCGGCACGGCCGCCGATGATCACGTTCACCGGGGTGTCGTCGGTGTGCGCGAGTTGAATCGTGCCGTAGCTGCGGCCCACGCTGATGCATTGTCCGACGAACGCCTGGTTCAGCGCGACGGGTTGATCTCCAGCGATCCGGCTCAGCACCGTGTTTGCCGCCTGGGCCCCCAGCGGCCCGGCGGCTTGGCAGCTCATCCGCAAGGGCTGGCCCGACGGCGCGACGGCGTCGCGGGCGGCAACGATGCGGTCATCGCTGACGCTGGTCAGCGTCTCATCGGTGAGCAATCGGCCCAGATCGTCGGTGCGGAGCCCGCTGCGGGCGGCCAGATCCGGGACACCGAATCCCGCCGTCCACACGGTGGCGGCGCTGGCGAGCACCGTGTCATCGGCCAGCACCACCGCATTCCACCGGACTTCGCTGACGGCCGCCGATTCCAGCACGTTCACCCCGAGTTTGCCCAGTTGCCTGGCCACCGAGCGGCGGCCGCGGTTGCTCAATGACGGCCCCAGCCTGCCGCCGCAGACCAACGTGACGCGGCGGCCACGCTCGGCAAGCTCGGCCGCGGCCTCGATGCCGGTCAATCCGCCGCCGACCACGGTGATGGCGGCGTCGGCGGGCAGATCGGCCATCGCGTGCCGCAGCCGTGTCGCGCCGTCGAGGTCGGCCACCGAAAATGCGAACTCGGCGGCGCCTGCCACGGCGGGCATCGCCGCGGTGCTGCCGACGGCGTAGATCAGGTAGTCGTAGCCCAGCTCGGATCCCGATGTCAGTAGCAACCGGTGTTCATCGGCGTCGATCCGGTCGACGGCGTCGACCACCAGGTGAATGCCGTCGCCGAGCATCGAGTCGTAGTCGACGGTGGCGGTGCCGCTGCCCGCGGCCAACTGGTGCAACCGAATCCGCTCGACAAAGACAGGACGCGGGTTCACCACGGTGATCTCCAGGTCCGCACGCGACCTCAAGTGGTTGGCGGCCATGATTCCGGCGTAGCCGCCGCCGATCACGACGACATGGTTGCGGTCCTCGGTCATCTCGCTCATCTGCTGCCTCCGTGTTGTTGCCGTTGTTGCGGACTCTTGGGGAACGCAACGGACTTGTGCCCTCAAGACACCGCAGACCGGCCTGCCGTGACAGTAAGGGCCCCGATTGTGAGCTGTCTCACTTTCGGCACGCCCGGTCCCACGGCCGGGCCTGCTTGCGCTAACCACCTCCGGTTAGCTGACCGGGCGCATCGTCACCGCATTGGGCCGTCGCGCGCCGGCTCGGCGGCGCGGCTGGACCGGGCGTGCGTGTTAGGCTCGCTTAACTAGAATCGAGCCGTGACTTTCCCGGTAGACCCGGCGGAAAACCAGGCGAACTGGGGTTTATCAATGCGCACTGGCGTGCATTCGAAAATCTGGGCTTGAACAGGCCGCTCGTCAACTGAAGGTAGTCAGCAACGCGTTGGCGGCGTTGTTATCCGCTCGTTGGATGCCGATGCCGTTGCTCGCCGACCGCGAGGCGTCGATGCTCGGCGCGATCTGGCTCGAATGTGAGAATGGTTCGGACAATTAAGAAACACACATCGATCGTTGTTGCGTGCGTGGTTCTTCTACTGGGCGGGGCACTCGACGGCTGCAGCAGAAGCCACGAAAACAACAGCCCACTGGCCGCGATAGTCAGTCCCGCGATTCCGGCAGCTTCCCAGGAGCTCCCCAACCCGCTGCGCGGCCAGTACGAAGACCTCTTGGAACCGCTGTTCCCGCAACGCGATCCCGCCCAGCAGCGGTACCCGGCTTGGCCGGCGTCGTTCGACGCCAGCTTGCGTCTCCCGTGGCGCCAGCTGCAGCCGGTGGATCCGGCCACGCTGGGGCCCAACCCTCCCGATGAACTCAAGTACGACTTCGGCCTGATCGACGACGCGCTGAGCAAGCTGGCCGATCGTCGCATGCGCTTGACCCTGCGCATCTACGCCTACAACTCCTGCTGCAACGACTCCTACCCGAACAACACCAACATCGCCGTGCCCGACTGGTTGCGCGCGATTCCGGGAACCACCACCAGCTATCCGGGGCCGGCCCACGGCGTGGGTGCCGGAGTGACGCAGGTGGTGCCGAACTTCAACGATCCCACCTATCTGCGCAGCTTCGGCGAGTTGCTGGCAGCGCTGGGCCGCCGCTACGACGGCGACGAACGGCTCAGCGTGTTCGAGTTCTCCGGATACGGAGACTTCAGCGAAAACCACATCGCCTATCTGCGTGACTCGCTAGGTGCGCCCGGTCCGGCCCCCGATGCCAGCGCCGCCGCCCTTGGTTACTACAGCCAGTTCCGCGACCAGAACATCACCACCGATTCCATTCGGCAGCTGGTCGGGGCGAACGTCAGCGCCTTCCCCCGAACCCAATTGGTGACCAGTCCGGCCAACCCGGAGATCGTTCGCGAACTCCTTGCCGACGACGTCACCAAGAAGCTTTCCGCGCCGGTCGGTATCCGGTCGGACTGCCTTGGGGTCTATGCGCCAATGCCGGCCTGGGCGGACGGCAATGGCGCTCACTACGTGCAGACCCAAGATCCCGTGGTCGGGCAGCTGCGGCAACGACTGGCCACGGCGCCGGTGATCACCGAATGGTGCCAATTGCCCGAGGGCACCACGCGGCAGGCCTACTACGAGAAGGGCCTGCGCGACGTCATGAGATACCACGTCTCGATGACATCGAGCATCAACTTCCCCGACGAGGACTCGCGCTCACCGATGGATCCCAAGCTGTACTTGCTGTGGGCCCAGGCCAATGCGACCGCGGGATATCGCTATTCGGTCGAAGCCAAACCCGGATCCCAAGGGATGGACGGCAAGGCGGCGACCATCTCGGTGGTCTGGACCAACTCCGGCTCCGCCGCTGCGACCGAGAAATGGGTACCCGGCTTCCGGTTGGTGGACTTCACCGGACAGACGATTCGCACGCTGCCATCGAGCGTGGACCTCAAATCTCTGGTTCCCGAGGCGCCCGGCGATCGCAATGCCATTGCGCCGATACCGGCGTCGGCAACCGAGACGGTACGTATCGATCTGACTGGCCTGCCGGCCGGTCACTACACGCTACGGGCTGCGATCGATTGGCAACAGCACAAACCGAATGGTTCGCACCTGGTGGACTATCCGCCCATGCTGCTGGCTCGGGACGGCCGCGACGATTCCGGCTTTTACGCCATTGCAGCACTCGATGTGCCCCGCGACGCGCAGACCTCGGTCAGCGATCAATGACACCGTAGGTTTGCTGACGTTGTGCTGAACGAGTTTCCTGTGCCGGTCGGCGATCTGGGTGCCGGACCTAGGAGCCCGGCCTCTGGGGGCGCAGGCCGCCCGGACGACGGTCCCTGACGACTCGGGCGGGAATGCCGGCGACCTCGACATCGTCAGGTACCGGCTTGATGACGACCGCGCTCGCGTAGATGACCACACGGCTGCCGACATCGGCGCCGAGCACCGTGGCTCCGACCGAGATGAAAACGTCATCGCCGATCGTCGGGTATTCGCCGGCGCGTCCTTCACCTATTGTCACGCCATGGTGGATTCGGCAATTCGAGCCGACTTTGGCGTTGCAGTTCACGACAATCGAGCCGATATGGGCGATCGAGAGGCCCGGGCCGAATACGTTGCGCGGGATGTCGAAGCCGAGGCGTTCGCCGAGGAACTTGGTTCGTAGCCGAAGATATCCGGCAAGGAGTCGGCCGGCCGGCGTCCGAGCCGAATTCGTCCAATACTCGGACTTGCGTAGCAAACGCTGAAAATGCGCGGGGCGCTGCAAGATCCGGTGCCGGAGTCGCCAGCGATCCAGGCCGTAGGCGTGTAGATCCGCGGCCAGGTATGACTCCAGGTCCTTGCGATTCTCGATCACTGCGGAAACATCCTATTGGTCCGCTTGATGCCGGGATCTAGCCTGGCGCCTGGCCGTTCGCTCTGCGAGCCCGGGAGTCTGGACAAATCCGGAATCTTGGCGTTGAAACCCCCTGCTCACCTTGAAAGCATGCCCGGCAAAACCGTTGCGCGGGAAGCGTCCTTGGCGCCACGGCGTCGACCGGCCAAGCCGAAAGTGCGGCAGTGGGGTGGGCTCCCAAAAGTGGTGCGCTCAACCGCACTACTGCCGCAGCGGTACAGGCGATCGGCCGCGCTGGTAACGCTTACCCGGTTTCGGAAGGCGGCGGCTGGTAGCGCGGGAATACACCGGTGGGCGACGGCATCGCGGTGCCCGGGACCAGGCGGGCGCCGATGGCGTTGAACGACCGCTGATCTGGCCGCTGGCCCAGCAGGTCCAACAACTTGGCGGCCGACTCCGGCATGACCGGCGCAACCAGTAGCGCCGCGATGCGCACGGCCTCACATGTGGTGTAGAGCGTCGTGCGGAACCGGGCTTGGTCGGTCTCGGACTCGCTCTTGCGCAGCACCCACGGCTGCTGGTCGGAAAAGTATTTGTTCGCATGGCCGAGCATCAGCCAAATCGCTTCCAGAGCAAGGTGCATCGACTGATTGTCGAAGTGTTCGCGCACCCGTTCCAGCAGCCCGTCGGCGATCGCCAGCAGCTCCCTGTCGGCGGCGGAGAATTCGCCGGGCTCGGGTACCGCCCCGCCCAGGTTCTTGGCGATCATCGACAACGACCGCTGGGCCAGGTTTCCCAGCTCGTTGGCCAGATCGGTGTTGATCCGGTTGATGATGGCTTCTTCGCTGTAGCTGCCGTCCTGCCCGAATGGGACCTCGCGCAGTAAGAAGTAGCGAACCTGGTCCACTCCATACGTTTCGATCAGGCCCATCGGGTCGATGGTGTTGCCCAGCGACTTGCTCATCTTTTCGCCGCGGTTGTGCAAGAACCCGTGCGCGAAAACCCGGCGCGGCAGCTCGATGCCGGCCGACATCAAGAATGCCGGCCAGTAGACGGCGTGGAACCGGATGATGTCCTTGCCGATCATGTGCAGATCAGCCGGCCAGTAGCGCAGGAAGGCCTCCGAGCCGGTATCCGGGTAGCCGGCCCCGGTCAGATAGTTGGTCAGCGCGTCGACCCACACGTACATGACGTGGTCGGGATGTCCGGGTACCGGAACGCCCCAGTTGAACGACGTGCGGGAGACCGATAGGTCTTTGAGCCCACCGGAGACGAAGCTGACCACCTCGTTGCGCCGCACCTCGGGCGCGATGAAATCCGGGTTGGCTTCGTAGTGCGCCAGCAGTTTGTCGGCGTAGGCCGACAGCCGGAAGAAGTAGGTCTGCTCCTCGGTCCAGGTCACCGGGGTTCCGGTTTCGGTGGCTATCCGGGTGCCGTCGACAACTTGGGTCTCCGACTCGACGAAGAACCTTTCATCGCGCACCGAGTACCAGCCGGAATAGCTGTCCAGATAGATGTCGCCGGCAGCATCCATGCGCCGCCAGATCTCCTGGGAGGCCTCGTAGTGGTCGGAATCGGTGGTGCGAATGAACCGGTCGAAGGAGATGTTCAACGCTTCCTGCATGCGCTGGAACACATCCGAATTGCGCCGGGCCAGCTGCGCGGTCGGGATGTCCGCGGCCGCGGCGGCTTGCGCCACCTTCAGCCCGTGCTCGTCGGTCCCGGTCAAGAAGCGGACGTCGAAGCCGTCGAGCCGCTTGAACCGGGCAATCGCGTCGGTGGCGATGTATTCGTATGCATGACCCACGTGCGGTGCGGCGTTGGGATACGCGATCGCAGTGGTGACGTAATAGGGCTTCATCTCAGAACCCACCCTATTGGTTAGTCCTATTGTGTGCGCGTGAGCTCCAACCGCGCCGCCAAACGAGAAGCACCGCCCGCCCCGCAGCCCCTGGCACCGTTGATCGACGCGCATACCCATCTCGATGCCTGCGGCGCCGCCGATGCCGCGGGAGTGATCGCCATCGTCGACCGTGCCGCGGCGGTCGGGGTGGAGGCGGTGGTGACCATCGCTGACGATCTGGAATCGGCGCGATGGGTGACCCGTGCGGCCGAGTGGGATCCGCGGGTCTACGCCGCGGTGGCGCTGCACCCGACCCGGACCGACGCGCTGACCGAGGCCGCGCGCCGTGAAATCGAAGAACTGGTAGCTCATCGGCGGGTAGTGGCGGTGGGGGAGACCGGTATGGACATGTATTGGCCGGGCCGACTGGAAGGATGTGCGGACCCCGACGTGCAGCGGGAGGCTTTTGCCTGGCACATCGACCTGGCCAAGCGGACCGGCAAGCCGCTGATGATCCACAACCGGCAGGCCGATCGCGAGGTGCTCGACGTGCTGCGCGCCGAGGGCGCTCCCGACACCGTGATCTTCCACTGTTTCTCGTCGGACGCTGCGATGGCTCGCGAGTGTGTGGCGGCCGGATGGTTGCTGAGCCTGTCCGGGACGGTGAGCTTCCGCAACGCCCGCGAGCTGCGCGAAGCGGTCCCGCTGATACCGCTGGACCAGCTTCTGGTCGAAACCGATGCACCTTTTTTGACCCCGCACCCCTACCGCGGTGCAGCGAACGAACCGTATTGCCTGCCCTACACCGTTCGGGCGCTCGCTGAGCTGCTCAATGGTAGTGCTGAGGAATTGGTCCAGGTAACGGCCAGCAATGCTCGGCGAGTGTATGGACTAGGCTAGGCCAACAGGCGATTCCCGGTCCGCGGTTGTAACACCCCGCCGCCGGAGTTGCTCAACATTGGACGGTTCGTTACCGTCTTGTTATCGAACAGGTGGGCCTCTGGGCCCATTTTGTCATTTTCAGCTGAAAAGGTCGTTGGGTTGTTGCTGAGGTCGGGGATAGACGGACGTTGAATCTGATTACGAAACTTCATCAAACTGAATCGCCCATGTTGCGCGCTGTGGTTGGCGCTCTGCTGGTGGGACTGGCCCTGGCCGGCGGCTACGCAGTTTCTGCGTCCAAGACCGTGACATTGACCGTCGATGGAACCGCGATGCGGGTGACGACGATGAAGTCGCGGGTGATCGACATCGTTCAGGAGAACGGCTACTCCGTCGGAGACGGTGACGACCTGTATCCGGCCGCCGAAGTGGCGGTGCACAACGCGGAGACCATCGTGCTGCGGCGCAGCCGCCCGCTGGAGATCTCGCTGGACGGCCACCAGGTCAAGAAGGTGTGGACCACGGCCTCCACCGTGGATGAGGCGCTGGCCCAACTCGCGATGACCGACACGGCTCCGGCCACGGCCTCTCGTGGCAGCCGGGTGCCGCTGGCGGGGATGGCATTGCCCGTCGTCAGCGCCAAGAACGTGCAGATCAACGACGGCGGTGTGGTGCGCAGCGTGCACTTGCCGGCCGCCAACGTCGCGGCGTTGCTGAGCGCGGCCGGCGCCCCGTTGCAGGGCAACGACCAGGTGGCGCCCAGTGCGGCGACTCCGATCGTCGACGGCATGCAGATCGAGGTGACGCGTAACCGCATCGAGCGGGTCACCGAGCGGGTGGAGCTGCCCCCGCCGGCGCGGCGCATCGAGGACCCCGAGATGAACATCAGCCGGGAAGTGGTGGAGGACCCGGGTGCGCCGGGAACCCAGGACGTGACCTTCGCGGTCGCCGAGGTCAACGGCGTGGTGACCGGCAAGCTGCCGGTCGCCAACGTGGTGATCACTCCGGCGCGCGAAGCGGTGGTCCGGGTGGGCACCAAGCCGGGCACCGAAGTGCCCGTGGTGATCGACGGATCCGTCTGGGATGCCATCGCGGGTTGTGAGGCCGGCGGTAACTGGGCGATCAACACCGGGAACGGCTACTACGGCGGCGTGCAGTTCGATCAGGGCACCTGGGTGGCTAACGGCGGGCTGCGGTACGCCGAGCGGGCTGACCTGGCCACCCGCGAAGAACAGATCGCGGTGGCCGAGGTGACCCGCCAACGGCAGGGCTGGGGCGCCTGGCCCGTGTGTAGTGGGCGAGCGGGGGCACACTGACCATCCGGCTGCTCGGGCGTACCGAGATCCGGCGGCTGGCCAAAGAACTCGATATCCGGCCACGCAAATCCCTTGGACAGAACTTCGTCCACGACGCCAACACCGTGCGCAAGGTCGTTGCTGTCTCCGGTATCACCCGGTCTGACCAGGTGCTCGAAGTTGGTCCCGGGCTGGGCTCGCTGACGCTGGCCCTGCTGGAGCGCGGCGCCGCCGTGACGGCCGTCGAGATCGACCCGGTGCTTGCGGCTCGGCTACCCCAAACCGTGGCCGAGCACTCCGATAGCGAGATCGGGCGCTTGACCGTCGTCCATCACGACATCTTGACGCTGCGCAGGCAGGACGTGGCCGACCAGCCGACTGCGGTGGTCGCCAATCTGCCCTACAACGTCGCGGTTCCCGCGTTGCTGCATCTACTCGCCGAGTTCCCGTCCATCCGGGTCGTGACCGTGATGGTCCAGGCTGAGGTCGCCGAACGGCTTGCCGCCGAACCAGGTGGCAAGGAATACGGCGTGCCCAGCGTCAAGGTCGGCTTCTACGGACGGGTGCGCCGCTGCGGCATGGTGTCGCCCACGGTGTTCTGGCCGATCCCGCGCGTCTACTCCGGCTTGGTCCGCATCGACCGCCACGAGACCACGCCCTGGCCCACCGACGAGAACTTCCGCCGGCAGGTGTTCGAATTGGTGGACATCGCCTTCGCACAACGGCGCAAGACATCGCGAAACGCGTTCCTGGAGTGGGCGGGCTCGGGCAACGAATCGGCCAATCGGTTGCTCGCGGCCAGCATCGACCCAGCTCGTCGTGGTGAGACGCTGTCCATCGAGGACTTCGTGCGATTGCTCACCCGCTCTGCCGACACCTCCGGTGGGCCGCCCGACGCCGGTGTGGCAGGCGATGAGGGGCAGGTGCCGGGGCCGGTTTCGGCGACCTGATCGGTGGTGGACGCACGCCGGTAGGTGTGTTCGCAGGTTGCAGCGATAGTCTGCTGCGGTGTCGAGGACGTCGGACGGAAACACCGCTGAGTTGTGGGTGCCTACCGGGTCGGCGACCGTAAGGGTCCCCGGCAAGGTCAACCTGTACCTGGCGGTCGGCGATCGCCGCGATGACGGCTATCACGAGTTGACCACGGTGTTTCACGCGGTCTCCCTGGTCGACGAGGTGACGGTGCGCAACGCCGACCTGCTGTCGCTGGAGGTCGTCGGCGAGGGCGCCGACAAACTGCCCACCGACAAACGCAACCTCGCCTGGCAGGCGGCCGAGCTGATGGCCGAACACGTCGGCCGCGCACCGGACGTGTCGATCTTCATCGACAAGTCGATTCCGGTGGCCGGCGGCATGGCCGGGGGCAGCGCCGACGCGGCCGCGGTACTGGTGGCGATGAATTCGCTGTGGGAGCTCAACCTGCCCCGGCGTGACCTGCGCATGCTGGCCGCGCAGCTGGGCAGTGATGTGCCCTTTGCGCTGCACGGCGGTACCGCGCTGGGCACGGGCCGCGGCGAGGAACTGGCGACGGTCTTGTCCCGGAATACCTTCCACTGGGTGCTGGCGTTCGCACGCAGTGGCCTGTCCACCCCGGCGGTGTTCACCGAGCTGGACCGGCTCAGGGACGTGGGGAGTCCACCTCGGCTCGCCGAGCCCGGGCCGGTGCTGGCGGCTCTGGCGGCCGGCGATCCCGAGCAGCTGGCGCCCCTGCTGGGCAACGAGATGCAGGCCGCCGCGGTGAGCCTGGACCCGGCGCTGCGCCGGGCGCTGCGTGCCGGGGTGGAGGCCGGCGCCCTCGCCGGCATCGTCTCGGGCTCCGGTCCGACGTGTGCCTTCCTGTGCCGCACGGCCGAGTCCGCGCTGGATGTCAGCGCGCAGCTGTCGGGAGCGGGCGTCTGTCGTACCGTTCGAATCGCGACCGGACCGGTGCCGGGAGCCCGGGTGGTGCCGACGCCGGGAACCCCGGAGTAGCCGGGCACGATAGTTCGCAGAGCACCGTCTGAGAAGCGGATTGTGAAATCTGCCTCAATACGCGTGAGGGTTTGGCAGTTCTTTAAGAACTGCTTAAGATAATCCGCGGTGACGAGTAGTGATGAGCAAGATGGCGCGAGATTTTTGTCCGCCCAGCGCAGCGCTGGGCGGACGCCTAGTCACCGCCGGCTCGGCTCGCCGAGCCTTGCCCTTGCCCATCACGCGACCCGGTATCGGGTCGAGGATTCATCACTGATTCGAGACCTAACCGCTCCCCAATTGTGTGCGCGCGCCTGTCGCAATGTGACATCAAGCAGGCGGAACATGAAAACCCGGACCCTGGGGCCCGAACCGAGGAGGTTGCTTTGAGCAGGTTTACCGAAAAGATGTTCCGCAACGCTCGCGAGACCACCAAGGGCATGGTGACCGGTGAGCCGCACACCCCGGTTCGGCACACCTGGGGCGAGGTGCACGAGCGGGCCCGTCAGATCGCCGGAGGGCTTGCCGCCGCGGGCGTCGGCCCCGGCGACGCGGTCGGCGTGCTGGCCGGAGCCCCGGTGGAGATCGCTCCCACCGCCCAAGGGCTGTGGATCCGCGGCGCCAGCCTGACCATGCTGCACCAGCCCACCCCGCGCACCGACCTGGCGCTGTGGGCCGAGGACACCACGATCGTCGTCGACATGATCGAGGCCAAGGCCGTCGTCATCTCCGACCCGTTCATGGCCGCGGCTCCGGTGCTCGAGGAGCGCGGCATCAGGGTGCTCACCTTCGAGCAGCTGCTGGCATCCGAGCCCATCGACCCCGTCGAAGTCGGCGAAGACGAGCTGGCGCTGATGCAGCTGACATCGGGATCCACGGGTTCGCCCAAAGCCGTGCAGATCACCCACCGCAACCTGTTCGCAAACCTCGAGGCGATGTACATCAGCGCCGAGTACGACGCGGAAACCGACGTGATGGTCAGCTGGCTGCCGCTGTTCCATGACATGGGCATGATCGGGTTCCTGACCGTGCCGATGTACTTCGCCGGTGAGCTGGTCAAGGTCACCCCGATGGACTTCATGCGGGACACGCTGCTGTGGGCCAAGCTGATCGACAAGTACAAGGGCACGATGACGGCCGCCCCCAACTTCGCCTACTCGCTGTTCGCCAAGCGGCTGCGCAAACAAGCCAAGCCGGGCCAGTTCGACCTGTCCAGTCTGCGTTTCGCGCTCTCCGGTGCCGAGCCGGTAGAGCCGTCCGATGTCGAAGACCTGTGTGAAGCCGGCGCACCGTTCGGTCTGCGGCCGCAGGCGATCCTGCCGGCCTACGGGATGGCCGAAATCACCCTCGCGGTGGCCTTCTCCGAGTGCGGCGCCGGTCTGGTGGTCGACGAGGTTGACGCCGACCTGATGGCTGCGTTGCGGCGGGCGGTTCCTGCCGCCAAGGGCAACACCCGCCGGCTGGCCTCGCTGGGCCCGCTATTGCAGGGCATCGAGGCCCGCATCGTCGATGCGGACGGCAACGTGTTGCCCTCCCGGGGTGTCGGAGTGATCGAGTTGCGCGGCGAGTCCGTCACGCCCGGTTACCTCACCATGGGCGGATTCATCCCGGCTCAGGACCAGCTCGGCTGGTATGACACCGGCGACCTGGGCTACCAGATGGAAAACGGCCACGTTGTCGTGTGCGGGCGGGTCAAGGACGTCATCATCATGGCGGGTCGCAACATCTATCCCACCGACATCGAACGGGCCGCGGGCCGCGTCGAAGGGGTGCGTCCGGGTTGCGCGGTAGCGGTGCGCCTCGACGCCGGGCACTCGCGCGAGACCTTCGCCGTGGCCGTCGAGTCGAATGCCTTCGAGGATCCCGCCGAAGTGCGCCGCATCGAGCACCAGGTGGCCCATGAGGTGGTCGCCGAGGTCGACGTGCGTCCGCGCAATGTTGTGGTGCTGGGTCCGGGCACCATCCCGAAGACCCCGTCGGGCAAGCTGCGTCGGTCCAACTCACTGACTCTGGTCACGTAGCCGCCGCGAAGAGACGGATAAAGGCAAGAAACAGGTAGAGGCCCCCGCCGCTGGCGGGGCCTCTACCTGTTGCGCGCGCAGCCAGGTCAGCCGGATGCGCCGGGTTGCCCGGACGCACCGGTAGCACCGGTTACGCCGTCGCCACCAACCCCTCCGGTCCTGCCCCCTCCACCAGCACCCGTACCCCCGGTGCCACCAACCCCGCCGGTGCCGCCGGTGCCGCCGGCACTGCCCGCCCCCGCGGTGCCCCCGGCACCCGCGGCCCCGGACTGACCAAACAGGCCCCCGGCGCCGCCGTTGCCGCCGGCACCGCCGACCCCCGGCCTGGTCACGGAACTGGTGTTATCGCCGCCATGGCCGCCGGTGCCGCCGGTAAGGCCCATCGCGCCGGGGCCGCCATCGAGGCCGTCGCCGCCGGCACCGCCGGCCCCGCCGACCCCGAACAGCAGCCCACCCCGACCACCGGCACCGCCATCGCCGCCGTGGCCGCCGGCGCCGCCTGGGGCACCGATGCCGCCGGTGCCGCCGATGCCGCCGCCGCCAGCTTGGTTAGGGGAGGTGCTGATGCCGCCGGTGCCGCCGGTGCCGCCGCCGCCAGCTTGGTTAGGGGAGGTGCTGATGCCGCCGGTGCCGCCGGTGCCGCCGCCGCCAGCTTGGTTAGGGGAGGTGCTGATGCCGCCGGTGCCGCCGGTGCCGCCCGGGGCGCCGACGCTGCTGGCGCCGCCGGTGCCGCCCGTGCCCCCTTGTTGGCCGGGGTTGCGGCGGCACCAGCTCCACCGGTCTGGGCTGCGGGGCCGCTGAGGCCATCGGTGCCGCTCGCGGCCTGAAGGTAGGGCGCGGAGGGGTTGGTACCGGCCGCGCCGACAGAGCCGAGACCCCCGTGTCCGCCGGCGCCGCCGGTACCCAACAGGTAGGCGTCGCCGCCGGCGCCGCCACTACCACCGGGTTGGCCATTGCCGAACACGTAGGCGTCTCCGCCGTTGCCGCCGGCTCCACCATTGCCAAACAGCAGCCCGCCGTTGCCGCCGTTTCCGCCGGTTGGCCCGGGCCCACCGGGGATGCCGGGACCGCCGTTACTGCCGCTACCGCCGTTGCCCAACAGCCCAGCGCTCCCGCCGCCACCGCCGGCCTGGCCCGCCCCGCCGTTGCCGCCGTTTCCGCCGTTGCCGTAGAGCCACCCGCCGGCACCGCCGGCCTGGCCCGGTCCGCCGTCGGCCCCGTTGCCGATGAGCGGGCGCCCGGTGAGCGCGAGAGAGGGCGCGTTGACCGCGGACAACACGTTCTGCTCGACGGCGCTGAACGCGGCCTGCGTCTGTTGCAGGGGTGCGGCGCTGGCGGCCTCCGCGCCCGCATATGAGCTGCCGGCCGCTGCCAGGGCGTTTTCGAACTGCTGGTGAAGCCCCGAGGCCTGAGCCGCCAGCGCCTGATATGTCTGACCATAGGTGCCGAACAACGTCGCGACCGCCGCCGATACCTCATCGCCCGCGGCCGCCACCACGGATGTGGTCTGGGCCGCCGCTGCCGTGGTGGCCGCGTTGATGGCCGACCCAATTCGGGCCGTGTCCGCGGCCGCCGCGGACAATGCTTCGGGCGTTACGAGCACAAACGACATGGCGATTCCCTCTCTTGTACAGAGCCGCATTGTGGAGACTCGTCGGACTGCCGCCCCGGGCGACATCGTCGGTACCACAAGGGCATCCGGCCCCTACTGGCGCGCGCGCTTATGCTGGCGCGTTGGCTGCTGCCAGGACATGCACGCCTGGCCGACTGATCACGGTGTTCTCTGGGCAGCGAAGCAATGGTGGAATGTTCTTGCCAAAGTGACCGCTGCCACGGCTTTGCTAGCCGAACAGCCGGCCCCATCGCGGTGTCGAAGGGAGCAGTACCTGATGTTTCGCGGATCACGATCCCTAGCGGCGCGAGTCGCCGCACGCCTTTCTGTCGTTGCCGTTGTCGTGGCCTTTTCCGTGACCGGCTGTAGCGGCGGCAACAAGATCGCTACCGAATCGCCCAGCGCTTCGGTGACCACCGGTGCAGCAAACGGGCAGCGAACCGTTTCGACGACCTACATCACCTACACCTCGAGCCAGCCGTTCGAAGCCACCGCCGATGCGCTGCGCGCCGCCGCCGCCGACAACGGGATGCTCATCGTCGGTGACATCAACCAGGATGCTGAGCTGGCGGCCAACGGCCTGCGGTTGCCGGGCGCGCATAGCTTTTTTGTTGGTAACCCGCAGATCGGTAAGACGTTTTTCGATGCGACTCAAGCGATCGGCACGGTGGTTCCGGTACGGGTGCACGTCTGGGTGGATGGCGATGGCCCGGCGCATATCAGCTACATCGACCCGGCGCCGGAGTTCACCGCCGTCGATCCGGGCCTGGCCGACGCCGGTCAGAAGATCTCGCAAGCAATCCGCACCATCGCCGCGGCCGCGGCCGCGGCCGCGGGCGGCGGCACACCTCAGGAAACCAAGGTGGAGACCAGGTTCGTCACGGTCGACACATCGACCGCTTTCGAGGCGAGCATTGATGCGTTGCACTCGGCGGCCGACCAGAACGGGATGGTGATTCTCGGTGATGTGAATCAAGCTTCCAGGCTGGAAGCGATCGGAATGCAGCTACAGCGTTCACACAGCTTCTTCGTGGGTGATCCACGGATCGGCAAGACGCTGTTCGGTACCACTCAAGCGATCGGTGCGGTGGTTCCGGTGCGGGTCCATGTTTGGGCGGACGCCCGCGGTCCGGCGCACATCAGCTACTTCGATCCAGCTCCGCTGCTCACCGCCATCGACCCCGGTCGCGCCGAGGTGGGACAGCAGCTATCGCAGGCCATCCACGCCATCGCCGAAGCCGCGGCGGCCAAGCGCTAAACCCACACCGGCCTCACCAGGCGTGGACCCGGTTTTGGGCCGGCTCCAGGCCCATTTCGACGAGCAACTCGGTGGCGTCAGCGGCCTGTTCGCAGATCGTGGGTACTTCCGGACGCTCCGGTGAGCTGAAATTCTCCAGCACGAATGTCGCCGGATCCTTGCGGCCGGGCGGGCGGCCAATGCCGATGCGCACCCGCTGGAAGTCCTTGGTGCCCAGCGCCGCGGCCACCGAGCGCAATCCGTTGTGCCCGCCTTCGCCGCCCCGAATTTGAGCCTGATGCGGCCGAAATCGAGGTCGAGCTCGTCGTGAATGACGATAAGGTCCGCCGGTGGCACCGAGTAAAACTTCGCCAGAGGTGCCACCTGGCGGCCCGACTCGTTCATGTAGCAGCGCGGTTTGGCCAGGACCACCGAGCGCTGCGCCAATCGACCCGTCACCACTTCGGCGCCGGAGCGTTTGTGCACCTTGAACTTTGCGCCCAGCCTGGCAGCAAGGAGGTCGGCAACCATGAACCCGAGGTTGTGCCGGGTACGGGCGTAGTTTTCCCCCGGGTTGCCCAGGCCGACGACCAATAACGGCTCGGCCATACTGCGAACCGCTTACTCGGACTCGGCTTCGGCTTGACCGCCCTCGCCCTCGGCTGCCGCGGACTCGGCGCTTTCTCCGCCACCCGCTTGCTCGAGGTCCTCGGCGGTCGGTGCGGTCACCACGTTCACGACCAGCATCTCGGGGTCGGAAATCAGACCGACGCCGGCAGGCAGCTCGATCTGCCCCGCGGTGAACTGGGTGCCAGGCTCCGCGCCTTCGATCGACACCGTCAGCTGCTCGGGAATCGACATGGCCTCGGCCTCGATTTCGATGGTGTTGGCCTCCTGGGTAACCAGGGTGCCGGGCGCGGCGTCGCCTTCGACGGCAACCGAGACCTCGACGACGACCTTCTCGCCGCGGCGCACCACCACCAAGTCGGCGTGCTGGATGGTGCGGCGGATCGGGTGGATGTCCAGCGCCTTGGTCAGCGCCAGCTGCTCCTCGCCCGCGATGTCGAGGGTGAGCACCGCATTGGTGCCGGAGTTTCGAAGGACCGCCGCGTAGTCGTGGGCGGGTAGCTCCAAGTGCTGCGGCTCGGCGCCGTGGCCGTACATCACGGCCGGAACCTTGCCCTCACGGCGGGCTCGCCGGGAGGCGCCCTTGCCGGTCTCGGTGCGTACGGTAACCACTAGTTGGTTGACTGCAGCTTTGGCCATTGTGTCGCTCCTCTGGGCTTGGTGCCTGGTTCATGGCACGGGCGAGGATCGCGACAACCGTCGGTCTCCGTCGATAACGGTGCTCTGATCGGCACATACCCGTCAGCCACCCTCGCCGTGACACCCGGCAAGGTTAGCGCATCCGCACCTCGGAGTGGAAATTCGCGGCGGGCGGGGGTGCCCGCCGGCTACCCCAGCGACTGGTGGGGCTGGGCCGGTGTGGTGGCGCTCAGAACGGAAATTCGGTCCCCGTGAGCTGCTCGGACAGCTCCCATAGCGCGGCGGCCGTGACTGCGTTCTTGGCGCGCCGGCTGCGGCCCACCGATCGGGTGGGACCGACGTAGCCGAATCTGGGCCCGACATAGGTGTTGCCCGGCAGATCCTGAGAGGCGGCGTACAAAGTCTGGCGGGCCCCGAAATCGGCGTCGGTGGCGATCAGCCTGGTGCCGAACGACACGACCGCATCGCCGAGCTTGCGGCCCGAGGCCCCCTGCAGGTTGGTGTGGGAAAACCCCGGATGGGCGGCCAGCGCACGCAGCGGCGAGCCGGCCGCGTCCAGGCGCTTTTGCAGCTCGCTGGTGAACAGCAGGTTGGCGAGTTTGGACTGGCCGTAGGCCAGCCAGGGGGAGTACCGCCGGGACTGGTAGTTCAGGTCGGCCAAGTTGATCCGGCCCGTCCAGTGCGCCATGGACGACACCGTGACCACCCGGTCGGTGAGTTTGGGCAGCAACAGGTTGGTGAGCGCGAAATGGCCGAGGTGGTTGGTGCCGATCTGGCTCTCGAAGCCGTCCGCGGTCAGCGAGTAGGGCGTGGCCATGATGCCGGCGTTGTTGATCAGCAGGTCGGACTTGTCGACGCCGGCCGCGAATTCGCGAACCGATGACAGATCTTGCAGATCGAGGCGGCGGACCTCGACCGGGCCGGCATTGGGGCCGGTCATCTGTTGTGCGGCGGCCTCGCCCTTGCTCGTGTTGCGCACGGCCAGGATGACCCTGGCGCCATGGCGGGCCAGCTCGCGCGCGGTGACGGCGCCCAGCCCGCTGTTTGCGCCGGTCACGATGACCGTGCGCCCGGTGAACGACGGTAGATCCGCGGCGGTCCAGTCGGCCATCACTTCACCGCAACCACGAATCCGTTGATGATCGACTCGATGTCGGATGCGCTGCCGGCGGCCTGACTGGCCAGGCTGGTGATGGTCAGTTGGACCAGATACCGCTGGTTGTCCGGCGGCGGCCCGGTGGGAATGACGATCCGATTCCAGCTGTGCATGCGGGCACCCTCGAGGTCGTAGCTGCCCTGCATCATCGACGAGGGAAAACCGTGAAAGTCTGCCGATGAGGCGTCCAGCTGTTTGAAGTTCTCGAACAGTTGCGCGTCGTCGTTGCCGCGCCTGGCGACGTCGGCGGGGTCGAAGTTCCCGCGCAGCAAGAACACGACCAGTCTGGCCGTGGGGTAGTGGCCGCCCTTGGAGATGATCACCGTTTCCGGGTTGATCTTCGGGCCCTCGTAGGGGGACCAGCCCGGTGGTGTCGGGATCGACACGGTAAGGCCTTTGAGGTTGCTCGGCGCGATCTGCTTTCCGCTGACCCCGATGCTTTCCAGGTACTGCGACAGCGGCACGGGCGGGGCGGTGGTGGCGGTGGTGCTGGTTGTTGCGCTCGTGGTCCAGATGGATTTGTAGTCAGGGGGCTCGGGTGTGCTGCAGGCAACCGCGGCCATCGTGACCGCGAGTGAAACGACGGCCGCTGCGATCCGGCGAGCTGTCACAGGATCTCGCGAACGGCCTCGACCGGCCGAGCCAGCCGGGTGCCCTTCGGGGTGACCACAAACGGCCGTTCGATGAGCACGGGGTGCTCGGCCATCGCGTCGAGCAGTTGCGCATCGGTCGCGTTGGCGAGGTTCAGCTCCTCGTACAGCCGGTCGCGTTTGCGCACGGCGGTGCGCACCTCGATGCCGGCATCGCCGATCATGCGCACCAACTCGTCCCGCGTCGGTGGTGTCTTCAGATACTGGACGACGGTCGGCTCCAGGCCCTGCTCACGCAGCAATTCCAGGGTCTTGCGCGACGTGCTGCACTTGGGATTGTGGTAGATGACGGCCTCGGGTGTGGTCCCCGCGGTTCCGGCGGCCATCTACGCGTCTCCGTCGAATAGTCCTGTGACTGAGCCGTTTTCGAATACGGCGCGGATGGTGCTTGCCAGCAGCGGAGCGATGGACAAGACCGTGAGCTGCGGAAAGCGCTTGGCCTCGGTAATCGGGAGGGTGTTGGTGACGATCACCTCGCGGGCACCGCATGCGGCCAGCCGCTCGGCGGCGGGGTCAGACAACACACCGTGGGTCGCCGCGATGATCACGTCGCCGGCGCCGTCGTTGCGCAGCAACTGCACCGCACCCGCAATCGTGCGGCCGGTGTCAATCATGTCGTCGATCAGCACGCAGGTCCGGCCGGCGACGTCGCCCACCACGCGGTTGGAGACCACCTGGTTGGGCACTCGCGGGTCGCGGGTCTTGTGGATGAAGGCCAGCGGAACGCCGCCCAGCGCGTCGGCCCATTTCTCGGCGATGCGCACCCGGCCCGAGTCGGGGGAGACCACGACCATGTTGTTGTCGGAGTAGTTGTCCCTGATGTAGCCGGTCAGCAGGTTCTGCCCGCGCATGTGGTCGACGGGTCCGTCGAAAAAGCCCTGGATCTGATCGGTGTGCAGGTCGACGGTCACGATTCGGTCGGCACCGGCGGTCTTGAGTAGATCGGCCATCAGCCGCGCCGAGATCGGTTCGCGGCCGCGGTGCTTCTTGTCCTGCCGGGCATAGGGGTAGAACGGCATGACCGCGGTGATCCGCTTGGCGCTGCCGCGCTTGAGCGCGTCGATCATGATCAGCTGTTCCATCAGCCAGGTGTTCACCGGTGCCGGGCAGGACTGCAGAACAAAGGCGTCACATCCACGCACCGACTCCTGGAAGCACACGAAGATCTCGCCGTTGGCAAACTCACGCGCGGTCTGCGCGGTCACGTGAACGTCGAGTTCTTTGGCCACCTGTTCGGCCAGCTCCGGATGGGCGCGCCCGCTGAAGAGCATCAGGTTCTTGCGGTTATCGGTCCAGTCGTGGCTCAACGCGCTGCCCTCGCCGTTTCGGGATCAAAAGTGGGATCTGAATGGGAAATCGAACGCCTCATCGTACGTAGCGAAGGGCCTGCACATGTCGCCGGGTAGCCGAGAAGCGAATTCACGGTGTCTGATCGGCGTCGGGCGGCGGTGTGGATTGTTCGGCCGAGGCCTTGCGGGCGGCCTCAGCGGACGGGGTTCCCGGACGCTTCTGCTGCACCCAGTCTTCGATATTGCGCTGCGGCCCGCCGGACACCGCGAGCGCGCCCGGTGGAACATCGTCGCGGATCACGGTGCCGGCCCCGGTGTATGCGCCGTCGCCGACATTCACCGGTGCCACGAACCTGGTGCCGGCCCCGCTGCGCACGTGCGAGCCGATGGTGGCGCGGTTCTTGGTCATGCCGTCGTAGTTGACGAACACGCTGCCCGCACCGATGTTGCTGTCGTCGCCGATGTCGGCGTCGCCGACGTAGGTCAGGTGCGGCACCTTGGTGCCGGCGCCAATGGTCGAGTTCTTGGTCTCCACGAAGGCGCCCAGCTTGCCGCCGGTGCCCAGCACCGTGCCGGGCCGCAAGTAGGTGAAGGGGCCGACCGCGGCCGCTGCGCCGATCGATGACGAGCTGCCGTGGGTGCGTACCACCGAGGCGTTGTCCCCGACGGTGACGTCGGTCAGCGTCGTGTCGGGCCCGATTTCGCAGCGGTCGCCGATCTGGGTATGGCCCAGCAACTGGGTCCCCGGCTGGATAACGGTGTCGCGTCCGATCGCCACGTCCACGTCGATCCAGGTGGTTGCCGGGTCGATCACGGTGACGCCGGCCATCTGGTGGGCGGCCACTATCCGGCGGTTCAGCTCGGCGCCCAGCTGGGCCAGCTGGACCCGATCGTTGACGCCGGCCACCAGCGCGCTGTCGTCGATGTGGCGGGCGCTGACGGTTTGCCCGTCGCGGCGCAGGATGGCGATGACATCGGGCAGGTAGAGCTCCTGCTGGGCGTTGTCCGAGCTCAGCCTGCTCAACGCGGATTGCAGTGCGGTGATTTCGAAGGCGTAGACGCCGGCGTTGACCTCGCGGATTTCGCGCTGTGAGGGCGTCGCATCGGTCTGCTCGACAATGGCCATCACGGCGTTGTCCTGGGTGCGCAGGATGCGGCCGTAGCCGTGCGGGTCGCTCAACGTGGTGGTCAGCACCGTGACGGCGGACGACGTCGCGCTGTGGGTCTCGATCAGGTCGGCCAGCGTTTCGGCGTCCAACAGCGGGGTGTCGCCCGCGGTGACGACCACGATGCCGGAGTAGTCGGCGGGAAGCGCCGACAGGCCGCAGCGCACCGCGTCCCCGGTGCCCAGCGGCCGATCCTGCAACGTCACGTTGATGGTGCGACCGAGGGATTCGGCCAGCTCGTCGACCAGCGGGGAGATACGTTCGTGGCAGTGGCCGAGCACCACCACCAGGTGCTGCGGTGCGAGCTTGGCCATCGCGTGCAGTGAGTGGGACAGCATGCTGCGCCCGGCCAGGGTGTGCAGCACCTTGGGGGTGTCTGATCGCATCCGGGTGCCAGCCCCAGCCGCCAAGACCACGACCGCAGTGTCACCACGAAACGTCATCGACTCTCCTTTATTGGCTTTTTCTCACGCAAGCTAGGGGTCGGCGTGATGACACGCCCTCCAGGGTGTCATTTCACGTGGAGGTGGGCTAGATGGTGCCACCCAAACAAGCTCCGTCGCCAGGACTCGAACCTGAACTATCTGAACCAAAATCAGAGGTGCTGCCGATTACACCACGACGGACTGCCGGTCGACGGCGAGCATTTCGCCCGCTCGCCACTATGAAACTCTAACGGGTGGGTGGGCCGATTCCCGAGCCCGCCATATCCTGCCGACATCGTCGGCGCCCCATCCACGGTGCAATCCGGGCGCCCAGCGTGCGTGTGGGGCGCGAATATCGCCACCGAAGCGCACTGGAGACACAGTCGGCGCCCGGCCCACACGCTGGGCGCCGCGGGCCGGAAAACAGATACCCTGTTGGCGTGGCAGGGCCGGAGAAAATGCCGGAAAAAGAGGCAAAGGCGCCGCGCGCCCGGATGACGGGCAGCGAACGCCGGCATCAGCTGATCGGCATCGCGCGATCGTTGTTCGCCGAACGCGGCTACGACGGGACCTCGATCGAGGAGATCGCCCAGCGTGCCAACGTCTCCAAGCCGGTGGTCTACGAGCATTTTGGCGGCAAAGAGGGCCTGTACGCGGTGGTGGTCGACCGCGAAATGTCGGCCCTGCTGGACGGCATCACCTCGTCGTTGACCAACAACCGATCGCGAGTGCGCGTCGAGCGGGTCGCCCTGGCGTTGCTCACCTATGTCGAAGAACGCACCGACGGCTTTCGCATCATGATCCGCGACTCACCGGCGTCGATCAGCTCCGGAACCTATTCCAGCCTGCTCAACGACGCCGTCAGCCAGGTCAGCTCGATCTTGGCCGGCGACTTCGCCCGCAGGGGTCTGGACTCCGAGCTGGCCCCGCTGTATGCCCAGGCCTTGGTGGGTTCGGTGTCGATGACCGCGCAGTGGTGGCTCGACGCCCGCGAACCCAAAAAGGAAGTCGTCGCCGCGCACCTGGTCAACCTGGTCTGGAATGGGCTGACCCACTTGGAAGCCGATCCGCAGCTGCAAGACGAGTAGTCCGATCCGCCCATCGGCCGCCGGGCTCGATATCGAGAAACGACCGCGCCCTAGAATGGCCGCATCATGACCGCACCGGGGGCTGCTAGCCCAGATACCCCGATCGCGGGGCTCGTCGACTTGGCGCTTACCGCGCCGACTTTCCAGCAACTCATCGCGCGTGCCTCCGATCGCCCTGATGAATTGACGTTGGTCGGCCCGGCCAGCGCGCGCTCCTTCGTCGCCAGCGCACTGGCCCAACAGGGACCGCTGCTCGTGGTCACCGCCACCGGGCGTGAGGCCGACGACGTAACCGCGGAACTGCGGGGATTCTTCGGCGAAGCCGTGGCGTTGTTCCCGTCCTGGGAGACCCTTCCGCACGAGCGGCTCTCACCCGGTGTCGACACGGTCGGCGCCCGGGTGCTGCTGCTGCGCCGGCTGGCTCATCCCGACGACACCCGGCTGGGCCCGCCGTTGCGCGTGGTGGTGACCGCGGTGCGCTCGCTGTTGCAGCCGATGACGCCGCAACTGGGCCGGCAGGAACCGGTCAGTCTGAGTGTCGGACAAGAAATCGGATTCGATGAAGTCATCGCCCGGCTGGTCGAGCTGGCCTACACCCGGGTCGACATGGTGGGCCGGCGGGGCGAGTTCGCCGTCCGCGGGGGCATTCTGGACCTCTTCGCGCCGACCGCCGAGCACCCGGTGCGGGTCGAATTCTGGGGCGACGAGATCACCGAAATGCGCATGTTCTCGGTCGCCGACCAGCGCTCCATTCCCGAGATCGAGGTCAGCACGCTGGTCGCGGTGGCCTGCCGGGAGCTGCTTCTGACTGAAGACGTACGGGCGCGAGCCGCGGCGCTGGCCGCCCAGCACCCGGCTTCGGAGAACACCGTGACCGGCAGCGTCATCGACATGCTGGCCAAACTGGCCGAGGGCATCCCGACCGATGGGATGGAAGCGCTGCTGCCGGTGTTGCGCCCCGATGACCATGCGCTGTTGACCGATCAGCTTGCCGAGGGCACTCCGGTGCTGGTGTGCGACCCGGAGAAGGTGCGCACCCGGGCCGCCGATTTGATCAAGACGGGCCGCGAGTTCCTCGAGGCCTCATGGTCGGTCGCGGCGATGGGAACCGACGCGCCCGTCGACGTCGAAGCCCTGGGTGGGTCCGGCTTTGCCGAGCTGGAGCAGGTGCAGACCGCGGCGAGCAGTTCCGGGCACCCGTGGTGGACGTTGAGCCAGCTGTCCGAGGAATCGGCGACGGAGCTGGAGGTCCGCGCGGCGCCCTCGGCTCGTGGGCACCAGAAGGATATCGACGACATCTTTGCGATGCTGCGCGCGCACGTCTCGACCGGCGGGTACGCGGTGATGGTGGAGCCCGGGACCGGCACCGCCCATCGCATGGTGGAGCGGCTGGCCGAATCCGACATTCCCGCCGCCATGCTGGAACCCGGCGCCGCACCCAAGTTGGGCGTGGTGGGCGTGCTCAAGGGGCCGCTGCGCGACGGCGTCATCGTCCCCGGCGCCAACTTGGTCGTGGTCACCGAGACGAATCTGACCGGCAACCGGGCCACGGCGGTCGAGGGCAAGCGCCTGGCGGCCAAGCGGCGAAACACCGTCGATCCACTGGCCCTGACGGCCGGCGATCTGGTGGTGCACGATCAGCACGGCATCGGCCGGTTCGTGGAGATGGTCGAGCGCACCGTCGGGGGTGCCCGGCGCGAGTACCTGGTGCTCGAATACGCCTCCGCCAAGCGGGGCGGTGGTTCCGACAAGCTGTATGTCCCGATGGATTCGCTGGACCAGTTGTCGCGATATGTCGGTGGGCAGGCGCCAGCACTGAGCCGGCTCGGCGGCAGTGACTGGACCAACACCAAGACCAAGGCGCGCAAGGCGGTGCGGGAAATCGCCGGCGAACTGGTGGCGCTCTACGCCAAGCGGCAGGCCAGCCCCGGGCATGCGTTCGCCCCTGACACACCGTGGCAGGCCGAGATGGAGGACGCGTTCGGTTTCACCGAAACCGTCGACCAGCTCACCGCGATCACCGAGGTCAAGGGCGACATGGAAAAGTCCATCCCGATGGACCGGGTGATCTGCGGTGATGTCGGCTACGGCAAGACCGAAATCGCGGTGCGGGCGGCGTTCAAGGCCGTTCAGGACGGCAAACAGGTTGCCGTGCTGGTGCCCACCACGCTGTTGGCCGACCAGCATCTGCAAACCTTCACCGACCGGATGGCCGGGTTCCCGGTCACGGTCAAGGGTCTGTCCCGCTTCACCGACCCCGCCGAGTCACGCACGGTGATCGAGGGCATGGCCGACGGATCGGTCGACGTGGTGATCGGCACGCACCGGCTGCTGCAGACCGGCGTGCGCTGGAAAGACCTGGGCTTGGTCGTGGTCGACGAGGAACAGCGGTTCGGTGTCGAGCACAAGGAGCACATCAAGTCGTTGCGCAGCCACGTCGACGTCTTGACGATGAGCGCCACCCCCATTCCGCGCACGCTGGAGATGAGCCTGGCCGGTATTCGGGAGATGTCGACCATCCTGACGCCCCCCGAGGAGCGCTACCCGGTGCTGACCTACGTGGGACCCCATGACGACAAGCAGGTCGCCGCGGCGCTGCGGCGCGAGCTGCTGCGCGACGGGCAGGCGTTCTATGTGCACAACCGGGTCAGTTCCATCGACGACACCGCCGCGCGGATTCGCAAACTCGTGCCCGAGGCGCGGGTGGTCGTCGCGCATGGGCAGATGCCCGAGGATCTGCTGGAACGCACCGTCCAGGGATTCTGGCAGCGTGAATTCGACATCTTGGTCTGCACCACGATCGTGGAGACCGGCTTGGACATCTCCAACGCCAACACGCTGATCGTCGAACGGGCCGACACCTTCGGGTTGTCTCAGCTGCACCAGCTGCGCGGCCGAGTGGGCCGTAGCCGTGAGCGCGGTTACGCCTACTTCTTGTACCCGCCGCAGGCGCCGCTGACCGAGACCGCCTACGACCGGTTGGCGACCATCGCGCAAAACAACGAGCTTGGCGCGGGCATGGCGGTCGCGCTCAAGGACCTGGAGATCCGCGGCGCGGGCAACGTGCTCGGCGTCGAGCAGTCGGGGCACGTCGCCGGAGTCGGCTTCGACCTCTATGTGCGTTTGGTGGGCGAGGCCGTCGAGGCGTATCGGGCCGCCGCCGACGGCAAGATGGTGACCACTCCCGAGGAGCCCAAGGATGTGCGGATCGACCTGCCGGTCGACGCCCACCTGCCACCGGACTACATCGGCAGCGATCGCCTGCGGTTGGAGGCCTACCGGCGGCTCGCCACCGCCACCTCCGACAGTGCCGTCGCGGCCGTGGTGGACGAACTCATCGACCGCTACGGGGCTTTGCCGGAGCCGGCACTGCGGCTGGTCGCGGTGGCGCGGTTGCGGCTGCTGTGCCGGGCCTCGGGCATCACCGACGTGTCGGCGCCGTCTTCGGCGACAGTTCGGCTGGCACCGATGGATCTGCCCGATTCCGCCCAGGTGCGGCTCAAGCGGATGTATCCGGGAGGCCACTACCGGGCTACGACGTCCACCGTGCAGGTACCCATCCCGCGTGACGGTGGCGTCGGTGCGCCGCGCATCCGGGATGTGGAATTGGTGCAGATGGTGGCCAATCTGGTGACGGCATTGGCAGGCAAGCCGCAACAAGATATTGGTAGAACCAGTTTGTCCGAAGACGATGCGGGCGCCACCGCGTCGGGTAAGGAGCGGCAAGCGCGATGATTGTCGTCCTGGTCGACCCCCGCCGTCCGTCGCTGGTGCCTGTCGAAGCCATCGAGCTGCTCGGGGGCACCGTGCAATACACCGAGGAGATGCCGATCGCCGTGCCCTGGTCACTGCCCGACGCGCATCCGGTGCACGTGGGCGAGGAGGCGCCGGTGCTGTTGTCGTCCGACCCGAACCACCCCGCGGTGTTGGCGAGGCTGGCGGCAGGGGCCAGGCTGATCGCGGCGCCGGATCGCCGGCGCGGGGAACGCCTGCTCGATGCCGTGGCGATGATGGACAAACTGCGCACCGACGGGCCGTGGGAAAGTGAGCAGACCCACGACTCGTTGCGGCGCTACCTGCTCGAAGAGACCTACGAGCTGCTCGACGCGGTACACAGTGGCAGCGTCGACCAGTTGCGCGAGGAGCTTGGGGACCTGCTGCTTCAGGTGCTTTTCCATGCCCGCATCGCTGAAGATGCGGCATTGCTTCCGTTCACCATCGATGACGTCGCCGACACGCTGATGCGCAAGCTCGGCAACCGGGCACCGGGAGTACTTGCCGGCGAATCGATTTCGCTGCAAGAGCAGATGGCCCAGTGGGAGGAAGGCAAGGCGGCGGAAAAGGCGCGCAATCCACGCGAGTCGGTATTGGACGACGTTCCCACCGGTCAGCCCGCGTTAGCGTTGGCGCAGAAGGTGATTGCGCGGGTCTGCAATGCCGGCCTGCCGGTGCAGCTGATCCCCGCCGAAATCACCTCGATTGCCGTGTCGGCGGATATCGACGCGGAAAACTGCTTGCGCGCCGCGGTTTTGGACTTCTCGGATAACGTCCGCCGCGCCGAGCGGGCGATTGTGGCCGCCCGGCGCGGCGACGCCGTGGCAGAGGAACTCGACATGGCGCCGGTCGGGACGATCACCGAGCAGGAGTGGCTGGTGCACTGGCCGTCTGGCAGCGCGGGGGCCGATGTGGCGCCGGAGCCCGTGGTCGACGAAGAACCGCCGCAAGAACCAGCAGAGCCCGAAGAACAAGTCGAGGCGCCTGCCGAAGGCGAGACCCCCAAAGAATCCCGGGAATCCCGCGGCGGCAGCAAGAAGCGGAAGGGCAGGCGCTAGGACGAGTCGTCCGCGCACTAGCGGGGACTTCGGAGGCGCTTGAGCCGGTTCTCGCCAACTTTGCGGGGACTCAGAGCCGCTCCATATCAAGCGACCTTTATGAAGTTTGCTGAAATAGCTGTTTTCCAGATAGAAGCTAAAAATTGTGCTTGCTGGCCTGATCGTCGGCTAACCAATTCCAGTACCAGGATGCACTCCTGGCCGTGTGCTGGATGAGAACTGCGACGGGGTAACTCTCAAACCCATGGGACGATGATTTAGGTCGTAGCGGCCGCCAAGTCGGAACGTGAGCGCGCGGACGGCGAAGTGGCCCAACGGACGCGTAGAGCGCCAGCAGTAGCCAAAGGGAGGATTGTGTCGCCAAGACGTTGGTTGCGCGCGGCCGCCGTTATTGGCGCGACCGCGATGCTCTTGGCGTCAAGTTGCACCTGGCAGCTCAGCTTGTTCATCCCCGAAGGGGTGCCGCCGCCACCGGGTGATCCGGTGCCGACGGTGGACACCTACGCCAGCGGTCGGCCCGCCGATCAGCTGCGGGAATGGGCCGAGCAACGCGCCCCGGCGCTGGAGATGCCGGTGATTGCGCTGGAGGCCTACGCCTACGCCGCTCGGGTTGCGGAGGTCGAGAACCCGAAGTGCCATATCGCGTGGACCACGCTGGCGGGCATCGGGCAGGTGGAAAGTCACAACGGCACCTATCGGGGCGCGACCATAGCGCCCAACGGGGACGTGCGGCCTCCCATTCGCGGCGTGCGCCTGGACGGAACCGGCGGCACCCTGCGCATCGTCGATAGCGAGCGTGCCAACTTCGACGGTGACGACGGCGTGGAGCGTGCGATGGGGCCGATGCAGTTCATCTCCGAAACCTGGCGGCTCTACGGGGTGGATGCCAACAATGACGGCATCGTCAGTCCGGACAACATCGACGACGCCGCGCTTTCGGCGGCCGGATATTTATGCTGGCGCGGTAAAGATCTCGCGACTGCGCGGGGATGGATCACCGCTTTGCGCGCCTACAACAACTCCGGCGTCTACGCTCGGGCGGTGCGCGACTGGGCGACCGCTTACGCGGCGGGCCACCCGCTGTAGAAAGATGGAACGCTGACCCAGGCTTTACGCTAAAGGCTGCCGGGGACCTCAACGAACGCCAGGACACAAAGGAGAACCCAGTGCCGATAATCGAGCAGGTCGGGGCCCGCGAGATCCTCGATTCCCGCGGCAACCCGACCGTCGAGGTCGAGGTGGCTCTGATCGACGGAACCTTTGCCCGGGCCGCGGTGCCGTCGGGCGCGTCGACCGGTGAGCATGAGGCCGTCGAACTGCGCGACGGTGGCGATCGCTACGGCGGCAAGGGCGTCAAGAAGGCAGTGGAAGCCGTGCTCGATGAGATCGGCCCGGCGGTCATCGGACTCAACGCCGACGACCAGCGCTTGGTCGATCAGGCCCTGGTTGATCTCGATGGCACGCCCGACAAGTCCCGGTTGGGGGGCAACTCGATCCTCGGCGTCTCGCTGGCGGTGGCCAAGGCGGCTTCGGAATCGGCCGAACTGCCGCTGTTCCGCTACATCGGCGGGCCCAACGCCCACATCCTTCCGGTGCCGATGATGAACATCCTCAACGGCGGCGCACACGCGGACACGGGCGTGGACATTCAGGAGTTCATGGTGGCCCCGATCGGTGCGCCCAGCTTCAGTGAGGCATTGCGCTGGGGCGCGGAGGTGTACCACGCGCTCAAGGCGGTGCTCAAGAAGGCCGGGCTGTCCACCGGTTTGGGCGACGAGGGTGGTTTTGCTCCCGATGTGGCCAGCACCACCGCGGCACTCGATCTGATCAGCCAGGCCATCGAGGCGGCGGGCTTCAAGCCCGGTGTGGACGTGGCTTTGGCGCTCGATGCGGCCGCCAACGAATTCCACGCCGACGGCAGCTACACCTTCGAGGGCACGCCCCGCACCGCCGCGCAGATGACGGAGTTCTACGCCGGGCTGCTCGGCTCCTATCCGCTGGTCTCCATCGAAGATCCGCTCTACGAGAACGATTGGGACGGGTGGGCCGCACTGACGGCCGAGATCGGTGACCGGGTACAGATCGTCGGCGACGACGTGTTCGTCACCAATCCCGAGCGGCTCGAAGAGGGCATCGACCGGGGCGTGGCCAATGCGCTGCTGGTCAAGGTGAATCAGATCGGGACGCTGACCGAGACGCTCGACGCGGTCGCGCTGGCACACCACAGCGGCTACCGCACGATGATCAGCCACCGCAGCGGTGAGACGGAGGACACCATCATTGCCGACCTGGTGGTGGCCGTCGGCAGCGGCCAGATCAAGACGGGCGCACCCGCCCGCAGCGAGCGTGTGGCCAAGTACAACCAGCTGCTTCGGATCGAAGAGGCTCTCGGTGACGCGGCCCGCTACGCCGGCGATCTGGCCTTCCCCCGATTCGTTGCGGACCCGAAATAGGCCGACGGCCGACGGAAACGTGGCTGAAGCTTCATGGCCGACGCGAAACGTCCCGATCCGAAGCGCCGATCCCCGGCATCGCGCCCGGGTAAAGCCGGCGAGTCGGCGCGCGGGCGTCGCACCACTTCGGTGTCCAGGCCCACACAAGCGGCCAACACCGGGCCGGCCGCCAGTCGCAACACCGCCCGAACGCTGCGTGAACATGTCGTCGAACCCATCAAGCGCTCATTCACCGAATCGGTGGAGCAGCGATCCGACCAACGTTTGGGTTTCACCGCCCGGCGTGCGGCCGTGCTGGTCGCGGTCGTCTGCGTGTTGACCCTGACCATCGCCGGGCCGGTTCGGACCTACTTCGCCCAGCGCACCGAAATGGAGCAATTGTCCGCAACCGAAGCGGCGCTGCGCCGCCAGATCGCCGATCTCGAGCAGCGCAAGGGCCAACTGGCCGACCCGGCCTACATTGCGGCGCAGGCCCGTGAGCGCCTTGGCTTTGTGATGCCGGGGGACATTCCATTTCAGGTCCAGCTGCCGCCCGGGGCGGTGGTGGCCCCGCAACCGGGCACCGATGCCGCCATGCCCACGAAGGGTGACCCTTGGTATACGTCGCTTTGGCACACCATTGCCGACGCGCCGCACCTTCCGCCCGCCGCCGCTGAACCTCCCGCCCCGGAGCCCGAACCTGAGCCCGGACTGCCCGCACCCGTACGGCCCGAGCCGACGGCCCCCGTTGGTTGATCCCGCGGACCTGGAGGCGGTGGCGCGTCAGCTCGGCCGCGAGCCGCGTGGGGTGCTGGAGATCGCCTACCGATGCCCCAACGGCGAACCCGGCGTGGTCAAGACCGCGCCCAGACTGCCCGACGGCACACCGTTTCCCACGCTCTACTACCTGACGCATCCGGAGCTCACGGCGGCCGCCAGCAGGCTCGAGACCACCGGTCTGATGCGCGAGATGACCGAGCGGCTGGGCGACGATCCCGAACTGGCCGCGGCGTATCGGCGGGCGCACGAGTCCTATCTGGCCGAGCGTGACGCGATCGATCCACTGGGAACCAAGGTTTCGGCTGGCGGCATGCCCGATCGGGTCAAGTGCCTGCATGTGTTGATCGCGCATTCGTTGGCCAAGGGGCCCGGGGTTAACCCGTTTGGCGATGAGGCGGTGGCGTTGCTGGCCGCCGAGCCGGGCGCGGCGGCGAACCTGGTGGCGGGACAGTGGCTTTGAAGGGGACGATGGGGACGTGATGAGCCGGGTCGCCGCGATCGACTGCGGTACCAATTCGATTCGGTTGCTCATCGCGGACGCCGGCGGTGGGCAGCTCAATGACGTGCACCGAGAAACGCGGATAGTCAGGTTGGGCCAGGGTGTCGACGCGACCGGTCAGTTTGCGCCGGAAGCGATTGCCCGGACCCGGGCCGCGTTGACTGATTACGCGGCCCTGCTGAAGGTGCACGGCGTCGAACGGGTACGGATGGTCGCCACGTCGGCCACCCGTGACGCCGCCAACCGGGACAGCTTCTTTGCCATGACCGCCGAGGTGCTCGGTGCGGTGCTGCCCGGCGCGATCGCCGAGGTGATCACCGGGGCCGAAGAGGCGGAGCTGTCGTTTTCCGGCGCGGTCGGCGAACTGGACAGCGCCGGAGCGTCTTTCGTGGTCGTCGATCTCGGCGGCGGATCCACCGAGATCGTGCTCGGCAAGGCGGGCAACGAAGTCACCGCGAGTTACTCGGCCAACATCGGCTGTGTTCGGCTGACCGAACGCTGCCTGCACTCCGATCCGCCGACGCCCGATGAGGTGGCCGCCGCCCGCCTGGTGGTGCGCGAAGAGCTGGAACCCGCGTTGCGTGCGGTCCCCGTCGAGGAGGCCCGGACTTGGGTCGGCCTGGCCGGAACGATGACCACGTTGTCCGCCCTGGCCCACAACATGACTACCTATGATGCTGCGGCCATTCATGTTTCGCGAGTCGCCGGCGCTGATCTGCACGCGGTGTGTGACCGGCTGATAGCGATGACGCGCGAGCAGCGTGCCGCACTCCCACCGATGCATGAGGGCCGGGTCGACGTGATCGGCGGCGGCGCGATCGTGGTCGAAGAACTGGCTCGCGAGTTGCGCAGCCGCGCCGGCATCGACGAGCTGACCGTCAGCGAGCACGACATCCTGGACGGCATCGCCCTGGTGCTCTGCGACTAGGTCACATCTGCCACACCGGTCCCGGCGGGCGAGTGGCACTCTTTTTGCCCGCCTCGCAGCGACAAGCTCGGTTGATGTCATACCCGCGTGCGACCGTTCCGCAATGAGCTACCTACTTGCCGGCATCGAGCTTCGATACGTGCTGACTATGCAGTTGTCCCAACACGGGCCAGCGACCATCGCCGAAATGATCGACGCGCTGGACTGGCACCACTTTTCGGTCCGCGGCAGGGCATCCAAGGCGCTGTCAGATGCGTTGCGCTGGGAAATCGGACGCGGCAGGGTGCGCCGACTCGGACGCGGTCGCTATGGCCCGGCCGAAATTCCGCGGGGGACCGAACACCGGATCCACCGGCGGGTGCTGGCTTTGCGCGCGGCAGCCAGGCTGTCGCTGTGAGGCGGGCAAAAATTGTGTTGCCTCAAGCGGTGACTCCTGTGGCAGAAGTGGCGTACGCCTGCAGGCGGTAGCCACGTCGGCTCCGGTTATTTCTTTGGCGGGCTTGCGTATTCACCGTGCTTGGCCGTACGCAAACCCAATGTCACGAGTGACTGCACCAGCACCGTGGCGGCGCTGACCCCGTCCACCACGGGAACGCCGATCTCCTCGGAGATCGAATGGCATATGTCGGCCATTCCCGCGCAGCCCAGCACGATGCTGTCGGAGCGATCCACCTTGATGGCGGTGCGACACGCGTCGGTGACGATCGCGCGCGCCCGTGAGTCCGTCTCGAGGTCGAGCACCGGGATTTCGCAGGCGTGGACGCCCAGGCAGAACCGGTCCATGCCGTAGCGTTCGGCGAGCTCCGCGGCGCGTCCCGTGGTGCGAGCCAGGGTGGTGACCACCGAGAATCCCCGGCCGAGATGGCTGGCGGTATGCATAGCCGCTTCGGCGATCCCAATCACAGGCCCCGAGCCAGCTCCCGAGCGGCGTCGAGGCCGGGGTCGCCGAAGCAGGCGATCACGTAGCCGTCAGCTCCCGAATGCTCACCTTGCTCGATGGCCTGCAGTAGGCCGGGGACGCTCATGGCCTCGTCGTAGTGACTTTCAATCGACGGCGGACCAATCGGGGAGGTCACCGCCGTGATTTCGGTGCCGGGGCCGGCCACCGCCCGCGCGCAGCGGCCGATCGCGGTGGTCATTGATTCGGTGGTGTTCGGGTTGATCACCCAGATACGGAGCACAGCCAATCTTGCACCAAGGCACCGGATAGGGGTGATGCGCATCCCGGACCTATCGGGGCGAGCCGCCCTAGCTGTGCGTTCAGTAGTCGCTCGGCTGCCTCGGCCGGCCGGGGGCGGATGCATTGAGCGGCGCGTCGATCAGCGGCAGCCTGATCCGGAATACGGTTTGGCCAGCGGCGGATTCGGCGGTCACCGAGCCGTCATGAGCTTTCACGATCGAATTGACGATGGCCAGGCCCAATCCGTGGCCCGGCGCGCTGGATCGCGACTTGCTGGAACGGACAAATCGCTCGAACAAATGAGGCAAGACCTCGGGGTCGATGTCGGGGCCGTCGTTGCTGACCGTCAGCTCGGTGTAGGGACCGTTGGGGTCATCGGGGTAGTTGGTGATCCCGGTCTTCACCGTGACGCCGGGCGGCGTGTGCACCCAGGCATTGGTGAGCAGGTTGCTGACCAGCTGGTGCAGACGGGCGTGGTCACCGTTGACCCACACCGGTTCGTCGGGCAGGTCCTTGATCCAACGGTGGGTGGGCGCTGCCACGGCGGCGTCGTTCACGGCGTTCATCACCAGGTCGGTCAAGTCGAGGTGTTCGGTCTCCAGGTCCTCGCCTTCACCCAGGCGTGACAGCAGCAACAATTCGTCAACCAGGGAGGCCATCCGCCGCGCTTCTGACTCGATGCGGGCGAGCGCGTATTCGGTAGTCGGCGGTAGGTCCGAGCTGTCCTGGCGGGTGAGTTCGGCATACCCCTGAATGGCCGCAAGCGGGGTGCGCAGCTCATGGCTGGCGTCGGTGATGAATTGCCGCATCCGCAGATCGGAAGCCACCCGATGTTGCAGCGCGCTGTCGACGTTGTCCAGCAACCGGTTCAGCGTGTGCCCCACGATGCCGACTTCGTTGTCGGGGTCGGTGTCCTCGGGGCGAACCCGCACGCTGATCTGGTGGTCGTCGCCGGCGAGTGGCATCGCGGCGACGGTCGCGGCGGTTGCGGCGACCCGCCGCAGCGGGCGCAGGGTAATACCGACCACCCACACGGTCAGGGCCGCCGTGATCACCAGTGCGGTCGCGACAAGCACGCTGGTCGTGATTTGTTTTCGGGTGATGATGCGGTCCGCGATGCTCAGCGAAACCCCGACGATCAGGCGGTCGGATCCGGCGGCGCGGCTGTCGACTTGATAGGAACCCAGGCTGCCCAGCGTTTCGACACGTGACGGTTCGTCGGTCCAGTGTTGGGTCTCGATGGCGTGGATGACATCCGGTGGTGCCGGGCGGGGCGCGTCTTCGGAAAAGACCGCCGAACCGATGACGACACCATCGCGCATCACCGCGATGAGGTTCCCGGGCGTCTGGCCGGTGAACTCGAGCAGGGCTTGGGACACCGGGGGAGTGCCGGTGTGGATCGAGGTGTGTTCGCCGTTGCGGTAGCGGGCATAGGCGTGGCTGAACGCATGCATGGACTCGACGACTTCGGCGTCGTTCATCGCGGTCACGTAGCCGCGCAGGCTGAGCACCGAGACCCCGCCCACCGCGACCAGCACGATCGTCACCACGGCCAGCACGCCAAGCAGCAGCTGCCAGCGCAACGAACGAGGAAGCCGGCGAGGGGTGTTCCGGTGGCCCGTCATTTCGGGCTCATTCCGCTGGTCGTAGCATGTATCCAATCCCGCGGACCGTGTGAATCATCGGCTCTCGGTCCGCGTCGATTTTCTTTCTCAAGTACGAGATGTAGAGGTCGACGATGCTGGTGCGCCCGGCGAAGTCGTAGTTCCAGACCCGGTCGAGGATCTCGGTGCGGCTCAGCGCGCGGCGCGGGTTGCGCATCAGGAATCGAAGTAGCTCGAACTCGGTCGAGGAAAGCGAGATCGGGGTGCCGCCGCGAGTGACTTCCCGGCTGGCTGCGTCGAGCTTGAGGTCACCAACCTTCAGGGACTCGTCGGCGGGCGGCGCCAGATGACTGGAGCGGCGCAACAGTCCGCGCAGCCGCGCCACCAGCTCTTCGAGGCTGAACGGCTTGGTCATGTAGTCGTCGGCGCCGGCCGTCAGTCCGGTGACACGGTCCATCACCGAATCGCGTGCCGTGAGGAACAGCGTGGGTGTGTATGCGTCGGAGTCGCGCACCCGCTGCAGGATCTGCAGGCCGTCGACGTCGGGCAGCATGATGTCGAGGACCAACACGTCAGGACTGATCTTGTCGAACTTGGATATGGCCTCGCGCCCGTTGTGGGCGATCTCGACGTCCCAGCCTTCGTAGTGCAGGGCCATTTTGACCAGATTGGTCAGCGCAGGTTCGTCGTCGACAAGGAGCACCCGAATGGGTGATCCGTCGGCACGGTGAATTCGGGGCAGCTGCCCCAAAATCGCCTGCCGTGGACGTTGAGTGCGCGTGGATCCGGTCATTGCTTTCAATGGTCCTACACACCTCCCGGCGCATATGCAGTCGTCAGGGACCTCATATCAACCTCAAATGTAACCGTGAAGTGCGGCCCCGGCTATGACCGCTTGTTGCTGGGGGCTGTGGGCTGACCGCGCACGATTGAGTTGTTTTGGTCCGCAAGCGATTAGGGGGCAGAGGTCGCTGCCCCGCTATTGGTGCACAGCACGGACCGGCGCAAAGCGCAGTGGCCGCGCACCTTGCGGTGCGCGGCCACTGTTGTCCTGCTCTTGTATCAGGCCCAGCTGGAGCCGACGGCGCTGTCGGTCTGCGCCATGTTGTTGCCGGCGGCCTGAACCTTCTGGCCGTGCGAGTTGGCCTGCTCGTAGATCACCTGGAAGTTGCGACCCAACTGGGCGATGAACTCCTGGCAAGCCACCGAACCGGCGCCGCCCCAGAAGTCACCGGCAGCCAGCACATCGCGAACGATGGCCTGGTGCTCGGCCTCCAAGGAGGCGGCCTGGGCGCGGATGAGCGCGCCGTGGGCGTCGACATCGCCGAACTGGTAATTGATGGTCATTGGTTTTGTCCTCCTGAGTCGAAAGTGTCGGGCCGGTGCTAGCTGCTGAGGATCTGCTGGGAGGCCTGCTCTTGCTGCTCGTAGTTGTTCGCGTCGCGAACGAGCCCGTCGCGCACCCCGTGCAGCATGTTGACGATGTTGCGGAAGGCGGTGTTCATCTGGCCCATGGTGTCCAGTGAGGTTGCCGAGGCCATACCGCTCCAGCCCGCGCCGGCGATGTTCTGCGAGGACGCCCACATCCGGCGGGCCTCGTCCTCGACGGTCTGGGCGTGCATTTCGAAACGGCCCGCCATGTCCCGCATCGCGTGCGGGTCGGTCATAAAGCGTGTGGCCATGATTCCTGTCTCCTTATGTTGAAGTCCGCATTTGTATGATTTCTAGCACCTGGACTGCTTCGGTGGTAGCCGAATCGCGGATAGATTACGACCCGCCGGTTAATTGCTGTCCTCAAACGAGTGACATGTTCCCCCTTTTTCCGGCGTCACACGACGACCTGTTTGGGCATGACGATCGGCTTGAAGCCGTAACGCGGTCCCGCATACGCACCGGCGCCCTTGGCGGCTGCGGCCATGCCCGGCACCCCGGCCACTCCGGAAACCGGGGCAGCTTCCTCGGGAACCGTCCAGCCGCTTCCGCCCAGCGCACCGGTGGTCGCAGCTGTCTCCGGAAGGGCACTCGACCAGCTGGTGGGTACGGCCAGCTTGCCGACCAGGGTCGCCTCGCCCAAAGCCGCGCCAACGCCGGTGGGCGTCACCGTGTTCGCCAGCCCTGCGGTGGCGGCAGCCGCACCTTCGGCAGCCTCGATGGCGCCTTCGGCAGCAATTACCGGTGCACCGGTATCGAGAGCGTTTGCCAGGAAAATCGCGGTGGGAATAGTGGCCGTGGTGTACCAAGCCGCGGTGTTAACCGCACCGTTGATGACGTTGGCGACAAACGGAATGCCGAGGAAGTCCTCGATGTCCTGAATGATTCCGCCCAGTCCCGTCGCGTCGATAGCCGACGTTATCGGCGAGGCGAGTCCCATGATGGTGTTGGGCAGGTTGCTCAGCAGGCTGGTGATGCCGTCGGTTGCCGCGGCGGATGCGGCGGCCTGACTAACCGCCGCCGACTGTGCGGCGAGCCCGCCCGGGTTGCTGGTCTGCTGCGGTGTACTCAGCGGCTGCAGGGATCCCGAGGTCGAGGAAGCGGCCGCGTAGCCGTACATCGCCCCGGCGTCCTGCGCCCACATCTCGGCGTAGAGCGCCTCGGTTGCCATGATCGCCGGGGTGTTGATGCCCAGGAAGTTCGTCGCAACCAGTGCCGCCAGCAGCGATCGGTTGGCGGCGACCACCGGCGGCGGCACCGTCATCGCGAACGCTGCCTCGTAGGCGGCCGCCGATGCCGCGGCTTGCGCCCCGGCGTGCATCGCCGCTTCCGAGGTGTAGGTCAACCACGCCAGATACGGCTGAGCGGCGGCGATCATCGCCATCGACGCCGGGCCCATCCAAGACTCGGTGGTCAATCGGGTGATCACCGATTCGTAGGAGGCGGCCGTTGTGCCCAACTCGACGGCTAGGCCATTCCATGCGGCGGAGGCGGCCATCATGGGGCCTGCCCCGGCACCGGCGTACATGCGTGCGGAGTTGATTTCAGGAGGTAAGGCGCCAAAATCCATTGCTGTATCCCTCTTTTAGTGAAAGTTGTGGTGTTTTATCGATGTGGGAGACGTGTTGCCCAATGGCGCCTAGACCGCGGCCGGCTTTGGCATGACGATTGGCTTGACGCCGTAGCGTGGCGCACCAAATCCGGCGCTGTTGCGTGCGGCCGAACCCAACCCGGCCGGCACGCCCATGAACGTTCCCGGGGCGGCCGTCGGCGCGGCGGCTGTCCAGCCGGCGCCGGCCAGCGGGGTCGTGCTCGATACCAAGGTGGCCGATCCGGCCCAGGTCGGGGGCACCGAGAGCATGCCGACCGCGGATGCCCCGCCAATGCCAGCGGCGATGGGCGCACCCAGGGCGGCCTCGGCTCCTCCGAGCTCACTGAGCGCACCCAGCCCGGCTTCTGCTCCCAGGCTGACGTCGGCTTCGGCGGCTTCCTCGGCGGGAAGCAGACCGCCACCCGCCAGACCCATCAGAGTGGATGAGGCCGAGGCCCAGTTCCCAACGCCGATGTTGGTGAGGTTGCCGATGTTGCTCGACCAGGAGTCGGGAATTATCGAGCCGGTGTTTTGGATGAAGCCGCTGATTCCCGAGGTAATGCCGTCCAGAGGTGAAGCGGCCGCTGCGGAGTTGAGGTTTTCGGTTGCGCCGTATGTCCCGGCGCTGGCCCCCAGGGTGTTCACGAACATGTCGTGCATGGCCTGTGCATCCGCGCTGACCTGCTGGTAGTAGGTGCCATACGCGGTGAAGAGTGCGGCCTGCAGTGCCGATACTTCATCGAGGGCGGCCGGAGCGATTACGGTGGTCGGAGCTGCCGCGGCGGCATTTTGCGCCGACATAGAGCTACCGATGGTCCCCAGCTGCGCGGCCGCGGCCGTCAACTCTTCAGGCACTGTTTTAAGGAATGACATCCAATGCTCCTTGCTTATGAGCTCCCCGCCCCTGGCCACCCGAGCTGAATCTGTGGGTAGGCATAAGGGCCCCTGTGTGTTGGCGTAACGCTAGCCACCCACGTGTCCACATTCGCGATTGAATGACGTAGGGTGAAAGCTTGTTTACGGCTTTTTAACGAAGGCGCCGACAGTTTTTACAAGCTCTTGTCGGCCGACATAGTCGTGTCATCTGGCCTCAGACGGGCGACACAGTAGTCTGGCGCGCGGCGCGCGGATGTTACGCGCATCACGGCTGGGACGCACGTCGGTGTTGGGGGCGATTTCCACAGGGGAGGGGCGTCTCGAGCCCGGCGGGTACGCGATAGATTCGCCGGCGGGCCCCCATAGCCCAATTGGCAGAGGCAGCGGACTTAAAATCCGTCAAGTGTCGGTTCGAGTCCGACTGGGGGCACAGGCCCGTATGGCCAGTGGCGGCCATTTTTGCGATTGACACTGCGTTGATCAGGATTGCGGCTCGCCTAGGCGCAACGCTGCCTGCCCTTACCCGCTAGCGATGGCTCCGATCGGGCAAATATCCGCAGGTCGGTGGGCGTTGCGTCTACTGTCCCGCTATGGAACGCGTTTGGCAGTGGGCCTGGGATCGGTGCGGGGCAAGATATTCGTGGGCGATTTGTGTAGTCACGTTCGCCGTGGTGCTGCCGGTTTATCTTTTGCTGTCTTTTTGGGTCGTCGCCTTCGAGAACTCGGGTCACTACATTGAGGCGGCGGTGGTCACCGTTGCCGTCGTATCGCTCGGATTGTGGGTGATCTTTCTTCCCAGCGTCGTGCGGCGCCGCCTCCCAGAGAAGTGGGCCGCCGATCATGACGTCGATCGGCTCAGCGCATTGGAAGCGACCTATGTGTACGGCCGGGGTGCGGTGGTCCGGGGGCTGGGCAGCAATGTTGTCTTGGGAGCATTCAACCTGGTCGCTGTCGGCGCCGTCGCCGGAGCAAGTGGGTCGCGGCTGGTTCAGTACGGGATCGTGGGCGCCGCCACCGGGATTGGAATCCAGCTGATCGCTATTCACAGTTTCGTAGAGGCGGCGCTGCGCCCCGTCCGGGTGGCGATCATCGGCGATACGGCGATCGGCGACTCGCTGCCTCGTTCTCGCCCCACTTTCGCGGCGTGGTCGAACCTGTCCGTGTTTGGAGTCGCGTTCAATTTCGCCATTGTGGGCGCCATGTTGGCGGGTCTGATCAGCCAGGCGCATACGGTGCCGCTCGTTTCTCTGGTGATCGGTGCCGGTATGGCGGTTGTCTTTGGAGTGCCGGTCATCGTTGCTCCGTCGTTCTCGCCGTCGATGCAGCCGATTAGGGATCTTGCCGCCGGGACCGAACGTGTCGCGGCCGGTGACTACAGCCGGCGCCTCCCGGTGGTTCAAGACGATGACCTCGGCGCGCTGGCCGCGTCGTTCAACCACATGCAGGCCGGTTTGGTTGAGCGGCAACGACTTCAGGCAGCATTCGGGACGTATGTCGATCCCGGTCTGGCGGCGCGGCTACTGGAGCAAGGCGACGATGTCTTCACCGGTGAGCGTCGCCAGGTCACCGTGATGTTCGTCGATGTGCGTGACTTCACCCCGTTCGCCGAAGCCCACACCGCCGAGGACACCGTCTCGCGCCTCAACGAGTTGTTCGAGATCGTGGTGCCCACCGTCGTGGACGCTGGGGGCACGTCAACAAGTTCCTCGGTGACGGGGCGCTGGCCGTCTTTGGCGCCCCCAACGACCTTGCGGACCACGCCGATGCCGCTGTCGCCGCCGCTGTTCTGATTCACCGCCGTGTCGTTGAGCGATTCGGCGAGGAGTTTCGCATCGGCATCGGAATCAATACCGGGGTTGTGATCGCCGGAACCATCGGCGGCGGCGGCAAACTCGAGTTCACCCTCATCGGTGACACCGTCAACGTCGCAGCTCGGGTCGAGCAACTGACCAAGGCCACCGGTGACGCGATCCTTCTCACCCAGCAGTGCGTCGATGCGCAGGGGTCACGCCCCGCTGGACTCATCGACCGTGGACTGCATGTGCTGAAAGGAAAATCGGCCGCCATCCAGGTGTTCGGCCTTCACCAAGAGAGCGACATGCGGGCTGACCTCACCCACTAAGCAGCGGGCATATCAGGGTCTGTCGCCTCACCATCGAGGTCCGCCAATTCCGTTACTGCAGAACGTATTATCGGCCACCTCGATACGGAAAGCGGATGTGTGCACAAGTCTCCGTAACTCGCACAATCGCACCAACGCTTACGCGCAGGAGCGGTTTGATGTTGCCGCCGGGGCCGACTGACTGCCGATGCCGCGGGGGGTGAGTAGTTCGTCCAGCCCGTACTGGCTCACCAGATCGATGTGCTCCGGCGCGGCTTCGGGCGATGAGCGCCGCTCGGACCGGGGGGCCTGTCCGAGGTAGAGCTCCGTGGCGGCCTTGGCCTGAAACATTCCGATGACGGCCTCGTTGTGTCGGTCCGTGCCGAACTGTGTCAACGCGGTGGTGAGCTTGGCGTCGACGTAATCCAGCGTGTACTCGATCTGGTGCAGCGCTCTCGTCTCCTCGCGGGCATTTTCGCGCTGCGCCTGGGACTTGCGACGATCGGCCAGGAACCGCATGGTGGTGGCGCCGATCGCGGCCGACAGCATCGGGATGAACACCACTATGGACGCCACGCCGAGCGAGCCCTTGAAGGTCAGCGCGGCGACGATGCTCGATGCCAACAACACCGAGAGCAGCGCGAGCAGCAGCGTGGTGGGAGATGCTGCGGCCACCCGATCTCCGGCTCGGCGCACGACTGGGCTGAGCTTGGCCGACACCGTCGCCGCCTGCTGGGCCAGGGTGTGGCCCCACTGTTGTTTCGGGCGCGATGTCGCCGGTGTTGCCGCTGGCGCATCGGCCGCGGGCACCGACTCGGGGCGCGCTTCGTCAGCGGGTGGCGGGGTCTCGGAGGGTTGGGCCATGGGGCCATTGTGGCCTGAGTGGTCTGTGATTCGGGGGAAGTGATCCGGCCCGTCCAGATCTTCTTCCAGCCCCGTCCTGTTGAGCGAACACCACCAGCGCGAAGCTACGGCAGGCTGTCGCAGTGTGAACGCGACGCCAAGTCGGGCAGGGGTGGGTTCGCGCTTTCAGTGTCCGGCCAGAACGTTCTTCACCACCGCGATGGCGGTCGCGAGAATGAGCACCACCAGTCCGTAGACGGTTGCCCGGAGGCGGCCCGCGCCGCCGCGGCGCGCTACCGCGTAGCCGCTGACCGCGATGAACCCGGACAGGCCGAACTCGGCGGCGTGGTACTCCAGATGAGCTGGCAACACGAGGATGGTGACCGACGCCAGGGCGGCGACCACGGCGGCGCCGACCAATTGTGCGCCGGCCGCCTCGATGTCGCGAGCCTGGACTTTGCCGGCCCCGATGAGGCGCGCCGAGATTTTGAAGGCGAAGAAGTGGGCGGCAGCCAGCCCGATGGTGATGCCCCAGATGAGACTGATCAGGTGGTGGCGGGCGGCCTCGGGCAGCGCCAACAGCGCGGCAAGCAGGCAGACGGCCACATACAGGGCCATCGTGTAGCTCTCCTTGCGCAGTTCGGCGGCGTCCTCGCCGCTTTTCGCCCTCGCGGAAGCACCTTCGGCCATGTTGCTCATCGTGACACAACGGCCGACGGTGGTCTGCGCCGAAACAGCCCGGCCCGATGCCGGTCGATCCGCGGGGGCGATACCCGAGGCGGGTAGCGCCAAGCACCCTCTTTCGACGATGACGACACCGCGCATTCCTTTTACCGAATCGAATGGTGCGGGACAGGAGCGGTGAAATCGCGAACGGCCTAGCGGGAATATCGGAGATTCCTACCGAACGTGCCACTTGAGGAGTACATCTTTTTACTACGCGATGTCTACTTGACGCGCGATTTGGTGCCGTGCTTGGAGTGGCTGGCGGTGTGCGAAGTGTTGTCTAACGCGGGCGTGGTTCAGTTTCGGGTGCTGGCAATTACGTGTGTAATGGGGCTTCTCTTCGCGCCAGCAGTAAACGCCGAACCGGGCGTTGCGCCGATCCCGCGACAACCAAGCTCATCGTGTGACCCGAACTACTCCGGTGCCTGCGTCCCGATCGCCAGTGATGTCGACTGCGCTGGCGGTAGCGGAAATGGTCCGGCCTATGTGGAGGGCCCGGTAATTGTCATCGGACGCGACATCTACGGCCTTGATCGAGACGGCAATGGAATTGGGTGCGAATAAAGCCCGTGAACTGGCGGGCCAAGAGTCTGCGTCAGGCAGTTTGGGGAATACGTACTAGCCTCGATTCTTCGTGCCGGCGGGGTTCGGTGGTGTTGGATCATGAAAATCGCTCAGTGATAGCGATTTTGGGTTTGGGGTGTGTTTGACTGCCCCGTGGCGCCCGGGTTGGGCGGGCTTTCCCGGGGCCGGTGGGCAGTCCGCTCCGTCGGCTACCGCCGCGGCCAGATCGGTGAACACCGCACCCGGGGCATACACTCACGACCCCTTGTAGGTGTCGGCCAATGCCGCGGTGACCTGCTCAGACAACCCGGTCTGATCGGCGAGCTCGCGCAACAGCCCCATCCCGGAATGCGACACCACACCATGGCCGTCCGCCGATACTTTCGCCCGCGAGGCGCCTTCCAGTCGAGATGGTTGAACCGTAGAGAAGTCCAATCATTCTTTACAGGACAGGCACTTTCGCGCTTCAACACCCAGATGCATCGGCATCCCGCGAAGAATCGAGGCTAGTGCCTGAAGAGCCGTATTGGCCATGCCCGATCTCATTTCGGCCCCCGGCTGGGCCCCATTGAAGCATTGGCAACATCGGCAATGAAACCGAAATTGGGGCTAGTTGCTGACACTCCTAATACGTTGGTATGACGAAACATTCGGTTAGGTCGATACTTCGACACAGTTCTTCGAAGCGGGGTCATCCCCACGCGGGCGGCTAGTACCGTTGCGCCTGGCCTCGACGAACAATATGCGGCTGTAGGCGAAGTTGCTTGCGATGCCAATGATAAGACTCGGTGCGATTGTCACCAGGATATTCGATGTGCCCGCTATCAGGTGGCCGATGACCAGCCAGGATGCCGTGAGCATGGAATTCACCACCGCGGCCATCCAAAAGCCCCGTCGGGGGTTTGCTGGCCAGCGGACTAATCGTCCGAGCGTCAGTGCCAGCACGAGAGTCGCAGACAGGCTGAGTGCCGCTTGGGTCAAGCCGGCGTGCAGGGCGACGATCACGCCGGAGCGATAGTGCGTGACGGCAGCCGAACATCCGTAGCTCATGGCCGCCCACATTGCGAGCAATGCTGGCCGTGCATTGGTCCGTAGCCACCGAAAGTCGGCGCTGTTGCGTATTGGTCTCATCGGAAGCATCCGCGTTAACTTATGGCAATGAGAAATCTAAGTGAATCCGATGGCTAGGGGACATCTCTTGTCCCCTAATCGGGGGACAAGAGATCTTCGTGACGGGACAGCGGACGTACGGATAGCACCCCTACAACGACGCAGCATGCAATCATAGATATGGGTTATTGATCGTTAAAATTTCTTTATGATTCTAAATTTGCACAGCTCAAACCCCTTGTAGTAGACGATATGTTCGAACTCCCCCCTCGGAGTCGAGGTGGTTTGGAGCCGACATGGGTGTTACGTGCTAGCAAGAATTGAGATTGAGGAATCAATTATTTCTGAGATTGAGGAATTCATCATTTCTGAGGTGGCGGCGCCGCGGCTGGAATTGTTGGCGCAGGCGCACCATTTGTCGGTGGGATTTGCTCAGGTCCGTGAGGACGCGTTGCAGGACGTGTGGCTTGCGTCGCGGCAATACCGGACGCGGGGTAGGCCGTTGCGCGTCGCGTTGACGGCCTCCGGTGGGTGTACCGCCGCTGCCTTGGCGGCGACTGCGGGTGTGGGTTTGCTGCATCTGATCGACGCCAATCCGGCGCAACTGGCGTTGACGCGGCTCAAGTTGCACCTGCTGGAGACGGTCGGTAGCCCAGAGCGGATGTGTTTGCTGGGACACGAGTGGATGCCTGCGTCGGAACGTCACGCCGCATTGGAGCCGGTCTTTGCGGCATTGAACATCGCACCGGACGCAGTGGGCCCGGTACCGGAGGTTGCTACCTGGGGCCCGGATTTCTGCGGTCGCTACGAGTGGCTGTTCGCCGCGTTGCGTCATGAGCTTGCGGACTGGCAATACGAATTGAATGGTGTCCTAGGGCTGCGGAATCCGGCAGAGCAGTCGCGAAGGGTTGCTCGTGGCACGGCTCTCGGTGCGGCGTTGGATCGCGCCTTCGATGCGGCCTTCGACCTGGACATCCTGGTGAATTTGTTCGGTGAGGGGGCGACGGCCAACCGTGTCGAACCGTTCGCCCGGCACTTCGCCCGCCGGACCCGACACGTGCTCGCGACCCAACCCGCGGCCGACAATCCCTACCTGTGGCAACTATTGGCCGGGCGATACCCCGGCGTCACGGTGCCTTGGCTTGCCCACAAGGCGCCAGTAGTCGACTTACCGGAGATCACATTCACGCAAAACACAATGGACGCGGCCCTCGGAGTCCTGCCGCGCGGCGGGTTCGACATCGTTCACCTGTCGAACATCCTTGATTGGCTCACTCCCGAGGAGGCTCTTATCACGCTGGCGCGTGCTTACCACGCCCTGCGGCCGGGCGGCATTGTCGTTGTGCGCCAGCTGAACTCAACGTTGGATGTGCGCGGCTGCGGCCCGGATTTCCGATGGGATCCGGCTGCGGACGAACTACATAGCCGGGACCGCAGCTTCTTCTATCGAGCCTTGCACGTCGGTGTCAAGCCCTGATCGCTACCGAATCAACTTCCCTTCATCCACCACCCCGATTGGAGCACGATGTCTACTATCGTATGCCTCACCAAGGCCGCGCGTGTCACGAAAAGGGCCGAGCAGATTCTTGACGGCATCGGGATCATGGCTAACCCGTACCTCACCACACTGACCGACGGCAGCATGCCGCTGGAGCGCTTCCGCGCCAGCCAGGAGCAGTTCGGCTTCGCCGTCACCTACTTCGCCCGGCCGATGGCCTCACTGATTTCCCGGATGGATCTACCCGGCCGGCGGCTCGGCATCTTGAGCAACATCGTCGAGGAGCATGGCGACTTCAAACCTCATTTCTTCCACCACGCGACCTTCCGGCAGTTCCTAGCCAGCATCGGCAGCGATGCCGAGCGACTGGACGCCCTGGCGCCAGCCCCCCAGGTGGATGCCTTCAACAGCGTTCTGACCTCCGTCTGCACGATGGAGGACATGGCGGTGGGGATCAGTTGTCTGGGCATCATCGAGCATGCTTTCGCCGGCATCTCGGCAACGATCGGTTCCGCGGTGGTGGAGCGGGGTTGGGTCGCCCAAGACGATCTGGTGCACTACGCGTTGCATGCCGAGATCGACGAGCAACACGCTGAGGACTTCTTCGTCCTCGTCGAGGACACCTGCGACGACTCGCGCACCAGCTGTGCGGTAGACCGCGGCCTGCGACTCGGCGGATACGTGTTTAACCGCCTGTACACCGACCTGTATCAGCTCGGCGGCTGAGCCAGGAGTGACAACCGTCCACATGCTTCAGGGCCCGCCGCCTTCCGGCCTGGCGCGAGCCTTGGAGACTTTCGAGCAGCAGTTCACCTACCCGCTGGGGCCCGGCCGTAGCTTCCGCATCTCCCATGGCGCCGACTACACGCGGTTCTACCGGGCGATGGGCGAGGTGGCCAGGGTGTTCGTGGCCGAGCGAGACGGCCAGGTGATGGGCACAGTGGCGGCTGCAGTGCGACCACTGCGGACCCCCGAGGGGCGCGAGCAGCACAGCGCCTACATCGGGGACTTGAAGATCCTGCCGGCCGAGCAGGGCGGACGGACCATTTTGAGGCTTGGCATCGCCTTTCTGAAAGAAGCAAGAAAGCATAGCCACGCCGAGAGCAGAGGGTTCGGCGTGGTGATGGATGGCACCGCCAAAACGCCGTCGGAGTATTCCGGGAGGCTGGGATTTCCCAACGGTACCGAGGTCGGCCACATCAGCGTGCTGCGCATCCCCACCTGCCAAGGCTCCGATGCCACCGCGGCACACACCGCCTACCTGGTGCCCCCGGCAGCGGCCGCGCAGGCCTACCGGCGCTGGACGCAGGGCCACTACGCGGTGCCCGCGGGCGACGCGACGTTACGCTCCGAGCTAACCCCAACCACATTCCTGCTGCCCGACGACTCGGCGTGCGGGCTGCTGGAAGACACCCGCCAGGCCAAACGCTTGCTCACTGAGGACGGTGAGCTGCGCAGCGCGCATCTGTCCGACTTCGCCTACCGCAACCCGGCGTGTGGAGCCGCACTGCTGCAGTCCGCGCTGCCGTTGGCCGCTAAGCATGGCAACCCGGCGCTGTTTGTCGCCGTCCCGGCTTCGGATACCGACGCGTTCCTGGCGCATCTGGACATCCCGCAAACGGTGGTGGCCCCGGCGACGATCTACGGCACGAGGCTGGCCGCCGCGCCGCGATGGACCGTCAACACCGCAGAGATCTGACATCTCTATCACCTGTCAAGAGAGGACATTGCAATGGCGGAAGCCACAACTGGCCCGATTCGGCTGCCGCCGGGGCCGAATGCGTCGAAGCTGACTCAGACATTGGTATACGTTTTCGCCAAGGCGCGCGCCCGGACGCGGTTGACCAACCGGTATGGCTCTGGGTACTCCCTCAATCTACCAAAATACGGCCCCACGCTAGTCATCAGCGATCCGGCGATGTTGAAGGAACTTTTCACTTCCGGCAACGATTTAGTCACTCGGCCAACGACTCTCGGCAAGCTGCTGGGGCCGGGCTCGATACTCAGCATGATCGGCGTCGAGCATCGTCAGCGTCGCAAGCTAATGGTGCCACCATTTAACGGCAGGCGCATCGACGCGTACGTCAAGATCGTCGAAGAGGAGTTCCTGCGTGAGGCTCAAACCTGGCCTGAGGAAGCAGAATTCGAATCCCTGCAAGCGTTGGTGAATATTACCGGCAGCATAGTCTTGCGCACGATCCTGGGTGCGCACGGGGCGATCTTCGAAGAGCTCCAGTACTTGGGGCCACGGACAATTGTGCTCGCCGCTAGCATGATTGCCTTACCAGAGTGGTTGCGGCGTGATCTTGGCCCCTGGAGTCCATGGGGCAAGATTCAAGCGGCTCGAAGCCGATTTGACGAACTGGTCGCCCAGCTGAACGCTGAAGCACGGGCAGATCCGAACTTTGAGACACGGACCGACATGCTGGCGATGATGCTGCAGGCGCGCTATGACGACGGCTCACCCATCACCGACGCTCACATCAGCGATGAAATGCTGACGATGATCGTGGCCGGACACGAAACGACGGCCACCACGTTGGCATGGGCCATCGAGCGTTTACGTCGCAGCCCCAGTTTCGTGGCGCAACTCGTCGATGAGATCGACAGCGGCGGAACCGCGCTGATGCAGGCTACGGTCTGGGAGGTGCAACGTACCCGGCCGGTATTGGATTTCATCGCTCGGCGAGTCGAAACGCAGCTACGACTGGGCCCATGGGTGCTTCCGAAGGGTCATATGATCGTTGGCGATGTTTGGGCTGATCAACACGCGTCGAGCAGTTTCAAGGACCCAGAACGGTTTGACCCGACCCGTTTCGCCGATGGACCACCAGAGAGCTATGCGTGGATACCTTTCGGCGGCGGCATACATTGGTGTATCGGCGCCGCCTTTGCGAACATGGAGATGACAACCGTCCTGCGAACCCTCCTGCGCAAGTTCGAACTTGTTCCGACCGATGCTCCCGCCGAGCCGATCCGTTCTCGCGGTATCACCAACGCGCCGGGCCATGGCGGGCGCATCGTGGTACGCAGCCGTCCGGCTGGTGCCCGCGCCGCATATGCGTCTGAGGATGGGCATTCTGCTGTAGCACAATCAGTTTGAAATCCGACCGGGAATTTTCACGCATGACCGACAACTCGATCGCCTGGGTGGAGGGGGCGTTGGTAGCGGGTGACCAGCGTGCGCAGCCGCACGAGCCGCGCCAACTGCGGATTGCGACGGCCGACGAACTCATCGCGGCGATCGCGACTTCGCTTATCAGGGGGGCGCCCGCGATTGGCGTCACGGCGGCTTTTGGAGTGGCGTTGGCCGCGTCGTTGGCTGCCTCAGGTGACAACACCGACGAGCAGATCCGACGTTAGGCCGCGCGCATCGCGTCGGCGCGGCCAACCTGCGCCCGTATATCCGCAAAGAACGGGGCGTGGACGCGAAGTAAACGTCGTCGATCCCTTGGTACTGGCGGAGCGCACACACCGACAACACGTTCCGGCGGTGGAAGAAGGACCTCGCCACTGAGGAGGCGGGCTCAGATCGATGCCTCAGGGCTCCGGCGTTGTTGATTAGCAGGCTTGTGAGCTGGGGAATTGTGGATTGAGGAGGTCTAGGCGGCGGTTGGCGGTCAAAGCGGTGATCCGGCAGGCTTCGGCGATGTTGTCGGCGCCGTTGAGGCGGTGCAGATTGATCGCGGTGTTGCGTAGCGTTGCTAGGACCTGTGCGCCGTTTCCGGTATGTGCCCTTTGACGGTCTTCGTCGAAGGTGACGTCGCGTATCCAGTGCAGGCTGTTCTCGATTCCCCAGTGTTGACGCATCCAGGTCATGATCGCGGTAGGGCGGGCGTGCTCGAACGGCAGGCTGCAGATGGCATAGACCACCTCCACGCTGCGCTGGTCGGTGGCGGTGATCAAGCGTTCACGAGTGATCCGGATGATTTGTTTTGCGTAGGGGAAGCCGATTCCTCGTGCAGCGGTGATGATTTGCAGGGTGCGGGTCTCGACACGGCCGTGGCCGCGGGAGTCGTCGGTAGCGGCTGCGGGCACCTCGGCCCAGGGCAGCGCGGTGATACGCGCAAGTATTTTGGCTTGGTTGGACTTGACGATCATCAGGTAGTGCGACTTCAAGGTGGCGCAGATCAACTTCGCGGTGACGACCTGGGTATGCATCGCATCCACGGTGACCAGCCACCGCAAGCTACCCGGCAGCAGCGTGAGCAGGGCACGTACGCAGGGAATTTCATTGCTTTTCTCGGCGACAGCGAGTTGACCGAGCACCAATCGGGCACGGTGGGCGAACACCGACACGAGATGCGTGGCTGTCGCTTTGGCGCGTAAAGGCACCACGCAGCATCTTGCCGTCCAACGCGATCGGCACCAATCCACTGGGGTCGCTGCTGGCCACGTGTGCAGTGAAGTAACTGCCCATCCTGGCGTTGAGGTCGGCGGGGTCTAGCCGAGACAAAACAGCGCGGAAGGTCTTCTCACTGGGCCGCCGGAACCGGACCCCTAATTAGGCCAACACATCATCGGGAGCGGTGGCCGCCCATGTGGCAAAACCAGCATAGCCGCGCATCCCCGCGGCAGTGGCCAGAACCGCGATCGCCAACAAAGCCATCAGCGAATACCTCCGACCGCGTGGGTCCCTCGGGTCTGGCACCGAGGCCAACACATCGAGAAACTCCGATCCGATGAGCTCGCTGCGCTCACCAGGACTCCAGCGGTCGAACACCTCTGGAACCGACGACACAGGCAATACTGAAACGGTAGGCACGGGCAACTCCAGGCCAACGACGAACAGTAACCAACTCGATCGTTCTCCAGATAGCCCGTGCCTACACTCCGGCCCCAATAGCGCGGCACCAAAGATCATCAACCCAGCTCACAAGCCTGCTAATCAACAACGCCGGAGCCCTGATCGATGCCTCTGTGAGTGGCAGTAAACGCGCGGTCCGTCGTTGTATTTCGCTGTCGAAGCAACAATGGTCGACTGCACCGCAATCACGTTCTAATAGCGCCTACAAGTACTACCGGGTGAAATTCGCATGACTGTCAATTACGCGAACGACTCCGACACCGAAAGGCCGCTGATCGTGAGGAAGATTCATGCGTTCGCGGTGCCAATCATCTTGGGCTGGCTGGCTATTTGCGTCGCACTCACCGTGTTCGTGCCATCGCTGGAAAAGGTCGAACAACAGCGTGCAGTTTCACTGAGTCCTCAGGATGCGCCGTCCTTCCAAGCGGTCAAGCGCATCGGCCAGGTGTTCGACGAAGGAAATTCCGACAGTTCAGCGATGATCGTGTTGGAGGGCGATCAACCGCTCGACGACGCGGTCCATAAGTATTACGCCGCTTTGTTGCGCAAGTTGAATGCCGATTAAAAGCACGTAGAGCACGTGCAAGCCTTCTGGGGCGATCCTCTCACGGCGGCGGGCGCGCAAAGCGACGACGGCAAAGCCGTGACTGTCCAATTGAGTTTGGGGGGGCAATCGAGGTGAGTCGCTGGCCAATGAATCCGTCGAAGCCGTCCGCAAGATCGTTGCGGAGACGCCCGCTCCGCCCGAGATAAAAACGTACGTCACGGGACCATCGGCGCTCATGGTGGATATGCAGCGCAGCGGTGACAAGTCCATGCTGAAAATCACGCTGACGACTGTCACAGTCATTTTTTTCATGTTGCTACTCGTCTATCGTTCGGTCAGCACCGTTATTGCCTTGCTGTCCATGGTCGGCGTTGCATTGACAGCGTCGCGGGGAATTGTCGCCCTCGTCGGGCACAGCGGGGGTATCGGACTCACCACGTTTGCGGTCACGTTGCTCACGTCGTTAACAATCGCGGCCGGCACGGACTACGGCATTTTCGTCTTTGGCCGGTACCACGAAGCGCGCCTGATCGGCGAAGACGAAGAGACCGCCTTTTACACCATGTACCGCGGCACTACCCACGTCATTTTGGGCACTGGCTTGACTATCGCCGCCGCGACCCTCTGCCTCCTGTTCGCCCGGCTGCCTTCCTTCCAGACTCTGGCCATCCCCTGCGCGGTGGGGACGCTGGTTACTGTGGCGGTCGCGCTGACGCTGACGCCGGCCGTGCTGGTTGTCGGCAGCCGCTACGGTCTGTTCAACCCCAAACGGCGGCTCGACGTCCGGAGCTGGAGACGAGTCGGCACGGTGGTAGTGCGATGGCCTGTGCCCGTCCTCACCGCAACACTGGCTATTGCCCTCGTCGGACTGCTGGCTCTGCCCGGACTTCGAATCAACTACAACGACCGGATCTATCTACCCGCCGGCATCCCTGCGAACCAGGGGTACGCGGCGGCAGATCGCCATTTCGCCCCGGCCCGGATGAAGCCCGAGATCTTGATGATCGAGGCGGATCACGACATGCGAAACCCGACCGACTTCTTGATTTTGGACAAACTGGCCAAGGGAATCTTCCGCGTTCCCGGAATCTCGCGGGTCCAGGCGATAACCAGGCCCGACGGAACTACACTGGCGCACACGACGATACCGTATTTGATCAGCATGCAGAACGCCATTCAAGTGCCGACACCCAAATTTCAGCGTGACCCGATGAAGGACATGCTCGCGCAAGCCGAGGAAATGGGCCAAATGGCCGTTGCGATGCGTCGCATGTACGACGCCATGGCGAAACTTTCCGACAATACCCACCGAATGGCTAATGACTTCGTCGAGATGGAGCAAATCACCAGTGAGGTGCGCGACCACATCGCCGACTTCGATGACTTCTGGCGGCCAATCCGCAGCTATTTCTACTGGGAAAAGCACTGCTACGACATTCCGATCTGCTGGTCGTTCCGATCGGTATTCGACGCGCTGGATGGTGTGGACGAGATAGACGAGAAAATCGGCGCGCTCGTGAGTGACGTCCAGACCCTGGACGCGCTGCTACCCCAGATGCTCGCGATGTTCCCGCCGATGATCGAGACCATCGAAAGCACGCGCACCATGATGCTGACCATGCACAGCACCATGGTGGGCATTTTCGACCAGATGGATGAGATGAGCGAAAATGCGAACGCCATGGGCAAGGCGTTCGACACCGCCAAGAACGATGACTCTTTCTATTTGCCGCCGGAGATTTTCCAAAACAAGCGTTTTCAGCGCGCAATGGACTCGTTTCTGTCGGCGGACGGACACGCGGCCCGCTTCATCATTTTGCACCGAGGCGACCCCCAGACGCCCGACGGCATGGCAAGCGTTAATGCGGTCCGGACGGCGGCGGAAGAGTCGCTCAAGGGGACCCCATTGGAGGACGCCAAGATATATCTGACTGGCGCGGCAGCTGTGGTCAAAGATATCGACGAGGGCGCCGGCTGGGACCTTCTGATTGTGGGAATTTCGGCCATGTGCCTGATTTTTATCATCGTGCTGATCCTCACCCGCGCCCTTATTGCTGCCGCTGTGATCGTGGGGACGGTAGTGCTGTCGCTGGGCGCTTCCTTTGGGCTATCCGTGCTGCTATCGCAGCATATTCTCGGCGTTCCCTTGCACTACATGGTGCTGACGATGTCTGTTATCGCCCTCTTGGCGGTGGGATCTGACTACAACCTGCTGTTGGTGGCCCGGTTCAAACAGGAATTGGGCGCCGGACTGAATACCGGAATCATCCGCTCGATGGGCGGTACCGGAAAGGTCGTGACGAACGCGGGCCTGGTATTTGCCGTCACCATGGCATCGATGGTCGTCAGCGACTTGCGAGTTATCGGCCAGGTGGGAACTACGATTGCCCTGGGCCTGCTGTTCGATACCTTGATTGTCCGGTCGTTCATGACGCCCGCAGTAGCCGCGCAGTTGGGCCGCTGGTTCTGGTGGCCGATGCGAACAGGCGCCATACGCTAGATGGCTAGATCCGGCGAAGCCGGATTTTTGAGTCAAGTTGTGTGGCGTGGGTCAGGTTCGCTGGTGTTCGATTTGGAGGGTGCGTCATTCCATCTGCGTAGGTCCGGGGTGGTCCATTAGCGGACCGCTGTTGGGGCGGACAGAAGGAGTGTCTTGTGACCAAGACCATGCAGGCGCCAGCCGGGGACAAGACGGCGGTGCGGCGGTTGGCCGAGACGTTCACAGCCGAGACGCTGGACTCGTCGATCAACCTGACGTAGGTCACTTTTCCGGTTCGGGTTTGTCGCGGGGCTTGGACCTGCTGTTTTCCGATCGTTGAGGCTAGAGCAAGCTCAGTGCGGCCGTGTGCAAGCATTCGCCGTCGTTTTCGGCCACCATGGTGTGGTGGAGCTATCGGTACGCGGGGCGGCGCCATGACTCGGGCGCAGGTCGCGCGCCTGCTCGAACAGCACCGGGCATCGGGGCGCCGATTCACCGCGGCCGGCATCGAGTCCTTCGTCTTGGATAGCGGCGCCCGAGACGCACCGCCGGTGATCTGCGTGCACGGCGTGCCAGCGTCGTCATTCCTCTACCGCAAGGTCGTGGCGGTCCTGGCCCAGCGTGGTCTGCGGGGGATTGCGAACGATCTGCCCGGTCTCGGCCTTGCCGAACGCCCCGGCGACGCCGACTACACCTGGAGCGGTCTGGGACGTTGGCTGGGCGCGGCGATCGATGCGCTGGGTATCGGCCGCTTTCACCTGGTCGTCCACGACATCGGTGGACCGATCGGATTCGACGTCGCCAACGCGGCACCCGATCGTGTGCTGTCGATGACGCTGCTCAACACCATCATCGCGGTGGAGCGCTTTCACCGCCCCTGGCCGATGGAGCCGTTCGCTCATCGAGCGGTCGGCGAAATGTGGCTTGCCTTGTTGCGCGTTCCGGGTGCGTTCGAGTCGATAATGCGTCTGGTGGGCGTGAGCAGTCGGGTCCCGAGCGCCGAGATCGCTTGTTGGAAGCCGCTTTTGTTCGGGGATGACGGAGGCCGGGCATTCCTCGAGATCATGCGGGGCTTCGAACTGACACCAGAAAAACAGCACAGCTACATCGCGGCGGTCCAGGACACGCGCTATCCGGTGCAAATCGTATGGGGTGTTCGAGACACGATGCTGAGTTGGCGCCGCTACGGCGCCGAGGCCCGGCAGCTGGCCGGGACGCAGCGGGTGACCACGCTACCGGCCAAGCACTTTCTTCAAGAGGATTTTCCAGAGGAGATCGCGGCCGCGGTTCAGCGGCTCGCCCAGTCGAGCTGAATCACAGGCCATGGTCTGCTTTGACGATCTCCGCGGCACGCTCACCGATCACGACGCAAGGAGCCATGGTGTTGCCGGTGGTGATCCGCGGCATGATCGAACTATCGGCGACCCGAAGATTTTCCATTCCATGGACTTTCAACTTGGCGTCAACCACCGACATGTCGTGTCGCCCCATCTTGGCGGTGCCGGACTGATGCCAATAGGTCGAAGCGCCATCGCGAATGAAACGTTCGAGCTCGGCACCCGCGAAACCGCCCGGCATCACCTCGCGCTTCGCGAAGGGGCGAAGTGGTGCCGTATTTCCGATCTCGCGGCAGAGTTGCAACCCGGCCGCGGCGGCCTTCATATCGTCAGGGTGGGCGAGCATCTCGGCCTCGATCAGCACAGGGTCGCCGGGGTGCGGCCCGCTGAGCCGCACCCGACCGCGACTTTGTGGTCTGACCACGCCGACACACATGGTCCAGCCGTGTGCCGGCAGCCCGTAGCGTGCTGCGTTCTCCGGGCTGGACAACGGAAACTCCGCGACACAGATCTGTAGGTCCGGGGTGGCCAGCGTCGGGTGGCTCTTCCAGAAGACCGTGACCTCCGCCCCGTTGTTGCGCGGTGCCAGCGCCTCATGCGATTCCCATACACAGTCAATCCGAGGGTGATCCTGATAGTTGTGTCCCACTCCGCGAAGATGCGTGATGACCGGAATGCCGAAGCCGCGCAGTTCATTTGCATCCCCGATGCCAGACTGCATGAGCACTTTGGGGGTGTTGATGGCGCCGAGTGAGACGACCACCTCTTGGGTGGCGGAGACGGTGCGGATCGCGTTGGCATGTGAGAACTGCACGCCGGTGACACGACTCCCGCTGAACGTCAGCCGCCGGACCGTCGCACCGGTAAGGACGGTGAGGTTACGTTGTTGCAGGTGGGGGTGCACATAGCTGCGGAACACCGACTCGCGGAGTCCATTTCGCAGTTGCAGGTCCAATAGCGATGCGCCGCCCGGTCCCTCCATCATGATGCCGTTGTTGCTGTCATACACGGGAATCCCGATTGCGCCCGCACCATCGACGACGGCCGTGGCAATCGGATTGGGGTCGGGCGCGGTTTGGACGAACACCGGGCCTCCGACTCCCCGCCGATCGCCGTCGCAGCGGCCGTGCCAGTCTTCGATGCGGCGGTAAATGTCCAGGACCGATTCATAGCCCCAGCTCGGGTCGCCGGCCGCCGCGGCGAAATGGGCCCAGTCGTTGCGGTGACCGCGCGCCCAAGCCATCACGTTGATGCTCGATCCTCCGCCGAGCACCTTGCCCATGGAGAGCGGGATGGATCGTCCGTTCAGGTGGGCGCTCGGAGCCGACGCAAAGCCCCAATCGCGTGCGCTGCCCAGGTTGAGTGGCCATTGGGCGGGATCCATCACCTCCGCAACGTCGTCGGTGCCGCCGGCCTCCAGCAACAGCACGGCGACGTTGCTGTTCTCGGATAGTCGCCGCGCCAGCACCGACCCTGCCGAACCGGATCCGCAGACCACGAAGTCATACCGCGCCGCGATGGGGTCGGAGCACATGTGATTTCTCGATTCTGCATCGGGGCGGTTCGGTATCCGGTGGTCTTTTGGTTTGCGGTCGCGGGGATCAGTGGCGGCGCCGATCACGATGACGCGATGTCTCACCCAGTGTTGGTCGCGCGGGACGGGGCGCGCTTGCACGCCGGCGCACGGATCTTGAGCTTGCGCGAATGCTTCGGGTGAACTCGCGGCGCAGCGCCGCTTCGGGCGCCGCGCAGGTACCGTCGAATGAGGTGCTCAGCATCCGTCACGGGGGTGGGCGCCGTACCGCGCGATGACGTCGGCTGAGCAGGTTGCGGCCAAACCCGGGATGGCTCGCCGACGAGTTGGAGGCACCATGGTGAATCCCAGCCGACCCGGCCAGCGCTGTGCCGCCACGTCCGCACGGCGAAACGAACGTTTTGAAGCCTTCCAGCACGCCATCTCCCAGACATTCGTGCCGCTTGCGTTATGCGTCGATGACGTCGGAACTTTTCGTGGCCAGGTGCGCTCGGCGAGTCTGGGCACGGTCCGAGTGTCCGATGTCCGGGTCGGAAGTGACGTGCTGGTGCGCCGCACGGCCAAGCTGATAAACCACAGCGCCCCGGACTACCTCAAGGTCGCGATACCGCTGAACGGTAAGTGCGTTGTGACCCAGGACGGCCACGAAGAGACGTTGGCTCCGCGAGATTTCGCGGTGTACGACACGACCCGGCCCTACAGCCTGGCTTTCAGCGGTGTCTACCGGGCGCTGGTCGTCATGTTTCCGCGCGACCAGATGCGGCTGTCCTCGGCCGAATTGACGCGATTAACGGCTCGGCGGCTGAACGGGCGCGATGGCTTGGGAGCGTCGGTGTCGGCCTTCCTGACCGAGATGGGCAACCGGCTCGACGATGCGAACACCGCCGGCACCCTCTATCTAGCCGACGCGGTGCTGGACATGCTGGCGGCATCGTTCGCCGCGCAACTCTCCGACGAGACCGGCGGCAATGTGGCTCGAGGTACGCGAGGCCTGGCGCTGCGGATTCGCGCCTTCATCGAAAGTCGGCTCGGTGACCCGGGTCTGGATGTTTCAACGATCGCTGCCGCGCATCATGTTTCGGTGCGGTACCTGCAGAAGCTGTTCGAGTCGCAGGGTCAGACAGTCACCGGCTGGATCCGAGACCGCCGCATCGAACATTGCCGTCGCGACCTGGAAGATCACCGCCTTGGGGAGGTGCCGGTGAGCTCTATCGCCGCGCGTTGGGGGCTGGTCAACGCATCGCATTTCTCCCGCCTCTTCAAGGCCATTCATGGGTCCTCACCCGCCGAATACCGCGCCGAGGTTTCGCTACGCTCGCCTTCCGCATCCACCGATCGGGGCTAGGTTGGGAGGTAGAGCTGCGCGATAGCGGGATCGGGTTGCTGCTTGGGGAAAGGCGGCCGGTGTGGCAATCGACTACAACCAGGGGCACATCGCCGAGCAGTATCAACAGGCGAAGACGCAGCCTTGGCGAGAACGCATCGAGACCTACTCCTTTCTCAAGCACATCGGTGACGTCAGCGGCAAGAAGGTGCTGGACGTCGCGTGCGGCGAAGGGCATTTCACCCGCTTGTTGCGCCGCGCCGGCGCCGGGCAGGTGGTCGGACTCGACATCTCCGAACGGATGATCGCCCTGGCCCGCGCGCAGGAAAAGCAGCAGCCGTTGGGCATCGACTACGTCGTGGCGGACGCCCGTTCGACCGTTGCGCAACAGGATTACGACGTGGTTGTGAGTGCGTGGCTGCTGGTGTACGCGCAAAACCGGGCGGAGCTCGCGCAGATGTGTCGCGGCCTGGCGTGCCGGGTCAAGCCGGGCGGCCGGTTCGTCACCGTGAACACCAATCCGGGGGTGTATTCGTTTCGGCCCGACTACCGTAAGTATGGATTCGAGCTGCAACTGGCCGATCACGTCTGCGACGGCGCGCCGATCGACATCACGGTCAATCTCGCCGATTCCAGACTGCGAGTCCGGAACTACTACCTGCCGATCGAGGCCTATGCCCGCGCGTTCCGGCACGCCGGTTTCCACGACTTCGCCGTCCACATTCCCGATCTGGAGCCTGCGCCCGAAGCGGGTGAGGAGGGCGACTACTGGGACTACCTACTCGACAATCCTTTCCTGGTCATCATGGACTGCGTCAAAGACTGACGTGCGCCGCGACGGTGCCGTCAGAGCTGCTGGAGCTAAATCGATTTCGGTTTGGCGAGATCCTGTCACGACCACGTTCTAGTTGTCGTTGACCGTTACCACCATCTGGTAGTCGCTGGCCTGCCAGGCCTGCATGAAGGTGTCGATCGGCACCTGCTTGTCGGCGCCCGACGGATAGGCGGGGTCGTTGAGGTGCACGACGCCGGTGCGGGTGTCCACGCCGGTGATGACCAGGGAGTGGTCCGGGGCGCTGTGGTCGCCGTCCGGGTTGTCCCAGATGGTTTCGACGTTGACGGTGGCGATCACCTTGTGGCCATCGCCGAGGTAGCGCTCGATCGCCGAAAGTCCGGTGGGAACACCGGTTTGCTCTTCGGTGGAGGCATTGGTGATGGCACCCTTGATGCCGAACTGGGCCAGCAGGACCACCACATCGCTGGGGTCGGTGCCCCAGGTTTGGGTGGGGGTGGGGCGGATGCAGATCGACCCGGGATGCATCGAACTCGGCGTGCTTTCGGCCAGGCGAACGATCTGCTCCTCGGGCGGCAGCTTTCCAGTTACTTCGCCGACCACGTCGGCGACCGACATCAGCACGCAGTTGTCGGGCAGGTGCTGCATCTGCCAGTACTGAGCGGCCGTGTCTGGGTGGCCGTACAGCGCGCCGGTGGATTCGGTCTGGGGAGCGGGGCTGGCCAGCGCGGGGGCGGCGAACGCCCCGGCCGCGGCGGCGCCGATGAAGGCCGCCGCGGTGGCGGTACGCGCTGCGGTGGCGACTCGGTTCATGAAGGTCTTCGACACGATGAGCTCCTTTCCTCGTGGGCTTCTCGTCGGCCGCCTCGGCGGCGCGGTGGGTTCCGTGAGAAAAAGATCCACCCGGGGCCTTCCGGGATTCATGAAGAAACCTTGGAAGCCGCGAAAGCCCTGGAAGCTACCTGTCACCGCCCGTGAGCGGCGGCCTCGGTGTCAGGAGATGCGGTCCGTCCAGCCCAGCCCTCGACTCACCACGTCAGCCGCGGCGATGGTCTGTTGGGCGACCTCTTCGAAGTCGGCGGCCGGTAGCCGGTAGGCCGGTCCGGAGACGCTCAGCGCCGCGGCAACCCGTCCGGTGCTGTCGTAGATCGGCGCGGCGACCGCATTGAGGCCGATTTCGAGCTCCTCACGTGCGCTGGCCCAGCCGGCCGCGCGGGTGGCCGCGAGTTGGGCCTCCAACGCATCGATGGTGACGATGGTGTTCTCGGTGAAGCTGTCCAATGTCGCGCCGACCCGGTGGCGTACCTCATCTGCCTCCAGACCGGCCAGCAACACCTTGCCGGACGAGGTGGCGTGCACTGGGCAGCTCTGGCCCACCCAGGTTTGCAGTGCGATTTCGGCGCTGCTTACCGCCTCGACGATGTTGACGGCGCGGTTTTCGTCGAGGATTGCCAGGTTGGCCGTTTCACCCAAGTCCGCCGCCAGCTTGTCGCACGCGTCCTGGCTCAGCTTCACCAGGTCCGAGTGACCGCTGCGGGCGCGGGCCAGTCGCGACACCCCGATTCCGAGCTGGTACTTGCCGCGATCGGAGAGCTGTTCGACGTAGCCGCGTGCTTCCAGCGCGGTGATCAGCCGCGACGCGGTTGATTTGTGTACCCCGAGCTCATCGGCGACCTCGGTCACCCCCGCTTTGCCCATGTCCGCCAACAGTTCGAGCACCAGCAGGGCACGGTCGACCGATTGAACGGCGGGGGCAGGGTCTGACTCGGAGGCACCGCCGTCGTTGCCTGTCCCCATGATCATCGACGATATACCGCTGCTCACGGGCACCTCGGTTACCCCGACACCGCGGGGATGCCGATGCGTGCGACCACCCACTGATGGAATTCGGCGATGTGGTGCTCGGCGGGAACCAGCACACCGCCGGTGCGGTAGGCGCGTGACGACATCGCGGGCTGGGTCCGCTGGCAGGCGTCGAAGTCCTGCTCGTTGACGCGATGGAACAGTTCAACCGAGTGCGCAATGTCGCCGCCCGCGGCCACCTCGGGGGCTTAGAGCCAGTCACATTCGACGATGGTTCGGTCGGCGGCGATCGGGAACATCCGGTGGATGATCGCGTGATCGGGGACCAGGTTGATGAACACCGTCGGTTTGACGGTGATGGCGAAGTAGCGTCGGTCCTGCTCCGGCCTGATTCCGGGTAGGGCGGTGAAGCCTGCCCGGCCGTCCACGGTGAAACCTGCTACCGCCGAGCCGAATTCGGCGCCGCGTCCCACCGATCGCTGAGCCGCCTGGCCGCGTGCGAATTCCGGTATCACTCTGGTCAGCTCGGGGTGGATGGTGGCGCAGTGGTAGCACTCCATGAAGTTCTCGACGATCAACTTCCAGTTCGCCGCGACGTCGTAGCTGACACGCCGCCCGACCTGCAACGCCTCGATCCGGTAGGTGTCTATGGCGCTCACGTCGCCGAGTCGCGCCGTGACCGACCCGACGACGTCGTCTTCGAACGACGGCGGATCCTCGGCCAGGCAGACCCACGCATAGCCCAGCCACTCCCGCAATGCCACCGCGACCAGGCCATAGCGGTGCCGGTCGATGCTCGCTCCGTCGGTGTCGGTCAGTTCCGCGATATTCGGGGCGGCGATCAGGGTGCCGTCCAATCCGTAGGTCCAGGAGTGATAGGGGCAGCGCAGATTCCGGCGCACCTGTCCCTCGGGCTCGGTGCACAGCAGCGCACCTCGATGCCGGCAGATGTTGAGAAAGGCGCGCAGCCGTCGATCCCGCCCCCGCACCAGCAGCACGCTTTCGCGTCCCACCTGTACGGCCTTGAATTGCCCTGGCTCGTTCAGGTCGGCCGCGCGCACGACGCAAAACCACATGCTTTCGAACACGTGCTGTTGCTCGGCGGCAAACACGGCGGCACTGGTGTAGTAGGCCCCGCCCAGGGTGGGCAGCAAGGCCGAGGGTTGCCGGACAGCGGTCATACGGTCACCAGCCTCTGTGGGTCGAACAGCGAAATCGGTTGGCTGGTAGCGCCCTCGGTCACCAGGTCGGCAAGAATCTCGCCGACAACCGGCACGAACTTGATGCCGTGCTCGGAGAATCCACAGGCCACGGTCACCGCAGGACAGTACGGATGTCGTGCGATGACGAAATGCTGATCGGGTGTGTTGGAGTACATGCAGGTCGCCGCTTGCAGGCAGGTGCCGGCGAGCGCCGGCAATAATTCGCCGACCCGGGTGATCATCTCGTGGATATCCTGCGGCCCAACCACCCGGTCGATGGTGTCCGGGGTGCAGGCGATCCCTTTGCGGAAGAACGCGACCTTGACCCCGCCGCGTGGTCCGTCGATGGCGGGGAAGTCGTAAATCTTTGCGCCGGAATCATTCTCGGCGATGAAGATCGGGTGATCCCGGAACCCGGCCGTGCCGCCAACCGGGTCCAGCCAGTACATCACCTGGCGTTGCACCGTGATCGGAATGCCCAATTGGCTCAGCAGCTCCGGTGCCCAGGCGCCGGGGCAGACCACCAGCTGTTCGGCGATGTAGGTGCTGCGGCCGGTGGTGACCCGCACGCCGCTGGTGGTCGTGGTCCAGTTCAGCACCGGCTCCTCGAATTGCAGTGTTGCCCCCGATCGCTTTGCCAGCTCCAGGTGTGCACGCACCGTCAGTTCAGGGCGAGCCAAACCCGCCTTGGCTTCGTAGAGCGCGATGTCTGTGGGCTGCGGGGTGAAATTCGGGAAGCGGGCCGCGATCTGCGGGGCGTCGAGCACCTCGTGCGGCAGATTCCACTCGCGGCTGGCCCGCAGGCTGCCGGCTACGGTCGCGCAGTCCGGCGGTCCGATGAACAGGCCGCCGGTGAGTCGGTAGATGTCGCTCTGGGCATCGATGGCCAGCCTCTCCCACAGCTCATAGGACCGCAGCAGCAGTGGCACGTAACCGGGATCCTCGAAGTAGGACTGGCGGATGATCCGGGAGCCGCCGTGGCTGGATCCCTTGTCGTGGGCCGGTTGATGACGCTCCAGGCCGAGCACTCGGCGGCCCCGGGCGGCCAGATGATAGGCGGCCGCGCTTCCCATGCCGCCCAGTCCGATCACAATCACGTCGTAACCCGTTGTCGCCATGACGAGTTATCTCCGTATCCGGGTGGACTCTGGATCGACCGCCGGTTGCTGGTGGACGCTCGCCGGGTAGCGCCGGCCGCGGTGGTCGACGGTGACGGTGTCACCAATCGACGATTCGGCCGGCAGCCAGGCGTAGGCGATGGTGCGGCCAATCGTGGGCGAATACCCGGCACTGGTCACGAATCCAATGCAGACATCGCCGGCAAACACCGGCTCCTTGCCCAGTGCCGCCGCGGCGGGATCGTCGAAGACAATGCACTGCAGTACCTTTCGCGCAGCGGCGTCCACCAGCGCGGCCTTGCCGATGAAGTCTTTGGACATCCGAACCGCGAAGCCCAGGCCGGCCTCATCCGGGCGGTGCTCGGCGGTCATGTCGGTGCCCCACGCGCGGTAGCCCTTCTCCATGCGCAGGCTGTTGAACGCGATGCGTCCGGCGGCAATGGCCTGGTGGCCGGCGCCAGCCGCCCACAACAGGTCCCACAGGGCGCCGCCGTAGCTGGCTTCGGTATAGATCTCCCAGCCCAGCTCGCCGACATAAGACACCCGCAGCATGGTGACCGGGATGGCCTCCAGATAGGTCTGCAGCAACCGGAAGTACGGGAACGCTTGGTGTGACAGATCGTCTCGGCACAACGGCTGCACGAGGTCCCGCGCGGCCGGCCCCCACACCCCGATGCAGCGGGTGCCTCCGGTGATATCGCGCAGCGTGACGCTGCCGTCTTGGGGCAGATGGCGACTCAGCCAGTCGAAGTCCTGGGGCCCATTGGCGCCGACCTGAAAACGGGCCGTGCCGAGTCGGGCGACGGTGAGATCGCTGCGGACGCCGCCCGTCTCATCGAGCATCAAGGTGTAGGTGACCGATCCGACGCCCTTGTCGATGTCGTTGGTAGTCAGCCGCTGCAGCAGGTCGACCGCACCGGCACCGCTGACTTCGTAGCGGGTCAGCGGTGTCATGTCGTAGAGGGCGACGCGTTCACGCGTCCACTGCGCCTCGGCGATCGCGATGGGCGACCAGTAGCGTGCCGCCCAGTCGTCACGCTCGGGAAACGCCACATTGCGGCCGGCGAGCTCCCGAACCAGCTCGGCATTGGCTTGAAACCATGCGGGTCGCTCCCAGCCACCGCCCTCGTAGAAGTAGGCGCCCAGTTCGCGCTGGCGGTGGAGGAATGGGCTGGTGCGCAGGCCGCGCAGCGCGCTGCGGTACTGGTGGGGATGAACGATGTCGTAGACCTCGACGAAGGCCTGCGCGCAGGTCTCGTCGATGAATCGTGGGCTGCGCGCAAAGTCCTCGAACCGGTACAGGTCGCATTCGTGCACGTCGATCGTCGGGGTGCCGTCGACGATCCACTCCGCGACCGCTTTGGCCACCCCGGCCGAATGGGTCACCCACACCGCCTCGGCAACCCAGAACCCGCCCAACTCCCGGTGCTCGCCGAGCAGCGAATACCCGTCGGGCGTGAACGAGAAGATGCCGTTGAAGCCCTCGTCAACCTTGGTGTCCCCGAGCGCAGGCAGCAGTCGCACGCAGTCACGCCAGGCCGGTTCGAAGTCCTCCTCGGTGAAAGGGAGCATCGAGGGCATCGGTTCACCGGCGGTGTCGGCCAGCAACGTGGACATGTCCACGGGCATCGGCTGGTGCCCGTAGGAGCCGATGCCAAGGCGGTCGACGTGTTCGCGAAAATAAAGGTCGGCGTCTTGGTGGCGCAGGATCGGCAGGCTCGCCGGGGCGTCTTCGGTGTTGCGCCCGACCAGCGGTGCGACCTGGCCGGTCTTGGCGTACTGGTGCGCCAGCGGCACCAGCGGCAGCACCAGGCCCACCTGTTTGGCCAGCTGTGCGCCCCAGAATCCCGCCGCGCAGACCACGATGTCGGCCTCGATGACACCGCGACTCGTGTGGACTCCGGTGACCCGGCCGTTGTGATCGGCCACCTGCTGCACCTCGGTCTCGGCCAGGAAGACCGCGCCCCGCGCGATCGCCCGCCGAGCTTGCGCTTCGACCGCGCGTACCGCCGAGGCCAGGCCGTCGCTCGGGGTGTGAAAGCCGCCCAGGATTCCCGCGCGGTCCAACAGCGGGTGCAGCTCGACGCACTGGTCCGGGCCGACCAGCCGCCCCGGCACTCCCCAGGCCTGCGCCCAACCCGCCTTGCGATGCAGGTCCGCCCAGCGCTCGGCGGTGGTGGCGACCTCGAGCCCGCCCACCCGGTTGAACACCGCCCCATCGCGATGGTGCAGTCCGGAGAATTTGTCCACGGTGTAGCGAGCGAATGCGCTCATGGTTTTCGACGGGTTGGTCGCAAACACCAGGCCGGGGGCATGCGACGTGGATCCGCCGGTGGTGAACAAGGGCCCGCGGTCGACCACCGTGACATCGATGACCCCCCGGGCGGTCAGCTCGTCGGCGAGCGAAGCCCCAACGATGCCGGCACCCACGATGACGATCTTCGGTCCCATAACGCCACCCACTTGCACTGTGTTCTGTAATGCAGAACAAGTTTTGTAATGCGCAACATGGTGAGGTCTGGCGCGGCCGCTGTCAAGCGGACAGGAAGGGACCCGGAAACGGCGCGGGCGGGGCCGCGGCATTGGCTGGCCCCAGCCGTCTCCGGGTTGTCCAAAAAATGCTGGTGAGCAGGGGCTTGCACCCCGGTGCGGCTAGCGGAGGCTTACCGGTTGGGGTTGCGAATCGATCAATGGCGCGCGGCGCCGACCGCCGCGGTCTGATAGTCCCAGGGATCGAAGGGGGCGGAGGCGGTGCCGGTAGGTAGCTGCCATCTGGTGAAGAAGTGGCCGGCCGGATGTGCGCTCTCCGATGCCGCGATGCCCAGCGCCGCGCGGACCTCGGCCAGCGGTCGGTCCAGGAGCTCTTCGTACGGGGCCGCCATCAGGTTCTGCGCGGCCCGCCCGCGTGCTACCGCCTGGCGCCAGAACTCGCGTTTGCGCCGCCATGAGCCGCCGCGTACCGCCGCGCACGCGATGAATCCGAAAATCGCTGTGGTTCGGCACTTTCCAAGCTGGCCGTGATGCAGGCCCAGGTTGCCGATCTCGCCGCCCAGGTCGGGTCCGTAGCCGCCCAGCACGTGGAACATGTCATGCAAGACGGTGCCCCGCTTGATCATGTAGCCGAAGTCGGGGTCCCAGCCATTGCGTTCGATGACCGGCTCGATGACGTCGCGGGCATCGAATACCCCCGCATCGAGGCGGTGTTGACGCAGGAAATCGCGATAGGCGGCGCCGAGTGAGCCCGGCGGCAACGTAGCCAGGTAGTCGTCGTCACCGAGTCGCGCCATCAGGTCGGGCTTTGTCTCGAGCAGCCGGCGTCCCTGCGGGAGTCGGGCGAGTTTGTCGAACTCGCGCTGCAGGGTCGGGTAGCCGAAGGCGATCACGGCTTCGAATACCTGGTCGTGATTGAACCGAAGGCCGAACACGTGGCCCAGTGCGCGAACACCGGTCCGCATCTGCCCGTACCGTGCCGTTGTGGACGGGATAGCCATCTACCAAATAATAGACATACTGTAATCGATGTCAACTAAAATTCCAGCCGGAGAATCCGGCGTGCGGCGACGCGGCCGGCCCGCGGGGGGCGGCAATACCCCGGAGCAGGCGCGTCGTCTGCTGGTGCAAACGGCCGAGCGTTGCTTTGCCGAAAATGGTCTGGATATCACCATGGCGGAGGTTGCCAAGCGGGCGGGCGTCTCACGCGCTGTGCTCTATCGGCATTTCGGTGGGCGTGATGAGTTGGTGGTCGCGGTTGCGGTTCAGGTGATGGATCGCTATGTCGCACGAGTGGTTGATGACCTGATGCCCACGGACGACGTTGCCGCCCTGATCACCGAGTCATTGGTTTTTGTGACCACGGTGGTCAGTCGTGATCCCCTGCTCGAGTTGCTGTCCATGGGAGCCGAGCACGGCGTCGCCAGTTTGCTGGCCAACTCCCCGGTGTTGTGTGGGAAGGTGGCCGGCCTCTACGAGCAGGTGTTCGTCCTATTCCGGGACCGGTTGCGAGTGGGCTTGGAGCCCGGTGATGTCGGGCGATACGTCCTCGGGGTAGCGCTTTCGCTGCTGATGAACGTGATACCGGGGTCGGATGACCCTGCGACGGTCCGTCGCTATGTCCGGACCTTCGTGCTGCCGGCGATTGTCGCGTCCCCGCCCGACGCGGTGTCGGTGTTTGTCTGAGCCGCCGGTAACTTCCCCGTGTCGCGCGCGGCGGCGCACCGCGGTGGTGCGCTCGTGCGGCCATACACTGGGCCATCGTGGGTATGCTCTTCGGGTTTTCGCCGTGGCTGGTCTACTGGGTGTTGGTCGGCAATGTCCCTTTCGAGACGGCGGTCGCGGTCGCACTGTTGATTGCCCTGGCGGTGCTGGCGGTAGGGCGCTCCGCTCAAAGGCCCGGTCGCACCGTCGAAATAGGTTCTGTCGCAACATTTTCGGTGCTGACCGTGCTGACATTCGCACTCAGCGAGGCGTTTCTGGCGCGATGGATCGTGGCGGTGAGTAACTTCGGCATCTTCCTGGTCGCTGTTCTCGGATTGCTGATGGGCAAACCGCTTGTGCGCGAATACGCGGCCGCCGAATTGCCCTCCGACGTGGTCAACACCGAGTTGTTCAAGCGAATGACGATGATCCTGACCTGGATCTGGGTTGCCGCGTTCGCCGGTATGACGCTCTCATCACTGGTTCCGCCGGTCGTGGAAAGTGACGCCACCATCCTTGACACCAAGACCCCGGTGTCGTTCATGTGCTAATGGGTCATTCCGGTGTCGCTGCTGGGTTTGGCGGCGCTGGCTTCTCAGTTGCTGCCCACCCGGATGCTTGCCGGCATCGACGACGTTGTCCGGGAGACCTCGTTCGTCGCTTACGACGAAGCGACCATCGACGAGCTGTACTACCTTGCCCAAGAACACGCCAACCGGGAAGTCGGTCCGGGTAAGGAGGCCTACAACGTGAAGGTCGGCGGGATGGGGACACCCCTGACCGGCGACGAGGCGCGCAAATCCTGGCCCTCAACCTATAAAGTGCGTGACAAGCGGCGCTAGCGCCGGCTTCCGTACACCCGCACTACAACTTTTCCTGCTAAATCATGCGTATGGCATTTATGGCGAGACGATGGGTAGCGACGGTTGGGTTGTCGATTGCGCTGACAGCCTGCTCGTCGAGCACCTCAGATCCCACCGCCGCGTACGCGGGCAACATGGACTTGAGTACCGCAACCGGCACAGCGTTGGCGATCTCACCGGGCCGGATGTTGGCGGCCACCCACGGCGTGACACCGGTGGCGTTCGGCAAACCCGCGCACGGCCGCATCGCCTACGGCGAAAACGGTGCCATGATCTACACCCCCGACCCGGGCTTCACCGGTACCGATGAACTCGCCGTCACGGTCAGCCACGCGGTCAAGCTCTTCGCCGAGGACCAACTGCCGCTGGCCACCGTCGGCGGCGTCGCGATCAAGGCCAGCGCACACGGATCGGGAATCGCCGCGGTGCCGGGCAGTGCTGATGAAATCTATGGCATCACCGACCGCGGTCCCAACGTCGACGGGCGTACCCCGAATGAAAAGGTGCTCCCGGTACCCGAATTCCATCCGCACATCGCCAAGCTCAAACTCGCCGATGGCGTGGCAACGGTGGAGCGAATCATCACGCTGCACGGTCCGGCCGGACGTCCGATGCTCGGACTGGTGTCCCCGCAGGCGAATACCGGGGAGGCCCTGGTAGACCTCAACGCAACGCCGCTGCCGCCTTCCGAGCAACGCCGCTGCCGCCTTCCGATTACGGCGTGGACCCCGAGGGTCTGGTCGCCATGTACGACGGCAGCTTCTGGGTATTCGACGAGTACGGTCCCTACCTCATCCACTTCGACGACAACGGCAAAGAGCTGGAACGCTTTTCACCGTTTGACGGGATGCTGCCCCGGGAGCTGTCACTGCGCAGCCCCAACCGCGGCATCGAGGGTCTAACCATCACCCCGGACGGCTCCACGCTGGTGGGGATCATACAGTCGGCCATCCAGACGCCCGAGCTGGCCGGCCCGGCCAAGTCGGTCCCGATCGTGCGCATCGTGACCGTCAACCTCATTGACCGCAGAAACGTCCACGAATACCTGTATCCGCTGGAAAATCCCCAGCAGACGAAGGTCGCTGTCTCCGATATCACCGCGCTGAGCGCCACCACGTTCCTGGTCGACGAGCGCGACAACGAGCCGGCGCCCAAGGGAAACAAGAAGATCTACCTGGTGGATACCGCCGACGCCACCGACGTCGGACCCCGCTCGACGGTGCCCGGTGCGGTGTATCAGGCGGACGCCGGCGGCTTGCTCATCGACGGTGTTCCGATCGAAACCGCGGTGGGCGTCAGCACCGACGCCGACGCCGTCGCCAAGCTCAAGGCCGCCGGCATCACGGTGGCGTCCAAGACCCTCAAACTCGATCTCGGAGCCCTGGTGCGCACGCTGAGTCCCAACGGTGACTTCTTCGGGCACGACAAGATCGAAGGCCTGATCACCCCGGACGGCGGCAAGACGCTGATCATGGCAAATGACAGCGATTTCGGGCTGGCCGGGTTTGCCTCGGACACGCCGCCCATGCGGCTCGAGCCCAAGATGTTGCCCAACGGCTCCCAAGACAATGGCGAGATTCTCATCGTCGACACGACCCAGCTGCCGGCGAAAACCGAATCGGTGACGGTCTTCATCAGGGTCGGTTGAGCGCGGTGGACCGGAGCGCTCAGCCCGCCACCGGGCGAAGGCGAAAAACCCGGATCTCGCGGGGCGCGCAGCTGCTGCGATAACCCTCGTAGCCGGCGTAGAAGTCCGTGGCGCTGGCCCACGCTGCCGCGCGCGCATCGCCGGTGAGCAGTTCGGCCCGGTACGGCCCGGGCGGCCCTTTGAACTGCACCGTGCACTCGGGGTGTGCCAGCAAGTTGGCACTCCACGCGGGATGGTTGGGACGCCCGTAGTTGGACCCGATGGCCAACAGTCCGTCGGAGTCCTCGATCAACGCCAGGGGATGCACCCGGGGCTGGCCGGACTTGGCGCCCGTCGAGGTGAGCAGGCCTACTTTGTTCAAGCCCCCGAAGCTCAGCCGGCCGCCGGTCCGTGGGATCAGCGCCTTGTCGATGGGTGGGGCAACGCGGAGCATGACGACGTAGCCCACCCGGGTCAGCAGGACGCGATCCAGCAGCGCCTCATCGAGTCGCAACCGTCGCCCGCGCCGCGGGCTGTACCTGCGAAACGCCACGAGTAGCACAGTAATCGATCGGAGCGGAGCCCACATTGGGGTTTGTGGGGGTTCGCGGGGGTTATGGCGTCGTAGGTTGAATGGGTCGGATGCGTCGAGTCCTCCGCAGGCAAGGAGCGTTGCGATGATCAAGGACAACTCATGACAAGCGACATGGGAGACCGCGACTATCCCCAGATGGCGGCCGCCCGCGGACGGATCGAGCCAGCGCCGCGCCGGGTGCGCGGCTATCTGGGGCACGAACTGGTCTTCGACACCACACAGGCTCGCTACGTGTGGGAAGTGCCGTACTACCCCGCGTACTACGTGCCATTGGCCGACGTCCGAGCGGAGTTCCTCAGGGACGAGAACCATGCGCAGCGGGTCCAGTTGGGTGCCTCGCATCTGTACTCCGTCGTCGGCTCCGGGGCGACGCAGACCCATCCGTCGGCCGCGCGGGTGTTCGACGCCGACGGTGCGAGTCCGGTAGCGGGCACCGTGCGGTTCGACTGGGACGTGCTGCGGTGGTTCGAGGAAGACGAACAGATCTATGGCCATCCGCGCAATCCCTACTCGCGCGTCGACGCGCTGCGCTCGCAACGACATGTCCGGGTCGAACTCGACGGTGTCGTGCTTGCCGATACCGGTGCTCCCGTGCTGCTGTTCGAGACCGGACTGCCCACCAGGTACTACATCGATCCAACCGACGTCGCCTTCGAGCATCTGGAACCGAGCGCGACCCAGACGTTGTGCCCCTACAAGGGGACGACCACCGGCTATTGGTCGGTGCGGGTGGGCGACAGCGTGCATCCGGACCTGGCGTGGACCTACCACTACCCGTTGCCCGCCGTCGCCGCAATCGCCGGGTTGGTGGCGTTTTACAACGAAAAACTTGACATTAGCGTCGACGGTGTCAACCTATCCCGGCCCCGTACGCACTTTGGCTAGGTTTGAGCATAAGCACGGTGTGAGATTTGCTTCTCCCGGTGTTGGAATATAAGAGATTCTTATTTGACGTCCGCGACCAGGGCATTTGGACTGTTGGCGACACGTGCCAAAAGGGCAGATCAAGCCATCCTTGGACATTTGCTGCGAATTCCCTGTGGAAATGATTCAGAATTGCATTCTGAGCGCCGGCTGAGGCGGCCGAGTGACATAGGTAACAGCAATAAAATTGAAATCTATTTACCCAGAATTAAGGAGCTAGACTCGGGCGAAAGCAGTCGATCAGCGCCTTTTTGGTGCTGAAATCCGGTTTGGATCGGGCGGCGAGGATCGCACAGGGTTGTCGCGATATGCGGCGCCCGCATGGAGTTTTCAAAACAGCAAAGGCGGTGCCAACGTGAGCGACGTGAACGGCCAGCAGACCGGCTGGAATGATCGCGATGGCGGGGATGTCCAGGTCTTCGAGTTGGGTACCGCACCCGATTTCCCGACCTCCGTCGAGATTGCGGTGGCCAACGGGCCCATCGGTGACATCGGCATCAGTCCCGACGGCAGTCGCCTGATGGTGACCAACTACGGCGACAACAGCGTGTCGGTGATCGACACCGACACCTGCCGGGTGGTGGAGACCATCACCGGCCTCGATGAGGCTTTCGCGGTCACCGCGGGCGGCCCAGCCGCCAACCGCGCCTACGTGAGCACCGTTTCGACGGCGTATGACGCCATTGCCGTCATCGATGTCGCTACCAACGCCGTCGTCTCCACCCACCCGCTGGCGCTCAGCGTCAGTGACCTGGCGGCCAGCTCGGATGGAAAGTACGTCTACGCCAGCCGTAACGGCGCTCGCGGTGCCGACATCGCTGTTCTTGACACCGCAACGGGCCGCGTCGATGTGGTCGACATCGCTCCCAAGCCTGGCCTCACCACCGAATGTGTCCGCGTCAGCGCCGACGGCAACCGCGTTTACGTCGGCGCCAACGGACCGTCCGGCGGTCAGCTCATCGTCGTGGCAACGCATGCGGAGTCCGAACTCAATCCGGTCCGGGGCGGACGCGCACGCTCGCGGGGCAGGAATGGCCAGGGCGTGGCCGGATCTGTCGTGCAGCAGTTCCCGCGCGATCTGCGCATCATCGACACGATTGAGATCGGCTCTTCGGTTCGTGATGTCGCGATCAGCCCCGACGGCACCACCGCCTACGTCGCCAGTTGCGGCGCCGACTTCGGCGCGGTGATCGACGTTGTCGACACCCGCACCCGCAAGATCACCGGCACCCGCAAGATCGAGGAGATCGGCGGTCTGATCACCCGGCTTTCCATCGGCGGCAACGGCGAGCGTGCCTACCTGGTGAGCGAGGACCGTGTCACCGTGCTCAGCGCGCGCTCGCAGGATGTCATCGGCACCGTCCGGGTCAACCAGCCGTCCGCCGCGATCGAAAGCCCGGGCGGCGACCGCCTGTACGTCGCTGACTATTCCGGAACGGTCACCATGACGTTGGTTGATCTGGGCGTGTCAGCCATCGACAACGCCCTGTGCCAGGGTCTGTCGGCCGATTGGGTCATGCCTGAGCTGCTGCAGTTCGAGGCGGCGCTGGCCTAGCGCCCCCTACTGGACGCGGTTCTGCGGGGGAGCCCGTTTCTTATGGTGGTGCTCGGCGATAGCATTCGCCGGAGGCCGACACGAGGCGGTGCTGCGCCGGGACCCGTAAGGCGGTACATCGATGTACAGCACGATGCAGGATTTTCCTCTGACGATCACCGCGATCATGCGCCACGGCTGTGGCGTTCACGGGTCGCGGCAGGTGATCACCGCGACCGGTGACGCCTACCGTCAGACCACCTATCGCGAAGTCGGACAGCGTGCCGCCCAACTGGCAAACGCGCTGCGCGGACTGGGCATTTCCGGTGACCAGCGGGTGGCCACGTTCATGTGGAACAACGCCGAACACCTGGTGACCTACCTGGCGGTGCCGTCGATGGGGGCGGTACTGCACACCCTCAATATCCGACTGTTCGCCGAGCAGATCGCCTACGTCGCCAACGAGGCCGAAGACCAGGTGGTCCTGGTCGACCTGTCCTTGACCAACCTGCTGGCTCCAGTGCTGCCCAACCTCGACACCGTGCACACGGTGATCGCGGTCGGGGAGGGGGACACCGCGGCGCTGGAAGAGTCGGGCAAGACCGTGCTGCGCTACGACGAGCTGCTCGACGGCCAATCGACCGAGTTCGATTGGCCGCACATCGACGAGAACTCCGCCGCCGCCATGTGTTACACCAGCGGTACCACCGGACACCCGAAAGGTGTTGTATACAGCCATCGTTCAAGCTTTTTGCACTCGATGGCGACCTGTACCGCAAACGGTATCGGCGTGGGATCCAGCGATCGGGTGCTGCCGATCGTGCCGATGTTTCATGCCAACGCCTGGGGGCTGCCCTACGCCGCACTGATGGCCGGCGCGGATCTGGTGCTACCCGACCGCCATCTCGACGCCAGGTCGCTGGTCCACATGGTGGAGAACCTGCGCCCCACCCGGGCCGGCGCGGTGCCGACCATCTGGAACGACGTCATGCACTACCTGGAGAAAAATCCCGGCCACGACGTGTCCTCGTTGGGGCTGGTGGCCTGCGGTGGCTCGGCGGTTCCGGAATCGCTGATGCGGACGTTCCAAGAAAAGTACGGCGTCCAAATCCGGCAGTTGTGGGGGATGACGGAAACGTCGCCGTTGGCCACCATGGCCTGGCCGCCGCCGGGAACCCCGCCGGACCGGCACTGGGCGATCCGGTCCACGCAGGGCCAGCCGGTGTGCGGCGTGGAAACCAGGATCGTCGACGACAACGGCGAGGCGCTGCCCAACGACGGCCAGGCCGTGGGTGAGGTAGAGGTCCGCGGCCCGTGGATCACCGGCGCCTACTACCTGGGCTATGACCAGTCCAAGTTCGATTCCGGCTGGCTGCGCACCGGCGATGTCGGGCGCATCGATGAGCTGGGCTTCATCACGTTGACCGACCGGGCCAAGGATGTCATCAAGTCCGGCGGGGAATGGATCTCCTCGGTGGAGTTGGAGAACTGTCTGATCGCTCATCCCGATGTGGTCGAGGCCGCGGTGGTGGGCGTCCCCGACGAGCGCTGGCAGGAGCGGCCGCTGGCCGTCGTGGTTCGCCGCGAGGGGGCCACGGTCAGCGCCGCGGAGTTGCGAAAGTTCCTTGCGGACCGGGTTGTTCGATGGTGGCTGCCCGAACGGTGGGCATTTGCCGATCAGGTTCCGCGCACCAGTGTGGGTAAGTACGACAAGAAGACCATCAGGGCCGGTTATGCGGAGGGCGTCTACCAGGTCACCGAGGTGCACAACTGAGCGCGAGCAGACACAGACTCGCATAGCCTCGGCGCCAATCGTGCGATTCTGTGTCTGCTCGCCAGAGGCAGCGAGCCAGCGCAACGAAGCGCGAGGAAGGTGGGGTCATGGGCCTGCGAGTCGTGCAGTGGGCAACCGGGTCGGTCGGTGTTGCCGCAATCAAAGGTGTTCTCGAGCATCCCGAACTCGAACTCGTCGGCTGCTGGGTGTACTCGGAGGCCAAGAGCGGCGTCGACGTCGGTGAGATCATCGGGACGCCGCCGTTGGGCGTGATCACGACCAACAGCGTCGACGAGATTCTCGCACTCGACGCCGACGCGGTGATCTATGCGCCGCTGATGCCCAGCGTCGATGAGGTTGCGGCTCTGCTGCATTCGGGCAAGAACGTGGTCACGCCGCTGGGCTGGTTCTACCCGACCGAAAAGGAAGCTGCCCCACTCGAAGTCGCTGCGCAGTCCGGCAACGCCACGCTGCACGGTGCCGGCATCGGCCCGGGCGCGGCCACCGAACTGTTCCCGCTGTTGCTGTCGGTGATGTCCACCGGCGTGACTTTCGTTCGCTCCGAGGAGTTTTCCGACTTACGCACCTACGGTGCGCCGGACGTGCTGCGCTATGTGATGGGTTTCGGGGGCACCCCGGACAGTGCGCTGACCGGGCCGATGCAAAAGCTGCTCGACGGCGGCTTCATGCAGTCGGTCCGGCTCTGCGTGGACCGCCTCGGCTTTGCCGCCGACCCGCAGATCCGCACCTCGCAAGAGGTGGCGGTGGCAACCGCGCCGATCGAATCGCCGATCGGAGTGATCGAGCCGGGCCAGGTGGCGGGGCGCCGCTTCCACTGGGAGGCCGTGGTTGGCGACACGGCGGTCGTCGAGATCACCGTGAACTGGCTGATGGATGAGGAAAACCTAGACGCTCCATGGTCTTTCGGCCCCGCCGGGGAGCGCTACGAGATCGAGGTGCGCGGACATCCCGACGCCTTTGTCACCATCAAGGGATGGCAGCCCGACAGTGTGGCCGCGGGTTTGCAGAGCAACCCGGGAATCGTCGCCACGGCGGCGCACTGCGTCAACGCCGTCCCGGCGACCTGCGCGGCACCGGCGGGCATCCAAAGCTTCTTCGACTTGCCGCTGATCACCGGCCGGGCCGCACCCGAGCTGTCTGGCTGATCTGTCGCCGCGGGGGGCGCTCGTCGGCCTCGGGCACGACGGGTGAGCCGACCCGTGTCGACACGCCCGCGAGGGGTGCCATTGCGCCACGGATTTACGTAGGCTGCGATTCATGTCCAACGGAAAACCCAACATCCTTGTCATTTGGGGCGACGACATCGGCATCACCAATCTCAGCTGCTACAGCGACGGTTTGATGGGATATCGCACGCCGCACATCGATCGGATCGCCAACGAAGGCATGCGGTTCACCGACGCCTACGGGGAGCAGAGCTGCACCGCAGGCCGTGCGGCGTTTATCAGTGGGCAGAGCGTGTACCGCACCGGCATGAGCAAGGTCGGAATGCCGGGCTCCGACATCGGCTGGTCGGGCCAGGACCCGACCATCGCCGACCTGCTCAAACCACTTGGCTATGCCACCGGGCAGTTCGGCAAGAATCACCTCGGTGACCGCAACAAGCACCTGCCGACCGTGCACGGGTTCGACGAATTCTTCGGAAACCTCTACCACCTCAATGCCGAGGAAGAGCCAGAGCTGCCGGACTATCCCAAAAGCGATCGATTTCCGGTGCTAGCCGAGTTGAACCGGCCGCGCGGCGTTCTCCGGTGCTGGGCCACCGAGGAGGTTTCCGACGAGCCCGACGACCCGAAATACGGGCCGGTGGGCAAGCAACGCATCGTGGACACCGGCCCGCTGACCAAACAGCGCATGGAGACCATCGATGACGAAACCACCGAGGCCTGTGTGAATTTCATCAAAACGGCAGGCCGCGGCGGACACGCCGTTCTTTGTGTGGATGAACATGACCCACATGCACCTGCGCACTCACACCAAGCCGGAAAGCGTGGGCCAGGCCGGGGTGTGGCAGTCGCCCTACCACGACACCATGATCGACCACGACCGAAACGTCGGTCAGCTCCTTGATGCGCTGGACGAACTGGGCATCGCGCAGGACACCATCGTCATCTACAGCACCGACAACGGCCCACACGCCAACACCTGGCCCGACGGCGCAACAACCCCCTTCCGCAGTGAGAAGAACACCAACTGGGAAGGCGCATTCCGCATTCCGGAGATGATTCGCTGGCCGGGCAAGATCTCCGCGGGCGTGGTCTCCAACGAGATCATCCAGCAACACGACTGGTTGCCCACCTTCTTGGCGGCCGCCGGCGAGCCCGACATCATCGAAAAGTTGAAGAAGGGCCACAAGATCAGCGTCAGGGGAGACGACAAGGAGTTCAAGGTCCACCTCGATGCCTTCAACCTGCTGCCGTATCTGACCGGTGAGGTCGAAGAGAGTCCGCGCCAGGGGTTCATCTACTTCTTCTCCGAAGACTGCGATGTGCTGGGTATCCGTTTCCACAACTGGAAGATCGTCTTCCAAGAACAGCGCTGCCAGGGGACGCTGCAGGTCTGGGCCGAACCATTCGTTCCGCTGCGGGTGCCCAAGATCTTCAATCTTCGCACCGATCCTTTTGAGCGGGCTGACATTACATCCAACACCTATTACGACTGGTTCCTCGACCACGATTTCATCGCCTTCTACGGCACCGCGATATGCACGCAGTTCCTCGAGACATTCAAGGAGTTTCCGCCGCGGCATCCACCGGCCAGCTTCACGATCGATCAGGCCGTGGAGAAGCTGCAGGCGATCGTAAAGGACTAGATGCTCGAGCATTGGAACGACGGCCCCACCAAGGCGGCGATCGTCGATTTTGTCGATCAGACCGTCGCTGAGGTGGAGCCCGAGGCACGTATCGCGGTGTTCGACAACGACGGGACACTGTGGTGTGAGAAGCCGATGTATATCCAGCTGGACTTCCTGGTCCGCCGGTTCGCCGAGCAGGTTGCGGCTGACCCGTCGTTGCGGGAGCGCCAGCCCTACAAGGCGGTGTACGAGGATGACCTGCGCTGGATCGGTGACGCCGTCACCAAGCATTACCAAGGTGATGACACCGACCTGAAACTTCTTGTTGGGGCAATACTTTCCGCGCATGAGGCGATTACTGTCGAGGAACACGCCAGCCGGGTGCGGGCATTCTTCGCCGAGGCGACACACCCGACTCTGGGCCGTCCCTATCGGGAATGCGGGTACCTGCCGATGGTGGAGTTACTGCAGTACCTGGCCGGCAACGGATTCACCAACTACATCGTCTCCGGAGGTTGCCGGGACTTCATGCGCCCGATCACCGGTGCGCTCTACGACATTCCGCCGGAGCGGGTGGTGGGCAGCTCGGTGGGGCTGATCTATCGCGACGGCAGCCTGTTCACCACCGCGCAGCCGGAATTCCTCGACGACGGTCCGATGAAACCGGTGCGGTTATGGAGCCGAATCGGGCGCCGTCCGATTTTCGCTGCCGGCAACTCCAACGGGGATATCGAAATGCTCGAATTTGCCGACACACCTGGCGGATCCGCGCTGCGGCTGCTGGTTCGCCACGATGACGCGGAGCGCGAATTCGATTACACCGCAGGGGCCGAACGGGCACTCGACCAGGCCGCCGCGTCGGGCTGGGTGGTGTCCAGCATCAAAAATGACTGGGCGACCGTCTTCGGTGACTGACGATCTGATCCGGATCGCCGCCCAGACCGCTGTGCTGGGGTCCGAGGCGCACTACCCCGAGGAGAGCCCGCCGCGACAGGTCGACGTCAACGCCTTCCGGATCCAAGTGCACCAGGTGACCAATACTCAATTCGCCGAATTCGTCGACGCTACAGGTTATCTCACCGTCGCCGAGCGACCGCTGGACCCGGCGGACTATCCGGGCGCGCCGCCGGAGAACCTGCAACCGGGCTCCATGGTGTTCACCCGCACCGCTGGCCCCGTCGACCTGCGCCACCTCAGCTTGTGGTGGACGTGGACTCCCGGCGCCTCTTGGCGCCATCCCGCGGGCCCGCATTCGTCGATCGCCAAACGGGCCGATCATCCGGTGGTGCACGTCGCCTACGAGGACGCGCACGCCTACGCCGGATGGGCGGGGCTGGCGCTGCCCAGCGAGGCCGAATGGGAAGTCGCCGCCCGCGGCGGGCTGACCGGTGCGGCCTATACCTGGGGTGAAGAATCGGAGCGGCCGGGGCAGCGGTTGGCGAACTTCTGGCATGGCGACTTCCCGTGGCGACCCGAACCCGGCTACGGGCGCACCAGCCCGGTGGGCAGTTTCGAGCCCAACGGCTATGGCCTATTCGATATGGCCGGCAACGTCTGGGAATGGACCGTGGACTGGTACACCGACACCCCCTCGGCCCGGCCCGCCGCCGAGGCCGATAGCTATGACCCCCAACAACCCCAGTTCCGGGTGCCGCGCAAGGTCGTCAAGGGCGGCTCGTTCCTGTGTGCCGACAGCTATTGCCGTCGCTACCGGCCGGCCGCTCGCCGCCCACAGCCGATCGATACGGGCATGAGCCACATTGGATTTCGCTGCGTAGGACGCGACTGAGCCAGGGCTCCGGCGTTGTTGATTAGCAGGCTTGTGAGCTGGGTTGATGATCTTTGGTGCCGCGCTATTGGGGCCGGAGTGTAGGCACGGGCTATCTGGAGAACGATCGAGTTGGTTACTGTTCGTCGTTGGTCTGGAGTTGCCCGTGCCTACCGTTTCAGTATTGCCTGTGTCGTCGGTTCCAGAGGTGTTCGACCGCTGGAGTCCTGGTGAGCGCAGCGAGCTCATCGGATCGGAGTTTCTCGATGTGTTGGCCTCGGTGCCAGACCCGAGGGACCCACGCGGTCGGAGGTATTCGCTGATGGCTTTGTTGGCGATCGCGGTTCTGGCCACTGCCGCGGGGATGCGCGGCTATGCTGGTTTTGCCACATGGGCGGCCACCGCTCCCGATGATGTGTTGGCCCAATTAGGGGTCCGGTTCCGGCGGCCCAGTGAGAAGACCTTCCGCGCTGTTTTGTCTCGGCTAGACCCCGCCGACCTCAACGCCAGGATGGGCAGTTACTTCACTGCACACGTGGCCAGCAGCGACCCCAGTGGATTGGTGCCGATCGCGTTGGACGGCAAGATGCTGCGTGGTGCCTTTACGCGCCAAAGCGACAGCCACGCATCTCGTGTCGGTGTTCGCCCACCGTGCCCGATTGGTGCTCGGTCAACTCGCTGTCGCCGAGAAAAGCAATGAAATTCCCTGCGTACGTGCCCTGCTCACGCTGCTGCCGGGTAGCTTGCGGTGGCTGGTCACCGTGGATGCGATGCATACCCAGGTCGTCACCGCGAAGTTGATCTGCGCCACCTTGAAGTCGCACTACCTGATGATCGTCAAGTCCAACCAAGCCAAAATACTTGCGCGTATCACCGCGCTGCCCTGGGCCGAGGTGCCCGCAGCCGCTACCGACGACTCCCGCGGCCACGGCCGTGTCGAGACCCGCACCCTGCAAATCATCACCGCTGCACGAGGAATCGGCTTCCCCTACGCAAAACAAATCATCCGGATCACTCGTGAACGCTTGATCACCGCCACCGACCAGCGCAGCGTGGAGGTGGTCTATGCCATCTGCAGCCTGCCGTTCGAGCACGCCCGCCCTACCGCGATCATGACCTGGATGCGTCAACACTGGGGAATCGAGAACAGCCTGCACTGGATACGCGACGTCACCTTCGACGAAGACCGTCAAAGGGCACATACCGGAAACGGCGCACAGGTCCTAGCAACGCTACGCAACACCGCGATCAATCTGCACCGCCTCAACGGCGCCGACAACATCGCCGAAGCCTGCCGGATCACCGCTTTGACCGCCAACCGCCGCCTAGACCTCCTCAATCCACAATTCCCCAGCTCACAAGCCTGCTAATCAACAACGCCGGAGCCCTGGCGACTGAGCGACACCGTCTTTTGGGAATGGCGACCAGTCGCGGGTTGGAAATGGCAATAATCCGGCTCTGAAAGTGGAAATGATGCCTGCAAAGTGGCGGCAGAAGGAATGGACGCCCCGGTTGGCGTAGGCTGGAATTCGGGTCCAAAGATGACAATGCGACTTTGCCGCTTTGTGGGCCGGGGCGAGGTGCTGCCGCCGAGGTGCAACGATGCTGCTGCTCGGGTGAATCCCGTTGTCGCGCTACAAATATGACAACGCTACGGTGGCGGCTTAGCGGGCTGGTTTCGCAACGTGATGGTGATGGGGTGTGCCTTGCGCTGCAGCGACCTACCGGGGTGAACAATTCACCGAAAACTGAATTCCTAATTAATCCGAAAATGAATTCCGGGAGGCTTGACACTGCCTTTGAATTCCGGTGTAGTTGGCGGGAAAAGACGCGATTTTAAAACGTCGCGTTCAGGCGTTTTGTGATTGCAATTACCGTCGTTGCAGAGCATCGCCCGTACGGCACCTGCCGCACCACAGGACCCATGTCGCAGGCATGGGCCGTTTGGAGGTTCACCGATGTCGTACGTATTCGCCGCGCACGAGCTGATGGCGGTGGCCGCCGGGGAGTTGAACGACATCGGGGCGCTGGTCGGGTCGGCCAACACGGCGGCGGCTTCGACAACCGATCTGATGGCGGCAGCGGGAGATGAGGTGTCGCTGGCCATCGCGCGGGTTTTCGGTGCTTACGGCCGCGACTACCAGGCGTTCGGCGTGCAGGCGGCGGAATTTCACGAGCGGTTTGTCCAGGCATTGCGTGCGGGAGCGGGCGCCTACGGCGCCGCCGAGGCCGCCGGTGCGTCATCGTTGCAGTCCTTGGAAACAGATCTGCTGGGTCTGATCAACGCGCCCACCATGGCGTTGTTCGGGCGGGCACTGATCGGCAACGGCGCCAACGGTGCGGCGGGGACCGGGGCGGCCGGCGGGGACGGGGGGATCCTGATCGGCAACGGCGGCAATGGTGGGTCGGGTGCGGTCGGCGGTACGGGCGGGGCCGGGGGTTCGGCTGGGCTGTTCGGTAGCGGTGGTGCCGGTGCAGCCGGTGGTGCGGGGGCGGCCGGTGGCGTGGGCGGCAACGGCGGGGCCGGCGGTAGCGGCGGGTGGTTGTTCGGTGCGGGCGGGGTGGGCGGCGCCGGTGGTGTCGGTGGTGCCGGTGGGGGCACTGGGGGGATCGGCGGCAACGGTGGCAGCTCAACGGGCTGGTGGTTTGGGCCCGGGGCCGGTGGTGCGGGCGGCGAGGGTGGCACCGGCGTGGGCTTCGGTACGGACGGTGGCGCTGGCGGAGCCGGCGGTGTCGGCGGGGCCAACAACTCCTTGTTCGGTGGGGTCGGTGGAAGGGGTGGCGCCGGCGGGGGCGGCGGCACCGGTGACACCGGCGCCGCCGGTGAGATGGGTTTCACCGGCGGTGTTGGTGGGGTCGGCGGTGCCGGTGGAGCTCATCACTTCCTGCTCGGCGCGGGCGGAGCCGGTGGGGATGGCGGCACCGGCGGGGCCGGTGGTGTCGGCGGCGCGGGTGGGAATAGCGCTGGTGGGGACGGCGGTCTGGGTGGTGACGGGGGCGCTTCGGGGGCTGGTGGTGCGGCCGGTTTGCTGGGCACGGCCGGTCACGCGGGGGCCGGTGGTGGCGGTGGCGTCGGGGGTAGCGGTGGGGTCGGGGACGTCGATTCGACGGGCAGCGGCGTCGGCTATGTCGGAGGCGACGGAGGTACCGGCGGTATCGGCGGCGGCGGCGGCGCCGGCGGGGTAGGTGGCTCCGCTGGAGCGGGCGTAGCTGGCACCGACTCGGCTACCCCCACCGACGGTGGCAAGGGTGGCGATGGCGGCGGCGGCCAGGGCGGCGCCGGCGGTGCTGGTATCGGCGGTGTGGGCGGCGGCCAAGGCGGCAACGGTGGCACTGGCGGTGTCGGCGGAGTGGGCGGGGCGGGCGGGCAGAACACCGGCACCGGCGGCGACGGTGCCGACGGCGGGGCCGGGGGCACCGGCGGACACGCGGGTGCTGCTGGCGCCGGAACCGACGGCGGCGCGGCGGGCGGCAACGGACTTGGTGGTGCGGGCGGACAAGGCGGCGCCGGTGGTGACGGCAACGTCGGCAGTATCGGCAAGGTGGGCAGCCCCACTGAACCGGCCATCGCGGCCCAGCAGGGTGGCACCGGCGGCGACGGCGGCGCCGGCGGCAACGGTGGCGATGGCTTCCTCGGTGTCGGCGGGGGTGCCGGTGGCACCGGCGGGGCCGGTGGTGGCGGCGGAACGGGCGGTGCCGGTGCTGACGATGGAGATTCCGGCACCGGGGGTGTCGGCGCCCAAGGCGGCACCGGCGGCAAGGGCGGTGTCGGCGGAGTCGGTGGTGACGGCGGCGGGGTCGGCGGTACCGGGGGAGCTGGTGGTGCCGCCGGCACGGGCGGGGCCGGCGGCAATGTTGGCGATGGTGGTGCGGCGGGTGGCGGCGGCAAGGGCGGCATCGGCGGCGAAGGCGGCGGTGGCGGCGAAGGCGGGAGTGCCGGGGGTAGCGGCGGTGTCGGCGGAGCCGGCGGCGCAGCCGGTACGGGCGGGGCCGGTGGCGCGTCTGGCCCGGGCGGCATCGGCGGCGGCGGTGGGCACGGCGGCAGCGCCGGCACCGGCGGCCAGGGCGGTGCCGGTGGTGACGGTGGGCACGGCGGTGAAGGCGGCTTCTTCGGCACCGGCGGCGGCAACGGCGGCAACGGCAGCACCGGGGGAACTGGCGGTGTCGGTGGCACCGGCGGCGACGGCGGCGGCGACGGTGGCGACGGTGGCACCGGTGGTGACGGCGGCAACGGTGGGGAAGGCGCCGGGGACGGCGGATCCAACGGGGGTGGCGGCGGCGGCCAGGGCGGTGGCGGCGGCGCCCCCAGCGCCTCCGGCGGCAGCCCAGGTGAGCACGGGGCCGAAGGCAAGGCCGGCGGCTCCGGCGCCAGCAGCGCGCTGTAGCCGGGCAGGGACAGCGGCGCCGCGGGATCGGCGGTGCAGCGCCGCCCTGCGTAGAGCCGGAAGTTCATCGATCACGTCACGGCCGACCCGACGCAGCGAAGGGGGGCAGGGGCAAGCCGGCCAATCGGGCCGGTGACCCCGACTACCAATGGCAACACCTATCGTCGTCGAGCAATCGCTGGTCATCCCGGTCCCCGGCGACCAAGCGTTCCGCGGCACGCTGCCGGCGCCGCTGCCGGAAGTCTTCAACCACTGGTATGGGCCCATCCCACCGATCAAAGAGGTCCGCGACCAAACCGGTGATTGGGACGCCGCGGGCCAGACTCGCAAACTTTTCATGGTCGGCGGCGGCAGTGTGCACGAGGAGTTGACCAGCCTCGACTCGCCCCGATCATTCGGCTACCGGCTCTCCGACATCAAAGGCCCGATGGCGTTGCTTGTCGGCCAGGTGGTGGGTGCATGGATCTTCACTCCGGCGGACGGCGGTACCGAGATCACCTGGCGCTGGACCATTCATCCGAAGTCTGCGTTGGCCGCGCCGGCGCTACCGGTGTTCGGGATGTTGTGGAAGGGCTACGCCCGTCGGGCGCTACGTAACCTGTCCGCGCTGCTGACGCGCTGAGCACGCGTCTAGCTCCAGCTACCGTCGACGTCATGTGCCGACTCTTTGGCCTGCACGCGGGACGGGACTGCGTCACCGCCACGTTTTGGTTGCTCAACGCCCCGGATAGCCTTGCCGCCCAAAGCAAGCGAAACCCCGACGGGACGGGTCTGGGCGTGTTCGACGACCGGGGCCGGCCCGAACTGCACAAGCAGCCGATAGCGGCGTGGCAGGACGCCGACTTTGCCGCCGAGGCGCACGAGATGACGGGCACGACCTTCATCGCTCACGTGCGCTACGCCACCGCCGGATCGCACTCGGTGGTCAACACCCACCCGTTTCTGCAGGACGGCCGGATCTTCACGCACAACGGGACGCTGGGGGATCTCGAATTGCTCGACACCCGGTTGCGGGAGGTGGGCACCGCCGGTCTGGTGCAGGGGCAGACCGACTCCGAGCGGGTTTTCGCGCTGATCACGGCCGCGATCCGCACCCATGACGGCGGCGTGTCCGCCGGTCTGCTCGACGCGATGGGGTGGCTGGCCGCCAACGTGCCGATCTATGCGGTCAATGTCTTGCTCAGCACCGCCACCGGGATGTGGGCGCTGCGTTACCCGGAGTCGCACAACCTCTACATCCTGGACCGGCGTAATGGTGCGCCGGCCTCCAGGCGCGAGTTCCACTTGCGCACCAAGCGGATTCGCGCGCGTTCCGAGCACCTGCGCACCCGGCCGTCGGTGGTGTTCGCCAGCCAGCCGATGGACGACGACCCGCGCTGGCGCCTGCTGGACCCGGGGGAGTTGGTACACGTCGACGTCGACCTGCGGATCACCCGAAGCCTGGCGCTGCCCGACCCACCCCGGCATCGGCTGCGGCTCGCCGACTTGGGTCCGGAGGTCCAAGAGGCGCTGCACCCGCCGGCCTGACTGGGCTGGCAGACTGACTGGGCGTGGCACCCAAACGCGCACTGGTATTGGCTGGCGGAGGACTGGCGGGAATCGCCTGGGAGACAGGTGTTCTGCTCGGCATCGCCGACGAGTCGCCGGCGGCGGCACGGTTGCTGTTGGATTCGGACGTGCTGGTGGGTACCTCGGCCGGTTCGGCGGTGGCCGCGCAGATCAGCAGCGGCACCAGCCTCGATGCGCTGTTCGACCGGGAGATCGCCGAGCAGTCGGCCGAGCTTGATCCGGGCGTCGACATCGACGTCATCACTGAACTTTTCCTGGACGCCCTGCGCGAGCCGCGAATCCCCGGCGTCGACAAGATACGGCTGCGACTGCAGCGAATCGGGGCGGTGGCGCTGGCCACCGAAACCGTGTCCGAGTCCGTTCGCCGCGAGGTGATCGCTGCGCGCCTGCCCTGCCACGATTGGCCGGACCGCGCGCTGCGGGTCACCGCGATCGATGTGTCCACCGGCGAGCTGGTGGCATTCGATCGTGACTCCGGGGTCGAACTCGTCGATGCGGTGGCGGCCAGTTGCGCGGTCCCGGGGGCGTGGCCGCCGGTGACCATTGCGGGCCGGCGCTACATGGATGGCGGGGTGGCCAGTCTGGTCAACCTCGGTGTGGCCGACGATTGCGGTGTGGCGGTGGTGTTGGTGCCCACGGGGGCCGACGCGCCGTCGCCGTTCGGCGGCGGGTCCGCCGCGGAGGTGGCGGAATTCGCCGGGACGTCGCTGGGCGTCTTTGCTGACGACGACTCGCTGGCCGCCTTCGGGGCCAATCCGCTGGATCCGTGTTGCCGCAAGGCTTCGGCGCTGGCCGGGCGGGCGCAGGGCCGGCGCGAGGCGTCCGCCGTCGCGGCGTTTCTGGGGCTGTGATCAGCCCTCGATGGCCGGCGTCGCGGGTTGGTCCGCGGACTCGAGTGCGTCCAGGGCGCGGTTAGCCAGCGCCCGGCCCACCGCGATCACCTCGCTTGCCCGATGAAATTCCAGGCTGCGGCAGGTCGAGCGCGGCACCTCGATCAACAGATCGGCGGGGTAGGCCGCCAGCGTATGGCGCGCCAGTGCGGACTGGGCGATGTCGATGGTCCGGTTCATCACCTCAAAACTGCCCATTTTGGGCAGTCCGGGTGTGTAGCCGCCGTCATCGCGCTCCGGCACGGGGGCCTCGATCTGGGCGTCTTCCGGCCAGGAGTCCTGGTCCGGGGACCCGGCGCCGAAGCGGTTCAGCACCGCCCGCGTCGGCCGGTCCAGCAGCGACCGGGCGGCCGTGGCGTCGAATATCGAGGAGGTGGTGCGCACCATGCGGTTCAACCACTCGGTGGTGACACCGGGCTCGCTTTCTCGGCTGGGGCCGCTTTCGCTGCCGTTGAGGCTCACCGCGATGGTCAGGTCGGCGTTGACTCCGGCGATCGGTGCCATGGGCAGCGGATCCAGGATGCCGCCGTCGGCGAGCAAACGGCCGTAGACCTCATGGGGGGCGATGATTCCCGGGATGGCGATGGAAGCGCGAATGGCTTCGTCGAGCGGGCCGCGCTGAAACCAGACCGATTTGCCCGCCAGAATGTCGGTCGCCACCGCCGTGTAGGGGACCGGCAGTTGTTCGATGGTGACCGGTCCGAGGATGTCGCGTACGGCGTCCAGAATCTTCTCGGCTCGCAGCACCCCCGCCGCGGTGATCGACGGATCGAGCAGCCGCAGAATGGTGCGCTGATTCAGGGACTTGGCCCAGTCGCTGAACTCCCCGAGGCGCCCGGCCGCCTGCAGTCCGCCGACCACGGCGCCCATCGACGAACCGGCGATACCGGCGATCTCATAGCCCCGCTCGCGCAACGCCTCGATCACCCCGATGTGCGCATAGCCGCGCGCGCCGCCGCTGCCGAGCGCCAAGGCCACCCGGGTCGACGATGATCCGTGCGTGCGCACGGCGATTGGCCCGGTCATCCCTTCATTCTGCGCGGCCTACCCGAGGGGATCGAATCGGACGGGAGTTTCGTGCATCGCTGATCGCAATTGCGCAGCGCTTCGAATCGGCGGTAGCGGCCGCTATCCGCATTCGTTGTTGGCGGCCGCCGCCGCCGCGACGATCACCGCCGCCTGGCGCGGCAGGCTCAGATCCGCCCACCGCATATTCCAGGTGCCGGCAACGCCGGATTCGGATGCCTGAACCATGGCCAGGTAGGGCTCGATCCGCGGCTGCTCGGTGGCTGGTTGGGCGTCCATCCACACCTTCGCGGCATGGCAGGCCTGGAAATATTCCTCTTCGGTCGACTCTGCGGGGACGTCGACGCGAGTCGTCACGCCGGTCGGTGAGACGCCGACGGCGCCGGGCGCCAGCGAACTAACCGGCGGTGCGGTGGTCTTGGCGGACGGCCCGGATGACGTGGTGGCCGTGCCGTTGCTGGCATCGGTGGAGCAGCCCGCGAGGGCCGAGACGCCCGCCGCGACGATGAGTGGTGCGCACACCTCCCAGCACTGGTGGCGCGGTCGGGAAAAGAGACGGTGTGGGCGCATGGTGCCAATTTATGCAACACTGTGCGGCGTGATGAAGTGCCTCGGATGTTTGGAGTGTTGTCGGCCCTGACGTGCCGCCGCTTGCCCGATCCACTTCACACTCTGGAGAACTCCTTCCGTGGCCATGCCTCTTCGCCAGTCCTCTGTCACGTCTTCTCGCCCCCAGACCGTCACGTCCCCGGCACCGGGACCCACGCGGTTTCGGGTGCCCGACCTGTTGCACGCGACCGACCAGGTCGCCGATGACGTGCTCAGCGGTCGCTGCGATCACCTGTTGCCGGAGGGGGGCGTGCCCGACGACGGGCGCTGGTTCACCCGCGTCCATGGCGACGACGAACTCGACGTTTGGCTGATCAGCTGGGTGCCCGGTCACGCGACGGAATTGCACGACCATGGCGGCTCGCTCGGGGCGCTGACCGTGCTGTCCGGATCGCTCAATGAATTTCGGTGGGACGGCACGCGGTTACGCCGCCGCCGCCTTGACGCCGGGGATCAGGCCGGATTCCCGCTGGGCTGGGTGCACGACGTGGTCTGGGCGCCGCGCCCGGCCGCCGAGCCGATCGCGGCGCCGCTGCCGCCCACCCTGAGCGTGCACGCGTATTCGCCGCCGCTGACGGCCATGTCTTACTACGAAGTCACCGACCGCAATACGTTGCGCCGCAAGCGCACCGAATTGACCGACCACCCCGAGAAGCCCTGATGAGCCGAATCGACCGGATACTTGACGACGCCCGCAACCGCTATCCGCGGCTGCCCGCCGACCAGGTGCCGGACGCGCTGCGCCGCGGTGCGGTGCTGGTCGACATCCGGCCGCAGGCCCAGCGCGCCCGGGAGGGCGAGGTGCCCGCGGCGTTGGTGATCGAACGCAACGTCTTAGAATGGCGCTGCGATCCCACCAGCGACGCGCGGTTGCCGCAGGCGGTCGATGACGATGTCGAGTGGGTGATCCTGTGTTCGGAGGGGTACACCTCGAGCCTCGCGGCGGCGGCACTGCTGGACCTCGGGTTGCACCGGTCAACTGACGTGGTGGGTGGCTATCACGCGCTGGTGGCCGCCGGGGTGCTGACCGCGCTGAGCGGCTAGGAGCCTGCGGGGTCTAATGCGGTCGTGGTCGGTTACGACGCCCCGCTGAGCCCGTCGACACCGATCAGCCCGCCGGTTCCGCCGGTTCCGGGGGTGCCCTTGGCGGTGCCGGTTCCGCCGGTGCCGCCGTTGCCGCCGGTGCCGATCAGCACGGCGTTGCCGCCAACTCCGCCGGATCCGCCGGTGCTGCCTCCGAGCGGGTCGGTTTGGCCGCCGGCGCCGCCTGCCCCGCCGGCGCCCAGCAGCTGACCGCCGGTGCCGCCGGCCTCGCCGGTGCCGCCAGTGCCACCGATGGTGATTCCGCCGGCGCCGCCGGCCCCGCCGCAGCCCAGCCAGCCGGCGTCGCCGCCGGCACCGCCGGTGCCGCCGCTGCCGGTATTGCCGTATCCGCCGAATCCGCCGGCTCCGGCGCTGGAGAACAGCAGCCCGGCGTTGCCGCCCCGGCCGCCGGTCCCGCCGGCCCCGGGGCCGAATCCGCCGTCGCCGCCGGCGCCGCCGCTGCCGAACAGCAGCCCGGCATTGCCGCCGGCGCCGCCGACTCCGGCAGTTCCATCAACCGCGCCCCCGAATAGCGCGGGTCCTGCGGCCCCGCCGGGGCCGCCGAGGAGTCCGGCGTTGCCGCCGACCCCGCCGCCTCCGCCGGACCCGCCGGATCCTCCGAACCCAATCCCACCTTGGCCGCCGGCGCCGCCGTCGCCGCCGCCAGCGCCGACGAGGCCGCTGAGCAGGCCGCCAGCCCCTCCGGCCCCGCCGGCCCCGCCACCGCCCCCATCGCCGAAGGTGGGCACGCCGACGAACACGCCGAGTCCGGCCGGTCCGCCGGTTCCGCCGGCCCCGCCGGTTCCACCGTCGCCGAACAGCCCACCGGCCCCGCCCGCGCCGGCGGAGCCGCCGGCACCCCCGTTGCCCGGGGTGATGGCGCCGCCGTACCCGCCGGCGCCGCCCCCACCGCCGATCCCGCCGCTGCCTGAGAGCCACCCGCCTGCGCCGCCGGTGCCGCCGGTGCCCATCAGCCCGGCGGCCCCGCCATCGCCGCCGTCGAGGCCGGTGCCACCGGATCCGCCGGCGCCGCCGTCGCCGAGTAGCCATCCGCCGGGTGTTCCGTCGGTTCCGCTACCAGCGTCCCCGGGGGTGCCGTTGCCGATCAGCGGGCGTCCGGTCGCGGCCTGGATGGGTGCGTTGATCGCATTGAGGGCCTGTTGTTGCAGGGTGTGAATTGGTGAGGTGCTGGTCGGGGCGTTGAAGCCGTCCAGCCCCAGCAGCAGCCCGCTGGTCCCGCCGATACCGTTGCCGCCCGGAGTCGGGCCGGCCCCGCCGATACCGCCGTTGCCGCCGTTGCCGATCAACACCCCGCTACCGGCGGCACCACCTGCCCCGCCGTCGCCGCCGGCGCCGCCGTGGCCTCCATCGGCGCCGACGAACCCGGACAGCAGCCCGGCCGCCCCGCCTTGGCCGCCGGCCCCGCCGCTGGCGGTAGCGCTAGTGCTGGCCCCGCCGGCCCCGCCGAGCCCGCCGCCGCCCAACAACCCGCCGGCACCACCGGCGCCGCCGGCACCACCGTTGGCGACGGTCGAGGCCCCGCCGGCCCCGCCGACTCCGGCGTTGCCCGAGAGCCAGCCGCCGGCCCCGCCGGCACCACCGGCACCCCCGTTGGCGGATGTCGAGCTGCCGCCGGCGCCGCCGGCACCCAACAGGCCCGCGGCCCCGCCGGCGCCGCCGTTTAGCCCGGGTGCGCCGGATCCGCCGGCGCCGCCGTCACCGAGTAGCCAGCCGTCCGGGGCTCCATCGGCCCCGTCCCGGGGGTCCCGTTGGCGCCGTTGCCGATCAGCGGGCGCCCGGTCAACGACTGAACCGGTGCGTTGATCGCGGCCAGCAGACCCGCCAGCGGTGAGGCGCTGGCGGCCTCGGCCTGGGTGTAGGCGCTCGCGCCGGCGCTCAGCGCCTGCACGAACTGGGCATGAAACGTCTCGGCTTGTGCGCTGAGAGTTTGATAGCTCTGGCCGTGGGCGGAAAACACCGCCGCGATGGCCGCGGAGACCTCATCTCCAGCGGCGGCCAGCACCCCTGTCGTCTGAGCGGCCGCGGCCGTGGTGGCGGTGCTCAGTGTCGAGCCCACCCCGGCCAGCTCCGATGCCGCACCGGCCACCAGGTCCGGCACTGCGATCACATACGACATGGGAGACCTCCCAACCGCGTCGACCGACTACCCGACCGGCGCTCGCCAACACCTGTGCTGGGCAAAGTCGACCACAATGGCAATGAGGAACGCGGTGTTTCCACCGAATTGGTCAGCACGAATCGTGACGGTCGTGGGGGATTACATCGGCCCGTTGGTGTATGGAGCCGCCCGAGCTCGGCGCCGCATCCAGGTTGCGGCGCGTACCGCCGCGCGGCCTCAGGACAAGCCGTTGAGCCCGTCCACGCCGAGCATCCCGCCGGCCCCGCCGGATCCCGGGTCGCCCTTGGCGGTGCCCGGTCCGCCGTTGCCGCCGTTGCCGCCCGCCCCGATCAGTACCGCGTCGCCGCCAACCCCGCCTGATCCTCCAGCGCCACCTGCGGCCAGCTCGGCCTCACCGCCCGCGCCGCCGGCGCCGCCGTCGCCCAATAACTGGCCGCTGGTACCACCGGCCCCACCGGCGCTCGCGTCGCCGTTGACGCTGATTCCACCGGCTCCGCCGGCCCCGCCGCTGCCCAGCCAGCCGGCATCGCCACCAGACCCACCGGTCCCGCCGCCGCCGGCCAGGCCGAACCCGCCGAACCCGCCGCCACCGGCGTCGGAGAACAGCAGACCGGCGTTGCCGCCCCCGCCACCGTCTCCACCATTGCCGTGGTCGCTGCCGCCGTCACCACCGACACCGCCACTGCCGAACAGCGTCCCGGCGTTGCCGCCCGCCCCGCCGGGACCGCCGAGCAGTCCGGCGTCGCCGCCGGCTTCACCGGTCCCGCCGGCCCCGGCAGTCCCAGTCACGGCATCCCCGTGGAATCCGCCGGTGCCGCCGGCCCCGCCGTCGCCGCCACCGGCACCGACCAGGCCGCCCAGCAGCCCGCCGGCCCCGCCGGCCCCGCCAGCCCCGCCGGCACCGCCGTCACCGGATGCCAATAGCCCGCTGAATCCTCCGATCGCGCCGGTTCCGCCGGCGCCCAGCAGCCCGCCGGCCCCACCGGACCCGCCGGCCCCACCGGACCCACCGGTGCCTGACAGCCACCCGCCGGCCCCTCCGGCACCCCCGTCACCACCGGCAATGCCGCTGATGGAGTCGGTTCCGCCGGACCCGCCGGACCCGCCGGTCCCGCCGGTGCCCCACAGCCCGGCGGCCCCGCCGGTGCCGCCGTCGAGGCCGGAACCCGCCGTGCTGGATCCGCCGGCGCCGCCGTCGCCGAGTAGCCATCCGCCGGCGGTTCCGCTGCCGGCTGCTCCGGGGGTGCCGTTGCCGATGAGCGGGCGTCCGGTCGCGGCCTCGACGGGTGCGTTGATGGCGTTGAGTGCTTGTTGTTGCAGGGTGTGCAGGGGTGAGGTGCTTGCTGGGGCGTTGAAGCCGTCCAGACCCAGCACCAGCCCACTGGTCCCACCAATGCCGTCGGCGCCCGGAGTCAAGCCGGCCCCGCCGATACCGCCGTTGCCGCCGTTACCGATCAGCACCCCGTTGCCGGCCGCACCACCTGCCCCGCCGATACCGCCGCCGTCGCCGCCGGTACCGCCGGCGCCGCCAGCGCCGCCGTTTCCGAAGAACACGCCACCCGCACCGCCGGCGCCACCGCCGCCTCCGCTACCAGCGGGTATGCCGAACGGAGGGCCTACCGCATCCGCCCCGGCCCCGCCGGCCCCGCCGACCCCGCCGTTGGAGAGCAGCCACCCGCCGTTACCACCGGCGCCGCCGGCACCCCCGTCGGCAAGTTCGCTGGCGCCGCCGGCGCCGCCGGCCCCGCCGTTGGAGAACAGCATGCCCGCGCTGCCGCCGTCCCCGCCGATCCCACCCGTGTTCCCGCCTCCGGTAGCACCGGCCCCGCCGGCGCCGCCGGCCCCGCCAGCACCGCCGCCGTACCCGCCGGTACCGCCGTGGCCGCCGCCAGCACCAACCAAACTGGACAACAGCCCGCCAGCCCCGCCCTGACCCCCGGCGCCACCGGCGCTACCGCCGAACCCGCCGGCCCCGCCCAGCCCGCCAGCACCGAACAACCCGCCGGACCCGCCGGCCCCTCCGGCGCCACCCTTGCCGATGAGGTCCGGGCCGAGCGGGATCGCGCTGGCGCCACCCGCACCGCCCGCGCCGCCATTGCCCAACAGCCAACCGCCGGCCCCGCCGGTTCCGCCGACTCCACCGTTGACCGTCGATGAACTCCCGCCGGCCCCGCCGGCGCCTCCGGTACCAATCAACCCGGCCGCCCCGCCGGCACCGCCGTTTAGCCCGGGCGCACCCGAGCCCCCGGCCCCGCCGTTACCGATCAGCCAGCCGCCCGCGCCACCGTTGGCTCCGGTACCGGGGGCGCCGTTGGCGCCGTTGCCGATCAGCGGCCGTCCGGTCAGGGTTTGCACGGGCGCATTGACGGCGCCGAGCAGACCCTGAAATGGCGCGGCGTTGGCGGCCTCGGCGCTGGCGTAGGTCCCCGCGCCGTTGGCCATCAGCTGCGCAAACTGGGCATGAAACGCCTCGGCTTGCGCGCCGAGTGTCTGATAGCTCTGACCGTGGAAGGAAAACAGCGCGGCGATCGCCGCCGACACCTCATCTCCGCCCGCGGCCAGCACCGTCGTCGTCGCCCTCGCCGCGACCGCATTGGCCTCACCAAGTACCGACCCGATCCCCGTCAAATCCGACGCCGCCGCAGCGACCGCCTCGGGAGTCACATTCACAAACGACACAGCCCACCCACCTAATCAACCCATTGCGGAGAAGTCCCAGACGAACTGGGCCACGTTAATCTGCAGGTCAGGGCCGTATGTGCGGAATGGGTGGCATCGTGAAAAGTTGAGTGGGGACCCTCTAACCCCGGGCGTGCGGTTGTCTCACCACGGGTGGCGCGACCAGCGGCGACGACACCCTGCGGCCACTGGTCGCGTCTCACCGCGAGACGATGCTGGGACGGCCCGATCGGCGTCCTACGCCGCAGCCGCTAGTCGGCGCGCAGCAGCGGTCGTAGCCGCTCGGTTTTCTCGGGGGTCCAGCCCGGCGGCGACAAGACCGCGGCCCAGCCGTTGGCGACGTTGCTGACGTAGCGGTGTCCATGCCCGTCGGGAACGTCCACGGCCACCGCCATGTCCGCAGACACTTGCAGGAAGGTCACCAACGGGATCCACCGCGTTTGGGGCAGTACGTCATAGCCGCGTTTCTCGCGTAGCCAGTCCGGCTCGCTGAAGAGCAGGTCCGGCGTCCACCACGCGATGGGGTCGGAGGCGTGCTGCAGATACACCACCCGCGGTTTGCCCCACGGCGCGTCCGGGCGCTGCAGATCACTGGCGCGGGCGATGAACCGCACGTTGTAGCCGTCGTCGTAGATGGGCAACCACTCCGGGGAACCGGGATCGCGGTTGGCGGTCAGCTCGGTCCAGACGGTGTTGTTGAACGTCGGTCCGCTGAACAACGCCCCGTCGGTGCGGGCGAGGATGTTGTTGAGGTTCATGAACGGTGCTTCGCCGCCGAAGGAACCCAAACTCTCACCGAATACGACGAGCTTGGGGCGCTGAAACTCCGGCATCTGCCGGATCAGCTTGTCCACGGCCTCGAACAGGGCCTGGCCGGCCTGTCGGGCGTTCTCCTTGTCCACCAGGAACGACAGCCAGCTCGGCAGATAGGAATACTGCATGCTCACGATCGCGGTATTGCCGTTGTACATGTACTCGAGCGCGGAGGCTTCCGCCTCGTTGATCCAGCCGGTTCCGGTGGTCGTCGCGACCGCGACCACCGCGCGCTGCAGACCACCGGTGCGCTGCAACTCCCGCGCCGCCAGCTCCGCGGTCGCGATGATCCCGTTCGCCGAGTTCAACCCGGCATAGGCCCGGATCGGCTCGGTGGCGGGGGAACCGTTGAACGCGGTGAGATCGGCCCGGCTTGGCCCACCCTCGACGAAGACCCGGCCCTGATGCCCCAGGGATTCCCACGAAACCAATGACTGCGGTCCTCCGGATCGCAGTGCGGTATTCGGCGGTGCGCTATTGGGATCCAACTCGTCGTTGACCGAGGCGAAGGTGCTGTTCATGGAATGCATCGCGAACTTGAGCACCACACCGTTGAGCACCGTGATCGTCAGAGTTACCAGCAGCACCACCACGATGGTCGCCGACAGGCGAAATGGTGCGATCCGGTCGAGCTGGCGAACCAGAAAACTGAACAGCCGGCGGATGAACTGACCGACTTCGACGAACGCGAACAGCACGATCAGCGATACCACCGCGGTCAACAGGTAGTCGTACCACTTCAGGTGTACAACGCCCATCAGGTCGCGCACATCGTCCTGCCAGAAGTGGAACCAGATCGCCATGAGCACGATGCCAACCCCGCCGACCGCGATGAGCGGCGGCCACACCCAGCGGGGCGGCGGTGGCCTGTCGTCTTGCGAGCGCATGTATCGGACCAGCCAGACGGCGAAAACACCCAGGCCGTATCCGATTGCCCCGGAGATGCCGCTGACCAGACCCTGAAACAGTGGGCCGCGGGGCAGCAGCGATGGCGTCATGGAAAACCACAGAAAAATCAAGCCGACCGCGCTGCCGGTAAAGGTGTAGTGGCGAACCCACCAGGCGTTGCGAGTCGTCTTCGGCGCGGCGGTTTCCCCGCTGCCGGAAGTCTCAACCGACTCGTCGGCCGCCGGTGCCGCTTCGTCGCTGGCGTCGGTACTGGTTGCGGAATCCATGTCGCTCATCGGTGCGTCACCTATCGGTGGGTGAAATTGGGCGGGCGCTTCTCGATGAACGCCGCCATCCCTTCGGACTGATCGGCTGTCGCGAAGGCGGAGTGGATGAGGTGACGTTCGTAGAGAAGTCCCTCGGCCAGGGTTGCTTCGAACGTGCGGTTCACGGCTTCCTTGGCCATTCGGGCCGCTGACCGCGACATCTGCGAAATGGTGGTGGCCACCGCCTTTGCCTCGGTGAGCAGGTCGTCGGCCGGCACCACCCGTGACACCAGACCACTGCGCTCCGCTTCGGCGGCGTCGATGGTGCGTCCGGTCAGGATCAGATCCATGGCTTTGGCCTTGCCGATCGCCCGGGTCAACCGCTGTGAGCCGCCCATCCCCGGCAGGACGCCGAGTTTGATCTCGGGTTGGCCGAACTTCGCGGTATCGGCGGCGATGATCAGGTCGCACATCATGGCTACCTCGCAACCGCCACCGAGCGCGTACCCGGCCACCGCGGCGATGGTCGGGGTGCGGACGGCGGCCAGTTTGCCCCAGGCGGCGAAGAAGTCGGCGTCGAACGCTTCGGAGAACGTCAGGTCCGCCATTTCCTTGATGTCGGCTCCGGCGGCAAATGCCTTGGCTGAGCCGGTGATGATGATCGCCCCGATGCCGGGATCGTTGTCCAGCTCGGCCGCAGCGCTGGTGACTTCGTTCATCACCTGGCTGTTGAGCGCGTTGAGGGCCTGTGGCCGGTTCAGGGTGATGATGCCGACTCGCTGGTCGCGCTCGACCAGGATGGTTTCGTAGCTCATGACCTGCCTTTCTAGAAACTCAAGTCGTCGTCGACCGGCGCGAAATACGCTGCGACGTCGGACTCGGTGATCTCGGCGAACGTCGCCGGCGACCATTTCGGATTGCGGTCCTTATCGATCAACTGTGCGCGGATGCCCTCCACCAGGTCGTGCGAGCGCAACGACGCCGAGGACACCCGATAGTCCTGGACCAAGACGTCTTCGAGCGTTTCCAGCTTGGCTGCACGGCGCACCGCCTCCAACGTCACCGACAGTGCGATGGGGGAGCGGCTGGCAATCACATTGGCGGCGTCGTTGGCCGGGCCGGCATCGTGGCTGCGCAGTGCGGCGATGATGTCGGCGACCGTATCACCCGCATAGCACTCGTCGATCCAGCCGCGTTGGGCGGCGAGACCGCTGGGTGGCGGTTCGACGGCGTGGTGGGCCAGCGCGCTCTCGATTCCGTCGGAGGCGATGGCCGCGCTGAAGGCGCCGAGTTCGGCGTGCGGCACGAAGTGGTCGGCGAACCCCAGTGCGATGGCGTCGGCACCGGAGAAGGGTGCTCCGGTGAGTGCCGCGTGCAACCCCAGGGCGCCGGGGGCCCGCGACAGCAGGTACGCCCCGCCGACGTCGGGAATGAACCCGATACCGACCTCGGGCATCGCGACCTTGGAGGTATCGGTCACCACCCGGATGTCGCCGTGGGCGCTCACGCCCACGCCGCCGCCCATCACGATGCCGTCCATCAAGGCCACATACGGCTTGCTGAACCGGCCGATCTGGCCGTTCATCAGATACTCGTCGCGCCAGAACCGCCGCGCTTCGGCCCCGTCCTTGCGGGCACTGTGATAGATGGCCACCACATCACCGCCGGCACACAATCCGCGTTCGCCGGCTCCGGAGACCACCACCGCGCGTACCTCGCCGTCGCGCTCCCAGCGGGTGAGCACCGTGCTCAGCAGGTCCACCATTGTCTGGTTCAGCGAGTTGATCGCTTTGGGGCGGTTGAGGGTAATAAAGCCGACACCGCCGTCGACGCGGGTCAGAACTTCGTCGGACTCGCCGGTCACGGCTTCGGTCACGCTAGATCTCCCCTCCAGGGAATCGTCCAAGAGTTTGACCAGCAATCTAGATCGTGACTCGCTCCTGGGTGGCCCCGGGGCTAAGGTTTATCGTTAGCCGGACGACAGCGGCGCGGTTGGGCACGAGTCCGGAAAACAGAAAACCGGCAGGTGCGTTGGGAACCCGCGCGGGCCACTGATCGTTGAGCAGTTGTTCGCACAGCTCGAACCCATAGCCATAAGAGAGGATCCGACGGTGCGGGAGACAAGTAACCCGGTATTCCGCTCGCTGCCGAAGCAGCGGGGCGGATACGCGCAATTCGGTACGGGAGCAGGGGCGGGATATGCCGGCGACCCCTACATGGCTCCCTACCAGGAGACTCGTGACGCTGGGACGACCCGGCCACTGACCATCGACGACGTCGTGACCAAGACTGGCCTGACGCTGGCCATGCTGTCCGCGACGGCAGTCGTTTCCTACTTCCTGGTTGCCCAGAACATCGCGCTGGCGATGCCGCTGACCCTGGTCGGCGCGCTCGGCGGGCTGGCGCTGGTGCTGGTCGCGACCTTCGGTCGCAAACAAGACAACCCGGCGATCGTGCTCAGCTACGCCGCGCTGGAGGGTCTGTTCCTTGGCGCCGTTTCGTTCGTTTTGGCCGCCTACACGGTGGGGTCCGCCAACGCGGGAGTGCTCATCGGGGAGGCGGTCCTGGGCACGCTCGGCGTGTTCTTCGGGATGCTGGTCGTCTACAAGACCGGGGCTATCCGAGTCACGCCTCGGTTCACTCGCATGATCGTGGCCGCCATGTTCGGGGCGCTGGCCCTCATGCTCGGCAACTTCCTGCTGGGGATGTTCGGTGTCGGCGGCGGCGAGGGCCTGGGCCTGCGCAGCGGTGGACCGCTGGCGATCCTGTTCTCACTGGTGGTCATCGGTATCGCGGCGTTCAGCTTCCTGATCGACTTCGACGCCGCTGACCAGATGATCCGGGCCGGAGCGCCGGAGAAGGCGGCGTGGGGTATCGCGCTGGGCCTGACCGTGACGCTGGTCTGGCTCTACATCGAGATCCTGCGTCTGCTGAGTTATCTGCAGAACGACTAGTCTCGGCTCGACGAGAAAAGCCGGCACATATGTGCCGGCTTTTTCGTGTGTCCGCTTGGTCTCTTGAGTGTGCGGTGGTGGCCCCGAGCGTGTGCTGGTGGCGGGCTGACCCGAGTTTCGCAGCCCAGGGCGCACACTCACCGCCCTGGGCGCACGCTCGACGTCGGTGCCTGAGGCGCTAGCTCAGCCGCTCGATCACCATGGCCATGCCCTGGCCGCCACCGACGCACATGGTCTCCAGGCCGAACGTCTTGTCGTGGGTCTGCAGATTGTTGAGCAAGGTGGTGGTGATGCGGGCGCCGGTCATGCCGAACGGGTGTCCCAGGGCGATCGCTCCGCCAGAGACGTTCAGCTTGTCCTCGTCGATGCCCAACTCCCGGGCCGAGCCCAGCACCTGCACCGCGAACGCTTCATTGATCTCGACCAAGTCGATGTCGCTGATGGACATACCCGCCCGCTGTAGCGCCTTCTTGCAAGCCTCGATGGGGCCAAGGCCCATGATCTCCGGGGACAGACCGCTCACGCCGGTGGACACGATGCGCGCCAACGGCGTCAGGCCCAGCTCCTTGGCCTTGGTGTCGCTGGTGATCACCACTGCCGCGGCGCCGTCGTTGAGTGGACAGGCGTTGCCGGCGGTCACTGTGCCGTTGGGCCGAAACACCGGCTTGAGTTGGCTGACCTTTTCGTAGGTGGTACCCGCGCGCGGGCCATCATCGGTGCTGACCGTGGTGCCGTCGGGAAGCGTCACCGGGGAGATCTCCCGTTCGAAAAAGCCGCTCTTGATCGCCTCTTCGGCACGGTTTTGGCTGCGCACACCCCAGTGGTCTTGGTCTTCGCGGCTGATGCCCGAAATGATCGCGACGTTTTCAGCGGTCTGACCCATGGCGATGTAGACGTCAGGCAGATTTCCGTCAGCGCGCGGGTCATGCCATTCCTCGGCACCCGCGGCCGCGGCGGCGGTGCGTTCCTGGGCCTCATCGAAGAGGGGGTTCTTGGTGTCGGGCAGCGAGTCGGAGTTGCCCTTGCCGAACCGGGACACGGTCTCTACGCCCGCGGAGATGAACGCGTCGCCCTCGCCGGCCTTGATCGCATGAAACGCCATCCGGGTGGTCTGCAGTGAAGACGAGCAGTACCGGTTGACCGTGGTCCCCGGCAGAAAGTCGTAGCCCAGCGCCACGGCGACGACGCGCCCGATATTGAAGCCGGACTCACCTCCCGGGAGGCCGCAGCCCATGATCAGATCGTCGATCTGGTGCGGGTTCAGCGCGGGCACTTTGTCCAACGCGGTGCGCACCATCTGCACGGCCAAGTCGTCGGGGCGCATGCTGACCAGCGACCCTTTCATGGCGCGGCCGATCGGCGAGCGGGCTGTTGAGACGATGACGGCTTCTGGCATAACAGCTCCCTCCATTGGGGTGTGGCGAAGCCGAATCTAGCCTGACGACGAGCCTGGTGACGATTCGGGTCGTGCAGCGGCCCGTTGCCCGACTAGCCGCTAGCCGGGATCGCGACGGGTCCACCAACCACCGGGACCGGGCGCCGCCACAGCCGGGTGACGATGGCGCCCCGGGAACGCTCCTGGCTGCTGGTGCGGAAGCTAGGCCGCGACGGCACGGGAAGCATTGCGCTCCCGATCTTTTCGCGTAACGCATCGCGCAGACTGAGGAGCAGCTGATCGGCCGCCAGGCCGTACGCCGTTGCGAATGGGTGATATCGGTCGGCGGAGAACATCCGTTCGGGTTCGGCCCGGAATTGGCGTGCCAGCAGATTGGCGAGCGGAACCGGCACCCCGCCGGCCGCCTTGACGGCGGCGGTCTGAGCGCGGGCGAGCTGGCTTCCCCGCGTGTGAGCCAGGGACCGCAACGGTTGCGGTATTGCGGTGATGACACTGAAGTCCGGGCACGTGCCGACCACCACGATTGCGCCGCGGGCGCGCAGCTTGCGTACCACCGAGCCAAGCCGTTCCGCGGAGGGGCCGATCCCGTTGAGTGCTGTTATGTCGTTGGCGCCGATGATGATGATCGCGGCGTCCGGTGGCGGTCCGGCCACAAACATCGCGTCGACCTGACCGCACACGCCTTTTGAGGTGGCGCCGACCAGGGCTTTGGTGCTCAACCGCACCCGCTTGCCGGTCTGCTCGGCGAGCTTGCGTGCCATCACCACGCCCGGCACTTCCTCGGGGCTGCCACAGCCGTATCCGCACGCCGTGGAGTCGCCGAACATCATCAGGTGAAGGTCAAAGGGGGTTCCGCGGCGCCAGCGCTGCACCGGCCCACCGCCGCGGGAGTAGACCCCATCGGCACGGGGAGGTACGTCCCAGGCTTTGGGGATGATGGTGCGCGCGTGCGTAGCCTGACCGACCAGCAAGTTGCGTGCGCCCAGATAGGCCGTACCTGTCGAGGCGAGTGCACCCGCTGTGGCCAGAGCGATCGTCGAACGCCGCGGCACGCGTATGCCCACGCGATCAGTTTAGATCGGCTTCTCTGTTTGCGGGTCTACCTGACAAAACAGGTGAATTACGTTGTGGATCAATTGTGGTATCGAATCAGACTCATTAAGCGTTGTTTAAAAAGTAAGCTGTCAAGCTAAGTCGGAGGAGTTGGCAAATCGCTCGGGGGAGCAGGTTCAATCCGAACGCTTGGCCGCTCCATCACATGCCTTATCGGACTACAACGACGTAGGAAGTGTTGCGCATGACCGCACCTAGCAGGGTCCCCAGTAACCCTATCCATGCCATTCGCCCACGAGACGTACTCAAGACACGTAGACTTGAGGCACGCAGATTCGCCATCAGTGATGGCGCTCCGGTCGAGGTTGTCGAGTCGGGCCCGAGCGTTGCTGCGCGGGTCGCGACGCTTGCCTCGCGGCTGACCATTCGGCCGGTGTTGGCGGTCGGTAGCCACGTGCCGCATCTACCTTGGCCATGGGGCCTCATCGATCACGCCGCGAAGGCTTTGGTCCCGGCGTCTGCCACCGTGAGGGCCGCGGTGAGCTTGCCAAATACGGCAGCGCAACTGGTTCGGGCGCCGGGCGTGCTGCCCGCCGACGGGACCCGGCGCGTGGTCCTCTATCTCCACGGCGGTGCCTTCCTGACCTGTGGAGCAAACTCGCACGGGCGGTTGGTCGAGCTGTTCTCAAAGTTTGCTGACGCGCCCGTTCTGATCGTCAACTATCGGCTGATGCCCAAACACTCGATCGGTATGGCGCTCGATGACTGCCACGACGGCTACCGCTGGCTGAGGTTGTTGGGCTACGACCCGGAACAGATCGTGTTGGCCGGAGACTCCGCCGGCGGCTATCTCGCGCTGACTCTCGCGCAGCGGCTGCAGGAGGAAGGCGAGGAGCCGGCCGCCCTTGTCGCGATCTCGCCACTGCTGCAGCTAGCAAAGGAGCAGAAAAAGGCTCATCCCAACATTAAGCGGGATGCGATGTTCCCGCCGAAGGCTTTCGACGCGCTTGGTGAATTGGTTGCTAGCGCGGCCGCTAAAAACAAAGTCGACGGCAAACCCGAGGAACTCTACGAGCCGCTCGAGCACATCCGCCCGGGTCTCCCGCGGACCCTGATTCACGTGTCGGGATCCGAGGTGCTGTTGCACGACGCCCAGCTGGCGGCGCGCAAGTTGGCGGCGGTCGGGGTGCCCGCCGAGGTGCGTGTCTGGCCGGGACAGGTGCACGACTTTCAGGTCGCCGGGCCGTTGTTGCCCGAGGCGACCCGCTCCCTGCGTCAGATCGGCGACTACATCCGCGAGGCAACCGGCTAGGGGGTCGCGCCGTACCCGGAGTGTGGTTCGCCGGGACCGGCCTGACACGATGAAGCCCATGCGGATCGCCCAGCACATCAGTGATCTCATCGGCGGCACACCACTGGTTCGCCTGAACGCGGTCGTTCCGGCCGGGATCGGCACGGTGGCGGCGAAGGTCGAATATCTCAACCCTGGCGGCAGCTCCAAGGACCGGATCGCGATCAAGATGATCGACGCGGCCGAGGCCAGTGGAGCGCTGCGACCCGGCGGCACCATCGTCGAGCCGACGTCGGGCAATACCGGGGTGGGTTTGGCCCTGGTCGCCCAGCACCGGGGCTACAAGTGCGTATTCGTCTGCCCCGACAAGGTCAGCGAGGACAAACGAAACGTCTTGCGGGCCTACGGCGCTGAGGTGGTGGTGTGCCCGACGGCGGTGCCGCCGGAGGATCCGGACAGCTACTACAGCGTCTCTGACCGGCTGGTCAGAGAAATCGACGGTGCGTGGAAGCCCGACCAGTACGCCAACCCCGAAGGCCCGGCCAGCCACTACGCGACCACCGGCCCGGAGATCTGGGCCGATACCGATGGCAAGATCACGCATTTCGTTGCCGGCATCGGCACCGGTGGAACGATCACCGGCGCGGGGTGCTACCTCAAGGAGGTGTCGGGCGGCAAAGTCCGCGTCATCGGCGCCGACCCGGAGGGGTCGGTGTATTCCGGCGGGACCGGGCGGCCCTACCTGGTCGAGGGGGTGGGCGAGGACTTCTGGCCGGCGGCCTACGACCACGCGGTGCCCGACGAGATCATCGCGGTGTCGGACTCCGACTCCTTTGACATGACCCGGCGGCTGGCCCGAGAAGAGGCGATGCTGGTGGGCGGATCCTGCGGGATGGCGGTGGTAGCCGCCCTGCGGGTCGCCGAACAAGCAGGGCCCGACGCGCTGGTTGTCGTGCTGCTGCCCGACGGCGGGCGCGGTTACATGTCGAAGATCTTCAACGACGCGTGGATGTCGTCGTACGGCTTCTTGCGCAGCCGCCTCGACGGCAGGACCGATGCGTCCACGGTTGGTGATGTGCTGCGGCGCAAGTCCGGTGCGTTGCCGGCTCTGGTACACACCCACCCCTCCGAGACGGTGCGCGATGCCATCGGAATCCTGCGGGAATATGGCGTGTCGCAGATGCCGGTGGTCGGCGCCGAGCCGCCGGTGATGGCCGGTGAAGTTGCCGGCAGCGTTTCCGAACGCGAACTGCTCTCGGCTGTATTCTCGGGCAAGGCCAAGCTGGCCGACGCCGTCTCCCAGCACATGAGCCCGCCGCTGAAGCTGATCGGCGCCGGTGAATTGGTCGGTGTGGCAGGCAAGGCATTGCGGGACTGGGATGCCTTGATGGTCGTCGAGGAGGGCAAGCCGGTCGGGGTCATCACCCGGTATGACTTGTTGGGATTCCTTTCCGAAGGGGCGTTGCGGCGCTAGTCCGCCGTGGCGCCACAACTTAGGTCGGCTAGGAACAAAATCGGCTGGTAGCTACCTCCCCGACGGTGCCCAACCATGCTGGTAATGGCGCGAATCGCGGCTCGGGCGCAGCTCTAGCCTGATCTCTCCGCAGACCGCCAACCTCAGGTACTGTAAGGCCGCCTACTTCAGCTAATTCCGAGTGGAAGGTTGCCCATGACCGATCAGCCGCCTCCCGGCGGGTCTTACCCCCCACCGCCTCCGCCTCCCGGATCCTCCGGTGGGTCGGAGCCGCCCGCTGGTGGGTACCAAGCACCACCGCCTCCCTCGGCGCCCAGCGGGGGCGGCTACCCGCCGCCGCCACCGCCCCCGTCGCCCAGCACCAGCGGTTATCCGCCGCCTCCGCCGCCGTCGGCGCCCGGCGGCAGCGCTTATCCGCCGCCTCCGCCACCACCACCGCTGGAAGGTGGCTACCCGCCGCCGCCACCACCGTCGGCGGGTGGATACGCACCGCCCCCACCGGGGCCGGCGATTCGTGCACTGCCGGCGGAGTCCTACACGCCGTGGATCACTCGCGTGCTGGCCGCGCTCATCGACTTCGCGCCCTACGTTGTGGTTACCGGCATCGGCTGGCTGATCATGATGGTGACCACGACCTCGTCGTGCGTGACCGACATCAGTCAGTACGACATTGGCCAGTACTGCGTATCCCAGCCGTCGATGATCGGTCAGCTGGCGCAGTGGTTGTTGTCCCTGGTGGGGTTGGCCTACCTGGTATGGGACTACGGCTACCGCCAAGGCACCACCGGTTCGAGCATCGGTAAGTCGATCATGAAGTTCAAGGTGGTCAGCGAAACCACGGGGGAGCCGTTGGGCTTCGGAATGTCGGTGGTGCGCCAGCTTGCGCACATCGTCGACGCGATCATCTGCTACATCGGGTTCCTGTTCCCGCTGTGGGACGCCAAGCGGCAGACGCTTGCCGACAAGATCATGACGACGGTTTGCCTACCGCTCTGAGTGCAACGCAACTCACTTGTGTCAGTGAGTGATTAGCAAAGCGCCACCTCGGCCGTGCGATTACGGCCGGGGTGGCGTTCGCTATTAGGCTGGTCATCGATGAAGGACGATCACAAGGCGCAGCACCGGTTCGCCGGACTCGCAACACGAGCCATTCATTCCGGCTATCGCCCGGACCCGGCGACCGGAGCCGTCAACGCTCCGATCTATGCCAGCAGCACCTTCGCCCAGGATGGTGTCGGCGGGCTTCGGGGCGGCTATGAGTATGCGCGAACCGGCAATCCGACTCGCACCGCCTTGGAAGCCGCGCTTGCCGCGGTTGAAGACGCGGCGTTCGGGCGTGCGTTCAGTTCCGGCATGGCCGCCGCCGACTGCGCGCTGCGGGCAATGCTGCGACCGGGTGACCATGTCGTCATCCCCGACGACGCCTACGGCGGCACCTTCCGGTTGATTGACAAGGTCTTCACCGGGTGGAACGTCGAGTACACACCGGTAGCCCTGGCGGATCTGGATGCGGTGCGTGCGGCGATAAGGCCAACCACCCGACTGATTTGGGTGGAAACACCGACCAATCCGCTGCTGTCGATCGCCGACATCGCCGGCATCGCCCAGCTGGGTGCGGACAGCTCGGCGAAAGTTCTGGTGGACAACACCTTCGCATCTCCGGCGCTGCAGCAGCCGCTATCGCTGGGCGCCGACGTGGTGCTGCATTCCACCACCAAATACATCGGTGGTCACTCCGATGTGGTGGGTGGCGCACTGGTGACCAATGACGAAGAGCTGGACCAGTCTTTTGCCTTCTTGCAGAACGGGGCGGGCGCGGTGCCGGGCCCGTTCGACGTGTACCTGACCATGCGCGGCCTGAAAACCCTGGTCCTGCGCATGCAGCGGCATAGTGAAAATGCCGCTGCCGTGGCGGAATTCCTCGCCGAACATCCCGCGATCAGCACCGTGTTGTACCCAGGGCTGCCCAGTCACCCCGGCCATGCCGTGGCGGCGCGGCAGATGCGCGGGTTTGGCGGCATGGTTTCGGTGCGGATGCGAGCCGGCCGCACCGCCGCCGAACAGCTGTGCGCCAAGACGAACATCTTCATCCTGGCCGAATCGCTAGGCGGTGTGGAGTCGCTGATCGAGCATCCCAGCGCGATGACTCACGCGTCGGCCGCGGGTTCGCAGCTGGAAGTGCCCGATGACCTGGTGCGGCTGTCGGTCGGTATCGAAGACGTTGCCGATCTCCTCGACGACCTCAAACAGGCGCTGGGCTAACCCCGGCGCGAGCAGCCCGCGAGCAGACACAGAATCGCACGCGCAGCGCGCGCTGGGTGCGATTCTGTGTCTGCTCGTCAGGTCAGGAGTGGTAGGGCTCGGCGCTGATCAGCGTGACCTCGATGACGCTGCCGTTGGGCACGGTGTAGCTACGGGTCTCACCGACCTTGGCGTCGATCAGGGCGCCACCGAGCGGGGAATTCGGCGAGTACACCTCGAGCTTGCCGTCGTTGACGCCTTCTTGGCGGGTGGCGATGAGGAATGTCTCGCTATCGGACTGGTCGCCGTTGTAGTAGACCTTCACCACGGAACCGGGCAGGGCGATACCGGACTGCTTGGGCGCTTCGCCGACCTTGGCGTTGTTGAGCAGGTCCTGCAGCTGGCGGATGCGGGCCTCTTGCTGGCCCTGCTCTTCGCGGGCGGCGTGGTAGCCGCCGTTCTCGCGCAGGTCGCCCTCTTCGCGGCGGTCATTGATTTCGGCGGCGATGATCGGACGATTGGCGATCAAGTGATCGAGCTCGGCCTTGAGTCGGTCATGTGACTCCTGGGTTAACCAGGTCACCTGAGTATCCGTCATCTCGTGGCGCTCCTTGTGTTGTCTTTTGGCGCATGCGCGCAAGTTGCTGATCCCGCATCAACCCGGTATCGGGCGTACGCGGGCCCCCACCCCGGTCGCTGCCACTCCGCTTCTGCTCACGGCCATTAATGCAGCAATACACGGTCCCGGTCAGGACCGTGTATCTAGCCATGTTACCACCGCGCTAACAGTCGGTGACTGCATATGCGCAGTTCGGGGTTTGTTGCGCGGTCAAGGTGAGCGCAAGTAAGCGGGCACATCTGTGCCGCAACCGTATACGTCCGCCATCAACGGCGGCTTGCTCGATTTCAGGGTCGTCGTCACCTGCACGGTGGTTTGGTCCGAGGGCGGCACCAGGACCTCTCGCCGGCCGGTCTCGCTACCGTCCTTGGCCCGGACGCGCACGATGCAATCGACCGGCCGTGACGGGTCTGACCGCGTCACGCTGATCGTCACCGATGCCGTCTGCTCATCGATCACGCGGTAGCCGGCCAATTTGCCGGTGACGGCGTTGGTGACGATCCGCTGGTAGCCGATCACGGCAAGCACGGTCCCGGCCACCACCACCAACACCGCCAGAGCGATGAGGATGTAGCGCCGCGACCTACCGGAGAGTCGAGACCGCCCATAGCGGGCTTCGGGACGGGATATGGGTGCTGGATTCATGCCTGGCTTGGCGGATCGGGGAAGGGCTGTGGGCGGGCGTCAGACGCCGGACGACAAGATGGAACGATTGAGAACTGAAATTATAGTGGCGCAATCGGCCGGCGAGCAGACGGCCCGACCAGCAGACGGACAAGGGAGCACGTGAGCAAACTGCGGTTGATGGCGGTGCATGCCCACCCCGACGACGAGTCCAGTAAGGGCGCCGCCACTCTTGCCCGGTACGCGGACGAGGGTCATCGCGTGCTGGTGGTGACGTTGACCGGGGGCGAGCGCGGCGAGATTCTCAACCCGGCGATGGATCTGCCCGACGTGCACGGGCACATCTCCGAAATTCGCCGCGACGAGATGGCGAAGGCGGCCGAGATTCTCGGTGTGGAGCACACCTGGCTTGGGTTCGTCGACTCCGGACTGCCGAAGGGGGATCCGCCGCCCCCGCTGCCCGAGGGGTGTTTCGCCCTGGTGCCCTTGGAAGATTCCATCGAAGCGCTGGTACGTGTGGTGCGGGAGTTCCGGCCCCACGTGATGACGACCTACGACGAGAACGGCGGCTACCCGCACCCCGACCACATCCGCTGCCACCAGGTCTCCATCGGCGCCTACGAGGCCGCTGCCGACTATCTGCGGTTCCCGGATGCCGGTGAGCCCTGGACGGTGTCCAAGCTCTACTACATCCACGGCTTCCTGCGGGAGCGCATGCGGATTCTGCAAGATGAGTTCATCAAGCGCGGCCAGGAAGGTCCGTTCGGCAAGTGGCTCGAGCACTGGCATCCCGACCACGATCCGTTTGCCAACCGAGTCACCACCCGCGTTGAGTGCTCGGGCTATTTCGCCCAACGCGACGACGCCTTGCGAGCGCATGCGACCCAGATCGACCCCAACGCCGAATTCTTCGCGGCGCCGCTGTCGTGGCAGCGTGAACTCTGGCCGACCGAGGAATTCGAGTTGGCCCGCTCGCGCATCCCCATCGGTCTGCCTGAGACCGAGTTGTTCGCCGGAATCGAGTCGAGCCAATGAACCAGTTTCTGCTCACTGTGATTGCAGACGATGCACCGCGCAATACCGGACCCGATTTCGGCAAGGCCAGTCCGTTGGGGCTGCTCGTCGTCGTGGTCTTGGTCATCGCCACGTTGTTTCTGCTGCGATCGATGAACCGGCAACTCAGGAAGGTCCCGGAATCCTTCGATCGTGCGCACCCCGAGCCGGATCAGGCGGCCGACGAGGGCACGGATGTGGTGGACGTCGAGGAACCGCCCGCCGCGGACGGTGGCGCCACCACGCGATCGCCGGGGCCGGCCGATGACCCCGGCTGATTCATCGGCCGGTTTCTCCGGAACCAATACCCTCGCGCAGGCCACCAGTCCGTACTTGCGCCAGCACGCCGACAACCCCGTGCATTGGCAGCAATGGACACCGCAGGCGCTGGCTGACGCCGCCGTGCGCGACGTGCCGATTCTGTTGTCGATCGGATACGCCGCGTGTCACTGGTGTCACGTCATGGCCCACGAATCGTTCGAGGACGACGAGGTGGCGGCGGTGATGAACGCGGGCTTCGTCAACATCAAGGTGGATCGCGAGGAACGGCCCGATATCGACGCGGTCTACATGAACGCCACCGTTGCCCTCACCGGGCAGGGCGGCTGGCCGATGACGTGCTTCCTGACCGCTGATGGGCGGCCCTTCTACTGCGGTACCTACTACCCGAAAGCGGGTTTTCTGCAGCTGCTTTCGGCCGTATCGGAGACCTGGCGGGAACGTCGCGGCGAGGTGGAGGAGGCCTCCGACCACATTGCCGGTGAGTTGCGTTCGATGGCGTCCGGACCGCCCGGCGGCGGTCCCGACGTGGCGCCGGAGCTGTGTGACCATGCCGTCGCGGTCGTCTTGGGTGAGCAGGACACGGTTCATGGTGGCTGGGGCACCGCGCCCAAGTTCCCGCCGTCGGCGCTGCTGGAAGCGTTGCTGCGGCACTACGAGCGCACCGGCTCCCCGGCCGCACTGGCTGCGGTGTCGCGCACCGGCGCCGCGATGGCCCGCGGCGGCATCTATGACCAACTTGCCGGCGGCTTCGCCCGATACAGCGTCGACAAGGCCTGGGTGGTACCGCATTTCGAGAAGATGTTGTACGACAACGCGCTGCTGTTGCGGGCTTATGCGCACTGGGCCCGGCGGACCGGCGATGAGTTGGCGCGCCGCGTCGCGGCCCAGACCGCGGGGTTTCTGCTGGACGGGCTGGCCGCTGGCGGCATGTTCACCTCCTCGCTGGATGCCGACACCGACGGCCGCGAGGGTTCGACCTATGTCTGGACTCCCGAACAGCTGATCAAGCTCCTAGGTGAGGACGACGGCCGTTGGGCCGCAGAGGTTTACGCGGTGACCGCGGCCGGCACCTTCGAATACGGCGCGTCGGTGTTGCAGCTGCCCTCGGATCCGCACGACGCCGAGCGGCTGCAGCGGGTCAGCGGCGCACTGTCGGCGGCCCGGCGCGGGCGCGCGCAACCCGGTCGCGATGACAAGGTCGTCACCTCCTGGAACGGGTTGGCAATCACGGCGCTGGTAGAGGCCAGCATTGCCCTGCAGCAGCCCGAATTGGCGCAAGCCGCGCGGCGTTGCGCACGCGTGTTGCTGGACTTGCACGTGGTCGACGGCCGGTTGCGCCGCGCCAGCCTGGGCGGTGTGGTCGGCGACAGCGCGGCCATCCTCGAGGACCATGCCATGCTGGCCACCGGCCTGTTGGCGCTCTATCAGTTGACTTCCGAACCGGGTTGGCTGACCTCGGCCTGCGATTTGCTGGATACCGCATTGGCGCACTTCGGCGATCCGCAGCGGCCCGGTCGCTGGTTCGACACCGCCGACGACGCCGAGCGGCTGATGCTGCGCCCGGGCGACCCGCTCGACGGGGCCACGCCTTCGGGTGCGTCTTCGATCGCCGAAGCCCTGCTGACCGTCGCACACCTGGTCGCCGACGACCGCGCCCCGCGCTACCTGCAAGCCGCCACGGAAACGTTGCGCGAACATTCGGTCTTGCTGGCACGCGCACCGAGGTCGGCCGGGCACTGGCTGTCCGTCGCGGAGGCGGCGGTGCGGGGACCGCTGCAGATCGCGGTTGCCTGCGACGATCCGCAGTCAGAGCTACTGGCCGCCGCCCGCCGGCTGGCGCCGGGCGGAGCCATCGTCGTCGGCGGTCGGCTGGACTCGGCACCGTTGCTGATCGGACGGGATCGGGTGGCGGGTGCGGACGCCGCCTATGTCTGCCGGGGACGGGTCTGCGACCTGCCGGTGACCGGTACCGGCGAACTGGCCGCAGCTCTGCCAGTGCCCGGGTAGTAGCGTGCGTCACATGCCGAATTCCGCTGAGAGGTCCCAAGCGATTACCGAAACGGTCAACCGATACATGTCGGTGCTGGCCGACGGCGGCGCCGACGATCTGGTCGGCTTCTACGCCGATGACGCGACCCTCGAGGATCCGGTCGGGGGAGAGGTGCACATCGGTACGCGAGCCATCCACGGCTTCTATTCGGCGATCGCGGGCCTGACGCGCGAGTGCGAGTTGGTGTCGCTGCGGGTGTGTGGCAACGAGGCGGCTTTTCAGTTCCGGCTGACCGTGACCAGCGGCGACAGCAAGATGCGGGTGGAGCCCATCGAGGTCATGGCGTTCGATCGCTCCGGCAAAGTGGCCACGATGAAGGCGTATTGGTCAGCGGCCGACGTGACTCATTTGTAGCCACGTGAGGCGCTGCTGTAGCGCTCAGAACACCACGAACCACATCGCGATGTAGTGGCAGATCGCCGCGACCGCGGTGCAGGCGTGGAAGAACTCGTGGTAGCCGAACGTCGAGGGCCACGGATCCGGCCAGCGCACGGCGTAGAGAATGCCGCCGATGCTGTACAAGGCGCCGCCGACAAACAGCAGCACCAGCGCCGTCACCCCGGCGTTGTGCAGAATCGTCGCGGTGTACCAGACCGCGACCCAACCCAGCAGCAGGTAGAGCGGGACACCGACCCAGCGCGGCGCGGTCGGCCAGCACATCTTGAGTAGAATCCCGGCGATCGCACCGCCCCACACGATCGATAACACCACTCGCCCGTCATGGCCCGGCAATGCCAGCAGGGCGAACGGGGTGTAGCTACCGGCGATGAACACGAAGATCATCGAGTGATCGGCCCGCTTCATCCACTTGTGCGTGGTCGCGGACGCCCAGTTGACTCGGTGATAGGTGGCGCTGACGGTGAACATCACCACGGTGGCCGCAATGTAGGCCAGCGTGGCCAGGCCGGCTTCGGTGGAGCCCACCGCCCAGGAGACCGCAACCAGCGATGCGCCCGCCAAAACAGCGGTGCCGGCCGAATAGACGTGGATCCAGCCGCGGAAGCGCGGCTTGGTGAGCGCCCGTGCGACCCCTTCGACGAGATGATGCGCAGCGTTGGGAACGGCTAGACCCTGTGGTTCGGGTTCTGCGGTGCTGGCCATGCTGGCCTGGCTGCTCATTTCGCCCATTGCCCCGTCTGGTGATCGCCGGATATCGGTCACCGATCACAGTAGTCGCCCCGAGCGTGAGTGGGCTTACGACTTGGCGTGATCTTGCGGCGAATCAAGGCCGGAATTTGGTGCGCGGCACAGTAGTCTGGATCCTCGTGGAGATCATCCCGCCGCGGCTCAAGGAGCCGTTGTATCGGCTGTATGAGCTGCGGCTGCGGCAAGGCCTGGCAGCCACGAGTTCCGAGTTGCCGCGGCACATCGCGGTGCTGTGCGACGGCAATCGCCGTTGGGCCCGCGATGCGGGTTACGACGACGTCAGCTACGGCTACCGGATGGGTGCCGCCAAGATCGCCGAGATGTTGCGGTGGTGCCAGGAAGCCGGCATCGAGATGACCACCGTCTACCTGCTGTCCACTGAAAACCTGCAGCGCGACGCCGACGAGCTGGCGGCGCTGATCGAGATCATCACCGACGTCGTCGAAGAGATCTGTGCCCCGGCCAACCGCTGGAGTGTGCGCACCGTCGGCGACTTGGAGCTGCTCGGCGATGAACCGGCGCGCCGGCTGCGCGAGGCCGTGGAATCCACGCCGGCCACCGCGCAGTTCCATGTGAACGTGGCAGTCGGCTACGGCGGGCGTCGCGAGATCGTCGACGCGGTGCGGGCGCTGCTGAGCAAGGAACTCGCCAACGGTGCGACCGCCGAGGAGCTTATCGACGCGGTGAGCGTTGAGGGCATTTCGGAGAACCTCTACACTTCGGGGCAACCCGACCCTGATCTGGTCATCCGCACGTCCGGCGAGCAGCGGCTGTCCGGGTTTCTGTTATGGCAGAGCGCCTACTCGGAGATGTGGTTCACCGAGGCGCACTGGCCAGCGTTTCGGCGGGTCGATTTTCTGCGCGCATTGCGCGACTACAGCATGCGCCATCGCCGGTACGGCAAGTAATCGCGTGCGGCACTGAGCCCGCCGCTGGGATGCCCCTCGATCTACCAGGGCTGGCGCTGCGGCACCGGCTCGACCGACTCGGTGGGCGCCAACCTCCGACTGCAATTGGGGCAGAACCGGGGGACAACCAGCAGGAGTTCATGATCTGGTTCAACCATCGATTCCTTCTCCGACGGCGTGGCCACCGGCGAGGCCGCATCGGCGGTACGGCGAGGCGCTGGCGTGGAACACTGGGCGCATGGCTGCGCTGTCGGCGGTGGTGTTCACGCTCAGCGGTTGGCTGGGGCTCTACCTGCTGGCCCGCGACCCGCGCAAGCCGGTGCTGATATTGGCCGCCATTGGGCTATGCGGGTTTGCCCTTGTCTTGGCGTTGGATGCGGTGCGCAACACCAGCATGGCCCACGCCCAGTTGCTCGGTCAGCTGGAGATCTACCTGGTCGCCGTGCCGGGCGTGGCATGGTTCGGCGTTCTGCTCGAGTTGTCGGTGGCGCCCGAGCGCCCTTGGGCACGCAAAGCCGAGTTGCTGCTGATCGCGGCCGTCGGCGCGCTGGCCCTGCTGGGTGCGACCATCGCGGGCAGCGTGGCAGGGCCACTGCGGCCCGGTCACTGGCTGATGTTTGCGGTGATCTCGGCGGCAACGCTGGGCGCCATGGTGGCCGTGTTGGTGCGGCCGGCGCAGCCGATGCCGGTGGTCGGCGTGGTCATCGTCGCGACGCTGTTCTTCGCGCTGGGCAATGCCATCCTGGTGATTCCGCTGGGGCTGGTGCCCAGCTGGCTGGCCCTGGCCTCAACGGGATTCGACGTGTTGTTGCTCGGCGTGGCCGTGGCGGTATGGGACGCCTTCGACGAAGGCCAGGCGTTGCGCGCGGACATGCTGCGCTCGTTTGCGGGCGCGATGGCGGTCGCGGGTGTGTTGGGCGGTCAGGCGCTGATCGGGTTGGCCTTGATCCGCGATGAGCCCACCGCTTCGACCGTGCTGACGGTGCTGCTGTTCACCAGCCTGTCGATCGCCATCGCCGTGCAGGTGTTGGCCGACCCACTGGCCGGGGTACTGGACCGGCTGGCGTTTTCGAAATCGCCGGCACTGCGCGCCGACCGCGCGGCACTGCGCCACACCGGTGCGGCGCTACCGCTGCGGTCGGCGGATCCGCTTGCCGGCATCGATGACGAGACCTTTGTCAGGCTGACCCGCAGAGCGCTGGGGCACTACGGTGACCTGGCCAAGCTCGTCGCCAGCCCGTTGACCGCGTTGCCCGTGATCGATCAGCGGCTGGCCACCCGTGGGGTTCCCGACCAGCCGCTGGAACGGGCCAACGAACTTAAGGCCGTCCTGGCCGACGGCATCAAGCGACTCAAGCCGCGTGAGGGTGGTGATTTCGGAACCACCGAACAGTGGCGTTATTACAACTCGCTGTATTTTCCCTACGTCGTCGGTGTGCGTGCCTACGCGCAGAATGCCACCGCGGCGGGTTTGGATCCCATCGCCCGGCAGGCCTGGCAATGGCTGGTGACCGAGGTCCCGCAGCGGTCACTGCACAACTGGCAGAACGCGGCTGCTCGGCTGATCGCGGCCGATTTGCGCGGGCGCATCACGGTGGCCAGCGACTAGTCTTGCCGGCCCCCGCCCGGCGGGCGTTGACGGCACTGCCCGCAACTGCCTGACGGCGGGGAGAACGACCTGGTCACGGGGCCTATGGCAGCAGTTGGCAGTGCCATGCGTCGATCTGGCAGTGCGCAGGCGGCAGTCTCAAAACTGTTCCACCGACCGCCTTCTCGCACAGCCCCAAGGAGTAATGCAATGACCGCAATCTCGGGCCCGACAACTCGGCCCCTCTCCGATTCGACGGACGCACTGCTGCGTTTCGCGATGCGCGCGGACGCCACATTGACCGGACTCATGGGCCTGGCCCTCGCCGCGGCCGCCGACCCGATGTCGTCGCTGACCGGCCTGACATCCGCTCAGGAATACAGCATCGGTGCCTTCTTCGTGCTCTACGGCCTGTTGGTGTTCGGCCTCGCCGCGATACCCAACCTGCGTCGCGCCGGGATAGGGGTGGTCGTCGGCAACCTCGTCTACACCGTGGGCGCGATCGTCGCCGCCGAACTAGTGCCGATGACTGGCATCGGGGTGGCCGCGACAGTGGCCAGCGGCGTGTTCACAGCGGCATTTGCCGGGCTGCAGTACCTGGGAGTGCGTCGTATCACGGCCTGAACTCCCCTTCCCGCTGGTGCGGGGCGCCCCCGATAGCTGAGGTGGGTGCCCCGCACCAGCCATGTCGGGCGGTGGCGGGTTCCGCGGCCCGGGAGAGCCGGCGGTGACTGACGATGAGGTTGGAATGCTCAAATCGGCTCGGATCGATGGGTGATCCGAGATACGATCCGGCTGTTCGGCGGGGGTAAACCTCTAGAGGACAGTGATGTCATATTTGATAGCCGCCCCAGACCTGATGGCGCATGCCACAACGGAACTGTCGAGCATCGGTTCGGCCCTCACCGCGGCCAACGCGGCCGCCGCTGTCCCGACGACGGGGGTGCTGGCCGCCGGCGCAGATGACGTCGCGGCGGCGGTGGCCTCGCTATTTGCCGGGCATGCCCAGGCCTATCAGTCACTCGGCGGGCAGGTCGCGGCGTTTCACCAGCAGTTCCTCGAGGGGTTGCGCGGAGCCAGCGGCGCCTATGCGGCCGCCGAGGCGGCCAACGTGTCGCCACTGCAGGATCTGCTGGGGTTGATCAATGCGCCTACCCAGGCGCTGTTGGGACGTCCGCTGATCGGCAACGGCACCAACGGCACCGCCGCCAATCCCAACGGAGGCGCGGCGGATTGTTGATCGGCAACGGTGGCAACGGCTGGAACAGCACCACCGGTGGGGCTGCCGGCGGTAACGGCGGTGATGCGGGGCTGCTCGGCAACGGCGGGACCGGGGGCAGCGGCGGGGCGCTGGCGCCCGGCGGCACCGGTGGTGTCGGTGGCTGGCTATATGGCAATGGCGGTGTCGGGGCGAATGGGGGCGGCGGGGGTAACGCCTTCTTGTTGGGTGCCGGCGGTGACGCCGGGGTCGGCGGAGCCGGCGGGGCGTTGTTGGGCAACGGTGGGGCCGGCGGCGCCGGCGGCAATGGCGGGGACGGTGGCGGTTATGTCACCTCCGGCAATGCTCCCCGAGGCGGCGGCAATGGCGGCGAGACGGGCGACGGCGGCCTGGGCGGCTCCGCCGGCATGTGGGGGGCTGGAGGTGCCGGTGGGGCTGCCGGTACCGGCGGCGCTGGCATCTCGGGATACCCGAACGGGTTCGGCGGCAGCGGGGGCAACGGCGGCAACGGCGGCAACGGCGGCGGTGGTGGCACCGGTGGCTGGTTATACGGCGACGGCGGTGCGGGCGGGGCCGGCGGTAGCGGCGGCCCAGGCGGAACGACTCACGACCAATACATTGGCGGCGATGGGGGTGACGGCGGTGATGGCGGCGCCGGCGGCGACGCCCAGCACATCGGCAATGGCGGCGCCGGCGGTGAGCGCGGCGCGGCCGGCACCGGCGGGTCCGGCTTTGCCGACGGGTCGGCGGGCAGCGGCGGTGCCGGAGGCACCGGCGGGTCACTGTGGGGTGCGAATGGGGCGAGCGGCCTTTAAGTCAGGCCCCGGGCTGACTCGGCGCCGGATCAACCTAGCGGCGCCGCGGCCTACAGTTTGCGTAGCCGCAGCCGCTTGATGGAGTGGTCGGCATCCTTGCGCAGCACCAATGTTGCCCGCGGCCGAGTCGGCAGGATGTTTTCAACGAGGTTGGGTCGGTTGATCGTTCGCCAGATCTCGCGCGCGGCGACCACAGCTTCCGGGTCGGGCAGCGCCGAGTAGTGGTGGAAGTGTGACTCCGGGTTGGCAAACGCGGTGCTGCGCATGGCCAGGAACCGCGACACGTACCACTGCTCGATGTCTTCGATTCGGGCGTCCACATACAGCGAGAAATCGAACAGATCCGACACCATCAGCGTCGGGCCCGTCTGAAGTACGTTGAGTCCCTCCAAGATCAAGATGTCGGGATGGCGGACGACTTGTTTGGCTCCGGGGATGATGTTGTAGTGCAGGTGTGAATACACCGGTGCGCAGGCATAGTCGGACCCGGACTTCACCGACGTGACGAACCGCATCAGCGCCCTGCGGTTGTAGCTTTCTGGAAAGCCCTTGCGGTGCATCAGATTTCGTCGCTCCAACTCGGCGTTGGGGTAGAGAAATCCGTCTGTGGTGACCAGGTCCACCCGGGGATGGTGATCCCAGCGCGCCAAGAGGGCCTGAAGCACGCGGGCGGTGGTCGACTTGCCGACTGCCACGCTGCCGGCCACGCCGATGATGAACGGCACCGGCCGGTCAGGGTTCTGCTGTGACTCACCCAGGAATTCCGCGGTAGCGGCGAACAGTCGTTGACGGGCCGCGACCTGAAGATGAAGCAACCGGGCCAGGGGCAGGAAGACCTCTTCGACCTCGAGCAGGTCGATCTGTTCCCCGAGGCCGCGCAGGCCGATCAGTTCGGCTTCGGTGAGAGCCAGCGGTGTCGACATTCGCAGCGCGCGCCACTGCCTTCGGTCGAACTCCACATAGGGGCTCGGCTCGCTAAGCCGTGACATGGCATAAGTCTTACAGGGGCGAGGGCATGCTTGTCGCCTGGGGCCAGCGGTACTGGGAGATCGGGCCCGCAACGGCACCACTGGATACACTGGCGGCCGTGACTGCCGCACCTGACGCTCGCACTTCCGCCCCAAAATCCGCGCCGAGAAATGCTTCTGTGATGGAGGCTCCGCTCGCTGAGGTCGACCCCGACATCGCAGCGCTGCTGGGCAAGGAACTCGGTAGGCAGCGGGACACGCTGGAGATGATCGCCTCGGAGAACTTCGTCCCGCGAGCGGTATTGCAGGCCCAGGGCAGTGTCTTGACCAACAAGTACGCCGAGGGCCTGCCGGGCCGGCGTTACTACGGCGGTTGCGAGCACGTCGATGTGGTGGAAAACATTGCCCGCGACCGGGCTAAGGCGCTGTTCGGCGCCGATTTCGCCAACGTGCAGCCGCATTCGGGCGCCCAGGCCAACGCCGCGGTGTTGCATGCGCTCATGTCGCCGGGGGAGCGGCTGCTGGGGCTGGATCTGGCCAATGGGGGCCACCTGACCCACGGCATGCGGCTGAACTTCTCCGGCAAGTTGTACGAGAACGGCTTCTACGGCGTCGACCCGACGACGCACCTGATCGACATGGACGCGGTGCGGGCCAAGGCGCTTGAGTTCCGTCCGAAGGTGATCATCGCCGGCTGGTCGGCCTATCCCCGGGTGCTCGACTTCGCGGCCTTCCGCTCCATCGCCGATGAGGTTGGCGCCCAGTTGTTTGTCGACATGGCCCACTTCGCCGGGCTGGTGGCTGCCGGATTGCATCCGTCCCCGGTGCCGCATGCGGATGTGGTTTCCACCACAATTCACAAGACGCTCGGTGGCGGCCGGTCGGGCATGATCCTGGGCAAGCAGGAATTCGCCAAGGCCATCAATTCGGCGGTTTTCCCTGGCCAGCAGGGCGGTCCGCTCATGCATGTCATCGCGGGCAAGGCGGTGGCACTCAAGATCGCCGGCACGCCCGAATTCGCCGATCGGCAGCGGCGCACGCTGGCGGGTGCCCGGATTGTCGCCGATCGGCTGATGGCTTCCGACGTCGCCAAGGCGGGGGTCTCGGTGGTCAGCGGCGGCACCGACGTACACCTGGTACTGGTCGATTTGCGTGATTCCCCGCTCGATGGCCAGGCGGCCGAAGACCTGCTGCACGAGGCGGGAATCACGGTCAACCGCAACGCTGTCCCCAACGATCCGCGGCCACCGATGGTGACCTCGGGCTTGCGGATCGGGACTCCCGCATTGGCCACCCGCGGGTTCGGCGATGCCGAATTCAGTGAGGTCGCCGACGTGATCGCGGGCGCCCTCGCGGCCGGGCGCTCGGCCGATGTGGCCGCGCTGCGGGCCAGGGTAACCCGTCTGGCCAGGGACTTTCCCCTTTATGAGGGCCTCGAGGAGTGGAATCTCGTAGATCGCTGACGGCGACACGGGGGGTCGATTTTAATTATCCTGTGTATGAGGGTTACAGTTACCGCATGGCACAGAAACCTGTCGCTAATGCGCTGACCCTCGAACTTGAGCCCGTGGTCGAACAGAACATGGCTCGCCACCTCGACACCGAGGACATTTGGTTCGCCCACGACTTCGTCCCCTTCGACCAGGGCGAGAACTTCGCCTTCCTCGGTGGACGTGACTGGGATCCCTCCCAGACGACGCTGCCCAGGCTGATCACCGATGCCTGCGAGATCCTGTTGATCCTCAAGGACAACCTGGCCGGCCGTCACCGCGAACTCGTCGAGCACTTCATTCTCGAGGACTGGTGGGGTCGTTGGCTGGGTAGATGGACCGCTGAGGAGCACCTGCACGCCATCGCTCTGCGCGACTACCTGGTGGTGACTCGCGAGGTCGACCCGGTCCTCAACGAAGACGTCCGCGTCCAGTACGTGATGAAGGGGTACCGGGCCGAGAAGTACACGCAGGTCGAAACTCTCGTGTACATGGCCTTCTACGAGCGCTCCCTGGTCGCCTTCTGCCGCAACCTGGCTGCCCAGATCGAGGAACCCGTCCTGGCCGGCATGATCGACCGGATCGGCCGTGACGAAGCGCGTCACGAGTTGTTCTTTGCCAATCTTGTGGACCACTGCCTGGCCACCCGCCGCGACGAGACGATCGCCGCGATTGCCGCCCGGGCCGGCGATCTGCAGGCCCCCGGTGCCGACATCGACGCCTACCAGGACAAACTGCGCGACGTTGCCGAGGCCGCAATCTTTGGCGCGGACCAGCTCAAGCAGGTTGTTTCGGGCCGCATCACCGAATGGGGATTGGCTGAGGAGCCTGCGCTCAAGCAGTTCGTGACGGGCTAGATCGACTTCGACAAAACGATGCACTGCGCCTGGCGCAGTGCATCGTTTTCGTCTGTTGGGCTTGACCGCTCAGCTCCTGCGCGGCGCGACCGCGCGGTCCGTCGTCGTCAAGGTGTGCTTGCCTCGGCGCGCCTGTCCTGCGTGGGTGTGCTCACCGGAGTAGCGTCGCAGGTGATGGTCAGCGACTTGCTCAGCTGCCAGGGCGGCACCTTCCGTCACTACAACGGCAGGACCGGCCCCGGTCCTGGTGCCGCGGCCCGCGTCGACACGCTCGTGCGGGTCCGCCCGAGCGGCAATCGCTCGAGGAGCGCTCTGTGACCGATATTCGGACTTACGTGCTGGACACCTCCGTGTTGCTGTCCGACCCCTGGGCCTGCAGCCGGTTCGCCGAGCACGAAGTGGTGGTTCCACTGGTGGTAATCAGTGAGCTCGAAGCCAAGCGGCATCACCATGAGTTGGGTTGGTTCGCCCGGCAGGCATTGCGGTTGTTCGACGACCTTCGACTGGAACACGGGCGGCTGGATCAGCCCATTCCGGTTGGTAAACAAGGTGGTTCGTTGCACGTCGAGCTCAACCACACCGACCCTTCGGTGCTGCCCGCGGGATTCCGTACCGACAGCAACGACTCTCGCATCTTGAGTTGCGCGGCCAACCTTGCCGCCGAGGGCAGACGAGTTACGTTGGTCAGCAAGGACATTCCGCTTCGAGTCAAGGCCGCTGCGGTGGGCTTGGCGGCTGACGAGTACCACGCGCAGGACGTCGTAGCCTCCGGCTGGTCCGGGATGCACGAAATCGAAACGGCTGCAGGGGATATCGATGCCCTATTCGCCGACGGAGAGATCGACCTGGCCGAAGCCCGCGATCTGCCCTGCCACACCGGGGTCCGGCTGCTGGGCGGAAGTTCACATGCGCTGGGCCGGGTCACCGCGGCCAAACGTGTGCAGCTAGTCCGCGGTGACCGCGAGGTTTTCGGTTTGCGGGGTCGCTCGGCCGAACAGCGGGTAGCGCTGGACCTGCTGCTCGACGAGTCGGTGGGCATCGTGTCGATGGGCGGCAAAGCCGGGACCGGAAAGTCGGCGCTGGCGCTGTGTGCCGGCCTGGAAGCGGTGCTCGAGCGCCGCACTCACCGCAAGGTGGTCGTTTTCCGCCCGCTCTATGCGGTGGGCGGCCAGGAGCTGGGCTACCTACCCGGCAGCGAGAGCGACAAGATGGGGCCATGGGCCCAAGCCGTCTTCGACACGCTCGAAGGTTTGGCCAGCCCGGCGGTGCTCGAGGAGGTTCTCTCCCGGGGCATGCTCGAGGTGCTGCCGCTCACCCACATCCGGGGCCGCTCGTTGCATGACTCGTTCGTCATCGTCGACGAAGCCCAATCGCTGGAACGCAACGTGCTCTTGACCGTGCTGTCGCGGCTGGGTACCGGGTCCCGGGTGGTGTTGACGCACGACATCGCGCAGCGCGACAACCTGCGAGTCGGCCGCCACGACGGCATTGTCGCGGTGATCGAGAAACTCAAGGGACATCCGCTGTTTGCGCACATCACGCTGCTGCGTAGTGAACGGTCCCCGATCGCCGCGCTGGTCACCGAGATGCTCGAAGAGATCGCCGGGCCGCACTGATCGGCCCCTGACCAGGCCGCGAGACCCCGCGATGGCGGGATCGGGTGCCTAGCGCCAGGTAGGCTGCCAAGGTGCGCAAACGACCCGACAACCAGGCCTGGCGGTATTGGCGCATGGTCGTCGGGGTCGTTGCGGCGGTGGCCGTGCTGGTGATCGGCAGCCTGACCGGCCATGTCACGCGTGCCGATGACCAGAGTTGCGCGGTGGTCAAATGTGTCGCGCTGACCTTCGATGACGGTCCAAGCCCGTTCACGGATCGTCTGCTGCAAATCCTGAAGGACAACGACGCCAAGGCCACGTTCTTCCTGATCGGCAACAAGGTGGCGGCCAACCCCGCGGCAGCGAAACGCATCGCCGAAGCGGGCATGGAGATCGGCAGCCACACCTGGGAACACCCCAACATGACGACCATCCCCGAAGCGGACATCGCCGGCCAGTTTTCCCGGGCCAACGACGCGATCAAAGCCGCGACGGGTCGCACACCCACGCTCTATCGTCCCGCCGGGGGACTGTCCAACGCGGCGGTGCGCCAGACCGCCGCAAAATACGGCCAAGCCGAAATCCTCTGGGATGTCATCCCCTTCGACTGGGCCAACGACTCCAACACCGCGGCCACGCGCTACATGCTGATGAGGCAGATCAAGCCGGGTTCGGTGGTGTTGTTTCATGACACCTACTCGAGCACCGTCGACCTGGTCTACCAGTTCATTCCGGTGCTCAAGGCAAATGGCTATCGCCTGGTGACGGTCAGCGAGCTGCTCGGGCCGCGGGCGCCCGGCAGCAGCTACGGCAGCCGGGACAACGGCCCGCCCGTCGACGAACTGCGCGACATTCCGCCCAGCGACATCCCGCCGTTGCCCAACACCCCGTCGCCCAAACCCATGCCGAACTTCCCGATCACCGACATAGCGGGTCAGAACTCAGGCGGGCCCAATAACGGTGCCTAGCACCAGCGCTTCGGCAGGCCAAGCGCAGCCGAAGACCGCCCGCAGGCTTTTACTGCAATACGCGTTCGACCTCGCCCTGGCCTACTTCATCGCCGTCGTTGATGCATCGGCGATCTTGATCCCACTGCGCGGTCACACCTACGTCGACTTCGCCCAACGAAACCTGCCGGTGGTGTCGGTCCTGGTGGTGCTGGGGATCATCAGCGTCGCGGTTGCCGGAGCACTGACCCTGGCCCCCACCCTGCAGTGGTTCGTCCCGGGGCACCCGCCCACCAAGGCGCAGCGAGAAGCCGCGCTGCGGCTCGGTGGTCGCCAGTCGCTGATCCTGGTCGGAGCCTGGGCCGCATCCGGGGCAGTCCTGATGCTGCTCAACCACGCGGACGGCACCAAGATCCTGCTGCCGATTCTGCTCGGTGTGGTGCTGGGGGGACCCGCCGCCGCGGGCACCGGCATGCTGCTGGCGCAACGCACCCTGCGGCCCATCGTGGGGGTGGCCACCCGGGGCGGCCAGCCGCGACTGGCGGTCCCCGGCGTGTTCGCCCGGCTGGTCCTGCTCTGGTTCCTGTGCAGCGCCTTGCCCATCGGGGTCATCGGGACCTTCATCGTGTTGCGGTCCTACGGGTGGGTCATTGAACAGTCCGCGTCGCTGGATGTGCCGATCCTGGTCGTATCGTTGGCCGCCCTGCTGCTCGGGCTGCCGACGATGATCCTGACCTCGCGATCCATCTCCGATCCACTCGATGAGATCGTCGACGCCATGGGGCAGGTCGAGCACGGCCACATCGGCACCTACGTCGGTTCCTACGAGCGCTCCCAAATTGGGCGCCTGCAAACGGGGTTCAACCGCATGGTGGCCGGCCTGGAAGAGCGGGAACGCCTCCGGGACCTGTTCGGCCGCCATGTCGGCACCGATGTCGCACGCCGCGCCCTCGAAGAGGGCTCCGGGTCGCCGGGCGAAGTGGTGGAGGCGGCGGTTCTCTACATCGACCTGGTGGGCTCCACGCAGCTGGCCGAAAACCGCCCGCCGCAAGAGGTAGCCGAAGTGCTCAACGACTTCTTCCGGATAGTCGTCGACGCCGTCGATGAGCATCAGGGGCTGATCAACAAATTCGAAGGTGACGCTGCGCTGGCCGTCTTCGGAGCGCCGCTGCGAACCGGTGATCCGGCGTCGGCCGCGCTGGCGACGGCGCGCGCGTTGGGCACCCAGCTGCGTGGCCTACCGGCGGTGGATTTCGGTGTCGGTGTTTCGGCGGGGCGGGTTTTTGCCGGCAACATCGGTGCGGAAAACCGCTACGAATACACGGTCATCGGCGACGCGGTCAATGAGGCCGCACGGCTGGCCGACCTCGCCAAGACCTCCGAGCGGCGGATTCTGTGTTCGGCGGCGGCGCTTGACCGCGCCCATGAGGCCGAGTGCCGTCGCTGGATCCAGTGCTATTCCACGGTGCTGCGCGGCCGCTCCGAAGCCACGCACGTCTGTGCCCCGGCCGAGGCCGGCTAGCGCGGGTTCGGCTCGGTACTTGTCGGTTTTCAGGACTTGTCGACCTTGAGTGCCGCAATGACCTTGCTGATCGTGGCCGCCGAGGCGGCATCGCTGATGGGTGTGGCGCCCAGGAAGATGGTGACCGGTTTGGTGTCGACGGCGATGATGACCACGGAGTCACCCTTGACGTTGCGTGAGGTGTCGGCGATCGTGATGTCGGCGTCAACTCGAGCCGCCTTGACCCCGTCGACGGTGGTCGACGACTTCTTGGTGGGGCCCAGGGTGGGCGACGACTGCACGTAGCCGGGGCCGTCGACCACACATTGCATCAGCTTCGATGCCTGCTTGCTGACATCCATGCTGGCCACGAAGTTGGTGACGGCGACCTCGGCCTGCATCATCCACTGGCTGGCGTCGGGTACCTCCTGGCCGACCCCCAACGCTCCAATCAGGTTGGGGCTCTGATCGTCGCCGAATACCGACCAGCCCGGTGCCGCGCTGATCGGGAACGACAACTTGCCGGCACTGATGATCTCCCCGAGTGGCCGCTCACCGGCGGACACGTTGGGGGTGCAGCCGGTCGCGTTCTGCTCGGAGTTGTCCGGCTCCGAAGTCGAAGCGCCGCTGGTCGCGGGGGTGCCCGAGGGGCCGGCGTTGTTCGATTTGTTGCCGCCGAGCGTAAAGACCAGCACCACTACCAGCGCCAGTACGCCCAGCACGGCGACACCGGCGATGATCAGCCACGGTGCCTTCGAGCCCGGTCCTTTCGGCGGCGGTCCGGGTGAGTACGGCCCGGTCGGCCAGCCGGGGCCGGTGCCATACGGCTGACCGGCCTGGGGGAATTGCTGGGGTGGATAGGTGCCCGGCCCGTAGGAAGGCGCACCGCCCTGCGGGTTGGTGTACGGCCCGGTCGGTGGGTACGGGTATTGGCCGCCGGCCTGGGGCTGGCCGTACCCGTAGGGGGCCTGACCATACGGGTTGTAGCCGGCCGGATCCTGGCCATAGGGCCCACCGGGAGGAGTCATCATACGCCTAACCATCCTCGTTTCCTTGAACCGCCTCGGTTGAGGGGGTCGCGCAACCGCGCGGGCGTAGCCAGTCGCCCGGCACGGACCTAGGTCGGCCTAGTCGTCGGTCGCTTCGACCTTGGCCATCGCAAGCACGTCGAGACGGCGGTCGAGTTCCTCGAGCGAGAGCTTGTCGCTGATCAAGCCGCGATCGATGACGGTCTGGCGGATCGTCTTGCGTTCCTTGAGCGCTTGCTTGGCGACCGCGGCCGCCTCCTCGTAGCCGATCGCCGAGTTCAGCGGTGTCACGATCGACGGTGAGGACTCCGCGAGTTCACGCAGGTGCTCGGCGTTGGCGGTCAACCCGGCAATGCAGCGCTGCGCGAACAGCTTTGAGACGTTGGTCAGCAACGTGAATGACTCGAGGATGTTGCGGGCCATCATCGGGATGTAGACGTTGAGCTCGAAGGCGCCATTGGCGCCGCCCCAGGCCACCGCCGCGTCGTTGCCGATCACCTGCGCCGCGACCTGCGTAACAGCCTCGGGGAGAACCGGATTCACCTTGCCCGGCATGATGGAGCTGCCGGGCTGCAGGTCCGGCAGCTGGATCTCGGCCAAACCGGTCAACGGACCGGAGCCCATCCAGCGGATGTCGTTGGCAATCTTGGTCAGCGACACCGCGATGGTGCGCAGCGCCCCGGAGGCCTCGACCAATCCGTCCCGTGCGGCTTGGGCTTCGAAAGAGTTCGCCGCCGTTCGCAATTGGGGCAGCCCGGTCTGGGACACCAGCACCGACACCACCTTGACGCCGAAGCCCTCGGGGGCGTTGAGTCCGGTACCGACCGCGGTACCGCCGATGGCCAGTTCGCCGAGTCGGGGCAACGTGGCGCGGACGCGCTCGATGCCGGCCTCGATCTGGCGGGCATACCCGCTGAACTCCTGGCCCAGCGTGACCGGAACCGCGTCCATCAAGTGGGTCCGGCCCGACTTGACCACCGACTGCCACTCGAGAGCCTTCGTGGCCAGGGCGTCCTGCAAGATCTCCAGGGCGGGGATGAGGTGGCTGACGGCGGCCTCGGTGGCCGCGATGTGAGTGGCGGTTGGGAAGGTGTCGTTCGACGACTGCGACATGTTGACGTCGTCGTTGGGGTGTACCGCCACGCCATTGGCGCCGGCGATGCTGGCGATCACCTCGTTGGTGTTCATGTTGGAGCTGGTGCCCGAGCCGGTCTGGAAGACATCGATCGGGAACTGGTCGTCGTGTTGGCCGTCGGCGATCTCGGCGGCGGCAGCGATGATCGCTTGGGCCTTCTCCGGTGCCAGCAGCCCGAGGTCCATGTTCACCTGCGCGCAAGCGCCCTTGAGCAGGCCCAAGGCGCGGATCTGGGCGCGCGCGAGACCGCGGCCCGAGATGGGGAAGTTTTCCACCGCCCGCTGGGTTTGGGCGCGCCATAGTGCCTTTGCCGGCACCCGGACCTCGCCCATGGTGTCGTGCTCGATGCGGTATTCGGTGTCGTTGTCGGCATCGTCGTGGGCGCTGTGGGCCATTGGCGGGTCCTTGCTGGTCGGGTTTGCGGGAAGGGTGTTACGGCAGGGGATAGGCGGCGGTGCTGTCGCCGGTGAAGTCGATCGCCGAGTATTCGTTGAGTTTGGAAAGTCGGTGGTAGGCCTCGATCATCCGCACGGTGCCCGACTTGGACCGCATCACGATCGACTGCGTGGTGCAGCCGCCCGGGTAGTAGCGAACACCCTTGAGCAGGTCACCGTCGGTGACCCCGGTGGCACAGAAGAAGACGTTTTCCCCGGACACCAAGTCCTCGGTGGTCAGCACCTGATCGAGGTCGTAGCCGGCGTCGAGCGCCTTGCGGCGCTCGGCCTCGTCCTTGGGGGCCAGTTGCGCCTGGATGGCTCCGCCCATGCAGCGAATCGCGGCGGCGGCGATGATGCCCTCCGGCGTGCCGCCGATCCCGGCCAGCATGTCGGTGCCCGATTCCGGTCGACATGCCGAGATGGCGCCGGCGACGTCGCCATCGGTGATCAGCCGGATCCGGGCGCCGGTGGCCCGAACGTCTTCGATCAACTGGGCGTGTCGTGGCCGGTCCAGGATGCATACCGTCATGTCCCGCGCCGACAATGCCTTGACCCGGGCCACCGCCCGAACGTTCTCGGCAATGGGTGCGGTGATGTCGAGCACGTGCGCGGCCTCGGGGCCGACGGCGATCTTGTTCATGTAGAACACCGCCGACGGATCGAACATCGCACCGCGATCGGCTACCGCCAGCACCGAGATGGCGTTGGGCATGCCCTTGCTCATCAGTGTGGTGCCATCAATCGGGTCGACAGCGAAGTCGCACTCTGGCCCGTCGCCATTTCCGACGTCTTCGCCATTGTACAACATCGGGGCGTCGTCTTTCTCGCCCTCGCCGATGACCACGACGCCACGCATCGACACCGAGTTCACCAGCTCGCGAATCGCGTCGACAGCGGCGGCGTCGCCACCCTCCTTGTCGCCGCGCCCCACCCAGCGGCCCGCGGCCATGGCACCGGCCTCGGTGACTCGCACGAGTTCCATCGCCAGGTTGCGGTCGGGGGCTTCGCCACGTGGCGGCCGTGGCAGCGATGGGTCGCGCCCCGCGACCGCGGTTGGCGACGAACCGGATCCCTGAGCTGTCATGGTTGGTGATTGTCCCAGAAGCAGATCACCGGGCTGGAGCTGGGATACTGGCCTGCGATACTGGCCAGGTGACTGGTGAGCCGCAGCCGGGCCCGAAGCCGGCCAAACCACGGTTGCTGCAGGATGGGCGCGACATGTTCTGGTCGCTTGCCCCGCTGGTGGTTGGCTGCATCCTGCTGGCAGGCCTGGTAGGGATGTGTTCCTTCCAACCGGGCGCGACCAATCGAGGAAATGTCCCGTCCTACGACGCCGCGGCGGCTCTGAAGGCCGACGCGGCCGCCCTGGGATTCCCGATTCGGCTGCCAGTCCTGCCGGATGGATGGAAAGCCAACTCGGGCGGTCGTGGCGGCATCGAGAATGGGCGCACCGATCCGGCTAACGGTCAGCTGCTGCGCGCGACCACCTCGAAGGTGGGATACATCAGCCCATCGGGGATGTACCTGAGCCTGACCCAGAGCAATACCGACGAGGACAAACTGGTCCGATCGATCCATCCGGACATGTATCCGACTGGCACCGTGGATGTGGTCGACACCAGCTGGGTTGTCTACGAAGGCACCGATAGCAACGGCTCCACCGAGCCGGTGTGGACCACCCGGCTTACCAGCCCGCAGGGTCCCGCCCAGGTCGCAATCACCGGCGCCGGAAGCGCCGACGAATTCCGTACGCTGGCGCTGGCTACGCAATCGCAGGCGCTGCTGCCGACCAAGAATTAGCCGGCAAGCCGGCAGAAGGGACTGATCGTGAGCGGACCCGAAGCGGACTTGGCCGGATGGTCGGCGGCACCGTTCACCGGCGGCGGCTACACCCACGACGTCTTTCGCAAAGGCTCAGGCCCCGGAGTGGTGCTGATCCCGGAGATGCCGGGCATCCATCCCGGCGTGCTGGCGCTGGGAAACCACCTGGTGGACAACGGATTCACGGTGGCCATTCCGTCGTTGTTCGGCAAGCCGGGCAAGGCGGTGTCGATCGGTTATGTGGCGCTCGAAATCTCCCGCGGATGTGTGGCCAAGGAGTTCGCGGCGATGGCCACCAACAAGGAGCGCGGCCGGTATCGATCTTTCTGCGCGCGCTGGCGCGTGATCTCAACGCGTCCACACCGGGCAAGGGGGTGGGGGTGATCGGGCAATGCTTCACCGGCGGTTTTGCGTTGGCCGCCGCCGTCGATGACAGCGTGCTCGCCCCGGTGCTCAGTCAGCCGTCGGTGCCGCTGCCGCTGACGTCCGCGCAGCGCAGTGACCCCGGGCTAAGTGAGTCCGAGCTCCAGGTGGTCGCCGATCGTTGTGCGAATGAGGGGCTGTGCGCCATCGGTTTGCGCTTCAGCGAGGACAAGACGGCGCCGCGTGAGCGGTTCAGTACGCTCAAGGCGCGTTTGGGTGACGCGTTTGAGGTGATCGAGATCGATTCCGGCCCGGGCAACCCGGACGGCTTTGGCCGGATGGCGCATTCGGTACTCACCGAAGAGGTTCGTGAGGTGGATGGCCATCCGGCGTATGAGGCCCGTAAGCGCGTGGTCGAGTTCCTCACTGAGCGGTTGAGTCAGTAGCCGCGTTTGCCGGCGCATTCCCGGTTCTGCGGGGCAACCAGTTGCGGCGGGCGGGCTTGGCGCTGCGGTCCTTGAGTTCGACGCCCTTGTACACGGCCAGATAGACGTCGATCGTGGTGACGATGAGGATCATCAGCACCGGACCGATGATGATCCCCCACGGGCCGAACATGCCGATGCCGGCGAATACCGACGTCAGCATGAGCGCCGAATTGAGCCGGGCATCGCGTGGAACCAGAATCGGTCGCAAGAAGTTGTCGATATTGGTGACCACCAGCAAGTGCCACAAGACGACGAACGCGCCGCCGCCGATATTGCCATAGAACGCCATCCCGATACCGAATGGAATTGTCACGATTCCGCCGCCGAGCGGAATGATGGACATTGCGGTGAGCAGGATCGCGAAAATGAAGAACCCGTGGTGAAATCCGGCGACGTAGATGGACGCGGCACCGGCAACGCCTTGACACAGCGCGATGACGAACTGACCGATCACGGTGCCGCGCACCATCGAGCCCATCTTGCGCAAGTACAAATCTGTGACTTCTTCACCCAGCGGGTTGAGCTGACCGATCAGTGTCCGCAGTTTCTCGCGGTTGAGCAGCAGTGCCATGAACACGTACAGAAAGATGATTCCCGAGGTAACCGCGCCGGCCAGGCTGCCGGCCGCATTCTGCAGAAAGTGCAGCAGCCACTGGCCGACGTTTTGAGCCACCGAGATCATCATTTTGCGCAGTGCCTCCGCCGTCACGGTGACATGCAAGAACGGCACTCGGGCCAGGAGCTCATTGACCAGCTGCAGGGCCTTGTCGCCGAGACTGCTCAGGTCGGTTGTCTTGACCCAGCCGGCAATGTTCTCCACCATCCGGGCAATCTGGACGACCGCCAGGCCGACCAGCAGCCCAACCGGGACGATGACCACCACCAATGCCGTCAACAGGGTGAGGGTCGCCGACAGGCCCGCGTTCAGCCGCTTGTTGAACCAATTGAACAGCGGTGTGAACAGATATGCGCCGACGGCGGCCACCACAATCAGCACGAAATAGCTGCGCAGGAAGTAGGCGCCGAACAGCAGGGCGGCCAGCGTGACAATCGCCAGAGCGCGTTTCTGACTGAGCGTGAATTCGGTGTTCACTGGACCGGGGCCCGCCCTCCGCGTCGGTGTTGAGCGCAACCTTAGCCGCAGACAGTGTTGTTGTTCGGGCGCTTGTCCCGTGCGCCCTGAGCACTCCGGTGCCATTGACCGCTGGGTGTGGCCCTTTCGGCAGCTGTGCGATTGCCAGTCGTTAACCTGAGCCAAGGGGAACAGGAGTTTTCACAATTATGACCAGTGACATCAGACGAATGGCGAGTGACGGCTATGTGGTCGAAACCGCCTACGGGCCGGTCCGGGGCGCCGAAGACGGCATTGCAGCGGCCGGTAGCGGGGTTCGGACTAAATCGTGGAAGGGCATCCGGTATGGAGCGCCGCCCGTGGGCGAGCTGCGGTTCCGGGCCCCACAGCCACCCCAACCATGGACCGAGATCGCCGATGCCACCGCTTTCGGGCCGGTCTGCCCTCAGCCGGTGCTGGCCAACATGCCCATCGACCTCGGCGCGCCGCAGGACGAAGACTGTCTACGGCTGAACATCTGGGCGCCAGCGAACACCGCACCCGGTGCCGCGAAACCGGTGATGGTGTGGCTGCACGGTGGCGCATACATGCTGGGCTCGGCAAGTCAGGCCCTCTATGACGGCCGGAGGTTGGCCAGCAGCGGTGAGGTCATCGTGGTGACGGTGAACTATCGGCTCGGTGCTCTGGGCTTCCTGGACCTGTCGTCGTTGAGCCATGCCGGACGGAGTTTTGATTCCAACGTCGGGCTGCGTGATGTGCTGGCTACATTGCATTGGGTACGCGAGAACATCGCGGCGTTCGGCGGCGATCCCGCCAACATCACGCTGTTCGGTGAATCCGCCGGTGCGGGGCTGGTGACGACGCTGCTGGTGACCCCGGCGGCTCGGGGCTTGTTCTCCCGCGCGATCGCCCAAAGCTCGCCGGCTACCTCGGTATACGACCGGGAAAGGGCGCAGCGTGTCGCGGTGCACCTGCTCGACAAGCTGGGAATCGCCGCCAGCGACGTGGACAAACTGACGCAGCTGCCCACCGCGGCGATCGTTGCCGCCTCGACAGAAGTATTCAACGAAGTGCCGGTGCGTAACCCCGGCACGTTGGCGTTCGTCCCGATCGTCGACGGCGATGTGCTCACCGACTATCCGGTGAAGGTCGCTCAGGAGGGCCGCTCGCACCCGGTCCCATTGCTGATCGGCACCAACAAGCATGAAGCCGCGCTGTTCCGGCTGATGCGATCGCCGCTGATGCCGATCACGCCGCGCGCGATCACGTCCATGTTCACCCAGATCGCCGCCGAGCAGCCCGACCTGCAATTGCCGACCGAAGAGGAGATCGGGCTGGCCTATTCCCGGCTGCGGCGCAGGGCCAGGCCGCTCAGCATCGCCACCGACGTCGGCTTTCGGATGCCATCGGTATGGCTGGCCGAGGGCCACAGCAGGGTGGCGCCGGTGTACTTGTACCGCTTCGACTACTCCACGCCGCTGCTGAAGCTGTTGCTGGTCCGGGCTGCTCACGCGACCGAGCTGCCCTACGTCTGGGGCAATCTCGGGGGACCGCAGGACCCCACCTTGCGACTCGGTGGCGCGAAAACCGCCAAGGCCGTCTCCAAGAGGATGCGGACCCGGTGGATCAACTTTGCTACCCAGGACAATCCCGCGGGCCCCGCCGGTGAACCGGACTGGCCGGCTTACCAGGACGGCGACCGCGTTTGCCTGGTCATCGACAAGTCCGACAGGGTTGCGCGCGATATCGACGCACCCATTCGCGCCGCCTGGGGCCGGGAGGTCGTGGGTTTCCGGTAGGCGGACCATGGGGTGTCTGTTTCACGTTCGTCACAGGTGGGCAGACGACGAAGGCGGGACGCTGCTCCGTTCTTTGCCGCGCGGTGTGCGCAATGCGGGCCGAAGACACCCAATGCGGCGTCACAAATCTTGACGTGGTGGTGACGGTCGGCGTGCCGGTTGTCCTCTCGGGCGCCGCGCGGCTGCCGCGCGAGCGGGACCGGTCGAGCCATCGCTGGACGGTCGGACTGGTGATGTCGAGGTGTCGTGCGGGGTCCCCGTGTCGTTCGCTACCCGTTCAACCCATGCTGGCCGATCAGTGAACCCCCGGATCCCCCCACACCCGGGCCACCCGGTTGGGTGCCGGTGCCGCCGCTGCCGCCATTGCCGCCGTTGCCGATCACCCATGCATCGCCACCTTTGCCCCCGTCGCCGCCGGTGCCACCGGCGACCGAGGTGATCCCGCCGGCGCCACCGTTACCGCCGTTGCCGATCAGCCCAGCATGTCCTCCGGCTCCACCGGTCCCGCCCTGACCAGGCACGCTGAAGCCGCCCCAGCCGCCGGTGCCGCCGGCACCGCCATTGCCGAGCAGGATGCCCGCGTTGCCGCCGCCCCCTCCCTGGCCACCGTGGAGACCCGCGGCGCCACCGTCGCCCCCGTTGTCCCCCCGGTCCTACTAGCGGGCCGGCTCGGCCGCCGGCGCCGCCTGCCCCGCCGTTGTCGTGGCCAACCCCGCCGTCGCCACCGTTACCGCCGGCGCCCAGCAGGCCGCCGGCGCCGCCCGCGCCGCCCGCGCCGCCATCCGGCCGGTTGCCCGTTGCCGCCGTCACCACCGAAGCCACCGGATCCATAGAGCAAGCCGCCACGACCGCCTGCTCTACCGGCTGCGCCATTGGTGCCGCCGGTTCCGCCGTCGCCGCCGGAGCCGCCGTCGCCGAACAGCCCGCCCGAGCCACCCGCTCCACCCAGGCCCCCCTGGTGGCCGCCGTTGCCGCCATTGCCGCCGAGCCCGCCGGATCCGTAGAGCGTGCCGCCGCTTCCGCCGGTGCCTCCGGTTCCGCCGATGGCGTCATCGGCTTGCCCGCCATCACCACCGGCGCCGCCCGCGCCCAGTAGTCCACCGGTCCCACCGGGACCACCCGTGCCGCCGACCTGGTGCGCGCTGACGCCTCCAACCCCGCCTTTGCCGCCCGAATCCAAGAAGCCGCCCGCGCCGCCTGCCCCGCCGCTGCCGCCGTTGCCGTCCAAGGAGCCCCCGCCGGTGCCGCCGTTGCCGCCGTTGCCGAACAGGCCGCCGGCTCCGCCTGCTCCGCCGTTGCCGCCCGCACCCCCAGGCAGCCCGAAGCTGCCCACACCACCGGCACCACCGGCGCCCAACAATCCTGCGGCGCCACCGTTGCCGCCGTTGGTGCCCGCAGCGCCGGAGCCCCCGGACCCGCCGTTGCCGATCAATAGTCCACCCGGCCCGCCGTCTTGGCCGGTTCCCGGTGCTCCGTTGGTGCCATTGCCGATCAGCGGGCGGCCAATCAATGCCTGGGTGGGGGCGTTGATGATGTCGAGCAGTTGCTGCCCGGCATTGGCGGCTTCGGCGCTGGCATACCGATCGGCGCCAGCAGCCAACGCTTGTACGAATCGCGCATGAACATCCGCGGCTCGAGTGCTCAGCGCTTGATATGCCTGGCCGTACGCGCGAAAACCTGCGGCGATGGCCACCGACACCTCGTCATCGGCTGCAGCCAGGAGCCCCGTGGTCGGAACTGCCGCAGCTGCGTTGGCCGCAACGAGTGTCGTCCTGAGCGAGGACAGGTGGGTAGCGGTGGCAGCGAGCAACTCGGGCTCAGCGATCACAAACGACACCGGGCGCCTCCCATGCGGAACAACCAGAAATGACGGCCGGAAAAGACACCGCATCTTGTTGCTTCCTACTATGAATTTCTCCTATGCCAAGCCGCTACCGGTTGGCAAGTGGTTTGACGGATTTTGTCGGTCGATGTGCCGATGACCGAAGACGGTGTTGGCAAGGCGGCGTGCGAGACAGGGCCGCCGAGGCGAATCCGGGTGACCGCGATGCGGCGCAGGCCGATGTTGAGTTGGGTACGGGTAATTCGGACCGGGCCGGGGGCGCTGGCTGACGATACCGGCACCGAGCTACCCGGCATGCCGGGCAACAGCGGCCTCGCTTTTGCAGGCGATACCAATGTCGTTACCTGGACCATCCCCTCGGGGCCTGGTCGACCAGAACTTGTCGACCTGTGTCCGTAGACGTCGTGGATTGATGCGTTTCCGCCGGCGCTGATGACTACGGTTTGGTCACGGTCCGTGTCACGATTCGATAAGAACCGATCCGTCTTTTCCGAGACTTTCAGGCTTCGCGCGTCACTCTGGTCGCTTGCTTCGCACAGTCACCACGCTTGCCCGGCAGATCACCGGGAAGCGGTCGAATGAGCGAACCCGGTCACCGACCTGGGCCAAATTCCTCCGCTACCTTGGATCCCGGGTATTCGCAGGGCTCCGGCGTTGTTGATTAGCAGGCTTGTGAGCTGGGGAATTGTGGATTGAGGAGGTCTAGGCGGCGGTTGGCGGTCAAAGCGGTGATCCGGCAGGCTTCGGTGATGTTGTCGGCGCCGTTGAGGCGGTGCAGATTGATCGCGGTGTTGCGTAGCGTTGCTAGGACCTGTGCGCCGTTTCCGGTATGTGCCCTTTGACGGTCTTCGTCGAAGGTGACGTCGCGTATCCAGTGCAGGCTGTTCTCGATTCCCCAGTGTTGACGCATCCAGGTCATGATCGCGGTAGGGCGGGCGTGCTCGAACGGCAGGCTGCAGATGGCATAGACCACCTCCACGCTGCGCTGGTCGGTGGCGGTGATCAAGCGTTCACGAGTGATCCGGATGATTTGTTTTGCGTAGGGGAAGCCGATTCCTCGTGCAGCGGTGATGATTTGCAGGGTGCGGGTCTCGACACGGCCGTGGCCGCGGGAGTCGTCGGTAGCGGCTGTGGGCACCTCGGCCCAGGGCAGCGCGGTGATACGCGCAAGTATTTTGGCTTGGTTGGACTTGACGATCATCAGGTAGTGCGACTTCAAGGTGGCGCAGATCAACTTCGCGGTGACGACCTGGGTATGCATCGCATCCACGGTGACCAGCCACCGCAAGCTACCCGGCAGCAGCGTGAGCAGGGCACGTACGCAGGGAATTTCATTGCTTTTCTCGGCGACAGCGAGTTGACTGAGCACCAATCGGGCACGGTGGGCGAACACCGACACGAGATGCGTGGCTGTCGCTTTGGCGCGTAAAGCACCACGCAGCATCTTGCCGTCCAACGCGATCGGCACCAATCCACTGGGGTCGCTGCTGGCCACGTGTGCAGTGAAGTAACTGCCCATCCTGGCGTTGAGGTCGGCGGGGTCTAGCCGAGACAAAACAGCGCGGAAGGTCTTCTCACTGGGCCGCCGGAACCGGACCCCTAATTGGGCCAACACATCATCGGGAGCGGTGGCCGCCCATGTGGCAAAACCAGCATAGCCGCGCATCCCCGCGGCAGTGGCCAGAACCGCGATCGCCAACAAAGCCATCAGCGAATACCTCCGACCGCGTGGGTCCCTCGGGTCTGGCACCGAGGCCAACACATCGAGAAACTCCGATCCGATGAGCTCACTGCGCTCACCAGGACTCCAGCGGTCGAACACCTCTGGAACCGACGACACAGGCAATACTGAAACGGTAGGCACGGGCAACTCCAGACCAACGACGAACAGTAACCAACTCGATCGTTCTCCAGATAGCCCGTGCCTACACTCCGGCCCCAATAGCGCGGCACCAAAGATCATCAACCCAGCTCACAAGCCTGCTAATCAACAACGCCGGAGCCCTGCGGGTATTCGGGAACCTTCAACGATTGATTCGCCAATCCGAAGGAATCAAGTGATGAAGAAAATCATCGGTATTGGTGCGCGCCGGCAAGTGGTGTCCATCAGTGCGGGTTGCCTCCTCGGGGAACTGGCCATCGGATTCCTGGGTGCGCCCCAAGCGGCCGCAGCCGCTGACTGCAGTCCGCAAGGCGTGTCTGCCACCGTGTCGTCGGTGACCGCTTCGGCGCGTCAATATTTGGCGGCCCACGAAGGTGCCAACCAGATAGTCATGGCTGCCTATGGGCAACCGTATGCACCAGCAGCTGCCAGCTTGCGCAGCTATTTCACGGCGCATCCGCAGGAGTACCAGGACCTGCGTGCCATTCTGGCGCCAATCGCTGATACCGAGCGCCAGTGCGATGTGGCGGCGCTGCCGCCGGATCTCGAGTCGGCCTACCACGAATTCATGGCTGGTTGATCCGGGTGCTCAACGATGGCAGGTGCCCCTCCGCTCGGAGAGCACCTGCCATCATCCCGGCGCCACGTTTCTCGGCGCACAGCCCCGATGGGGCTCAGTGGTTGCGCAGCTTGCTGATCAACTCGTCTTTTGTCAGGCCCGAATACCTGGACATGCCAAGCTCTTTGGCCCGTTTCTTCAGTTCTGGCACCGTCCAGTCCGGATAGGACCGGGCCTTGCCGCCTTTGCGGCCCACCGAGGAAGTGCCCTGGGCAGCTGCCGCATTGGAAATCCGCGCTGCCCTTTCCTTGGAGCTGCCTTCTTTGCGCAGATCCCGGTATAGCTTCTCGTTCTTGATCGAGGGGTTCGGCATGATCACCTCCTTGGCATGACAGGACTCCCATCCAGGATGCCCGAGCCTGGCGGTGGTCAAACCTGTGCCGGGTTGGTGTCGATCGATCACGTGGTGGTTGGTCAGCCCCGCCTCTGGTGAATCATCGCCACGGTCGCGCCGCCCCCAGTGTTAACGTGACTTGCTGGCCGCCGGCTAGTTCACCGGCCGCCGGCTTTGACTTCGCTTTTCATCTGGCGGAACAGGTCCACGTAATAGGGCAGGCATTCTTTGAGCGCCTGTTCGGTGGTGAACTTGGGTTCATAACCGAGGTCGCGGCGGGCCTTGTCGACTGAGAAATAGTTGTCCAGGTACAGCCGTTCGACGGCCAGCGGCTCCAGCAGCGGCGCGGGCAATCCGAACCGGAAGTGCAGTCGTTGCCAACCAGTCATCGCCCGGTGCACCATCGGGCCGGAAACCCTTACTCGGGGCCATTTTTCCCCGCATGCTTCCACCACGGGCCGGGCGAACTCGAACATGTTGATCGGCTCTGCGTCGTTGATGAAGTAGGCCTGGCCGGGCGCGCTACCGCCGGGCACCAAATGCTGGGCCGCCAGAATGAAACCGTGAATCAGGTTGTCTACGTAGGAGTTATCCAGCAGTGCTGACTTGGGCCCAACCAGCACCTTGACGTGGCCCTTGATCACGCTTTCGAACAACTTGCGGAACATCAGCTGATCGCCGGTTCCCCAGATGCCGCTAGGACGGATTGCGCAGGTGAGCATTTCATTGTTGCCGTTCTGCGACAACACGAATTTCTCTGCAACCACCTTGGTTTCGGTGTAGAGGTCATTGAACCGATTGGTATAGGGCAGCGTTTCGTCGCCGCCGGCGATGATTTGCCCGCCCATCACCACGCTGTTCGAGGAGGTGTAGACGAACCGCTTCACTCCGGCCTGCTGCCCCTCGCGCACCAGATTCTCGGTACCGCCGACGTTGACCGAGAAACTGCGCTTGCGGTACTCGTCGGTCACCGATGCGCCGCCCATCAGCTCGATGATGGCCGCGGTGTGAAAGACCGTGTCGACACCGTCGACCGCTGTGGCGCAGGTGGCCGCGTCGGTGATGTCCCCCTGTAGCACCTCCAACTGCGGATGCGGGGGCAGTGGCGAGGGCGCGCGGTCGAACGAACGCACGTGATGTCCACGGTCGAGCAGCGTGGTCACCAGGTTGGACCCGACAAATCCTGAGCCACCGGTAACCAGGACACGGCCGAGTTCGGTTGTCAGCGATGCATCACCCATGGGCCGAAGCATAACTAAAACGTGTTCCAGTTTGGAATATGGTTCGATACCCAATACTGGCCAAGATCAGTCCCGCTCGGCCTCGCTGGCGGCCAGCGAATCGGCCACCCGCTGACGTGCGCCAGCTAAGTGTTTCTCGCACCTTTTTGCGAGTACCTCGCCTCTTTCCCATAGCTTCAGCGACGTATCGAGGTCCAGTCCGCCCTGTTCGAGGAGGCGCACGACTTCGATCAGTTCGTCGCGACACGCCTCGTAGCCGAGCTGGCTAATGGGTGTAACCGAGTCGGTTTCCCCGTTGTGGTCGTCAAGCTCCATCAACACGTCCCTCGCTTACCGCGGTAACGGCACCGTCGCCTACCCGCACTCGTAGTCTGGTGCCCGCGGGCGCGCCGTCGACCGACCGCAGCACTTCCATTGGTTGACCGGCGGTCGAAACCGTCTGCACCACCGCGTATCCGCGGGCCAGTGTGGCCGCCGGACCCAAGGTGGCCAGCCGCGCACCCAGGTGGCCGATGTTTTCGGTTTCGGTGCTGATCAGCCGGCTGACATCACGCCGAAGCGCTGACCGGGCCCGCTGGATTTCATCGGAGCGGGTGATCAGCGCCTTGAGCGGGTCGGCAAGAACGGGGCGGCTGCGCAACTGGGTCAACGCCCGCTGTTCCCGAGAAACCCAATTGCGCAGCGCTTGTGCACTGCGCCGGCGCAGGTCCGCGACCAGGCGTTGCTCGGCGGCAGTGTCGGGGACTGCCTTCTTGGCCGCGTCGGTCGGGGTGGCCGCGCGCAGATCGGCGACCAGGTCGCACAGCGGATTATCGGGTTCGTGGCCGACCGCACTGATCACGGGTGTGCGGCACGCCGCGATCGCGCGGCACAGTGTCTCGTCGGAAAACGGCAGGAGATCCTCGACGCTGCCGCCACCGCGGGCCACCACGATTACATCGACTTCCAGGTCTGAATCGAGCTCACGCAGTGCTTCGACGATCTGAGCGACGGCATTGGGCCCCTGCACGGCGGTGTTGCGGACGGCGAATCGCACTGCGGGCCAGCGCGTCGCGGCAACCGTCGTCACGTCACGCTCGGCGGCGCTGGCTCTGCCGGTGATCAGGCCGACAGTGTTGGGCAAGAAGGGAATTGGCCGCTTGAGGCGCGGATCGAAGAGTCCTTCGGCGTCCAGCAGCCGGCGCAGCCGTTCGATCCGGGCCAGCAGCTCACCCACCCCGACAGCGCGAATCTCGTTGAGTCGCAGCGAAAATGTGCCACGCCCGGTATAGAACGAGGGCTTTCCGCAGACCACCACCTGGGTGCCTTCGGTCAATTTCACCGGTGCGCTCAGTACCAGGTCGCGCGGGCATGTGACGGTCAGCGACATGTCCGCCGCGGGGTCGCGCAGCACCATGAACACCGTCTTGGAGTTGGGTCGTATCGTGATCTGGGCTAGTTGCCCCTCAACCCAGACCGCTCCCAACCTGTCGATCCAGCCGGCGACCCGGATGGCCACCGCGCGTACCGGGAACGGGTTCTCGGCCGAATTCGATGCTGCGGCTGGGCTCACTTGGCGGTCGCGCGGGTGATCCTGTTGGCGAGCAGCGTCTGGAACGGGGCACGAGCCTTGGTGGCCTGCTCATAGGCCAGCAGGGCCTCCAGGTCCTCGACACTGAGCGACGCAAGCCGGGCCCGAAGCTGGGCCAGGGTCAACGACGCATAATCGAGTTTGCCGGCGACTGCAGGTATCTCGGTGCTCGGCTTGGCGGCCGACTTCGGCTGCCTGGCCGGGGCCTTGCGGACCGGCGAGCTGGTTTCCCGGGATTCGGCGGGGTCCGACACCGAATACAACGCGAACCGTCCCTCGGTGCGACGATCGGCGTCCATGCTGTCGGCCAATGCCGTGGCGGACCCTTCCAAGGCGTTTGCATCATCCGGCAAGTCCTCGTCGAAGGTCGCCCACGCGGCCTGTTCGTCCTTCGGCGGAAACAGTGACTCCAGGGTGGAATCGCCCTTGATGACCAACTCGGCCAGGTTCTGTTGAAACAGCATCACCAGGTGCGCCGCCTGGCTGGCCAATGTCATCGGGTACATCAGGATGGTCCGCGGCAGCTTCATGGTCTCCTCGACGGCGACTGTTGCCGCGCCGACAATTAGCCGAACCCCATACGGTGCAGTTGCCATGGGTCCAAGACTGCCTCAAGCGGCGGCGAAGTCCAAGCTAGCCGCGGTGGCATGAGCGCAAATGGTCGGGAATGGCCTAGCCGTGGCGGCAGAAAGTACCCTGAATGGCATGGTGCCGACTATCGACATGGGAATTCCCGGTGCCTCGAGTTCGGTAGCGCACGTGCCGGCCCGTAGACGGGTGCTATTGGCCGAGCCGCGAGGTTACTGTGCGGGCGTGGATCGCGCCGTGGAGACGGTCGAGCGAGCGCTGGAAAAGCACGGTCCGCCCGTCTACGTGCGTCACGAGATCGTGCACAACCGCTACGTGGTGGACACCCTGGCCAAGGCGGGTGCGGTATTCGTCGAGGAGACCGATCAGGTTCCCGAGGGAGCCATCGTGGTGTTCTCTGCCCACGGCGTCGCCCCGACGGTCTACGCGGCCGCCGCCGAACGCAACCTGCAGACCATCGACGCCACCTGCCCGCTGGTCACCAAGGTGCACAACGAGGCCAGGCGGTTCGCCCGTAACGACTACGACATCCTGCTGATTGGTCATGAGGGCCATGAGGAGGTCGTCGGAACTGCCGGGGAGGCTCCCGAACACGTACAGCTCGTCGACGGGCTCGACGGCGCCGAGCGGGTGACGATCCGCGACGAAGACAAGGTGGTCTGGCTCTCGCAAACCACGTTGTCGGTGGACGAGACCATGGAGATCGTCGCACGACTGCGCCAACGCTTCCCCAAGCTGCAGGATCCGCCCAGCGACGACATCTGCTATGCGACCCAGAACCGCCAGGTCGCGGTCAAGGCGATGGCACCCGAATGCGACCTTGTGCTGGTCGTCGGCTCGCGCAATTCGTCGAACTCGGTACGGCTGGTCGAGGTGGCGTTGGGTGCGGGCGCCCAAGCCGCCTACCTGGTGGACTGGGCCGACGACATCGATCAGTCGTGGCTGCAAGGTGTCACCACGGTCGGCGTGACGTCGGGGGCTTCGGTCCCCGAGGTGCTGGTACGTGGTGTGCTGGAACGGCTGGCCGAGAGCGGTTACGACATGGTGCAGCCGGTGACCACGGCCAACGAGACACTGGTATTCGCCCTGCCCCGGGAAATCCGGCCGGCGCGCTAGCGATTCCGCCGCGTTACGGCGTCAGACGTCGTACTCCCAGGATTCGGCCTGGGGCCGGCGCGGTGCGCGGGGACGACCCCGGCGATCCGGGCGAGGCTCGTCGCGGTATTGATCGCGGCCCTCGTCGCGGGGCGCCGCCCCGCGATAGCGGACCTGCGAGATCGGGTGGTGTTTCGGGTTGGCGTTGTTGGGCCCGCCGGTGCTGCCGCGCCGGCGGGGGGGCTCGAAGGGTTCAAACGGCTCATAGGGCTCATACGGCTCGTAGCGGCCGGCCCGGCGTTCATACCGATCGAAGGACTCCGGGGCCTCGGGTGGCTCGTATCCGCTGTAGGGATCGAAGCGACTGGTGCGGGGCGCGGGCCGCTCGTAGGACTCGTACGGGTTGCGCCGCGTGTGCGGATCACGCCGCGGCTGGCGCGGCGGCGTGGCGCGCAAGTCCGAGTCACCCGGTGGGCGGGGCCGGCGACGCGCCCGCCGGGGCGGTTCGGCCGCGTCGTTGTCGGGAGGGGGTGTCGGACGGCGGCGCCGCGGACGTTCGGCACCCGGGTCCGGCTGATCTTCTACCGGTGGGCGGGTGCGTCGCGCACGGGTGCGGTCGGTGCGCCGGGTGGTGGACCGACCGCCCGTGGAGCTGCGGCCGCTTCGCGATGACCGCCTGCCCGCTTCGGGTGCTGGCGGGGCCGCATCGGCCACGTCGTCGGGGTCGTCGGAGTCACCGCCCAGCAGGGCACTCAATTTTTCGGCGAGGCTGTGCAAAATCGGCGTTCGTGCGGCGGTGGTGGGTTCGCCGTCGTCACCGGTGGCCAGCGCGCTCGTTCGTTGCGCCATCCCGATGTACCACCTGATCAGGCCGATCAGCAGCACCGTACCGGCGGTGCCCAGCATCAATGGGAAACGTTCGATCAGCGGATAGCCGCAATTGATCAGGAGGTCCTTGAACTTGCCGATCTTGGCGGAGTGGAACAACCAGTAGGCACCGGGCACCGTGATGAAGAGGATCAACGGCGGCTGGATGACCGCGGTGAACACGCCCGATTGGCGGACCGCCAGCACCGCGGCGATGCAGCCCACGATGTAGAAGCCGGCGAAAACGTGTGTCAGATCCTTGTGGCCGGCGTCGAACGCGTACCCGAGTGCCGTCGTGCTGACGGCGATGAGAACCGCGCCCCACCACGGAGCACCTGGAATATTGGGAACGATTGAGCGGTGGCTTGGTGGCACCGCTGTTCTCGCCCGGTCCGCTGACACATCTAGACCGTACCGGCAATGCGCCCAAAGGCCCGTAAATACCTGGACAGTAGTCACGGGCGTGCCCCCGGCATCCGCTACGGGGATGGGCGCCCATAAGCCTAGATCGCGGCACCTTAGACTTGGCTCCCTGTGAGCTTGAGCCTGGGAATCGTGGGCCTGCCAAATGTGGGCAAGTCGACACTCTTCAACGCGCTGACACGCAACGACGTGTTGGCAGCCAACTATCCGTTCGCCACCGTCGAGCCCAACGAGGGGGTCGTTTCGCTGCCGGACCCGCGACTTGACAAGTTGGCGGAGCTTTTCGGATCGGAACGTATCGTCGCGGCACCGGTGACCTTCGTCGACATCGCCGGACTGGTCAAGGGAGCGTCGGAGGGCGCCGGACTGGGCAACAAGTTCCTGGCGCACATTCGCGAGTGCGACGCGATCTGTCAGGTGGTGCGGGTGTTCCACGACGACGACGTGACCCACGTGTCCGGCCGGGTCGATCCCCGCTCCGATATCGAAGTCGTCGAGACCGAGCTGATCCTGGCCGACATGCAAACCCTCGAACGTGCCGTGCCCAGGCTGGAGAAGGAAGCTCGCAACAACAAGGAGCGCAAGCCCGTCCACGAAGCGGCGCTGGCGGCCCAGGAGGTGCTCGACAGTGGAAAGACACTGTTCGCCGCCGGGGTGGACACCTCCTTGCTGCGTGAACTGAACCTGCTGACCACCAAACCGTTCCTGTACGTGTTCAACGCCGACGAGTCGGTGCTCACCGATGCCGCGCGGGTCGCCCAGCTGCGTGAACTGGTCGCGCCGGCGGACGCCGTCTTCCTGGACGCGGCGATCGAGGCGGAGCTGGTCGAGCTCGACGAGGAATCAGCCGCCGAACTGCTGGAGTCGATCGGACAAACCGAGCGTGGCCTGGACGCGCTGGCCCGCGCCGGCTTCCACACCCTCAACCTGCAGACCTACCTGACGGTGGGACCCAAGGAGGCCAGGGCCTGGACCATCCACCGTGGCGACACCGCGCCCAAGGCGGCCGGGGTGATCCATACCGACTTTGAAAAGGGCTTCATCAAGGCGGAGATCGTTTCCTTCGACGACCTGTTGGCCGCCGGGTCGATGGCCGCGGCCAAAGCCGCCGGCAAGGTCCGGATGGAGGGCAAGGACTACGTCATGGCCGATGGCGACGTGGTCGAGTTCCGTTTCCAGACCAGCTCCGGCGGTAAGGCAGCAGGGCGCTAGCGCGGATTCGGTCCGAAGATCCGAGGTTAGGAATCCGGCGCCGGTCGGTGTGCTCGTGGCAGGACAGGCGCGCTCGGATGACTGTTCGGGTGCGGTCCGGTCGACGCGATTTTCTGCACCGCACTGTGACCGGACGCAACCGGGGATTTGCCCAAAGGTAGCCGCGATCATGCTTTTTCTTGGCGGGCGCAGCGTCGCATATTTGTCGGGCGTCGGCAATTATGAAATGCGATTCTGAAATTGTTTGGCGCGGTGTCGATTCAATTATTGCTGCTACTATGATCGCGGACATCGATGATATCGACCGAGCCATTCGATTTTGATTCTTGCGATCAGAGCGCCGTTCGGTTTGCGCCGTGAGTGGTCACACCCGGTCGTGAATATCGGCGTGATTGGCGCGCCGTCGCATTGGAGGGAATTCGCTCGGTAGCGAACGTACAGAAGGGATTCGGCAATGGCTGAACCACTGGCCGTCGATCCGGCTGGCTTAGGTGCTGCGGGGACAAGACTGCGCGGCCTCGTTTTTCCGACGCCGCCGGCGCCGATTGTCGCGGCTGGAACGGATGCGCTATCGGTCGCGATCAATACGGCGATGCCCAACATCGAATCTTCGGTGACCGACTTACTGCCCAGCGCAAAAGCTGACATGGCAAATACTGCGTCGAGCATGGCCACCGCGGCCGACATTTACACGAAGGTCGATGAGTCGCTCGGCGAAAATCTAAGCCAGCATCAATTCCGCGGCTCGGCCCCAATCCTGACCGGCAGCACGGTCACAGATCAGGCAGGTCAGTTCGTTCAGTCGATGGCCACGTCTGCTTGGCAGTGGGCGGACCGCGCACGGCAGGGCGTAGAGACGCTGATCGATCAGCTGTCACCACAGATTTCCGAGGTGGCCGCACAGGTCGCCGAGGCCGGCCCGCAACTGGCTCAACTGGGGTCGCAAGCCGCTTTCGTAGCGCAGTATGCGTCTCCGATGGCGCAATCCATCGGTCAAAGTACGCAACAAATCGTCTCGACGGCATCGCAGGCCGGCGGTGCCGCACCGGCGCAACACGGGTTGCTGGTCGACGACATGAAAGCCGATGACGCCGACGACGAGCGCGACGCCAAGGCCGGGGCGGACGGCGCTGGCGCGGCACCCGGCTCCCAGACTCTGGGTGGTGCCCCGATCGAGGGCGGAACCGGCACGACCGCCGACAATCAGTCGGCAGGTCCCGACGTCACGGTGCTCTGAGCTTCGCGGTCGGTCTCACGCCGCGTTGCACAGGGCGCTGCCGAGTAGCCCGGCGATGTGTTGCCAGTACAGCCAGTCGGCGATGGCGGCACGCGCGGTGTCGGGATCGGCTGCGCAGTGTGCCAGGTGCAGGGCGAGTTCCTGCGCGTGCGCGGCATAGGCCTGGAAGGCCCTCAGGTGTGCGGCCTCGCGGCCAGCGGCGCTGCTGGCCATGGGGGCCATCACCTCGAACCACAACATCCCGTCCTGATCTGCCGGGACATCCGCGGCAACCGGGGCCGGCGGCAACAGCTTGATCAAATTCGGATCTTTGGTGTCGGACAGCCGAGCCGCGGCGGCAGGATTGACCACCTCCAGCCGGGACCGGCCGGTCATTTTGCCGCTCTCCGGGATGTCGTCGGGCTCCAGGATGATTTTGGCGACCCCGGGATCGCAGTCGGCCAGCTGCTCCGCGGTGCCGATCACCGCCCGCAGCGTGGTGTCATGGTGGGTTGCCCAGGCCTGCACGGTCAGTAGCGGATAGGTAGCACAGCGCGCCCGCTCGCCGGCGGGGATGGCGTGATCGGCGCTGGCCATCTGCACGACGTCGGGCAGTTCGACCCGGTCCGGGATAAAGGCCAGCCCATAGCTGTTGGCTACCGCGATCTGGCCGTCGACGGTCACCGCGGTGATCCAGAAGAACCCGAAATCGTGGTCGGCGCCACCACCGGGCGCGTTGAGCGCCGCCGCGATCCGGCGCGCCAAGCGCAGCGCATCATCCCGGTCCTTACCGCGGGTGGTGAAGCCTGCGGCCACGGCATCGCGCGCCGCCCGGGCCGCCGCAACCGGGACCATCGGTCCCGCCATGGGCGCATCGTTTGACTCGCGCTGATCGGTGCCATTGGTGTGATCGGTCGCCCACGACCCTGCGGCTGACGCGCCATACGCGGACGCTCGGGGGGCCGCTGCGCGCCCCCGGACCGACCCACCCAACCGGGGTGTTCCAGCCGGAACTCGTGACCGCGCGCCCCACCCCGTGGCCGGGCCTGCGCTGCCCGAATCCGCGGTCGAGCCGAATCCGGCCCCGCTCGGTGCTGCGCCGGCCACCCGCGCGGGCGCCATGCCGGTCATTGCGGCGGGCGCAACACCCACCCCCGATTGCTCGCCGGACTGTGACGGATCTGCCTGCGCCGGCTGATCGGTAAGCCCACCCGTGACGGGCGTCTGATCGGTCGACGTCGCAGGTCTGAGCTCAGCTGCCGGTACGGCCTGCCGGCTCGGAGCCGGACGCGGGGTGGCTGCGGGGATCGGTGACGCCGCGATCGGTACCGCCCCCAAGGTAGGCGGTGCCGCAGTACCGGGTCTGACCGGCGCGACCGGCCGGACCGGACTCGCAGCCCCTTCCGGTGCCGGGTTCGCTCCGATACCGGGGGTGACCAGCGGCGGTTCCGTCGGTGCCGGGGCGCCCAGTGGCGGTGTATCCGGGAGCGCACTCACTGGCGGTGTGTCCGGCAGTGGTGGTGGCGTCTTCTGATCCAGCAGCTGTTCGAGGGCGTTCTTCGGCGCCTTCCAATGCTTGAACTCCAGCACCTGCTCAGCGGTGCTGGAAACGACGCCGACATTGGCCGCATGCGCCACACTGATCAGCGAATCGATCGCGGCGGTCTTCTGTTCGGCGTCGAGGGTCTGATCCCGCTCCACGATGTTGATTTCTCGTTGAGCAGCATCGACATGGTTACCGATTTCCGACTTGGCTTGCCCAATCAAATCGGCTACGTACCGATGACGTACCGATGCCAGGCAATCACCGTCGCGAGATGAACCTGCACCGTCATCAGTTGATCAATGTTTGCGCCCAGCGCGCCGTTGGCGGCATTAGCGGCACCCCCCGACCAGACACCGCCTTCGAAGACGTGGAGCCGCTGCTGCCGACACGTGTCCAAGACATGGGTGATTTGGCGCAATGTCTGGCTGTACTGCTGGGCCCGGACATAAAAGATGTCCTCATCGGCCTCCGGCCACCCACCCGGGTCGAGCATCAGCCCGACATGCAGGGCTCCGGCGTTGTTGATTAGCAGGCTTGTGAGCTGGGTTGATGATCTTTGGTGCCGCGCTATTGGGGCCGGAGTGTAGGCACGGGCTATCTGGAGAACGATCGAGTTGGTTACTGTTCGTCGTTGGTCTGGAGTTGCCCGTGCCTACCGTTTCAGTATTGCCTGTGTCGTCGGTTCCAGAGGTGTTCGACCGCTGGAGTCCTGGTGAGCGTAGCGAGCTCATCGGATCGGAGTTTCTCGATGTGTTGGTCTCGGTGCCAGACCCGAGGGACCCACGCGGTCGGAGGTATTCGCTGGTGGCTTTGTTGGCGATCGCGGTTCTGGCCACTGCCGCGGGGATGCGCGGCTATGCTGGTTTTGCTACATGGGCGGCCACCGCTCCCGATGATGTGTTGGCCTAATTAGGGGTCCGGTTCCGGCGGCCCAGTGAGAAGACCTTCCGCGCTGTTTTGTCTCGGCTAGACCCCGCCGACCTCAACGCCAGGATGGGCAGTTACTTCACTGCACACGTGGCCAGCAGCGACCCCAGTGGATTGGTGCCGATCGCGTTGGACGGCAAGATGCTGCGTGGTGCTTTACGCGCCAAAGCGACAGCCACGCATCTCGTGTCGGTGTTCGCCCACCGTGCCCGATTGGTGCTCGGTCAACTCGCTGTCGCCGAGAAAAGCAATGAAATTCCCTGAGTACGTGCCCTGCTCACGCTGCTGCCGGGTAGCTTGCGGTGGCTGGTCACCGTGGATGCGATGCATACCCAGGTCGTCACCGCGAAGTTGATCTGCGCCACCTTGAAGTCGCACTACCTGATGATCGTCAAGTCCAACCAAGCCAAAATACTTGCGCGTATCACCGCGCTGCCCTGGGCCGAGGTGCCCGCAGCCGCTACCGACGACTCCCGCGGCCACGGCCGTGTCGAGACCCGCACCCTGCAAATCATCACCGCTGCACGAGGAATCGGCTTCCCCTACGCAAAACAAATCATCCGGATTACTCGTGAACGCTTGATCACCGCCACCGACCAGCGCAGCGTGGAGGTGGTCTATGCCATCTGCAGCCTGCCGTTCGAGCACGCCCGCCCTACCGCGATCATGACCTGGATGCGTCAACACTGGGGAATCGAGAACAGCCTGCACTGGATACGCGACGTCACCTTCGACGAAGACCGTCAAAGGGCACATACCGGAAACGGCGCACAGGTCCTAGCAACGCTACGCAACACCGCGATCAATCTGCACCGCCTCAACGGCGCCGACAACATCGCCGAAGCCTGCCGGATCACCGCTTTGACCGCCAACCGCCGCCTAGACCTCCTCAATCCACAATTCCCCAGCTCACAAGCCTGCTAATCAACAACGCCGGAGCCCTGGCCCGACATGTTCACCAGTCGGCTCCACGATGCACATCGCTTACTCTCCTCGCGAATACCGGAACGCCGTCTAGGCCATTGCCGCGAGATTTTCGTGCGGATTCGCGACCGTATCGGGTGGCGAAAACCTCTTTCTGTGCTGCGGCGGCCTGCTCTGGCGTCGGTAGGTTCAACATGGTGCCGAGGAATTCACGCAGCTTGGCGCGGTGTTCTTCGCTCTCGATGTCCTTCATGCTTTGCACCATGAGGGTGTGCTGAGCTGCCCGCGCTTTCTGCCGGGCCATGTCGGCAATCACATATATCTCTGCGGCAAGGTTTGGTTCAGCCATGGTGGTGACTTCCTCCGACAGTTCGACCCGGCGGATTTTGCCGCCCAACACGGCCGACACCGACACGGTTCCCTGCGGATTGGTCACCGTGAACAGGTCGCATTCCTCTGCTTTGTCGTCCTTTGCCGGCTTATGGAGGGCTTCCTCAAATCAACATCGGCTTCCTCGGGTTGAGTCGGCGCGAAAGCGCGCAACGCGTCAATTGCTGATTCCTTGTTGTCGGCGGTGCGCGAGAATTTCAGGGCGTCCAGATTGCTGTGGGCATTTGATCTGGGCTGGACCATTGTGAGGTGCCTTTCTGAGGTGCATTGGCGGGCATGGTGAAAGCTGTTTGGAGCCCCTCACTGGGCGCCAGCTGGCAGCGTGGGCCCGTGCCATTTCGCAGCGAGCCACCGGGCATGATCAGCGATCAACCTGTTGGTCGAGGATCTCGGCGCCGGCTCGGTCGGTGTTGACGTACGCGGTGAGCGCCTTGTTCAGGTTCTTGGAAAGTCCGGTTGCGACCCCTTGCAGAGCCTGATCGGCGCGGGCGCGGACGGCTTCGAATTCGCTGAGCGCATTGTTGAACTCCGACGTGAACGTGCCGTGGGTGGTGGCAACATTCGCGCTGATCCCGGCGGGCGCCGCCGTCGCGGCCTGCAGACCGGTGACCGTAGCGTCGTGCCCTTGCGACAGTCTGCTGATGACATCGGGCTGCAGGGTCAGGATTTCGTTCATGGGTTGAGCTATTCCTCTCGGTTTGACGGGTAGGGGCGTTGTTGTGGGCCGGTGGCCGCTTCGGGGGTGTTGCCGGTCAGGCCGGCGGCTGGCTGATCGCAGCGGAAATGGTGGCGAGTGTGTCGACAAGCGTTTGGCCCGCAGGGCTCCGGCGTTGTTGATTAGCAGGCTTGTGAGCTGGGTTGATGATCTTTGGTGCCGCGCTATTGGGGCCGGAGTGTAGGCACGGGCTATCTGGAGAACGATCGAGTTGGTTACTGTTCGTCGTTGGTCTGGAGTTGCCCGTGCCTACCGTTTCAGTATTGCCTGTGTCGTCGGTTCCAGAGGTGTTCGACCGCTGGAGTCCTGGTGAGCGCAGTGAGCTCATCGGATCGGAGTTTCTCGGTGTGTTGGCCTCGGTGCCAGACCCGAGGGACCCACGCGGTCGGAGGTATTCGCTGATGGCTTTGTTGGCGATCGCGGTTCTGGCCACTGCCGCGGGGATGCGCGGCTATGCTGGTTTTGCCACATGGGCGGCCACCGCTCCCGATGATGTGTTGGCCTAATTAGGGGTCCGGTTCCGGCGGCCCAGTGAGAAGACCTTCCGCGCTGTTTTGTCTCGGCTAGACCCCGCCGACCTCAACGCCAGGATGGGCAGTTACTTCACTGCACACGTGGCCAGCAGCGACCCCAGTGGATTGGTGCCGATCGCGTTGGACGGCAAGATGCTGCGTGGTGCTTTACGCGCCAAAGCGACAGCCACGCATCTCGTGTCGGTGTTCGCCCACCGTGCCCGATTGGTGCTCGGTCAACTCGCTGTCGCCGAGAAAAGCAATGAAATTCCCTGAGTACGTGCCCTGCTCACGCTGCTGCCGGGTAGCTTGCGGTGGCTGGTCACCGTGGATGCGATGCATACCCAGGTCGTCACCGCGAAGTTGATCTGCGCCACCTTGAAGTCGCACTACCTGATGATCGTCAAGTCCAACCAAGCCAAAATACTTGCGCGTATCACCGCGCTGCCCTGGGCCGAGGTGCCCGCAGCCGCTACCGACGACTCCCGCGGCCACGGCCGTGTCGAGACCCGCACCCTGCAAATCATCACCGCTGCACGAGGAATCGGCTTCCCCTACGCAAAACAAATCATCCGGATCACTCGTGAACGCTTGATCACCGCCACCGACCAGCGCAGCGTGGAGGTGGTCTATGCCATCTGCAGCCTGCCGTTCGAGCACGCCCGCCCTACCGCGATCATGACCTGGATGCGTCAACACTGGGGAATCGAGAACAGCCTGCACTGGATACGCGACGTCACCTTCGACGAAGACCGTCAAAGGGCACATACCGGAAACGGCGCACAGGTCCTAGCAACGCTACGCAACACCGCGATCAATCTGCACCGCCTCAACGGCGCCGACAACATCGCCGAAGCCTGCCGGATCACCGCTTTGACCGCCAACCGCCGCCTAGACCTCCTCAATCCACAATTCCCCAGCTCACAAGCCTGCTAATCAACAACGCCGGAGCCCTGGTTTGGCCCGACTGTTCGTCAAAGACGCTCACCGCTCGCTGCGCGTTCTGCAGCGCCTCGTTGACCCGCTCAGCGACCCCCTGCGCGCCCACCTCTTTCAGCAGACCGTTTTCGATGCGGATGCCGGTGAGCCACTGGTAGCCATTGAGCGTCACCTGCACGGACTTGGTCTCGTCGGAGGCTTTGAAAACCCCGTTGTTCATGTGGTGGAACCGCCCCTGCAGGGTGGATTGAAACTGCGACATCAAGGTCAGCGCCCGGGCCGCCGTGGGGTCCAATTTCATGGTCACTGCTCCTTGCTGTCTTCGAGCGGGCTGATTCCGATGAGTCCCTCGGTCCAGGCTCGGTTCTCGGCGTAAAGCACTTCCTGTTCTTGTTGCGAGGACTTGGTTTTGGCGTTTCCTTGGCCCTGCCCGGGTGCGCCCATCGGCATGCCGCCGCCCATCAGGGGGCCGCGGGGCACGTTCCCCCGGCCCAGGCTTCCCGCACTGCCCGCCGCGCCGGTCGGTACGGATCTGGCATCGATTCCGTTGGCCGGCGGTGGTGCCAGCGCACCGCCGCCAACGCCTCCGCCGGTGGACGCCGGCTTGACCCCCGTGCCGGGGGCCAACCTGGATGCGCGGCGTAGCGCATCGGCCGTGGCCCCCATGTCGTCGCCGCCCGGTGACCCGGTGAAGGGCATCGTCGGCAGGGTCGGCATCGTGGGCATCGTGGGGGTGCTCGGCAGCCCACCGCCAGGGATTACCGGGATATCGCCGTGGGGTTGCGGGTCGGTTGGGGTGGGGGCGTGCGGCGGGCTGGTCGGATGCAGTGGGTCGATGGTTGACTTCTCGGAGTAGTCGGAAAGCACCTCTGCCGACGTCTCGTGCTTCTTTGTGTATTTCGACTTGAGAATCAACAGAGTCGCCAACGCGGTACCAGTGATGTCGTACTTGGTCGCGTCGTACGCGACGCAGATTTCTCTTTCAAGGACGACGACATCGTGGAGTGTGGGGTGTGTTTGTACGGCGGAGTGCTGCACCTGCGCGAGATCTGAGGCCTGCTTGGCTATTTTGATACTCAATTCCGCCATGCTGCTCAGCCAGTCCCAGTGCTGAAGGAGTGCGTCCTGAACGGTCTCGGCCGCGTCGCCGTCCCAGTCTTCGAATTCCCGGAACCGGGAAAAGGAGCCGGTCCGGGCGCCGGCGGCGCGGGTCGGCAACGTGCGCGACGGCGCTGCCGGCCAGTGCGGGGTGGCCTGTCCGTTCCAGATACATTAGAAGACAGGGGTCATCATGCTGTGGCACGCGATGTCACCGGAACTCAACACCGCGCGGTTGATGGCCGGGGCGGGGTCAACTTCGATGCTGGCAGTCGCCACGGGGTGGAAGGACTGGGCAGCGGCCCTGGACGCGCAGGCCATCGAGGTGTCGGCACGGCTGAAATCCGCGGGTGAGGTGTGCAGCGGGGAAAGCGGCGACCGAGCGATTGCCGCGGCCGTGCCAATGGTGAGTTGGTTGGCCACAGCCTCAGCGCGTGCGAAGGCGCGTGCCACGCAGGCGTTGGCACAAGCCGCCGCGCACGCCGACGCGCTGGCGGCCACCCCACCGCTGCCCGAGATCGCGATGAACCACATCACGGCCGCGGTCGTTACGGCTACCAACTTTCTGGGTATGAGTACGGCGCTGATAGCGCTCAGCGAAACGGACTATTTCACCCGGATGTGGAATCAGGCCGCCGCGGCAATGGATGCTTACCAGGCGCAAACGACCGTCAACACGCGTTTCGGCGAGCCCGATTCGATCAAGACCAATCTTGGTGTCTGGGGCCTGGCCAACGGGCTGGATCGGGTCGCCACGATTGCCCGCAACGTGGCCCTGCCCGCCAAAGAAGCGATCCGGCAAACGCTGACCCAGAGCTCGGGTATGGGCTGCTCGATACCGCAGCCGGCGCAGGTAACGTCGCTGTTTGGCCATCCCGGCGGCACTGGCGCGGGACTGGACCAGGGCGAGGGCGTGCAGATCGGTTTGTTGGGGGCCAGTCCGCTGTCCCACCATCCATTGGCCGGTGGCTCGGGTCCCAGTGCCGGGGCGGGACTGATGCGGGCGGATTCGCTGCCCGGCGCAGGCGGCTTGTCGGCGCGCACACCGCTGCTGGCCGGCTTGCTTGACAAACCCACCGTGGCGATGGGACCGGCCGCGGTCAGCGCCGAATCGGCGGCCACTCGGGCCCTGCCCGACGTCACACCGGCGACTACCCGGCGTCGGTGCCTACCGGCCGATAAGTGACCGATCCGAGGCTGCCCCGGTCACCGGGGCGCCGCCCGCCAGCATTTTGGCGAGCACACCGCAACCACCAGGCGCTCGTGTGAGCCAGGCCACGCGTTGGCCCGGGAAACACCGGCTGATCAGCCGCTGGCGCGGCCCAATTCGACCGCGGGTCAGGGCTCCGGCGTTGTTGATTAGCAGGCTTGTGAGCTGGAGAATTGTGGATTGAGGAGGTCTAGGCGGCGGTTGGCGGTCAAAGCGGTGATCCGGCAGGCTTCGGCGATGTTGTCGGCGCCGTTGAGGCGGTGCAGATTGATCGCGGTGTTGCGTAGCGTTGCTAGGACCTGTGCGCCGTTTCCGGTATGTGCCCTTTGACGGTCTTCGTCGAAGGTGACGTCGCGTATCCAGTGCAGGTTGTTCTCGATTCCCCAGTGTTGACGCATCCAGGTCATGATCGCGGTAGGGCGGGCGTGCTCGAACGGCAGGCTGCAGATGGCATAGACCACCTCCACGCTGCGCTGGTCGGTGGCGGTGATCAAGCGTTCACGAGTGATCCGGATGATTTGTTTTGCGTAGGGGAAGCCGATTCCTCGTACAGCGGTGATGATTTGCAGGGTGCGGGTCTCGACACGGCCGTGGCCGCGGGAGTCGTCGGTAGCGGCTGCGGGCACCTCGGCCCAGGGCAGCGCGGTGATACGCGCAAGTATTTTGGCTTGGTTGGACTTGACGATCATCAGGTAGTGCGACTTCAAGGTGGCGCAGATCAACTTCGCGGTGACGACCTGGGTATGCATCGCATCCACGGTGACCAGCCACCGCAAGCTACCCGGCAGCAGCGTGAGCAGGGCACGTACGCAGGGAATTTCATTGCTTTTCTCGGCGACAGCGAGTTGACCGAGCACCAATCGGGCACGGTGGGCGAACACCGACACGAGATGCGTGGCTGTCGCTTTGGCGCGTAAAGCACCACGCAGCATCTTGCCGTCCAACGCGATCGGCACCAATCCACTGGGGTCGCTGCTGGCCACGTGTGCAGTGAAGTAACTGCCCATCCTGGCGTTGAGGTCGGCGGGGTCTAGCCGAGACAAAACAGCGCGGAAGGTCTTCTCACTGGGCCGCCGGAACCGGACCCCTAATTAGGCCAACACATCATCGGGAGCGGTGGCCGCCCATGTAGCAAAACCAGCATAGCCGCGCATCCCCGCGGCAGTGGCCAGAACCGCGATCGCCAACAAAGCCATCAGCGAATACCTCCGACCGCGTGGGTCCCTCGGGTCTGGCACCGAGGCCAACACATCGAGAAACTCCGATCCGATGAGCTCGCTGCGCTCACCAGGACTCCAGCGGTCGAACACCTCTGGAACCGACGACACAGGCAATACTGAAACGGTAGGCACGGGCAACTCCAGACCAACGACGAACAGTAACCAACTCGATCGTTCTCCAGATAGCCCGTGCCTACACTCCGGCCCCAATAGCGCGGCACCAAAGATCATCAACCCAGCTCACAAGCCTGCTAATCAACAACGCCGGAGCCCTGGACCGCGGGTGGTCTCCGATCGGTCTCCGATACGCAAATGCACAGTTGCACCGCTAATCGGACGCAATCTCGTCGGTCGGCATTTTCGCAGGTCAACCACCTCATCAAAGTGGTTCGAGCGATTGCTGATTGTTTGCTGATTACTCAGTAGTCACTTCTGTTTCAATATGTAGATTATTGCGTGACCTGGACGCTGTACATGCAGGTCAGGGCATTATTCGATTAATCGTGATAAGTGCCACAAATTTTGATTTCCTATGGATATTGTCGGTAGCGTCCGTCCTCATGATTGCTCTCGCAACACTGTTGACGCTTATCAATCAGGTTTCCGGTACGCCGTATATTGTCGGCGGCGATTCGCCCGCCGGGACCGACTGCTCGGGTTTGGCTTCCTGGGTATCTAATGCAGCAACGGATAGGCCCATTTTCGGAGATCGATTTAATACGGGTAATGAGGAGGCCGCGCTAGCTGCTCGCGGGTTCCAACATGGCACCGCCCCCAATGCTTTGGTAATCGGTTGGAATGGTCGCCATACCGCGGTCACATTGCCTGACGGCACCTCGGTGTCCAGCGGTGAAGGGGGTGGCGTCCGGGTCGGTGGCGGGGGCGCCTACCAGGCGCAATTCACCCACCACATGTATCTCCCGATGGATGAGGACATGGTTGACGTTGACCTGCCCGCGCCCGAGGACCCTCCTGCGCAGGGCTCCGGCGTTGTTGATTAGCAGGCTTGTGAGCTGGGGAATTGTGGATTGAGGAGGTCTAGGCGGCGGTTGGCGGTCAAAGCGGTGATCCGGCAGGCTTCGGCGATGTTGTCGGCGCCGTTGAGGCGGTGCAGATTGATCGCGGTGTTGCGTAGCGTTGCTAGGACCTGTGCGCCGTTTCCGGTGTGTGCCCTTTGACGGTCTTCGTCGAAGGTGACGTCGCGTATCCAGTGCAGGCTGTTCCCGATTCCCCAGTGTTGACGCATCCAGGTCATGATCGCGGTAGGGCGGGCGTGCTCGAACGGCAGGCTGCAGATGGCATAGACCACCTCCACGCTGCGCTGGTCGGTGGCGGTGATCAAGCGTTCACGAGTGATCCGGATGATTTGTTTTGCGTAGGGGAAGCCGATTCCTCGTGCAGCGGTGATGATTTGCAGGGTGCGGGTCTCGACACGGCCGTGGCCGCGGGAGTCGTCGGTAGCGGCTGCGGGCACCTCGGCCCAGGGCAGCGCGGTGATACGCGCAAGTATTTTGGCTTGGTTGGACTTGACGATCATCAGGTAGTGCGACTTCAAGGTGGCGCAGATCAACTTCGCGGTGACGACCTGGGTATGCATCGCATCCACGGTGACCAGCCACCGCAAGCTACCCGGCAGCAGCGTGAGCAGGGCACGTACGCAGGGAATTTCATTGCTTTTCTCGGCGACAGCGAGTTGACCGAGCACCAATCGGGCACGGTGGGCGAACACCGACACGAGATGCGTGGCTGTCGCTTTGGCGCGTAAAGCACCACGCAGCATCTTGCCGTCCAACGCGATCGGCACCAATCCACTGGGGTCGCTGCTGGCCACGTGTGCAGGGCTCCGGCGTTGTTGATTAGCAGGCTTGTGAGCTGGGTTGATGATCTTTGGTGCCGCGCTATTGGGGCCGGAGTGTAGGCACGGGCTATCTGGAGAACGGTCGAGTTGGTTACTGTTCGTCGTTGGTCCCCTCCTGCGGTTGAGGATGTCGTGAATCCGACGTGAATCCGGATGAATTACCGCCGCCGCCCGAAGACCCGGGACCCGTCGACGATCTCGAAATTTCGAATACATAACAATTTGCGGTAAGTAAGTCGGCCAAAGAAAGACGCTGCGACCTGGATCACATTCCCGGGTGCATTGATACCTTGCGGCCACCCCGGACCATGCATTGTGTGCTGGATCACAATTCGGTTCGGGTGTGGCTGCAATAACTATTTGAGCATCAAATCTGCGCTGGACTATTCATCCGGACCGTTCCCGGACGCCATTGCAGGCGGTATGTCGTGGTATAAGCGGATGCGATTCGCATTCGGTTCACGCTGAGCTAGAAGGTCGATTCTGCAGGACGGCGCTCCATACCATTTCTCCCGATGGAAGGAGCTTTGCCTTGACAACTACCGAGTCGACGAATCACCTGAGCGGCATCATCGCGGCAAATCGGCGCGCGGTAACCACGGATCCGGCCCAGGCGCGCGTGGTGTTCCAGGCTTCGGCCACCGGGCATGACGCTGTTGCCAGCACGGTCAGCCTCGGCCGCTACCGGGTCGAGGTCGATGAGCCGGCGCCCCTCGGTGGGGATGCCAAGGCTCCGAACCCCGTCGAGTACTACTTGGCCTCGCTGCTTTCGTGCCAGATCGTGACATGGCGTTTCTGGGCCGCGAAGCTGGGAATCTCGGTCGATGACATCTCCGCGACCGCAGAGGGCGATCTCGACGTGCAGGGCTTCTTCGGATTCGCCGACGACGTTCGCTGCGGATTCCAGCAGGTGCGGGTGGTGATCACGGTGACCGGGCCGGAACCGGCGGAGCGCTACCGCCAATTGCAGGCGGCGGTCGACGCGCACTGCCCAGTGCTCGATCTGACGCGTAACCCAACTCCGGTGCACACCCGGGTGGAGATCGCCTGACCCACGCGTGCTGGGTATCCTGACCCTGTTCTCCGAGGTCGATGATCAAGTCAGCGAGAGGGGCGGGGACCGCAAATGATCTTCATCGTCGTCAAGTTCGAAACCAAACCCGAGTGGAGCGAGCGCTGGCCGGAGTTCGTCGCGTCGTTCACCGCGGCCACGCGCGCCGAGGACGGCAACCTCTGGTTCGAGTGGTCGCGCAGTCTGGACAACCCGGCCGAGTACGTCTTGGTCGAGGCCTTTCGCGACGGTGATGCCGGAAGTGTCCACGTCAACAGCGATCACTTCAAGCGGGCGATGCAGGAGTTGCCCCAGGCCCTCGCGGCTACGCCCAAGATCATCAGTCAGACCCTCGACGCGACCGGGTGGTCGGCCATGGGGGAGATGTCGGTGGACGAGTCGTAGGCCCCGCGACCGAAAGCCGTTTATTCCGATGGTGGCTCCCGGCCCCGGAGTCTGTAGCCGGTGGCCGGGCCGAGGCGATTGCCGCCGTTCGGTCGGCTAGTCGGCCTGACCGACGGTGACCGCGATTTCGCTACCCAATCGATAGCCCGGGGTGAGTGGAAGCGTATCGCCACTCCAGAAGGAGCCCGGGTCAAACCAGTTCGAGTACTTTTCGGTGGCCATCAAACCCATTTCCTCATAGGTGATTGCCACCGTCTCCGCGCAGTACGCCGCTTCCAGGCCGACCTTTTGGCGTTCCTTGCGTCGCTGGGTGGACTCGCGGATCTTCTTGTCCACCCACGGCAGTCCTCTGGTCCAGTCGTAGGCGGTGGGAAGCCGGCCGCGTAGCCAACGTCCGGTGAGGCGTGCGGTGGCGGGAAACGGAGTGCCGTCCATGCGTGCGATGACTCGCAACAGTTGGTTCTCTTGTTCGCGACTGGCGTACGGGGTCAGCTGCCGCAGCCAGCAGCGCTGGTGGTAACGCTCGGTCCATTGCCGGACCGCGTCGCGCGCATCGTTGAGCTGTACGCCGCGGTGGTGAGTGCCCGTCCACATGTCGACCAGCTTGTCGCCCAGCTCGGCGTGCCAGATCAGCGGCGGCAAGTCATCGATGGCCACCGTCATGCCGACGTGGTTCACCGGACTATTGGTCAAGGTCTGGATGGCGCGGTCGGGGCGGGAGCGGCCGCGGAACAGCCAGAGGTCGCCAGTGCGGGTCTCATTGAGCGCTTGGTCCAAGGTCAGGCTGTTTGATTCCACCCCAGCACCATAGGCAGAGATAGCCTGTCGTCATGCGCAGCGTGTGGAAGTGGCTTGGACTGGCCGGTGTCGCCGGCGTCGTCGCCGGTGGCGCGTTGGTGGTACGCGACCAACGGAAACGCCGTTCCTATTCGGCCGATGAGGTCCGGGCTCGGTTGCATCAGCGGTTGGACGAGTCTGAGACGCAGGGCGACTAGTCCGGCTCGCACTCGGGGGCGGTTTCGACGCCGAACAACCGATAGCTGCCGGAAAATCCCTTGAGCTCGACGTCGCGGCCGTCGTCCACACGGATGTCTCCGCAGTCGCGGACCGCGTCGCGAACCGGTTCACTCACCAGGATCTGGCCGCCGACGGCCTGACCCGCAACCCGGGCCGCCATCGCTACATTGCGGCCGAACAGATCATCGCCGCGGCGCACCGAGCGGCCCATATGGATCCCGATCCGTACCCGAATGCCGTTGCGCGGTTTCCTTTTTGCCTCTCGACTTAGCGCGCGCTGGATATCCAAACCGCATCGCACCGCCTGTTCGGCACGAGCGAAGGCGATCATGAATCCGTCGCCTTGACTCTTGACCACGTGTCCGCCGTGGCGGTGCACGAACTCGTGAACCATCTTGTCGTGCGCGCCAATCAGCTTCACCCACGCACGATCCCCGATCCGCTCGTTGAGCGCCGTGGACTCTTCGATGTCGGAGAACAGAATCACGACCCGGCCGTCGGGGGTGACTCGCGCCAGGTCCGGCCGTTCCACCTCGGCCCAGTCCGCGAGGTCCTCGATCGAGCTGCGAACCGCGGCGCCAAAGCCCTCTTTGCGCATCAGGTTCGCGGTCTGCCAAACCGTCTTGACGGCCTCGCGCCCCCCGGTCAGCAGCCAGTTGCGGGAGTCGGCGCGCTGGCGCAACTCATCGTTTTCCTGACGAGCGCGGGCCAGCAATCGCCATAGCGCGATCAGGGCGGCGGCTTCCAGGGCGGCGACGCCGGCCAACACGTAGACCGCGATGTGCAGTGCATCGGTCATGCCTGACACCCGCCCATCCTTTCAGTACCGGCCCAAGCCTGCCTTGTCGGGCTATCGGGCAATGTCTAGGGTTGAGTTCAGCCCCCGCGGGGAAGCAGATCTCAAGTAAGCCGACCAGCGGCTTTAGCCCAGATGACGTCCTGGAGGTGGGGGATTGGCCAACGGCGGAGGTCAGGCCTCAGATCTATTGGTGATCTTTGGAATTACCGGCGATCTGGCTCGCAAGATGACTTTTCGCGCGTTGTACAGGCTGGAACGCAGGGGACTGCTGGATTGCCCGATCGTGGGCGTCGCCAGTGACGACATGTCGGTAGAGCAGTTGGTCGATCGGGCGCGGGAGGTCATTCGAGGGTCCAGCGAGCCGTTCGACGAAGCGGTATTCGAGCGATTCGCCAGTCGGTGGTCCTATCTGCCCGGTGACGTTACCGACCCCGCCCTGTACACGGCGCTGGCCAAGCAGATCGGTCATGACCGCCACGCCTTGTACTACCTGGAGATGCCGCCCGCGCTGTTCGCCCCAATCGTCGAGAATCTTGCCAAGGCAGACTTGCTGCGCGGCGCGCGCGTTGCGGTGGAGAAGCCATTTGGCCATGACCTGGACTCCGCGCGGGAACTCAACTCCCGGCTACGTGCCGTGCTCAACGAAGATCAGATCTTGCGCGTCGATCACTTCTTGGGCAAGCAACCCGTCGTGGAGTTGCAGTATTTGCGCTTCACCAATCGCGGCCTGGCCGAATTGTGGGATCGCAAGAGCGTTTCCGAGGTTCACGTCACCATGGCCGAGAACTTCGGCGTCGAGGACCGTGGCAAGTTCTATGACGCGGTGGGCGCCCTGCGAGACGTCGTGCAAAATCACCTGCTGCAGGTGCTGGCGCTGGTGGCGATGGAGCCTCCGGTGAGTCCGGGTGCCGACGACCTCAACGACAAGAAGGCCGAGGTGTTCCGTGCCATGCCGGCGCTGCAGACGGCGCACTACGTGCGGGGCCAGTACCAGGGTTACGGCGATGCCCCGGGGGTGGCCAAGGACTCGCAGACCGAGACCTATGTCGCACTCAGGACCGAGATCGACAACTGGCGCTGGGCCGGGGTGCCGGTCTTCTTGCGGGCCGGAAAAGCTCTGCCAGAGCGGGTGACTGAGGTGCGGATGTTCCTGCACCACGTTCCCGGGTTGGCTTTCCTGCCCAACCGCAGGCCGGCCGAGCCGAACCAGATTGTGCTGCGCATCGACCCAGATCCGGGCATGCGCCTGCAGATATCCGCGCAAACCGGCGACTCGTGGCAGGGCGTTCACCTGGACTCCTCGTTCGCCGAAGACCTCGGTGAACCGATCCGGCCCTATGAACGACTGCTGTATGCCGGATTGATCGGCGATCGCCAGCTTTTCGCTCGCGAGGACGCTATCGAGCAGACGTGGTGGATCGTGTAACCGGTTCTTGACGACCCGGGGGAAATCCACCCGTACGATCGCGGCTCCTGGGGGCCCGAGGCAGCACAGACGCTGCTGCGTGGCCACCGCAATTGGCAACAGCCGTGGCTACCCCGCAGTGCCGAGGCACGACAGTAAGGAGACGAACAGATATGCAGCTAGGGATGATCGGGCTGGGCCGGATGGGTGCGAACATCGTGCGCCGAGTGGTCAACGGCGGACACGAGTGCGTGGTGTACGACCACAATCCCGACGCCGTCAAGGCGATGGCGGGGGAGAACAACACCACCGGGGTGTCCTCGCTGAGCGAGTTGCGTGACAAACTTTCCGCCCCGCGGGTCATCTGGGTGATGGTGCCCGCCGGGATCATCACCACCGGCGTCATCGAGGAGCTGGCCACCACACTCGACGCGGGAGACATCGTGATCGACGGTGGCAACACCTACTACCGTGACGACATCAAGCACGCAAAGCTGTTATCTGGCAAAGGCATTCACATGCTGGATTGTGGTACCAGCGGCGGTGTGTGGGGACTTGACCGCGGCTACTGTCTGATGGTCGGCGGGGAGCCGGACGCGTTTGCGCATGCCGAGCCGATCTTGACCACCGTCGCACCCGGGGTGCAGGCGGCACCGCGAACGCCGGGCCGCGATGGTGAGGTCGCGGAGGCCGAAAAGGGTTACCTGCATTGCGGGCCGACGGGCGCCGGGCACTTCGTCAAGATGGTGCACAACGGAATTGAGTACGGGATGATGGCGTCGTTGGCGGAGGGCCTCAACATCCTGCGCAACGCCGATGTCGGCACCCGGGTGCAGCAGGGTGACGCCGAAACCGCGCCGCTGGCCAACCCGGAGTACTACCAGTACGACATCGACATCCCCGAGGTGGCCGAGGTGTGGCGCCGGGGGAGCGTGATCGGCTCCTGGCTGCTGGATCTGACCGCGATCGCGCTACACGAATCTCCCGAGCTGCAAGAGTTCTCGGGACGGGTTTCCGACTCTGGCGAGGGGCGGTGGACTTCCATCGCGGCGATCGACGAAGGTGTGCCTACGCCGGTCCTCACCACCGCGCTGCAGTCGCGCTTTGCCTCGCGTGACCTCGATGATTTTGCCAACAAGGCGCTATCGGCGATGCGCAAGCAGTTCGGTGGCCACGCGGAAAAGCCGGTCAACTAGCCGGTCGCCGCCCTCCGCTTGACGAAGTCGACCACCACTTCGGTGAAGGCGTCGTTGTCATCGCCGGCCGCGGTGTGGCCGGCGTTGGACAGCTCGACGTATTCGGCGTGCGGCACTTTGTCCAGAAAATCCTGGACGCCCTCGGAGCCAGGGCTCCGGCGTTGTTGATTAGCAGGCTTGTGAGCTGGGTTGATGATCTTTGGTGCCGCGCTATTGGGGCCGGAGTGTAGGCACGGGCTATCTGGAGAACGATCGAGTTGGTTACTGTTCGTCGTTGGTCTGGAGTTGCCCGTGCCTACCGTTTCAGTATTGCCTGTGTCGTCGGTTCCAGAGGTGTTCGACCGCTGGAGTCCTGGTGAGCGCAGCGAGCTCATCGGATCGGAGTTTCTCGATGTGTTGGCCTCGGTGCCAGACCCGAGGGACCCACGCGGTCGGAGGTATTCGCTGATGGCTTTGTTGGCGATCGCGGTTCTGGCCACTGCCGCGGGGATGCGCGGCTATGCTGGTTTTGCCACATGGGCGGCCACCGCTCCCGATGATGTGTTGGCCTAATTAGGGGTCCGGTTCCGGCGGCCCAGTGAGAAGACCTTCCGCGCTGTTTTGTCTCGGCTAGACCCCGCCGACCTCAACGCCAGGATGGGCAGTTACTTCACTGCACACGTGGCCAGCAGCGACCCCAGTGGATTGGTGCCGATCGCGTTGGACGGCAAGATGCTGCGTGGTGCTTTACGCGCCAAAGCGACAGCCACGCATCTCGTGTCGGTGTTCGCCCACCGTGCCCGATTGGTGCTCGGTCAACTCGCTGTCGCCGAGAAAAGCAATGAAATTCCCTGCGTACGTGCCCTGCTCACGCTGCTGCCGGGTAGCTTGCGGTGGCTGGTCACCGTGGATGCGATGCATACCCAGGTCGTCACCGCGAAGTTGATCTGCGCCACCTTGAAGTCGCACTACCTGATGATCGTCAAGTCCAACCAAGCCAAAATACTTGCGCGTATCACCGCGCTGCCCTGGGCCGAGGTGCCCGCAGCCGCTACCGACGACTCCCGCGGCCACGGCCGTGTCGAGACCCGCACCCTGCAAATCATCACCGCTGCACGAGGAATCGGCTTCCCCTACGCAAAACAAATCATCCGGATCACTCGTGAACGCTTGATCACCGCCACCGACCAGCGCAGCGTGGAGGTGGTCTATGCCATCTGCAGCCTGCCGTTCGAGCACGCCCGCCCTACCGCGATCATGACCTGGATGCGTCAACACTGGGGAATCGAGAACAGCCTGCACTGGATACGCGACGTCACCTTCGACGAAGACCGTCAAAGGGCACATACCGGAAACGGCGCACAGGTCCTAGCAACGCTACGCAACACCGCGATCAATCTGCACCGCCTCAACGGCGCCGACAACATCGCCGAAGCCTGCCGGATCACCGCTTTGACCGCCAACCGCCGCCTAGACCTCCTCAATCCACAATTCCCCAGCTCACAAGCCTGCTAATCAACAACGCCGGAGCCCTGCCCTCGGAGCTGACCACATCGGAGAGCTTCCCGCGAATCAGCAAGATCGGGATCGTCAGGTTCATCGCGGCGCGCTCGAAGTTTTCGGTGCGCAACTCCGGGTCGTCCCCAGGTGCGGTCATCATCGCCGGATCCCAGTGCCAGTACCAGCGGCCGTCGAGCAGGCGCAGGTTCTTCTTCAGCCCTTCGGGGCTGCGCGGCTTGGTCCGATGCGGCAGATAGGTGGCGACGGCGTCAGCGGCCTCCTCGAGCGTGGCGAACCCGTGGAGGTTGGTGAACATGAAGTCGCGGATGCGGGCGCTGCCGTCCTTTTCGTATTTCGGCACCACGTCGACCAGCACCAACCCGGTCACCCGGTCGGGGCCAGCGCTGTCCGCGACGAGGATGCCGGTCAGCCCGCCCATGCTGGCGCCGATCAGCACGACCGGGCGTCCGATGGCGTCGAGGACGTGCAGGATGTCAGAGGTCAAGGTTTCGATCGCGTAGTCCGCGTCCGGCGCCCGGTCGCTGTCGCCGTGTCCGCGGGTGTCGAGCGCGATCACGTGGAGGCCCGTATCGGCCAGAATCTGGCCGGTGTTCTTCCAGGAAAACCGGTTTTGGCCGCCACCGTGCAACATCAGGATGGTGGGGCGACCGGACGCGGCGGTGTCGCGGTTCCATTCGTCGGCGACCAGGGTAATCCCCCCAGTACCGGAAAACTCGACCGTTCGGGGGTTGTTGCTCATGGCGCTCACGCGTTCTGACGTTACCTAGCTGCTTTAAGCACCCGCTGTTGCGGGGCCGATAGCGCGGTCGCGATGAGTTTGCCGCCCAGCCGGGGTCTATTGAAATGACGAGATCCCAACGACCAGGAGCCGCCAATGCCAGCTATCACGCCCTCGCTGTGGTTCGACCACAATCTGGCGGAAGCCGCACAGTTCTACACGTCGGTGTTCCCGAACTCGCAGATCGAGGGATTCAACCGGCATACCGAGGCGGGGCCGGGTGAACCCGGCACGGTGATATCGGGAACCTTCGTCCTCGACGGGGTCCGGTTCATTGGAATCAACGGCGGTCCACAGTTCCCGTTCACCGAGGCGGTCTCGTTCACGGTCAACTGCAAGGACCAAGATGAGGTCGACTACTACTGGGATCGGTTAACCCAGGGCGGTACGGAATCGCAGTGCGGTTGGTGCAAGGACCGGTTCGGCCTGAGCTGGCAGATCGTTCCCGACCGGCTGTATGAGCTGCTGAGCGATCCGGACCCGGCACGGGCGGCAGCCGCAACCACCGCGATGCTCGGCATGCACAAGATTGTGGTCGCCGAGCTGGAAGAGGCGGTGAACGCCGCGGGGTGAGCTCACTCGGTGAGTCGGCCAATCCATTCGATCGTGGCGTCGATGACCGGTTTGACTTGTTCGGGCTCCTCGCATGCCGCAACCATCAGTGACGATTCCTCCATGATCGCCAGCAGAGCGCGGCTGAGGAATTGTCCATGCAGCGACGAGTCGAGTTCTAGCACCGCCATCCAGCTGCGAAAAGCAGACGTCATGCGATCGCGACGAGTGATTCCGAAGTCGGTCGGTCGATCTCCGGAGGCGAGCAATCTGGCTACCCGCCGATGCTCCCAGAGCCCATCGAGGTAAGCCCGTACACCCAGTTCGAAGATGCGACGCCGGTCGGTTTCGTCGCCGGCCTGCTGAAGTGCTTCCTCGATCTTGCCTTCGACGGCGCTGGCCATCTGCTCGAAGATCGCCAGAAACAGTTCGGTCTTACCGCCGAAGTGGTGATAGATGCTGCCGATACTGGCCCCGGAGCTAGCCACCACTTTGGCCATGGTGGCCGCATTGAAGCCTCTGGTGGCGAACACCTCGGTCGCTGCGTCGAGGATCCGGCGCTGGGTGGCGTCTGTTTTGGCCCAGCGGCGCCCGTGCGAGTCGGTCGACATATCTAGAAATTAGCCGCTGGATCATCGTCGTGCGAAGAAATTCATCGCATGTCAGCCCGGCGGTTTGGGATGCAGGCGGGCTCGGTGTGGGCTCGAATGCGCATGCCCAGCGAGTTCGGCCCCAAACGGCCCCCGGATAGGTACCAGACAATCTGGCTGTATCGCGGCCGGCGCGTCGCGCAGCGCCACCCCGGCCAGACCCGGTATCGGAGCGGCCTGGCGTGCCTTTGGGCGGTCACGGACATGCATCCGGTTCGCGCCGTCCCCTGGGGTAACGTGGCGAACACCATCGACTTGGATCCGCCTGCGGGCCGCGATCTCGCCGTCGCGTCGGGCAAGTGCGTAGGCTCAGCGACCGTGCCGGGAGACGACGGCGGTGTCTCCGATCGGTGGTGTTGTCCTCATTCGGCGCCAGTTACGTTGGTGCATACGGGTTGCACGTGGCGAACAGGAGTCAACATGCAAGACGATGCCGCTCGGTGGGTCAGCGGGCCCATCGAGCCAGCCCTCGAAGGTTGTGCCGGCGCCGCGGATGACCACGACAAGGCCCGTGATGCCTGAGCCGCGCTGGATCGATGTGCCCGGGCCCAACGGTGATCTGAAAGCCTTGACCTGGGGTCGCCCCGAGGCGCCGATGGCGTTGTGCCTGCACGGCTTTCCCGACACGGCCTACGGCTGGCGCAAGCTCGCCCCGATTCTGGTCGACTCGGGGTGGCGGGTCGTTGCACTGTTCATGCGGGGCTATGCGCCGTCGGCGATTCCCGCCGACGGGAGCTATCACGTTGGTGCGCTGATGGATGACGCACTGCGGGTGCGATCCGCTGCTGGCGCTACCGAGGGTGACGTGCTGATCGGCCACGACTGGGGCGCCATCGCCGCGGCCGGCTTGGCGGCAATGCCCGACAGCCCGTTTTCCCGGGCCGTCATCATGTCGGTGCCACCGGCGGCCGCGTTTCGCCCGCTGGGCCGGGTGCCCGACCGCGGCCGTCTGGCCCGCGAACTGCCCCACCAGCTCTTACGGAGCTGGTACATCCTCTACTTCCAGCTGCCCTGGTTGCCCGAGCGGTCGGCGTCGTGGGTGCCCCGGCTGCTGTGGCGACGATGGTCGCCCACCTATTACGCCGAGGAGGATCTGCGCCACGTCGACGCTGCCATCGGGACGGCGGAGGGGTGGCGCGCGGCGTTGGGTCCCTACCGGGCAACCATTCGCAACACCCGGCCGCCGGCCCGCTACGCGGAATTGAACCGTTGGTGGACCGAGGCGCCTCAATTGCCGGTGCTCTACCTACACGGTCGTGACGATGGCTGTGCCGCAGTGGCTTTCACGCACTGGACGGAAAGGGTGCTGCCGCCGGGCAGTGAGGTGGCGGTCGTCGAACAAGCCGGTCACTTCCTGCAGCTCGAACAGCCCGAAGCGGTGGCCAAGCTGATCCTGCCGTTCATTGCCCCGCCGGGCTGAACCGGTGGCGGCGCACCCGATGGCGGCCGTCGATGCGCAGTTCTATTGGATGTCGGCGAAAATGCCCAACGATCAATTCCTGTTGTATGCATTCGACGGTCGACCGGCCGAACCAGAGTGCGCCATCGATCAGCTCGTCCGCCGGGCCCGCGCGTGTCCGGAGCTGCGGATGCGCGTCCACGACGGCGCTGTGTTGACCTATCCGCGGTGGCTAGCCACCGACGTCGGGTCCGAACAGGTGGTCCGGCACAACCTTGACGACGACAGCTGGCACGGTTGCCTCGCGGCGGTGGTCGGGCTGGCGCGCGAGCAGCTGGATATTCGGCTGATGTCGTGGCGGGCACATGTATTTGCCCCCGTTAGCGGGATTCCGGGCGTCCAGGCACCGGGCACCGTTGTCGTCGTGCAGGTCGCCCACGCCCTCGGCGACGGCGTGCGCGCCTCGGCATTGGCGGCCCGGCTGTTTGGGCGCCGCGCTCCCATCCCCTCGGCGGAGCCCCGGCGGCGGGGCTTTCTGCCCAGGGTGGCCGCCGATGCGGTCTGTACGCACCGCCGTCTGGTACGTGACACCGAAGCCGGATTGTTGGCACCCGGCGCCGGATCGCGGCCGCTGCGCAGCACCAACGCCAGGCCCGAGGGCGCCCGCGAGCTGCGCACATTGGTGCGACATCGCTCCCAGATCTGCGGTCCGACAGTCACGGTCGCGGTGCTGGCCGCGGTTTCGGCCGCACTGTCACGGCTACCCGACGGGAACGCCGAACAGTTGGGCGCCGAAGTCCCGATGGCCAAACCGGGACTGCGGCAAGCAAACAACCACTTCGGCAACATCGTTGTCGGGTTGTATCCGCAGCTCGAACGCGGCGAGCGGATGCATCGAATCGCCGCCGATCTGGCCAACGCCCGTCGTCGCATGCAGCATCCGGCGGCCAGCGCGTCCGATCTCGCCTTTGCGAGGGTCCCCGCCGCATTGTTGCGCTGGGGGGTAAGCCAATTCGATGCGGACATGCGGCCGGATCAGGTGGCCGGAAACACGGTGGTGTCCAGCGTGCACCGCGGCGCTGCCGATCTGAGCTTCGGGGAAGCTGCGGTGGTGCTCACGGCCGGGTATCCGGCGCTGTCACCGGTGATGGGGCTGACCCATGGCGTGCACGGCATCGGCGACACCATTGCGGTCAGCGTCCACGCGGCACAGTCAGCGGTGGCCGACATCGACTCCTACCTGGAACTCCTTGACCAGGCCTTGTAGCGAAAACTACTGGGCGTCACCGGATCTAGCCGCCTGCTCGCGGGTCAGCCCGACGGCCAGGATTAATTCTTCGTGCAATTCGAACCACACCGAGTGGTAGGAGTCGATGAGCGGGCGGGTCAACCAGGCGGTCTCGCCGGCCTTGACCCTGCCCAGCGCCGCACTCAACTTTCTCGAGTAAGCATGCAGCCGCGGCAGCTGTGTCGCCGCGGTCGCAATGATCGGCTCCACCCGCTGGTGCACATCATCAAGCTGGGCCAGGATTGCGGCGTCATAGTCGGCGTCGTCATGGCTGTTCGGTTTGCCGCCTCGGAGCTGCCACTCTGTCACCAGAGCCTTGAAATCGGCATTCACGGAACGAAAGTCGCTGTAGACGTTGGCCAGTGTGGTCGCGTCCGCCGCGTTGCGTTCCTCGGTCAGCAATTCGCTGAGCCGGACCCGGCCCTCGGGACTGATGCGCAATGTGGTGTCGCCGACCAACAGGTTTGCCGCGGTCAGCCGCGCGACCGTGTCCGCGACTTCGGCCAGGTCCAGGCTCACCGTCTCGGCAAGGTCGGGCGGGCTCACCCGCCCCTTCAACCTGATTGCTTGCAGTATCGCCAATTCCGTCATAGACCGTCCTGCACACGTAGCGCGTTCAACATGGTGATCAGCGGTGCGTCCGAGACGACATCGGTGTAGCCGGCGGCCATCGCGGTCAGCACCCCAGCCTCGGAAGGATCGTCGAGCTTGGGGTAGTCGCCGCTCGCATGCGCGCGCAGCGGGCTGATCTTCAGCGCGATCGTCGTGAGATCGCGTAGCTCGGGTGTGTCGTCCTCCGACCACGCGGACGGCGCCAAAATGCCCTCGCGCACTTCGCCCGTGTAGCCGTCGACGGTAATCCGCTTGCCGGCCAACGAGGCCGCAACCCCGTCACCACAACCGACCACCGCCACCCGGCCGAGCTCACGGCTGACCACCGCAGCGTGGCTGGCAGCGCCACCGATCTCGGTGACGATGCCCTGCGCGGCAAGCATCCCCGAGACGTCTTCGGGCCTGGTGTGGTCACGCACCAGGATCACCTGCTCGCCCCGGTCGGCGGCGTCCAGCGCCTCGTCCACGTCGGTGTAGGCCAGGCCCGCGGCCACTCCCGGGCACGCCGGCAGGCCCTTTGCCAAAAGCGATGCGGCCAAACGCTCTTCCGGCTGCAGCGTGGGCAGCAAGAGGGTCTCCACTTGGGTGGGGGTGATTCTGCGCAGCGTCTCGGCATCGTCGATCAGGCCGGCACCGCGCAGTTGCAGCGCCAATCGCACCGCAGCCTGCGCGGACCGCTCGGCGGATCGCGTCTGCAGCAGCCACAGCTTTCCGCTTTCGACGGTGAACTCGACTTCTTGCACCTCGGCCGCGAGCCGTTCCAGGCCGCGCGCGGCATCCAACAATTCGAGGTAGATCTTCGGCAGTCGGTCGCGCAGGGCGGTGATCGGTTCTACCTTGAGCAGACCCGAGACGACGTCATCACCCTGACCGCCGGGTAGCCATTCGCCGAACGGTTCGCTGGCGCCGGTGATCGGATTGCGCGACGACAGCACCCCGGCGCCGGAATCGGCGCTGCGGTTGCCGAACACCATCGCCTGAACCACGACAGCGGTGCCGCCCTGGTCGTCGAGACTGTTGTGGTTGCGGTAGGCGATGGCGCGCGGAGAGTTCCAGGAGGCGAACACGGCGCCGATGCCAGCACGTAGCTGCTCGTAGGGGTCGTCGGGGGGATCACTTCCCGCCACGATTCGCCGATACATGCGGGTGAACCGGCGCCTGGTGTCGCGCGCGAAGTCGCCGGTGCCGGGGGAGGCCAGGGCCTGCTCGACGGTGTCGTTCATGCCCAGGTCCAAAATTGTGTCCATCATGCCGGGCATCGACTGGTTGGCTCCCGAGCGCACACTGACCAGCAGCGGATGCGGCCCGCTGCCGAAGGTGCGTCCCGTCTCGGCCTCCAGCCATCTGATCCGGTCCACGACGTCGTCCCAGATCGCGTCCAGTGTTGGTGCTGGATCCGCCAGGTAGCGCACGCCCACTTCGCTGGTGATGCAGAAGGCAGGCGGCACCGGCAGATTGTTCCGGCGCATTGAGTCGATACCGTGGCCCTTGTTGCCCAGGACCTCCCGAGGCTGATGTGCGCGGCCGTCCAGTAACACCACGGCGGGGCCGGTGAACGGGATGCCCCCGGCTCGTGAGAAACGAGTCGTGGTGCACCCCCTTGTGGTCTTCGGCAAACTCCCAGAACGCTCGCTATGTTTCCACACGGTTCAGTAGCGTCCGCGGCTCGGCGCTGCTGTTGTGGGATGCGCCGAATGATCTAGGTTTGCACTCATGGCTCCCTACGATGTCGGATTACTGATCCTTCGGCTGGTGCTGGGCCTCACAATGGCCGCGCACGGATTCAACAAGTTCTTCGGCGGCGGCCGGATTCCGGGCACGGCACGATGGTTTGAAAGCATCGGCATGAAGCCCGGAAAGTTTCACGCCACGGTGGCCGCGATCACCGAGGTATCCGCGGGCTTGGGACTTGCGGCCGGCCTGCTCACTCCGATCCCGGCGGCGGGCTTTGTCTCGCTGATGTTCGTCGCGGCCTGGACCGTGCACCGAGCCAACGGATTTTTCATCGTCAAAGAGGGCTGGGAGTACAACCTGGTGCTCGCCCTCAGCGCCGTCGCGGTGGCCACGATCGGTGCTGGAAAACTGAGCCTGGACTGGGTGATATTCGGGAACAACTGGCTCAATGGCTGGCCGGGTTTGGTGGCATCGCTTGGGCTTGGGCTGGCCGGGGCCTTCGGCCAGTTGCTGATCTTTTACCGGCCGCCGGCTCGGCAGGCCGGATAGCCGACGGGCGCAAACCCGGCTTGCCGTGGCTGCGCGGCGAAACACTAGAACACGTTCTAGTGTGTGAAACCATGGGATTTCTCAAGCCCGTGCTGCCGCAGGTCGACATTGTCGAATGGGGCAAGGGCACCCGCAGTGAAAAGATCCGCCCGATGGCCCGCCATTGGGCCGAGGTCGGCTTTGGCACTCCGGTCGTGATGCACCTTTTCTACGTCGGCAAGATCCTGCTCTACATCCTGGTGGGCTGGCTGATCGTGTTCAGCACCAAAGGAATCGAAGGATTCACCGACGTCAAGTCGTGGTACACCGAGCCGATCGTGTTCCAGAAGGTCGTGCTCTACACGATGCTGTTCGAGGTCGTCGGGCTGGGCTGCGGGTTCGGCCCGCTGAACAACCGGTTCTTCCCGCCCATGGGCTCGAGCTTGTACTGGCTACGATTCGGCACCATCCGGCTGCCACCCTGGCCCGAGCGCGTCCCGTGGACCGCGGGGACCAAACGCAAGCCGGTGGATGTCGCGCTCTATGCGCTGTTGTTGATCATGTTGGTGACGGCGCTGTTCACCGATGGCTCCGGCCCGATGCCGGAGCTGGGCAGCAAGGTGGGGCTGCTGCCGATGTGGGAGATCGTGATGATCCTGCTGCTCCTGGCGATGGTGGGGCTGCGCGACAAGGTGATCTTCCTGGCCGCCCGCGGTGAGGTCTACGGGACGCTGACGGTCACCTTTCTGCTCGGCGGGATAGACATGATCGTGGCCGCCAAGCTGGTGTTCCTGGTGATCTGGATGGGTGCGGCGACCTCCAAGCTCAACTGGCACTTCCCATTCGTGATCTCCACGATGATGTCCAACAACCCCTTGTTCCGGCCGCGCTTCATCAAGCGGATGTTCTTTGCAAAGTTTCCCGACGATCTGCGGCCCGGATTGCTGTCACGCATGCTCGCGCACCTCAGCACTTTCATCGAAATGTTCGTTCCCGTGGCGTTGTTCCTGTCGCACGGCGGCTGGCCGACCACCGCGGCGGCGATCGCGATGGTCTGCTTCCACCTGGGAATTCTGACGGCGATTCCGATGGGGGTACCGCTGGAGTGGAACGTATTCATGATCTTCGGCGTGTTGGCGCTGTTCGTCGGCCATGCTGACCTCGGCCTAACCGATGTGAAAAGCCCTGTGCCGGTAGCGATTCTGTTTGCCGTGGTGGCAGGAATTGTCATCTTGGGCAACTTGTTCCCGCGCAAGATCTCGTTTCTGCCCGGGATGCGTTATTACGCCGGCAACTGGGACACCACGTTGTGGTGCATCAAACCCTCGGCTGACGCCAAGATCAAGCGGGGGATCGTCGCAATCGCCAGCATGCCGCAGGCTCAGCTGGAGCGCTTCTACGGCAAGGACCGGGCGCAGATCCCGATGTATCTCGGATACGCGTTCCGCGCCATGAACACTCACGGCAGGGCGCTGTTCACCTTGGCCCACCGGGCAATGGCCGGCCAGGACGAAGACGACTATGTCATCACCGACGGGGAGCGGATCTGCAGCACCGCCGTCGGCTGGAATTTCGGCGACGGACACATGCATAACGAGCAACTCATCGCCGCGATGCAGCAGCGCTGCAACTTCGAGCCGGGGGAGGTGCGTATCGTGCTGCTCGACGCGCAACCGATCCACAAGCAGACTCAGGCCTACCGCCTGGTGGATGCGGCCACCGGCGAATTCGAGCGGGGATGGGTGCGGGTCTCGGACATGGTGACGCGACAGCCCTGGGCCGACGACGTACCAGTCCAGGTGCAGTCGGAGTAAGGCCGTCGAGCGTCGAGTGTGACGCCACTGCGAGATTTCATCGCGAAACTCGCAGTGGCGTCACACTCGACAGACCCCTACGCCTCGGGTCGTACTTTCTGTGCGGCGGCGACCATGTTCTGCAGGGACGCCGTCACCTCATCAACGTTGCGGGTCTTGAGCCCGCAGTCGGGATTGGCCCAGAGCCGCCCAGCCGGAACGGCTTTCAAGGCGGCACGTAGCGAATCCGCCATCTCCTCGGCGCTGGGCACTCGTGGTGAGTGAATGTCGTAGACGCCGGGGCCCACACTGTTGGCAAAACCGATCGCATTCAGATCGTCGAGCACCTCCATGTGGGAGCGTGCCGCCTCGATGGAGGTGACGTCGGCATCAAGGTCCGCGATGGCCCCGATCACCTCACCAAATTCCGAGTAGCACAGGTGAGTGTGGATCTGGGTCGAGTCGGCAACTCCGGACGTCGCCAAGCGGAAAGCGGCTACCGCCCAACGCAAGTACACATCCTGCTCGCTGCGCCGCAGTGGCAACAATTCGCGCAGCGCCGGCTCGTCGACCTGGATCACCGCGATGCCGGCCGACTGCAGGTCCACGGTCTCATCACGAATGGCCAGCGCCACCTGATTGGCGGTATCGGGCAGCGCCTGATCGTCACGCACGAAAGACCACGCCAGGATGGTGACCGGGCCGGTCAGCATGCCCTTGACCGGCTTGGCGGTCAGCGACTGCGCGTAGCTGATCCAGTCGACCGTCATCGGATGGGAGCGCGCGACGTCACCGTAGAGAATCGGCGGACGCACGCAGCGGCTGCCGTAGGACTGGACCCAGCCATTCTGAGTGGCGAAGAAGCCGTCCAACTGCTCGGCGAAGTACTGCACCATGTCGTTTCGTTCCGGCTCACCGTGTACCAGCACGTCGAGTCCCAGCTCTTCCTGTAGGGCGATGACGTCGGCGATCTCTTTCTCCATCCGGCGCGCGTACTCCGCCTCGTCGATCTCGTCGGCGCGCAGTGCCGCACGGGCGGTTCGGATCGCCGTGGTCTGCGGATAGGAGCCGATCGTCGTGGTGGGTAGCGGCGGCAGCTGTAGCCGTGCCTCCTGGCTGAGTCGGCGTGTGGCGGCATCGCCCCGATGCACACCCGAGGCGAGGATGGCATGGATGCGGGCCCGCACCTGCCCGTTGTGCAGCCGTGGATCCTTCTTGCGGGAGGCCACCGCTTCGTTGGACGCCGCGATCTCAGCGGCGACCGCCTCGCGCCCCTCGCGCAGAGCGCGGGCCAGAACCGCGACCTCGGCCACCTTCTCCGCGCCAAATGCCAGCCAGCTGCGCAGGCTAGCGTCCAGGTCGGTCTCGGGCTCCAACGAGTACGGCACATGCAGGGTCGAACACGACGTGGACACCGCGATGCTGGCTGCCGAACCAAGCAGGGTCGCCAGCCGGCTCAACGCCGCCTGCAAGTCGGTGCGCCAGATGTTGCGACCGTCGACGATGCCGGCTACCAGCGTTTTGTCGGCCAGCTCAGGAGCCGCGACGATGGACGCGATCGCGGTGTGCGCACCGGCAACCAGGTCGACGCCGATCGCCTCGATGGGGGTACGGGCCAGCGCCCCCAGCGCGGCGCCCGGGTCGCCGAAGTAGGTAGCGACATGAATGGCCGGCCGGTTGGCCAGTGACCCCAGCGCGGTGTACATCCGTTCGGCAAGCGCGGGCGCGTCGGGGCAGATGTCGGTCACCAGCGCCGGTTCATCCAGCTGTACCCATTGGGCACCGCTATCGGCGAGCAGTGACAATAGCTCCGAATAGATCGGCATCAGCTCCTCGAGCCGCCCTATCGGCGCGGATGCGCCGTCGACGGCCTTGCTGAGCAGCAGGAAGGTGACCGGGCCGATGACCACGGGCCGTGCCGGGATGCCGAGCTCCTGCGCCTCTTTCAATTCGGCGAGCACCTTGTCGGGATGCAGCCCAAACCGGGTGTCCGGCCCGATCTCGGGGACCAGGTAGTGGTAGTTGGTGTCGAACCACTTGGTCATCTCCAAGGGCGAGACCTCAGCATTGCCCCGCGCCGCGGCGAAGTAGCGGTCCAGGTCGTCGCAGATCCCGGCTACTCGGGTGGGCAAGGCGCCCAACAGAACTGCGGTGTCAAGCATCTGGTCGTAGTAGGAGAAGGTGTTCACCGGAACTGAGTCCAGACCGGCCGCGGCCAGGTCGGTCCAGGTGTCGCGACGCAGGGTGGCGGCGACGGACTCCAACTCTGCTCGGTTGGTGCGTCCCGCCCAATAGCCCTCGGTTGCGCGCTTGAGTTCGCGGCGCGGACCAATACGGGGAGAGCCGGTAATGGTTGCGAAAAATGGTTGCTGGCTTACTAGCTGAGTCACAGCGCGTCCTTCAATTGACGGGGTGATCACCGCCCTCGGACGCACAACCGACCCGACTGCGCCATGCTTTGACCGCACGAGCACAACCGCTTCGGCCGAACGCCCATTCCACGAGGCGATGAGCCGCCGGGCGCGGCGCGCCCGGCACAACTGGCAGGTCTTCGGACTCGCAGGCGCGCACCCGGTGGTGCTCCTAGTGGCCGTCGCTTCCCAGTCGTGAAGGACCAGTGCTTGTTTCGTTCATGACGGCGGTCGTTCCCGCATACCGCTGCGGGACAGTTCCGGATTCTCACCGGATTCCCTCTTACGACGCATCGTTGATGCCTCGCTCGATGCCGACACCGCGTGGGGCGATGACGGCAGACCAGCTGCGTGGTCCAGGTTACTCTGCCGCCCCGCGGTCGCGTACTGGCCGGTTAGTCTGCCAATGCCGTGGCGATGGGCACATCGCCGTTGTTGAAGTCGATGGTCCGGCCGATGGTTGAGTCGTCGTTGAGCGTGGCGGCGATCACCCGCGCGACATCGGCGCGCGAGACCGTGGCTTTGCCGCTCTTGCCCGTGCCAATTGAGATCCGCCCGGTCGCCGGTTCCATGGTGAGCCGGCTCGGCCCCAGCACGGTCCAGTCCAGGTTGCTGGCACGCAAATGGGCGTCCGCGGCCGCCTTCGCCTGCGCATACGGGAAGAACGAATCATCAACCGATACACCATGATTAGGGCCGGCGCCGAAATAGGAGACCATCACAAACCGCTGCACACCCGCCCGCGTCGCGGCATCGATGACTCTGATGGCGGCGTCGCGGTCGACGGCATAGGTGCGCGCTGGATTGCCGCCGCCCGCGCCGGCGGAGAACACCACCGCATCGTGCCCGGTCAGCAGTCCGGCCAGCGCGGCGGTATCTAGCCCTTCGATATCGGCTTGCACCGGTGTGGCGCCCGTTGCGGCGATGTCATCGCGGTGGTCGGGGTTGCGGAAGACCGAGCTCACCTGGTCGCCCCGGTCGGCCAGGATGTGCCCCAGTAGCAGAGCGACCTTGCCGTGGCCACCAAAGACAACAACACGCGTCATAGCAGCGACGCTACCGCTAGGGCATCGGGACGCGGCCCATGATGAGGTCGATGATGGGCTTGCCTGGCGGGTAGGCGCCGGTCAGTGACGATATGGTGTGCCCGTAGTCCACCAATAGCGTGATCCCGCTGATCCCGAAGGCGGCCGCGCTGTTGAGGAACACCATCACGTCGCCCATCTGCTCCGGGGTGTGCACTTTGGAGCCGGTCTCGTCGCGGTAGTCCTGCGCGAAGGTGAGCCACAGGTCGGCATTGGCTTGCGCCAACGGGGTATCGGTGGGGCCTGGGCAGATGGCGTTGATGCGGATCCCCCTTTTCAGCAGGGGATAGGCCCTGGTCGCCACGTAGGCATTGATGGCTTTCTTGCTGAAGCCGTAGTGAATGATGCCCTCGGCTTCATGCGCCGATACCCAGTCCTGGGCCGCTCCATAGTCAGGAGTGGCCAGGAACTCGGTCAGCCGCGGCAGGTCGTTCTCCCAGCCCATGCCCGCGACCGACGAGATGAAACAGACCGCCGATCCCGAAGGAAGCTGGTCATTGGCCAGCAGGCGGTCGATCAGATGGCGGTGGCCGATGAAATTGATCTTCATCAGGTCTGGTCCGTCTGCGACACCGGCCGCGGAGAACACCGCATGGACCGGCCCGCCCAGCCGCTCGACAGCGGAGTCGATGGATGCCGGGTCGCGCAGATCAACGCTCAGCGTCTGGGCGGCGTCATAACCCACCGGCGCGTAGTCCATCACGATGACTTCGGCGCCGAGTTCGGCCGCTGACTTGGCGGCCGCGGCGCCCATCCCGGTGGCGCCGCCGACGATCAGCGCTCGTTTGCCGTCGTACCGCAACCGATCCACAACTGTCATCAAGGTCCCTTTCCCCGGCCCCGGTTACCCGCCTCACTCTAAGGGGAACATATATTTGGTTCAATAGCGCAGTTGGTTCAATCGCGCCGGAGAAAGCGGTGCCGCTACTGGCCGCGCACGGCGACGCCACGCAACACCGTGTCACGGGCGTGAATGAGCGCCGCACGGGTGCCGACGAAGTGCAAGATGTTCTCCGGTATCCACTGCAAACCGATGACGCATCGGGCCAGCATCGTGATGGACGGCGGTTCGATCTGTATTTCTTCGGACCGCAGACCTTCGGACAGAAGCGATTTCATCTGTCGCAGCCGCGCGGCGTAGAGCCACCCCGGGTTGGGAGTATCCGGTGGCGACTGTCTCATCCACGCAAGCTGAATCCGGAACTCGTCGGAAAACTGATCCAGCGCATTGATATTCACCCAGCTAAGCGCGTCCAGCTTCTCGATCGGCGTCGCGTTCGAGCGCAGCACGGCGACCCAGCCCGCTTCGACCTTGTGTCCGAACGAACGCATGATTGACGCCAGCAGCTTGTCTTTGGATCCGATCACCCGGTACACAGTCCCGGTGCCAAGTCCGGACGCAGATGCGATGTCTCTGATCGTGGTGACTTCGTAACCCTTGCGCCCGAACTCCATTCGTGCCACCGCCCGAACGTGGGCGGCCTTGTCACTGGGATCGGCGTCCTTTTCGTCGATCCATGTCGCGATCACGTCGTTTGCTGCGGACAGCGCATTGGAACCGTCCAGATCCACGTCGGTTGGTGCGTGGCTTGCCAAGCCTTGCAGAATGGTTCGGCACATCAACCCGGAGACCTGGTCGGCGGATGCGTTGCGACGCATCATGTCCAGACCTACTTGCAGCATTGTTTGACAGATCCGGTCGGCCAACGTGGGGAGGTCGATTTCGGTCCTGATGTAGCCGCTCCACCGCCCCGCGCGCAGCGTTTGCAGCATGGCTTCTTGTATCGCTAGCGGACGTTGCGACGTCAGCTTCATCAGTTCGGGATCCGCGCTGGGGCCCTCGTAGAACGACATCTGAAGCGCGGCCCGATGCGCTACCGCACAGTTGGCGATCGCGGCTCCCAGTTGGGTGATCTTCTCGGCCACGGTTCGCGAATCGGGTTGGTCCAGCTTCGCTTGCCAGCTTTGCCCGATCTGATGTAAGTCGTCCTGATAGCGGCGGATCAGTTCGATCAGGATCGCCTCTTTGGACTCGAAATGGTGATAGAGGCTGCCCGGCAGAATGCCTGCGGCGTCAGCGATTTCCTGCAGCGACGTCCGCAAACCCGACGAGGCTATCAACGCCGCTGCGGTCTGGAGAATCTCGGTCCGGCGCGTCCCGGAGTCGTCCGTCCCGGCCTGATCTCGGTGATCAGCCATCCACCGGCTTTTCGCCGCTGCATTGACCTTCGCCATAGGCTACCGGTGTATGGGTCGGCAGAATTGCGACCTAGCAAACATATGCCTTCGTCCCTCCTGCCAACCAAATTTTTGTTAAATCTAGCAGACTGGGTGCTCGGGCAGTGGTCACGAGCGTGCCGGTGCGGGCCGGCTGCCCGGTCCTGTCGAACTGCCGGTTGGCTGCGCGATCGGCTTGCAGCGACGTGCGCCAGGGGCGGCCCGGCCCGTGGTTCGATCTTGCTGACTGCGCTGGCGCGGCGTAGCCGGCGCACGCCCGGTGAGAGGGCCCCGGCCGAGCTGACAGCGGCTTGGCGGGCTATTGACAGCAGGGTCCCATGTGAAAGCCCGGACGCCGGCGCCGACCCCGTCCTAGCATCTGGCCGTATTGGCAATTGTCGCCGAATGGCGACTGTTGCCTCGGGGGTCAAACGCAGTTGCGGAGGTTGTCGACAGGCGAGTTGTCCGGGGCGTTGGGGCGGCTGAACGGTTTGGGGTGTGATGATGTTGGACTTTGCTTGGTTACCGCCAGAGATAAATTCGACTCGGATATTCTCCGGCGCGGGCTCGGGGCCGTTGTTCGCCGCGGCGTCGGCCTGGGAAGGGTTGGCGCAGGATCTGTATGCGTCGGCGTCATCATTTGATTCGGTCGTCTCGGGGCTGTCCAGTGGGTCTTGGTCTGGTCCGGCGTCGGTGTCGATGGCGGCCGCCGCGGCGCCGTATGTGGGCTGGCTGAGCGCAGCGGCGGGCCAGGCCGAGTCGGCGGCCAATCAGGCTCGGACGGCGGCGACGGCGTTTGAAGCCGCACTGTCGGCGACCGTGCACCCGGCTGCCGTCACCGCCAACCGGATGTCGTTGGTGTCGTTGGTGGCAACCAATATTTTGGGCCAGAACACACCCGCGATTGCGGCCAACGAATTCGACTACCTGGAGATGTGGGCCCAGGATGTTGCGGCCATGGTGGGTTATCACGGTGGGGCGTCGTCGGTGGCCGCCGCCCTGGTGCCGTTCAGTCTGCCGCCCGTGGACCTGGCTGGATTGGCATCCCAGATCGGAACGCAGGCGTTCGGGATGGTCACATCCGCGTCCTCGGCGCTCGCCACACCGGTGCAAAGCGTCATGGCGGCCGTTCCGACGGCGCTGACGACGCTGCAGTCATTGCCACTGCAGGATGCGTCGATGCTGATGTACCCGTTCAGCATGGCGATGTCACCGCTGATGAACCTGATGAGTAGTTCGCTGCGCGGGTCGACCGCCGGGGTGGCCGGCGCAACCGCCGCCGGAATCCCCGCGAGCGCAGCGAAGTTGGTGGACGCACCGGTTAGTGGCGTGAAGGCGATGGGCGGGGCGGGGCTGGGTTCATCGATTTCGGCCGGGTTGGGCAAAGCGCGGATGGTCGGCGCGGTATCGGTTCCGCCGACCTGGGAGGGATCGATGCCCACGCGGATGGCTAGCTCGGCGATGTCGGGGTTGGGCGCGGCCGGTGTCGCCAATGAGGCTGAGATGGCCGCGGCGGGACGACCCGCCGGAATGCCGATGATGCCGATGCCGATGGGTGCGGGTGCCGGTGCCGGTGGCGGGATGCCCGGTGGAATGCTGGGCCGAGGCGGTGCCAGCCCGAACCCAATACAGTCCCGGCCTAGCGTGGTGCCGAGGACGGGAATCGGATAGCGCGCCGATCCAATCGGAGTCCTCGGAGTCGAGGTCTGGCCTCAATTTTTCGTCGAGGGTGATGTCGGTCGAACTCGGCGATCTCGATGCGTTCGGTCTCGGACACAAACCGTGAAGAGATGACCGTGGTGGTCAGGGGCCAGGGGCCAGGGGGCACGACCCGTACCTGCCGTCTTTTCGGTGCACCCTGATGCCGTTGCGCCAGTTCCGGCTCGTCGAGCGACTGATGCCAACTTCACATGCGACCTTGTGTCGCTCCACCTGTGAAGTGCCTTCCTGTCAGGATCTTTGAAGCGTAGAGAATTTCATCATCCCTTGCACGACAGGAACTTTCGCAAATCTACACTCCGAAACTCGCAACGTTTCACGAAAAATCCAGGCTAGGCGTGGTCGCAACACTTTTCTAGGTTCTAGAGGTTGTGCCGGCATCATCGCGTCGGGTGAAAATGGGGCCGGAACGTCGTCCGCAGTCGGTCAAGCATCAGCGGTTCATGGAGTTGGGGGCTCGCGGCTGGAGCGTGCGTGCTGCGGCCCGCGTAGTCGGTGTTTCCCGGTCCGCAGCGACGAACCGGACGCGGGGTTGCAAGACTTGCCGCAACGGCGTCGCTGTCGGGTTCGTCCCGCCGCTGGATCGTCTGCCGGTCCGGCAAGTCAGCTCGCGATACCTGTCTCGGGACGAGCGGATCGAGATGGCCGATCTGCGCCAGTCGGGGCTGAGTCTGCGGGCGATCACGGGGCGGGCATGCAGTGATCGGCGTAGGTCTTGTGGCGGGTGCCGGCCGGTGTCATGGTGACGCCACACCATGCGGCCGAGGTGTGATCCACTATGGTCCGCCCCAGGGCTCCGGCGTTGTTGATTAGCAGGCTTGTGAGCTGGGTTGATGATCTTTGGTGCCGCGCTATTGGGGCCGGAGTGTAGGCACGGGCTATCTGGAGAACGATCGAGTTGGTTACTGTTCGTCGTTGGTCTGGAGTTGCCCGTGCCTACCGTTTCAGTATTGCCTGTGTCGTCGGTTCCAGAGGTGTTCGACCGCTGGAGTCCTGGTGAGCGCAGTGAGCTCATCGGATCGGAGTTTCTCGGTGTGTTGGCCTCGGTGCTAGACCCGAGGGACCCACGCGGTCGGAGGTATTCGCTGGTGGCTTTGTTGGCGATCGCGGTTCTGGCCACTGCCGCGGGGATGCGCGGCTATGCTGGTTTTGCCACATGGGCGGCCACCGCTCCCGATGATGTGTTGGCCTAATTAGGGGTCCGGTTCCGGCGGCCCAGTGAGAAGACCTTTCGCGCTGTTTTGTCTCGGCTAGACCCCGCCGACCTCAACGCCAGGATGGGCAGTTACTTCACTGCACACGTGGCCAGCAGCGACCCCAGTGGATTGGTGCCGATCGCGTTGGACGGCAAGATGCTGCGTGGTGCCTTTACGCGCCAAAGCGACAGCCACGCATCTCGTGTCGGTGTTCGCCCACCGTGCCCGATTGGTGCTCGGTCAACTCGCTGTCGCCGAGAAAAGCAATGAAATTCCCTGCGTACGTGCCCTGCTCACGCTGCTGCCGGGTAGCTTGCGGTGGCTGGTCACCGTGGATGCGATGCATACCCAGGTCGTCACCGCGAAGTTGATCTGCGCCACCTTGAAGTCGCACTACCTGATGATCGTCAAGTCCAACCAAGCCAAAATACTTGCGCGTATCACCGCGCTGCCCTGGGCCGAGGTGCCCGCAGCCGCTACCGACGACTCCCGCGGCCACGGCCGTGTCGAGACCCGCACCCTGCAAATCATCACCGCTGTACGAGGAATCGGCTTCCCCTACGCAAAACAAATCATCCGGATCACTCGTGAACGCTTGATCACCGCCACCGACCAGCGCAGCGTGGAGGTGGTCTATGCCATCTGCAGCCTGCCGTTCGAGCACGCCCGCCCTACCGCGATCATGACCTGGATGCGTCAACACTGGGGAATCGAGAACAGCCTGCACTGGATACGCGACGTCACCTTCGACGAAGACCGTCAAAGGGCACATACCGGAAACGGCGCACAGGTCCTAGCAACGCTACGCAACACCGCGATCAATCTGCACCGCCTCAACGGCGCCGACAACATCGCCGAAGCCTGCCGGATCACCGCTTTGACCGCCAACCGCCGCCTAGACCTCCTCAATCCACAATTCCCCAGCTCACAAGCCTGCTAATCAACAACGCCGGAGCCCTGGGGTCCGCCCCAGGCTGATGGCGCTGGTCTCGCCGGGAATCAGCCAATGACTTTGCTCCGTCGCTTGGTCTCCGCAAAAGGAGCAATCAACAAGATTCGAATGTCGAACGCGACCCTTGCGTTCGACCGGAACTTTAACCAACGATCAATATCGCAATTCTCAATCAGCGGTCGATTCGCCAGCGGGCGGCCATTCCGAGGGAGCCGTCCCAGCGTGGCGCAGGGATATCCATACCCGCCGATTGGGGTGATCAGGGCCTTACGACAGCCCTCGAAACACCTCGCAAACAACTTGCGAAGGGCTATCTGTTGATAGGGCTGCAACGTTTCGCCTTTGGCGCCGACGTCGAGCGTAAGACATGTTTAACCATGCTCGTGCACCTATTCCCGTGACCACGGCCACCGCCGGAAGCGCACGGTCAAGAACGGCTCGGTCCTGGCCGGCTATGGCACACTCATGATGAAGAACGCACTGGCCAACACGATGCCAACCCTGACTGTTCAGCTCGTCCAGTCGCTGAACTGGAATGCATAGTCATAAAGGATTTCCCTGTGCCTGAAATTCGTTCATATGATAGCGCGCACTCGTATTGTGGAATCGTTTGGGGCGCGGAAGTTCACGACGTTGGGGCGGTCGATGACGTTGGACGAATAGTGCTGCGGAAACGAGTTCAGAGCGACCTGCGGGACTCACCCATTTGTTGACGCTGCTAGCTCGAGCCGGTGACAGTCCACACCATCCGATACCCCTAGCGGCCGAAGTCGACCGCAGGTTATGGGTGATAGCTCTGCGCTCCGCCGGCCGTCCCATCTACTCCATCGATGCGCTGGCGTCCGCGCGATATCACACAAGTCACGCAGTGTCGGCAGCCAAATCCGCCAACAGCGGCCCGGTGCTGCTCGCGAACATTGTGCGCACCAACCAGGCCGCCCTCCGGCCGCTACCGCCTTATACCGGGCCGCCTGATGCTCTTGGAGCGCTGGCTCGAGACCTACAAAACGCGGTATGGCTGCGTCAGCAGCTTGAGAATCGGATCGTCGACCTGCTCATGGACTTCTACCCAGCCGCCATCGCCGCCTTCGCTGACCCCCTCCAAGGCGGGCTGGTCCGTCGCGATGCTCGTATGCTCCTATCCGTCGCACCGAACCCGAACCGGGCCGCCGCGCTGACAACAAGCAGGCTGCGCCACCTGCTCCGCAATGCCGGCCGTCAACGTCATGTCGACCGCGACGCAGAGCGGCTGCGGCAGGTCTTCACCGCAACCTACCCACAGCAGCCGACCCATGCCGAGACGGCGATGGGAATTCGGCTGGCAGGGCAATTGGCGCAGCTAGAAGCCGCGTGCATCACCGTTGATCGACTCATCGAGCAGGCCACCGCCCAGTTTGGCTGACTGCCAGGACGCCTTGTTGTGCAGGTGTCCCAGCAGATGCCGTTCCCGAGCAATGAACTTCGCTCCGATATGGCCGCTTCTTCGTTTCTGTCGGCGGCCACGGAGAAGTCCCGATGGGTAGCCGGCCGAACGTGGACTGGGCCGGTCTCGATCGCGGTTTCCCCAACGGAGTCCCCAGTAGCTCCGCCGTTTCTGGCCGTGCATTGAATACGCCCGGACTGGATGCCTACCTCGGAACAGATATTTGGTCAATCAGGACGTCGGGCTGGAAACGACGACGAGCGACCAATTGATTGGCGACCCCATTGAGTTCGGATCGTCTGACGCGCTTGGGCCTGCTGGCCTCGGCTATCGCGGCTCGTAGGCTGCGAGTATGCCCGGCCGTCACGGGGATTTGATCTGGAGAAATAGCGGTCCGGTTTCATCGATGCCGGTCTGCGGGACACGCGGTAGGCCCGGACGCCCGCATGTTCGTGGTTGCCAACCGGCTGCTTTGCGGTAAGGCTTTCTATAGGGTGGCTCGGCTATTGCTGAGCATCCCGCCTCCCGGCGCTTCGCGGAGCGCCCCACCTATAGAGAGCGACAAACATGGCTGACACCACCGAGGCTGTCGAAGTTCGGTTCGAGTCCAAGATGATGATCGACGGCAAGCTCGTCGATGGCCAGGCCGGCACCTTCACCAACATCAACCCGGCCACCGAGGAGCCGCTAGGGGAAGTCGCCGACGCGTCGAAGACCGATATGCACCGGGCCATCGATGCCGCCCGGCGGGCGTTCGATGAGACCGACTGGTCAACCAACCGTGCGTTGCGCAAGCGCTGTCTCGAACAACTCCAGGAGGCCATCGAGGCCGAACGGGAAGAGCTACGTGAAGAACTCATCCTCGAGGCCGGGGCGCCTCGCGCGATTACCTTCGGACCTCAGCTGGATGCGCCGCTAGCCGACGCGCTGCGCTATCCCGTCAAGCTGATCGACGAATACCCGTGGGAAACCGACCTGGGTGACGTGCTGGTCAGTATCACGGGCCAAATGACCACCCGCAAAGTCTGGCGGGAGCCGGTCGGGGTGGTCGGTGCGATTGTGCCGTGGAATTTCCCGTTCGAGGTCACCATCAACAAACTCGGCCAGGCGCTGGGCACCGGTAACACCGTGGTACTCAAACCGGCGCCCGACACCCCGTTCAACGCGACCCGCCTGGGCCGACTGATCGCCGAGAAGACCGACATACCACCGGGAGTCGTCAGCGTGGTTACCGCCTCGGACCACCTGGTGGGGGAGGAGCTCACCCTCTCGCCCAAGGTGGACCTGATCTCGTTCACCGGCTCGACCGGCGTCGGGAAACGGATCATGGAAAAGGGCGCGGCCACCATGAAGCGGCTGTTCTTGGAGCTGGGCGGTAAGTCGGCCACCATCGTTTTGGAAGACGCCGAATTCGGCTTGGCATGCGCGATCGGTATCGCACCCTGCATGCACGCCGGGCAGGGCTGTGCCAACCCGACCCGGATGCTGCTGCCGCGATCGCGCTACGACGAGGGGGTGGCGATCCTCAAGAGCATCTACGACAACGTTATGCCGGGAGATCCGCAGGACCCCGCCACGCTGTGCGGCCCGGTGATCTCGGACAAGCAACGCAAACGCGTGCTTGGATACCTCAACAAAGGTGTCGAGGAAGGAGCCACCTGCCTGGTCGGCGGGCCGGATGCCCCGACCGGATTCGACCGGGGATTTTATGTGAGGCCAACGCTTTTCGTCGACGTCGACAACTCTATGACCATCGCCCAGGAGGAGATCTTCGGCCCGGTGCTGTCGGTGATCCCGTTCGACACCGAAGAGGACGCGATCCGGATCGCCAACGACAGCGTGTACGGATTGGCCGGCAACGTGATGTCGGGTTCGTTGGAGCATTCGCTGGCGGTAGCCCGGCGGCTGCGGGCCGGCTTCATCGGCGTCAACGGTGGCGCCCCCTACGGGGCCGATACACCGTTCGGCGGATACAAAGACAGTGGCGTGGGTCGTCAAAACGGTGTCGCTGGATTCGACCAGTACACCCAGATCAAATCGCTGGGCTACCCGGCCGGATAGGGAGGAGCGATTGCGGTCCGTTCTAGAGGATCGCATCGGCCGGCAGCTCTCCAGGCCACGGGTGGCCGGTCTCGCGCCAATAGCCGCGGCATCTAGGCCAATTCAAGCAGTGTTGAGAATTCATAGAGGGCTTGGCTGTTTAATCGATGCACGGTGCCCCGCCATGACCACGGAAAGGACGAACCGACTGACGGCGATGGACGTCGATCGGGTCGGTCCGGTTGTCGACGCGAGAACGACAACCAAACCCTGACATCGGCCGGGGAGGGACACCGGCGGAAGACGGATCAGTACCCACAACGAGAACTCTTGAATATTGATGTTCGACTGCGAGTCAAGGCTTTTGGCCAAGGACGTAACCACGTATGCCAGGGCTCCGGCGTTGTTGATTAGCAGGCTTGTGAGCTGGGGAATTGTGGATTGAGGAGGTCTAGGCGGCGGTTGGCGGTCAAAGCGGTGATCCGGCAGGCTTCGGCGATGTTGTCGGCGCCGTTGAGGCGGTGCAGATTGATGGCGGTGTTGCGTAGCGTTGCTAGGACCTGTGCGCCGTTTCCGGTATGTGCCCTTTGACGGTCTTCGTCGAAGGTGACGTCGCGTATCCAGTGCAGGCTGTTCTCGATTCCCCAGTGTTGACGCATCCAGGTCATGATCGCGGTAGGGCGGGCGTGCTCGAACGGCAGGCTGTAGATGGCATAGACCACCTCCACGCTGCGCTGGTCGGTGGCGGTGATCAAGCGTTCACGAGTGATCCGGATGATTTGTTTTGCGTAGGGGAAGCCGATTCCTCGTGCAGCGGTGATGATTTGCAGGGTGCGGGTCTCGACACGGCCGTGGCCGCGGGAGTCGTCGGTAGCGGCTGTGGGCACCTCGGCCCAGGGCAGCGCGGTGATACGCGCAAGTATTTTGGCTTGGTTGGACTTGACGATCATCAGGTAGTGCGACTTCAAGGTGGCGCAGATCAACTTCGCGGTGACGACCTGGGTATGCATCGCATCCACGGTGACCAGCCACCGCAAGCTACCCGGCAGCAGCGTGAGCAGGGCACGTACGCAGGGAATTTCATTGCTTTTCTCGGCGACAGCGAGTTGACCGAGCACCAATCGGGCACGGTGGGCGAACACCGACACGAGATGCGTGGCTGTCGCTTTGGCGCGTAAAGCACCACGCAGCATCTTGCCGTCCAACGCGATCGGCACCAATCCACTGGGGTCGCTGCTGGCCACGTGTGCAGTGAAGTAACTGCCCATCCTGGCGTTGAGGTCGGCGGGGTCTAGCCGAGACAAAACATCGCGGAAGGTCTTCTCACTGGGCCGCCGGAACCGGACCCCTAATTGGGCCAACACATCATCGGGAGCGGTGGCCGCCCATGTGGCAAAACCAGCATAGCCGCGCATCCCCGCGGCAGTGGCCAGAACCGCGATCGCCAACAAAGCCATCAGCGAATACCTCCGACCGCGTGGGTCCCTCGGGTCTGGCACCGAGGCCAACACATCGAGAAACTCCGATCCGATGAGCTCGCTGCGCTCACCAGGACTCCAGCGGTCGAACACCTCTGGAACCGACGACACAGGCAATACTGAAACGGTAGGCACGGGCAACTCCAGACCAACGACGAACAGTAACCAACTCGATCGTTCTCCAGAGAGCCCGTGCCTACACTCCGGCCCCAATAGCGCGGCACCAAAGATCATCAACCCAGCTCACAAGCCTGCTAATCAACAACGCCGGAGCCCTGCCACGTATGCGGACCTGCATGCGGGGCGGGGCGTTCGTGGTCTCGTGGCGCCGGAAGAAGTTGAGATCCGCAGCGCTGCTCAGCTTGTGACCGTGTCCGGCGTGCTATGCCCAGTTCCAGAGTTACGGAAGGATTGGCAGTGATCGATCTGCTCGCGAGCCCACAGGCGATGACCGCAACGGCTACGGAAGTGGCTGAAATAGGTTTGGCGATCAATCAAGCTGATCTGGCGGTGGCAGGGCCAACAACCGGCCTGGCTGCGGCGGCCGCCGACGAGGTGTCTGAGGCCATAGCGACGCTGTTCGACAACTACGCCCAGGGGTACCAGGCGGTCAGCCGGCAAGCGGCGGCGTTTCACGATGCGTTTGCGCAGACGTTGTTCGCGGCCAGCGACTCCTATGTGCGCGCCGAGGCGGCGGCCGTGAAGGCGCTTGCGGGGCTCACCGAACCAGTCGCGAACCTGTTCGCGCCGGTGCTCAGCGGCCCGGAAAGTGTGGCGGCATCAGCGACGGCGTTGCTGTCAGGGGCTCCTCTGAAATCCGTTGAGGCCGCGTTGATCCTGAGTGAAAGTGGTGTGCCGACACCTTCGGCAAGCTACATCAGCGACGTCTACACCAAGTACGTCGAGCCGAATTTCCCCTCTGCGACCGCTCCGCAAGGCGTATCCACCCCCAACGGGCTATACCCGTTTACTGGCATCAAGGATTTGACCCTGGACATATCGCTGGCCCGGGGTGCAACGATACTCAACGACGCGATCCTGCAGCAGCTCGCTGCCCTGCCCGCCGGGAGTTCCGTCGCTGTTTTGGGCTACTCCCAAAGCGCGGTGCTGTCCTCGCTCGTGATGCCGAAGCTCTTGGCCGAAGGCGTCACGAGTTCACAAGTCAATTTCGTATTGCTCGGCAACCCAATGAATCCCAACGGCGGCGTGCTTGCTCGGTTCCCCGACCTCACGTTGCCGAGCTTGGGTTTCACGTTCTACGGTGCGACTCCAGACAATGCTTTTCCGACCGTCAGTTACACGCTCGAATACGACGGCTTCGCCGACTTCCCGCGCTACCCGATCAACTTGCTTGCCGACATCAACGCAGTTATGGGTATCCCGTTCGTGCACGCTGACTATCAGCATCTTACGCAGGCGCAGCTCGACTCAGCCGTTCAGTTGCCCACCGAGGGCCCAACCCAGGGCACGTACTACATGATTCCAACTGAGCACCTGCCGTTGCTGGCGCCGCTGCGCTTCATCCCCTACGTCGGCGACCCGCTGGCTGAACTGCTGGAGCCAAATCTGAGGGTGCTGGTGAACTTGGGTTATGGCGACCCGGCCTACGGCTACGACACCGGGCCAGCTAATGTGCCCACACCGTTTGGCTTGTTCCCGCCGGTCAGCCCGCTCACGGTGGCCGAGCACCTAGCCGCGGGGACGCAGCAGGGAATCGTCAACTCGGGCGCTGCGCTCCAAGCCCAGAGGCCGCCCAGCATTCCGCTATCGGACATAGCGCACACATTGACGGCGAATCCGCCATGGGCAGGTACGCCGGCGTTGCCGCCTTCGACATCTCCGGCCTCATCAATCGAGGACTTCATCTTGGCGGTGCAGCCGGCGAATAGCTCGATCTCGCGTGGCTTCGTCAAGACGCTCTCGACGGCCTACGCGACATTGCTGCCGACCACGGATATCGCCAGTGAGCTTGTATTCACTCTGCCCAGCTACAACCTCAACCTGTTCCTGGACGGAGTGATCCAGGCAATCAACGGCCAGCCCATAGAGGGACTGATCAACGCGATCGGCAATCCGATCGCCGCCAGCACGGGACTGATCACACTTGCCGGCGGATTCCAGTTGATAGTCATCTCGTACGCACTCGACACGATCCTGTTCGGCACACCACATCCGCTTCCCTGACCCGCGGGAGATCCCGCACCATCGCAGGGTTGCCGTGGCGTAGCGGCGGCGCGCGGCCCGGGGGGCTAGTTGAAGAACCCCGATTGGTCGGGGTTGGCATTGAATCCTCCGGAGCTGTTGTTGCCCGAGTTGGCCACGCCCGAAGTCGCGGTAAGGAGGCCGTTTGTGGCCGAGTTGGCGATGCCCGCGGTCCGGAAACCGGTGTTGAACAGGCCGGTGTTGAAGCTGCCGGTGTTGTTGATTCCCACGCTTTGGCTGCCGCCAGCGTTGAGCAGACCCGAGTGACCGCTGAACAGCGCGCTCGTGTTGGCGTTGTGGAAACCGGAGTTCGTGTCGCCGGTGTTGTTGAATCCTGAATTGCCGCTTCCGTTGTTTCCGAAACCGGAGTTTGTGACGGCCTGGTCGGCCGAGCTGCCGAACCCCGTGTTGAGGTCGCCCGAGTTGATCCCGCCGGTGTTGGTGTTGCCGGAGTTGCCCCACCCGGTGTTGTGGTCGCCCCCGTTGAAGTCGCCGGTGTTCAGGGTGCCTGAGTTGAAGCTGCCGGTGTTGTAGGAGCCGGAGTTTCCGGCGCCCATGTTTGCCGCGCCCGCGTTTCCGAAGCCCATGTTGCGGTCGCCGGCGTTGCCAAAGCCGAAGTCGGCGCTGCCGGCATTGCCAAAGCCGGTATTCGTGGATCCGGCGTTCCACAAACCGGTGTTGGTGTCACCGGAGTTCGCCAGGCCGAAGTTGGCGTCGCCGGAGTTGAAGAAGCCAACATTGTTGTCGCCCGAGTTGAACAACCCGATGTTGTTGTCACCGGTATTGCCGAAACCGAGGTTTCCGGCACCCGAGTTCAGCGCGCCGATGCCGACCAGGTTGTCGCCGGTGAGCCCGAAGCCGATGTTGTTGCTGCCGTTGTTGCCCAGGCCAAGATTGTTGTTACCGAAATTGCTCAACCCGACATTTGAGTTGCCGTGGTTGCCGCTACCGAAGTTGGTGGAGCCGGCGTTGCCGCTGCCCAGGTTCGTGTTTCCGGCGTTGCCGCTGCCCAGGTTGGCCTGTCCGATATTGCCGAATCCGAAGTTGGCGTCGCCGGTGTTGCCACTGCCCAGGTTGTAATCGCCGATGTTGCCCAAACCGAGGTTGCCTACGCCGGCATTGCCGATGCCCAAGTTGGGAGCCGGTAGGTCTAATGCGGGCAACCCTGACGTCGTCGCGGCGGCCAGGCCGTCCGTGCCGGTGAGCACAAGACCAGAGGTGCCGAAGAAGCCGGACTGCTCGTCGCCGGCGTTGAATACACCCGAGCTGCCGTTGCCGGAGTTGAACAGTCCCGAGGTGTAGGGGAACACGGCGTCGCCGCTGGAGTTCCCCGCTCCGGTGTTGAATGTCCCGTTGTTGAACAGACCGAAGTTGTCGTCGCCCAAGTTGCCGATGCCCGCATTGGTATTGCCTGAATTGTTGATACCGGAGTTAACGGTCCCGCCCGCGTTCAGGAATCCGGAATTGCTGTTGGTGCTGTTGAAGAACCCGGAACTGAAGCTGCCGGTATTATTGAAGCCCGAATTTCCGGAACCGGCATTCCGGAATCCAGAGTTCGCTACGGACTGGTCCTCCGGACTTCCCATTCCTGTATTGAGGTCACCAGAGTTGAAGAAACCCGTATTGGTGAAACGCGAGTTGCCCAGTCCGGTGTTGTGGCCGCTCGAGTTAAAGTATCCGGTATTCATGCTGCCGGAATTGAAGTCGCCAGTATTGAAGTTGCCCGAATTGAAACTTCCCGTATTGAGCAGGCCCGCGTTGCCGAGGCCCACATTCGAAGAGCCGCCGTTTCCGGCGCCCACGTTGTTGACGCCAGAATTGCCGAAACCAAAGTTGCTCAGGCCGGAGTTCCCGAAACCGGTGTTGGTATCGCGCCCGTTCCAGAAGCCGGTATTGATATCGCCAGCGTTCTCGAACCCGAAATTTCCGCTTCCGGAGTTGAAAAATCCGATGTTGTTGTCGCCGGAGTTGAAGAAGCCAATGTTGTTGGTGCCGGAGTTTCCAAAACCGAGGTTCCCGGCACCCGAGTTGAGTGCGCCGATGCCGATCAGATCATCGCCGTTGAGGCCGATGCCGATGTTGTTGTTCCCGTTATTGCCGAGTCCAACGTTGTTGCTGCCGAAGTTGCCGAAGCCCACATTGGAGTCGCCCGCGTTTCCGCTGCCCAGGTTCAGTGAGCCAGTGTTGCCGCTGCCGAAGTTCGTGCTGCCGTTGTTCCCGCTACCCCAGTTGAGGGAGCCGAAGTTTCCGAGGCCCAGGCTTGAACTACCGGCGTTGCCCCAGCCGAAGTTCGCGTCGCCCACTGCATTGCCGAAGCCAAAGTTGAGGCTGCCCAAGCGGTTTCCGCTGCCGAAGTTGATGTTGCCGGTGTTGCCGCTGCCCAGGTTTGCGTTGCCCGCATTTCCGCTGCCCAGGCTGGCGTCGCCGATATTTCCGCTGCCCAGGTTGAACGATCCGGTGTTGCCGCTGCCCAGGTTGTAGTCGCCGATGTTGCCGACACTTAGGTTCGCGAAACCGATGTTGCCGATGTGCAGAACCGGGAACCCAACCGCGGCCGCGCCGGGCAGCGCTGCGGCGGCCGCGGGCCCGGGCGGAGGCAGTGCCGTCGTGGCCCCGCCACCCGGTTCTGCAGGGTGCGCAATGCCTGCTGCCACGGTGCCAGCTGCGCGGCCACCGCTGAGGCTCCACTGTGATAGCCCGCCATCGCTGCCACGTCCTGGGCCCACAGCTGATCGTATGCGGCCTCGGTCGAGGCGATGGCAGGGGCGTTCTGGCCGAACAGGTTTGACACGACCAGCGAGACCAACTGATTGCGGTTGGCCGCCACTAGCTCGGGATGTGCCGTCGCCGCTTGCGCCGCTTCAAAGACGGCAGCGGCCGCGTTAGCCTGGGCGGCCGTCACCGCGGCGCGCGCCGCTGCGGTACCCAGCCAGCTCGCATAAGGTCTGGCCGCAGCGGCCATCGCCGTCGCCGCTGCGCCCTGCCACGCCTCGCCCACGAGTCCCACGGTGATCGCGGAGAATGACTGGGCTGCTGAAGCCAGGTCGGCGGCCAGCGCGTCCCACGCCGCCGCGGCGGCCAGTGTTGGGCCGACCCCGGCGCCGGCGAATATTCGTGCCGAATTGATCTCGGGCGGCAACATCATAAAGTTCATCACGACACCCCTTCGGTGTTGATCCAGGCCGACGTCGGCAACGGAAACCAGCAGCGGCCGGCCCTGCGTCTCCCCAGGGCTCCGGCGTTGTTGATTAGCAGGCTTGTGAGCTGGGTTGATGATCTTTGGTGCCGCGCTATTGGGGCCGGAGTGTAGGCACGGGCTCTCTGGAGAACGATCGAGTTGGTTACTGTTCGTCGTTGGTCTGGAGTTGCCCGTGCCTACCGTTTCAGTATTGCCTGTGTCGTCGGTTCCAGAGGTGTTCGACCGCTGGAGTCCTGGTGAGCGCAGCGAGCTCATCGGATCGGAGTTTCTCGGTGTGTTGGCCTCGGTGCCAGACCCGAGGGACCCACGCGGTCGGAGGTATTCGCTGATGGCTTTGTTGGCGATCGCGGTTCTGGCCACTGCCGCGGGGATGCGCGGCTATGCTGGTTTTGCCACATGGGCGGCCACCGCTCCCGATGATGTGTTGGCCTAATTAGGGGTCCGGTTCCGGCGGCCCAGTGAGAAGACCTTCCGCGCTGTTTTGTCTCGGCTAGACCCCGCCGACCTCAACGCCAGGATGGGCAGTTACTTCACTGCACACGTGGCCAGCAGCGACCCCAGTGGATTGGTGCCGATCGCGTTGGACGGCAAGATGCTGCGTGGTGCTTTACGCGCCAAAGCGACAGCCACGCATCTCGTGTCGGTGTTCGCCCACCGTGCCCGATTGGTGCTCGGTCAACTCGCTGTCGCCGAGAAAAGCAATGAAATTCCCTGCGTACGTGCCCTGCTCACGCTGCTGCCGGGTAGCTTGCGGTGGCTGGTCACCGTGGATGCGATGCATACCCAGGTCGTCACCGCGAAGTTGATCTGCGCCACCTTGAAGTCGCACTACCTGATGATCGTCAAGTCCAACCAAGCCAAAATACTTGCGCGTATCACCGCGCTGCCCTGGGCCGAGGTGCCCGCAGCCGCTACCGACGACTCCCGCGGCCACGGCCGTGTCGAGACCCGCACCCTGCAAATCATCACCGCTGCACGAGGAATCGGCTTCCCCTACGCAAAACAAATCATCCGGATCACTCGTGAACGCTTGATCACCGCCACCGACCAGCGCAGCGTGGAGGTGGTCTATGCCATCTGCAGCCTGCCGTTCGAGCACGCCCGCCCTACCGCGATCATGACCTGGATGCGTCAACACTGGGGAATCGAGAACAGCCTGCACTGGATACGCGACGTCACCTTCGACGAAGACCGTCAAAGGGCACATACCGGAAACGGCGCACAGGTCCTAGCAACGCTACGCAACACCGCGATCAATCTGCACCGCCTCAACGGCGCCGACAACATCGCCGAAGCCTGCCGGATCACCGCTTTGACCGCCAACCGCCGCCTAGACCTCCTCAATCCACAATTCCCCAGCTCACAAGCCTGCTAATCAACAACGCCGGAGCCCTGTGCGTCTCCCCAACCGTCCACAGCCCGGAATGCGGCTATCCGGCGTGCCTTCTGCCAATAGCGCTGTGCTCGTAGCCCCGTGTGTAAGCCACGCGGTATTGGCAACGTAATACGAAGTCCGTCGTGATTTTTGGCTTTTCGCCGATTTCTTACTGTTTAAGTGAGGGGTGCAATTAATGGAAAGTAATTCTAGTTTCGATAAACTAATAAACTAGAGTTCTATTCTAGCTTTATGTTCGAGGCCTTCGATGGGGTGTGCGGAGATCCCGCACGCAGTCTGGGCAGGGGTAATGGCGTCGTTGCGCGTAAGTCCGGCGCGCCCGGTGTGGTGCCGAGTAGGCGGGCGGATCTCTCGGTGGCAAATACTGGAATTGGAATCTGATTTAGGGCGAAGTGACGATGGCTAGTTGTTGAAACCGGACTGATCGTCTCCAGAGTTCAGGGCGCCCGAGCTGTTGGTGCCCGAAATCAGTAGGCCCGAGCTGTCGCTGCCCGAGTTGGCTATCCCCGTGTTGAAGGTCCCGGTATTGAATATTCCTGTGTTATTGCTGCCTGAGTTGCTGAACCCGACGTTGGTAGCGTCACCGGAATTGCGCACTCCAGAGTGGCCGTTCGCAGAGACGCCGGTGTTGCTGTTCTGGAAGCCGGAGTTGCCGTCACCAGAGTTGAAGAAGCCGGAGTTGCCGCTTCTGGAGTGGCCAAAGCCGGAGTTCGGTCCGGCTTGTGTGTCGGGACTGCCGATGCCGGTGTTCAAGCCGCCCGAGTTGTAGCCACCCGTGTTGACGTTGCCCGAGTTTTCCCAGCCCGTATTGGTCTCACCCGCGTTGGAGAAGCCCGTGTTGTAGGTGCCCGCAGGGCTCCGGCGTTGTTGATTAGCAGGCTTGTGAGCTGGGGAATTGTGGATTGAGGAGGTCTAGGCGGCGGTTGGCGGTCAAAGCGGTGATCCGGCAGGCTTCGGCGATGTTGTCGGCGCCGTTGAGGCGGTGCAGATTGATCGCGGTGTTGCGTAGCGTTGCTAGGACCTGTGCGCCGTTTCCGGTATGTGCCCTTTGACGGTCTTCGTCGAAGGTGACGTCGCGTATCCAGTGCAGGCTGTTCTCGATTCCCCAGTGTTGACGCATCCAGGTCATGATCGCGGTAGGGCGGGCGTGCTCGAACGGCAGGCTGCAGATGGCATAGACCACCTCCACGCTGCGCTGGTCGGTGGCGGTGATCAAGCGTTCACGAGTGATCCGGATGATTTGTTTTGCGTAGGGGAAGCCGATTCCTCGTGCAGCGGTGATGATTTGCAGGGTGCGGGTCTCGACACGGCCGTGGCCGCGGGAGTCGTCGGTAGCGGCTGCGGGCACCTCGGCCCAGGGCAGCGCGGTGATACGCGCAAGTATTTTGGCTTGGTTGGACTTGACGATCATCAGGTAGTGCGACTTCAAGGTGGCGCAGATCAACTTCGCGGTGACGACCTGGGTATGCATCGCATCCACGGTGACCAGCCACCGCAAGCTACCCGGCAGCAGCGTGAGCAGGGCACGTACGCAGGGAATTTCATTGCTTTTCTCGGCGACAGCGAGTTGACCGAGCACCAATCGGGCACGGTGGGCGAACACCGACACGAGATGCGTGGCTGTCGCTTTGGCGCGTAAAGCACCACGCAGCATCTTGCCGTCCAACGCGATCGGCACCAATCCACTGGGGTCGCTGCTGGCCACGTGTGCAGTGAAGTAACTGCCCATCCTGGCGTTGAGGTCGGCGGGGTCTAGCCGAGACAAAACAGCGCGGAAGGTCTTCTCACTGGGCCGCCGGAACCGGACCCCTAATTAGGCCAACACATCATCGGGAGCGGTGGCCGCCCATGTGGCAAAACCAGCATAGCCGCGCATCCCCGCGGCAGTGGCCAGAACCGCGATCGCCAACAAAGCCATCAGCGAATACCTCCGACCGCGTGGGTCCCTCGGGTCTGGCACCGAGGCCAACACACCGAGAAACTCCGATCCGATGAGCTCGCTGCGCTCACCAGGACTCCAGCGGTCGAACACCTCTGGAACCGACGACACAGGCAATACTGAAACGGTAGGCACGGGCAACTCCAGACCAACGACGAACAGTAACCAACTCGATCGTTCTCCAGAGAGCCCGTGCCTACACTCCGGCCCCAATAGCGCGGCACCAAAGATCATCAACCCAGCTCACAAGCCTGCTAATCAACAACGCCGGAGCCCTGTATTGCTGCCCGAGTTGAAGAAGCCGACGTTGTTGTCGCCCGCGTTCCCGAAGCCCATGTTGCCTATGCCGGCGTTCAGGCCGCCGATGCCGATCTGATTGCTGCCGCTGAGCCCAAACCCGATGTTGTTGCTGCCGTTGTTGCCGAAGCCCAGGTTGTTGGTGCCGAAGTTGCCGAAGCCGATGTTGGAGTCACCGTTGTTGCCGCTGCCGATATTGAAGGAACCGTTGTTCCCGGTGCCGAAGTTGTAGCTGCCGGCGTTGCCGCTACCGAAGTTCCCATCGCCGAAGCGGTTCCCGAAACCGATGTTTCCACTGCCGAAGCGGTTGCCGCTACCGAGGTTGAGATTTCCTGAGTTTCCCGAACCGAAGTTGGTATCGCCCAAGTTCCCGTTACCGAAATTGAAGAAACCGTTGTTTCCGTTACCCAGATTTACGTTGCCGGTGTTGCCGCTGCCCAGGTTCCCGTTGCCGATATTCCCGCCGCCCAGGTTGGCTGAGCCAGTGTTTCCGCTGCCCAAGTTGTTGTTGCCGATATTGCCGATGCTCAAGAAGTTCCCGCTGCCGTTGTTGCCAATGCCCAGCGCCGCGGCCGGGCCGGACGCGAGTGCAGCTGCCGCTGACGCGGCCGGTCCAGTTGTGGCCATTGCGGCGACCCGGCCCGGTAGGGCCTGTATTGCCTGCTGCCACGGTGCCAGTTGCGCGGCCACGGCCGACGCACCGCCGTGGTAGCCCACCATCGCTGCCACGTCCTGGGCCCATAGCTCTTCATAGGTAGATTCGGTGGCGGCGATCGCCGGCGCGTTCTGGCCAAACAGGTTGGAGAGCACCAGCGACACCAGCTGATTGCGGTTGGCCAGCACCAACTCCGGGTGCACGGTGGCCGCTTGCGCCGACTCAAATACCGCCGCGGCCGCCTTGGCCTGCGTGGCAGCGCCCAGCGCCCGAGTTGCTGCCGCGCTCAGCCAACCGGCATACGGTGCGGCCGCTGCCGCCATCGCGGCGGCAGCGGGCCCCTGCCAGGATCCGCTCGCTAACCCCGAGGTGACCGACGAAAATGCCTCAGCTGCCTCGCCCAGCTCGGCGGCCAGTCCGTCCCAGGCCGTGGCGGCCGCCAGCGTTGGGGCTGATCCGGCGCCGGTGAACATCAGCGCCGAGTTGACCTCCGGAGGCAACATCATGAAGTTCATCAGGTCTTCCCTTCTCCGCTGGCCGCACACTCGGAGACGGCCGCTATATTCGCGAAATCACAAACCCCGCAAGCTGCCTCGCGTGCATCTGAATCGTCCGTCCCCTGTCTGCCAAGCACACCGCGACCTCCCATAGCCGGATTAGGTTGCGGCTGGCGGCCATTGCGGGTGCGGCCGCAGAAACTGCAGTTTCGCCCGCATACGACATCGGGCCAATCCCGTCACACCTTATGCGCGTTGGCAGACAAGACACTATGATAATTGCGGGACGACATTTGCGTTTTCGCCAAAGCGCCTATCTTTGTGTCGCCGCGGGCGAAGCCTGTGAAATTTTGCGCGACTCGACGCGCGCGTCCGAGACCAATTGCCCCAGGGGCTGCTCGCCCGACGGCGTGGTGCAAGGGAGTTCGGTGCCGTCGCGGTGCGCCGGCTGAACTACCCCGGTCGGGCGCCGTCCACCCGCCTGGGCTTCAATAGATTGAAGATCAATGTGTTCCTGAAGTGCCTGACGTACGGAAAATGTCAAAGGAGACATCATCATGGCTGAAGCCGTCATCGTAGAAGCGGTGCGCTCACCGGTCGGCAAGCGCAATGGCGCGCTATCCGGCGTACACCCCGCGGATCTATCTGCGCAGGTTCTCAACGGACTGGCTGACAAGGCCGGCATCGACCCGGAGATCGTGGATGACGTCATCTGGGGCTGCGTCATGCAAGCTGGGGAGCAGGCGCTCGATATCGCCCGCACCTCGCTGCTGACGGCCGGCTGGCCCGAAACGGTCCCGGGCGTGACGGTCGACCGCCAGTGCGGTTCGAGTCAGCAGTCGGTGCACTTCGCCGCGGCTGGCGTGGTGGCCGGGCACTATGACGTCGTCGTCGCCGGCGGGGTGGAGTCGATGTCGCGAACCCCTATGGGTTCTTCGCTGGCCAATGGTGGGCGGCCGTATTCGCAGACCTTCCTGGAACGCTATGACGGCCGCATCCCTAACCAGGGCCTTGGTGCCGAGATGATTGCCGAGCAGTGGGGATTGAGCCGAACCATGCTCGACGAGTTCTCCTTGATGTCGCACGAAAAGGCAGCTGCCGCGCAAGATTCCGGGGCATTCGATGATCAGATCGTCGGCATCAAGGACCAGGATGGCAACCCCGTACTCAAGGATGAAGGTATCCGGCGCGGAACGCCGATGGAAAAGATGGCGGCGCTGAAGCCGGCGTTCAAGGAAGACGGCGTGATCCATGCCGGTAACTCGTCGCAGATTTCCGATGGTTCGGCGGCACTGTTGTTCATGTCCGCCGAAAAGGCTAAGTCGCTGGGGATGAAGCCGATTGCCAAGGTACACACCGCGGTACTTGCGGGGGCCGACCCGGTGATCATGCTGACCGCGCCGATCCCGGCAACCCAGAAGGTGCTCAAGCGATCCGGGCTCAGTATTGGCGACATCGGGGCATACGAGGTCAACGAGGCATTCGCTCCGGTTCCGCTGGCCTGGCTGCGTGACATCGGCGCCGACGAGAACCGGCTCAACCCCAACGGGGGTGCGATTGCGTTGGGTCACCCGCTGGGAGGATCGGGTGCTCGGCTGATGACCACGCTGCTGTACCACATGCGGGACAACGGAATTCGCTATGGTTTACAGACGATGTGCGAGGGTGGTGGTCAAGCCAACGCCACTGTCTTGGAGCTCTTGTGACAGACGCCGGTGACGACCAGCCCGCCGGGCTGGTCGAACACCGCGGCAATGTCATGGTCATAACGATCAACCGGCCCGAAGCCCGTAACGCCATCAACGGGGCGGTCAGCGTCGCGGTCGGAGATGCGCTGGAATCGGCGCAAAATGACCCCGAGGTCCGCGCCGTGGTGATCACCGGCGCCGGCGATAAGTCGTTTTGTGCCGGAGCTGACTTGTTGGCCATCTCGCGGCGGGAGAACATCTACCACCCCGACCACAACGAGTGGGGTTTCGCGGGCTACGTCCATCATTTCATCGACAAGCCCACCATCGCGGCAGTCAACGGCACCGCCCTATGCGGCGGCACCGAGCTGGCGCTTGCCAGCGACCTGGTGGTGGCCGACGAACGCGCCAAGTTCGGACTGCCCGAGGTCAAACGGGGGTTGATCGCGGCCGCCGGGGGAGTCTTTCGGATCGTGAACCAGCTGCCCCGCAAGGTGGCGATGGAGATGTTGTTGACCGGCGAGCCGATCACGGCATCCGACGCCTATGAGTGGGGCCTGATCAACCAGGTCGTCAAGCAGGGGGCGGTGCTGGATGCGGCCCTGGCATTGGCCGCCCGGGTCACCGTGAACGCGCCGCTGTCGGTGCGGGCGAGCAAGCGCATCGCCTACGGGGTCGACGACGGAGTTGTCGCCGATGAAGAACGGGGTTGGGAACGCACTATGCGCGAGATGCGATCCCTGATTCGATCCGAAGACGCCAAAGAGGGGCCGCTGGCGTTTGCGCAGAAGCGGGAGCCGGTCTGGAAGGCGCGCTGAAGCGCGCGACGACATCGGATGCGGCCGGACGGGTTTGGCTGGGCCGCTTTGGGTCCGTGTGTCGAGTGAATCTCTACGGGGTGGGCTAGTCGTGGCGCCCCGTTTGCCCGGGCGCACCGCCATGGCTTGATCGGGATTTCGTCTCAGCCCTGGCGGTGTGACTTCTACAGGTGAAGCGGCCCCGGTTTGATGTTCTGGTGCGTTCGGTACCTCGGTGTGTGCGATCTGTGTGACGGCAGACCGGTTGTCCTGTTTGGTGTTTCGGCTCGGACTTTGTCGGTGGGTGGGCGGTTGGGGGTCCGCTAGTCGTCTGCGGGTCCCTGCGGCTTGTGGCGGGTGATCGCGCGGTTTTGTTGTGAATGTATTGAGGTCGCGGTTGTTGGATCGCCTTGCTGGGTCTCTGTCGCTTGGGGAAGGCGGTTGTGAGGTGTCGTTTGTGTGGGTGAGTCCGGAGTTGGTGAGTGCGGCTGCGGCCGATGTGGCCGGTATCGGGTCGGCGGTGGGTGCGGCGAACACTGCTGCGGCGGCGGCCACTACCGAGTTACTGGCTGCTGGTGGTGACGAGGTGTCGGCGGCGATCGCGGAGTTGTTCGGCATGTACGGGCGTGACTATCAGCGGATCGCTGTTGGGGCGGCGGGATTTCACGCTCGGGTCGCGGCGCTGTTGGGTGCGGGGGCAGATTCCTATGGGTGGGCTGAGTCCTCAGGTGTGCTGTCGTTGCAGGGTTTGCAGCGCGATGTCTGGGGGATGGTCAACGCTCCTACGCAGATGTTGTTGGGGCGACCGCTGATTGGTGATGGTGCCGACGGGGGCACTGTGGGTGGGGTGGGGCAGTCGGGTGGGGCTGGTGGGTTGTTGTGGGGCAATGGTGGCGTGGGTGGGGTGAGTACCAGGGCTCCGGCGTTGTTGATTAGCAGGCTTGTGAGCTGGGTTGATGATCTTTGGTGCCGCGCTATTGGGGCCGGAGTGTAGGCACGGGCTCTCTGGAGAACGATCGAGTTGGTTACTGTTCGTCGTTGGTCTGGAGTTGCCCGTGCCTACCGTTTCAGTATTGCCTGTGTCGTCGGTTCCAGAGGTGTTCGACCGCTGGAGTCCTGGTGAGCGTAGCGAGCTCATCGGATCGGAGTTTCTCGGTGTGTTGGTCTCGGTGCCGGACCCGAGGGACCCACGCGGTCGGAGGTATTCGCTGATGGCTTTGTTGGCGATCGCGGTTCTGGCCACTGCCGCGGGGATGCGCGGCTATGCTGGTTTTGCCACATGGGCGGCCACCGCTCCCGATGATGTGTTGGCCTAATTAGGGGTCCGGTTCCGGCGGCCCAGTGAGAAGACCTTCCGCGCTGTTTTGTCTCGGCTAGACCCCGCCGACCTCAACGCCAGGATGGGCAGTTACTTCACTGCACACGTGGCCAGCAGCGACCCCAGTGGATTGGTGCCGATCGCGTTGGACGGCAAGATGCTGCGTGGTGCCTTTACGCGCCAAAGCGACAGCCACGCATTTCGTGTCGGTGTTCGCCCACCGTGCCCGATTGGTGCTCGGTCAACTCGCTGTCGCCGAGAAAAGCAATGAAATTCCCTGCGTACGTGCCCTGCTCACGCTGCTGCCGGGTAGCTTGCGGTGGCTGGTCACCGTGGATGCGATGCATACCCAGGTCGTCACCGCGAAGTTGATCTGCGCCACCTTGAAGTCGCACTACCTGATGATCGTCAAGTCCAACCAAGCCAAAATACTTGCGCGTATCACCGCGCTGCCCTGGGCCGAGGTGCCCGCAGCCGCTACCGACGACTCCCGCGGCCACGGCCGTGTCGAGACCCGCACCCTGCAAATCATCACCGCTGCACGAGGAATCGGCTTCTCCTACGCAAAACAAATCATCCGGATCACTCGTGAACGCTTGATCACCGCCACCGACCAGCGCAGCGTGGAGGTGGTCTATGCCATCTGCAGCCTGCCGTTCGAGCACGCCCGCCCTACCGCGATCATGACCTGGATGCGTCAACACTGGGGAATCGAGAACAGCCTGCACTGGATACGCGACGTCACCTTCGACGAAGACCGTCAAAGGGCACATACCGGAAACGGCGCACAGGTCCTAGCAACGCTACGCAACACCGCGATCAATCTGCACCGCCTCAACGGCGCCGACAACATCGCCGAAGCCTGCCGGATCACCGCTTTGACCGCCAACCGCCGCCTAGACCTCCTCAATCCACAATTCCCAAGCTCACAAGCCTGCTAATCAACAACGCCGGAGCCCTGGGGTGAGTACTAATCCCGGTGCTGTGGGTGGTGCGGGCGGCTCGGCGGGTCTGATCGGTGCTGGTGGCGCTGGTGGCGCTGGTGGCCGTGGTGGTGCGGGTGGGGCTGGTGGTGTGGGAGGTCGTGGTGGCTGGGTGTTCGGAGATGGTGGGTCCGGGGGTGTTGGTGGTTCCGGTGGTGTGGGTGTTGTTGGGGGTGTTGGTGGTGGTACGGGTGTGTTTGGCGGTGGTGGTGCGGGCGGTGCTGGTGGTGTTGGCGGTGGGACGGGCGGGTCCGGTGGCAATGGTGGGTGGTTGATCGGTGCGGGTGGAATTGGTGGCGATGGTGGGGCGGGTTTTGCTGGTTTGCCGGGTGGCTTTGCTGGCGGTGACGGTGGTGCTGGTGGCTTCGGTGGTGGCGGTGGCTTGTTTGGGGAGGGTGGCGCAGGAGGCGCCGGTGGTGTGGGCGGCGCGGGTACTAGCGGTGGGGATGCGGTTGTTCCCGGTGGTGTCGGCGGTGTCGGTGGATCTGGTGGGGCTGGCGGGGCCGGAGGCTCTGGTGGTGGCGCTGGCGGGCTGGGTACCGCCGGTGATGGTGGTGTTGGAGGTGTTGGTGGCGTTGGTGGTGGCGGTGGTGTCGGGGCTAGTGGTGTGGGCCATCAGCTTGCTGGCGGTGCGGGTGGCGCGGGTGGCGCGGGTGGCGCGGGTGGCGCGGGTGGCGCGGGTGGCGCGGGTGGTGCCGGTAGTGCGGCCGGTGCTGGAGGTGCAGCCGGCCAGGGACGTGGCGGCACGGTTGGCGCTGCAGGTGTTGGTGGCACTGGTGGTGTAGGTGGTGATGGTGGTGCCGGGGACTCCGGTGCGGCTGCGAGCGTTCCGGGCGGTGCCGGGGGCACCGGGTGGGCCGGTGGCGCCGGCGGTGCTGGCGGCGCCGGGGGTGCGGCCGCAGCTGGTGGTACTGCGGGTGTTGGCGGCGCCGGTGGTGATGGTGGCGCCGGTGGTGTGGGTGCCGAAGGGGCTGCAGGTGCAGGTGTTGTCGGTGGTGGTGCTGGCGGTGATGGCGGGGCCGGGGGTGCGGCCGGAGCCGGTGGCAGCGGCGGCGGGGGCATTGGGGGTGGAAAAGCCGGAACCGGCGGCGGCGGTAACGGCGACACCTACAGCACTGGCGGTGCCGGCGGGATCGGCGGGGCCGGTGGCGCGGCCGGTTCAGCCGGTGGCGCGGGGGCCGGTTCAGGCGGCGCCGCCGGTAGTGCCGGTAGTGCCGGTAGCGGCGGCGATGGCGGTGCTGGTGGCGCCTCGGGTCCTTAATTGGGCTCAAACCTTGGTTACGCCGGCGGTGTTGGTGGTGACGGTGGTCAAGGTGGCCAGGGTGGGGCCGCCGTCGGCGGGCTTGCCGGAGCCGCCGGTAGCGGTGGTAACGGAGGCGCCGGCGGCGCCAGCGCAGTCGCCCTCGTAGGCGGTGCGGGCGGCGCGGGCGGCCAGGGTGGCACGGCCGGCGACGGCCCAGGCGGGGTGGGAGGTCATGGCGGTAGCGGCGGCTCCGGGGGTATCGGCGGGACCGGCGGCGACGGGTACCAGTCGGGTGACGTCGGCGGCCAAGGTGGCGAAGGCGGCGCCGGAGGGGCAGCCGGGGCTGGCGGTGAGGCCGGGGCCCAGGGACTGGCTGGCGCCGGCGGTACTGGCGGCACCGGTGGGCAAGGCGGAACCGGGGGCATCGGAGCTCAAGGCAGCAACGGGCACGGGGTCGGAGGGCGCCCGGGTACGGCCGGCGCTGTCGGGGGTGCTGGTGGTGCAGGCGGCCAAGGTGGTGCGGCCGGGTTGGATGGCACAGCTGGTGATGGTGGTGTTGGTGGCACCGGTGGGCGTGGTGGTGCTGGTGGTGCTGGTGGTGACGGGGCTGGCGGTGTGGGCCATCAGCTTGCCGGTGGTGCGGGTGGTGATGGTGGTGCCGGTGGTGCGGCCGGAGTCGGAGGTGCCGCCGGCGCCGGCAGTGGCGGCGTGGTTGGTGCGGCGGGTACCGGTGGTATCGGTGGCGCCGGGGGCGCCGGGGGTAATGGCGGGGCCGGGGATACCGGTGTGGCTGCGAGCACCCCGGGCGATCCCGGGGGCGTTGGTTTTGCCGGGGGTGCTGGTGGTGCTGGGGGCGCTTCGGGCGTGGGGGGTGTCAACGGTGTTGGTGGTGCCGGTGGCGACGGCGGGACCGGTGGTGCTGGTGGCGCCGGCGCTGGTGGGGATCGCACCGACGGTGGTCGAGGTGGTGTGGGTGGCGCCGGAGGCGATGCCGGGGCTGGGGGCGTGACCGGTGCCGGTGGTAGCGGCGGCGGGGTGGGCAATGCCGGAGTTGGTGGCGCGGGTGGCGTTGGCGGGGCTGGCGGTGCGGGCGGTGCGGCTGATGGGCCGGGCTTGTTCGGCTATGACGGCGGCGCCGGCGGTGCCGGCGGGATCGGTGGCGCGGCTGGCGTTGGTGGGAGCAACGGTGCCGGCGGTACTGGCGGTGCCGGTGGTGTTGGCGGTGTGGGTGCTGATAGTGGGTTGGCGTCGAGGCCCGGCGGGGCCGGTGGCGCTGGTGGCACCGGCGGTGCCGGGGGTGGGGCTGGATCCGGTGCTGGTGGCCTGGGTGCCGGTGGTGACGGCGGGACCGGCGGTGCCGGTGGTCTGGGCGGTCGCGGTGGCGCTGGTGGTTCGAGCACGACCGTGGCTGGTGCCGGTGGTGGCGGCGGCCGGGGCGGGGATGGCGGGAGTGCCGGTGGCGGCGTAGGCGGCGGCGGTGTGGGCGGTGCGGCCGGGTCTGGTGGTGCCGGCGGTGCTGGTGGCAGGGGGATCGATAGCTACGCGGCGGCCGGTGGGCGTGGTGGTGATGGCGGTGCGGGCGGTATCGGTGGAGGTGGGGGCCTCTCCGGGATCGGTGGTGCGGCGCCCAGGGCGGTAGCGGTGGTGCGGCCGGTACTGGTGGGGATGTTGGTGGTAGTCCCGGCGAGGTGGGCGGGGCCGGCGGCGGTGGCGGCTTCGGAGGTGCCGGTGGTGCGGGTGGTGTCGGTGGCGGTGCTGGCGGTAGCGGTGGTGTCGGTGGTAGCGGTGGCAACGGTGGTTTGGGCGTGGCTACCGGTGGTGCTGGTGGTGTCGGTGGCCAGGGCGGGGCTGCCGGGGCCGGCGGGGCGGCCGGTGCCGGGGCCACCGCGGCCGGTGCCGGCGGGGTCGGTGGTCTTGGTGGCGACGGCGGTAACGGTGGCAACGGAGTCAGGGGCGCCGCTGGTGTCGCCGGTGGTGATGGCGCCGTTGGCGGTGGCGGCGGTGCAGGCGGTGCGGGCGGTCAAGGCGGGGCCGGCGTCACCGGCGGCAGCGCCGGCGCCGGCGGCCAAGGCGGCAACGGAGGACTCGGCGGTCCAGGTGGCGACGGGGGTAGCGCGGTGCGCTATCAGAGGGTCGGGGGTGCCGGAGGTGTCGGCGGTGTCGCCGGGGCCGACGGCGGCGGGGCAGGAGGCTCCGGGTGGGCTGGCGGCGCGGGCGGTGCTGGCGGGCAGGGCGGGGCCGCCAACGGTGGTGTGGCCGGTGACGGCGGTAACGGTGGTGTCGGTGGTGTCGGTGGCAGAGGCGGGGACGGGGCCAACGGCGCCCCCGGCGGCGGGATCGACGGCACCGGTCGCCCCGGTGGCGCAGGGGGGCAAGGGGGTTCCGGTGGCAGGGCTGGCTTTGGGGGAGCCGCCGGCGCGGGCGAAGGCGGCGAGTACGGCGCTGCGGGTGTTGGCGGAAACGGGGGCGACGGTGGTGCTGGCGGCCGCGGCGGCTACGGGACCACTGGTTCGGGCGGTCTCTTCGGTGGCAGCGGCGGTCACGGGGGCGTCGGCGGAATCGGCGGCAACGGTGGTTCCGCCGCGGCCGGGGGCGTCAACGGTAACGGCGGCAACGGCGGTATCGGCGGGAACGCTGGCGATGCCGGCAGTGGCGCCAATGGCAGCCTGCTATATCACGCTGGGGACGGCGGGAATGGCGGCAGTGGCGCCATCGGTGCGGCAGCCGGCGGGGCAGGAGGTGCCGGCGGCAATGGTGGGACCGGCGGCAATGCTGGCATTGGCGTAATGCGCGGCGCGTCTACACCCGCGTTGGCCGGCGACGGCGGGGTCGGAGGTCCCGGCGGCTTGGGTGGCGTCGCCCGCTCCGTCGGTGGCGTGGGTGGCGTCGGCGGCGACGGTGGCAGCGGCGGAACCGGCGGCATCGGCACCACCGGCAACTCTGCAACCAATGGCTATGGCGGTGCTGGCGGTGCTGGCGGCGCTGGCGGAGTTGGCGGCAATGGCGCCTTTGCTGCATTGGGCACGGGCGGTGCCGCCGGTAGTGGCGGTGGCGGCGGCACCGGTGGCGCCGGAGGCGTGAGCGATTCTCCCACCACATCGAGATCTGTCGGCGGTGCCGGAGGCGTAGGTGGCGTCGGCGGCAATGGCGGTATTGGTGGCAACGGGCAGATCGGCGGCGACGGTGGTAGCGGAGGGGCTGCCGGTGCGGGCGGCGCAGGTGCACAGAATCTGACCCGCAGCATCCAGTCGGCCAACTTCGGTGGTGCCGGCGGCGCCGGCGGTGTCGGTGGTTTCGGAGGGGGCGGCGGCGATTGCAGTGTGCCTCTTTCGCCTGGAAACGGTGGCGACGGCGGGAACGGTCAGCCTGGCGGGCCCGGAGGCGCCGGCGGTGGGGCTGCCTCCGGCGGCGCGGGCGGATATGGCCAATTAGGTAATGGGGCCGCCGGCGCCGATGGCAATAACGGCACCCCCGGCGCGGACGGCTGACAGTGAGCTGCCGAGGAGATCGGCCCGATCTGGATTCGGGCGGGCAACGATGGCTTTGGTGGCGCCGGAATGACCGGTGGCCGGGGTGCGCAGCGTCGGCCTGGTGTCCGCCTGACTGGGCCGTCAGCTTGCCAGGATGTTTACCCCATACCGGAACACCAGGGGTAACAGTGCGCATGCTGGCACGATGGCACGGCGCGCCGGGCGTGGCGCACTGGCCAGCACCAGCCCGCGCGTGAGCCAGCGGTAGCTGCGCGTAACCCCATGCCACGCAGCCTCATACGACGCCGGGTCATTGTCGGCGATGGCGCGCACCGCGGCGGCCGCTTGCTTGACGGCCAGGCTGATGCCCTCACCGGTCAGCGCGTCTTCGTAGCCGGCGGCATCGCCGACCAGCAGCACGCGTCCGGCGACGCGGCGCGAGACTACCTGTCGCAGCGGGCCGCAGCCCCTCGCGGCCCCGGGACTGGCGCCCCGTAGCTGCTGTGCAAGCCATGGGAACCAATCGATTTCAGGTCGCTGACGGGACAAGATCGCCACCCCGACCAGATCCGGTTCTACCGGGGTGACGTACGCCTCGCCCCACGGAGACCAGTGCACTTCGACGAACTCCGACCAAGCCGGCACACGGTAGTGCCGGCGCACGCCGTAGCGTCGTGGAGTACCGGCCGTCGCCGTTATTCCGACCGCGCGTCGTACCGCGGAATGCAGGCCATCGGCTGCCACCAACCATTTGGCGCGCACACCCGCGGCGGTCACGCCGTGCGCGTCTTGGACGACATCGGTTACCCGCGTTCTGATCCATTCCGCATCTTGCTCTTTGGCGCGGGCCGCCAGCGTTGCGTGCAATGTGGTGCGGCGCACGCCCCGGCCCGGCCCGGTGCGAAACCGCGCCTCGGCCCGGCGCTGCTGGCTTACATACGCGATGCCCTGGAACGGGACGCCGGCTGGGTCCACATCGAGGGACTTCAGCTCCGCCAGACCACCCGGCATCAGTCCCTCGCCGCACGCCTTGTCGATCGGGCTCTCCCGCGGGTCTCCGACGATGACCGAGAGCCCCCGTTTTCGTGCGTTCAATGCGGTGGCGAGTCCGCCGGGGCCACCGCCGACGACCAGCACGTCGGCGTCGTAGGTCGTCATGAGTAGCCCAGCACGGAGTTCTCCACCCGCAACCGCACGGTCAGCAAGATGGCGTTGGCCACGGTGAAGCTCAGCGCGGTCACCCACGCGGTGTGCACCAGCGGCAGGGCAAACCCTTCGGCCACCACTGCAACATAGTTCGGGTGGTGCAGGAACCGGTAGGGCCCTTTTTGCACCAGCGGTTCGTCGGGCAGCACGATCACCCGGGTGTTCCAGCGTCGCCCCAGCGACGTCACACACCACCAGCGCAGACCCTGGCTGAGCACCAGCACGGCCACCATCGGCCAGCCGAGCCATGGGATGAACGGGCGATGCAGGGCCCAGGGTTCGATGACGCAGCCCACCAGCAGCAGCGAGTGCAAGACAACCATCACCACGTAGTGTGGTTGGCCAAACTCCTTGCCGCCCTGGGCAAAAGACCAGCGCGCATTGCGCTGGGCTATCACCAGCTCGGCCAAGCGTTCGACGACGATCGCCAGAATCAGCAGGTAATACGGACTTGCCACGTCAGCAACACTAGTTCAGAACAGAACGCGGGGCCCATCGCGATCATCAGTCCGATCGAACCGGCCGGCGGCGGGTCGGCCAGGTTGGCCCGCAATACATCCAAAATGGACACCGAAGAAAGATTTCCGTTGTTGCGTAGCGCGTTTCGTGTGTGAGCGAGGGCATCTTCGGGTAGCCCCAGCACGGTCTCAACGGCCTCGATCACGCGGGGCCCGCCAGGATGGCAGACCCACGTCGTCACATCCTCGGGGTCAACCCGTGGTCGGCCAGGAAACTGCGGACGTCCTCGCCCAGGTACTTCTCGGTGACAGTGGCGACGTCGACCGACAAAACGATTTGAAAGCCGCTGGTGCCGATCTTCCAGCCCATGACGTTCTCGGTGTTGGGGTAGATCCGGCTGCGGGTGGCCAGCACTCGAGGGCCGGCATATCCGTTTGACGCCGCACCGGCCCCCGAACTCGGTGCGCCCCCTTGGTGACCACGGCCGCGGCGGCGTCGCCGAACAGGCTGGAGGCAACCAGATTTGCCACCGAGTTGTCGTGGCGCTGAATCGTCAGTGAACAGAGTTCCACCGCGAGCAGAGCGCCCACCTGATCGGGGAATCCGCGCAGGTAGTCATGCATGCGGGCCACCCCGGCGGCACCGGCCACACAGCCCAGACCGAACAACGGGATGCGTTTGACGTCTTCGCGCAACCCCACTCGGTGAGCCAGTCGCGCCTCCAGGGTGGGTACGGCAAGACCAGTGACGGTGGTGGAGAAAATGACATCGACTTCGGAGGGCCTGAACTTTGCTTCGTCCAGCGCCGCCCGCAGGGCCTGCTCGCCCAAGTCGAGAGCGACGTCGACGAAGGCGTCGTTGGCCTCGGTAAAACCGCTGAGCTCGGCATAGCGTTCCAGCGGCAATGCGGTGTGGCGGGCCTCAACCCCGCTGCTGAGCGCGAACCGGCGAAACTCCGGACCGGCGAACTCGGTGAGCGCCCCGATCGCCTCGGCCTGGTGGTAGCGGTTCGGCGGGAACTTCACGGCCACCCCCGCCACATGCGGATCTGTCTTCGAGGTTTGCGTGCCCGCTGGCCGCTGCAAGTTGAAGCACGATGATCTACCCCCGGTGAATGTGTTCATGTGGTCAGTCACGTTGTCGCTTCCGGATCGGTTCAGACCGGCTCCTGCCGGATGGCCCGGCTTCCCCGCGGCCCCACCGTCTCGGGTCTAGTGTCGAAACCATGCGGATTCTGGTGACCGGCGCCACCGGCTACGTGGGATCCCGCTTGGTTACCGCGCTGCTGGCCGACGGCCATGAAGTGTTGGCGGCCACCCGAAACATGGCGCGACTCAGTCGCTTAGCTTGGTTCGACGACGTCACCCCGGTAATCCTCGACGCGACGGACCGGGCCTCGGCGCAAGCCGCGATGAATGCCGCGGGTGAGATCGACGTGGTCTACTACCTGGTCCACGGCATAGGCCAACCGGATTTTCGCGACCGGGACAAAACCGCCGCCGCCAACCTGGCCGTCGCTGCCCGTGACACCGGGGTGCGGCGCATCGTTTACCTGGGCGGATTCGTCCCCGAATGTGAAGCGCTATCCCAACACCTGTCCAGTCGGGCCGAGGTCGCCGAGGCACTGGCCGTCGACGATGGCGCGGAACTGGTGTGGCTGGGCGCGGCAATGATCATCGGAGCCGGCTCCACGTCGTTTGAGATGCTGCGCTACGTCGGGGATCGATTCCCCGTCCTGCCGATGCCGGACTGGATGTACAACCCGATCGATCCGATCTCCATCCGAGACGTTCTGCACTATCTGGTGGCCGCCGCCGACGTCGACCAGGTACCTGCCGGTGCCTACGACATCTGCGGCCCCGACACCACGTCGTACCGCGAGCTACTCAAGACGTATGCGCGCATCCGCGGCAGATGGCATGCCGCATTGCCGGTCGGCAGGCTCGATACCGCGGTAGCGTCCCGGATCACGGCGGTCACCCTGCCGGTCCCGCATGGTCTGGTCGCAGACCTGGTGGAATCGCTGGATCACCCGATGCGGGCATCCGGGGCCGGCCTGCAAGACAAGGTCCCCGAGCCACCAGGAGGACTACTGAGTATCGAAGATGCCATTACGTTGGCGCTGGCCGGCCACGCGAACGGGCCCCCGTTGCCCGTCGACGCCCTGACAGATCCCCACCAACTCGCAGCCACCGATCCGGTGTGGGCCGGCGGTGACGCGCTGCGAATTCGCCGGATCGCCGAGACGATGACGCCGCCCATCGCACGTCCCACTCTGCGATGGGTGAACATCGTCCCGGGTCCACTGGCCGGTGCGTTACGAAGCAGCCTCGACATCCTGATCGCCCTGACTCCGAAAGTTCTGTTCGCATGAGCCAATCAACAGCGCCCCAATTCAGCGCCATCGACGACATTCGCCGCGCCATCACGAATGTGGCCGTGCCACACCATGAGGCGCCTTCGGTGGTGCTACGGCGCCGCATCGTCGTCGGTGTCGTCCTGGTGATCGGCGCGGTGGTGATGGGACTGTCGATGAGGCGCCAGCCGGGGGAGTCGACCTTCTACTGGCTGACGCTGACCCTGGCCGCGGTATGGGCGCTGGGCGCGCTGGCCTCCGGCCCCCTGCATCTGGGTGGCATTCGCTGGCGCGGTCGCAACCAGCGCCCGGTGATCACCGGGACCACCATCGGTCTGCTGCTGGGCGGCATCTTTGTGTTGGGTGCCTTGGTTGTCCGTAAGATTCCGGCCGCCACCGAGCTGATAGTCCGCGTGCTGCAGTTTGCCAGCCAGGGATCGTTGTTCCTGGTCGTGGTGATCACCCTGATCAACGGGATCGCCGAAGAGATGTTCTTTCGCGGCGCGCTCTACACCGCGTTGGGTCGGTTCTATCCGGTGGCCGTTTCGACCGTCGTATACATCGGGGCCATCATGGCCAGCGCCAACCTGATGCTCGGCTTTGCCGCTGTCATCCTCGGCGGTGTGTGTGCGTGGGAACGGCGCTCTACCGGCGGAGTGCTGGCACCGATCCTCACCCACCTGGTCTGGGGGCTCATCATGGTGCTCGCGCTGCCACCGTTGTTTGGGGTCTGACCCCGTTATCGGTCGGCGGCGGTGACGTCGCGTGCCAGTGCGCGCAGCGCGGCGGCGTGGAGGTGGCGCAGCACCAGCCAGGACAGCCGGCCGGGAATCCCGCGGGGAAAGAAGATCGCCCGCTGGTGGTAGCTGCTGCCGGCGGTGCCTCGCGGTGTGAGCGTCACCTCCAACCACGTTGGCCCAGGCACGCGGGTGCCCGCGCCCAGTCGCAGTGTGGTTGGCGTGCGCTGCGCGACCCGCCACCGCGGTGCGCGGTGCCGACGCCGTGGTGCGAGCGCCAGCGAGTACCACCTCCGGCTATTGATGGCGCGCTCGGTCGCTTTCCAAACAGCTTCGGGTGCAGCAGTTGTCGTCGCGTCGCGGACATCGGTGTACACGATTTCGCCGGCCCACCGCGGGTCGCTGGGCAGTGGCTCGGCCGGTTCAGACTGCAGGGAGGCCCATGTGGCGTCGGGAAGCCCGTGCGCGGCACGGTTCAGTGCCAATTCGACCGCACGACGGTAATTGGTCAGGCCCCCCGCCGGTGGCGCGATGATGGTGTCGATGTCGGAGTTGCGCATCACCGCGTCACATTCGAGCGATTCGATCAGCGGCCGGGCCAGGCCCGGAGGAATGGGGGTCACCGTGCCAACCCACAAGCTAGCGATCGTCGGCGTCAGAAACGGCAGCACGATCAGGTAGCGCCGATGCAGCCCGGCGACCTCCGCGTACACCCGCATCATGTCGCCGTACTCGAGCACGTCGGGGCCGCCGACGTCCCACGTTCGGGCCCTGGCGGTGTCGGGCACCGTGGCCGTGGCCGCGGCGACCAGGTAGTGCAGCACGTCACGAATGGCGATCGGCTGAATCCGGTTGTGCACCCACTTGGGTGTGGTCATCACCGGCAACCGGTCGGTGAGGTGCCGGATCATTTCGAAGGATGCCAATCCGGATCCGACCACCACCCCGGCTTGCAGCACGATTGTCTCGATGCCGGAACCAATCAGCGCATCGCCAACGGCCTTGCGTGATTGAAGGTGCGGCGAAAGCTTGCTCTGCTCTGGATGTAGCCCGCTCAGGTACACCACCCGGCGCACTCCGCTGCGCCGCGCGGCGAGTACCACGTTGTGGGCAGCGCGGGCTTCCTCGTCGGCGAAATGCTTTGCCGAGCCCATCGAATGGACCAGATAGTAGACAACGTCCATCCCGGCGAAGGCCGCCTCCAGCGAGTCGGTGTCGCCCAGATCGCCGCGCACCACCTCTGCCCGGTCCCGCCACGGAACGTCCGCCAACTTGCCCGGATCGCGGGCCAACGCTCGCACCCGGTGGCCCTCGTCGAGCAGTCGTGGAACCAGCCGGGCGCCGATGTAGCCGGTCGCCCCGGTTACCAGGCAGTTCACCTGTCCAGCCGACATCGGATCTCCATTCTGTCCCCATGTCTTATTCGGATCCGGTGTTGCTGAGGATTGCCGATTCAGCTCAACGGATCAGGAGTCGGTGAAGGTTGGGGTGCGGCGCTGCTGGAATGCGCGGGCGCCCTCGGCGAAGTCGGGTGATCGCAGCAGCGCCGACTGGCCCTGGAATTCGCGATCGAGGGTGCGATCCAACTCGGTGAGTGTGGCCGCGTTGATGGAGTCCTTGGTCTTGGCAAACGCCACCGCCGGGCCGGACAGCAATCTCGAGATCACCGCATCCATTTCGTTTTGGAAGTCCGCGACGGGATAGACCGCGCTGACCAGGCCGTAGGACAGCGCCTCGGTGGCCGGCAACCGCTCGGGCAGCAGGGCCATCCGCATCGCCCGAATCCGGCCGATCGCAGCGGCGATCAATGCCGAGGCTCCGCCGTCGGGCATCAATCCGATCTTGGTGAACGCGAGCAGAAAATAGGCGCTCTCGGAGGCCAGCACCAGATCGCACGCCAGGGCTAGTGAGACACCGACCCCGGCGGCGGGTCCGTGGACCACGGCGACAACCGGATGCGGCAACGCCGTGATTGCCCGCACCGCCCGGTTGATCTCGGTGAGGCTGGAAGTGCTGGTCTTGCGGCCCATATCCTGGGCGCTCATCCCGGCCCCGGAGCTGAACCCGCGACCCGTTCCACCCAGGCGCACCACTCGCACTCGCGAATCGGTAGCCGCGGCCTCCATCGCGTCAGCGATCCCGGCCATCACCTCAGGTGTCAACGAATTCAGGCTTTCGGGACGGTCGATCGTCACCGACAGCACCCCGCCGCGCAGCTTGACCTCGAGGCCGGCGACTGGCGCCAGGGTTTCGATCCTGGTATCCGGCATGGGGCTCACCCTAGGTCACCGGGGGCGTGGCCGAGACGGCGTTGGTGGGCGAGGTGGGCCGGACGGGGTGGATTTCCGCGGCCTGCGAAGATGCCATTTGTCGGGTGTTCGGCCCGGGCGAGATCGTCAGAGTGGACGAAAGGTCGGTACATCATGTCGGGACCGCTGAACGGATTGCGGGTCGTTGAACTGGCTGGGATCGGACCGGGCCCACACGCCGCGATGATTCTCGGGGATCTCGGCGCCGACGTGGTGCGCATCGACCGTCCATCGTCCTCTGCCGGGGGGCGCGGGGGCGGCGTGAAGGACGCCATGCTGCGCAACCGACGGATCGTGACCGCCGACCTGAAGTCCGACCAGGGGCGCGAACTTGTCTTGAAGCTCGTCGCCAAGGCCGATGTCTTGATCGAGGGCTACCGGCCCGGGGTCACCGAGCGGCTGGGCCTCGGCCCGCAAGACTGCGCCAAGGTGAATGACCGGCTGATCTATGCCCGGATGACGGGTTGGGGTCAAGCCGGTCCGCGCAGCCAGCAAGCCGGTCACGACATCAACTACATCTCGCTCAACGGCATCCTGCACGCGATCGGCCGGGTCGGCGAGCGGCCGGTGCCACCGCTGAACCTGGTCGGCGACTTCGGGGGCGGTTCGATGTTCTTGCTGGTCGGCATCTTGGCGGCACTGTGGGAGCGGCACAACTCGGGCAAGGGCCAGGTGATCGACGCCGCGATGGTCGATGGGTCCAGCGTGCTGGTGCAGATGATGTGGGCGATGCGGGGGATCGGCATATGGAGCGACGTGCGGGGCACCAACATGCTCGACGGCGGCGCGCCCTACTACGACACCTATGAATGCGCCGACGGCGGCTATGTCGCCGTCGGCGCCATCGAGCCGCAGTTCTACGCGGCGATGCTGGCCGGGCTGGGTTTGGATGCGGTGAACCTGCCCCCGCAAAACGACGTCGCCCGCTGGCCGGAACTGCGGGCGGTGCTGACCGAGGCGTTCGGCAGGTACGACCGCGATCATTGGGCCAAGGTGTTCGCCGATTCGGACGCCTGCGTGACCCCGGTGCTGTCGTTCGGCGAGGTGCACACCGAACCGCATATCGCCGAGCGGAACACCTTCTACGAAGGCGATGACGGCGGGCCGCAGCCGATGCCGGCGCCGCGGTTCTCACGCACCGTGCCGAGCCGGCCGCGCCCACCGGCCGCACCGCTGACGGACGTCGAAGCCGTCTTGAGCGACTGGGCATAGTCCCAACCAACCAGTAGGTTGGTTGATTTTGAGCGGAGAAATCGAGGAAGGATTCGCATGGAGATCAGGGACGCCGTTGCCGTCGTCACCGGGGGCGCGTCGGGGCTGGGCCTGGCGACCACCAAGCGGCTGCTGGACGCCGGGGCTCAGGTTGTGGTGCTCGACATCCGGGGTGAAGACGTGGTTGCTGATTTGGGCGACCGGGCACGGTTCGCGGCGGCGGATGTGACCGACGAGGCCGCCGTCGCCAGTGCGCTGGATCTGGCCGAAACGATGGGCACGCTGCGCATCGTCGTCAATTGCGCCGGGACCGGTAACGCGATACGCGTGCTGAGCCGCGACGGCGTCTTCCCGTTGGCGGCGTTCCGCAAGATTGTGGACATCAACCTGGTCGGGAGTTTTAACGTGCTGCGGCTGGCCGCCGAGCGAATCGCCAAAACCGAACCCGTCGGCCCCAATGCGGAAGAGCGCGGCGTCATCATCAACACCGCCTCGGTGGCTGCATTCGATGGCCAGATCGGCCAGGCTGCGTATTCGGCGTCCAAGGGCGGCGTGGTTGGTATGACCCTGCCGATCGCCCGCGATCTGGCCAGTCATCGCATCCGGGTGATGACCATCGCGCCCGGACTGTTCGATACCCCGCTGCTGGCGTCTTTGCCCGAGGAGGCCAGGGCGTCGCTGGGTAAGCAGGTGCCGCACCCGTCCCGGCTGGGAAACCCCGACGAATACGGGGCGCTGGCTGTGCACATCATTGAAAACCCGATGCTCAACGGGGAGGTCATTCGTTTGGATGGCGCGATCCGGATGGCGCCGCGCTAAGGGCCGTTAATAACGATGAAAGCCCCCCGCACAGGCGGGGGGCTTTCATCAATAGACGCGAATTGGTTATCGACGGAACCAACGGCTGACGGCTGGTTCGGCAATTAGTAACCGTGCAAGCATGCCCATGGTGTGCTCAGCTCGCCGTAGGGAGGGGGTGCCACTCTTCAACCTGCTCCGAGGTCTCGCCTTCCACCAGCATGTCGCCGTGGTAGAGAGCCTCGAAGTCGGCCTTAATGACATCGGCACTCGAGTCGTCGATCCACATGACACTGAGCGTAGAAGTCGCCATTAAGGAATCATTGAGTCACGATTCGGAAAATCGTGGCAATTCTTACCGGTGGGTAGGGTGCCGATGCCGAAGTGCTCGCCAGCCGCTTTGGGCAGGCCCGACGGTATGCCGTAACTCGGGGGCCTGGCCAGCGGTCGAGAAACATCGGGAAGCAAATGTGTCGCTACCGGTGGCGTCGCCGGGCGTATCGCGGTTTGTCCGCATCTCGGTTTGTCCGCGGCGCGGTGAACCGTCGGGGCGTCGGGCCTCGTGACTACGGCAGGTGTTGTTTGACGCCCTTAAGTTATCGCTGATAAGTTACCGCGGATATGGTGCAGCCGCCCGGGACGGCTGCACTCGCGGTGGAGGGGACGCACGATGTTGCAGGGGATCGCTCGACTTGCCATAGCAGCGCCGCGTCGAATCATCGGGGTGGCGCTGCTGGTTTTTATCGCAGCAGCGGTCTTCGGCATCCCAGTCGCCAACAGTCTGTCTCCCGGCGGTTTCCAAGATCCCAACGCCGAGTCGGCTCGCGCCATCAAGGTGCTCGCCGACAAGTTCGGCCAGAGCGGTCAGCAAATGCTGATTCTGGTGACCGCTCCCGGCGGCGTCGGCACGGAGCGGGCGCGCGCGGTGGGCACCGACATTGTCGCCGAGTTGAACCACTCCCCACTGGTATTCAACGTGTCCTCGCCCTGGACGGGGCCGTCGGCTGATCCCAAGAGTGCTCCCGACTTGGTGAGCAAGGACGGCAAGTCCGGGCTGATTGTGGTCAACATCAAAGGCGGCGAAAGCAACGCGCAGAAAAATGCGCAGACCCTCGCCGACGAGATCGTTCACGATCGCGACGGCGTCACCGTCCGCGCCGGTGGTTCGGCGATGGAGAACGCGCAGATCAACAAGCAGAATCAGGACGACCTGCTGGTCATGGAGTTGATCGCGATTCCGCTCAGCTTCCTGGTGCTGGTCTGGGTATTCGGCGGGCTGCTGGCGGCCGCGTCGCCGATGGCGCTGGGTGCGCTGGCCGTCGTCGGTTCGATGTCGGTCTTGAGGCTGGTGACGTTCACGACGGACGTCTCGATCTTTGCCCTCAACCTCAGCACGGCGCTGGGGTTGGCGTTGGCCATCGACTACACGCTGCTGATCATCAGTCGCTATCGTGACGAGCTCGCCGAGGGCAGCTCACGCGAGGAAGCTCTGGTCCGGACCATGGCGACTTCCGGCCGCACGGTGTTGTTCTCGGCGGTCACCGTCGCGCTGTCGATGTCGGCGACCGTGGCTTTTCCCATGTACTTCTTGAAATCGTTCGCCTACGCCGGCGTGGCCACGGTGGCCTTTGTCGCGACGGCGTCGATCGTGGTGACACCGGCCGCGATCGTGTTGCTGGGGCCGCGGCTGGATGCCTTGAATGTGCGCCGGCTGGCGCGCCGGATGTTGGGCCGTCCGGAACCCCAGCACAAGCCGGTAGATCAACTGTTCTGGTATCGGTCGACCAAATTCGTGATGCGCCGGGCGCTTCCGGTCGGCTTGGCTGTTGTTGCGGTGCTGGTGATATTGGGACTTCCGTTCTTCTCGGTGAAGTGGGGCTTCCCGGATGATCGGGTGCTGCCTGCCACGGCGTCCTCGCATCAGGTCGGTTACGAGTTGCGCACCAACTTCGCACACGATCTCGCGATGGCCGTTCCGGTGGTCGTGCCTGACGTGCACGGTCTGGTCCCAGCCGACCTGGACGGCTACGCCGCCGACCTGTCGCGAGTGCCCGACGTGGCATCTGTGACCGCCCCCAGCGGGACGTTCGTCAACGGAAGTCGGGTGGGGCCGCCGGCGGGTGCTACCGGATTTTCCGATGGCAGTGCCTTTCTGACCGTGGACAGCACCGCGCCGCTGTTTTCCCACGCCTCAGACATCCAGCTCAAACGGTTGCACCAGGTGACCGGCCCGGCCGGCCGGACCGTCGAGATGGCCGGTGTGGCGCAGGTCAACCGGGACAGCGTGGACGCGGTGACCGAACGACTGCCGCTGGTGCTGGGTCTGATGGCCGCCATCACCTTTGTCCTGTTATTCCTGCTCACCGGCAGTGTCGTGCTGCCCGCCAAGGCGCTGATCTGCAACGTGCTCTCGCTGACCGCGGCGTTCGGTGCGCTGGTCTGGATCTTCCAAGACGGTCATCTGGGGGCACTGGGCACGACCCCGAGCGGGACCCTGGTGGCCAACATGCCCGTGTTGTTGTTCTGCATCGCGTTCGGGCTGTCCATGGACTACGAGGTGTTCCTGGTCGCGCGAATTCGGGAGTACTGGCTGGCTTCGGGGGCCGCACGTCCGGCGACCCCGAGCCCGGCCCAAGCCCACGCCGCCAACGACGAGAGTGTGGCGCTTGGATTGGCACGCACCGGGCGGGTGATCACCGCGGCCGCGTTGGTCATGTCGATGTCGTTCGCCGCGCTGATCGCCGCGCACGTGTCCTTCATGCGAATGTTCGGCTTGGGACTGACGCTCGCCGTGGCTGCCGACGCGACGCTGGTCCGGATGGTTCTGGTGCCCGCGTTCATGCATGTGATGGGCAGGTGGAATTGGTGGGCTCCCAAACCCCTGGTGTGGCTGCACCAGCGATTCGGTATCAGCGAGACCGGCGCGGTTGGGGATGCTGACGCCGCCGCCACCGAGGCTGCGGACCGCCGCGACCGGCCGACCATCCCGGCGGCGCTGAGTGGTCGTGGATAGCGTGTCGATGGCACGCTTGCGACGTGCACGTGCGCCGCGTGGATCAGGTGACCTGCTGCGCCACGAGATCCTGGATGCGGCCACCGAGTTATTGCTGCAGACGCGCCAGTCCAGGGCCGTGTCCATCCGGTCTGTAGCCGAGCGGGTCGGGGTCACACCGCCGTCCATTTACCTGCATTTTCAAGACAAAGATGCGCTGTTGGATGCGGTGTGCGCCCGCTATCTGGCACGACTCGATGAGGAAATGGAGCGGGCGGCGATGGGCCACACCTGCGTGGTGGAGGTGCTGCGAGCCCAGGGCCTGGCCTATGTGCGGTTCGCTCTGCAGACCCCGGAGTTGTATCGGTTGGCCACCATCGGTGAGTGGCGCTCGGGCAGCAACGTGGATAGCGCCCTGGACAGCTCGGCTTTCCGGCATATGTGCGCCTCGGTGCAGGCGATGATGGACGAAGGCATCTACCGCGCCGACGACCCCACCACCATCGCGCTGGAATTGTGGACGGCCGCGCACGGGGTGGCGGCCCTGTTGATTGCCAAGCCACACCTGCCGTTCGGCGATGTCGCGGCCTTTACCGACCGCGTGCTGGGCGCAGTCCTGTGTGGCCACATGGTGGCGGGTCTAGTCGGCCCGCAGGCCACGTCTCGCGACCTCATGGATTGGGTCGTGCAGCATCGCCCGTCGGAGGAGTCACGCGTATGACATCGCTCGCCAAGAACATAGATCACCCATTTTTCGCCCGGATTTGGCCGTTCATCGTCGCGCACGAGGCCGAGCCGGTGCGTGCGTTACGCCGAGAGAATCTGGCCGGCCTATCTGGGCGGGTCCTCGAGATCGGCGCCGGTATGGGGACAAACTTTGCGTTCTACCCGCAGACGGTGACCGAGGTGGTTGCCGTGGAGCCGGAGCCCCACCTGGCGCTTAGGGCCCGCGCGGCCGGCGAAGATGCGCCTATTCCGGTTACCGTGACCGCTGATACGGCCGAGCAGTTCAGCGATCAGGACCCGTTTGACGCGGTGGTTTGCTCGCTGGTGCTGTGCTCGGTCACCGACCAGCTCGGGGTGTTGCAGCACCTGCGTTCGCTGCTGCGCCCGGGCGGGGAGTTGCGCTACCTCGAACACATTGCCAGTGCCGGCGCCCGTGGGCGGCTGCAGCAATTTGTCGACGCGACCTTCTGGCCCCGGATTGCCGGAAACTGCCACACGCATCGTGACACCGAGCGCGTGATCAAGGCTGCTGGATTCGACGTGGAGAGCACGCGACGGGAGTGGACATTGCCGACGTGGGCGCCGGTCCCGGTGGCCGAGTTGGTGTTGGGCCGGGCCCGCCGTCCCTGATCGGGTGCCGTGACTGCGCCTTGCCATGTGTGAGGGCGCACTGGCTCAACAGGCCGATTCAGCGGCTATGGCGTGAATTTGTGAACCGACCGCGCTGCGGGTGTAGCTCAATCGCGCAGCAGCGCGGGCAGCCGCTCCAGCAGTCCGGGCAACGCTTGACTCGCCGACTCGCGTACACAAAGCGTCGCGCTTCGCGACAGCGGCGTGGGCTCTGGGTTGACCTCGATCACGATCTTGCCGCGCGCCAAAGCCAACTCCGGTAGACCGGCCGCGGGGTAGACGATCGCAGACGTGCCCACCACCACCATCACATCGGCAGCCTCGGTTGCCTCGACGGCGCAGTGCCACGGCCCCTCCGGCAGCGGCTCGCCGAACCACACGATGTCGGGGCGGATCAGTCCGCCGCAGCCGCAGACCGGCGGTTCGACTTCCAGTGCGGGCTCAGGCATCTGGGGCAACGAGTCCGTGTAAGGCTTATTGCAACGGGCGCAACGGAATTCAAAAAGACTGCCGTGCAGGTGGTGTACCGGTGTGCTGCCGGCGCGTTCATGCAGATCGTCGACATTTTGCGTGACAACACTGACTTCGGCGTGATCTTGCCACTCGGCGATCGCTTGGTGGCCGGGGTTGGGTGCGACGTCGGCTACCAGATAATGCCGCCACAGATACCAGCCCCACACCCGCTCGGGGTTGCGTTCCCAGCCCTGTGTGCTGGACAGCTCGTACGGGTCGAAGCGGGCCCACAACCCGTTCTTGTCGTCACGGAACGTCGGTACTCCGCTTTCCGCGGAGATGCCCGCGCCGCTGAGCACCGTCACTCGCATCCCACAAAGATAGCCGTGCTTGACCGGATACTGGGCAATACTGGGTGATACTGGGATTGTGGAGCTTCGGGATTGGCTACGGGTCGACGTGAAGGCGGGCAAACCGCTATTCGATCAACTCAGAACCCAGGTTATCGACGGTGTGCGAGCGGGCGCGCTGCCGCCCGGCACCCGCCTCCCGACGGTGCGCGATCTGGCCGGGCAGCTTGGTGTTGCCGCCAACACGGTGGCCCGCGCGTATCGAGAGCTCGAGTCGGCCGCAATTGTCGAAACACGGGGCCGCTTCGGCACCTTCATCTCTCGGTTCGACCCGACCGACGCGGCGATGGCGGCCGCGGCCAAGGAATACGTGGAAGTGGCCCGCGCGCTGGGGCTGACCAAGTCCGATGCGATTCGCTACCTCACCGCCGTGCCCGACGACTAACGGCGTTCGCTAGCCGAACTCCAGCAGAGTCAGGCACGGGCGCAACGAGTCCAGGGCCGGCAACCGGTAGACCGTCGACAGCGCGGCGTTGAACATCAGGCCGCGCCCAGCAGGCAGCTGCACGTCCCGGACCGCCCGAATGCCTGGAATCGTGTTCACCAGGTCCGCGGCTTGAGCCACGGACAGGCTGAACGGCATTGGCGGGATCTTGTAGCGGATCGAGGTCCGCATGCCCAGGCGGGTGAACAAGGAGAACCAGCGCGGCGGCAGATCAAAGAGCATCTGAGCGCCGGGAAATCTGCTTGGCGCACTGGGCGATCAGATCCAGCGCCTGATCCGGCTCCAGATACATCAGCAGTCCCTCGGCGGTGATGAACACCCCACCGGAGGTGTCGACGGAGTCCATCCAGCCGTAGTCCAACGCGGACTGCGCGCACACCGATACCCGTGGTGAATTGGGTAGCAACCGCTTTCGGATGTCGATGATCGGCGGCAAATCGACTGTCAGCCAACGGAATTTCTTGCCGGGAAGGGCTGAATCCAAACGCCAGAAACTGGTCTGCAGGCCCTCGGCCAGCGCCACCACGGTGGCCGAGGGGTGCTTATTCAGGTAGGCCAGCGCTCGAGTATCGAAGGCCAGGGCCCGCAGTGCGATGTCTTGGCGGGTAGGGCCGAATTTCGCGAAGTCAAAGTCGATGGAGTCGACCAGCCTGACTGCCATCGGATCCTCGATGATCGGGTCACGGCGGCGCGCCTCTGCGGCCCTGGCGTTGAGCGTCAGCAGGGCGGTCTCCGAGACGCCGGTGAGGGCGACCTTTTGTTGGGCGAATTCGTCGGCAGGGGTCATTGGAGCAAACCTACCTACCGCAAGACCTTGTCCAGCGTGCGCAGGTTGCGGGTGATGGTCGAGGCCTTGTAGCGCTTCTTGCCCATGGTGCGGCCGATGGTGCTGTCCAGCATGGCGCCCTTGGGCACCTGCCAGTAGATGACGCCATCGCCGCGGTGGATCTTCTCATTGGCGCCGGCGGTCAGCGCGGCCAGTTCATCAAGCACCGAGTCGTCGGACACGAACGTCACGTAGGACTGCAACCCGTCGACTTCTCGTTCGAACGGATACGCCTCGTTGATGGTGCGTACCGTCTCGATGTCGTAGACAAGCACCCAGGCGTCGTAGCCGAACTTGTTGCGCAGCGTGCTCTCCGCGCTCTGCCGCACCGTCGTGGCATCACCGGGTGCCTCCAATAGCACATTGCCGCTGGCCAGGGTGGTGCGCACATTCGTAAATCCGGTATCGGTCAGGGCGGCGGTCACCTCGGCCATTTTCAGGTTGACGCCCCCGAAGTTGACGCCGCGCAGGAAGGCCGCGAATTGGGTCATGATTCAGGGCTCCGGCGTTGTTGATTAGCAGGCTTGTGAGCTGGGTTGATGATCTTTGGTGCCGCGCTATTGGGGCCGGAGTGTAGGCACGGGCTCTCTGGAGAACGATCGAGTTGGTTACTGTTCGTCGTTGGTCTGGAGTTGCCCGTGCCTACCGTTTCAGTATTGCCTGTGTCGTCGGTTCCAGAGGTGTTCGACCGCTGGAGTCCTGGTGAGCGCAGTGAGCTCATCGGATCGGAGTTTCTCGGTGTGTTGGCCTCGGTGCCAGACCCGAGGGACCCACGCGGTCGGAGGTATTCGCTGATGGCTTTGTTGGCGATCGCGGTTCTGGCCACTGCCGCGGGGATGCGCGGCTATGCTGGTTTTGCCACATGGGCGGCCACCGCTCCCGATGATGTGTTGGCCTAATTAGGGGTCCGGTTCCGGCGGCCCAGTGAGAAGACCTTCCGCGCTGTTTTGTCTCGGCTAGACCCCGCCGACCTCAACGCCAGGATGGGCAGTTACTTCACTGCACACGTGGCCAGCAGCGACCCCAGTGGATTGGTGCCGATCGCGTTGGACGGCAAGATGCTGCGTGGTGCCTTTACGCGCCAAAGCGACAGCCACGCATCTCGTGTCGGTGTTCGCCCACCGTGCCCGATTGGTGCTCGGTCAACTCGCTGTCGCCGAGAAAAGCAATGAAATTCCCTGCGTACGTGCCCTGCTCACGCTGCTGCCGGGTAGCTTGCGGTGGCTGGTCACCGTGGATGCGATGCATACCCAGGTCGTCACCGCGAAGTTGATCTGCGCCACCTTGAAGTCGCACTACCTGATGATCGTCAAGTCCAACCAAGCCAAAATACTTGCGCGTATCACCGCGCTGCCCTGGGCCGAGGTGCCCACAGCCGCTACCGACGACTCCCGCGGCCACGGCCGTGTCGAGACCCGCACCCTGCAAATCATCACCGCTGCACGAGGAATCGGCTTCCCCTACGCAAAACAAATCATCCGGATCACTCGTGAACGCTTGATCACCGCCACCGACCAGCGCAGCGTGGAGGTGGTCTATGCCATCTGCAGCCTGCCGTTCGAGCACGCCCGCCCTACCGCGATCATGATCTGGATGCGTCAACACTGGGGAATCGAGAACAGCCTGCACTGGATACGCGACGTCACCTTCGACGAAGACCATCAAAGGGCACATACCGGAAACGGCGCACAGGTCCTAGCAACGCTACGCAACACCGCGATCAATCTGCACCGCCTCAACGGCGCCGACAACATCGCCGAAGCCTGCCGGATCACCGCTTTGACCGCCAACCGCCGCCTAGACCTCCTCAATCCACAATTCCCCAGCTCACAAGCCTGCTAATCAACAACGCCGGAGCCCTGGGTCATGATTCGATTGCACCAGGCCGTTAGGGAACCGCGCACGGCAACGTAGGCTTTCGGGCATGGGACGCCAGGTCTTCGACGACAAGCTGTTGGCTGTAATCAGCGGTAACTCCATCGGAGTGCTGGCCACCATCAAACATGACGGACGTCCGCAGCTGTCCAACGTGCAGTACTACTTCGACGCCCGCAAGTTGGTGGTGCAGGTATCGATCACCGAGCCGCGGGCCAAGACCCGTAACCTGCGTCGCGACCCACGTGCCTCGATCCTGGTGGACGCCGATGACGGGCGGTCCTACGCGGTCGCGGAAGGCACCGCAGGGCTGACGCCTCCCGCCGCGGCACCCGATGACGAAACCGTTGAAGCGCTAATTGCCTTGTACCGCAACATCGCTGGGGAGTATCCGGATTGGGACGAGTACCGCGAAGCGATGGTCACCGATCGACGGGTGCTGCTGACGCTACCCATCTCGCACGTATATGGCCTGCCCCCAGGTAAGCGGTAACCGGCCGGGATAAGCTGCCGGTATGGCTGCATCGAAGTCCCCGGAAAGCTCCGCCCCGGACGACGACAACAAACGCAAGTTCCGGGAAGCCCTCGAACGCAAGATGGCGAAGTCCTCGGGGGCGACCGACCACAAAGACGGCGGTGGCAAGAAGCCGCGGGTGCATGGGCCCGTGGAGAACCGCCGGGAATTTCGGCGCAAGAGCGGATAGCCGCAGCCCCGGCAAACTGGCACCAAATGCCGGACTTGGGCGCCTCGCCGCGACCCAGTCGTAGACTGGCCGGGTGCCGAAGCTGTAGCTTGTCCAAGATCCGGCCGCCGACGCGCTGTTGGAATCGAATCCATTCGAGTTGCTCGTGGGGATGCTGCTCGACCAGCAGTAGACCTTGACAACTGCGCTACGCATTCTGCTCAGCACCTGTGACCAGGACACGCGTAGCGTCAAACGCACACGACGTGTTCGTCTATGTCAAGGGTTGCTGGTATTCCACACGATCAGGCGCGAGCAGCATTCGACAGCTTCGTCCAGTTATGGACCACCGGCACAACGGCGGGCCGTCGTGCGCCCTTACTTCGACGCCCCGACGAGGTTGGTCTGGACTGTGAGGACGTCTTCTTTCCGTCTGTGGACGGCGTTTCGCGGGAGGGTTAGTTCATGCCTGCCGACTCAGACCGGCTGATCATCCACAACCACTTCGTGCCGGGTACCGCTACGGTTACCCGGGCCATCGTCCCGAGTTCGGCGGCTTGGGCGCTTCGACGCGGAGAGCCCATACGCTGCGCCTGCGACATTCGTAGGCTGATACGTGGAAGCAGTTACAGGAGGCGGCCGGGCTTCGAAAGATCGGTCAGCGAACGCCGACCGCATCGACCAACCCGATACTCGGCGTTGGATTCTGCGGGGCTTCTCTTGCTCAACAGATCACCCGACGCAAGCAGAAGGAGTCGACAACTGGCACTGCCCCAACGCACCACACGACTACATGGTGGCTTCGAACCGCCTTCTTCGCGGTGACCAACGGGCTAACCCGATGCTGCACGCAGCGGGTGTCTCCGTTGGGGATTGGATGATCCGGAACATGGCCGAACGGGCGGTCAGATGACCACATCCAAATGAACCGCCTCCGGCACCTCGCCAAAATCAGTCCAGGTAACCGCTTGCGGGAAGGTGGTAGCGCTTCCGCCTTGGCTGGCCGACAGGATGATCGCCGATGGCCGCGCCAAAGCAGCTATGATCCGGATCGTTCATCTAGACGATTGGGCGGAGACAGAAGTCATAAACCCCGGTCTGGTTGTTGTCGAGAAGTTCGACCTGAACAGCGTGTGGTGAGACGCTGACCAAGAGTGGCCAGCAAGTAAGGACCCTAGCGGTCGAATATGTGCGTCAGTTCTTCGCGCTTCTTGGCGATCTCGTTCTCTATATAGAGGGCATTCGCGAGAGAACCTGCCAAGACCAGGGCAGCCACGACACGGACCCATGTTGCAGCGCGCAAGAAGAATGCAACAGCCGTGCCTGCTGCCACGACACCGACCCCGGTCCAGACTGGACCCGAACCGGACATGAGGCTGACTGACTGCATCGACATCACGAGCCCAACGAGGACAAGCACACAGACGCCGATCGCAACCGCAGTTTTCTTGTGCTTATCGGCAGCTCCTGAAGCGGGCGGCCCGCTCCATGCGGTGCCGTCCCAGTAGATCTGTTTCTCAGGGTTCGATGGGTCGGGATACCAACCCGGCGCGGGTAGGGGCGCGGCCATTTCTGCTCCTTCTCCCGAAGGTCCCAGCAACCTAAAGTTCGAGGTCGAACGACATTGCCGAGGTGGCATGACAAGTCGTTAGACCCAGCTACGAGTGTGGGCGTTCACCCGCTTACAGGGCAACTGGTTCGCAAATATCGACCATCCCAGTTTCAGGGTTTGCTACCGACTTGGAGCCAACGCGCTCTTCTTCCTCCCAGGGCTCCGGCGTTGTTGATTAGCAGGCTTGTGAGCTGGGTTGATGATCTTTGGTGCCGCGCTATTGGGGCCGGAGTGTAGGCACGGGCTATCTGGAGAACGATCGAGTTGGTTACTGTTCGTCGTTGGTCTGGAGTTGCCCGTGCCTACCGTTTCAGTATTGCCTGTGTCGTCGGTTCCAGATTGCCTGTGTCGTCGGTTCCAGAGGTGTTCGACCGCTGGAGTCCTGGTGAGCGCAGCGAGCTCATCGGATCGGAGTTTCTCGATGTGTTGGCCTCGGTGCCAGACCCGAGGGACCCACGCGGTCGGAGGTATTCGCTGATGGCTTTGTTGGCGATCGCGGTTCTGGCCACTGCCGCGGGGATGCGCGGCTATGCTGGTTTTGCCACATGGGCGGCCACCGCTCCCGATGATGTGTTGGCCTAATTAGGGGTCCGGTTCCGGCGGCCCAGTGAGAAGACCTTCCGCGCTGTTTTGTCTCGGCTAGACCCCGCCGACCTCAACGCCAGGATGGGCAGTTACTTCACTGCACACGTGGCCAGCAGCGACCCCAGTGGATTGGTGCCGATCGCGTTGGACGGCAAGATGCTGCGTGGTGCTTTACGCGCCAAAGCGACAGCCACGCATCTCGTGTCGGTGTTCGCCCACCGTGCCCGATTGGTGCTCGGTCAACTCGCTGTCGCCGAGAAAAGCAATGAAATTCCCTGCGTACGTGCCCTGCTCACGCTGCTGCCGGGTAGCTTGCGGTGGCTGGTCACCGTGGATGCGATGCATACCCAGGTCGTCACCGCGAAGTTGATCTGCGCCACCTTGAAGTCGCACTACCTGATGATCGTCAAGTCCAACCAAGCCAAAATACTTGCGCGTATCACCGCGCTGCCCTGGGCCGAGGTGCCCACAGCCGCTACCGACGACTCCCGCGGCCACGGCCGTGTCGAGACCCGCACCCTGCAAATCATCACCGCTGCACGAGGAATCGGCTTCCCCTACGCAAAACAAATCATCCGAATCACTCGTGAACGCTTGATCACCGCCACCGACCAGCAGGGCTCCGGCGTTGTTGATTAGCAGGCTTGTGAGCTGGGTTGATGATCTTTGGTGCCGCGCTATTGGGGCCGGAGTGTAGGCACGGGCTATCTGGAGAACGATCGAGTTGGTTACTGTTCGTCGTTGGTCTGGAGTTGCCCGTGCCTACCGTTTCAGTATTGCCTGTGTCGTCGGTTCCAGAGGTGTTCGACCGCTGGAGTCCTGGTGAGCGCAGCGAGCTCATCGGATCGGAGTTTCTCGGTGTGTTGGCCTCGGTGCCAGACCCGAGGGACCCACGCGGTCGGAGGTATTCGCTGATGGCTTTGTTGGCGATCGCGGTTCTGGCCACTGCCGCGGGGATGCGCGGCTATGCTGGTTTTGCCACATGGGCGGCCACCGCTCCCGATGATGTGTTGGCCTAATTAGGGGTCCGGTTCCGGCGGCCCAGTGAGAAGACCTTCCGCGCTGTTTTGTCTCGGCTAGACCCCGCCGACCTCAACGCCAGGATGGGCAGTTACTTCACTGCACACGTGGCCAGCAGCGACCCCAGTGGATTGGTGCCGATCGCGTTGGACGGCAAGATGCTGCGTGGTGCTTTACGCGCCAAAGCGACAGCCACGCATCTCGTGTCGGTGTTCGCCCACCGTGCCCGATTGGTGCTCGGTCAACTCGCTGTCGCCGAGAAAAGCAATGAAATTCCCTGCGTACGTGCCCTGCTCACGCTGCTGCCGGGTAGCTTGCGGTGGCTGGTCACCGTGGATGCGATGCATACCCAGGTCGTCACCGCGAAGTTGATCTGCGCCACCTTGAAGTCGCACTACCTGATGATCGTCAAGTCCAACCAAGCCAAAATACTTGCGCGTATCACCGCGCTGCCCTGGGCCGAGGTGCCCGCAGCCGCTACCGACGACTCCCGCGGCCACGGCCGTGTCGAGACCCGCACCCTGCAAATCATCACCGCTGCACGAGGAATCGGCTTCCCCTACGCAAAACAAATCATCCGGATCACTCGTGAACGCTTGATCACCGCCACCGACCAGCGCAGCGTGGAGGTGGTCTATGCCATCTGCAGCCTGCCGTTCGAGCACGCCCGCCCTACCGCGATCATGACCTGGATGCGTCAACACTGGGGAATCGAGAACAGCCTGCACTGGATACGCGACGTCACCTTCGACGAAGACCGTCAAAGGGCACATACCGGAAACGGCGCACAGGTCCTAGCAACGCTACGCAACACCGCGATCAATCTGCACCGCCTCAACGGCGCCGACAACATCGCCGAAGCCTGCCGGATCACCGCTTTGACCGCCAACCGCCGCCTAGACCTCCTCAATCCACAATTCCCCAGCTCACAAGCCTGCTAATCAACAACGCCGGAGCCCTGTTCTTCCTCCCTGCAAACATTTCGCGCCGAGCTCTTGTCAAAGCTGGGGCGTGAGACTCGCCAGATTGGCCGTATAGTGAAAAAGGTTGCGGTTTCCATTAGTCTCTCTGCGGACGACCTTTTTAAATAGCTCAAGTAGCTCAGGTGGAATTCCAGAGACGTTACCCGTTTTCGACTCATCGACAAAGACGGGCGCCCCGAACACTGTTCGACCCGCAAAGAGTATCAAGTCTTTGCGTCCTTCAGGGGTGGGTATCTTCTCGGCGAACGCTCCAACGGAAATTATCTGCACGAAGGACACTTTTGCCCAACGGCTGAGAAGTCGATAGTGGGTAGATATTCGGGCGGCGTATGCGGCGATTCCTATCAATGGGAGTGTCAATGCGAATCGAAATAGCGTGTCTTGCCATTGAGCTGAAACTGGAGAGGCAATGATGAACATCCCCGATCCGATCGTCGCAAACAAGCAGCCAATTGCAAGTAAAGTCCACCGGGTTGCGGACTTTCCGTCCTTATCGGCCAGTCCCTTGAAGTGAGCACTCAGCGTGGCTGCCCCACCAAGTCCGGCCGCTTCTTCGGCCAGTTTGCTTGCCCGTATTGCCACTGCGGCTGCCTCGTTCGCAATCTCAACGGCGGTCCCGGCGGCTAGGGCCTGTGAAATCGTTGGCCGCTATCTGCAATTCGTCCGACCAGGCGCGCATAGCTTGGCTGAGTTTCGGGTCCATATTTGGATCGAAGGTATTCATTGAGACCCTGCCGCGCATGCGACTCGTCCACGCAATTAGGAAATTTATCAGATCTTTCTTTGTTGGACATTTATCCGCATCTGATGCGCAATTCAAAAAATATGCCAAATGCTCTCGAAATTCTCTTATCGAGGCATCGTCAATCCACATCACGAGGTAGTTTATTTGCTCTTGTTTCGCCGGCCCAGAAACATGTTTCACTGGGCTCTCAAATAGCAGGCGTAAGAGCGCGCTTGCGAGATTTCGAATCGCGAGGCTCGTTGTAAGATCGAAACTCGAAACGAGTTTTGTCGTCAATGGATCTTTGTCTTGTTCACGACTTGGATCGCGTAATGTGTCAAATAGATCCAGGAATTTTTTCAGCGCCTCGTAGGAACTTAACCGATCCTTAGCCGTCTCTTCTGGGACTATTCCATAGCCGTAAGCCCAATGTGGTGTTGGCTCATCCTGGGTCGCCGAGGTCGACATCATTTCACGATAGGGACCGTGCTAAGTCCGATGTGAGCGACGCGCCGTGCGCAATCAGCTCGTCGGCTGGATCGGTTGATGGGTGTGGTGAAGGAACTTGCCCACTACCGTTTGGCGATGATCGACATCTCGTCCCTGGCCCAGGGCTCCGGCGTTGTTGATTAGCAGGCTTGTGAGCTGGGGAATTGTGGATTGAGGAGGTCTAGGTGGCGGTTGGCGGTCAAAGCGGTGATCCGGCAGGCTTCGGCGATGTTGTCGGCGCCGTTGAGGCGGTGCAGATTGATCGCGGTGTTGCGTAGCGTTGCTAGGACCTGTGCGCCGTTTCCGGTATGTGCCCTTTGACGGTCTTCGTCGAAGGTGACGTCGCGTATCCAGTGCAGGCTGTTCCCGATTCCCCAGTGTTGACGCATCCAGGTCATGATCGCGGTAGGGCGGGCGTGCTCGAACGGCAGGCTGCAGATGGCATAGACCACCTCCACGCTGCGCTGGTCGGTGGCGGTGATCAAGCGTTCACGAGTAATCCGGATGATTTGTTTTGCGTAGGGGAAGCCGATTCCTCGTGCAGCGGTGATGATTTGCAGGGTGCGGGTCTCGACACGGCCGTGGCCGCGGGAGTCGTCGGTAGCGGCTGCGGGCACCTCGGCCCAGGGCAGCGCGGTGATACGCGCAAGTATTTTGGCTTGGTTGGACTTGACGATCATCAGGTAGTGCGACTTCAAGGTGGCGCAGATCAACTTCGCGGTGACGACCTGGGTATGCATCGCATCCACGGTGACCAGCCACCGCAAGCTACCCGGCAGCAGCGTGAGCAGGGCACGTACTCAGGGAATTTCATTGCTTTTCTCGGCGACAGCGAGTTGACCGAGCACCAATCGGGCACGGTGGGCGAACACCGACACGAGATGCGTGGCTGTCGCTTTGGCGCGTAAAGCACCACGCAGCATCTTGCCGTCCAACGCGATCGGCACCAATCCACTGGGGTCGCTGCTGGCCACGTGTGCAGTGAAGTAACTGCCCATCCTGGCGTTGAGGTCGGCGGGGTCTAGCCGAGACAAAACAGCGCGGAAGGTCTTCTCACTGGGCCGCCGGAACCGGACCCCTAATTAGGCCAACACATCATCGGGAGCGGTGGCCGCCCATGTGGCAAAACCAGCATAGCCGCGCATCCCCGCGGCAGTGGCCAGAACCGCGATCGCCAACAAAGCCATCAGCGAATACCTCCGACCGCGTGGGTCCCTCGGGTCTGGCACCGAGGCCAACACACCGAGAAACTCCGATCCGATGAGCTCGCTACGCTCACCAGGACTCCAGCGGTCGAACACCTCTGGAACCGACGACACAGGCAATACTGAAACGGTAGGCACGGGCAACTCCAGACCAACGACGAACAGTAACCAACTCGATCGTTCTCCAGATAGCCCGTGCCTACACTCCGGCCCCAATAGCGCGGCACCAAAGATCATCAACCCAGCTCACAAGCCTGCTAATCAACAACGCCGGAGCCCTGGTCTCTGGCCATCTTTCCGGCCGGTTCGTCTAGCAGGGCATGCTGCACTCGGAAGTAGCAACCGTCTTTGGCGCCACTCGTCGCTGTCCAGGGTGTCCTCCGATCTAGGGGTTGTCCTACAGTCGACGTGTGAACCTCTGCCTAGCGCAGGACCCCGAGGCCGATGAACTCTTATCCTACAACCCGTTCGCACTGCTGGTCGGGATGTTGCTCGACCAGCAGGTTCCGATGGAAACGGCCTTTGCCGGCCCCAAGAAGATCGCCGTTCGGATGGGTGGTCTGGATGCCGGCGACATCGCCGACTACGACCCGGACAAGTTCGCCGCATTGTGTTCGGAAAAGCCTGCAATACATCGCTTTCCGGGATCGATGGCCAAACGCGTCCAGACGCTGGCCCAGATCGTGGTGGACCGCTACGGCGGGGATGCGGCCGCGATATGGACCGCCGGTGAGCCCGATGGCAAAGAATTGCTGGGCAGGCTCAAGGGGCTACCCGGGTTCGGTGAACAAAAGGCGCGGATCTTTCTGGCGTTACTGGGCAAGCAGTACGGCGTGACGCCCGAGGGCTGGCAGGCGGCGGCCGGTGACTACGGCCAGCCCGGCACCCACATGTCGGTGGCCGACGTTGTCGACGCCCGTTCGCTTGGTCAGGTGCGATCGCACAAGAAACAGATGAAGGCAGCGGCCAAGGCGGCAAAGCAGTAGGTAGTAGGAGGGAAGGGCGACAACGTGAAGACACACATAACGTGTCCGTGCGGCGAAGCCATCGTCGGAAAGGACGAGGACGAGTTGGTCGAGCTCACGCAGGCCCACCTCGCCAGCGTTCACCCGGGTCTCGAATACGACCGAGACGCGATCCTGTTCATGGCGTACTGAGGCTCGCGTCTCGGCCGACTCAACGGTGGTGCTAGGGCACCACCGTTGAGCCGATGGTGGGCATGAACTGGCATTGCCGTTCTTTGGTGGTGACCTGCCCGAAGATCGTCGACATGATGCTGCCCGAACCGGTGTCGGCAATCCCGGTCAACGTTGTGGGCCCCTCCGGATTGATGTCGGAGCGCGGCTTGAGCGTCACGCTTCCGGATTTGCCGGAGCTCAGGTTCACCCAGGTGACGTTCAACGGCAGCCGCTGCACCTCGGCGGGGCCGGGGGTGCCGACCGCGGTGAACACATAGGCGGTCTGGCCGGGCCCGGGGCCGGGCGTCGGGATGGTGGCCGGGCCCGCAACCGAGAGGGCGGTGGCGATGATGTTGCTACCGTCCGCCAGGCAGTTCGTGCCGATCGAGGGGTACATGAAGTCCTGCGTGGGCGGGGCGTCAGGGCCAAAGCCCGGTGCCGCGGCCGGTGCCGGCGCGGGTGCCGGTGCGGGTGCGGCCGCTTCGGGTGCGGGAGCGGCGGCGGGGGCAGGAGCCGGAACGGGCGCAGGTGCGGCCACGGGTGCGGCCGGCGGTGCGGCGGGGGCAGGTGCCGGCGCTGGTGCGGCCGCGGCCGGTGCTGGTGCGGGTGCCGCGGGTGCTGGTCCCGGTGCCGCCGCGGGTGCTGGCGCGGTGCCAGGCGCCGACGCGGGAGCTGCGGCCGCGGGTGCCGGCGCGGACGCGGGCGGTGCGCCGGCCGGCGCCGCTACCGGTGCTGGACCCGCTGCATGCGCGGGATCGATACCCGCGGGCAGATGTGCGAGTGTCCCAGGCTCGGCGCCCGGGGCCGGCACATGCGGCACCGGGGCACTGGCCGGCGGGGCGACCTCAACCGGGGCGGCGGCCGGAGCCGGCACGCCTAGCGGAGGTGATCCGGGGGCCGGGTTCACCGGCTCCTGGACGAACTGGTTGACCGACGACGCGACGTTGCGGGATTCGGTCGGGGCCGCCGGGTTGTGCGCAAATGCCTGCGCAGCTGCCATCAGCAACTGCGTCGCCTGCTCGGGATTGCCGGCCGCTTGCTGGATTATCGGACTCAGTTGAGCCAACGCCGGCAGACCCGGTAGCTGTGGGTTGGGGTTGGGGTTGGGCTGCGGCGCCGCCGGGTCGGCTGCCGCGGGCGGGCAAAGCCCGAACGCGGCAGCCGAGGTGACGACGACGGCGGCCAAACCTTTGGACAGACTCCAAGTGCTTGCCACGTAATTTCTCCCGGTCCTAGATGATGGTTTTAGCCGTCGGACGAGACGCTCAGGGCAGGGCCGCGAGCAACGTCTGGGGCTGGTTTGCAGGTGCGGCCGGCGCAGCGCCGGGGGCCGGGAGTCCCGGAATGGCGCCCCCGGTCAGCCCCGGCAGAGCGGCCTGAGCCAGACCGGGAATTGCCGACGCCAACCCCGGAAGTGCGGCCGCTGGTGCCGCCGGAGCGGCGGGTGCCGGTGCGGTGAGCCCCGGGATCGGGGCGTTCACCCCGGGGATGGACGGCGTTACCGCCGTCGCGGGGGACGGCGCAACCGGCGCGGCCGGCGCGGTAATCCCCGGAATCGGGGTGTTCACGCCGGGAATCGCCGGGGTGACCGCCGGGGCGGTCGCCGGGGCGGCCGGGGCCAGCCCGGGCAGCACCGAGCCGAGGCCGGGTGCTGCGGGCACCGGCTGCGGAGCCTGCGGGGCGCCGAGCAACGGCGTGGTGCCCAGGGCCGTCGCCAGGTTCTGCAGGATTTGGGGCGCATTAGCGGCCGAGCTGATCAGCTGCTGCGGGATGTTGGGAGCAGGAGCCGGCGCCGGCGCCGGGTCTGCATGGGCGATTCCGCCCGTCAGTAGTGCAGCGGACGAACCGACCAAGACGGCGGCGGCGCGTACGTACGTCCAGATGGTTGGCATGACTCTCCCTGGTTATTAGTGACAGGTCCCGGGTGATGGTTGGTAGTGACAGGTCCCGGTTGCCGAAGCTATCGCGGTACGGATGTGACTCAAGTGACACGTGTGGCATTTATTTGATCGTTATGGATACGAGCGATAGCGGTGACCGGTCACCTGGGCAATTGGGTCGGCACTAGAGTCGGTCGCATCGACACGACCTCGGCCGCCCCGGCGGCAAGCACCACTCGGCACAAGGCGGTATCGCCGAAGGTCTGGGGGCGCCGTGGCGCGCCGTTGCTGCTGGTGTTCAGCGTCGCCGCGCGACTCGCCTGGACCTACCTGACGTCCAACGGAGCGAACTTTGTCGACCTGCATGTCTATGTCGGCGGAGCGGCGGCCCTTGGCCATCCCGGCAGCCTGTACAGCTACGTTTACGCAGATCAGACGCCTGACTTTCCGCTGCCCTTCACGTATCCGCCGTTTGCGGCGGTCGTCTTCTACCCGCTGCATCTGCTGCCTTTCGGGCTGGTCGCATTCCTGTGGCAGCTCGCTACCATCACCGCGTTGTACGGCGCGGTCCGGATCAGCCAGCGTCTGATCGGCGTGCCGGCCGAGCGCGGTCACCGCGCCGCGATGGTGTGGACGGCGGTCGCCATCTGGATTGAGCCGCTGCGCAGCACCTTCGACTACGGGCAGATCAACGTCCTGCTGATGCTTGCGGCGCTGTGGGCGGTTTACACCACGCGATGGTGGTTATCGGGCCTGTTGGTTGGCGTAGCGGCGGGCATCAAACTGACGCCGGCGATCACCGCCGTCTATCTGGCCGGCGTCCGGCGCTGGCGTGCCGCGGTGTGTTCGGCGATCGTGTTCCTTGTGTCCGTCGGTGTGTCGTTGCTGATCGTGGGTGGTCAGGCTCGCTACTACTTCACCGATTTGCTGGGAGACGCGCACCGGGTCGGGCCCATTGCGACGTCGTTCAACCAGTCCTGGCGCGGCGCAATCTCGCGAATCCTCGGCCATGACGCGGGCTTTGGCCCGCTGGTGTTGGCCGCCATCGCTGTCACGGCGGTGCTGGCGGTCCTGGCCTGGCGAGCGCTCGAGCCCGCCGATCACCTGGGCAAGCTACTGGTAGTCGAACTTTTTGGTTTGCTGCTCTCGCCGATCTCGTGGACCCACCATTGGGTGTGGTTGGTGCCGTTGATGATCTGGCTTCTCAGCGGCCCGCTGCGCGATCGGCTCGGCGCGCGGATCCTGGGTTGGGGTTGGTTGGCGCTCACCGTCATCGGCGTGCCGTGGTTGCTGAGTTTCGCCCAGCCGACCATCTGGCAGATCGGCCGACCCTGGTACCTGGCGTGGGCCGGACTGGTCTATGTGGTGGCAACGCTGGCGACCCTCGGCTGGATTGCGACGACGCGTCAGCGGGCGCGCTAGTCCCGGTCGCGTGGCGAGGTGCTGGTCAGTCGCCGACGATGCCGTTGATGTCGCGGGCCATGTCGATGTCGTTTTGCGTGATGCCGCCCGCCGAGTGCGTAACGAGTGCGAAAGTAACTGTCCGCCAACGGATATCGATGTCCGGGTGATGGTCCTTGCTTTCCGCGTGCTCGGCCACCCGGCGCACGGCATCGATCGCATCGAGAAAAGTTGCAAACTTGATGGATCGGCGCAGCGCTCCATCGGCCCGTTGCCAGCCGTTGAGGCCGGGCAGTTCGGCGTCTACTTGCTCATCCGTTAACACAGCCATGTGGCCAACGGTACGCCGTGGGTTCATGGGTGCTGCCTAGCCCATCCGGGTTCTGCGGCATCGGGATCGGTGTGTCAGTTCGTCGTTGCGCGCCATCATGTTTGGCTTGCCCAAGCCGGCTTGGCGCGCAGTCAAGGCTGCGGTGGCGCAGGGCTGGGCCGTGTTGGGGCAACACGGCTTCGGTCGGATCGCAGTCCGCCGGATCTGGGAAGTGGCGCTGCCGGGTCGACTCGGCGAGATACCGTCACTGGCGATGCCGAATCAGCCGAATCAGATCGTCGTTGCCGGAGCCATCATCTGCGGCGCCACCGTATTGGTGGCGCAGCGGGTCCGGCCGCCGGAGCTGGCCGGTCGATGGGAGCTTCCCGGCGGAAAGGTTGCTGGCGGCGAGACCGAGCCTGCCGCGCTGGCTCGCGAGCTGGTCGAAGAACTCGGACTCAGCGTCGACGATGTCGCGGTCGGCGAGCGGTTGGGGGCCGACGTTGTGCTGGATGAAAAGACCGTATTGCGGGCATACCGGGTGCGTTTGCTGCGCGGGCACCCATGCGCGCGCGACCACCGTGCGTTGCGCTGGGTGACGGCCGATCAACTAGACGATGTCGACTGGGTACCGGCCGATCGGTGCTGGCTTGCCGACCTGGACCGGGCGCTGCGGCCAGCCCCGCCGACGGGTTAATCGGCCGCCTGCCACGCCCTGATCGGGATGGTGTTGCTCACGCTGTGACCCGTAGCCGGTCGGTGCCCGATGTGGCCGCGCGAAGTGGTTCGGTGTCGCTACCGCGCGGGTGGTAGGCCCTTTTTGGCCGATTCCCGGGGCTCACCGGGGGCGACACGCCGAGCGCGACAGCCCGAACCGGGGGCTCGATCAACGGGTCGACTCACCGGCCCAGTTCGCCTTCCGCTGCCTGCGCTGCCACAATCACCGACGTGCTATTCCGCAATGTCGCCATCGTCGCTCACGTCGACCACGGCAAAACCACCCTGGTTGACGCGATGTTGCGGCAATCCGGTGCCCTTACCGAACGCGGTGAAGTCCAGGAACGTGTCATGGACAGCGGTGACCTGGAAAGGGAAAAGGGCATCACCATCCTGGCCAAGAACACCGCCGTGCACCGACACCATCCGGATGGAACGGTGACGGTGATCAACGTCATCGACACCCCGGGCCACGCCGACTTCGGCGGCGAGGTCGAGCGCGGGTTGTCCATGGTGGACGGGGTGCTGCTGTTGGTCGACGCGTCCGAGGGCCCGCTGCCACAGACCCGGTTCGTGCTGCGCAAGGCGCTGAGCGTGCATCTGCCGGTGATCCTGGTGGTCAACAAGACCGACCGGCCTGATGCCCGCATCAAAGAGGTGGTCGAGGCCAGCCACGACCTGCTGCTCGATGTCGCGTCCGATCTCGATGACGAGGCGGCCGCGGCGGCTGAGCATGCGCTGGGGCTGCCGACGCTGTACGCATCGGGGCGCGCGGGCATCGCGAGCACCATCGAGCCGGCCGATGGTCAGGCGCCCGACGGCACCAACCTGGATCCGTTGTTCGACGTCCTGTTCGAGCACGTTCCGCCGCCGCAAGGCGACTCCGAGGCTCCGCTGCAGGCCCTGGTCACCAACCTGGACGCGTCGGCCTTCCTCGGCCGGCTCGCCCTGGTCCGCATCTACAACGGCAAGCTGCGCAAGGGCCAGCAGGTGGCTTGGCTACGCGAGGTGGACGGGGTGCCCGTGGTCACGAGCGCCAAGATCACCGAATTGCTGGCCACCGAGGGTGTCGAGCGCAGCACCACCGACGAGGCGGTTGCCGGGGACATCGTCGCTGTGGCGGGGTTGCCGGAGATCATGATCGGCGACACGCTGGCCGACCCGGACTATGCGCATGCCCTGCCGCGCATCACCGTCGACGAACCGGCCATCTCGGTGACGGTCGGCACCAATACCTCGCCGCTGGCCGGGAAGGTTTCCGGGCACAAGCTGACGGCCCGCATGGTCCGAGGCCGCCTGGACACCGAACTGATCGGCAACGTCTCGATCCGGGTCGTCGACATCGGGCGCCCGGATGCCTGGGAAGTGCAGGGGCGCGGTGAACTTGCATTGGCCGTGCTGGTTGAGACGATGCGCCGGGAGGGCTTCGAACTTACGGTAGGCAAGCCGCAGGTGGTCACCAAGACGATCGACGGCCAGCTGCACGAGCCCTTCGAGGCGATGACCATCGACTGTCCGGACGAATTCGTCGGAGCCATCACCCAGCTGATGGCCGGGCGCAAGGGCCGCATGGAAGAGATGACGAATCATGCCGCCGGTTGGGTCCGGATGGACTTCATCGTGCCCAGCCGCGGGTTGATCGGCTTTCGCACCGATTTCCTCACCCTGACGCGGGGGACCGGCATCGCCAACGCCGTGTTCGACGGTTACCGGCCGTGGGCGGGGGAGATCCGGGCCCGGCACACCGGGTCGCTGGTGTCGGATCGTTCCGGGGTCATCACCCCCTTCGCGCTGCTCCAGCTTGCCGATCGAGGTCAGTTCTTCGTGGAGCCCGGCGAGGACACCTACGAGGGCATGGTCGTCGGCATCAACCCGCGGGCCGAGGACCTCGACATCAACGTCACCCGCGAGAAGAAGCTGACCAACATGCGGTCATCGACCGCGGACGTGATAGAGACGCTGGCCAAGCCGCTCGAGCTCGACCTGGAGCGGGCCATAGAGTTCTGCGCGCCCGACGAATGCGTCGAGGTGACACCGGAGGCCATCCGGGTTCGCAAGGTCGAGCTGGACGCCACCTCGCGGGCTCGCAGCCGGTCCCGGGCCAAGGCCCGAGGTTAGCTTGGGGGCGCCCCGCGAACGTGAGCGTGACGCCAGTGCGAAATCCGGTTCGGTTTTTCGCAGCCGCATCACGCGCGAGGACCGCCTCGATACCCTGGTGGGTGTGTTCAGCCCAGTACGCCGCGTTTGCCTGACGGTCGGTGTGCTGATCACAGCGCTAGGTGTGGCGCTGTCTGGTTGTACGGTGAGTCCGCCTCCGGCGCCGCAGAGCACCGACACGACCCACAACACCCCACCGCCGCCGCATCCGACCCAGATCATCATGGGCATCGACTCGATCGGCGCGGGGTTCAACCCGCACCTGCTGTCCGATCTGTCGCCGGTGAACGCGGCGATCAGCGCGTTGGTGCTGCCCAGTGCGTTCCGGCCGGTGCCGGATCCGAACTCGCCGACCGGCTCGCGCTGGGATATGGATCCCACCTTGCTGGTGTCCGCGGAGGTGACCGGCCAATCGCCCTTCACGGTCACCTACAAGATCCGTCCGGAAGCGCAATGGACTGACAACGCGCCGATCGCTGCCGACGACTTCTGGTACTTGTGGCGGCAGATGGTCAGCCAGCCTGGTGTCGTTGATCCGGCCGGCTACGACCTGATCACCGCCGTCCAATCACTGGAGGGGGGCAAGCAGGCCGTCGTCACCTTCGCGCAGCCCTACCCGGCCTGGCGAGAGCTGTTTGACAACCTGCTGCCAGCGCACATCGTCAAGGACGTTCCGGGCGGTTTCGCCGCGGGGCTGGCGCGCACCTTGCCCGTCACGGGCGGGCAGTTCCGGGTGGAAAACATCGACCCGCAGCGCGACGAGATCTTGATCGCCCGCAACGACCGCTATTGGGGACCTCCGGCCAAACCTTCCCTGATCCTGTTTCGCCGTGCCGGGGCGCCTGCGGCGCTGGCCGACTCGGTGCGCAACGGCGACACGCAGGTGGCCCAAGTTCACGGTGGGTCGGCCGCGTTCGCCCAGTTGTCGGCCATTCCCGACGTGCGGACCGCCCGGATCGTGACCCCGCGGGTCATGCAGCTCACGCTCCGGGCAAATCAGCCCAAGCTGGCCGAAGCGCAGGTGCGCAAGGCGATTTTGGGTTTGCTCGATGTTGACCTGCTCGCCGCTGTGGGGGCTGGCAGCGACAACACCGTCACCTTGGACCAGGCCCAGGTCCGTTCACCGAGTGACCCGGGCTATGTACCGACCGCACCGCCGGCGCTGAGTACCTCCGCAGCATTGGCGCTTCTTGAAGGAGCCGGTTACCAGATCGAGAGCAACACCTCGGTTTCGCCGGCGCCGCCGGGGCCGGGGTCCACCACCACGCCGGTCAGCACGGGGCCGCCGGAAGTCATCCGCGGCGGCATCAGCAAGGACGGCAGACAGCTGACGCTGGTCATCGGGGTGGCGGCCAACGACCCGACGTCCGTGGCTGTCGCCAACACGGCGGCCGACCAGTTGCGCAACGTGGGGATCGCGGCCTCCGTACTGGCGTTGGACCCGGTCACGCTCTACGGCGACGCCCTAAACGACAACCGGGTCGACGCGATCGTGGGCTGGCACCAGGCCGGCGGAAACCTCGCGACATTGCTGGCGTCGCGCTATGGCTGCCCGGCGTTGCAGACCACGGAGGTCTGGGAGCCGACGATACCGGCGAACACACCCGCAGCAACCACGGGTTCGATGCCGTCTGCGGTGCCCAGCGCCGTCACACCGGTGCCGCCCGCGCCCAGCGAGCCACCCGGCCCGAACGCACTGTTTCGGGCGCCGTCGAACCTCACCGGCATTTGCGACCCCAGCATCCAGTCGAACATCGATGCCGCACTCAACGGCACCAAGAACATCAACGACGTGATCACCGCGGTCGAGCCGCGGCTGTGGAACATGTGGACCGTGTTGCCGATCCTGCAGGACACCACCATCGTTGCGGTCGGCCCTAGCGTTCGGAATGTCAGCTTGTCTGGCTCGGTGCCGGTCGGCATCGTCGGTGACGCCGGCCAGTGGGTGAAGACCGGCCCCTAGCTTCCGCCGTTGCTCCCGTAAAGCTATGGGAAATGGCCATTTTCGCTTTCTTTCTGCGCTCTATTGGGCCAATCATCAACGGATTGTGCAGAAACCGCGCAGTCGCCGCCCACATCGCGATACGCTCCGCTCAGGGCTGCCCTGATCGGGCCGGGGATGGCCAGCAATCAAGCTAGCGAAGCCATTGAAGCCGTGGTGGGGAGGCCCGAAATGTCTTTTGTATTTGCGGAACCGCAGTATTTGAGTTCGGCAGCAACCGATTTGGCAAGTATTGGCTCGACGATAGACACGGCGGGCAGCGCCGCAGCGTTGGCGACCGCCGGTGTGATCCCGGCAGGTCTCGATGAGGTGTCGGCGGGCATCGCGGCCTTGTTCGGTGCACACGGCCAGGCATATCAGGAGCTCAGCGCCCGGGCGGCGCTGTTTCACGATGAGTTTGTCCGAGTGCTCAGTGCCGGCGCGGACGCTTATGCGAGCAGCGAAGTCGCCAATGCGCAAGCGGTGCTGGCGGCCGGGCCGGGCGGGCTCTTTGAACAGGTTGGCCGGGTGCAGGCTGGCTTCACCGCCAACCTGGTCAGCGGCGAGCTCGCGTTCAACCAGGCGCTGGTCGCCAACGAGGCGGCCGTGATTGATGCGGTTGGCGGCGCCAACAGCTTGGTCGGAGGGGTGATCTACGGCGGCTTCAACGCCACCAACTTGGTGGTGGGTACCGGCCAACAATTCGTGAACACCCTTGTGGGGGAGCAGATTCCGGCGAGTCTGAGCACCAGCTTGCTGCTCGGTGGACAGGTGCCCGGTGCTCAGATCGGTGCCGGCCTCTCTGGAGTGGTGCAGACCGGCCAGTCGCTGGCCGGCAGTTTCAACGCTGCGCTCTCGGGCATGGGAACTCAGCTGAGCGCCGCTTTGAGCGGGAGCCTCAGTGCTGGGCTCCCGGACCTGTCGAGCCGGGGGGCCCAGCTCGGCGCTGGGCTGTCGGGCGACTTGAGCGCAGGACTGCCCAGTGTTTCCGGGCTGGTGCAGACGGGGCAGGTGCTGGCCGGCAGCTTCAACGACGCCGTCGGCGGGCTGGGTTCTCGGGTGGCCGGTGTCCTGTCGGGCGCCGTCGGCGGGGAGCTTCCAGACTTGTCCGGGCTGGTGCAAGCCGGGGCGGTGCTGATGGGCGGTGTTGGCACTGCCCTTTCGGGTTTGGGCGCTCAATTGAGCGCGGCCTTGTCCGGGAGTTTGGGTACGGCAGTGCCCGGCCTCTCTGCGCTGATCCAAACCGGTGAATCACTGGCCGGCGGCTTCAACGCTGCGCTTGGCACGTTGGGCACCCAGGTGAGTGGGATGTTGTCGGGCGGCCTGGGTGGTGGGTTACCGGGGCTTGCCGCGCTGATCCAGACCGGTGAGTCGCTGGCGGGTGGTTTCGGCACCGGACTCACCGGGTTCATGGGCGGTGTTGACGTGCTGGGCAACTTGGGTGGTGAGCTGTCCGCTGTGGGCGCTCAGTTCAATGCCGCCGTCGCGGCGGGATTGACCGGTGACTTCTCCGGGTTCCCGGTACTGGTGGACACCGTGTCAGGCCTGCCCGGTGCGGTGCTCGCGCAACTGGGTCAAGCCCAAAACGGGGTATTGGCCGGTTTTGTCGACGGCCAGCTCGCGTTCAACCAGTCCTTGGTTGCCAATGAGGTTGCGCTGCAACAGGCCTTGTTCGGCACCGATGCGGCGCTCAACGGCGCGGTCAACCACGGGTTCAACGCGGTGAACCTACTGGTGGGTACGGGAGAGCAAGCCGTCAATGCCGTGCTGGGTGCCCCGACGCCGGCCAGCTTTACCGGCAGCCTGCTCGTCGGCGGCTCGCTCGAGGGCGACATACCGACCGGTGGTCTGCCTGGTGTGGCGCACCAGTTGCTGTTGCTCAACGCGGCTTTGGGAGGCCCAGCACTGGTCGATGCGTCGTGGTTGAGCCAGTTCGGCCAAGCCCAAGCGGCTTTCAATGCTGATGTGCTCAGCGGTCAACTGGCCTTCAACGAATCACTGGTCACCAATGAGATGGCTTTGCAGCAGGCGATTTTCGGCACCGACAGTGCCCTCAATGGCGCGGTGAACCACGCCTTCAACATGGTCAACTTCACTCTGGGTGCGGGACAGCAGAGCGTCGACGCGCTCTTGGGTGTCCCGGTGCCCGCGGACTTCACCGGCAGCCTGCTGGCCAGTGGTTCGGCCGATGCCTTCGGTGGCGTGACGACCGGTGGCTTGCTCGGTGCGGTGGAGCAGAAATTCCTGATGGATGGGGCCTTCCTGAGCGTCTTCGGTGTTCCGATCCAGGTGACACTCGACGGCCGCCTGCCGGAGCTGATCGGTCAGCTGACCGGCTCCGCCTCGGGTGGTGTTGAGGTAGGGACCGAGGTCGGTGGTGAAATTCCTGAGTAGCTATCGCTAGGGGCGCTATCGTGGCGGCACCAACGTTGATGTGCGTCAGATGTGAATATTTCTGGATCAATTGGTGAAAACCCGGCATGTCTGCACCGGAGCGGGGCTATGCTCTGTGCATTCGCACTAGCCGCACGACCGGGCTGTGCGCTCAGTGGTCGTGCGCTTGAACCGGTGGTGATGCACGATGTCGCTCTTGACAACCGCTCCGCAAGTACTGACCTCGGCTGCAACAGATTTGGCGGGTATTGGTTCGACGATCAATGCGGCCGGCACAGCGGCGGCGGTGGCGACGACGAGAGTGTTACCGGCGGCCGCCGACGAAGTGTCGACGGCAATCGCCGCGTTGTTCGATGCGCATGGCCAGGCCTATCAACGGCTCAGCGCGCAGCTTTCGGAGTTTCACGATCAGTTCGTGCGAACCTTGAACGCGGGTGCGCAAGCCTATGCCGGCGCGGAATCGGCCAATGCCTCGCCACTGCGGGCAGTGGCTGCAGCCGCGGCGTCCTCGAGCCCCTTGGAGCAACTCGAGCAGCTGCAGATCAGCTTCAACACGTCCCTGGTCAACAACGAGCTCGCGTTCAACCATGCGCTGGTCACCAACGAGGTCGCGCTCGAGAAACTAATCTTTGGTACCGACAGTGCTCTCAATGGGGCACTCAACCGGGGCTTCAACGCGGGCAATCTGTTGTTGGGAACCGGCGAGCAAACCATCAACACCCTCCTGGGTGCTCCGGTGCCAACGAACTTCACCTCCAGTCTGCTGCTGGGCAGTTCGGCTCAGGTGTTCAACGACGGCCAGATCGGCGGCCTGCTCGGCGCCTTCGACCAGAGCCTGATGGTTCCCACCGACTTGGTTGGCATCTTCGCGGGCAGTGGGTCGCTGCTGCCGTCGGCGTCAAGTGTGTTCCCGGCCGCTGCACAGGCGCTGTCAGCAAGTCCGGTAGGTGATTTCATGGAGCAGCTGGACGCGGCTCAGATTGGCTTCAACACCGCAATGGTGAATAATCAGCTCAGCTTCAACCACGCCCTGGTCGCCAACGAAGTGGCGTGGGAGCAGAGTGTCTTCGGTACTGATAGTGCCCTCAATGGTGCGCTCAACCGCGGCTTCAATGTCGCCAACCTGCTCATTGGAACGGGCGAGCAGGCCGCAAACACCCTCGTTGGTGCGCAGGTGCCGGCAAACTTCACCTCTAGCCTGCTGCTCGGCAGTTCCTCTCAGGTCTTCAATAGCGGCGAGATCGGCGGTCTGGTGGGCGCCTTCGATCAGAGCTTGGTGATGGGCGCCGACTTGGTCGGCTTGATCACTGGCGCATAGGTACAACCCCGCGGTTGTGTGCGTTCGTTCAGCTGTCCGACGGCGCGGTGCGCTTGGGGGGGATGACCGTGTCGACGATGAGTGCCAATTCCCGCCGATTCGGCGGCGTCCCGGTGAGGATGAAGTGCTGGTTCATCAACGCGGGCCCGATGCGTGCGGTAAACGGGGTAACGGTGTCGGGATCCAGGTCACCTTCGCGGATGGCGGCCCGCAGAACCGAATCGATGATCTTGAGTCGCGGATGGACCACGGAGTTGGCGAAGATGGCACGCAGTTCGGGCTCGTGTATCAGCTGGCCGATGGCCACCAGGCCCGGGAACTCGGTCTTGCCGGCGAGGACATCGCGGTGTGCGGTGAAGACGGTCAGCAGGTTCTCTCGAGCTGACCGGCCGGGGCGCGGTTCCGGGGGTGGCGGCACCGCATATTGCAGCGCGGCCTGGACCAGGTCATGTTTGCTCGCCCAACGCCGATACAGCGCGGCCTTGCCGGTCTGGGCGCGCGCCGCGATCCCTTCCATGGTCAGCCTGCCGTAGCCGACTGCGATGAGCTCGGCCAGGGTGGCCGAATACAAGGCCCGTTCGAGTACCTCGCCGCGTCGCCGGCTCCGGTAGGGGGTTAACGTGGGTTCGGACAGCTGCGCCATCATTCAATAGTAGCCGTTAGCGTCTCTTATTTCTCGGAATCGAACGCAATTGCGTTGTTGACGCTTGTCACTGCAAATATTACAAGCGGCCTACGCGTTTCTGGACGGGCCGCGTGGCCGGGATGGGCCGCGGCCGTGTGTGTGGCGGGTAGGGAAGGCGGGGAAGGAATCCATGCCTGAGACACCGCGCCTGCTGTTCGTCCATGCACACCCCGACGATGAGAGCCTCAGCAACGGCGCGACGATCGCCCATTACGCCGCGCGCGGGGCGCAGGTCCACGTCGTCACCTGCACCCTGGGTGAAGAGGGTGAGGTTATCGGCGACCGATGGGCCCAACTTGCGGTCGATCACGCCGACCAACTCGGCGGCTACCGCATCGGTGAACTCACCGCGGCATTGCAGCGGCTGGGGGTCGATGCGCCCATCTACCTTGGTGGTGCGGGCCGCTGGCGGGACTCGGGCATGGCTGGCACCGAGCAGCGGAGTCGGCGCAGATTCGTCGACGCCGACGACCGGGAGGCGGTCGGGGCGCTCGTCGCGATCATTCGGGAGCTGCGCCCGCACGTCGTGGTGACCTATGACCCCGACGGCGGCTATGGCCACCCTGACCACGTCCAGGCACACGTCGTCACCACTGCCGCGGTGGCCGCGGCGGGCTCGGTGGGCGACTGCGATTACCCGGGTGACCCCTGGGTGGTGCCGAAGTTCTACTGGACCGTCTTGGGGCTGAGCGCGTTCCTGGCGGGCCGGCAGGCGCTGACGCCCGACGATCTACTGCCGGAGTGGGTGCTACCGCCCGAAGACATCCCCTTTATCTACCCGGACGAGCGCATCGACGCCGTCGTGACCGGCGATTCGGACGCGCGGGCGGCCAAGATCGCCGCGCTTGCGGCGCACGCGACCCAGGTCACCGTCGGCCCGACCGGACGCGCGTGTGCGCTGTCCAACAACATGGCGTTGCCGATTCTGGCCGATGAGCACTATCTGCTTGTCGCTGGTAGGGCGGGGGCCCGCGACGAGCGTGGCTGGGAAACAGATCTGCTTGCTGGTCTGGGCTTCACCGGGTTTGGCACGTAGGCTGCCAATCAGGCAGCCATGGAAGGAAACCCGTATGGACCCCGACCTGGACCCCAACTTGCAGCATTGGCAGGACAGGCTGGACAGTCTGCAGTGGGTCATCGGTTCGATCCTGTCCCAGATCGATAGCGTCCCGACCTGACCGCAACCCAATCGCGCGTCGTCTCGAGTGAAGAGGTCGGCGCAATCGATCCCGCGATACGTGCCGTAGTGCTGACGTTGTTGGCCGTGGACGGCGTCCTGTCTGCATTGATGGGGGCTCTGCTGCTGCCGACCTACTTGGGTTCGGTGCCCTTTCCGATCAGTGCACTGATCAGCGGACTGGTCAACGCCGCGCTGGTTTGGGCGGCCGAGCGATGGACCACATCGCATCGGGTGGCGGCGCTGCCGTTGTGGACATGGCTGGCGACCGTGGCGGTGCTGAGCTTCGGTGGGCCCGGCGACGACGTGGTGCTCGGTGGGCGTGGAGTGATGGCCTACGGCGCGCTGATCCTGATCGTGCTGGGGGCCCTGCCGCCGGGATGGGTGCTCTGGCGGCGCCAAGTCCGCGACCGCCCCAACGGCGCCTAGCCGCGCGGACCGAGGCGGTGCTCAGCTGCTCAGAACGGCAGCGGCGGGAACGGCGGGAAGAAGTTCCGTATCCAGTTGATCTCGGTTTGGATGAATTGGTTGACCGACGCCGTGGTCGCCGACCAGAAGTTGCTCAGCCCCTGACTGAACGTGATGGTGCCGTCTAGCCAGTCGAGCGTATTGAACAGGCCACTTTGCACTATCGGCTCAAAAAGGTAGTAGAAGAAATTGATCTGAGGCGCCAGGATGCCGATCCATGGCACCCAGCCCACCGCCCACGAGGCGAGGTTGAAGCCGTACTGCACCCACGGCTCGACGGCGAGGTAGAAGTTCTGGATGGCGGTGGCCACCGACACGGGCAGGATTGCTGCCGGCGCGGCGGCGGCGCTGGCGATCGGTCCCAGCAGCGAGCCCGAGGCCGCCGCGGTGGCGGCGCCGCCCGTCGGCGCCAGCGCCAACATGCTGGCGTTGGCGCCCAGCGCGTTGGAGCCGGCGCCCGCGAAAACACTCTGGACCTTGCTCACCGCGTTGGCCACGATGCCGCCCTGGCCCATCAGCGGCTGCCCGAGCAGCTTCTCGGCGGGGCTGTTCACCGCACTCAGCAGGGTCTTGGCGGCGTTGGCCTCGGCGGATGCATAGGAGTTGGCGCTGGTGTTCAACGCCGCGGCGAATTGGTCGTGAAAGGTCGAGAGCTGCGAACTGAGCCGCTGGTAGATCTCGCCATGTGACGAGAACAGAGCCGCGACCTGGGCTGATACCTGGTCGCCGGCGGCTGCGAGCACTCCGGTCGTCGGAGCCGACGCTGCGGCGTTGGCCGAGCTGATGGTTGTACCAATACCGGCTACATCCGAAGCGGCTGCCGTCAGCGCCTCCGGCACGGCGGCCACATACGACATGGCGTAACACCCCCTGCTGTACCTACTTGGCTGCTAGCGTATCGCGATCGGCGGCGGTTCGCCCCGGACTCACCAAACACATGGCGCGTGCTGGTCCGTCGAGTGCCGGCCCGGCCCTGCCGCTACTGTTGCGCATATGGCACCCGCCAAGGCTCGAATTGTGGACGCACGGATGAAATCGGGGCGTGGGGAAGTTACACCAACGTGCCGCTGACCTCGCGCCAGGAGCCCACCGCCCTGCCCAGCCCCGTCGTTCCGCCCAAGCCCAGTGCATCGGCGCTGCGGCGGGTACTACGGCGCGCGCGAGACGGTGTTGCGCTCAACATCGACGAGGCCGCCGTCGCGATGTCGGCGCGCGGCGACCAGCTGGCTGAGCTGTGTGCCAGCGCGGCCCGAGTGCGTGACGCTGGTCTGGAATCGGCCGGACGCCACGGCACGGGCGGTGGTCTGCCGATCACCTATTCGCGCAAGGTATTCATCCCGGTCACCCATCTATGCCGTGACAACTGCCACTACTGCACGTTCGTCACCGTCCCGGGCAAGCTGCGGGCCCAGGGCGCCGGAATGTATCTGGAGCCCGACGAGATCCTCGATATCGCACGGCGGGGGGCCCAACTCGGCTGCAAAGAGGCCCTGTTCACCCTTGGGGATCGTCCCGAGCAACGTTGGCCAGAGGCGAAGGAGTGGTTGAGCGAGCGCGGGTATGACACCACGCTGGCCTATGTGCGGGCCATGGCGATCCGGGTGCTCGAAGAGACCGGGCTCTTGCCGCACTTGAATCCGGGGGTGATGAGCTGGTCGGAGATGTCGCTGCTCAAACCGGTGGCGCCGTCGATGGGCATGATGCTGGAGACGACGTCGCGGCGGCTGTTCGAAACCAAAGGCCTCGCGCACTATGGCAGCCCGGACAAAGACCCGGCGGTGCGGTTGCGCACTCTGACCGACGCCGGTCGGCTTTCCATACCGTTTACCACCGGTCTGCTGGTCGGCATCGGTGAGACGCTGGCCGAGCGGGCTGACACGCTGCATGCGATTCGTAAGTTGCACAAAGAGTTTGGCCACGTCCAGGAAGTGATCGTGCAAAGCTTCCGGGCCAAGGAACACACCGCAATGGCAGCGGTTCCCGACGCCGGAATCGAGGATTACCTGGCGACGGTCGCGGTCGCCCGGCTGGTGCTCGGCCCGGGAATGCGCATTCAGGCGCCACCGAATCTGGTTTCCCAAGACGAATGTGTGGCGCTGATCGGTGCCGGTGTCGACGACTGGGGTGGTGTGTCGCCGCTGACGCCCGACCACGTCAACCCCGAGCGGCCGTGGCCCGCATTGGACGACCTGGCCGCCGTGACTTCGGGAGCGGGCTACGAACTGGTGCAGCGGTTGACCGCGCAACCCAAGTACGTGCAGGCGGGGGGCGCCTGGATTGACCCGCGGGTGCGCAGACATGTTGTGGCGCTGGCTGATCCGGCGACTGGTTTCGCACGTGAGGTCAACCCGGTGGGTCTGCCGTGGCAGGAGCCTGACGATGTCGCGTCGTCGGGTCGGGTGGATCTCAATGCGGCGATCGACACAGAGGGACGCTGCACCGAGGCGCGTAGCGACCTCGACAGCGCTTTCGGTGACTGGGATGCGGTCCGTTCACACGTGCACGAGCTGGCCGCCCGTGGTCCCGAACGCATCGACACCGATGTCCTGGCCGCTCTGTGTTCCGCCGAGCGTTCTCCCGCGGGCTGTTCCGACGAGGAATATCTTGCGCTGGCCACCGCTGACGGGCCTGCCTTGGAAGCTGTTGCCGCGCTTGCGGATTCGCTGCGACGCGATGCGGTCGGTGACGACGTGACCTTTGTGGTCAACCGCAACATCAACTTCACCAACGTTTGTTACACCGGCTGCCGATTCTGCGCGTTCGCACAGCGCAAGGGCGACGCCGACGCCTATTCACTGTCGGCGGACGAGGTCGCCGATCGCGCCTGGGAAGCCCACGTGGCCGGAGCGACCGAGGTGTGCATGCAGGGGGGCATCGATCCCGAACTTCCGGTTACTGGCTACGCCGACCTGGTGCGCGCGGTCAAGGCTCGGGTGCCCTCGATGCACGTGCACGCGTTCTCTCCGATGGAGATCGCCAACGGTGTGACCAAGAGCGGGCTGAGCATCCGCGAGTGGCTGACCGCTCTGCGTGAGGCCGGTCTGGGCACCATCCCAGGCACCGCCGCCGAGATTCTGGACGACGAGGTGCGTTGGGTGCTCACCAAGGGCAAGTTGCCGACGTCGCTGTGGATCGAGATCGTGAGTACCGCGCACGAGGTGGGGCTGCGGTCGTCATCGACCATGATGTACGGCCACGTCGACAGCCCGCGGCACTGGATTGCCCACCTCAATGTGCTGCGCGATATCCAAGACCGCACCGGCGGGTTCACGGAATTCGTGCCGTTGCCGTTCGTGCACCAGAACTCGCCGTTGTACCTGGCTGGCGCGGCCAGGCCGGGCCCCACTCATCGCGACAACCGCGCGGTGCATGCCCTGGCGCGGATCATGCTGCACGGCCGCATTCCCCACATCCAGACCAGCTGGGTCAAACTTGGTGTCGAGCGCACTCGAGTGATGCTCAGCGGCGGCGCGAACGACTTGGGCGGGACGCTGATGGAGGAGACGATTTCGCGGATGGCCGGTTCCGAACACGGATCGGCAAAGACCGCTGCCGAACTTGCGGCTATCGCCGCGGGGATCGGTCGGCCGGCGCGCCAGCGCACCACAACGTACGCTTCGTTGGCCGCCTAGCGAGTCGCCGGCACCCGGTGGTTTCCTCCGGAGATTACGTTAATGGGCGCCGCGCCGACTGCTGTGGAGTTATACTGCCGCGCAAGCTATTAGAGTTGTCCGCGGATATCGTCGGACATTTGCACGCCGCTGCGCCGAACGCGCGTAGCGGGCATCGCGGCTGGGCAATCACGAGCTCGGCGGAAGTAAGCTCAATCGCGTGCGGTGTCATCTGTCGCCGATGTGTGTTCGCGCGCACCGCACTCAGGAACGGCACTCATCTCCCTCATGGGAACTGATCGACTGGACTGCGGCGGGCGTCCGCAGGTAGATGGCATTGCCGTGCAGGAAGTTTGAGTGTTTGCCCCGATTGGCGCGATGCTTGCCAGGGTGGCTGCTAGGGCAGCGCGGAGTCGGGGCACTCGCGGGCGGTTGTCGTGTTGGTAAACCCGGGCAATGTGCCGAGTTTGTCGAATAACCGACAAAAGTGCGCCGGGCCTTGTCGGCTGAGAATGTCGATGTTAACAATAGACGCTTCAACACTTCTCAATACCTAGCTGGGTCGTGGCACACCGATCGGCAAGGACGGATTATGTCTTTTTTGATCGCAACTCCCGAGTTATTTATCAGGGCAGCAACGAATTTGGAGGCTGTTGGCTCGGCGGTGAATGCAGCCAATTCGGCGGTGAGTTGGACGGAGAAGGTGGCCGCAATGGCTGCCGACGAGGTTTCGGGAGCCGTCGCATCTTGGTTCGGCGGGTTTGCCCAGGAGTATCAAACGGCGACCGCTCAAGCGGGGGCGTTTCACGAGCGCTTCCTGCAGACCTTGGCGGCGAGTGCGGCATCCTATGAGCACGCCGAAGCGGCCAACATCTCCTCGATATCTGGCATCCTTCGATCACTGATGGGTGGTGTTGGCGCGCAGGGTGATTCGGTTGCGCAAACCGGTGGCGGCGGCAACACCGGTCAGGCGGCCGAGGGCGCAAGTAGCGGGCAAGCCGCCGCCAGTGGTGGGGCGGTGAGCCCGAATTCCATCGCTGCTGGTGCGACCAACACCGCGACCGGCAGCGCTGTGATGAGCGGAGGAACCGGCAACGGCGGGACCATCAGTGGTGGTGGCGCTGCCGGCAGTGGTGGCGCCAGCGGTGCGACGACCGCTGCCGCGACCGGCAGTGGCGAACTTGGTGGAAGTGGTGGCGTCGCCGCGCTGAGTAGCGGAGCCGCTACCACCGCCGCAGTCAGTAGCGCCAGCACCGGAGACGGCGGCGTACTCGCTGACATCGCAATGGGACAGCGGTTTCATCGGGCGCTATACGATCACGAACTCGGCGGATACTGCGGCGAGCGACTGGCAGGTCGAATTCGATTTACCTGCAGACGAATCCATTACCAATGTGTGGAATGGGCAGCTCGTCCAGTCTGGCACGCACTACACGGTGACGCCTGAGTCGTGGACACAGACGATCGAGCCGGGCGGGTCGGTCACCGTTGGCTTCCAGGGCGCGCAGACTGGGTCTTACTCGGAGCCTACGAATCTCATCGTCAACGGAGTATCCGTTGGCGGCGGGGGTTCCGGGGACGGCGGTGGCACTGGCACCGGCGGTACTGGCAGCGGGAGCGGCGGGACCGGTGATACGGGTGGTACGGGGAGCGGTACTGGTGATACCGGGGGAACCGGAACCGGAACCGGTGACACGGGCGGCACCGGTGACACGGGCGGCACCGGCACCGGCACCGGTGACGGCACCGGCACTGGCGATGGTGGTGACACTGGTGGAAGTGGTACCGGCGGCACGGTCGGCGACGGAGAGGTTGCCGCAACGTACACGGTGACATCGCAGTGGGACAACGGGTTCGTTGCGAACTACACGATCAGCAATTCCGGGGATAGCGCGCTGACTGACTGGCAGGTCGAATTCGATTTGCCTGCAAACGAATCCATTACCAGCGTGTGGAGCGGGCAGCTCACGCAGACTGGCACGCACTACACCCTGACTCCGGAGTCCTGGACGCAAACGATCGAGCCAGGTGGTTCGGTCGTGGTGGGCTTCCAAGCGATGCACACTGGCGCCTATTCCGAACCGACGAATGTTCTGGTTAACGGACAACCTGCCAGCGGCGGCGGCACCGGTACCGGTGGTGGCACCAGTACCGGTAGCGGCACCGGCACTAGCACCGGCGGTGCCACGGTGGGTGAGTTTTCTCCATACGTCGATATGACCCTTTGGCCGAAGTTCGACTATGCGAGTGCAGCCAACGCGGGAATCGATGACGTCACACTGGGTTTCATCGTCACCGGTGCCGATGGCAATCCGTCCTGGGGCACTTTCTATTCGCTGGACGACCCGTGGATTACCTCCGCGATGGCCGAGATGCAGCAAAACGGTATCGACCCAACCATCTCCTTCGGTGGCGCAGCCAACCAGCCGCTCGCTGTTTCGGCTCCCAACGCGACCGCGCTAGCGTCGGACTACAAATTGGTCACCGACACCTACGGAATCTATAAGTTGGACTTCGACATTGAGGGTGCGGCGTTGTATAACGTTCCAGCACTGACCAACCAGGCCCAGGCGATCGCCATGCTGCAGGCGGAGCAGGCCGCTGCCGGGACCCCGGTCCAGGTTTCCTACACCCTTCCCGTGATGCCGACGGGTCTGACCTCCAACGGGGTGCAAGCATTGCAGATCGCCATCGACAATGGCGTGGATGTTGGCCGCGTGAACATCATGACCATGGACTACTTCGACCCCAGCCTGCAGTACGAGGGCAGGATGGGTGACTACGCAATTCAAGCCGCCGAGAGCGTCCACGGCCAGTTGATGACGCTGTATCCGTCGATGTCCAGCGAGGACGCGTGGGCGATGATCAAGGTGACACCCATGATCGGCGTCAACGACGATCCGAGCGAGGTCTTTACCCTCGCCGACGCCGAAAAGCTGCCTGCTTTCGCCGATGAGAACAACCTCGGCGGGCTATCCATGTGGTCGGCAAATCGCGATTTCCCGGGAGCGGTGGGGCAGCTGTCGAATACCAGCAGCGGAGTGAGCCAACAGGCGTGGGATTTCAGCGAGATCTTCGATGAGTTCGGGGACGATGCCGCCGCCGAGCAGGCCGCTTTGGACTGACCCGACCCCGGCACTCCGCAGGCACCGGATGAGATCCGCAATCACGCTGACGAGAGGTCGCAGCGGCGACGGCGCGATGAGAACGGCTACGGCTGCCCAAAAACAGCGCGACACCTAGCGCTCAGACGTCAGCGATAAACGCGGAAGCCCTCGCGAGCGCTAGGTGACGTGGTGTGCGGCCCCCGAAACGTGGGAGGCGCCTAATCCGCTCAGTAGTTGTTGCAGGACGAGGCGACTGACTCGACCAGCCCGACGTACTGCGACGCCCCAGGCATGGCCTGCAGCTGCGCGGCCATCTGCGCGCGCCGCGGCGGCGGCGACGCGAGGAACGAATGCAGCCAACCCTGCGCCACCGGCGAGGCGTTGAACTGCGCGGCGGCCCCAGGGTCGGTGGCGTTCAGCGCCGCCATCACCTGGCCGTAGTTGCAGGTTGTGTTGATGACCGTATCCAGTGGGCTTGCGGATGCGACCCCCGCGCCGACGCTCAACGACAACGCGAAAGCACCAGCGGCGACATCCAGTCCCGTTAACGACAGCCTCATTTTGTGGACACCTTCCCCAGCTATTGCACCGCCAACGCGGCGACGACATCTGCCCAGCGGTTGCCGCCTTTGAATCAAGACTAGCAGGCCCCGCGGGTTTGCTCCTATCAAACTTTGTATCGGAGGACTCTCTCCGGCTATAACTATCCGCAGTTCAGGGCCGTGGTTGGGGCAGTTTCACCGTAGGCGAAATGGGGTAGCCGGGTAGCCATCACAGGCGGGCGGCAAGCTCGGTGCCCTGTTTGATGGCGCGTTTGGCGTCCAACTCCGCGGCCAGTGCCGCACCGCCGATGATGTGTGGGTCAACGCCGTTGCTGCGCAGGTCGGTCTCCAGGTCGCGCACCGGTTCCTGGCCCGCGCAAATCACCACGCTGTCCACCGCAAGCAGCTGCGGCCGCTGCCGGTCCGGGCCAAAACTGATGTGCAGGCCGTCGTCGCTGATCCGCTCGTAGTTCACCCCGGAGAGCTGCTGAACCCCTTTTGCCTTGACCGAAGCGCGGTGCACCCAGCCGCTGGTCTTGCCCAGGCGCTTTCCCTGTGGCCCCTTGGTGCGCTGCAGCAGATACACCTCACGGGCCGCCGGAGTCGGCAGCGCCGTGGTCAGGGCGCCGCGGGCCTTCTGTGGATCGACAACGCCCCACTCGGCCTTCCATTCCTTGAGGTTCAGGGTGGGCGACGATTCGGTGATCAGGAGTTCGGTGACGTCAAACCCGATGCCGCCCGCGCCGACGACAGCCACGCTCGGCCCGACCGGCTTGGCGCCGGTGATCGCCTCGGTGTAGGTCAATACCTTGGCGTGCGCAATGCCGGGGATGGCCGGTATCCGGGGTGCCACGCCGGTGGCCAGCACCACCTCGTCGTAGCCGGTCAGCTCGTCGGCCGTGGCCCGGGTAGCCAGCCGTACGTCGACGCCGTGCTTGGCCAACATCGTGGAGAAATACCGAATGGTTTCGTTGAATTCCTCCTTACCCGGAATGCGACGGGCCAGGTCGAACTGGCCGCCGATGAAGTCGTTGGCCTCAAACAATGTCACCCGGTGGCCCCGCTGGGCGGCGGCGACCGCCGCCGCCAGGCCGGCCGGGCCGGCCCCGACGACGGCCACGGTGCGGGCACGTTGGGTGGGGGACAGCGTCAACAGCGTTTCGTGTCCGGCTCGGGGGTTGAGCAGACAGGACACCTTCTTCTTGACGAAGACATGATCAAGGCAGGCCTGATTGCACGCGATGCAGGTGTTGATCTCGTCGACCCGGCCGGACTGCGCTTTGAGCACCCATTCCGGGTCGCTCAGCATCGGTCTGGCCATCGATATCAGCGCCACGTCGGTGTCGGCCAGGATCTGCTCGGCGGCCTGAGGCATGTTGATCCGGTTGGATGTCATCACCGGGATGCTGACCTGCTCGGCTACCGCATTGCTGATGTCGACGAACGCGCCGCTGGGCACCGAGGTGACGATCGTTGGAATTCGCGCCTCGTGCCACCCGAAACCGGAGTTGATGATCGTGGCACCGGCTGATTCCAGTTCGGTTGCCAACGCCACGATTTCGTCCCAGCTCTGGCCGCCCTCGACATAATCGGCCATCGACATCCGGTAGCAGATGATGAAGTCGGGGCCGACCGCGGCGCGGGTGCGCCGGACGATCTCGACGGGGAATCGGCGGCGTTTGGCCGGTGTCCCGCCCCACGAGTCGGTGCGCTTGTTGGTTCGGGGCGCCAGAAACTGGTTGAGCAGATACCCTTCGCTGCCCATGATTTCGACCCCGTCGTAGCCCGCTTCTTGGGCCAGCTGTGCGCATCGCGCGAAGTCCGCGATGGTGGCTTCCACGCCGCGCGAGGTCAGTTTGCGCGGCCGAAACGGATTGATCGGGGCCTTGATCGAGGAAGCGCTGACCGAAAGGGGTTGATACGCATAGCGTCCCGCGTGCAGGACCTGCAGCAGGATCTTGGCGTCCGCGTCGTGCACCGCACCGGTGATGCGCCGGTGCCGCCGGGCCTCGGCCGGCGTCACCAGTTCGGAGGCGAACGGGTAGAGCCAACCGGTGCGATTGGGTGCGTACCCGCCGGTGATCAGCATTCCGACGCCGCCGCGGGCCCGCTCGGCGAAGTACTCGGCGAGTCGGTCGGTGTCCTTGGGCCGGTCCTCCAATCCGGTGTGCATCGAACCCATGACCACGCGGTTACGCAGTGTGGTGAACCCGAGATCCAACGGAGACAACAGATTTGGGTAGGGACTGGTCATCATTTCTCCTCGAGTGCTTGAGCTACCTCCCCGAGCCATTCGATGGCACTTTCTTCGGCCCGGATTCCGCCGCGCAGCACGACGTACTGATGCAACGCGGCGCCACTGAGTGCCGACGGATCCGGAAAGCTGTGCTTTTCGATTCCGCGGTAGGTGTCTAGCGCCTGGACACGTTCGGCGCGCAGCGCGGTGACTTGGCTGCGCAGCGTTTCCCTATCGCCATAGACGGCACCGCGCAGCTTGACCGCGATGTCGCGAGTGCTGCTGTCGGTCAGCGCGCTCGCGCGGCCAGGACGGGTCGGGCTGGGTGGCTCAGCGATCCAGCGGGCCAACTCCTGGCGGCCATTGTCGGATACCGAATAGACCTTCTTATCGGGTCGGCCGTGCTGGACCACGGGCTTGGCATGCACCCAGCCGTTGCTCTCCATCAACCGCAATGTGCGATAGATCTGCTGGTGGGTGGCGGTCCAGAAGTGTCCGATGGAGCGATCGAATCGGTGGGCCAGTTCATAGCCCGAGCCGGCCTGTTCGGACAGCGATACCAATATCGCGTGTGGTAGTGCCACCCGCGCAGCATAGATCGCACCCCGGGGTGCTATGCAACTAGGTGCATATAGGCGGCGGACCCCGACGAGCGTGCCAATTAGTTGTGTTGTATATGCAACGTCTAGTATCAGTAACCGAACGCTCGGCCTAACCGTGGCTCGGAAGAAGCCCGGGTCCAGGCGAGTAACAGCCCACATCAAGCAGTACTCAAAGGACACGTTGAGGAGACGTCCGTGACGTACACGATCGCCGAGCCTTGCGTCGACATCAAGGACAAGGCATGCATCGAAGAATGCCCGGTCGACTGCATCTATGAAGGTGCCCGGATGCTCTACATCCACCCCGACGAATGCGTCGACTGTGGAGCCTGCGAACCGGTCTGTCCCGTCGAAGCGATCTACTACGAAGACGATGTGCCTGAGCAGTGGAGCCAGTACACGCAGATCAACGCAGATTTCTTCGCAGAACTTGGCTCTCCCGGCGGCGCCGCCAAGGTCGGTATGACCGAGAACGACCCCCAGGTGGTCAAGGATCTGCCGCCGCAGGGCGAAGAAGGAAGAAGACTGAGCGGGCCACTAGATCCCCGGAGCCGCAGCTTGCGCGTTTCAGCGTCACTACCGGAATTCCCCTGGGACACGTTGGCCGAGGCGAAAGCGCGGGCCGGGGCGCATCCGGACGGCATCGTCGACCTCTCCGTCGGTACCCCGGTGGATCCCGTCGCGCCGCTGGTCCAAGAAGCGCTGACGGCCGCCGCCTTCTCGCCGGGCTATCCCGCCACCGCGGGCACCGCTGGCCTGAGGGAATCCGCAGTGGCCGCCTTGGCTCGCCGGTACGGCATCACCGAGCTGGCCGAGTCGGCGGTCCTGCCGGTGATCGGCACCAAGGAGTTCATCGCCTGGTTGCCGACACTGCTGGGTCTGGGGTCCGCGGATGCGGTGGTGGTTCCGGAGCTGGCGTACCCGACCTATGAGGTGGGTGCGCGGCTGGCGGGCGCGCGGGTGCAGCGGGCTGACTCGTTGACTCAGTTGGGCCCGCAATCGCCGGCCCTGCTGTATTTGAACTCTCCGAGCAACCCCACCGGCCGTGTGCTGGGCATGGAGCACCTGCAGAAGGTAGTCGAGTGGGCGCGCGGACGGGGCGTCATCGTGGCCTCTGACGAGTGCTATCTGGGCTTGGCCTGGGATGCCCAGCCGCTGTCGGTGCTGCATCCGGCGGTTTGCGGTGGCGATCACACCGGGTTGCTGGCAGTGCACTCGCTGTCGAAGAGTTCGTCGTTGGCCGGGTACCGCGCGGGTTTTGTCGCCGGGGATCCGGAACTGATCGCCGAGCTGCTGGCGGTGCGCAGACATGCCGGGATGATGGTGCCGACGTCGGTGCAGGCCGCCATGGTCGCAGCCCTGGACGATGACGATCACGAAAAGCAGCAGCGGGAGCGATATGCGCAACGACGTGCGGTGCTGCTGCCGGCGTTGACCTCCGCGGGGTTCAGCGTCGACCATTCCGAGGCTGGCCTGTACCTCTGGGCGACGCGCGGCGAAGGATGCCGGGACACGGTTGCCTGGCTGGCCGAGCGCGGCATTCTGGTTGCCCCCGGTGAGTTCTACGGTCCGGCGGGGGCCCAACACGTGCGGGTGGCGTTGACCGCCACCAAGGAGCGGATCGCCGCCGCGGTACGGCGGCTGGGCGAGCCGTGACCGCACCCGTAATCACGGTGATCGGGCGCGCTCGATCTGACAAGATCTGACAACGGCGCCGGCTCACCGCCAGGTCGTGCGCAGCTGCGTGGTCACCGACAGCGGGTTGTCGCCGCGGAACAGATCGAGAATCGCCTGGCCCTCCGGTGAATCCGCCGGCAGCTGTCGGGGCGGGCCGATGTGACGTCGCCACGACTGAGCCAGGCTTTGCCTGCGATCTTTGCGTCGGGCAAACCACCTCGGTACCGCGTGCCAGGCGATCGCCCCGGGCAGCGGAAGCCCCATGGCGGCGCGGGCGGCGAAGATTCCCCGGGCGAAACGCCCGGACGGCGGTGTGAGGATCTTGCGCCCGATCAGGTAGCGCGGTTCGGTCAGCGGCGCGAGCAGCTCATCGAGGGCTTCGGTAAACCGGCGAGACTGCTCGGTGGGCACATCGCCCAGCTCGCACCGGATCCATCCGTCCTGATCCGAAGTCATCCGCAGCGCTTCGGACCCCCTTTCGGCGCCGCCTGCCGCGTTGAGCCCATCGGCGACGGCGGCGGCGAGTTGTTCGAGAGCGTTGGGTGCGTGGGCGAGGCGGCGACTTTCGGCGGCGGCGGCCGTCGCCAACAGTGCGGCGCCCGCTGCCATGATGCCGCCCGCGGTGGTGGCCCCCGCCAGCGGACCGAAGTTGACCGCGGTGACGGCGGCGCCGGCACTGGCACCGATGGCCGAGACGCCGGCAAGCGCACCCCTGGCAAACCGCGCCGGACTGGGGTGACCCGGTACCGGCGGGGTCAATGCCGAGGCCGCGATGCGGGGTGCGGCGACGCCAAACGGGTGCGCGGCTCTTACTCGGATGGTCGCGACATCGATACCTTCATAGGGCTCGCCGATCCGCCACCAGGTCCTCGCTTCGGCCCGTTGGCTGGCGCGTTGCAGGGCGCGCGCGGTGATGGCCTGGGCATCGGCGGCCGGTGGACTGTATGGGGACAGCGCCGGGTCGCAATGCGTTACCCCGGATTCGATGAGCCCCTGTGGGCTGGCCGCGTAGTGCCCGTCGTGCTTGCGGACCAGCCGCAGGTAGTCGGCCTCCCCGCGGATGTTCGGTGGTGAAGCAGCAGACCGACCAGTTGTTGGCGACTTTCTGAGCGTCGTTGGGGTCCTTGCGAATTGCCCGGCCCCGCATCTGCGTGATCGCAGCTTGGGTGGTTGCACTCGTCAGGTCGATGTTGACGTTGACCGCCGCGCAATCCCATCCCTCTCCGAGCAGCGCGCGGGTGCCGATCATGACGCGGGAATGTCCGGCCAGGAAGTATTCGGTAGCCAGCGCCACCCAGGTTCGGGGCGTGAAGGTGCCGCCACCGCGCAGCGTCCGCAGGGCGGGTTGGGTGTCGAGTGGCTCGGCGGTCACGAGCAGGCCGCGCTCGGCGCAGAAGTCGACCAGCTGTGTTGCGATCGCGGCCGGGCAGGCGAAGGTTTGGCCGGTCACCAAAAGCGCGTTGAGGGGGCTGTTCCGCCGGCTGTCGGACGCCGCGAGCATGGCGGTGACCAGCTGGGCCGAACCCGACTGGTTGCTCAGCGGCGCACCCTTCAGCGACGTCGGGAGGGTGCCTGACATCGATTCGAAGTCGCACAACACCAGCGCCCGCAGTCCCGATCCCAGGACGGCGTCTTCGGTGTCGAGGATGTGTGTGGTGGCGGCGATCTTCGACTCCGACAGTGCGCACACCCGATCTACCGGGGAGGTGGCCACTCGTACGCCGCGACTGGTCAGCCGGTAGCCCAAGCCGGGTAGCACCCGCTTGATCGCGGCAAGTGCCTGCGCGTCGCGTGGATCGTCGCTTTGCTGCAGGTGCCCGACGCTGAAGTCGGTCAAGGCAATGACCCAATCTTGGGCATCGGGGGGAACCCGGTGTTGTTCGCGCAGGCGGGCACCGTCGGGCAAGGGAATCAGACCGTCGTAGGCGAAGCGCAGACCGCTGCAGGCGAGATCGGGCTCGGCGCGTTCGAACGTCGACCAGGCGATCTGATTGCCGTCACGTGTTGATCTGTCCACGATCCGGGTACGCAGCCAGGAGGCCAGCGACATGCTGCCCACCTGTTGGTCGATGAGTGCCAGCATGAGCTCGGCGAAGCGAGCCCGATGGGTTGCCACCCAGGCCTGTTCCTCCGGCGTCGGTTCGGTGAGATAGATCAGCTCCTGATAGGGCGCGAGGTCGCCCTCCTTGACCAGAGCGGGTGTTGGAACCGCGAAGTCGGCGGCGCCGAATAACTCGTCATGCAAGGTGTGCTGCCAGGCGGTGAGTTCTGTTACCGGGGTTGCGGTGAGCCCGATCAGTGCGGTTTGCGGGCCCAGGACCGACCCGAGCGCGGCGACAAGCGCACCCCAAGTGGCCAGCAGGTGATGGCATTCGTCGAGCACCAGCGTCCAAGGGCCCAACGTTGCCGCCCGCTCGATCAACGCCCTGCCGTTCGGGTGCAACAGCTCCAATAAGGCCTGCTGGTCACGGCTGCGCAGCACTTCTCGCCGGACGGCCGAATCCGTTTCGTCGTCGATGACCGCAAGGGACTGGTAGGTCAGCACGTTCATCGCCGACGCCAGGTCGCGCTCGGTTCCACACCTGGCCGCGGACGGGTCCGTCGAGGGAAAGCGTCCATCCCAGGTGGCGGCCCACTGTGCCTGTACCGCCGTGTTGGGCACCAACACCAGGGTGCGCCGGCCCAGCCGGCGCGCCGCTTCCAGTCCGATCATTGTCTTCCCGGCACCTGGCGGCAGGACCAGATAGCACCGGTTGTCCCCGCTGGCGACGTCAGCGTCAAACGCGTCCAACGCTTGCTGCTGATAGACCCGCCAGGTACCGGCGAAGCTCCTCGATTCAAGATCCTGGCGCGGCTCCACGAGAGCCCACCCTAGCCAGCGGTGTGTGCGGGTCACTGGCAATCGGCACGCATCGTGGCGACCGCCGGCCGTGGAGACGCTCCCGGGCCCGCCCATTTGTTGGCACCGCTACCCGATGACCCGCTGGACGCGACTGACGGCAAGGGAAAGTGGCAAGCCCTAGTTGCCCCCCACTCTCAATTTATAGGGCACTGGGGGCTTGCGGCAAGACCGGGGGTGGGGCGCAAAATCGCTGGCCAAGACCGGGATCTGTGGGAATTGGGGGTTGCGAAATGCCAAAGCCGTCGTCGCCGGATCGATCGCGAAACGGGCTCGAACCGATGGCTGACCATGCGGTGGTGGTTGTCGGTGCAGGACCGACAGGGCTGATGTTGGCAGGTGAGTTGGCGTTGGCAGGGGTTGACGTTGCCGTCGTCGAGCGACGGGTCAGCCAGGATCTGGTTGGCTCGCGTGCCGGCGGCCTGCATTCACGCACCATCGAGGTTCTTGATCAGCGCGGCATCGCCGACCGGTTCCTCGCGCAAGGTACTGCCACGCAGGTCGCCCGATTTGCCGCAATCCCGTTGGACATCAGCGACTTTCCCACCCGACACAACTATGGCCTGGCGTTGTGGCAAAACCGCATTGAGCGGATCCTCGCCGAATGGGCAGGGCTCCGGCGTTGTTGATTAGCAGGCTTGTGAGCTGGGTTGATGATCTTTGGTGCCGCGCTATTGGGGCCGGAGTGTAGGCACGGGCTATCTGGAGAACGATCGAGTTGGTTACTGTTCGTCGTTGGTCTGGAGTTGCCCGTGCCTACCGTTTCAGTATTGCCTGTGTCGTCGGTTCCAGAGGTGTTCGACCGCTGGAGTCCTGGTGAGCGTAGCGAGCTCATCGGATCGGAGTTTCTCGATGTGTTGGCCTCGGTGCCAGACCCGAGGGACCCACGCGGTCGGAGGTATTCGCTGATGGCTTTGTTGGCGATCGCGGTTCTGGCCACTGCCGCGGGGATGTGCGGCTATGCTGGTTTTGCCACATGGGCGGCCACCGCTCCCGATGATGTGTTGGCCTAATTAGGGGTCCGGTTCCGGCGGCCCAGTGAGAAGACCTTCCGCGCTGTTTTGTCTCGGCTAGACCCCGCCGACCTCAACGCCAGGATGGGCAGTTACTTCACTGCACACGTGGCCAGCAGCGACCCCAGTGGATTGGTGCCGATCGCGTTGGACGGCAAGATGCTGCGTGGTGCCTTTACGCGCCAAAGCGACAGCCACGCATCTCGTGTCGGTGTTCGCCCACCGTGCCCGATTGGTGCTCGGTCAACTCGCTGTCGCCGAGAAAAGCAATGAAATTCCCTGCGTACGTGCCCTGCTCACGCTGCTGCCGGGTAGCTTGCGGTGGCTGGTCACCGTGGATGCGATGCATACCCAGGTCGTCACCGCGAAGTTGATCTGCGCCACCTTGAAGTCGCACTACCTGATGATCGTCAAGTCCAACCAAGCCAAAATACTTGCGCGTATCACCGCGCTGCCCTGGGCCGAGGTGCCCACAGCCGCTACCGACGACTCCCGCGGCCACGGCCGTGTCGAGACCCGCACCCTGCAAATCATCACCGCTGCACGAGGAATCGGCTTCCCCTACGCAAAACAAATCATCCGGATCACTCGTGAACGCTTGATCACCGCCACCGACCAGCGCACCGTGGAGGTGGTCTATGCCATCTACAGCCTGCCGTTCGAGCACGCCCGCCCTACCGCGATCATGACCTGGATGCGTCAACACTGGGGAATCGAGAACAGCCTGCACTGGATACGCGACGTCACCTTCGACGAAGACCATCAAAGGGCACATACCGGAAACGGCGCACAGGTCCTAGCAACGCTACGCAACACCGCGATCAATCTGCACCGCCTCAACGGCGCCGACAACATCGCCGAAGCCTGCCGGATCACCGCTTTGACCGCCAACCGCCGCCTAGACCTCCTCAATCCACAATTCCCCAGCTCACAAGCCTGCTAATCAACAACGCCGGAGCCCTGGCCGAATGGGTTGCCGAGCTGCGGGTTCGGATCTATCGCGGATGTGAAGTCACTGATATCACCCAGGACGACAACGGAGTCGACATCACGCTGTCTGATGGCCCGCCATTGCGTGCGGAATACGTCGTGGGGTGCGACGGAGGACGTAGCCTGGTCCGCAGGGCGGTTGGTATCGACTTCCCTGGCTGGGATCCGACAACGAGCGCGCTGATCGCCGAAGTCGAGGTGGCAGTCGGGTCCGAATCGGGCCCGAACCTCGGCCCGGTCCGCCACGACGCCCTCGGCGTCCACGGCTTCACCAGGTTGCCGGACGGTGGTCCGCTACGGGTGGTGGTGACCGAGCGGCAGCTCGATGCCGGCGGGGAACCCAGCCTGGGCGATCTCAGCGCGGCGCTCACCGCCGTGTACGGCACCGACTACGGGATTCACAGTCCCACTTGGATTTCCAGATTCACCGATCTGACGCGGCAGGCCGCGACGTACCGACAGGGACGCGTCCTGATCGCCGGCGATGCCGCACACGTGCATGATCCAGTCGGCGGGCAGGGCCTCAACACGGGCGTCCAGGATGCGGTGAATTTGAGATGGAAGCTGGCCCAAGTGGTCAATCGCAGGTCGCCGGAAAGCCTTCTCGACACCTACCATGCCGAACGCCATCCGATCGTCGCCCGCGTGCTACGCACCACGATGGCCCAAGTCGCGCTGCGTCGTATGGACGACCGCAAAAAAGCGTTGAGCGACACCATTTCCGAGCTCCTCATGATGGAGGAGCCGCGAAAAAGGTTTGCCGCGATGATGTCCGGGCTAGACATTCGTTATGACCTCGGTGGGGGACACCCGCTACTCGGTCGCCGCATGCCCGATCTGGACCTGGCTACCTCCGATGGCCCGCGGCGGGTCTTCACCTACCTGCATGCGGCCCGGCCGGTGCTGCTCAACCTCGCTGAGCCCGGCCGCTTCGACATCGCGGGATGGCAGCATCGAGTCCTGCCGATTGACGCGAAATATGCTGGTGTCTGGGAGCTTCCGGTACTAGGCGCGATCGCTGCTCCGGATGCGGTGTTGATTCGACCCGACGGGTATGTCGCCTGGGTAGGAGATGACCTCACCGACCGTGGACTCTTCGATGCGCTTACCGCCTGGTTCGGGCGCCCAGCGGTCCCGAGCCCGCGACTGCGGGCATCGGCACCCTGATCAACCACTATGCGGGGTGCGCGCTCGGCAGGTATCAGGCCATGCCGCCGGGATCACCGGGTTCCCCGTCGGTCCCGTTCATGCCGTCGGCGCCCGCACTTCCGGTGCCCGCACGCCCGCTCGATCCGGGGTCACCCCCCTGCCCGCGCAGGCCACCAGTTCCGCCGGAGCCCCCGGCGGCGTTGCTGCCAGCGCTACCGGCGGCGCCTAGCAGGCTGCCCGAACCGCCCTCGCCGCCGGCGCCGCCATCGCCACCGTGGCCGCCGACTCCACCGTGGCCGCCGACTCCGCCGTTGCCAATAATGCCGTCGTAGGACAGGTTGTCGCTGTTGCGCACGCCGCCGTTGCCGCCGAGGCCGTCTTGTGCGCCGTCGCCGCCCACCCCGCCGGTCCCACCGAGGCCGCCGTCGCCGCCGGCGCCGCCAAGACCGGCCAGCAGACCGGCGCGGCCGCCTGCACCGCCCTGTCCGCCGGCGCCACCGTCACCACCCAGCCCGCCGTCACCGCCGATGCCCCCGGTGCCGCCATCGCCGCCGCTACCTCCCGCGGGAATCTTCTCGCCGAATGGGCCGTGGCCGCCGTTGCCGCCGTTGCCCGCTACGCCGCCATTGGCACCAGCTGCGGCCGCTCCGCCTTGGCCGCCCAGGCCGCCGGCGCCGCCGGCGCCGCCATCGCCGGCCAGCAGTCCGCCGTTCCCGCCGGCTCCGCCCTGGCCACCGCTACCGCCCGCTTGCCCGTTGCTGCCGGAACCGCCATGGCCACCGTCGCCGCCGGCACCGCCAGTGCCGGGGCTGGGAGTGAAGAAGCCACCACTACCGCTGTCGCCGCCTTTGCCGCCGTTGCCGCCGGTACCGCCCACCGCACCGGCGCCGCCGTCGCCGCCGGCGCCACCGTTATTGCCGTCACCGCCGGCGCCCCCCGATGTTGCGGACCCACCCGAAAAGTTGTTGGCACCGGCGCCGCCATTGCCGCCACCGCCGCCGGTGCCGCCGAGCGCGCCGGGGCCGCCGTCTCCGGCGAGGGCACCGTCGCCGCCGGTACCTCCCGATGCCGTCGATGTGCCGGGGCTGCCCTGGCCGCCGGAGCCGCCGTCGCCGCCCTCTACCCCGGTCACGGTGCTTGAATCACCCGGACCGCCGTTTTCTCCTACCTCGCCGCCCGTGCCCGAGGTTGCCTGACCGGTCGGGGATACCGGGCCGGGATTGACGGCGTCGGGACCTTGTGCACCCTGTCCGCCCTGCCCGCCGGCGCCACCGGCGCCGAACAGTCCGGCGCTGCCGCCCGCCCCGCCGTTGCCGCCGGTGCCGCCGACCACCATCGCGGTCCCGCCGTTTCCGCCCGCACCACCATTGCCGAACAGCATCCCGCCGGATCCGCCGACGCCGCCGGTGGCACCCGCGCCGCCGGCCCCACCGGCCCCACCGTTGCCGATAAACCCGGCGGCGCCGCCATTGCCGCCGGTCTGCCCGGCGGCCCCGGTCGCGCAGGCCCCGCCGTTACCCCACAGGATTCCGCCGGCACCACCGTTACCGCCCGGCGTCGTGGCGTTGGCGCCGTCACCGATCAGCGGCCGGCCGAACAGCGACTGCGCGGGCGCATTGATCGCGTTGAGCGTCAGGTCTTGTAGGGCCTGCAATGGAGATGAATTGGCGGCCTCGGCGGCCGCATACGCCCCGGCCCCGGTGTTGAGCGCCGACATGAACCGGGCATGGAAGGCCGAAGCCTGCGCGCTGATTGTCTGATACCCCAGGGCATGCTCGTCGAACAGCGCCGCGATGGCGGCTGACACTTCGTCGGCGCCGGCTGCCAGCAGGCCGGTCGTGGGCAGGGCCGCCGCCGCGTTGGCCATCTCGAGGTTTGACCCAATGGTCGCCAATTCCGAGGTCACCGCCGCCATAGTTTCTGGCACTGCGAATACGAAAGACATCCAACACCTCCGCAAACGTTTGTCTGTTCGAGCCAGCCCCCGAGTGTCTTGATGGCCCGGACTGCTGCAGCTTATCCACAATCAAGACGTCCGCACTGCCATTAACGGAAAATTCATATGACCAAAGTTTTTCAGTCTAATTAATTTGTCACATGATGATTTTTTCGTTGAATGTTGTCAATTCATTCATTGTATTCATAGCTGCTCAACTTAGGGTTCAGGATGATCGTCACGTCCCGGATGCGCGCCGGTGCCTGGTGGTTGCCGCTGGTCCGTTCGGCCAGCGCTGGTACCCAATAGGCGGCCGATTGACAGTGCCCGCGAACCATGTGGACTGCCGAATCATTATGTTTAGAAGCTACTTTCGGGCAGTCGGCCAGTGTCCAGCGGGTGTGGTGCTCCCGCGAGGGCAGCAGATCTCGGCCGCTAACCGCCGAAGGCGGGACGGGGCATCCTGAATGCGCGGCGCCCGTTGCGCAGCACCACGCTGTCCATTCGACTTTGCGAGCCTGCCGTTGGCGCGGCACCCAAGATATTTGCCCCCGGATTATCGGCCGTCATTGTCGCAGCTTGGGGGTTTATTCAGGGCTCCGGCGTTGTTGATTAGCAGGCTTGTGAGCTGGGGAATTGTGGATTGAGGAGGTCTAGGCGGCGGTTGGCGGTCAAAGCGGTGATCCGGCAGGCTTCGGCGATGTTGTCGGCGCCGTTGAGGCGGTGCAGATTGATCGCGGTGTTGCGTAGCGTTGCTAGGACCTGTGCGCCGTTTCCGGTATGTGCCCTTTGACGGTCTTCGTCGAAGGTGACGTCGCGTATCCAGTGCAGGCTGTTCTCGATTCCCCAGTGTTGACGCATCCAGGTCATGATCGCGGTAGGGCGGGCGTGCTCGAACGGCAGGCTGCAGATGGCATAGACCACCTCCACGCTGCGCTGGTCGGTGGCGGTGATCAAGCGTTCACGAGTGATCCGGATGATTTGTTTTGCGTAGGGGAAGCCGATTCCTCGTGCAGCGGTGATGATTTGCAGGGTGCGGGTCTCGACACGGCCGTGGCCGCGGGAGTCGTCGGTAGCGGCTGCGGGCACCTCGGCCCAGGGCAGCGCGGTGATACGCGCAAGTATTTTGGCTTGGTTGGACTTGACGATCATCAGGTAGTGCGACTTCAAGGTGGCGCAGATCAACTTCGCGGTGACGACCTGGGTATGCATCGCATCCACGGTGACCAGCCACCGCAAGCTACCCGGCAGCAGCGTGAGCAGGGCACGTACGCAGGGAATTTCATTGCTTTTCTCGGCGACAGCGAGTTGACCGAGCACCAATCGGGCACGGTGGGCGAACACCGACACGAGATGCGTGGCTGTCGCTTTGGCGCGTAAAGCACCACGCAGCATCTTGCCGTCCAACGCGATCGGCACCAATCCACTGGGGTCGCTGCTGGCCACGTGTGCAGTGAAGTAACTGCCCATCCTGGCGTTGAGGTCGGCGGGGTCTAGCCGAGACAAAACAGCGCGGAAGGTCTTCTCACTGGGCCGCCGGAACCGGACCCCTAATTAGGCCAACACATCATCGGGAGCGGTGGCCGCCCATGTGGCAAAACCAGCATAGCCGCACATCCCCGCGGCAGTGGCCAGAACCGCGATCGCCAACAAAGCCATCAGCGAATACCTCCGACCGCGTGGGTCCCTCGGGTCTGGCACCGAGGCCAACACATCGAGAAACTCCGATCCGATGAGCTCGCTACGCTCACCAGGACTCCAGCGGTCGAACACCTCTGGAACCGACGACACAGGCAATACTGAAACGGTAGGCACGGGCAACTCCAGACCAACGACGAACAGTAACCAACTCGATCGTTCTCCAGATAGCCCGTGCCTACACTCCGGCCCCAATAGCGCGGCACCAAAGATCATCAACCCAGCTCACAAGCCTGCTAATCAACAACGCCGGAGCCCTGGGGGTTTATTTCCGGCCGGGCCAGTGGCGTATTTGTCGGGTCAGCGATCGGACTAGCCGTTGCCCAGCTCTGCGGAACCGACAATTTGCCGACCGGCACCGCTTCGCCGAATTTTGCCAACACGGTGCCGCCAAGATTGGCCGCGCCCACCGGTCGGAGTCCAGCTGTGCCCGGCCGTACCCCGGTGGGGCCGGTCTGCAGGTCCGTTCGGTACAGCCCGGTGCCGGCGCTCATCGCCGAGGTAGTGGTACGGCTGAAGGCGGCGGCGAGGTTCGCAGGGCCGGTCAGAGTGTTGACGTTGTCGAGTGCCGTGAGCGGTGCAGATGCCAATGGGGACACGACCGATGAAACAGACGTCGGACTCGCTGCTGTCGCGCTGGTTGTGTTGGTCGCATTCGCGGAGTACCCGGACGCCAGGGCCTGCAATTGTTGCGGCACAGCGGAGATCAGCGCTGCCCGTGCTTGCCCCGGGACGAGATCTGAGGCCTGGGCTACCGCGGTCGCCTGGCCGGACTGTCCGCCGTCGGACGTGATCCGCGGCGGCCGGCCAAATGGAGTCAATATGGTTGCGGCCGAACAGGATGCGGCGTACCCACCACATGGTGGCGGCGTCTTGGGCCCACATTTCGGCGTAGGCGGCCTCGGTCGCAGCGATGGCCGGCGTGTTCTGCCCGAAAAAATTGGTTGCGATCAGTGTCGCCAACTGAATTCGGTTGGCGGAGACGATCGGCGGGGGAACGGTAGCGGTGAAGGCCATTTCGAACGCCACCGCGGCCCCGCGAGCCTGACTGGCGGTTTGCTCAGCCTGTGCGGCCATCGTCGTCGCCCACGCCACGTGCGGCATCACCGCGGCGGCGACCATCAATGCTGTTGCACCGGAACAAGTCTGGCCCAGTAGTTCGGCCAGTACCGAAGAAGTGCCGGACGCGTAGAGCTCCAGTTGAGCGGCGACTGCGTCCCAGGCGGATGCGGCCGCCAGCAACGGTCCGGATCCCGGACCGGAATACATCCTGGCCGAGTTGATCTCGGGCGGTAGCGCCCCGAAATCCGACATCGGCGTTCCTTTCTCAACGGTCGGCCGGTCGAATCCGCGGGCCGCGGTCGCGGCGATCGCTTAGAGCTCAGGGGCCGGGGGCTAGCCGCCTAGGGAAGGACGAGGCATCTTGAATTGGCGCGCCCCGACCCGCAGCATGTTGTTTACCGTCGGGCGCAGCACCGATGCTGTCGCGCCGGCGCCCGCGGGCGGCACGTCATTCCACATGTTCGTCGCCGGGATCTCCTGCCACGATGGGCCGCTGTCGAGTTCGGCGTCCGAGAGCCAGTGCGGGTCGGCAATGGCCGAGGCCGCCGGGTTTGTCGCCGCCCAGCTCTGCGGAACCGACAATTTGCCCAACGTTGTTGAGGTGCCCGCGCTCGCCAGCACCGGGCCACCGGAGCCGCTCCAACCTGCCCGTGCCGCCTCGGTACTGACTGCCGAGGTGGCCGCCTTGGCGGCATCGTGACTCGCCTGGATAGCCGACCGGTAGATGCCGCTGTAGCCGCTCAGTGCCGAGGTGCTGGTTCGGCTGAAGTTCGAGGCCAAACTAGCGGGGCCGGTGAGGGTGTTGAAGGCGCTGAAGGCGCTGAGCACGGGTGTGGACGCTGAGGATGCGGCTGAACTTGAAGATCCGGCTTGGGCGAGGCTCTGCAATTGTTGGGGCACGCCCGACATCAGCTGGGACAGCACCGCCTGCACGTTTCCGGGGGCTGAAGCGCCGGCGGCCTGGTCCACCGCTGCGGCCTGGGCGGTTTGGCCGGCGGGCACGGTCGTAGTTGGCGGCTGGGTGAATTGCGTCAGCAGGGTCGCTGCCGAGGACGATGAAGCGTAGCCGTACATGGCGGCGGCATCTTGAGCCCACATTTCCTGGTAGGCCGCTTCGGTTTCGGCGAGCCTGGCGCTGTTCTGACCGAAGAGGTTGGTGAGAATCAGCCCGGCCAATTCGGCGCGGTTGGCCGTGACAAGTGTTGGTGGCACCGTCGCCGCGAAAGCGGATTCGTAAGCGGCGGCCGCCGTACGAGCCCTAGGGGCGGTTTCCTCGGCCTGGACCCCTGCGGCGGTCATCCACGACACGTAGGGGGTGACCGCGTTGGTCATCGCAACAGCGGCACCGCCAGACCAGCTTTCGCCGTGCAATCGGGTGATCTCCGACGCGTAGCCGCGGGAAACGGAATCCAGGCCATTGGCCAGCACATCCCATGCCGCGGCGGCCGCCATCAAGGGTGTCGAACCCGGCCCCGAATACATCCTGGCTGAGTTGATTTCTGGCGGCAGGGCCCCGTAATCCAGCATTAGTTTGCCCCCTACTCGTCGGCTCTTGGAGACCGGGACCGAATGCCCCTGCGATCCGGGTGCTCGATCGCCACGTCAGTGGTTTTCGTGTTCTGAATGCAGCGAGTTTCACCACGCATCAGACGAATACGCGATCAGCGCGCTTTACCGGCCGACTCGATGGCATGACATCTCGACAATGCGGGCGGCGTGGACCCAGCCGTCTTGATGCATGTCGACGAAAACTCAACGATCATTTGGCATCCTCCGCGTCACGTCCGGCGGCGCAATTGCGCAGCCGGAAACCGAACTGTTCCGCAGGACCGTTGGCCGTCGATGACCGCAGTTATGGCGAGCCCCACCGCCATTGCACGTCGATTTTTACTCAACGCGATTTCACCGTCTGTTAATCAGTCAAACCGAACTCCTGGTGCCCGACAACTCGAAGATTGCTATGCACAGGAGATTTCCAGCAGATTGCACCAGTTCGCCCAGGCAGGCCGCCGGCGCTTCGGGCCCCGGAGTCTGGCACGGCGGCGTTGGAATCCGGGCGTGAGCGGGTCGGGCACGAAGCTCCGTATCTGGTGTGTGCGGTCTACCTGGTACTGCTTGCCATCGCCGGACTGGGTGCGGCGCTGTTCATGGACAACCTGACCCACGTCATCGAGTTAGCCCACGTCCGCTCGGTACTCGAGGTGCCCGATTCGTGGGGCATCGCGCTGCTCTATTTGTGCTGTTCGGGTTCGTTCTTGGGTTTCGCGTTCGCTTTCGGCGAGGTGCTTGGGCACAACTTCGCTGCCGCGGGAGAATCCCATGCGCAAGCCTCGCTGCATGCCGCAGAGATCGCGTTCATCGGGCCGCTGCTCGGGTCGTTGTCGGTGCTCGTGCCACCGTAGGCGCCGTCGGTCGCAGCAACGGCCGGCGTGTTCTACCTACCGTTAGCCACTGCTACGGCTGAATCGGCGATATCGAGTCTGTAGGTCAAGGTCGTCTCTGCATGCAAGTGGGCCGGGTGTCCTCGGTACAACGGACCGGAGTTGGTTTCCCAAGGCTTACAACACTTCTGTGCGAATAGGACCGGGATGGTCTACATCCGGCCGCCTCAAAAGTGGGCTGGAATCGGTAAACGGGGACTCGCCAGACTCGCTTTTGGTCATGATCACTCGGACGTGGGTGATACAGGCGTTATGAAAAATCTATGAGTGAATAGCGTTTGCCCAGGAAGGCTTGCGCCGGCTCCGGATGGCTTAGGTAACGTCCACGCTGGAAGTGTCGTGAAGCTTTCGGGCCAACGCTGATCGGTGCAGGCGCGAGAGGTGCTTCGCGGGTGATTGGTATCGCCGATGGTCCTGGCGTGGTGTCGAACGGCACATGAATAACGTTGCAAGGCACAGGAATGGATGGCGCTGGTCAAGCTGGACGCAATGAGAATGATGTCGCCGGCCGTGCCGGCCGATCGGTTAGGGGTCGACGGCGACGATCATTTGAGCACCAGCCGATGTAGATGCGGAGGCGGGGCGCGTATCGCTTGAGTAAATGGTCTCTGCGGCGTTGCTGGACCGAATCACGGGTCCTGCGTTGGGTGTAGAGATGCGACGACGAGTAGTTCCAGGAGGGCTTTGATGGCGGCGTCTGTTTGGATGGCTTCGCCGCCGGAGGTGCATTCGGCGTTGTTGAGCGCGGGCCCGGGCCCCGGCCCATTGTATGAGGCCGCGACGGCATGGACGGCACTTTCTGCCGAACACGCCTCGGTAGCAGAGGAGCTCACCACCTTGCTGGGTGGAGCGGCCGCCGCGTGGGAAGGCACAAGCGCGCAGAGCTATGTCGATGCGCACGCGCCGCATTTGGCGTGGTTGACCACCACCAGCGCCGACTACGCGGCGACGGCGGCCGAGCACGAGGTGGCGGCCGGGGCCTACACCAGTGCGCTGGCTGCGATGCCGACACTGGCGGAGCTGGCCATCAACCACACCACCCACACGGCGCTGTTAGCGACCAATTTCTTTGGGCTTAACACCATCCCCATCGCGGTCAACGAAGCCGACTACGTGCGGATGTGGATCCGTCGTCTCGGGCACGACACTGGCCTCGATGCCCCACACCACACCAGCCCCGCCCATACTCAAAGCCCAGATCGGCACAACCAGCGCTCTGGCGGCGACCGGCCAACCCGGCATACTCTCGCTTTTTTGGGATGGCATTCTGCTGCTCTTGCAAGTTCCTGGCGAACTTCTCGCCCTCCTTCTGGCGGGACAATTTCTGCCGGCCCTGGTGCTTGCCCTGCTGGCCGTGGGTGCAATCTTTCTGCTTCCGGTTGCGCTTGTCTTGGACATTCTCACAGCCTTTCCCATTTTGGTTCAGATACTGGCTTGGCTGATAGCGTTGTCCGTCGCGCTTGCCGTGCTGCTCTCTCCTTTGATCGCGGTTTTAGCGGCACTGTCCGCGGTTTTAGCGCCACCGGTTTCGGCGGTGTTTCTTGCGTCGGGGATTGCCACGGCTGTGGCGTTGACCGGCACTGAGCGCGGCTTATCGGCTGCGTTCGATATTGATATCGCCCGAAACCTCCCATTGCTGCCAAGCTTGTACGCGCAGCCAGCAACTTTGCCCACCGGGCCCGCCAACGCGGGACTGGCAACAGCGAGTGCCGCCCCCGTTGCTGCACATACCGCGACAGCCTCGTCGGCGAATCAGCCTTTTGCAATGGAACCGACGGGCAATCGACCGTCGGGCACCATGCCGGAAACCCTGCTGACATCGGCGCCAGCTGCCGCATCGCTAAGCCCGGTAGCTGCGGCGATGTTCGGTGAACACCAGGTGCGGACACTGGGCTTCGCGGGAACCTCCCCTACGGAGTCTCTTCAATCCCCAGCCGGGATAGCGGTTCTCGAACCCAGCCATCACGGCGGAGACCCACAACTGCCGATGCTGCCCACCACCTGGGGCCCCAGCTAAACCAACGGCTGGTCCTGCCCTAATGGCGATGCCAACCCGTGGTTCACCGACCTGGCCCCGGCCGAGGAGCGCCGCGCTCAAGCCGTCCACCCGGCCAGTTATTTCGGAATCTGCCGACCGGAGCCCCGATTGCGTTGTGGTCGTGTGACATACGGAACTACTTGGCTCAGCGAAGTGGAGCTACCATCTACGTCTGGGCGCCTTGGACATCTTCTCGCGCTACGTCGTGGGCTTGTGTCGTGCTTCCGGCCCCGGAGTCTGGCGCGCCGGCGTTGGAATCCGGACTCGTGCAGGAGAACAGAACTCGGGCTGGGAGGTCAATAATATCTGGCCATGAATTGGCCCGGCGGCCTCTCGGAGAATCAGGGTGTGAGCGGGTGCATACGGTCGCTGGATGTACCGATCCAGTCTGCTGGAAATCTCCTGTGCATGCGCCGTATCGAGTTGTTGAGCGCCCCGAATTCGGTTTGACTAGTTGGACCAGCTAGCAATCTTTTTTCGACCCAAGATGGCGGTGGGGCTCGCCATAACCGCGCGTCGATTATCGACGGCCAACGGTCCCTGCGGAACAGATCAATATTCGGCTTGCCAAACATGCGGGCGACATGTGACGCGGAGGATGGCAAGTGTTCTTACAGTTTTCGTCAACATGTGCTGACGGGTTGTTTAGGCCGGCCTCGGGCGCGGCCGGATCATCGGCGGGACTCCCCGCGGCGACGGCCCGGTATGCTTGGACGCGCCCGAAGCGGCATCCGGCGGTCCAAGAACAGCCCTCGTGTCGGTACATCTCCACGCGCTGTGTGCGGGCAAGCCCGGTGTGGTAGCGAAATGGCAACAACTCCAGCGGTTTTCGATGAAGAGACCGACTCCCCGATACGCCCTGCGTTGGACTCCCGGGCAACTAGTAGTGATTCGATGATTCACCCGACGTCGTCTGTGAAAGGTAACTACCGCATGGCGCCTACCCATCGCATCGCAGATTGGGATCCTGAGGACGTATCGGCCTGGAATGCCGGCAATAGTGTCATCGCTAGGCGAAATCTCATCTGGGCCAACGTGACCGCACATGTGGGCTTCTCGATCTGGTATCTGTGGTCGGTCATGATGCTGTTCATGCCGCAGTCGGTCTACGGTTTCTCGACCGGGGACAAGCTGCTGCTGGGCGCCACAGCCACGTTGGTCGGAGCGCTGGTGCGTATTCCCTATGCGATGGCAACCACGAGATTCGGTGGCCGCAGCTGGGCTGTGTTCTCGTCAGCCGTGTTGTTCATCCCCACCATCGGGGCGGTAGTGCTACTGGCCAACCCGGGTCTGCCGTTGTGGCCGTATCTGGTGTGTGCGGCGCTTACCGGCCTGGGGGGTGGCAACTATGCCGCCTCGCTATCGCACGCTGAAGCGTTCTACCCTCAGCGTCTGAAGGGGTTCGCCTTGGGGCTTACCGGTGGCTTGTCCAACCTGGGGTCGGCGGCCATTCAGGCGGTGGGCCTTGTGGTCTTGGCCACCGCCGGGCACGAAGCTCCGTATCTGGTGTGTGCGGTCTACCTGGTACTGCTTGCCATCGCCGGACTGGGTGCGGCGATGTTCATGGACAATCTGACCCACGTCATCGAGTTAGCCCACGTCCGCTCGGTACTCAAGGTGCCCGATTCATGGGGCATCGCGCTGCTCTATTTGTGCTGTTCGGGTTCGTTCTTGGGTTTCGCGTTCGCTTTCGGCCAGGGGCTTCAGCACAACTTCGCTGCCGCTGGAGAATCCCATGCGCAAGCCTCGCTGCATGCCGCAGAGATCGCGTTCATCGGGCCGCTGCTCGGGTCGTTGTCGCGCATCTTCGGCGGCAGGCTGGGGGACCGGGTAGGAGGTGGTCGTGTCACCTTCGCGGCGTTGGCGGCGATGATCGTGGCCGGCGGATTCCTGGTCGCGGTCAGCACCCACGACGATCTCACCCGTGGCCCCAACGGCCAGGTGACGGGCACCACAATGATCGGCTACATCTGTGGCTTCATCGCGCTGTTCATCTTCTGCGGCGTCGGCAAGGGGTCGGTCTTCAAGTTGATCCCCTCGGTGTTTCGGGAGCGCAGTCGTTCGCTGAATCTCGACGGGGCTCAACGCCGCCACTGGGAGCGCGTGATGTCGGGTGCGCTGATCGGATTCGCCGGCTCCCTCGGGGCGCTGGGGGCAATGGCGATCAACCTGGTGTTGCGCCAGTCCTACGTGAGTACGGGCACGGAGACACCCGCGTTCTGGATCTTCTTGCTGTGCTACATCGCCGCCGCAGCACTGACCTGGGTTCGGTATGCGCGTCCGCGCGGGGTGTTGTTGCCAGCCGCTGCGCCACTGCCGGCCGCGGCTGAGGTTCCCGTCACGTAAAAGCCCGCGTCCGAACCGGTTTGGATCAATGATGTGGTGGCCACTCGTTTGCAAGACCGCTTGATTCAGCGGGTCTGGTCCGCTGATCGTCGGTAACGGCCGCGGCCCCGCCCCCAGATGGAGGCGGGGCCGCGGCGTTACCCGGCGACGGGGCTGTGGGAGGCTATGCCTCCTCGAGGAAGCGCCCCGTGACGTCAGAACCCGTCGACCGCATGGTGATCGACAGGTTTAGCAACTTGTCCTTGGCCTGCTTTGGCAGCAACTCGATAGAGCGGGTGGTCGCAGAGTCGTACTTGGCCGACCCATACCGCTGCAGGATGAGATCTTTTTGCTCTTCCGTGGTGGAGATCGCCAGGAGTTTCATGCCGGCAAATGCTTCCTCGGCCAATTGCGCCATCCCCGCCTGCTCTAGGGCTGCTAGCCGCTCGTCGTTGATCTACACATTGATCTTGATGGCTCCAGCGGTTTTGTTCATGCGTCGAATTCCTCCAATTGTTCCAGCTCGAAGACCGGCATTCTGTCGTTCAGATAGCTTTCGCTGACAAAGGGCGAACCTTGTCCGTGCTTGGCCGCACAGTCCATCACCACTTCGAACACTTCGTGGCGCATCACTCGCTGCGTCGGTTTGACTTCGTCGGTCAGGATGCTTCGAATGACGCTGCCGCTGAAACTCTGCGCCTTCGAATCATGGCCGCACAGGGCGGAGTTGGTGACTTCCATGCATCCCGGGCAGTACCAGTTTTCCCGGAGGAATACCGGTTTGATCGATAGCTCGTCCCGGTGTTGCTTGAGCAAATTCTGTGCATCATAGGGGTCGTAGAAGTCGCCGACACCGGCGTGGTCGCGGCCGAACATGTGATGTGTGCACCCGAGATTCGTCCTGAGAATCGCGTGGAAGATGGCCTCTCGGAGCCCTGGGTGACCGGTGAGGTGTCGTCACCGTGATCGGCCTTTCTCGGTCACCTCCGGATTCTGGCGATACTTGAGAGTCAGCTTTCCGGCCTCGACCGCGATGGCGGTGACCTGCTCAAGATGTTTATCGGCCAACGCCGTACTGACTGCTTCGTACACTATGCCTCCCATTGCGTGGTTATTCCCCTCCTCGGCTTGGCGGCATCGGATATGCCACCCCACGATCTAGTTCAGGTCGTGATCGACTCCGCCGCGGTTGGTTCGGCGGCCGACTCTGCCGACGGCTGGGGTGCGGATGCCGGAAGTGGAGCGGGCTGGCCCGCCGCACCGGCGGCGGTTTCCGTCGGCCGCACGTAGCGCACCCAGGTCAGGATGGCCGCGCCGATATAACACGCGAAGAAGATCCAGAATGCGGGCGTTTCCGTGCCGGTGCTGACGTAGGACTGCCGCAGTGCCATGTTGATCCCGACCCCGCCCAACGCGCCGAAGGAACCGGCGAACCCGATCAGGGCTCCGGACCGGACTCGTGCCCAGTGGTGGCGTTGGGCAGTGTTCAGGCTCAGCCCGCGGCTGCGTTCCTCGAACACCGACGGAATCAGCTTGTACACCGCGCCCTTGCCCGCTCCGCAGACGATGAACAGCGCGATAAAGCCCACGATGTATCCGGCCATCATGAAGCCGGTCACCGGATCGCCGCGCTCCTCCGCCGCGTCGGCGTAGATGCTGACGCCGACCAAGAATCCGCCGGCCAGGATCGCCGCAGAGAAGACGGTGAGAGTGACGTGACCACCGCCAAAGCGATCGCTGAGCTTGCCCCCGACGATCCTTGCCAGTGAGCCCAACAGGGGACCGATGAACGCGATTTGGGCGGCGTGCAGTGACGCATGCGCCTGGGTTTCCCCGGCTGCCGCGAAGTTGTGCTGCAGCACCTGGCCGAACGCGAACGTGAAGCCGAGGAACGAGCCCGACGCGCACATGTAGAGCAGCGAGATCGTCCACGAATCGGGCACGGTGAGAATCGACCGCAGGTTGTTCAACGACAGACCGGTGCGGTGGGCTACCACGTCGTCCATGAACAATGCCGCACCGATGCCGCCAATGGTCAGCAGCACCAAATAGATTGCGCATACCCAATAGGGAGCCGCGTGGCCCGCGGTGGCCAGGACAACGAGTCCGACCATCTGGACGGCGGCAGATCCGAGGTTGGCCATGCCGCCGGTCAAGCCGAGCACAAAGCCCTTGAGTCGTTGCGGAAAAAGGCCGTCGACCTTGGCCAGTGAACCCGAATAGTTGCCGCCCCCTAAACCGGTGAACGCGGCACACACGAGGTAGGGCCACAGCGGCAGGCCCGGGTGAGCCAGCAGCACGATGGTTCCGAGGGTGGGGATCAACAGCACAAGTGAGGAGATTGTGGTCCAGGTGCTTCCGCCAAACCAGTTGGCCGTCATCGCATATGGGATGCGCACCAGCGCTCCGACCAATGATGCGGTGGCGTCCAGCAGTAGCTTGTCGCCGGTGGTGAAACCGTAGATGGACTGCGGCATGAACAGCACCATCACCGACCAGAGGTACCAAACCGAAAAGGCGATGTGCGCATTGAGGACTAACCAGGTCAGGTTCCGGCGGGCAATCGCATAGTTCCCGTTTGCCCAGGCCACCGTGTCTTCTGGATGCCAGTCAGTGATGCGCGAGCGCGCCATAGGCTGCGAACCTTTCGGGTTGATGGTGGACGGCGATCGGCGATGCCGGGGTGCTTGCCTTGGGCTGTGCCGCGCCGAAAGGCAATCGAGCGTCCAGCGGGTTGGCGTCGGTCTCAGCGACGGGAACCCGGGGAATGCGCACGTGGGCAGGCGTTGTCCCGCACGGGAGTTGCATGAATTGCTTGACAGCAGTATATGCGCGGCCGAATTCGCCGCAGTCGAGCTGCTTGCCGAAGTCGTGCGAGCCGAAGTTGTGCGAGGGGGCCGGCGCAAGTGCGACGCGGTGCCGACCGTAGTCGAGTATGAAAAACCAACGGTCACAAGGCCCCCTTCCCCGCGTCACAGGTGGCTGCACAATTGGCAGCCACGTATTGACTGTTCCGCAGGGACCGTTGGCCATCGCTTTCGCGACGGGCGGTTATGGCGAGCCCCACCGCCGTTATGCGCCGCAATCGCCCCGGCGCACCTTTATAACGTCCTTGAAGCTATAGGTTGACAGTTAAACCGAGCTATGGTGCTTCGACAACTCGACCGGGGGGATGCACAGCAGACTTCCAGCTGACTTCATCGGTATGTCCAGACTGTGGGTGTGGCTTTCCGGGCAGGGCGCGGCTACGGTGCGATCGACGATGGCCGCGTCGTGCCGCAACTCCGCGTCGGGGTGGTAGCGCCCGCCATTGTGTGGGTGAAATGTGCTGCCGTACTTAATCAATTGCGGACGCGCTCAGGGGCCGAGGTGGCCGCTGAAGGTTGATGTCGGGGGCTACGTGGGTAGGCCCGCTCTTTCGGCATCTGCGCGATAGCGGTCCACCCACTCGTCGGAACGTTCGTTGGCTTGTCGAACCAGCGGTGCGGTGGGCGCCAGCCGTGCGTCGAGCCCCAACGCTTCCAGGATGTTGCCGACCAGCTCGGTTACATTGCGCCACAGCACCGGGTAGGAGATCTCCATCGGTGCAATGCCCTCTTCGGCGAACCAGCTTCGCCAACCCTGTTCCTGCGCGCGGAGCATGCTCACCACATGGGCGATCGCGCCGGCGTGATAGCTGGCACGAGCGTCGCGTGCCGGGTCGGGGTGGCCTCGCCAGACTCCGGTCTGTACCGCGCGCCAGAACGACACTGCCTGCGACACCACATCGGGACGGTAGACATAGACCAGGAGGGGGTTCTCGCCGATCACGTCGCGGATCGCGGCCGACCGCCCGTCGCCCGATCGATTCGGGAGCTGCCTTGCCCGGTTCAGCAGCAGGGGAGTCTGATTCCACATCAGTTTGCCGCCCCAGACCCCGTTGGGTGTTCGCCCTACGGTGCGGACGTAGTCACGCCAGATTTCGGGCGGCGCCAGATCCGGCTTACCTTCGTCCAGCGGATCGAGCAGGCGCAGGATCGAGGCGTCCTCGACGCCGGCGAACCACTCGCGCGGCTGTGGAGGCTGGCTGGTGGTGGGCAGATACTGAAAGAACTCCTGAGGCTCGCCGGCGACGCCGGTGGCGCGCAATGATTCGACCAACAGCGTGCTGCCGCTGCGCTGGGAGGCTAGAACCAGATACGACGACGGGCTATCTGCCACGAAGGAAGACTAACGCGTGGCAAATTCGCGGCAAGGGCGAAAATTGGTTTCACGCTGAAGATTACTCTTGTATGCGACCGCAGTTGGCTAACTGGAGCGGTCGGTAGCCCGTAAGCCCAGCGAAAAGACCAGCCGTACATCGGGATCGGCGAAGGAGGTTGACAACAGCTTCTCGACGCGCCGAATGCGGTAGCGAACGGTGTTGGGATGTACCTGCAGTGACTGCGCGGCTAGGCCGATATCGCCGAAGCTGTCGAGATAGACACGCAACGTGTCGGCCAGCACTGGATCCTTGGCGCGCAGGTCGGGTATCCGGGGATCTATCAGCCGTGCATCGTTGCCGACCAGGGTGACGATCTCGTCAAGCAGCACGGTGGTGCGTGCTTCGGCCAGTGAGGTCACCCGACCGATCGAAATGGGGTGGCGCTCGGCGCTGTCCAGCACGCGATCCACTTCGACACGCGCCGAGGCAAGTCCATCCAGGCCCGCAACCGGTGCGGCGATGGTTGCCCGCAACTCCACCCCCAGCTCGCTGCGCAGCGCGCTGATGGTGCCGCGAACCCAGGAGGTCAGTGAACGCGCGGTCGCGGTCTGCGGCAGCACGACGTAGATGCGCGATCCATTGGTGCCGACTTGGGCGTCACGCCGAAATGCGCTTGCACTCAGCGCTAGTACATCGGCGAGACGGGACTGGTTGTCGTCGGCTTCGATGGTGTCGAACCCGATCAGGGCGGCGTTTCCGTCAGCGGATAGACCGAGTTCGCGCGCGATGGCGGTGACGTCCGCGGGTGCCGCGGTGGGGTCAGGATCGGCTAGGCCCAGTAGCTGCTGCACTCGCCGGGCGTGCGTGGATGGGCGCGATGCCAGGCGTGTCATGATGCGGGCGCCCAGAACCGCCGCGCCGCGCAGCACTTCGTCGGCGTCCTCGGCCAGCGGCTGGGAGCCTTGTTGAACCCAGATGGATCCGGCGAACACCGGTGGGCGCCGTGCGGCGACCGGTGGCTGATGAATACCGATGGCCAATCGCGGACGCAGGCCTAGTACGGGGCGCTCGGCCACGCGCACCACCTCGCTGCCGGAGCGAAGCGCATCGAAGATGCCCCACTCGCCGATCCACTTGAGATGCTCGGGTGGACCCGCACGCCCCAGAATGGAGAGCCGGCGCAGCTCGTCGGCCTCGTCGCTGGAAGCCGAATAGGCGAGTACGTGAGACTGAGCGTCCTCGATGCTGACCATGCCGTGGATACGGTCGGCCAGCGACTGGGCCAGGCCGAACAAATCGGTGCCCGAGTCATCGGTGATCCGGTCCCCGTGGTGCTCGAGTACGTGGTTGACCAGACGGTACAGCCGCTCGCAGCGGGCCTGGGGCTCCACCGCCACCACCGCTGCCCCGGAGCGGACGGCCTTGGCCACCACCGCGTCCGACGGTTGCTTGACGAATATCGCCACCGGGGTCCCGGCCTGCCCGTCGATCCACCGCAACGCTTCGTGGTCGGTGACACCGAGCAGGAAAAAGATGTCGGCCGAGCCAGCCGCCGCCGCCAGACCCAGCCGCACATCGTCGGAATCGACCAAGGCTGCCGAGGCCACCGGAAGGTCTAGGCCACGCGGGGCTTCCACCAGGCTGACCAGCGTCGCATCCAGGGCGAGCAGTAGTTGGCCCAAGCCGACGCCAGCCACTCCCATGTTGTCCGATAGTACTAGTGCTGATCGTCAATCTTGTCCGATCGGCTAATCGATTCGAGCCTGCCGGCAGGGATGCTGGCAGGCATGGACGCGATTACCCAGGTGCCGATTCCCGCCAACGAGCCGGTCCACAGCTATGCGCCGCACTCACCCGAACGGTCTCGCCTGAAAAGCGAGTTGATCGCTTTGGCGCAACAGCCGATCGACCTGCCGCACGTGATCGGCGGTAAACACCGGATGGGCGACGGCGAACGTATCGACGTCGTGCAGCCACACCGGCACGCCGAACGGCTGGGCACCTTGACCAACGCCGTCCACGCTGACGCCACGGCGGCAATAGAGGCCGCCATGGCCGCCAAGAACGGCTGGGCCGCCATGCCGTTCGACGAGCGCGCCGGGGTTTTCCTGCGGGCGGCCGACCTGCTGGCCGGGCCATGGCGGGAAAAGATCGCGGCGGCAACGATGCTCGGCCAGTCGAAGTCGGCATACCAGGCCGAAATCGACGCACCGTGCGAGTTGGTCGACTTCTGGCGCTTCAACGTAGCTTTTGCTCGCCAGATCCTGGACCAGCAACCGGTCAGCGCCAAGGGGGAGTGGAACCGCACCGATCACCGCCCACTGGAAGGCTTCGTCTACGCGATCACGCCGTTCAACTTCACCGCGATCGCCGCGAACTTGCCGACCGCACCGGCACTGATGGGCAACACCGTGGTGTGGAAGCCGTCGGTTACCCAGACCTTGGCGGCCTATCTGACCATGCAGGCGCTCGAGGCCGCCGGACTGCCGCCCGGGGTGATCAACCTGGTCACCGGTGACGGACTGGCGGTTTCGGATGTCGCGCTGACCGATCCGCGGCTGGCCGGCATCCACTTCACCGGGTCGACGGCGACCTTCCAACACCTGTGGCAACAGGTCGGCGCCAACATCGCTTCCTACCAGAGCTACCCCCGGTTGGTCGGCGAGACCGGCGGCAAGGACTTTGTGGTCGCTCATTCCTCCGCGCGCCCGGAGGTGGTGGCTACGGCGCTGATCCGGGGTGCCTTCGAGTACCAGGGGCAGAAATGCTCGGCGGCATCGCGAGCATTCATCCCACACTCGGTCTGGCAACAGATGGGCGACACTTTCCTGGACACCGCCGCCGGGCTGAAATACGGCGACATCACCGACCTGTCCAACTTTGGTGGCGCACTCATCGATCGCCGCGCCTTCATCAAGAACGTCGACGCAATCGAACGAGCGAAGGGCGCAGCCGGCGTCACCATCGCCGTGGGGGGCGAATATGACGACAGCGTTGGATATTTCGTGCGACCAACCGTGCTGCTATCCGACGATCCGACCGATGAGTCCTTTGCGACCGAGTACTTCGGACCGGTGCTGTCGCTGCACGTATACCCCGACGACCAGTACGAACGGATCCTCGATGTCATCGACACCGGCTCCCGCTATGCGCTGACCGGCGCCGTCATCGCCGACGACCGCAATGCCGTGCTGACCGCTCAGAACCGGCTGAGGTTCGCGGCAGGAAACTTCTACATCAACGACAAGCCGACCGGTGCGGTCGTTGGCCGCCAGCCCTTCGGTGGCTCGCGCGGCTCGGGCACCAACGACAAGGCTGGATCGCCACAGAATCTGTTGCGCTGGACGTCGACACGCACCATCAAAGAGACATTCGTCCCGGCGACCGACCACACCTACCCGCACATGGAGTCGGACTGATGACCCGCCTATTCGCCCACACGGTCCGCCCCGCCATGCTCGCGGCCAGCCGGGCCGACCGGTTGCGGCGCACCCTGGAACACTCGTCGGTAACCCGTCGAGTGGTGCGCCGTTTTGTGCCCGGTGAGACCGTCGACAGTGTCCTTGACGTTGTTGGTGCGCTGCGTGATTCGGGCCGCTGCGTCAGCATCGACTATCTCGGCGAGAACGTCACCGATGTCGATGACGCGGCCGAGACGGTTCGGGCCTACCTGAACTTGCTCGACGTGATGGGGCGGCGCAACGATGCCGGGCGCGATGGATTGCGGCCGTTGGAGGTGTCGGTCAAGCTTTCGGCCCTGGGGCAGGCCCTGGAACGCGACGGGCAGAAGATCGCGTTGGACAACGCCCGCACCATCTGCGAGCGGGCCGAGCAGGTCGGTGTCTGGGTCACCGTGGATGCCGAAGACCACACGACCACCGAGTCGACGTTGTCCATCGCCGGCGACCTACGTGTCGACTTTGCTTGGCTGGGTACCGTTGTTCAGGCCTACCTGAGGCGCACGCTCGACGACTGTCAGGAGCTCGCGTCGGTGGGTGCCCGGGTCCGCTTGTGCAAGGGCGCTTATGACGAACCCGAATCGGTGGCATACCGCGACCGGGTCGAGGTCACCGACTCCTATCTGAGGTGCCTGCAGGTACTGATGGCAGGTTCCGGGTATCCCATGGTTGCGTCGCACGACCCGGAGATCATTGCCACTGTTGCCGGTATGGCCCACGAGTCAGGGCGCAGCGCAAACGATTTCGAATACCAAATGTTGTACGGCATTCGTGACGAGGAACAGTGGCGACTGGTCGGCGCCGGTAGCCAGGTGCGTGTGTACGTGCCGTTTGGTACCCAGTGGTACGGCTACTTCATGCGCAGGCTGGCCGAACGCCCGGCGAATCTCGGCTTCTTTCTGCGCGCACTGGTGAAATGACCTCGCGCTGAGGGTATTCGCAGCCGTCAGTGTACTTTCGAAACGCCGCGGGCCGGTCGCCAACGGCTATCGGAGAATCCGTCGACCACGTGCGCGCGGACGAACTCGGTGACGGCCTGGGCGTCATCCATGTCGCGTATCGGTGATGGCGTGCTGAACAGCGAGAACAAAATGCGCGCGAACCATTCGGCGGCCGCCTGGACGTCGAGGTCCTTACGGACCTCGCCGGTGAGCTTGGCCGCGGCGAGGTAAGGGGCGAAAAAGTCGATGCATTCGCGCAGCAGCACGGCGGAATCCTTGGTCAGCAACAGGCTGATCGCGTCCTGGTCGAAGTACTTGGCCGAAGCGATCGCCTGCCGGGACTGAGTCACGAATACGGCGGCTTGGCAGAGCTTTTCCTGCAGCGATCCACCTCGGTCCATCGCTTTGGACATTTCGCGATAGAACTGTTCGGAAGCGCGTTCGGCGCAGCCTTCCATGATGGCGGCCTTGTCGCGGAAGTACTCGTAGATGGTGCTTCGAGACACGTTCGCCAGTCTGGCGATGTCGACAATCGTGGTCTTCTGAAAGCCCTGCCGGCGAAAGCACACATACGCCGACCCGATGATGAGTTCGCGGGTGTCGGTTGCCTGAGGCAGGGCGGCGGACTGGGGCATCACGAGCTCATCCGGCGGGGGCAAGAATCAGTCCACTGGTCGGTACCCCGGTTCCCGAGGTGACCAGTACGTGTTCGACGTGGTCGACCTGGTTGTACGAAGTGCCACGCACCTGACGCACCGCCTCGGTTATGCCGTTCATGCCATGGATGTAGGCCTCGCCGAGCAGGCCGCCGTTGGTATTGATCGGCAGTAACCCACCCAGCGACAGGTTCTCCACTGTGGCGAACTCCTTGGCCTCACCGCGTCCGCAGAAGCCGAGTTCCTCGAGCTGGGTGAATACGAACGGGGTGAAATGGCAGGGCTCCGGCGTTGTTGATTAGCAGGCTTGTGAGCTGGGTTGATGATCTTTGGTGCCGCGCTATTGGGGCCGGAGTGTAGGCACGGGCTATCTGGAGAACGATCGAGTTGGTTACTGTTCGTCGTTGGTCTGGAGTTGCCCGTGCCTACCGTTTCAGTATTGCCTGTGTCGTCGGTTCCAGAGGTGTTCGACCGCTGGAGTCCTGGTGAGCGCAGCGAGCTCATCGGATCGGAGTTTCTCGATGTGTTGGCCTCGGTGCCAGACCCGAGGGACCCACGCGGTCGGAGGTATTCGCTGATGGCTTTGTTGGCGATCGCGGTTCTGGCCACTGCCGCGGGGATGCGCGGCTATGCTGGTTTTGCCACATGGGCGGCCACCGCTCCCGATGATGTGTTGGCCTAATTAGGGGTCCGGTTCCGGCGGCCCAGTGAGAAGACCTTCCGCGATGTTTTGTCTCGGCTAGACCCCGCCGACCTCAACGCCAGGATGGGCAGTTACTTCACTGCACACGTGGCCAGCAGCGACCCCAGTGGATTGGTGCCGATCGCGTTGGACGGCAAGATGCTGCGTGGTGCCTTTACGCGCCAAAGCGACAGCCACGCATCTCGTGTCGGTGTTCGCCCACCGTGCCCGATTGGTGCTCGGTCAACTCGCTGTCGCCGAGAAAAGCAATGAAATTCCCTGCGTACGTGCCCTGCTCACGCTGCTGCCGGGTAGCTTGCGGTGGCTGGTCACCGTGGATGCGATGCATACCCAGGTCGTCACCGCGAAGTTGATCTGCGCCACCTTGAAGTCGCACTACCTGATGATCGTCAAGTCCAACCAAGCCAAAATACTTGCGCGTATCACCGCGCTGCCCTGGGCCGAGGTGCCCACAGCCGCTACCGACGACTCCCGCGGCCACGGCCGTGTCGAGACCCGCACCCTGCAAATCATCACCGCTGCACGAGGAATCGGCTTCCCCTACGCAAAACAAATCATCCGGATCACTCGTGAACGCTTGATCACCGCCACCGACCAGCGCAGCGTGGAGGTGGTCTATGCCATCTGCAGCCTGCCGTTCGAGCACGCCCGCCCTACCGCGATCATGACCTGGATGCGTCAACACTGGGGAATCGAGAACAGCCTGCACTGGATACGCGACGTCACCTTCGACGAAGACCGTCAAAGGGCACATACCGGAAACGGCGCACAGGTCCTAGCAACGCTACGCAACACCGCGATCAATCTGCACCGCCTCAACGGCGCCGACAACATCGCCGAAGCCTGCCGGATCACCGCTTTGACCGCCAACCGCCGCCTAGACCTCCTCAATCCACAATTCCCCAGCTCACAAGCCTGCTAATCAACAACGCCGGAGCCCTGGGTGGCATGACCGAAAAATTCATCACAACATCCCCTTCCGGCCGCAACCATCGGCGACCGCCCGCCCAGTTATTGCGACGGAGTCTACATAGATGTCGATTATCGGGAATGACTTTGAGCCACTTGATAATTCATAGTTGAATGAGATATTCAACGACCTGCTAGAAGCGAAATAGATTGTCGCTTAGATTAGTTCATAACGCGATGAAATGTCGCCAACACTCCATTTGGTGAAATTAACCGGAGTTCTTGATAATTCATGGTGCGTTGAAATACGCACAAGGTGCGGACGCTACCGATTGCCAAGGCGGCCAGGGCTCCGGCGTTGTTGATTAGCAGGCTTGTGAGCTGGGTTGATGATCTTTGGTGCCGCGCTATTGGGGCCGGAGTGTAGGCACGGGCTATCTGGAGAACGATCGAGTTGGTTACTGTTCGTCGTTGGTCTGGAGTTGCCCGTGCCTACCGTTTCAGTATTGCCTGTGTCGTCGGTTCCAGAGGTGTTCGACCGCTGGAGTCCTGGTGAGCGTAGCGAGCTCATCGGATCGGAGTTTCTCGATGTGTTGGCCTCGGTGCCAGACCCGAGGGACCCACGCGGTCGGAGGTATTCGCTGATGGCTTTGTTGGCGATCGCGGTTCTGGCCACTGCCGCGGGGATGCGCGGCTATGCTGGTTTTGCTACATGGGCGGCCACCGCTCCCGATGATGTGTTGGCCTAATTAGGGGTCCGGTTCCGGCGGCCCAGTGAGAAGACCTTCCGCGCTGTTTTGTCTCGGCTAGACCCCGCCGACCTCAACGCCAGGATGGGCAGTTACTTCACTGCACACGTGGCCAGCAGCGACCCCAGTGGATTGGTGCCGATCGCGTTGGACGGCAAGATGCTGCGTGGTGCCTTTACGCGCCAAAGCGACAGCCACGCATCTCGTGTCGGTGTTCGCCCACCGTGCCCGATTGGTGCTCGGTCAACTCGCTGTCGCCGAGAAAAGCAATGAAATTCCCTGCGTACGTGCCCTGCTCACGCTGCTGCCGGGTAGCTTGCGGTGGCTGGTCACCGTGGATGCGATGCATACCCAGGTCGTCACCGCGAAGTTGATCTGCGCCACCTTGAAGTCGCACTACCTGATGATCGTCAAGTCCAACCAAGCCAAAATACTTGCGCGTATCACCGCGCTGCCCTGGGCCGAGGTGCCCACAGCCGCTACCGACGACTCCCGCGGCCACGGCCGTGTCGAGACCCGCACCCTGCAAATCATCACCGCTGCACGAGGAATCGGCTTCCCCTACGCAAAACAAATCATCCGGATCACTCGTGAACGTTTGATCACCGCCACCGACCAGCGCAGCGTGGAGGTGGTCTATGCCATCTGCAGCCTGCCGTTCGAGCACGCCCGCCCTACCGCGATCATGACCTGGATGCGTCAACACTGGGGAATCGAGAACAGCCTGCACTGGATACGCGACGTCACCTTCGACGAAGACCGTCAAAGGGCACATACCGGAAACGGCGCACAGGTCCTAGCAACGCTACGCAACACCGCGATCAATCTGCACCGCCTCAACGGCGCCGACAACATCGCCGAAGCCTGCCGGATCACCGCTTTGACCGCCAACCGCCGCCTAGACCTCCTCAATCCACAATTCCCCAGCTCACAAGCCTGCTAATCAACAACGCCGGAGCCCTGGGTGAAATGGTCGTAGATGAACGCGGTTTGAATGTCGGCAGGCTTGAGGCCCGAATCGCGCCACAGACGCTTGGCCACCACTCCCATCTCCGGTAGTCCGGTGATGTCCTCGCGGTAGTAGCTAGTCATCATCTCGCCCTCGGCGGCCGCCCCCTGGGCGGCCGCGGTGATGACCGCCGCCGGCTGGCGCAGATCCCGCGCCCGCTCGGTACTCGTCACGACCAGAGCGACGCCGCCATCGCTTTCCTGGTAGCAGTCCAGCAGGCGCAGTACGGGTTCGATGATCCAGCGCGAATTCTGATGGTCGGCCAGCGTGATCGGGCGCTGGTAGAACCAGGCGTCGGGGTTGCGTGCCGCATGGGCACGGTCGACGACGGCGATCCGGCCGAAGTCCTCGTTGGTGACTCCATAAGTCGACATGTAGCGCTGTGCGTGCAGCGCGACCCATGCTGCGGGAGTCAGCAGTCCAAAGGGCGCATAATGGGCCATGAAGAGCGGGGTTTCGGTGCTGGTGCGCCCGCTACCCCCGAACCGCATGCCGGAACGTTCGTTGAACGCGCGATAACACACCACCACCTCGGCGACCCCGGTGGCCACCGCCATCGCGGCGTGTGCCACGGTCCCGGCCGCGGCGCCGCCGCCGTGCGGTACCCGGCTGAAGAAGTTGAGGTCACCGATACCCACATTGCGTGCGACATCGATCTCGTCGCTGGCGTCCATCGTGAACGTGACCATGCCGTCGACCTCGCCGGGTGTCACCCCGGCATCGTCAAGGGCTGCGCTGACCGTCTCGCACGCCAGCTGCAACTCGCTGCGCCCGGACTCCTTGGAGAACTCGGTCTGGCCAATTCCCACGATCGCTGCGGCACCGGCCAGCGGGGCAGTCACGGCTGGGCCTCAGCGAGGAGGCTGAGCACCGCGGTTCCGGAAACGTGATTGCCAAGGCTGTTGGCGCCCTGGAAAGTGACTTCAACGAAGTTTTCCCCGTCTTTACCGGTCGACTTGCCGGTTACGCTGCCGGTGAAGTGCAGCGGGTCATCCGGAAAGCAGGGCACGCCAAGGCGAATCGACAGTTTCTTGACCATCGCTTCTGGTCCGGCCCAGTCGGTGAGGAAACGCACGCAAAGCCCGTTGGTGGTCAGGATGTTCATGAACAGATTCGGCGAGCCTTGCTTGTTGGCGTAGTCGCGGTCGTGATGTACCGGCATGAAATCCCGTGACGCGATTGCCCCCGCGACGATCACCGTTGTGGTGATCGGGATCTCCAACGCAGTCACCGCGTCGCCGACGGCGATGTCGTTCCATCCAAGGGTCTGGTAGCGGCCGGTGGTAGTGGTCATCGAACTGCCTCCGAGTCAAGGGCGACGGGCTGGAATTGATGCAGCACAAAGCTTCCGTCTGGCCCATCGAAGTCTTGGTAGAACACCTCGACCGCCATCCCGACCGTGACGTCAGCCGGATCGATGCCACACAGGTTCGAAACCAGCCGGACGCCCTCATCGAGTTCGACCAGCACGACGATGTAGGGGTAATCGAAGAACGGAAACCTCGGTTGGTGGGGCATCACGAAGCTGTAGACGGTGCCGAGGCCCCCAGACTCGACGGTATCCCAGTGCAGACAGCGGCATTTGGGGCACATGGGGCGTGGCGGGTGACGTAGTTCCCCGCATTCGGCGCAGCGTTGGATCAGCAGTTTGTGCTCGCGCAGCCCGTGCCAGAAGAACTCGGTGTCCGGGCTGATTGCCGGCGCCAGTCGGGAGGCCATCAGCGTTGGGGCCTGAATCGCAGCACCCGGAACCGCTGCCGCCCGAGCGCCTCCCCGTGCTGGTCGACATAGGTGGTGACCCAGGTGAGGAAGAAGCCGGTTCCCAGTGCCGTCTTCTTCTCCTCGGAGACCTCCTCATAGACCGTCGTCGCGCTGATCAGGTCGCCCAGGCGTGGGTAGCGCTCGATCTCGAACTCCGAGTTCACCGCCACCGTACTGGTGTAGCCGGCCTCGTCGAGGAACGCGGTTGGGTTGGTCTTGATCTCAACGGGGGCGCCGCCACGCTCCCGAATCCCTTCCAGCTTCGGTGCCGGCATTGTCCACGTCTGCAACATGACCGGCGGTGAAACGATGCCGCCAAACCTGGATGCGGCCGCGAATTCCGGATCGAGGTAGACGGGATTCATGTCGTCGAGCGCATGCGCCCAGTGCCGAATCATCGGCTGGTTCACCGGATCCGGTGCCACTGAGGGCCGTCCCGTTCCACCTGTCGGCTGTCCGACGAGTGAGCGCAGTCTGGCGAGAAACTCGGTTTCGGAGTCAGTCACCCGGTTGTCCTCCTGACTTGTTGACGCGTCAGAACGGCGTCTGGTCATCGGGCGGGTCGCCGTACCCACGCCACCCGGTACCTCCCTGATCGCCGCTGATCGGACACATCTGCGCAATATGTCTGCTGAGTCGTGTCTACTCCCGGGCCCGGCGGCGTGTCAATGCATCTGCAAATCATCGAATTTGGTGGCGATTCATCCTGGGAGGTCATTGACGCCTGAACGCCCGCGGTGTACACCAAGTGCGTATATGACCGACGCCTACGGGTTAGGAATCAGATGGCTGAGCGGGCACTTCCGGAATCCCTGGTCGATACGTATCAGCTCTATATCGACGGGCGTTGGGTCGAACCGGAAAACGGCCGCTACGACGATGTGTCACCGTCGACGGGGATGGTCATCGCGACCGCACCCGATGCGAGCGTCAGCCAGGTAGGCGATGCGGTTGATGCCGCGCGTCGCGCATTCGACGCGGGCCCGTGGCCGGCCATGTCCCACCAGGAGCGCGGCCATTGCCTTGCCCAGTTGGGCGCCGCGCTGCAGGACTACGCCGACGCGTATTTTGCGCTGTCTCAGGTCGAATGGGGCTGCACGGCCAACGAGCGGCGGTTGCAGATCGACGCTTCGGCCAGCGCGGCCCGGCGTGCGGGTCATCTTGCGGGCACACTTGGCGATCAGCCCATTCAGTCAGCGTCCGGCGCCGCGGTGCTGTGCCATGAGCCGCTCGGTGTCGTGTCGATCCTGACGCCTTGGAACTTCCCGCACAGCCTCAACGTCATGAAATTGAGCCGGGCGCTGGCCGGCGGCAATACCGTCGTGCTCAAACCGTCCCCGCTCACGCCGCTCGCGGGCCTGGCGCTGGCCCGAATCATCCACGAGCACACCGATATCCCACCCGGGGTGGTCAACGTCGTCACGCCCGGCGGCATCGAGGCCAGCAAGGTGCTGGCCGTCGACCCCCGTATCGACATGGTCAGTTTCACCGGGAGTTCGGCGGTCGGTCGCGAGGTGATGGCCGCGGCGGCCGGCACGATGAAACGCGTCTTGCTCGAGTGTGGCGGGAAGTCGGCCAGCATTGTCTTGGACGACGCCGAGTGCAGTGACGAACTCCTGGCGCGAATGTTGTTCGAATCCTGCTTGCTGCATGCCGGGCAGGCCTGCATCTTGCACAGTCGGCTGCTGCTACCCGAGGCGATGCACGATGAGATCGTTGACCGGCTCGTCGCGCTGGCCCGTGCGGTCCGGGTGGGTGATCCCGCCGATCCGGATGTGCAGATGGGGCCGCTGATCAGCGCCGCTCAGCGCAGCCGGGTCGAGGACCAGGTAGCCCGCGCGCTGCGGGATGGGGCCACGCTGGCCGCCGGTGGCAGGCGACCGGCCACGCCGGAGGCAGGTTTCTACTACGAGCCGACGATCCTTACCAGGCGTCACACCAGACGCCCACATCGCCCAAAACGAAGTTTTCGGGCCGGTGTTGAGCGTGCTGCGCTACCGCGACGACGACGACGCCGTGGCGATCGCCAACAATTCGCAGTATGGCCTGTCTGGCGCCGTGTGGGGTGGCGACGCTGACCGCGCCGTCAGGGTCGCCCGCCGGATCCGGACCGGCCAGATCGCGGTCAACGGCTTCGGTCCTGGTGACGCGCCGTTCGGCGGCTTCAAGCAGAGCGGCCTGGGGCGGGAGGGCGGCGGAATTGCCGGGCTGCACCAGTACATGGAGCCCAAGGCCATCGGCATGCCTGGCTGACCTGCGGCGGCCAGCGTCACGCCAGCGTGGCCGTGGGAAACGACCGCCACGCTGGCGTGACGCTCGGACAAGGGGGCTCGGTGCTCAGCGTCAGCGCGCTTGATAGGCATTCGTTATCGAATTGTTGCATGCCCTACCAAAAAGGTGCATCGGCGCGTCATCGCATGCGATGCTGCTGGGCATGGCCGTCGCTATCGCCCGACCCAAGCTCGAGGGAAACATCGCCGTCGGCGAAGACCGTCAGATCGGATTTGCCGAGTTCGGAGCGCCGCAAGGGCGTGCGGTGTTCTGGTTCCACGGCACTCCGGGCGCCCGCCGGCAGATACCAACCGAGGCGCGGGTCTACGCCGAACACCACGACGTGCGCCTGATCGGCGTCGATCGTCCCGGCATCGGCTCGTCCACACCCCACCAGTACGGGACCGTCTCGGCCTTTGCCGACGACCTGCGGACCATCGCCGACACGCTGGGGATCGACAAAATGGCGGTCGTCGGCTTGTCCGGGGGCGGCCCCTACACCCTAGCCTGTGCTGCCGGTCTGCCGGACCGGGTAGTGGCAGCGGGGGTGCTCGGCGGGGTGGCGCCGACCCGCGGACCGGATGCGATCAGTGGCGGCCTGATGGACCTGGGTCGACGAGTGGCGCCGCTACTGAGAGTCGGTGGGAGCCCGCTACGGCTGAGCGCCAGCGTGCTGATCCGGATGGCTCGCCCGGTGGCTTCCCCGGCCCTGGATGTCTATGGGCTGATGTCGCCGCAAGCGGACCGGCATCTACTCGCCCGGCCGGAGTTCAAGGCCATGTTTCTTGACGATCTGCTCAACGGAAGCCGCAAACAGCTGGCCGCACCGTTCAACGACGTGATCGTTTTCGCCCGCGACTGGGGATTCCGGCTCGAGGACGTGTCGGTACCGGTCCGTTGGTGGCACGGTGACCACGATCACATCATCCCGTTCTCCCATGGTGAGCACGTCGTTTCGCGACTGCCCAATGCAGAGTTGTTCCACTTACCGGGCGAAAGTCATCTCGCCGGGCTGGGGCGCGGCGAGGAAATCCTGGCTACGCTAATGAAGATTTGGGATGAGGAGGCTTGATCGATGTCTGTGGCTGCTGAGGCTGTGGAATTCCCCACTGCCGCCCCCCACGTTGTCTCCGCGGGCGCCCCGAAAATGGGGCTCTATCTCAGCGACATCCCCCGCGCGGTGGCCGAGTACGGGCAGCTGGTTTCGCTGTTCCCACTGCAGAAGGCGTTGCCGGTCGGTGACGGGCACCCGGTCTTGGTGTTGCCCGGCTTGTTGGCCGGTGACGGCTCCACCTGGACACTGCGGTGGCTGCTGGGCCGCCTCGGTTACCGGGCGTATGGCTGGCGGCTGGGCCTCAACATCGGCCCAACCAGCAAGGTTGTGGACGGGATGAGCGCGCGCCTGGAGGCGCTGCACACCCGCTACAACACACCCGTCAGTCTGGTCGGTTGGAGTCTGGGCGGGATCTTCGCGCGCACCCTGGCGCGGCGTCACCCCGAGGCGGTACGTCAAGTGATCACCCTTGGCAGCCCGTTCCGGATGCAAGACGAATCCCAATCTCGGGCCGCGCGGCACTTCAGGATCTTCCAGCGCCTGCACGCCGAGCGACACGAGTTGCCGTTGCCGGCCGAAGCCGAACCGCTTCCGGTGCCCAGCACCGCGATCTATTCGCGCTACGACGGCATGGTCGCCTGGCAGACCTGCCTCGACACGCCGTCGGAACGTGCGGAAAACATCGCCGTGCTGAGCAGCCACATCGGCTACGGTCATCACCCGGCCACGGTCTGGGCCATCGCGGATCGGTTGGCCCAGCCGGTGGATACCTGGGCCCCGTTCCGGCCCCCGACGGTGTTGCGGCCGCTGTTTCCCCGGCCACATACTCTGCACGCCGCGAGCTAGCCTGCGTTGAGACCGCGGCCGGTGCCACGGGTAGCCTCGCTGACGTGCTGCTGGCCTCACTGAACCCCGCCGCCGTATCGGCTGACGACATCGCCGACGCGGTTCGTATCGACGGCGTCGACCTCAACCGCAGCGATCTGCTCGGCGCCGCAACAGCGGTGGCGGAGCGTATCGCTGGCGCGCATCGGGTTGCCGTACTGGCAACGCCCACCGTATCGACGGTGCTGGCGGTCACCGGATGCTTGATCGCCGGGGTGCCCGTGGTCCCGGTGCCGGCCGATGTCGGTGTGGCCGAACGCCGCCACATGCTGGCCGACTCCGGCGCCGTGGCCTGGCTGGGCCCGGCGCCCGCCCAGGACGCGGAGCCCGACGGACTGCCGCAGATACCGGTGCGTCTGCACGCACGATCATGGCACCGCTACCCCGAGCCGCCGCCGGACTCGGTTGCGATGGTGATCTACACCTCGGGCACCACGGGGCTGCCCAAGGGCGTGCAGCTGAGCCGGCGGGCGATTGCAGCCGACTTGGACGCGCTGGCCCAGGCCTGGCAATGGAATGCAGAAGACGTCTTGGTGCATGGCTTGCCGCTCTACCATGTGCACGGTCTGGTACTCGGCTTGCTGGGATCGCTGCGAGTTGGAAATCGCTTCGTGCACACCGGAAAGCCGACGGCGGCGGGATACGCGCAAGCAGGCGGAACCCTGTATTTCGGGGTGCCCACGGTCTGGTCGCGGGTGGCTGCGGACCGGGCGGCCGCCGAGGCGCTACGGCCGGCTCGGCTATTGGTTTCTGGCAGCGCGGCCTTGCCGGTCCCGGTGTTCGATCAGCTGGTGCACCTCGCCGGGCACCGCCCTATCGAGCGCTATGGCTCTTCGGAATCGCTGATCACCCTGTCTACCCGGGCTGACGGCGAGCGCCGCGCGGGCTGGGTGGGCCTGCCGCTGGCCGGAGTGCAGACCCGGCTGGTCGATGATCACGGCAACCCGGTCCCGCATGACGGGGAAACCGTTGGGAAGCTGCAGGTTCGGGGCTCGACACTGTTCGATGGCTACCTGAATCGGCCTGAGGCCACGGCTGAGGCGTTCGATGCCGACGGCTGGTATCGCACCGGCGACGTTGCGGTCGTTGACGACGGTGGCATGCATCGCATCGTCGGCCGTGAGTCGGTTGATTTGATCAAGTCTGGTGGCTACCGTATCGGCGCCGGGGAGATCGAGACGGTGCTACTGGGGCATCCGGAGGTTCAAGAGGCAGCTGTCGTCGGATTGCCTGACGAGGATTTGGGCCAGCGGATCGTGGCCTACATCGTGGGTTCGGACCGTATCGATCCCGACGTATTGATCGATTTTGTCGCGCAACAGCTTTCGGTCCACAAACGGCCACGCGAGGTGCGGATTGTGGAGTCGTTGCCGCGCAACGCGCTGGGCAAGGTGCTCAAGAAGCAGCTGTTGTCAGAGGGCTGAGCCTAGGCCGGCACTTCGTCGTCTTGGCTGGTGGGGGTGGGGAGCTTGGCGATGTTGTCGCCACGCCACTGCAGTGCTTCCAGAGCGACAGCGACGTGGACGGAGGTATGGGCCAGCGGTCGCGGCAAGAGTCGTTGTGCGGCTTCAATTCTGCGCAATAGCGTGTTGCGGTGGGTGTAGAGGCGCTTTGCGGCGCGGGAAGCGTTGCATTGCTCGTTGATGAACATCAGCAACGTGGCCTGAAGTTCGGGAGCCGCCGATTCCAGTTCACCGAGCGTGCTCGTGATGAATTCGTCAGCGGCTTGCGGATTTTGGGTGATCAGGGCGACGATCTGGACGTCCGAGAAAAAGGCCACCCGTTGGTCGGATTTCAGTCGCGCCAGGGTGCGTTGTGTGGTGAGCGCCTCGAGGTGGCTGCGCCGAAAGCCCTCGATTCCACTTGCCTTGGTGCCGATGGCAATTCGGGCATCCGATGCGTTGTCCACCGCCTGCTCGATCGTATCGATGTCGAGGTTGGTGGCCTCGGCCAACCACACCCAACGGGTAGCCGCGTTGGCGACCACGGTCAGATCTTGCGACGATCCCACGGCGTGACAAAACGCGTCGGCAGCTCTATCCAGATTGCTGTGGTCGCCGTCGAAGTCGTCGCTCCAGATGATGGCGGCGGTGTGGGCTCGAATAAGGGAGTAGCCCAACCGTGTCTCGGCGCGCTCGCGGCTGATAGGGGCGCCTTCTAGCAGGTGGCCCACCACTTCCAGGCGGTCGGCATGGTTGCCGCGGGTCAGCTCGTCGTGTTCCAGTTGCACTTGTGCGGCGATGCCGGCCATCGTGGCCTCGATGAACTCATTGACAGACTTGGCGGAAACGTCGAGCAGCTCGCGCAGTTCCTGCGGATCGGAAGTGAGATCGAAAGCGATGTTGATCCAGAGCCGCCAGGCGATGTATTGGCCGATCCGATATATGTCCAGCGTCAGGGTCTCCAGCCCGCGACGCACTAGATCGCGGGCCATGCGCAACGGCTCCCCGCCGAGATTGGCCGGCACCGGTGCGCCGGGATGACGCACGTTGGCCGCCGCCCAGTGCACCAGATTGGCGCGGTTGGCTCGTTTGACCACCTTTGCCAGCACCGGATCGTTGGCGATGGTCGGGTTGGCCGATACCGTTTCCCGGTCCAGTTCCTCGATCCATTCCGGTCCCGCGTTGAGTGCCCTGCGGGCTCCCTCCCGGATCAGTTCGCGTATCCGGGACGAGGGTCGTTGCCAGGGCACGTGCCGATCCTAGTCACGGCGGCGGTGGGGCGCACTGCATGTCCTCGAGTGTTCGAGTGGAATTAACGCGTTGCGTCCCAAGCGCACTCAGGCCGGTGAGGGCGCGGTCACAGCAGAGGGTCTGATGTTAGCTGTCTCACTGACTGGGGCGGGTCGCCACCGCGGTCGGCTTTGGGCCGGGGGCAGGGCTCCGGCGTTGTTGATTAGCAGGCTTGTGAGCTGGGTTGATGATCTTTGGTGCCGCGCTATTGGGGCCGGAGTGTAGGCACGGGCTATCTGGAGAACGATCGAGTTGGTTACTGTTCGTCGTTGGTCTGGAGTTGCCCGTGCCTACCGTTTCAGTATTGCCTGTGTCGTCGGTTCCAGAGGTGTTCGACCGCTGGAGTCCTGGTGAGCGCAGCGAGCTCATCGGATCGGAGTTTCTCGATGTGTTGGCCTCGGTGCCAGACCCGAGGGACCCACGCGGTCGGAGGTATTCGCTGATGGCTTTGTTGGCGATCGCGGTTCTGGCCACTGCCGCGGGGATGTGCGGCTATGCTGGTTTTGCTACATGGGCGGCCACCGCTCCCGATGATGTGTTGGCCTAATTAGGGGTCCGGTTCCGGCGGCCCAGTGAGAAGACCTTCCGCGCTGTTTTGTCTCGGCTAGACCCCGCCGACCTCAACGCCAGGATGGGCAGTTACTTCACTGCACACGTGGCCAGCAGCGACCCCAGTGGATTGGTGCCGATCGCGTTGGACGGCAAGATGCTGCGTGGTGCCTTTACGCGCCAAAGCGACAGCCACGCATCTCGTGTCGGTGTTCGCCCACCGTGCCCGATTGGTGCTCGGTCAACTCGCTGTCGCCGAGAAAAGCAATGAAATTCCCTGCGTACGTGCCCTGCTCACGCTGCTGCCGGGTAGCTTGCGGTGGCTGGTCACCGTGGATGCGATGCATACCCAGGTCGTCACCGCGAAGTTGATCTGCGCCACCTTGAAGTCGCACTACCTGATGATCGTCAAGTCCAACCAAGCCAAAATACTTGCGCGTATCACCGCGCTGCCCTGGGCCGAGGTGCCCACAGCCGCTACCGACGACTCCCGCGGCCACGGCCGTGTCGAGACCCGCACCCTGCAAATCATCACCGCTGCACGAGGAATCGGCTTCCCCTACGCAAAACAAATCATCCGGATCACTCGTGAACGCTTGATCACCGCCACCGACCAGCGCAGCGTGGAGGTGGTCTATGCCATCTGCAGCCTGCCGTTCGAGCACGCCCGCCCTACCGCGATCATGACCTGGATGCGTCAACACTGGGGAATCGAGAACAGCCTGCACTGGATACGCGACGTCACCTTCGACGAAGACCGTCAAAGGGCACATACCGGAAACGGCGCACAGGTCCTAGCAACGCTACGCAACACCGCGATCAATCTGCACCGCCTCAACGGCGCCGACAACATCGCCGAAGCCTGCCGGATCACCGCTTTGACCGCCAACCGCCGCCTAGACCTCCTCAATCCACAATTCCCCAGCTCACAAGCCTGCTAATCAACAACGCCGGAGCCCTGCTACGTGAATGATATGGAAACAATTGGTGAACAAATAGAAACCTGGTCGGGTTGGTGCGTTTGAGTTGAGCGTCTGGGACGTAATTCCTTTTGCTGGTTGGGCTGTTGCTGCAATCGCGGCGCCTGGCGAGCGCTGGTAGACCCCGCCGTCGCCGCGGGCTAGTGGCCAACGGGGCAGCCCGGTACACCCCCGAATTCTTGTTCGTCGACCTGATAGACCCCTGCGTGGTGCGCAACCTCGTTGCGCCGGCCGAACCCCTGGTGTGACCTTCCACTCGATAGCTGTGTGCAATTTGCACCGCGCGCAACGGTGAATTGAGAACAATTCACCTCCGGCCCGACGGGCGGGTGCATTGTGCACCTTCGGTCCGCACTGTTCGGGGGAATGTACCTATTCCGGGCGCCGCAAGTTGGCAAGCATTGTCGTCAGTTCGTTACCGCCAACCCCCATCCAGTGGCGGAGGACGGGAGCCAACGCCGGCTCAGCGATAACCCGTACCGCCGGGCCAACACCCGGCTCCACGAGGAGGTAAGCACGTGTCTTCTGTTACGGCTCGACCCGAAGCGTTGGCTGCGGCGGCAGGCACCTTGGGGTCTATCGGAGCGGCATTGAGCGCCGGGAATGCCGCCGCCGCTCCAATGACCGGGGTGTTGCCGCCGGCCGCCGATGAGGTTTCCGAACTGCTTGCGACGCAGTTTGCGACGCATGCGGCGATGTACCAGATGGTGAGCGCGAAGGCGGCCGCGATTCACGAGCATTTCGCGGCCACGTTGGCGACCAGTGCCGCCTCGTACCTGAGCACCGAAACCGCCAACGCCGTGGCATCTCAATAGACCTGACCTGACGACATTCGAGGAGAGGGACAGACATTGATGGATTTCGGTTCGCTACCACCGGAGATCAATTCCGCCAAGATGTGGGCCGGCGCGGGTTCGGGCTCGATCCTGGTCGCCGCTGAGGCGTGGGACAGCGTGGCCGTCGATCTGTACAGCGCCGCGTCCTCCTGCCAATCGGTGATCTGGGGGCTGGCGTTTGGGCAGTGGGTGGGCGCGTCGGCAAGTTTGATGGGGGCCGCCGCCGCGCCATATGTCGCGTGGCTCGGTGCCACCGCCACGCAGGCCGAACTCGCGGCCAACCAGGCCAGGGGAGCGGCGGTGGCCTACGAGTCCGCGTTCGCGGCCACGGTGCCCCCGGCGTTGATCCTCGAAAACCGCCTTCAATTGGTCACGCTGATCGCAACCAATATCTTCGGCCAGAACACCCCGGCGATCGCGACTACCGAGGCTGAGTACGGCGAGATGTGGGCCCAGGACGCCGCCGCGATGTATGGCTACGCGGGTTCGGCCGCGATGCTAGCCGAGACGCTGACGCCGTTTGAAGAGGCTCCGGAAGTTGCCAACGCTGGTGGGCTCGTCAACCAGACCGCCGCCGTCGGTCAGGCCATCGATTCCGCCGCGGCCGGCCAGCTGATGTCCAACGTTCCCCAAGCCCTGCAACAGCTCGCCGCGCCTGCTCCGCAAGGGGCGTCGACCGCGACCGCACCGAAGTCGCTGCTTCAAAGCGTTACTTCGAGCTTTTCCTTGTCGAACCTCAGCACCATCGTGGGGATGGAAAACACCCACTTGTCGATGGCGAACTCAGGCGCATCGATCTTCAAGACCATGGGCGATAGCGTCAAGGGTTTCATTCCTTCGGCTAGCAAGGCTGCCGAAACCGCGGTCGAACACGCGGCTAGGAACGCGGTGTCGATGGTTGGCGGGGGAGGTCCCGCGGGGATCGGGGGTTGGGCGCCACAGGGCGGCGTAGGCCAGGCGCTGTCGGTTGGCGGACTGAAGGTGCCGCAGGCATGGGCCGAAGCAAACCAGTCGGTTGTCCCGGCGGCCCGGGCGTTGCCGATCTCGCCGGTAACCGGTGCTGTTGAGGGCGCTCACGGGGCCCCGCTGCCCGGCATGCCATTTGGGCAGTTGGCCGGCAACGGGGGCAACGGCGTTAGCGGTGTGCTGCGAGGCACGCCCAAGGCCTATGTGATGCCACGCCCTCCAGCCGCGGGATAGTGCCGATGGCGGGTTCGTGATGTGCCGGCTGCCGGCGAACATTGCGGCCCTGCCGGCTTGGCGGCCTATGTCGGGATGGTCACCCGGCCGGCCAACGGGGTCTGCCCCCGGCCATTAAGCGATGGTCGGGGGCAGTGTGCCAGTTAGATCAAAGGACTAGGGGGCAAGCGCCCAGACCGGGTGGGCGGCAGACCAAACGGGGTGGGTCACGTCATTGCCGTAGTGGTAGATCGGGTGGTTCTGCGGCGACAACTCGCGCCACTGGCCTTCGCCTTCGCGCCAGGGTCCTTCGCCTTCGCGCCAGGGGCCTTCACCCAGTCGCCACGGGCCTTCGCCAGGGCGTAGCGGGCCTTCGCCCGGGCGCAGCGGGCCTTCGCCGGGACACAGCGGGCCCTCGCCCGGGTGCACGAGACTCGCGCCGGGGTGGATTTGTCCTCCGCCGGGGTGTATCGGCCCCAGGTTCCCGGGGGCAGCGGAGGCGATGGCCGGTCCCACCAGTACCCCTGCAAAAGAGAGGCCCAGGGCGCACAGGACACCCGCCGACAGGGTGCGAATTCTCAACATTTCCCACTCCTTTCCGGGCTGGGGTGTTTGGCTCAACGGAGCCCGTGTTGTCGACACCGAAGAACTCGGGCCCAATGGCTGCATCGCCGTGTTGAGGTCACCGCCAACCCGATGATCGTCATATGTGGTTGACAATCTGAGAGTAAGACCGTTTTCCATCATTGTCAACTGTGATTGACAAGGTGGTTGGTCGGTCGGCGAATCATGCGGCGTCGGGTGTCGCCGACGGTGTGGTGGCGGACCCGCCCGCGTCATTTGGATTCGAGTCGTAACAGGCTAGGGGGCAACGGAATTCCGGAGGGTCGGGAAGTTTGCGGGTGGCGCTTGGTGCGGCTCGAGCCGCCGGTTGGCGGACGCCCGGGTGTGGAATCGGGCGCGAGCACACCCGCTGATCGACCGGGATTCGAATCTTGGTGAGCGCAGCTAATTAACAAGGGGGGTAGGGCATTTCGGGTCGGGATGCGTGACGAGCTGCGGCGCGAGCTGGTGTCGCGGGCGCATACCGTCCAGCATGTTGGCAGTAAACTCACGGCGTGAGAACGGATTAAGCCCCTAGTCGCGGCATATCGTCGTCGCTGTGTACGCAACTGTGGATGCAGCTGGCCTCGCGACGGCCGGCGGCGGGACCGGTGACCCCAGCTCGGGAGCAACACCCATGAGTCGGGTCGCCCTCGCCTGTGTCGTCGGTTCAACAGTCGAGTACTACGACTTCTGCATTTACGGCACGGCTGCGGCGCTGGTCTTTCCGGCGGTCTTCTACCCCGGTCTCAGTCCAGCCCTGGCGACCATCGCATCGATGGGGACTTTTGCCACGGCGTTTCTGTCCCGGCCGCTCGGCGCGGCCGTCTTCGGGCATTTTGGGGACCGGCTGGGGCGTAAGAAGACTCTCGTTGCCACCCTTTTGATCATGGCCCTATCGACGGTGACGGTGGGGGTGGTGCCCAGCACGGCAACCATCGGGGTGTCCGCCCCGCTGATCCTGGTCGCCTTACGGTTGCTCCAGGGTTTTGCCGTCGGCGGCGAATGGGCTGGTTCGGCGCTGCTGAGTATCGAGTCCGCGCCAGCGCACAAGCGCGGGTACTACGGCATGTTCACCGTGCTCGGTGGCGGTGTTGCGCTTGTGGTGAGCGGTCTGACCTTTCTCGGGGTGAACTACACCATCGGAGAGAGCAGTTCGGCGTTTCTGCAGTGGGGCTGGCGTGTCCCTTTTCTGTTGAGCGCGCTACTGATCGCCTTCGCCCTGTACGTCCGCTTGGAGATCAACGAGACCCCGGTATTCGCTCGTGCGATGGCGCAGGCCGATGATCAGGAATCAACCGCCGCCGCGCGGGCACCGCTGGCGGCGGTGTTGTGCCGGCAACGCCGTGAGATGGTGCTGGCCGCGGGCGCCATGCTGGCGGCCTTCGGGTGCCTGTATCTGGCCAGCACCTTCCTGCCTTCCTACGCGCAACTGCACCTGGGGTATTCGCGAAACCTCGTCTTGCTGATCGGTGTGCTGGGCGGGCTGGTCTGCATCGGTTTTGTCGCACTTTCTGCCATTCTGTGCGATCGCTTCGGGCGCCGGCGCGTCATGCTGGTCGGCTGGGCAGTGGGCCTTTTCTGGTCGCCGCTGGTAATGCCGCTGATCGGCTCTGGCGATACCGTCGGGTTCACGGTGGCGCTGCTGGGGCTGTATGCCGTGGCCGCCAGTGGATTTGGGCCTGCAGCCTCGCTTATCCCGGAACTGTTCGCTACCCGCTACCGCTACACCGGCACGGCCCTGGCGCTCAACGTGGCGGGCATCGTTGGGGGCGCCGCGCCGCCATTGATCGCCGGTACCCTGCTGGCCAGCTATGGCAGCTCCGCGGTCGGCCTGATGATGACCGCACTGGTGGCCGCCAGCCTGCTGTGCACCTATCTGCTCCCCGAGACCGCCGGCGCCCCACTGACCGCCGCCTAGTTGCGGCGCCCGTCCCGGCGGCGCGGCGGGTGCTGGCCGTTGCCAAACACAACCCGGACCTTGGCGTGGACCACGGGATCGCGGGCCCGCCGGGCGCCGGTCTCCACTTCAATGAATTCGCCTGCAGGGTAAGCAGTTCGGTGGATCCGAGCGCCCCATGATGGTCGGCCGGCGCCAGTTCGAGTGGAGGTTGGAATGTCATGATGCCGTACGGGGTCATTTCACCGGCGGGGGAGGTGTCCGGAATCGGAATTGACGCTGATTAGCAAGCCCGCCAACGTCTTCACCATTCGCGGCAAAAGGTTCTGCCCCGGCCACTGGGGCTAGCAGTGACCGGGGCAGAACATCGATGCCGACTAGGCGGCAATTAGGGGGCCAGCGCCCAGACCGGGTGCGTGACAGACCAGACCGGGTGGGTCATGTCATCGCCGTAGTGGTAGATCGGGTGAGTGGGGGGAGGGACGGGATGCATCGGAACTCCCGGTTCCGGATGCATCGGGTCTCCCGGGGCGCCCGGACCTGGATGGGGCGCGGCGGCCGGCCCCGGGTGGACGGGGGCCGGGAGCGGGGCCTGGGCCCGGGTCCGCGAACGCCACTGCGGGTGCCACCACGGCTCCCGTCAGCGCTAAGCCAACTGCACACAGAACACCTGCCGACAAGGTGCGAATCTTTGACATTTCACTTTCCTTTCTGGGTGGCAGGGGCTTCCCCAACAAAGCTCGCGCTGTCGACGCTGAAGAACTCGGGCTTGTTGACATGGGTGGCCGGGAGAGCCGGTCGTTGCATGCCAGGTTGTGGAATCCTCACCACCTAACTGTCATCTATGGTTGACAATTTGAAGACTAGAGCCAATCGGCTAGATTGTCAACCATGGCTGACAGAAATGGCTACCGGTCGCCGCAAACACCGCTCTGCCAGGCGCTGCGGATTGCGTGGTGGAGCTACGTTCATCGGGTTGACACCGACATGGAGGCCGCGGGTTTCGAGCGGCGGCGCTTCTCCATGAACTATGTGTTCGCCCTTTATGCGCTGCCGGGACCTATGACGATATCGCAGATGGGCAGGCAGTTCGGCGTCAGCCGCCAGGCGGCCAGCAAGCTCGTCGCCGAGCTGCGCGATCGCGGCTACGTGCAGACCGCCCCGTCGCCGACGGACCAGCGTGAGAAGGTCGTGGAGCTGACGCCAAAGGCGATGGAGTACTTGGCCGCGCGTCAGCGTGCGGCTGCCGCACTCGACCGGGCGATCCAACAGCGTGTCGGTGCCGACGGAGTCGAGCAGTTGCACCAGATCCTCGACGCCGTCGGTGAAGCTGCCCGCGGGGCGGTGGAATTCGATCCCGCCAACCTCTATCGCGAGCCGGACCTGTGGTGATGGTGCGCAACCGCGCACCGCAACGGCATGCGCCTACCGGCCCATGCGGCCCCACTAATTGGCGTGCAGAACCTCGTTGAGTGCGATGCCCTGACCGTCGCGGGCCACCACCTCGACCGCGCCCGTCACCGAGTTGCGGCGGAACAGCAGGTTGCTGCTGCCGGACAGTTCGCGTGCCCTGACGGTGATGCCATCGGGTGTGGTGACCTTGGTGCCGGCCGTGACGTACAAGCCGGCTTCCACCACACAGTCGTCGCCCAGGGAGATGCCCAGCCCGGCGTTGGCGCCGAGCAGGCAGCGCTTGCCCATGGAAATGATTTGGGTCCCCCCACCGGAGAGCGTGCCCATGATCGAGGCCCCACCGCCGATATCGGAGCCGTCGCCGACCACCACGCCCGCGGAGATTCGGCCCTCGACCATGGAGGCGCCCAGGGTTCCGGCGTTGTAGTTGACGAAACCCTCATGCATCACGGTGGTGCCCGGCGCCAGGTGGGCGCCCAGTCGCACCCGGTCGGCATCGGCGATGCGCACGCCGCTGGGCATCACGTAGTCGACCATCCGGGGAAACTTGTCCACGCCGTAGACCGTCACCGCTCCGTGGCGGCGCAACCGTGCCCGCACTGCCTCGAAACCTTCGATTGCGCATGGTCCGCGATTAGTCCACACGACATTGGTCAATACGCCGAACAAGCCGCCGGCGTTCAGCCCGTGCGGCGCCACCAGACGATGCGACAACAGGTGCAGGCGAAGGTAGGCGTCGTACGCGTCGGCGGCGACATCGTCTAGCGAGCCGATGACGGTCCGGACCGCCACCACCTCGGTGCCGCGGTCGTCGTCGCCGCCTACCAATGCGGCCAGCTCCGCGGGAACGTCGGACAACGCCAGGCGTGATGTCGCGCTGGTACCTGACTCGGTCAACTCCGGCGCGGGAAACCAGGTGTCCAGGATCGATCCGTCGGAAGCCAGGGTTGCCAGTCCGATGCCTGCTGCTCCAGTCACGCCTCGACACGCTACTAGATGTGCTGACGCCCGCGAGCAGACGCAGAGTCGCACGCCGGCGCGGCCGCCGCGTGCGACTCTGCGTCTGCTCGGCGCGACGGCGGACCCACTAGGCTTGGTTCGTGCTGGACTTGCGCGGGGACCCGATCGACCTGACCGCTGCACTGATCGACATCCCCAGCGAATCTCGGGATGAGGCGCGCATCGCCGATGAGGTAGAGGCGGCGTTGCGTGCGCAGACATCGGGCTTCGAGATCATCCGCAACGGCAACGCGGTGCTTGCCCGGACCCGGCTGAACCGGCCCTCGCGGGTGCTGCTGGCCGGACATTTGGACACCGTGCCGGTGGCCGACAACTTGCCCAGCCGTCGCGCCGACGGGCAGCTGCACGGCTGTGGCGCGGCCGATATGAAGTCCGGTGACGCGGTGTTTCTGCATCTGGCGGCCACGGTGGCCGAACCGGTGCACGACCTGACGCTGGTGTTCTACGACTGTGAGGAAATCGAGGCGGCGGCAAACGGTTTGGGGCGCATCGAGCGGGAGCTCCCGGAGTGGCTGTCCGCAGATGTCGCCATCCTGGGAGAGCCCACGTCGGGCTACATAGAAGCCGGTTGCCAGGGCACGTTACGAGTGGTCATCAGCGCGACCGGGGCCCGCGCGCACTCGGCGCGTTCTTGGTTGGGGGACAACGCAATCCACAAGCTCAGTGCCGTGCTGGACCGGCTGGCGCGCTACCCGGCGCGCAGCGTCGACATCGACGGTTGCACATACCGAGAGGGTTTGTCGGCGGTACGCGTGGACGGTGGCGTGGCGGGCAACGTGATTCCGGACGCGGCTTCGGTAACGGTCAACTATCGCTTTGCCCCCGACCGGTCGGTTCCGGCCGCCCTGCAGCACGTGCGTGAGGTATTCGACGGGCTCGACGTGCAGATCGAGCAGACCGACGCGGCGGCGGGCGCGCTGCCGGGTCTGGCGCAACCCGCCGCCAAAGCACTGGTTGAGGCTGCCGGTGGGCAGGTCCGAGCGAAATACGGCTGGACGGATGTGTCCCGCTTCGCGGCTCTGGGCATCCCCGCGGTCAATTACGGCCCCGGGGACCCCAATCTGGCGCATTGCCGCGACGAGCGAGTGCCGGTCGCCACGATCACCACTGTGGCGGACACGTTGCGCCGCTACCTGAGCACCTAGCTCATCGAAGCCGCGTCCACCGTGCCGCTATCGGCCGCCGGCACGCTCGGCCTGCGCGGCGGCGTCGGCCGCCGCGGCGTGCATGCCGATCGCGGCCAACTCATCGGCCACCGACGCCAGCGCCCCAGCGTCGTTGTCGGCCAGCGCGCGGGCATGCCGAACAACGATATTGCCTACCTTGCAATCGATCTCGGCGGCCAGCCTGGTTACCGGAGCTAGCGCGCGAGTGTCGCCAAGCCGGACCGCGTCATGCCACACGCACAACGCCACCGTCGACTGCTTGCCCCGCTCAGCTGCCCTTGCCGCCTCGCGAGTATCGAACAGGGCACCGGCTTGGTCCCGGACGGTCGCCTTGGCCCAGGCGCGGGCCAGGCTCAGCTCGGGGGCAAACAACGCAGACTTCGTTGCGTGCCGAGTTTCAGCTCGCCGCAACGCTTTCGCTGTCTCGGCGATGTTGCCTTGCTGGGCGATGGCCGTCGCCAACAACATCAGCGACAGCGGGCCCCAGGAATAGCCGGTGCGTTCGAGTTCGGCCGCGGCGGGCTCGAGCATCGCAGCCGCAGCGCCGAATTCCCCCTTGACGATCAGCACGTGCGCGAGCAACACCTCGCCGATGGCGCGGCCCGGTTGTTGCAGCTCGGCGAAGTCGGTGAATCGCTGGGCCAGCTCCTGCGCCTGGGCCACCTCGCCCGCCATCAGCAGTGTGGTGATCTGGGCCAGTCCCACGGTGAACCGCAGCAAACCGGGATGTTCGGCCTCCGAAGCTCGTTGCGCCAGCTGCGGGACGTCGGCGAAGCGGCCCATCCGGGCCGAGGCCAATGCGGCGGCGCTGGCCGCCCAAGCGATCGCTGTGTCGTCGGCCGAAGGTTCGGCGAGCACCTCGGTGGCCAGCGTGATGGCCCGCGGCACGTTTCCGGAGTTCATGGCAAAGGTTGCCGTCAATGCATCGAGGGTGGTGCGCGCGGTCAGATCGGTGACTCGGTTGCGCGTCGTTTGCAGGAAGGCGGTGGCCCGCTCCGGCTCGCCGAGCATCCAGAACTGATTCGCCGCCTGCGGCACCGCCCAGGCCATCAGCTCCGCCTCGCTCAGCTGGCCGGGGTCCACGGCGGTGAGTACCTGGCCGGCCTCTCGGCCGCGGCCACGCCAGGCCAGCGCCTGGCCCAGCACCAGTCGGGCCTGAAGTCCCCCCGAACGATCCAGCGCGGCCTGGGCCAACCGCTCGGCCAGTGTCAGATCGCCGAGCCGTAAGGCCTGCTCGGCGGACTCGACGACGTCATCCACCGGCTGCAAAGCGTCGGTGTCCAAAGCCAGCGACGCCAGCCGGAGCCGATCGCTGAGGTGCTCGTTGGGGTGCTGAGACAGCAGGGTCACCAATTCGGTGCGGCGTTGTCGCGCACCGTCGTCGCCCAAAGCGACGCGAGCTCGTTTGGCGAACAAAGGATGTGCCGTGTAGACCACCGCAGGCTCGTCGGGTTCTCCGCGCACGCGGGTTTCCGCCGCGCCCAACTCCACTGCCTGCTGCACCGCCCCCTCTCCGGCCAGCACGGTGAGATCGGCCAGCGACAACGGCTCCTCGACGGTGAGATAGTCCAGCACCGCTCGGGCCGGCGCGGGCAGCTCGGCGATGAACTCGTCGACGTCGGCGGGCTCGGATTGCTTGGTCTTGCCGTCCGGCGGTGCGACATCGATCCGATCCAGCAGGTTGTCGGTCCACAGGGCCGCGATGGCTTCGGGCGCGACCTCGGCGCGGGCGGTGACGATCATCCGCGCCGCGCCGGCCAGCGCCAGCTGGTACACCAGCGTGGCCGACAGGATGTCCAGATCGTGGGCATCGTCGACGATGAGAAGGAGCTCGCCCTGGCGCACCTTGCGGCCCAACGACGCTCGGGCCGCTCGCAACAACGCGGCCGGCTTGCCCAGCTCGGCGATCTCCACCAAGTGGCTGAAGGCGCCGAACGGGACCGTGCGTTCGGTCGGGGTTCCGGTTACCCAGCGGATGACGGTGGCCGGGTGCCGTTGGGCGAAGTGCTCGGCGGCCAATCGCGCCAGGGTGGATTTTCCGACGCCGTCAGGTCCGAGGATGACGGCGCCGGGGCGCGCCAGGTCGCTCAACGCAACGTCCAACTGCTCCAAGGCTGCCGCGTGTTGGGGGACGTTCCATCGAATTGGCATTGCCCGGAGTTTATGGCGTCAAGGGTGCGCGTGGCGATAGGGCCCAAAGTTGTCCGGGGTGGGGGACGCTGGTCTACGTTTCGGTATGTGACCGCGAAAAGCGACGAACCCGGCCGTTGGACAGTGGCGGTGTACTGTGCAGCCGCGCCGACACATCCTGAGTTGTTGGAGCTCGCCGCCGCCGTCGGTGCGGCGATCGCCGCCCGGGGCTGGACGTTGGTGTGGGGCGGGGGCCACGTTTCGGCGATGGGGGCGGTCTCCTCGGCGGCGCGGGCGCACGGCGGCTGGACGGTCGGAGTGATTCCCAAGATGCTGGTGCATCGCGAGTTGGCTGACCATGACGCCGACGAGTTGGTCGTCACCGAAACGATGTGGGAGCGCAAGCAGGTCATGGAGGACCGCGCAAACGCGTTCATCACCCTGCCGGGCGGCGTCGGGACCCTCGACGAGCTGTTGGACGTGTGGACCGAGGGATACCTGGGCATGCACGACAAGAGCATCGTCGTGCTGGATCCCTGGGGCCACTTCGATGGGCTGCGCGCCTGGCTGTCCGAATTGGCCGATACCGGCTACGTCTCGCGGACAGCGATGGAGCGGTTGATCGTGGTGGATAACCTCGATGACGCGTTGCAGGCGTGCGCACCCGGCTGAGGCCTATTGACGACCATTCGCTCCCGATTAGGCTGGCCGCCGAACTCTGAGAACGAATCGAGGGATCAGGTTGTCCGATCGCCAAAGTCATGTCCGCACGCGAGTCAAGCTCACCGACGTCGCTGCGCGGGTGCCCGGTCTACTGATCGACGCGCCGTCGATCATGCGGGGGGCGGTGACCGGCCTGTTGCCCCGGCCCAAGTCCAAGGCGTCGATCGGCACCGTGTTCCAGGACCGGGCCGCTCGCTTCGGGGACCGGGTTTTCTTGAAGTTCGGCGACCAACAGATGACCTACGGCGAAGCCAACGCGACCGCCAACCGCTATGCGGCGGTGCTGGCCGCGCGTGGCGTCGGCCCCGGCGACGTCGTGGGAATCATGCTGCGCAACTCGCCCAACACGGTGGTGGCGATGCTGGCTGTCGTCAAGTGTGGCGCTATCGCCGGCATGCTCAACTACCACCAGCGCGGCGAGGTACTGGCGCACAGTCTGGGACTGCTCGATGCCAAGGTGCTGGTGGCGGAGTCCGATCTGGTCAGCGCCGTCAGCGAAAGCGGTGGCGCGGCCGGTGAGGTGGTCACCATCGAAGACCTGGAGCGCTTCGCCGCGACCGCCCCGGCCAACAACCCGGCGTCGGCGTCGGCCGTGCAGGCTCAGGACACGGCGTTTTACATCTTCACGTCGGGCACCACCGGATTCCCCAAAGCCAGTGTGATGACCCACCACCGGTGGCTTCGGGCCCTGGCGGTCTTCGGTGGGCTGGGACTACGGCTGAAGAGCTCCGACACGCTCTACAGCTGTCTGCCGCTGTATCACAACAACGCGCTCACGGTGGCGGTGTCCTCGGTGATCAATTCCGGGGCGACGTTGGCGCTGGGCAAGTCGTTCTCGGCGTCGCGCTTCTGGGACGAGGTGATCGCCAGCAACGCCACCGCCTTCATCTACATCGGCGAGGTCTGCCGCTACCTACTCAACCAGCCGACCAAACCGACCGATCGCAAGCACAAGGTGCGGGTGATCGCCGGCAACGGGTTGCGGCCCGAGATCTGGGGTGAGTTCACCAAACGGTTCGACATTGACCGGGTGTGTGAGTTCTATGCCGCCAGCGAGGGCAACTCGGCCTTCATCAACATCTTCAACGTGCCCAAAAGCACCGGGATCTCGCCGATGCCGCTGGCCTACGTGGCCTACGACCCGGACACCGGCGCCCCGCTGCGCGACGAGTCCGGTCGGGTCCGTCGGGTGCCTGCCGGTGAACCCGGACTGTTGCTGAGCCGGGTCAACAGGCTGCAGCCGTTCGACGGCTACACCGACCCGGCCGCCAGTGAGAAAAAGCTGGTCCGTGATGCCTTCCGGAAGGGAGACTGCTGGTTCAACACCGGTGACGTGATGAGCCCGCAGGGGATGGGGCACGCGGCGTTTGTCGACCGGCTCGGTGACACCTTCCGTTGGAAGGGCGAGAACGTGGCCACCACTCAGGTGGAGGCGGCGCTGGTGTCTGACCCCTCCGTCGAGGAGTGCACGGTCTACGGGGTTGAGGTGCCCAACACCGGAGGTCGCGCCGGGATGGCTGCGGTCAAGCTACGCGACGGCGCCGAGTTCGACGGTCAGTCCCTGGCCCGCGCCGTCTACGATCAGCTGCCCGCCTACGCACTGCCGCTGTTCGTGCGGCTGGTGCAGGCGATGGCGCACACCACGACGTTCAAGAGCCGCAAGGTTGAGCTGCGCGAGCAGGCCTACGGCGCCGACGTCGATGATCCGCTGTACGTATTGGCCGGCCGCAGCGAGGGCTACGTGCCCTATTACGACGCGTATCCCGACGAGGTAGCGGCAGGTAAGCGGCCCCAGGGCTAGCGTGATTCGGCGCGCCGAGGCCGGGCCAGACCGCGGCTAGCCGTGGACGCAGGCTCGATGGCTCTTCGTGCACCAGGCACTATGTAGGCGTGCAGGCAACGCTGTGTGGCCGCCCGGTGGCAGGGGACCGCCCGCTGATCATGGCGATCGTGAACCGCACCCCGGACTCGTTCTATGACAAGGGCGCGACCTTTTCTGACGCGGCCGCTCGCGACGCGGTACATCGAGCGGTCGCCGAAGGCGCCGACGTCATCGACGTCGGAGGTGTCAAGGCCGGGCCCGGCCAGGACGTCGACCCCGACACCGAGATCGGTCGGTTGGTGCCGTTTGTCGAGTGGCTCCGTGACGCCTACCCCGAGCAGGTGATCAGCGTCGACACCTGGCGCTCGGAGGTGGCCCGGCGGGCCTGTGCGGCAGGTGCGGACCTGATCAACGACACCTGGGCCGGGGTTGACCCCGCGATAGTGGAGGTGGCCGCCGAATTCGGTGCGGGCCTGGTATGCGCGCACACCGGGGGAGCGCGACCACGCACGCGTCCCTTCCGGGTGAGTTACGGTACGACTACCCGCGGCGTGGTGGACGACGTGATTCGCGAGGTCACAGCGGCCGCCGAGCGGGCGGTTGCGGCCGGAGTTGCCCGCGACCGCGTGTTGATCGACCCGGCTCACGATTTCGGCAAGAACACCTGGCACGGGTTGCTGCTGTTGCGGCACGTGGCCGATCTTGTTAAGACCGGGTGGCCGGTACTCATGGCGTTGAGCAACAAGGACTTTGTCGGAGAGACTCTGGGCGTGGATCTGACCGAACGGCTCGAGGGAACGCTGGCGGCCACCGCATTGGCGGCGGCCGCCGGTGCGCGCATGTTTCGGGTGCATGAGGTCGCAGCGACCCGCCGGGTCCTGGAAATGGTGGCGTCGATCCAGGGGACCCGCCCGCCGACACGCACGGTGAGGGGACTCGCATGACCGCATCGGATCTGGTCACCGGGGACCTCACCAGTGAGGGAGTCCTCATCCCGGCCCGGCCGGGGGACACCTGGTTATGCGACCGCAGCTGGAACCGTCCGCGCTGGAAGATCGACGAATTGGTCGAGGCCAAGGCCGGGCGCTCGATCTCGGTGGTGCTGCCGGCTCTCGATGAGGAAGAAACCATCCAATCGGTGATCGACAGCATCTCACCGCTGGTGGATGGCTTGGTCGACGAACTGATCGTGCTCGATTCCGGCTCTACCGACGACACCGAGATCCGAGCGATTGCCGCCGGGGCTCGAGTGGTGAGCCGCGAACAGGCGTTGCCGGAGGTGCCGCCCCAGCCCGGTAAGGGCGAGGCGCTGTGGCGCTCGTTGGCGGCCACCAGCGGCGACATCGTGGTATTCATCGACTCGGATCTGGTCAACCCCAACCCGATGTTCGTGCCGTGGCTGGTCGGCCCGCTGCTCACCGGCGAGGGGATCCACCTGGTCAAGAGCTTTTACCGACGCCCGCTCAGTGTCGGTGACGCTAGCGGCGCCGCGGGCGCTACCGGCGGCGGGCGCGTCACCGAACTGGTGGCGCGGCCCCTGTTGGCGGCGCTGCGACCCGAGCTGGGCTGTGTATTGCAGCCGCTGAGCGGTGAGTATGCGGCCAGCCGCGAGCTGTTGACGTCGCTGCCCTTCGCTCCGGGATACGGGGTGGAAATCGGCCTGTTGGTCGACACCTTCGACCGGCTGGGGCTGGACGCGATCGCGCAGGTCAACCTGGGTGTGCGGGCGCACCGTAACCGGCCCCTGGCCGAGCTGGGTGTGATGAGTCGCCAGGTCATCGCCACGCTGCTGTCCCGGTGCGGGATCCCCGATTCTGGGGTGGGGTTGACCCAGTTCTTCGCGGAGGGCGACGGCTACACCGAATGCACCTCGCCGGTGTCGCTGGCCGACCGGCCCCCCATGAGTGTGCTCCGCCCCCGGTGAGCCCCGGCCTACGCTGACCTGTCGGTCCGGTAGGGCAAGATCGACGGTGTGGCGTTGGTGTTGCTGTACCTGGTGGTACTTGTCTTGGTGGCGGTCGTGTTGTTCGGCGTGGCAAGCCTGCTGTTCGGGCGTGGTGAGCAGCTGCCGCCGCTGCCCAGGGCGACGACCTCGACCGTGCTGCCCGCCTATGGCGTTACTCGCGCCGACGTCGACGCGGTCAAGTTCACCCAGGTGCTGCGCGGCTACAAGACCAGCGAGGTCGACTGGGTGCTGGATCGATTGGGGCGTGAGCTGGAGGAATTACGCGAGCAGCTCGCCGCGGTGCACACCTCGTCGACCAGCGAAAGTCCGGCCGGGCCCGAAGACAGCGACGCGCCGGGCAGCCAACCCGCGGTTTCGAATGGAGCCGATTCCACGTGAACGATGGCCTGCGGCGCTGTGACTGGGCCGAGATTCGTCCGGGACCCGACGCGCAGACCTACCGTGACTATCACGACCAGGAGTGGGGACGCCCGCTATATGGCCAGGTCGCGCTGTTTGAACGGATGAGCCTGGAGGCCTTCCAGAGCGGCCTGTCGTGGTTGATCATCTTGCGCAAGCGGGAGAATTTCCGGCGGGCGTTCTGCGGATTCGACATTGAGAAGGTGGCCGGCTACACCGACGCCGACGTGCAGCGGCTGCTCGCTGACGAGGGGATTGTGCGCAACCGGGCAAAAATTGAGGCCACGATTTCCAACGCGCGCGCCGTGATCGGCCTCGGATCGGAGCAAGACCTGTCGGAGTTGTTGTGGTCGTTCGCGCCCCCGGCGCGGCCGCGGCCCGCCACACTGGCTGAAATACCCTCGGCCACTGCCGAATCGAAAGCGATGGCGCGCGAGTTGAAACGCCGCGGGTTCCGGTTTGTGGGCCCCACCACCGCATATGCGCTGATGCAGGCGACCGGAATGGTCGACGATCACCTCCGTGGTTGCTGGGTCCCGCCGATAGTCCGGTGACGCCACAAGTCGGGTCTTGTGCACCTTGTGACCTGGATAGGGAACAATGGGGGGGTGATTTGGCAGTTCAATGTCGGGTATGGCTGGAAATCCATTCATGGGGCATGCTCGGCGCCGGCCAGGTCTGCCACGGCAGGCCAGCTCGAATCTGGAGGGAGCACTCGATGGCGGCGATGAAGCCCCGGACCGGCGACGGTCCTCTGGAGGCAACAAAAGAGGGGCGCGGCATCGTGATGCGGGTACCACTTGAGGGAGGTGGCCGGTTGGTCGTCGAGCTGACACCCGATGAAGCCGCGGCGCTGGGTGACGAGCTCAAGGGTGTGACGAGCTAGCTCAGATCGCGAAAAGTGTGCCCTATCGGCACACTTTTCGATAGATATCCAGCGTCTGCTCGGCAATCTGTGTCCAGGAGAATTCCTCGATACAACGCTGCCGTCCGGCTTGGCCGTAGCGTTCGGCTTTGGCTGGGTCCGCGACCAGTGCATTTACCGCCTGTGCCAGCCTGGATTGATAACCGGCGGGGTCGTCGGCCGCGTAATGCACCAGCGTGCCGGTGATTCCGTCGGCGACCACCTCGGGGATGCCGCCGACATCGGAGGCCACCACCGCGGTCGCGCAGGCCATTGCTTCGAGGTTCACGATGCCCAATGGCTCGTATATCGATGCGCAAACAAAAACTGTTGCGGCCGAAAGTATTTCGCGAAGCTTCTGCACGGGCAGGATGTCGCGGATCCAGAACACCCCGCTACGAGTGCTGGCCAGTTGAGCCACCGCGGACTGCACTTCATTGGCGATTTCCGGGGTGTCGGGAGCACCCGCGCACAGCACCAACTGGACGTCCGGGCTGAACTGGTGTGCCGCTGCCAGCAAGTGCGGTACGCCCTTTTGCCGGGTGATCCGCCCGACGAACGCCACAATGGGGCGGTTCGGGTCGACCCGGAGTTCGGCGAGCACCGAAGCGGTACCAACCGGTCCGGCCGGAAACCACACTTCGGTGTCGATGCCGTTGCGGACGACATGCACCATCCCTGGATCCAGCCCGGGGTACAGGCGCAGGACGTCATCACGCATTCCGGAGCTGACCGCGATTACCGCGTCGGCGGCCAGGACGGCGGTCTTTTCCACCCAGGACGAGATCTGATAGCCGCCGCCGAGCTGCTCGGTTTTCCAGGGCCGCATCGGTTCGAGCGAGTGGGCGGTCAAGACGTGCGGAATGCCGTAGAGCAGGGCGGCCAGATGCCCCGCCAGGCCGGTGTACCAGGTATGTGAGTGCACCACGCTGGCTGCGTCGGCGGCATTGGTCATCACCAGATCCGCGGACAATGTGGCCAGTGCCGGGTTGGCGTTCGCCAGCCGCGGATCGGGCTGATGGGCCGACGCGTCGGGGCGGGGTGCGCCCATGCAATGCACGTCGACGGTGCACAGGCGCTGTAATCGAGCCACCAGCTCGGTGACATGTACCCCAGCTCCGCCATAGACCTCCGGTGGGTACTCCCGAGTCAACATCGCCACCCGCATACCCGGCACCGTAGTGCGGTGGCCGCACCGCTCGCACCTCGGGCCGACCCGCGGTCGGCGGCTTTGCGGGAAAGAGCGACAAAATGCGCCTAATCGGCTGGATTCATACCCGTCGAAGTGGTCAATTGGCCTGACGGACAGCCGGACAGCCGGACAGCCGGACAGAACGGGCACAGGCCGGGGATCCGCTGGCAGCGCTTCGCGGGTGCCGTTAGGTTTGAGGCCATGAGGGAAGCACCACACGTGCTTGGCATCGTCTTGGCCGGCGGTGAGGGCAAGCGGCTTTATCCGCTGACTGCCGACCGCGCCAAGCCCGCGGTTCCCTTCGGCGGCGCCTACCGACTGATCGATTTCGTGCTCTCCAACCTGGTCAATGCTCGGTATTTGCGGATCTGTGTTCTCACCCAATACAAGTCGCACTCGCTGGACCGGCACATATCGCAGAACTGGCGGTTGTCGGGTTTGGCCGGTGAATACATCACCCCGGTTCCGGCTCAGCAGCGACTCGGTCCGCGCTGGTACACCGGCTCCGCCGACGCGATCTACCAGTCACTCAATCTGATCTACGACGAAGATCCGGACTACATAGTGGTTTTCGGGGCCGATCACGTTTACCGGATGGATCCCGAACAGATGGTTCGGTTTCACATCGACAGCGGGGCCGGGGTCACGGTGGCCGGTATCCGGGTGCCGCGTGCTGATGCGAGCGCGTTCGGCTGTATCGACGCTGACGATGCGGGGACCATCCGCGATTTCGTGGAGAAGCCGCTGGAGCCGCCCGGCACACCCGACGACCCCACCAGCACGTTCGTCTCGATGGGCAATTATGTCTTCACTACCAAGGTGCTGATCGATGCGATTCGGGCCGACGCCGACGACGACCATTCCGACCACGACATGGGTGGGGACATCATCCCGAGACTGGTCGCCGACGGGATGGCGGCGGTCTACGACTTTTCCAACAACGAAGTACCGGGCGCTACCGACCGCGACCGGGCATATTGGCGTGACGTCGGGACCCTGGACGCTTTCTACGACGCGCATATGGACCTGGTGTCGGTGCATCCGGTGTTCAACCTGTACAACAAGCGCTGGCCGATCCGCGGTGAGTCGGAGAACCTGGCGCCCGCGAAGTTCGTTAACGGCGGCTCTGCGCAGGAGTCGGTGGTGGGTGCGGGCAGCATCATTTCGGCCGCCTCGGTACGCAATTCGGTGTTGTCGTCCAACGTCGTGGTCGAGGACGGCGCGATCGTGGAGGGCAGTGTGATCATGCCGGGCGCGCGGGTTGGCCGCGGCGCGGTGGTGCGGCACGCGATCCTGGACAAGAACGTCGTCGTCGGGCCCGGCGAGATGGTCGGCGTGGACTTGGACAAGGACCGGGAAAGGTTCGCGATCAGCGCCGGCGGCGTGGTGGCCGTGGGCAAGGGCGTCTGGATCTAGGTCACCTTTCCCGCGCGAGCAGACACAAAATCGCGCCTTTTCGAACTCAACAGGGCGATTTTGCGTCTGCTCGCGACGCGGATCTGCTGGCTCAGGCCCCCAGCGCCGCGGACAACAACCCATCGGCGCCGCTGTGTCCGTCGGCACCGGGGGGTGCGCCGGTTCCGCCGGCGCCGTTCTGAACGCCTGATCCACCGAAACCGCCATTGCCGCCAGCACCGCCGGCCCCGCCGTCTCCGTAAAGCCAGCCGCCGTTGCCGCCGTCGCCGCCGTCGCCGCCGCGGCTGCCGCTGCCAAGCAGTAGGCCGCCGTTGCCGGCGGCGCCGCCAGCTCCGCCCATGCCGCCATTTCCGCCTTGGCCGCCCGTTTGGTCGCCGTAGCCGCTGTCGCCGCCAGCTCCGCCCATGCCGCCATTGCCGCCGTTGCCGCCAATGCCGATGAGCCCGGCGTTGCCGCCACCGGCACCGATGCCGCCGGTGCCGCCGGCCCCGCCGGGTCTTCCGGCCGAGACATTGTCGGCTCCCGTCCCGCCGGCGAAACCGGCTCCGCCCTGGCCTCCGGTCCCGCCGTTGCCAATCAGCCAGCCCCCGTTGCCGGCGGTGCCGCCATTGCCGCCGACACCGCCTGCCCCGCCGTTGCCGAACAATCCGGCGGCCCCGCCGATCCCACCGGCCCCGCCTGCCCCACCGCCCCCACCGATGCCCGGTGTCGCGCCGCCGGCTCCACCGGCCCCGCCATTGCCGAAGAGCCACCCGCCGGCCCCGCCGTTGCCGCCGACGGCGCCGGCCCCGCCCGCGGTGGTGCTGGTGCCGCCGTTACCGCCGTTGCCGTAGAGCAATCCGCCATCCCCGCCGGCTTGTCCGGGGGCCCCGTCGGCACCGTTGCCGATCAGCGGGCGCCCCAGCAACGCCTGGGTGGGCGTATTGATCACCGCAAGCAGCTCCTGTGCCGCGGTCTGCAATGGCGAGGCGTTGGCCGCTTCGGCGGCCGCATACGCGCTTCCCGATCCGGTCAAGGCCTGGATGAACTGGGAATGAAAAGCCCCGGCCTGGGCACCCAGCCATTGGTAGGCCTGCGCGTGCCCGGTGAATAGCGCCGCGACCGCCGCGGATATCTCGTCGGCCCCGGCCGCCAGCACCGCAGTGGTCGGCGCCGCTGCCGCCGCATTGGCCGCGGTGATCGTCGAACCGATGTTGTCTAGATCCAACGCCGCCGAGGCCAACATCTCGGGCACCGCCACCAGGTACGACATCGTTGACCTCCACCGAACGGTCCGCAACGGACCAGCTACGAGCAACAACGTAGCGCGACCCGCAACGGTGGTCTGGTGATTCCGCCAGACTCATATCCGCTGCGCCGGGTGTGGGTGGGTGCTTCGTCAACGTCGTTGCGTGCTGGGGGAGGGGTGTGCCCGTTAGGCGCTGTCGGCAGGCAAGCGGCTTTCCTGGCGCTGATCCCAGTTCGCTACCACACCCGCGGCAGTAATCGATACCGCACCTGTTGCATGTAGTCGCGATACCCGTCCAGTTGGTCAACCAGTGCGCTCTCCTCGTCGAGGATGCGAAAGGCCAGAACCAGCACGCTCGGCGGGACAATCACCAGACCCCAGTAGGAACCCAGTGCCAGGGGTATGCCCAGCATCAGGATCACATTCCCGACATACATTGGGTGTCGCACCAGGCTGTAGAGGCCGGTGGATACCACCTTTTGATCGGATTCGACGGTGATGGTCGCCGCCGCATAGCCGTTCTGGATGACCACCAGCATCGCGATCCCTAGCCCGGTCGCGATCAGCAGGTCGCCGATCAGGCACACCGCCGTCGGGACCGACGACCAGCCGAATCGATGGTCGAGCGCGCTGAGCGCCACCATCGCGAACAGCGCAACAAATGCCGCCGTGATGATGACCTTTTGGATACCTCGACTTTCCGCTCGAGGTCCGGCGTGCATACGTCGCTGCAGCGCAGCGGGATTCGTTCGTCCCAGGTAGATGCTGGGTACCAACGTTGCGACGGCGAAGACTGCCATGAAGACCCAGGCCTGCCAATAGTCGAATGTGCCGGCCGGGATGAACACGATGAGGCCGAACGCGACCAGGCCGACGATTGATGACAGCGCCACTCGAACAACGGTTTTCATCTTGCTCCCAGTCAGGTCGGCCGTTATTTCAGCAACGTAGATCGCGCCGCCGCAAAGCCAGGGCGCCCAGCAAGATCAGCGTGATATCGATGGCCAGCAGCCACAGCAGCGGTACGGCGGTGAAATCACGGCCGATTCGCGGAACGTGGGCGAACGGCTCCAGGTCGAGCAGCCACTGTGGAACTCCCGCGAGTGAACCAAGTAGGTACAGTGCGACGAATCCGATCAGCACGCCCCACACGACCGGCGTGAATCGTGGAGCCAGACCGAATAGCCCAACGGCTACCGCCGCCAGCAGCCACACGGCGGGAAGCTGTACCGCAGCGGCGCCGACAACGGTCGCTAGTTTGGCGCCGACATCGCCTGCCGCGATGCCATAGGCGATTCCGGCGACCAAACCGGAGAGCACGGTGGCCACGGCCGACCCGGCCAGTGCCATCACCAGATGGCTTGATAGCCAACGAGTCCGGGAAACCGATCCGGCCAGCAGCGGCTCGGCGCGCTGGCCGGTCTCTTCCTGATGCAAGCGCAGGGTCAGCGAAATGGTAAATGCGGCGGCAACCATGCCGACGAGGGTGAAGGCCAGCGTGACGAAGGCTTCCTCGAGCGCAGCGGTGCCACCCATCCGGGTGACGATCTCACGCACCGCGGTGTTGTCGCCCAGTTGATCGCCGATTCCGTGCACCACGCTGCCCATCACCAGGCCGTTCAGGCACAGCCCGATGGTCCACAGCAGCAGTGCGCCGCGGTCGAGCCGCCAGGCCAGCCCGAACGTGTTGCTCAGCATGGGCGCGGCGGCTCCGGCGCCGGCGCGCTCGGCGATGAGCCCGGCGCCGACGTCGCGGCCGGCGCGCAGCCGATAGGCCAGCACGGTCAGCGCCGCCGTTGTCGCCAAGGGCAACAGCAACACCCACCACCGCTCACCTGCATAGGGTCTGACCAGCAGGGACCACCCCAGCGGGGAGAACCAGGACAGCGCGCCGGAACCGGCATCACCGATCGCCCGCAAGGTGAATGCGGTGCCCAGCACGGCGAACGCGGCGCTGCGGCAGGACCGGGCACTTGGCGACAGCTGTGCGCAAACCGCGGCAACGGAGGTGAAGACCAGCCCGGAGGCGGCCAGGGCGGCACCGAACGCCAGTGACCCGGCCGCGGGCACGTCGGTGGTGAGTAGGCCCGCCGCGCCGATCGCACCGGTGGCGACCGACGCGCCGAACGACAGCAGCAGTGCGGCAGTGAGATTCGCATACCGGCCCACCGCGGTGGACTCGACCAGTTCGGCACGGCCGGTTTCTTCGTCGGCTCGGGTGTGACGAATCATCGTGAGGATGACGGCCACCGCGATCAGGGTGTGGAACATCCCGGCTTTCCAGACCCCGACGGCACCGAGGCTGTCGTTGTAGACGGGGCCGTAGAGCGCGCGCTGGGCGGGGCTGGCCATGATGGCGGCCGCGGCGACGGCGCGGGCCGCCTGGTCGGGGTAGACCGCTTGAATACTGCCGACGCTGACTGTGGCCAGCGGCACCGACAGCAGCATCACCCACAGCGGCAACCCAACTCGGTCGCGGCGCAGGTACAGGCGCAATAGCCGGAGCGTCCCGGCGAGCCCCGATGCGCGTTGCGGTCCGCGATGTGCGGGCCGGCTTGGCCGGTCCAGGACCGTGGTGCTCATCGCGCTGCGACTCCGGTGCCGCTGCGGTGTTGGGCCTCGCCATCGGGGCCAACGCTGTAGTGACGCAGAAACAGCTCTTCCAGAGTCGGTGGCTGGCTGACGAGACTGCGTACGCCGGCTTCGCCCAGTACCCGCACCAGCTCGCCCAGGCTCTCGCTGTCGACCTGGACATGTAGCGTGTTGCCGTCGACGGTGACGTCTTCGACTCCTTGGATCCTGGTGAGATCTCCTGGATCGCCGATCATTTCAGCCTTGATCGAGGTGCGGCTGAGGTGGCGCATGGAGGCCAGCGAACCGCTCTCCACGGTTCTTCCGGCCCGGATGATGGTTATCCGCTCACACAGCGCCTCGGTTTCGGCCAGGATGTGGCTGGACAGCAGCACCGTCACCCCCCTGCCGCGCGCTTCGTCGACGCACTGCTGAAACACGTTTTCCATCAATGGGTCCAAGCCGCTGGAGGGTTCGTCCAACAACAGCAGCCGGGCCCGTGAGGAAAAGGCGGAGATCAGCGAAACCTTCTGCCGGTTGCCCTTCGAGTACGTTCGGGACTTCTTGTGTGGGTCCAGGCCGAAGCGCTCGATCAACTCCGCACGACGATCTTGATCGATACCTCCGCGCATCCGGGCGAGCAGATCAATGATCTCGCCGCCGGTCAGCGACGGCCACAGTGTGACATCACCGGGCACGTAGGCGATCTGGCGATGCAGCTCGACTGCGTCGGTCCACGGATTGCCGCCCAACAGGCGCACACTTCCGCTATCCGCCTTCACCAGGCCCAGCAGGATGCGGATGGTCGTCGACTTCCCGGCGCCGTTGGGGCCCAAGAAGCCGTGAACCTCTCCCTCGCGCACCGTCAAGTCCAGTTCATCGAGTGCGCGCAACGAACCGAAGTTCTTGGTTAGACCCCGGATCTCGATGGGTGTCGAGCCGATGTCAGTGGCCATGAGATTCTCCTTGGTTGTCCTGCGCGAGGAAGGCGTCGTACATGGTGCTGTCGGCCATCAGGCCTTCGGTATAAATCTCGAGCGATGGCAGCAGCATGTCCCGCGCGTAGTCACGCAATACCGCACGCAAATCGGTTGGCGTCTGGTGCATTTGCAGATACAGCAGAAACCCCCCAGCCCCGGTGATGGCCAGAAACTTCGCCCTGGCTTTCGGGTCGCGGCTGGCTTTGATGGTGCCGGCTCGAACGCCCTCCGCAAGGTATTCCTCGGCGTTGTCGATCATCTGCTGCCACAGCATCATGGCCAGCTCGCTGCCGGACTGCATGCTGCGTACCAGGTAGGCCATCAGCGGTGCGTATGACTCGACTTGGGCAAGTTGGCCGAGCCAGGTGGCCGGGTCGTTGGACTGCATCGCCGTCAACTTCTCGCTGCGGATCTCTTCGGCGACGTAGTTGTCACAGGCCTTGCGCAGGCCCTCCTTGGAGCCGAAGTGGTGGATGACCAGCGCCGCGCTCACTCCCGCACCTTCGGCGATGGCGCGCAGGCTGACACCGAAGCCGTGCTGACCGAACTGCTCGATCGCCGCATCCCTGATGCGCGCCGCCGCAGTCAAGTCGACTGAACGCATGTTCAACACACTAAACCTACGTTCAGGGCATCGTCAAGGACTGGCTACCTGGTGGAAATCGCCGGCGTCGCAATAGCCCGAATGCGGCTGGTGAACTTTGATCAAACGCGGCCAAAGCTCGCCCCGAGCGGGGTACGGTAACTCGCGTTACCGATCTTGATATCGCCAATATCGGCGAAGGCCGGTCTACGAAGTTCGGGGGAGCGGTGAACTTTTCGATATTGCCGCCGGAGATCAACTCGGCGCGAATCTTTGCCGGGGCGGGATCCGGCCCGATGCTGCAGGCCGCGGCCGCCTGGGATGGGCTGGCGGCGGAACTGAGTTCGGCCGCCGACTCTTTTGGGTCGGTGACATCGGGCCTCGTCGGCGGATCCTGGCAGGGGCCGGCGGCAGCTGCGATGACCGCCGCCGCGGCCCCGTATTCGGCTTGGCTATCGGTGGCGGCGGCCCGCGCCCAGTCCGCGGCTGGTCAGGCCAAGACCGTGGCGTCGACATTCGAGGCCGCCTGGGCGGCGATGATTCATCCAGTCGCGGTGGGACAAAACCGATCTCAGTTCGTGTCGCTGGTGCGCTCGAATCTGTTCGGCTTCAATGCGCCGGCGATCGCGGCGGTCGAAGCCCAGTACGAGCAGATGTGGGCGCAGGACGTGGCTGCGATGTCCGGCTACCACGCGGGGGTTTCGGCCTCAGCGGCAGCGCTGGCGCCGTGGCAAACAGTGCTGCAAAACCTGCCGGGTCTGTCGGGTGTCAATCTCGGCATCGGCAACATCGGGAACTTCAACGTCGGTAGCGGCAACTTCGGCAGCTACAACTTCGGTGGCGGCAACAGCGGTCCCAGCTCCACCAGTGGGGGCATCGGCAACATCGGTTTCGGCAACTACGGCAACTCAAACGTGGGCGCGGGTAACGGAAATGCGGCTCTGGGCGTCCCCGGCTCGTCCTACCCAGGGGCGTCCTCCTACAACGTGGGTGCCGGCAACATCGGACAGTTCAACATCGGTCTGGGCAACTTCGGCAGCGGCAACATCGGCTTCGGTAACGGGAATCTGGTCACCGCCGTGGCCGGGAACCCGTCTGCGTCCAACGTGGGTGCCGCCAACATCGGCAGCCATAACTGGGGCATTGGCAACATCGGTATCAACAACATTGGCCTCGGCAACGTCGGCAACAACAACATCGGTATCGGGCTTTCCGGCGACAATCAGATCGGTATCGGCGGGTTCAACGCCAACGGCGCCGGCTGGAATCTCGGGTTCGGGAACGACGGCAGCTTCAACATCGGTCTCGGCAACACCGGCAACGGCAACATCGGCCTGGCGAACACGGGCGACGGCAATATCGGTATCGGGCTGACCGGGGACAACCAAATCGGTTTCGGGGGCTGGAACTCCGGCGCCGGCAACACTGGCTTGTTCAATTCGGGCGCCGGTAACAGTGGCTTTTTCAACTCGGGCTCTGACAACTGGGGCCTTGCCAACACGGGCAGCACCAACTGGGGCGCAGTGAACTCGGGCAGCCTCAACACCGGCATCGGCAACACCGGCAGCACCAATACCGGCTGGTGGAACGCGGGCAGTGTCAACGACGGCCTATTCAATGCGGGCAACGCCAACCTCGGCTTGGCGAACTCGGGGAACGGCAATCTGGGCGGCTTCAACTCCGGCGGCGGCATCTCCGCGCTCTTCGGTCATGACATCGGCTTTTTCAACGCGGGCAACCACAACGTAGGCATGTTCAACGCGGGCTTCGCCAACGTGGGTTGGGCCAACGCGGGTATCGGCAACACGGGCGCTTTCAACGTCGGGGCAACGGCGCAAACCCGGTGACTGGGGCCGGAACCATCGGACAGGCCGGCAACACTGGCTTCTTCAATGCCGGCTACGCCAACACCGGACTTTTCAATGCGGGCGACAGTAATACCGGTCTGTGGAACACGGGCAACGTCAACACGGGTGTGGGCGGCACAGGCACCCACAGCGGCAATTCCGGCTTCGGTAACTCGGGAACCGGAAACTCCGGCTTCTTCAACTCCGGTAGCTACAACTCGGGCCTGATCAACTCGTCGGCCGGGGGGTACAGCTCCGGTGTCGGAAACTCAGGCGGCGGTGGATACAACGTGGGTTTCTTCAATTCCAGCGCCGGTGGCACCGACACCGGCTTCTTCAACTACGGCGACGGCGGCCTACACGTCGGCTGGCTGAGCTCCGGGGACCACGTCGTGGGCTTGGCCAGCACCGGCTACTACAACACCGGTCTTTTCAACTCGGGTGACCACAACACGGGCGTGGGCAACCAGGGCGGCAATAGCTCGGGCTTCGGCAATTCGGGCCACTACAACTCGGGCGGATTCAACGCGGGCGACTACCAGTCGGGCTTCTTCGGCCGCTCGTGACGTCCTAGTCGGTGCGACCGTCGATCGCCGCGCTCACGGCGAGATCCGCAAGCCCGCCTCAACTAGTCGCGGACCGCGGCCAGCACACCGTCACCTAGCGGCACCAGCGCCGGGGTGAGCCGTTCATCCTCGGCGATCAGGCGTGCCGCCTCCCGTACCGCGGTCACCTCGGCGTCGCGCGCGGCCGGATCGCCGGCCCGGCCGCCAAGAGCGGCCCGATGCACCACGATCACCCCGCCGGAGCGCAGCAACCGCACGCCCTCGACCACATAGTCGGGCTGATCGATCGGGTCGGCGTCAACGAACACCAGGTCATAAGAGTCATCGGCGAGTCGCGTCAGCACCTCTTGAGCGCGGCCGCTGATGAGCCGGGTGCGCGAGGGTCCGATACCGGCTTCGGTGAACGCCTGCTTGGCGACCCGCAGATGCTCGGGCTCGATGTCGATCGTGGTCAACACCCCGTCATCGCTCATGCCGGATAGCAACCACAAGCCGCTGACACCGGCGCCGGTGCCTACTTCCGCCACCGCCTTGCCGCCACTGAGCTTGGCCAGCATGCTCAAGAGCGCGCCGACCGCGGGTGTTACCGCCCCAACGCCGATGTCGACAGTCCGGTCCCGGGCGGTCTTGAGGATCGTGTCTTCCGAGATCGATCCCTCAGCGTGGGCAGACAGCAATTCGGCTCGACTCGGGGCCGGCTGGCCTGGGGTGTCTGAGCTGCTATCGGTGCCATGCATGCCCGCAGCGTATGTCGGATTGGCGACGCAGTCGGGCAGGCGCGCCCGTTGCCAGGAGTGGCGTCGCGACATCGCGCAAGCCGACACGCCCAAGGCTGACGATGCAATCGAGCTTCATAACGAGTGTATAATTGCAGGATAACGCAGGTAACGAATTGGTTTCTCAGCTAAACCTCAGTTTGCTCATATGCCGCCCATACGCCGGTACGCGACGGTAACGGCATGGAACGTGGAGGACGCGGGCTCGGGAATACAGAATGGCAACTGCGCGTTGCCGCCGGTGACGAACTGCCGATTTCTGATGGCAGGGAAAAGCCGGAGGAACACACCATCACCACCTTGAGCACCACGACCATGTCTCACCCCCAACTGGTCCGCGACGACGAGTGGGCCGAAACCTCTGATGGGTTGCTGGGCACCGCGGTATTCGATGCGACCGGTGACAAGGCTGCGATGCCGTCGTGGGATGAGTTGGTGCGCCAGCACGCCGACCGGGTGTACCGGCTGGCCTCTCGCCTGTCGGGCAATCAACAGGACGCTGAGGATCTCACTCAGGAAACGTTCATCAGGGTGTTCCGGTCCGTCCAGAACTACCAGCCGGGCACCTTCGAGGGCTGGTTGCACCGCATCACTACCAACCTCTTTCTCGACATGGTCCGCCGCCGGTCGCGCATCCGGATGGAAGCGTTGCCCGAGGACTACGACCGGGTGCCTGCCGACGACCCCAACCCCGAGCAGATCTACCACGACTCACGGCTGGGACCCGACTTGCAGGCGGCGCTCGATTCACTGCCGCCGGAGTTCCGCGCCGCGGTCGTCCTGTGTGACATCGAAGGTCTGTCCTACGAGGAAATCGGCGCCACCCTGGGCGTGAAGCTGGGCACCGTGCGTAGCCGGATTCACCGCGGACGGCAGGCGTTGCGTGACTACCTCGCCGCGCATCCCGAACACAGCGAACTGAGCCCGAGGCTTGTCGGTACCGCCCGATAGCTCGTCGAACGTGCGTCGAACCATCGGTTTGGCTTCCGCATGGTTGCCAACTGATCCCAAATCCTGGGGTTCTACTGGCCAATAATGGTTATCAGGCACCGGACCGCGCTACATTCGACATATCGATGGCGGGAAGGAGCTGGTGATGGCCGACCGGGGGCATGTGTTTCGGCGCGCGTTCTCCTGGCTTCCTGCTCAGTTCGCTTCTCAAAGCGATGCGCCGGTAGGTGCGCCTCGTCGCTTCCGCTCTACCGAGCACCTGTCCATCGAGGCGATTGCGGCGTTTGTCGACGGTGAGCTGCGGATGAACGCACACCTGCGGGCCGCGCATCATTTGTCGATGTGTCCGCAATGCGCGGCCGAGGTAGAGGACCACACCCGGGCGCGGGCGGCGCTGCGTGACTCCCACCCCATCCGCATCCCAACCGCGCTGCTGGGAATGCTGTCGGAGATTCCGCATCATCCTTCGGAGGGCGCCCCCGAGGACACCACCGGGCTCGCCGACTCGTTCGCCGAGCGCCAGGCCCGTGATCAGCGGAAGCGGCGCTAGCTTGGCAGCTGCGCGCCGATACGCACGGCCCGGGAGTTGCTGCGTGCGGGTTCATGCCGACTAGCCGGGATCCATGGATACTAGGGTGGACACCGACAACGCCGTGCCAATAGGACGGCTCGTGTTGACTCCCGTCTCGAACGCTCAATTGAGGATGTAGAAGAGGATCACGTGACCTCCGACCAAGGCAACAACAGTGGCCAAGACGGCGGCCCCCGCCTGGCGCCCCGTCCCATCTCCCGGCCACCAGTCGATTCCGCGGCGCGGCAAACGTTCGGGCGTCCATCGGGGGTCCAGGGATCGTTTGTGGCCGAGCGGGTGCGCCCGCAGCGGTATCGCGACCAGTCCGAGTACGAGCCCCACGATCAACCGGCGGACCCGGTATTGGAGGAGGCCTTCAGCCGTCCCGTCGGCGGTGCCGACTCGCTGCAGCGCCACCCCATCGACGCCGGCGCCTTGGATGCCGAGAAAGACGGTGGCCAGGCGGACGAGGCTGATGACCCATGGCGCGATCCGGGTGCTGCGGCAGCATTGGGTACCCCCGCGGTAGCCGCGCCGTTACCGCAGGGCGCGCTGGGCCGAACCGGCAAGCTCGGCGTTCGTGACGTGTTGTTCGGCGGCCAGGTTTCCTACCTGGCGCTGATTGTGCTGGCCGTGATCGCGCTGGTGATTGGGGCGCTCGGCGGTGTCATCGGCCGCAAGACGGCCGAAGTCGTCGAGGCGTTCACAACGTCGAAGGTGACCTTGTCCACCAACGGCAACGCCCAAGAGCCGGCGGGCCGGTTCACCAAGGTGGCGGCCGCGGTCGCCGACTCGGTGGTAACTATCGAGACCAAGAGCGACCAGGAGGGCATGCAGGGTTCCGGTGTCATCGTCGATGGGCGTGGCTACATCGTCACCAACAACCACGTGATCTCCGAGGCCGCCAACAACCCCAGCCAGTTCAAGACGACCGTGGTGTTCAACGACGGCAAGGAGGTGCCGGCCAGCCTGGTGGGCCGCGACCCCAAGACCGACCTGGCGGTACTCAAGGTCGACAACGTCGACAATCTGACCGTGGCCCGCCTCGGCAATTCCGACAAGGTCCGGGTTGGCGATGAGGTGCTGGCGGTCGGTGCGCCGCTGGGCTTGCGCAGCACGGTGACCGAAGGCATTGTCAGTGCGCTGCATCGCCCGGTCCCGCTGTCGGGGGAGGGCTCCGACACCGACACGGTCATCGACGCCATCCAGACCGATGCCTCGATCAACCACGGCAACTCCGGCGGTCCGCTGATCGACATGGACTCCCAGGTGATCGGCATCAATACCGCCGGCAAGTCGCTGTCGGACAGTGCCAGCGGGCTGGGTTTCGCAATCCCGGTCAATGAGATGAAGTTCGTCGCCGAAACCCTGATCAAAGACGGGAAGATCGTGCACCCGACGATCGGGATCACGACGCGCTCGGTGAGCAACGCGATTGCCTCGGGTGCGCAGGTGGCCAACGTGAAGGCCGGAAGCCCCGCGCAGAAGGCCGGAATCCTGGAAAACGACGTGATCGTAAAGATCGGCAACCGCAGTGTTGCCGACTCCGATGAATTCGTCGTCGCCGTGCGTCAGCTGACCATCGGGCAAGACGCCCCGGTGGAGGTCGTCCGCGATGGTCGCCATGTCACGCTGACCGTCAAACCCGACCCCGATTCCAGCTAGTGTTCGCCAACATCGGCTGGGGGGAAATGCTCGTGCTCGTCGTGGTCGGGCTGGTCGTGCTTGGGCCGGAACGGCTCCCGGGCGCCATCCGCTGGAGTTCGGGCGCGTTGCGTCAGGCGCGTGACTATCTCAGCGGGGTCACCAGCCAACTCCGCGACGACATGGGGCCTGAGTTCGATGATCTGCGCGGGCAGCTCGGCGAGTTACAGAAGCTGCGGGGGATGACGCCGCGTGCGGCGCTGACCAAACACCTGCTCGACGGCGACGACTCGATCTTCACCGGGAACTTCGACAAGGCGGCGTCTGCAACTCCGGCCGTGGATGCGGTGGCATCCGCCCAGGAGGCGCCGGATGAGCCGGTTCGCCCGCCGTTTGATTCCGACGCAACCTAGACCGTAAGCGAGCGCTCAGCGCCGCTTCGGGTCCAATCGCAGCGACATGCCGGTCAGCCCACGGCGTCGCGAGGCCAGGCTGTCGGCGATGCTGAGCAGCTCCTTGCCCACCGCGGAGTCGGGTGCGCGCAGCACCATCGGCATTCCCGAATCCCCGGCGTCCACCAGTGCCGGGTCCAGCGGGATCTGTCCGAGCAGCGGCACGTCGGCGCCGACCGCGCGGGTCAGCCTTTCTGCCACTTGCCGGCCACCGCCCTCACCGAATACGTGCATCGTGGTGCCATCGGGCAGCGTCAGTCCAGACATGTTCTCCACCACGCCGACAATCCGCTGGCGGGTTTGTAGCGCGATGCTGCCGGCGCGTTCGGCCACCTCGGCAGCGGCCAGCTGCGGCGTCGTGATGACCAGGATCTCAGCATTGGGGATCAGCTGAGCCACCGAAATGGCGATATCGCCCGTACCGGGCGGCAGATCGAGCAGCAGCACATCCAGGTCGCCCCAGTACACGTCGGCCAGGAACTGCTGCAGGGCCCGGTGCAGCATCGGTCCCCGCCACACCACCGGTGTGTTTTCCTGGGTGAACTGGGCGATCGAGATCACCCGCACCTCATGGGCGATGGGCGGCAGGATCATCGACTCGACCTGGGTGGGCCGGTCGGTGGTGCCCATCATCCGCGGAATGGAGTGGCCGTGGATATCGGCATCGAGGACGCCCACCGACAGGCCGCGGGCGGCCATTGCGGCCGCCAGGTTGACGGTGACGGTGGACTTCCCCACGCCGCCCTTGCCCGAGGCGACCGCATATACCCGCGTCAATGAGCTGGGTTGGGCGAACGGGATGACCGGTTCGCGCGCGTCCCCGCGTAGCAGCTTGCGCAACTCGGTGCGCTGCTCGTCGCTCATCACATCCAGACTGACCCGCACGTCCCCGGTACCGGGCACGTCGGCCACCGCTTGGGTGACGCGCTCGCTGATTTCGGTCTTTTTCGGACACGCACCGGTGGTGAGGTAGATCTCGACGTGCACCGCGCCGTCGGGGGCGACCTCGACGCTCTTGACCATTCCGAGTTCGGTGACGGGGCGGCGCAGCTCGGGATCAACCACCTTGGCCAGTGCGGCCCGGATAGCTTGGGTTGTCGAGGACTGATCGGCGGCGTTATCTGGGGTTCCGGACATCACTGCCGAGTCTATGCGGCTGCGGCTACGGCCCTGCGGCCAGCCAAGTGGTCAGTGGACCGGGGTGAGTACCGGTTCGCCGGGAGCCGGCCCGCTGGGTGTGGGGGTGGGAGCAGGCCCAGCCGGCGCCGGTGCGCCGGGTGCCGGTGCCGGGCCAGCGGGTGCAGGTGCCGGGCCGGCCGGTGCCGGACCACCGGGTACCGGCGGGCCAGCCGGTGCGGGTGCGGGAGCCGCCGGCGGACCGCCGACCGGGGGAGCGCCCAGTGGAGCCAGTGGATCTGGCGGTGGCGGCGCGGCGGGGGCAGGCGGTGGCGGCATGAGTCCGAACGGCATCGGAGCGGGTGGCGGGACCGCCTCGGGCGGGTTGGTGACGCAGATCAGGGTGCACCCGGGCTGTGGCGCCAACGGCTGCGGCGTGGGCTGCATCCACGGGAACATCGGCGGGGGAGGCGCCGGCATCTGCGGCGGGGCAAAGTCGATCAACGGCATGTGGGAGAGCGGGTCGGCGGGCCCCAAGCCGTTGGCGTTCAACGGCAAATTCGGGCCGAGGCCTTCCGGATGCTCCAGGTGAGCGTCGCCAATCGGTGGGGGCGGCCCGGTAATCGGCGGCAGGTCGACGGGCAGCACGCCGGTGGCGTACGCCGCGGCCCAGCCCAGCACGTTTTGCGCGTAGGGCATCGAGTTGTTGTATCGCAAGATTGCGGCCATGACCTGACCTGGATCCCGTAGGTTCAGCCCGCCGCTGCACAGGTACCGGGCGGCGGCCAGCGTGGAGTCGAAGATGTTTTGTGGGTCGGGCACCCCGTCGCTGTCGCCGTCGGAGGCATAGCGCGCCCAGGTGCCGGGCAGGAACTGCATTGGGCCCATTGCCCGGGCGTAGGTGACCCGGTTGCCGACCTTGCTTTGGATGATCACTTCGTTGCCGGGCAGGGTGCCATCCAGGGCGGGCCCATAGATCGGGTTCACCGCGGTGCCGCGTTCGTCAACGGCCCCGCCGTTGGCGTGCATCGATTCGATGCGGCCGATGCCGGCCAGCAGGTTCCAGCTGATGCCACAGGCCGGAGCGGCGGTGGCCATTTTCTGCTCGGCATTTCGATAGGCGGTCAGCGCCATGATGGGAATGCCCAGGGCTCCGGGGGCATTCACGACTCTCGCCGGCGGTGGGGCCGCGGTGGTGCCCGCAGCGATGTGGAAGTTGGTCGGAGGGCGCTCGACGGTGACGATGCTCGGGCCGGACAGGTCGATGGCGGGCGACGGTGCCACCGCCGCCACCGGCGTGATGGCAGCCCGAACGGCCGGTGTCTTCCCGTATGACGCGGGAGCCGTGGCGCCGACCGCGCCCGCGAATACCAATGGGGTGATCATGGCGATGCCGAATACCGGCGTTTTGGCACGGAGTGCTCGTTGCCGCACCGATGCGACGGCCGGGTGAGCAACCCAGCGGCCCCCTATGCGCACCTCGACCGTCCTCGATGTTTATGTATAGCGTCGGGAAACTTACATATCGATAACTTCGTGAACTAGATCACCATACATAACTCCTGTGACGCGAGTGGCGCAATGAGATACTCGGATCTCAGTAGGTTTTCTTGGCCCGCCGCTCAGTCCCGTCGGTTTCCGTATCGGGTTGGTCCGACTGCAGTTCCGCGACCAGGTCCCGCAGACTCTCCAGCTCGTGGCGCAGGTAATCCCGAGTCGGTACCGCGCCGATGGCCAGGCGCAAGGCGGCCAGCTCGCGGGCCAGATACTCGGTGTCGGCCTTGGTCTGCGCGGCGCGGCGGCGATCACCGTCGAGCAGGACACGGTCGCGGTTCTCCTGCCGGTTCTGGGCCAGCAGAATCAGCGGTGCCGCATAGGAGGCCTGAGTGGAGAAAGCCAGATTCAGCAGGATGAAAGGGTACGGATCCCAGCGCAGCTTGACCGCGAACAGGTTCAGCGATATCCAGATCACCACGATCAGCGTCTGCACCAGCAGGTAGCGCCCGGTTCCGAAGAAGCGTGCGATGGACTCGGTCGTTCGCCCGACCGCCTCGGGATCCAGTCGCGGTGCAAAGGCGCGTGATGTCCGAGGGGTGTACAGCCGTCGTGCCGCTGGGGTCTTGCTCACAAGGCTCCTCCGGATCTGGCAGGTCTGCCGGCGGGGTCGAGCTGCTGGACGTCCACCCGCCAGTCATGGGGCAGCAAGTGGTCGAGCAGGTCGTCGACCGTGACGGCTCCCAACAGGTGGTTCTGGTCGTCGACCACAGGCCCGCACACCAGGTTGTAGGCGGCGAAGTAGCGGGTCACGGCGGCCAAGGGGGTCTCTGGTGTCAGGGTCAGTAGGTCGGTATCCACGATTCCGCCGACCAGCTCGGCCGGTGGTTCGCGAGGTAGTCGCTGCAGATGCACGTAGCCCACGTAGTGGCCGGTGGGCGTCGCCGTGGGCGGGCGCGCCACGAAAACCATGGATGACAACGCTGGGGTCAGGTCCGGATCACGCACCCGGGCCAGCGCCTCGGCAACCGAGGTGTCTGGGGTCAGCACCACCGGATTCGAGGTCATCAGCCCACCCGCGGTGTCGGGAGAGTGCTGCAGCAGGCGGCGCACCGAATCGGAGTCGTCGGGGTCCATCCGAGTCAGCAAGACCTCGGCATCGGTTGGATTCAGCACACCGAGCAGGTCCGCGGCGTCGTCGGGATCCATCTCCTCGAGCACATCTGCGGCGCGCTCGGTACCCAGCTGGGAGAGCACCTCGGCCTGATCCAGCTCGGGCAGCTCCTGCAAGATGTCGGCCAACCGCTCGTCGTCGAGAGCCTTGAACACCTCGTAGCGGCGCTTCGACGGAAGCCCGCGGATGGCGTCGGCGACGTCGACCGCCCGCCGCCCCTCGAACTGGTCGAGCAGCTGAGCCACGTCCTGATCGGGCATCGCTAGGGCCGATGGAGTCAGCCCGCGCACGTTCTGCCAGTCGACGACGTGTAGCGGCCCGCGGCGTCCCAGCCGTCGCGGGCTGCGGACGGCGACTCTGGTGACCATCCAGTCGCGTGTTCGGGTTTGCTCGATCCCCAGGTCAGTGATCACGATGTCGGCGTTGGCCAGCTCCGGCAGGTCGGGGTCGTTCACCCGCACCGGCGTGACAAGCACCTGGCCAATCGCCAGCACTTCGCCCGGCCGCTGCTCGAAGTGGCGCAGCGACACGCTCGCGGTGCTCAGTGTCACCGCGTTCGGCTCAATTGCGGCAACCCGCAGCATCGGTATGAAGATGCTGCGACGGGTGGCCAAATCGACGACCAGCCCCAGCACTCGCGGTTGCTGGCGCACGATGCTGATGCTGATGACGACGTCGCGGACCCGCCCGAAGGTTTCCCCGAATGGCCTCAGCACCATCATTCGTGAAAGCCGTGCCACGTACACCCTGTTGACCGATCCCATGGTGGAAAGCGTAGGCAGCCCCCCTCGGCGGGGTACCGAGCCGGGTTGCCGATTGCCGCGAACGTGTCGCTAGTTGACCGCTGTCGCGCCGATGAACCGCTAGTGAGAGGGAATGCTGAAGATTCCGACTACCAGGTAGATCAACAGCGTCGCGACCGCGATCACGATGCCGGCCACCGCCAGGCCGTAGCCATCTTCGCGGGTTTGCTTGATCTGGTTGATTGCGATGGTGCCGACCACGATCGCCACGACCGAGCCGATGCAGCAGAACACACCGACCAACGAGGACACCAGCGCGACGATCGCCATGGTGTTCATGCCGGGCAGCGCCGGTCCATAACCCGCCATCGGATCCGGTGGCGGGTAGTACCCGCCGGGGTAGGACGGCGGCGGGTAGTTGGGTGGCGGCGCGCCGTAAGGTGCCGCCATGGGCGCGGGGGGCGGCGGGGGCGGAGGGTACGGGGTGCCCCCGTACTCGCCCGCGGCTGCGCCGTAAGGCGGGTACCCGGGCGGTGGGTAGCCGGGCGGGGGTGGGTACCCGGTCGCGTAGTCGGGTGGGTATCCGCCCGGTCCGACCGGCTCCGGCGGGTAGGCGGGCGGCGGATAGGACGGCGCTGGGTAGTCGTCGGCTGGTGATGCCGCTTCCGGGGCAGCCCAGGGGGCGTCGGGCGGTGGGGAAAAGGGTTGTTCGGAAGGCTGCTCACCGGGTGGGGGTGAGGCAGCGCCGTCGTGGGCACCCTCGTCGAAGGAGCCGCCGGGTGCTGTCATGGTGACAACCTAACCTATATGTACGCCGTGGGTTGTGTCCGTCAAGCGACCTCCCGCGCGGCCGGCCCGGGGCCCTATCCAGGCATGATGCGCCAGGTCCAGGCGGTTTACCGGTTACTCGGGGTCACGCGATGCGTGCACGGACATCCCGAAGGTGAAACGATGGCCAAGGCATACAAAAATGAGGACTAATACGGACCGATAAGGACCGACAAGAACCAATGAGGACCAATGAGGACCGATGACTAGCCCCTTCCAGCCCGGACAGGTTCCCGGCTCAACGTCGCCCGCCGGCGCTGCGGGCCGGCGCGGTGTGCCTGGATTGCCCACCCCGCCAAAGGGCTGGCCGGTGGGGTCCTATCCCACCTATGCCGAGGCGCAACGCGCGGTCGACTATCTGTCTGAACAGGACTTCCCGGTCCACCAAGTGACGATCGTCGGCGTCGATCTCATGCAGGTGGAGCGGGTCACCGGTCGGCTGACTTGGCCCAAGGTGCTCGGCGGTGGGGTGCTCAGCGGAGCGTGGCTGGGTCTGTTCATCGGCCTGGTACTCGGTTTCTTCAGTCCCAACCCATGGGGTGCTCTGGTCACCGGCTTGGTTGCCGGGGTGTTCTTCGGCTTGATTACCTCAGCGGTTCCGTACGCAATGGCGCGCGGGACCAGAGACTTCAGCTCCACCATGCAATTGGTGGCCGGCCGCTATGACGTGCTCTGCGATCCGCAGAATGCTGAGAAGGCGCGAGATCTGCTGGCCCGCCTGGCAATCTGACACCCGCCGGATGCGCGCAGGTCAACCGCGCAGCCATCGCGGGCGGGTGTGGCCGCCGGGCACGGCCGTGTTGGCGGCGCTGACCATCGCATCGGCGCTGTTGGCGCTGCCTGCCTGCCGGTCCGGCAACAGTGGCCTGGTAATCGGCTTCTACACGCCGTCCGCCGATGCGACCACGTTCGCCGCGGTCGCGCAGCGCTGTAGCGAACGAGCCGCCGGCAGGTACACCATCGCGTACGTCGGCTTGCCCAGATCTCCCGATGAGCAGCGGCTGCAACTCGCTCGGCGGCTGGCCGGAAACGACCGCACCCTCGACGTGATGGGCTTGGACGTGATGTGGACCGCGGAGTTCGCCGAAGCGGGGTGGGCGCTGCCGCTGTCGGAGGATCCGGCGGGACTCGCCGAGACGGACGCGACGATCGATACCTTGCCGGGTCCATTGAAGACCGCCACCTGGAAGCATCGGCTATACGCCGCTCCGGTCACCACCAATACCCAATTACTCTGGTATAGACCAGATTTGGTTGCTCAACCGCCGGAGACCTGGAACGCGGTGGTGGCGGAAGCGGGTCGGCTGCGTGCGGCCGGTCAGCCAACCTGGATCGCGGTGCAGGCCAACCAGGGCGAGGGTTTGATGGTCTGGTTCAACACCGTGCTGAGCAGCGTTGGTGGCCAAGTGCTTTCCGACGACGGCACCCGGGTCACCCTGACCGATACCCCCGCGCATCGCGCCGCAACCGTTGCGGCCCTGCGGGTCCTCAAATCGGTGGCGACGGCGCCCGGAGCCGACCCGTCGATCACGCGCGCCGAGGCGGGAACGGCCCGGTTGGCTTTCGAACAGGGTAAGGCGGCCCTCGAGCTCAACTGGCCCTATGTGTTCGCCTCGATGCTCGAGAACGCGGTGAAGGGGGGCGTGCCATTCCTGCCGCTTGACCGGCTTCCCGAACTGGCCGGCAGCATCAACGACGTCGGGACGTTTGTGCCTACCGACGAGCAGTTCCGCATCGCATATCTGGCCAGCCAGAAGGTGTTTGGCTTTGCGCCCTATCCCGCGGTATTACCGGGACAGCCGGCCAGGGTGACCATCGGCGGGCTGAACCTGGCGGTGGCCAGCACGAGTCGCCACAAAGCGGAAGCGTTCGAAGCCGTCAGGTGCTTGCGTGACCCGCAGAGCCAGAAACGTCTCGCCATCGAAGGCGGTCTGCCGGCGGTGCGGACGTCTTTGTACGCCGATCCACAGTTTCAGGCGAAGTATCCGATGTACCGGATCATTCGTCAGCAGCTCACCGAGGCCGCAGTGCGGCCCGCGACGCCGGTCTATCAGGCCGTGTCGCTGCGGTTGTCGGCGGAACTGAGTCCGGTCACCGAGATCGACCCGGAACGGACGGCCGACAAGCTCGCCGCGCAGGTCCAGCAGGCCATTGACGGCAAGGGCCTGCTTCCGTGACCGCCTTCCTGCGCTCCAGGGGACGCCGTGCGGAACGGCGCCTGGCGTTCGCCCTGGTGGCGCCCGCGACGATATTGATGCTGCTGGTGATCGGCTATCCCATCGGCTACGCGATGTGGCTGAGTCTGCAGCGCAACAACTTGGCCACCCCGAACGAAACCCGGTTCATCGGCTTGGGCAATTACCAGACCATCTTGGTCGACCGCTATTGGTGGACGGCTCTTGCGGTGACCGCCGCCATCACGGTGGTCTCGGTAGCGTGCGAATTCGTGCTGGGCCTGGCTCTGGCACTGGTGATGCACCGCAGCCTGGTGGCCAAAGGATTGGTGCGTACGGCGGTGCTGGTTCCCTACGGAATCGTCACGGTGGTCGCGTCATACAGCTGGTACTACGCGTGGACGCCGGGCACCGGCTATCTGGCGAACTTGCTGCCGCAGGGGATTGCGCCACTGACCCAGCAGATTCCGTCGCTGGGCATCGTCGTGATCGCCGAGGTATGGAAGACCACGCCGTTCATGTCGCTGCTGCTTCTGGCCGGGTTGGCCATGGTTCCCGAAGACCTTTTGCAGGCGGCGCAGGTCGACGGTGCGGGAGCCTGGCGACGACTGACCAAGATCATTCTGCCGCTCATCAAACCGGCTGTGCTGGTGGCGCTGTTGTTCCGCACCCTGGACGCTTTCCGGATTTTCGACAACATCTACGTGCTAACCGGGGGCGACAACGACACCGCGTCGGTATCGATTCTGGGCTACGACAACCTGTTCAAGGGATTCAATGTGGGCCTCGGCTCGGCGATCAGCGTGTTGATCTTCGGTTGTGTCACTCTCATTGCGGTTGTCTTCATCACGCTGTTCGGCGCCCATCAATTCCATTCTGCGCCAGGTGGTGTCACCGATGCGCGCTGAGACTGGGACCGTGTCGACGGGTAGCGGGCGGCGAACGTTCTGGGTGGCCATCGACACCATGGTCGTGGTTTACGCCCTGCTCCCGGTGCTGTGGATCTTGAGCCTGTCGCTCAAGCCGACATCAACGGTCAAGGACGGCAGACTGATTCCGTCGTCGGTCACCCTCGACAACTATCGCGGCGTCTTCGGCGGAGACCTGTTCAGCTCGGCGCTGATCAACTCGATCGGGATCGGATTGACCACCACCGTGATAGCGGTGCTGCTCGGTGCCATGGCGGCCTATGCCGTCGCGCGGCTCGATTTTCCGGGCAAACGACTGCTCGTCGGGGTCACACTGCTGATCACCATGTTTCCGGCGATCTCGCTGGTGACCCCGTTGTTCAACATCGAACGCCGGATCGGGCTGTTTGACACCTGGCCCGGACTGATCCTGCCCTACATCACTTTCGCACTGCCGCTGGCCATTTACACGCTGTCGGCGTTCTTCCGGGAGATTCCATGGGACCTGGAGAAGGCCGCGCAAATGGACGGGGCGACACCGTATCAGGCGTTTCGTAAGGTGATTGTGCCGCTGGCCGCGCCCGGGCTGGTGACGGCCGCGATTCTGGTGTTCATCTTCGCCTGGAACGATCTGCTGCTGGCGCTGTCGCTGACCGCGACCAAAGCATCGATCACCGCACCGGTTGCGATCGCCAATTTCGCCGGTAGCTCTCAATTCGAGGAACCGACCGGATCGATCGCGGCGGGCGCGATGGTGATCACGGTGCCGATTATCGTCTTCGTACTGATCTTCCAACGACGGATTGTCGCCGGGTTGACCTCTGGCGCTGTGAAGGGGTAGCGCAATGGCCGAGATAGTGCTCGAGCACGTCAACAAGAGCTACCCCGACGGCCACACGGCGGTAAGAGACCTCAACATCACCATCTCCGATGGCGAATTCCTGATCCTGGTAGGACCTTCCGGCTGCGGTAAGACCACGACGCTGAACATGATTGCCGGCCTTGAGGATATCTCTTCGGGGGAACTGCGGATCGGCGGCGAGCGGGTCAACGAGAAGGCGCCCAAGGACCGCGACATCGCCATGGTTTTTCAGTCTTATGCGCTGTATCCGCATATGACGGTGCGACAAAACATCGCCTTTCCCCTCACGCTGGCCAAGATGAAGAAGGCGGCGATTGCGCAGAAAGTGGAAGAGACGGCGAAGATCCTCGATCTGACCAGCTTTCTCGATCGCAAACCGTCGCAGCTGTCCGGCGGCCAGCGCCAGCGCGTCGCCATGGGCAGGGCAATCGTGCGCCATCCCAAGGCGTTCCTGATGGACGAACCGCTGTCGAACCTGGATGCCAAGTTGCGGGTCCAGATGCGTGGGGAGATCGCCCGGCTGCAGAAGCGGCTGGGCACCACCACGGTCTATGTCACCCATGATCAGACCGAGGCCATGACATTGGGCGATCGGGTTGTGGTCATGCACGCCGGCGCGGCACAACAGATCGGCACTCCCCAAGAGCTGTACGAACGGCCGGCCAATCTGTTCGTAGCCGGGTTCATCGGCTCACCGGCCATGAATTTCTTCCCAGCGGTTCTGACGCCGACGGGGCTGACCCTGCCATTTGGCGAGGTGACCTTGGATCCGCAAGTCCAGCAAGTGATTGCCCAGCATCCTCGACCCGCGAACATCATCGTCGGAATCCGGCCCGAGCAGATCCAAGACGCCGCATTGATCGATGCCTACCAACGTATTCGGGCGCTGACTTTCGAGGTCAACACGGACTTGGTGGAGTCACTGGGCTCGGACAAGTACGTGTACTTTTCGACCGCGGGTTGTGATGTGCACTCGGCTCAGCTCGACGAGCTGGCAGGCCTGGAGGGAGACTCGGAAGTGATCGAAAATCGTTTCGTGGCACGGGTTTCTGCCGAATCCAGAGCGACCTTGGGGAGGCCGATCGAGTTGGCATTCGACACCACCAGGCTCACCGTTTTCGATGCCGACACGGGTGCCAACCTGACCAACCCGATCGCTGCGGTCCAGTGACCCAGATTCTGGACCAGGTGCGCACTCACCTGCACGGCTACTTCGAGTCCGAGCCCGACACGGCGAGTGTGACGTTTCTGGGCGCTGATCCGATCGAGGTACTTCGGTTCCGCTCCGCGGCGAGCGGATTGGTCCACTATGTGTCGCTAGGGTGTTCGCGTCAGTCGATGAACGATCCGACCCAGCTGGTCGCCGATCCCCACCGTGGACCACGCGCCGAAGTTGTGCTGAGCCTGCGCAATCCGGAGCCGGCCAGCGGTCTGGCGCGCAGCATCGCGATACTGGCTGCGACCCCCGCGGTCGACGGCGTGGTGCTGGTCGCGGACGCGTTGATCGATCTCGGCACCCCGTTGTGGGCACGCCCATCGGAGCGGGTCGCTTTCACCGCGGTCTTGCTGGGCCGCAGCGACATCCCGGATCTGCCGCAGCAGCAACCGCGCGACCCGGTGCAGTTTCTCTGCGCGACGCCCATCACCGCGACCGAGGCGGCCTGGGTGCGGCTCAAGGGCGCTGAGGCCATGCGCCAGGCGTGGCGCAACGATGGGGTGGATGTGCTGGACCCGCACCGCAAGGCCGCCCAACCCGGCTGACCCTGCCGGGCGCGGACCCGGAATTCGGCGCTGATCAGCAGTTAGATCCGCCACAGGAGGCTGCCGCGGGTCGGCGATGCCCGACGCGGGTCAACGGGCCCTGACCCGCGCTGAACTGCCAAAACGCCAGCACCCGGGCGCCTGGCCGGCAGGTCCGGCGGTCGCGGAGTTTCGCGCGACATGAGCCGATGGGTTGTCTAGCCCGGCCAATCTTGACAGCTTTCCTCAAAACCTGGCCGCGTGGATTCGTTCCGTGCGCAGGGGATCCGATGGAGGCAACATGGCAGGTGCGGATACCGAGCACGAGATCGCGTTGGGCAAGGGCCTGCGCCAGCGTCATCTGAGCTTGATAGCACTGGGTGGGGTCATCGGAGCGGGCTTGTTCGTCGGAAGCGGGGTGGTGATTGCCGGCACCGGACCCGCGGCGGTCATCTCCTTCCTCATCGCCGGTCTGATCACGATGTTGATCATGCGGATGCTGGCCGAGATGGCGGCGTCTCAGCCTGTGGTCGGGTCCTTCTACGTCTATGCGCGCCAAGCGTTAGGCCCGCGCGGGGGCTTCGTGACCGGCTGGATGTATTGGTACTTCTTCGTTGTCGTGGTCGCGGTGGAAACCGTCGCGGGCGGCCGCATCCTGCAACTGTGGGTGCCGCAGATTCCGCTATGGGTGCTCAGCCTTGGCTTGCTGTTGGCGTTGACCGCAACGAATCTGGTGTCGGCCAGGTCTTTTGGCGAATTCGAATATTGGTTCTCGTCCATCAAGGTGATCGCGGTAGTTGTCTTTCTGGGTCTGGGGTTGTTGTGGACCATGGGATTATGGCCCTCTGCCACACCCGGATTGGGCAAGCTGGTCGACTTCGGTGGTTTCGCGCCACTGGGTTGGGGCGCGATGCTGGCCGCCGTGGTGCCGTGCGTCGCGTTCTATACCGGTGCCGAGATCGTCACGGTGGCCGCCGCGGAGTCCGCCGAGCCGGAGCGCGCGGTTTCGCGAGCGATGAAATCGATCGTCGCGCGCATCATCGCCTTCTATGTCGGGTCCATATTGGTCGTAGTCGCCGTGGTGCCGTGGAACACCAAAAGCGTTGGGGTGAGCCCGTATGCGTCCGCGCTCGCGGTCATCGGCATTCCCGGGGTTACCACGGTCATGAACGCGATCGTTCTGACTGCGGTCCTGTCCTGCCTGAATTCGGCGTTGTACACCACTTCGCGGATGGCGTTTGCCCTGACCATCCACGGTGACGGACCACGGTTTTTCACCAAGCTTTCCCGCAGCGGCGTGCCGCGGCGAGCGATCATCTTGGGTACCACCGTCGGCTATGCGTCGGTCGTTGCGACCTACGTCTGGGGCGATGTGGTATTCGAGTTCTTGGTCAACTCCTACGGTGCGGTAGCGCTTTTCGTCTACCTGATCATCGCGATCTCGCAGGTGATCCTGCGCCGCCGCGCCGAACGTGAAGACCCCGGGGGGTTGCGGCTGAAGATGTGGCTTTTCCCGTGGTTGAGTTACGCCACCATCGCCCTGATGGCCAGCGTGATCCTGGCGATGGCGGCGTTGTCGGCCACCCGGTCACAGTTCCTGATGAGCGGGGTAACCCTGGTGCTCATTCTGGCCACCTACGAGGTCCGTCGCCGGCGCCGGGTTGCGGTCGCCAGGAACGCGACCGTCGCGGCGCGGGCGTTCCAACCGGGCGTGCCGATGCCTGCCTGTGCGCAAAGATGCGGGTAACCGGCGTGCCAGACGAAGTGATCCACCCTGATGTCGGCGCGGGCGCGGCGCCGGCGTTACCGGCCGCAGGGCTTGGCATCTCAGACAACCCGATGCGCCGGGTCGAGCAAACCGTGCCGAATATCCCGTGCCGGCGGCATCGCTGACGCCCATTCGGATTGCATCCGTACAGATTTGAAATCGTGACGACGCCGGCTGGCTAAGCCAGCATGGGTCGATCGAAGTTAGGAGAACTAGGTACATGGCACTGTCATTTCATTGGTTCCTGCCCACCTACGGCGATTCACGCGGGCTTGTCGCCGGCGGGCATGGTCTGCCGATGTCGGGCAATCGGCCTGCGACCCTGCGGTATTTGAATCAGATTGCGGGCGCGGCGGAGAGCAACGGTTTCGAGGCGGTCCTGACGCCGGCCGGATTGTGGTGCGAGGACGCCTGGTTGACCACGGCGATGCTGGTTGGGACCACCGAAACGTTGAAATTCCTGGTAGCACTGCGGCCCGGACTGGTCAGCCCGACCTTGGCCGCGCAGATGGCCACGACCTTTCAGCAGCAGTCGGGGGGACGGCTGCTGCTCAATGTCGTCACCGGCGGGGAGGCACACGAGCAGCGCGCTTACGGCGACTTCCTGGACAAGCAACAGCGCTACCGCCGCACCGGGGAGTTCCTGCACGTGGTTCGCCAACTCTGGGCTTCCGGTCAACCGGTCACCTTCGAAGGCGAGCACATCCACGTGCACCAGGCTCAGTTGGGGCGCCTGCCCGACCCGCCGCCGCCCGTGTTCTTCGGCGGCTCGTCGGAAAGCGCCGGGGCAGTGGCGGCCCGCTACGCCGACACCTATCTCACCTGGGGTGAGCCCCTCAGCGCGGTAGGCAAGAAGATCGATTGGATCCGGGGTCTGGCCGCCGACCATGGTCGGGCGCTGTCGTACGGACTGCGCATCCATGTGATCACCCGAGATACCGCCGAAGAGGCGTGGCGAGTGGCAGACCGGCTGCTGGCCGGAATCGATCCCGCCGACATCGAACGGATGCAGGCCAATCTGGCGCGCAGTGAGTCCGAGGGACAGCGACGGATGGCCGAGCTACATGGGGGCGTCCTCGATCAACTCGAGATCGCGCCCAACCTCTGGGCCGGTGTGGGATTGGTGCGTGGGGGAGCCGGGACGGCCCTGGTCGGCTCGCACCAAGAGGTCGCCGAACGCATCATCGAGTACGCCCGGCTCGGAATCAGCCACTTCATCTTGTCCGGATATCCGCATCTGGAAGAGGCCTACTGGTTCGGTGAGGGCGTGCTGCCGATCCTCGAACGCAAACGACTATGGCATCGGCCGCACGGGTCATCGCCGCATTCGGCTGCGCTGCCGGTGGCTCACTCGTCGGTCAACTGAGCGTTCACAGCCAGTTTCGGTGCCGGAAGCTGCGGTAGAGGATCAGACAGATGATGGCCATGGTGCCGATCACTGCGGGGTAGCCCCACCATGCATCCAGCTCTGGCATGAAATGGAAGTTCATCCCGTAGATGCCGGCGATCATGGTGGGCACCGCGATAATGCCCGCGTAGGCCGAGATCTTGCGCATGTCCATGTTCTGCTGCATGCCGACCCGTGCCAGTGCGGCCTGCACCAGCGAGTTGAGCATCTCGTCGTAGCTGGAAACTTGCTCGGCGGCCTCGGTCTGGTGGTCGGCGACGTCGCGCAGATAGCGCCGGACCTCTTTGGAGATCAGATCTTTGTTGTCGGTCTGCATGCGCCCGAAGGCGACCGACAGCGGGTGCACGCACCGGCGCAGTTCCACCACTTCGCGTTTTAGTAGGTAGATCGGTTCTACGTCGAGTTTGCGGCCCGGCTGGAAGGCCACTACCTCGATGCTGTCGATGTCGGTTTCCATCAAAGACGTGACCGACAAGTAGTGGTCGACGACGTAGTCGGCGATGGCGTGCATCACCACGAAGGGCCCCAGCTTCAGATGTTCGGGGTCAGCGTCCATTCGTTTGCGCACTTCCGACAGGCCGCCGTGTTCACCGTGGCGCACGGTGATCACAAAATCCTTCCCGACGAAGATCATGATTTCGCCGGTCTCGACGATCTCGCGGGCCAGCACCACCGATTCGTGCGGAACGTAGTTCACGGTCTTCAAGACCAGGAACAGCGTCTCGTCATAGCGTTCCAGCTTGGGCCGCTGGTGGGCGTGCACGGCGTCCTCGACCGCCAGCGGGTGCAAACCGAAAACATCGGCCACGTCTTGCATCTGTTTCTCGTCGGGCTCGTGCAGCCCAATCCAGACGAATGCTTCCTGGCCCGCCAGTTCGATCTCGCGCACCTCGTTCAAGGCATCGGCGTACTCATACTTGCCGGGTATTCGCCGACCTTCGACGTAGACGCCACAGTCGACCAATGTCTGGGCCCGCGGCGCGGGCTCGGCATCAGTCTGTTGTGGTCGAGGTCGTGCGACGGTCCTAAGCGATTCGGGCAGCGCGTCAAATCCCTGGAACATGTCACCTCCGATCGCAGTGCAGGTTTGACCGGGCGGTGCTCCATGCTACGCCGTTTCGGCACGTCAACGTGGGACCGGAGGTATCGGCATGGGTCTGGATACTCCGGGTCGGTGCGGGTGCGCTAGTTTCGACCCGAAACCCAAACCCCAATATGCAGACTTCTCCATAAGGAGTACCCCGACGTGAGCGCAAGTCCCCTCAAGGTTGCCGTCACCGGTGCCGCCGGCCAGATCGGCTACAGCCTGTTGTTCCGCCTGGCCAGCGGCTCGCTGCTGGGCCCGGATCGTCCGATCGAGCTCCGCCTGCTCGAGATCGAGCCGGCGCTCAAGGCGCTCGAGGGCGTCGTGATGGAACTTGACGACTGTGCGTTCCCGCTGCTGTCCGGCGTGGAGATCGGCTCGGACGCGAACAAGATTTTCGACGGTGCGAATCTGGCCCTGCTCGTCGGCGCGCGTCCGCGCGGTCCGGGCATGGAGCGCAGCGACCTGCTCGAGGCCAACGGCGCGATCTTCACCGCTCAGGGTAAGGCGCTCAACGAGGTCGCCGCGGACGACATCCGCGTGGGAGTGACCGGTAACCCGGCCAACACCAACGCCCTGATCGCGATGACCAACGCCCCCGACATCCCCCGGGAGCGGTTCTCGGCGCTGACCCGCCTGGACCACAACCGCGCGATCTCGCAGCTGGCCGCCAAGACCGGTGTCGCGGTCACCGACATCAAGCAGATGACCATCTGGGGCAACCACTCGGCCACCCAGTACCCCGACCTTTTCCACGCCGAAGTCAAGGGCAAGAACGCGGCCGAGGTGGTCAATGACCAGGCGTGGATCGAGGAGTACTTCATCCCGACCGTCGCCAAGCGTGGTGCGGCGATCATCGACGCGCGCGGCGCATCCTCGGCCGCTTCGGCCGCGTCGGCGACCGTCGACGCAGCCCGTTCCTGGTTGCTCGGCACCCCCGCCGACGACTGGGTTTCGATGGCTGTCCTCTCCGACGGTTCCTACGGTGTGCCCGAGGGCCTGATCTCCTCGTTCCCGGTCACCACCAAGGACGGCAACTGGAGCATCGTCAAGGGCCTGGAGATCGACGAATTCTCCCGCGGTCGCATCGACAAGACGACCGCTGAACTGGCCGACGAGCGCAAGGCGGTCACCGAGCTCGGCCTGATCTAGTTCTTCGCGCAGCACCGGCCATGACGGGGTAGGCATCACCCGACGTGGCCGGTGTTGCCGTTTCGGCCCCGCGCGCCGGCTCTCCCGACTATCGATCTCTGATCAGGCATAACGTGGCCAGTGGATAGTTTCGCCTATGCGGCCAGTACCCTAGGGCGGTGCCAGATACCGCGACTTCAGCGCTGAAACCAGCGAAAGCCCTGAGTAGCCCATCCTCACTGAGCCCGCAGGTTGTCATCGACAACGACGAGATCTTCCGGGCCCACGTAGACGGCAAGCTTTCGGTAGCGCTCAAGGCGCCGCTGGACACCCAGCGCGCATTGTCGATCGCCTACACCCCGGGGGTGGCGCAGGTCAGTCGGGCGATTGCCGCCGAAACGGCTCTGGCCGCCCGCTACACCTGGGCCAACCGGCTGATTGCCGTCGTGAGCGACGGCAGCGCGGTCCTGGGTCTCGGCGACATCGGGCCGGCCGCAGCGCTGCCAGTAATGGAAGGTAAGGCCGCGCTGTTCCAGGCCTATGGTGGCTTGAACGCGATCCCGATCGTGCTGGACACCAAGGATCCCGACGAGATCGTTGAAACCCTGGTGCGGTTGCGGCCCACTTTCGGCGCGGTCAACCTCGAGGACATCTCCGCACCGCGCTGCTTCGAGATCGAACGCCGGGTCATCGAGGCGCTGGATTGCCCCGTCATGCACGATGACCAGCACGGCACTGCGATCGTCGTGCTGGCCGCGCTGATGGGTGCCAGCAAGCTGCTTGGCCGAGACATGACCTCGCTGCGGGCGGTGGTTTCCGGCGCCGGAGCCGCCGGCGTCGCGTGTACCAACCTGCTGCTTGCCATGGGGGTCTTCGACATCACCGTGCTCGACTCGCGCGGCATTCTGCACACCTCGCGCGGCGACATGAACAGCGTGAAACTCGACCTGGCCCGGCGCAGCAACCCCCGTGGCCTCACCGGCGGTATGGCCGAAGCGCTCGACGGGGCCGATGTGTTCCTCGGGGTGTCGGGCGGCCTGATTCCCGAAGAACTGATTGCCACGATGGCTCCCGGCGGCATCGTCTTCGCGCTGTCTAACCCGGACCCGGAGATACATCCCGATATTGCCGCCACGTATGCGACGGTGGTGGCTACCGGCCGCAGCGACTACCCCAACCAGATCAACAACGTCCTGGCGTTCCCCGGGGTGTTTCGTGGCGCGCTCGATGCCGGTGCGCGCCGGATCACCCAACGGATGATGGTTGCCGCCGCCGAGGCGATCTTCTCGGTTGTCAGTGACGATCTCGCGGTCGACAAGATCGTTCCGAGTCCGTTGGATCCCCGGGTCGGGGAAGCCGTCGCCGCCGCAGTGGCGATCGCTTCCGACGTCTGAGGCACCCGGGTGTGAAAATCGGCAGGCTGGCCGCGCTGCTGCTGACGGCGGCGCTTGTGGTCGCCGGTTGTGGGAGTGGCGACCGTCGCGGCGCCGCGGAGCTGGTGGTCGGAGCCACGGCCGACTCCGAGTCGACGCTGCTGGCCGACATCTACGTCGCGGCCCTGCGGTCATACGGATTCCCGGCGCGGGCCGCAACCGCCGCCGACCCGATGGCGAAATTGGACTCCGGTGACTTTACCGTGGTCCCCGCCTTCACCGGTGAGGTCTTGCGGGCGCTACAGCCAAGCGCCACGGCGCTTTCTGACAAAGAGGTCTACCGTGCCATGGTCTCGGCGCTGCCGGAAGGCATTGCCGCTGGTGACTACGCCACCGCCGCCGAAGACAAACCCGCACTGATGATCACCCAAGCCACCGCCGACGGGTGGGGGAGCAGCGAACTGTCCGTGCTGGCGCGCCACTGCGACGGGCTGGTGGTCGGGAAGCTGGGCGGCGGCGCCACCCCGGCGATGGTGGGCCCGTGCCGGCTGCCCGCGGCGGGTGAATTTCCCGACGGTGCCGCGATGTTCGCCCGGCTGCGCGACGGACGGCTGACCGCCGCATGGACCAGCACCGCCAACCCCGCTGTTCCCGCCGGCCTGGTCATGCTGACCGACGGCAAGCCCGCGCTGATCAGGGCCGAGAACGTGGTGCCGCTGTATCGGCGCAACGCGCTCAACGAACGTCAGCTGCTGGCGGTCAACGAGGTGGGCGGTGTGCTGGACACCGCGGCGCTGGTGGACATGCGCCGCCAGGTTGCCGGGGGTGCGGACCCGCAGGCGGTGGCCGCCGGTTGGCTGGGCGAGCATCCGCTGGGGCGTTGAGCGGTTTCACCGTCCTAAGCGCGGGGCCCGCAGACCTCAGCGGTGCGAGGCCGGCACCAGCCGGCCCAGCACCGGCATGAACAGCCGCTGATATCCAGAACCGGTCAGACGCACCACGATGTCCAGGGCTTTGGCGTCCGGGCCGACCAGCACGCGGGCCTTGTTCTTGCGGACCGCCCCCAGGATTATCTTGGCGGCTCGTTCCGGACTGGTGCGGGCCACCCGCTTGTCGAACATCTTGGCCAGTTCGTCGGAATCCAGTCCCTCGGCGGCGGTGGCGTTGCGGGCGATCGCTGTCTTGATGCCGCCCGGGTGCACGGTGGTGACCCCGACCGGATGGCCGGCCAGGATCATCTCCTGGCGCAGCGCCTCGGTGAAGCCGCGCACCGCGAACTTGGCCGCGTTGTAGGCGGCCTGTCCAGAAACTGAGAACAACCCGAACACGCTCGAAACGTTGATGACGTGGCCGTCTCCTGAGGCGATCAGATAGGGCAGGAACGCCTTGGTGCCGTTGAGCACGCCGCCGAAGTCGACGTCCATCACCCGATCGATGTCCTTGAACGCGCAGACCTCGACATCGCCGGTGTGGCCGATGCCGGCGTTGTTGTAGATCTGGTTGACCTTGCCGAAGTGCTCGTTGACCGCGTCCGCGTAGGCCAAGAATGCCTCACGCTCGGTCACGTCGAGTCGATCGGTCTTGACCTCAGCGCCGAGCGTCGTCACCAGCTTCTCGGTCTGCGCCAATCCTTCGGTGTCGACGTCGCTGATCGCTAGCTTGGCACCGGACCGGGCCAACTCGATCGCGAGCGCCCGCCCGATACCCGATCCCGCCCCGGTAACGACGGCGACTTTCCCGGCGAAGCCCTCCATGAACACCCTTCCTCGCGTCAGCCCACTTGTGATCGAGGTTAACCGGTACCGGCGGTCCTCGTTAGTAGGGGTGAGAACGGGAGCCGGCCCTCAGCCGGACTCCTGACGCCGGGAGCACGTCCAGCCCATGGTGGGCAGGTCGCGGGCGGCATGTCCTCAGCCGAACGCGGTGTCCAGGATCTCCTGCTGTTCGACGGCGTGCACCTTCGACGAACCTGATGACGGTGCCGACATGGCCCGGCGGGAAATGCGCTTGACGCCGCTCAGCTTTTCGGGCAGCAGCTCGGGCAGCTCCAGGCCGAACCGTGGCCACGCCCCCTGGTTGGCCGGCTCCTCCTGCACCCATAAGAACTCCTTGGCGTTGGGGTAGCGGTCCAGCGTTTCGCGCAGCCGGCGCCTGGGCAGTGGAGCGAGTTGCTCGACCCGCACGATCGCCACGTCCTCACGCTTGTCCTTGGCCTTGCGGGCCACCATCTCGTAGTAGATCTTGCCGCTGGTCAGCAGGATTCGGTTCACCAAGTTGCGGTCGCCGACGCCGTCCTCGTAGGTGGGTTCCTCGAGCACCGAGCGGAACTTGATCTCGGTGAAGTCCTTGATGTCACTGACCGCGGCCTTGTTGCGCAGCATCGACTTGGGCGTGAAGACGATCAGCGGGCGCTGAATCCCGTCGAGAGCATGCCTGCGCAGCAGGTGGAAGTAGTTCGACGGAGTCGACGGCATCGCGATGGTCATCGAGCCCTCCGCCCATAACTGCAGGAAGCGTTCGATGCGCCCGGAGGTGTGGTCGGGGCCTTGCCCCTCGTGCCCGTGCGGTAGCAGCAGCACCACGTTCGACAGCTGGCCCCACTTGGCCTCGCCGGAGCTGATGAACTCGTCGATGATCGATTGCGCGCCGTTGACGAAGTCGCCGAACTGCGCTTCCCACAGCACGACGGCGTCGGGGTTGCCCACCGTGTAGCCGTACTCGAAGCCCACCGCCGCGTACTCCGACAGCGGTGAGTCATAAACCAGGAACTTGCCGCCGGTCGGGCTGCCGTCCTTGTTCGTGGTCAGCAGCTGCAGGGGGGTGAATTCCTCGCGGGTGTGGCGGTCGATGATCACCGAATGACGCTGCGAGAAGGTGCCGCGCCGGGTGTCCTGCCCGGAGAACCGCACCAGCTTGCCTTCGGCGACCAGCGAACCAAGCGCCAGCAATTCGGCGAAGGCCCAGTCGATCTTGCCTTCGTAGGCCATTTCCCGGCGCTTTTCCAGCACCGGCTGGACCCGTGGATGGGTAGTGAACCCGTCCGGCACGGCCAGGAACGCGTCGCCGATGCGGGCCAGCAGCGATTTGTCCACCGCGGTGGCCAGCCCCGCCGGAATCATCTGGTCGGATTCGACGGATTCGCTGGGTTGGGCACCGTGCTTCTCGAGCTCGCGGACCTCGTTGAACACCTGCTCCAGCTGGCCCTGGTAGTCGCGCAGCGCGTCCTCGGCTTCCTTGATCGAGATGTCGCCACGGCCGATCAGGGCTTCGGTGTAGCTCTTGCGGACCCCTCGTTTGGTGTCGACGACGTCGTACATCCGCGGGTTGGTCATCGACGGGTCATCGCCCTCGTTGTGTCCGCGCCGGCGGTAGCACAGCATGTCGATGATGACGTCTTTGTTGAACCGCTGCCGGAAGTCCACCGCCAGCCGGGCCACCCACACGCATGCCTCGGGGTCATCGCCGTTGACGTGGAAGATCGGTGCCCCGATTGTCTTGGCGACGTCGGTGCAATATTCGGTGGACCGCGAGTACTCGGGCGCGGTGGTGAAGCCGATCTGGTTGTTGACGATGATGTGGATGGTGCCGCCAACACGGTAACCAGGCAGATTCGCCAGGTTCAGTGTCTCGGCGACCACGCCCTGTCCGGCGAAGGCGGCGTCGCCGTGCAGCATCATCGGCACCACCGAGAAAGCGCGTTGATTCTCGGTGTCGGTCTCGCCATGTTCGAGCAGGTCCTGCTTGGCCCGGACCAGACCCTCGAGCACCGGGTCCACGGCTTCCAGGTGTGACGGGTTGGCGGTCAACGACACCTGAATGTCGTTGTCTCCGAACATCTGTAGATAGACGCCAGTGGCACCGAGGTGATACTTCACATCGCCGGAGCCGTGCGCCTGCGACGGGTTCAGATTGCCCTCGAACTCGCTGAAAATCTGCGAGTACGGCTTGCCGACGATGTTGGCCAGCACGTTGAGCCGGCCGCGGTGCGGCATGCCGATGACCACTTCGTCCAGGCCGTACTCGGCGCACTGGTCGATCGCGGCGTCCATCATCGGGATGACACTCTCGGCGCCCTCGAGTGAGAAACGCTTCTGGCCCACGTACTTGGTCTGCAGGAACGTTTCGAAAGCCTCGGCGGCGTTCAGCTTGCTCAGCACGTATTTCTGTTGGGCCACAGTCGGTTTGACATGCTTGGCCTCGACGCGTTGCTGCAGCCACTGCTGCTGTTCGGGTTCGAGGATGTGTGTGTACTCGACGCCGACATGACGGCAGTAGGCGTCGCGCAGGATCGACAACACGTCGCGCAGCTTCATGTTCTGCGGTCCGGCAAAGCAGCCGCCGACCTTGAACGATCGGTCCAGATCCCACAGCGTCAGCCCGTGGGTGCACACGTCCAGGTCGGGGTGACTGCGGAAGCGGGTCTTGTCCAGGCGAAGCGGATCGATGTCGGCCATCAGGTGACCGCGGTTGCGGTAGGCGGCAATCAGCTCGATGATCCGGGCGTTCTTGTCGACGATCGAGTCCGGGTTGTCGGGGCGCCAGCGCACCGGCAAGTAGGGAATGCTCAACTCGCGGAAGATCTCGTCCCAGAACTCGTCGGCGAGCAGCATCTGGTGGATGGTGCGCAAGAAGTCGCCGGATTCCGCACCCTGGATGATGCGGTGGTCATACGTCGAGGTCAAAGTGATCAGCTTGCCGATACCGAGTTCGGCGATGCGCTCCTCGCTGGCCCCTTGGAACTCGGCCGGGTATTCCATGGCGCCGACACCGATGATGGCGCCCTGACCGGCCATCAGCCGCGGCACCGAATGCACGGTGCCGATGGTTCCGGGGTTGGTCAGCGAAATCGTCACGCCGGAAAAGTCTTCGGCGGTCAGTTTGCCGTCGCGGGCCCGGCGCACGATATCCTCGTAGGCGGTGACGAACTGCGCGAACCGCATGGTCTCGCACCGCTTGATCCCGGCCACCACCAACGCGCGTTTGCCGTCTTTGCCCTGCAGGTCGATAGCCAGGCCCAGATTGGTGTGCGCCGGCGTGACCGCGTTTGGCTTGCCGTCGACATCGAGGTAATGCCGGTTCATGTTGGGGAACTTTTTGACCGCCTGCACCAGGGCGTAGCCCAGCAGGTGCGTGAACGAGATCTTGCCGCCGCGATTGCGCTTGAGCTGGTTGTTGATGACGATCCGGTTGTCAATCAACAGTTTGGCCGGCACCGCGCGGACGCTGGTTGCGGTCGGCACGTCCAGCGATGCGGACATGTTCTTCACCACCGCCGCGGCGGCGCCGCGCAGCACCTGCATCTCGTCGCCCTCGGCGGGTGGCGGTGCGGGAGCCTTTGCTGGAGCCGCGGCTGGCTTGGCGCTGGGTGCCGCGGCGGGCGAGCCGTTACCCGCCGCGGGCGGGCCGGCGGCGGGTTTGGCGGGCGCCGGTGCGGGCGCGGGCTTCGCCGGAGCGGCGGCGGGCTTCGCCGGGGCTACGGCGGGCTTTTCCACGGCGGGTTCCGTCGCTTCCTGAGTCGACTCGGGGTTGTAGTCAACCAGGAACTCGTGCCAGCTTGGATCGACCGACGAAGGGTCGTCGCGGAACTTGCGGTACATCTCCTCGACCAGCCATTCGTTTTGTCCGAATGGTGAACTTATGTTGGCCACGGCCGCTGTTCGCCTCAATTCCTTGTTCTAAACGTCCTGCAAGCGCCAACGCGCGACGCCTGCGACTTCTTCCAGCCCCGGATTGGCGGGGCGCTTCACATCCCCGGCGGTTCGGAACGTCTCGCCCCATAAAGGCTAACGCTTTGCTGACGATTCGCCAGAGAGACCAGTCAAGCAGCGCTAGCTGGCATCACGAACGTTGGGCAGTACATGCAGGGTCACCGGCCAGCGTGCCGGCGGGGCGCCGAACGCCGAGCGGGCATTGCGGACCAGCTTCCTGCCGACCAAGCGATTGCCGATCGCGCCGATGATCGCCCCGATGCCGGCGGGCAGCAGTTTGCCGAACAACAGCACGCCACGCTTGAGCGCGAAACGCTTGACGAAGTACTTGAACATTCGCGTGTTCAACTTCGATATGGCCGGCAGCGGCAGCGAGGCCATCGATTCCGATACCCAGACCCCGCTCGTGCGGCCGGACCCGATCACCTCGGCCACCGCATTCTTGCTGTTGTCGCCGACCAGCACCGCCAAGACCAGCGCGCGCCGCCGTTCCCGGTGATCGAGCGGATTATCGTAGACCGACGCCAGCGCGAGTACCAACAGCGCGGTGGCCTCGAGGAATACCGCCGTCTCTCCGGCGGCCGCAGACAACGCGGCCAGGGTCCCGATCCCGGGCAACGTCGCTGCCGCGCCCACGGCGGCTCCACTGGCGGTGACCACAGCCAGGAACCGCTTCTCGATCTTGCTGACAATCTCGGCCGGGCTGGCCGCCGGATGGGCGCGACGCAGTCGGGCCACATATGCCTCCGCCGCCGGGCTCTGTATGTGCGAACTCCGCTCGATGACCTGCGCCAATGCCCGCGTTGACGCTTTGGGCCGGCCCATGATCCCGGTCGGCTGCGCGGCCGGCTCGGACTGTCTTGTTCGTCGGGCGCTCATGTTGCCTCTCTAGAGAACGACTTCCCTTCAGGCTAGCGCCCGGCGCGCGAATTGCAGACCGACTGAAGTAACGGACCGGGCAAGAGTCGCCCGCGGCAATGATTTGGCGGCCCCTGGGCGACCGAACGGCCCCTTGGCACACCCGGAATAATGCACGCTGGACTCCTGGGCGACCTCAGACCAACCGTCAGGAGCCGAAACGAGGTGCGTACATGACCGCGGTGACCAGTCGAGTGCTCGACAAGGGCTACTCGGGGAACCCGTGGAACGCGCTGTCGGCGATGATGATCGGCTTCTTCATGATCATGTTGGACTCGGCCATCGTCTCGATCGCCAACCCGACCATCATGGCTGAGCTGCATATCGGCTATGCCGACGTCGTCTGGGTGACCAGCGCCTACCTGCTGGGTTATGCGGTGGTGTTGCTGGTGGCGGGCCGGCTCGGCGACCGGTTCGGTCCCAAGAACCTCTACCTGATCGGCTTGTCGGTGTTCACCGCCGCATCGATGTGGTGTGGCCTGGCCGGCACCGCCGCCATGCTGATCGCCGCTCGGACGGTGCAAGGCATCGGTGCCGGGCTGCTGACGCCGCAGACCTTGTCGACCATCACCCGCATCTTCCCGGCAACCCGCCGCGGCGCCGCCCTGAGCCTGTGGGGAGCCGCGGCCGGCGTCGCCAGCCTGGTCGGACCGCTGATTGGTGGGGTCCTGGTCAGCGGTCTGGGCTGGGAGTGGATTTTCTTCGTCAACATCCCCATCGGCCTGGCCGGCCTGGTGGTGGCCTATTTGCTGGTCCCGGATCTGCCCGTGCACGCGCAGCGCTTCGATCTGATCGGAGTCGGGTTGTCCGGGGCGGGCATGTTCTTGCTGGTTTTCGGGCTTCAGGAAGGTCAGGCCGCGGACTGGGCGCCGTGGATCTGGGCGGTGCTGGTCGCCGGTGTGGGGTTCATGGCGATGTTCGTCTACTGGCAGGCGCTCAACCATCGGGCGCCGTTGATCTCGCTGGCGATCTTTCGGGACTGGGAGTTCAGCCTGTGCAACATCGGGGTAGGGATCACCGCATTCGCGACGACGGCGCCGATGTTGCCGCTGACGTTTTATGCGCAGTCGGTGTGTGGGCTGTCGCCGGCTCGGGCGGCGGTGCTGATAGCTCCGGTGGCGCTCGCCAGCGGTGTGCTCGCACCGGTGGTCGGAATGCTGGTGGATCGGTCGCATCCGCTGCCCGTGCTGGGATTCGGTTTCTCCGCGCTGGCGATCTCGATGACCTGGCTTTCGATCGAAATGGTGCCCGAAACGCCAGTCTGGCGGCTGGTGCTGCCGTTTGCCGCGATGGGTGCCGGGATGGCGTTCGTCTGGTCTCCGTTGGCCGCCACCGCGACTCGCAATCTGCCGGCGCATCTGGCCGGTGCGGGCTCGGGTGTCTACAACGCCACCCGCAAGCTCGGGGCGGTACTGGGCAGCGCCAGCATGGCTGCGTTCATGACGTGGCGGATCACCGCCGAGATGCCGCCGGGGTTCGACGCAGACCGCGGATTCAGCGGCGGCGACGGTGGGCTGCAACTGCCTGAGGTGGTGTGCACGCCGTTCTCGGCGGCGATGTCGCAATCGATGCTGCTGCCCGCATTCATCGCCGTGTTCGGCATCATTGCCGCCCTGTTCCTGGTCCGCTCGCGCACGGTGCTGGTGCGCGCGCACGATCGGGCCAGCCACGCCGATGACGACCATGTCGACCGCGGCGACTATGGCTATGGCGACTATGGCGAGCAAGACGACTTTGGCGAGCAAGACGACTATGACGACTATGTCGAGTTCGTCCTGCGGCCGGAGCCTGCCGTCGGGACACACCGGCACACCGAAATCCGACGTCCCCTCAGCGGGGCGAGCGGGAATGGGCCAGCGGTGGCCGGCCGCGGGCAACAACCACACTCGGCCAGGTTCGAAAAGTGGCGCGACGATGCCGCCGATGGTCACGCTGCCCCGATCGAACACAATGGCGCCCGGGTCGATGCCAGGCGCCGATTTCGTCCGGTCGCCGACTTCTTGCCGGCCCCCGACCAGGACGACGCCGCCGGGTCCGGGCACTCGTTGCCCTGAGCGCGTTCTCAGCCTGGTTCGGTCAGAGCCAGAAATGCGCCCAAATCCACCAGGCCGGCTGGTGTGCCGGGCAGATACCGGGTCAGCAGCTCGGAGCGCAGGATCACCGCGGCATACTGCGCCCGACTGATGGCGACGTTGAGGCGATTCCTGTTGAGCAGAAACGAGATTCCGCGGGGAACGTCGTCCACAGATGAGGCAGTCATCGAGACGAAGACGACGGGGGCCTGCGCGCCCTGGAACTTGTCGACGGTGCCGACCCGAACCCCATTCAGGCCGGCGGACAGCAGTCGCTGCCGGATCAGGGCCACCTGGGCGTTGTACGGTGCCAGCACCAGCAGGTCGCGGGTGGCCAGGGGGCGGGTGCCGTGTTCGTCGGTCCAGGGCGAGCCGAGTAGCCGCTGGATCTGGGCCAGGATCGCCTCGGCTTCCTCGGCGCTCTCGATCGAATTGCCCTGGTGCTCGACGGCAAGCACGTGGACGCCGGGCGGGCTTGCGCTGAGCCGACGCGCGGTGGTGCGCTCGGTGTGGGAATGCAGCTTGCCCGCGTAGGACAGCATCGAGACGGCATGGCAGACCGCGGGATGCATGCGGAACGAGCGATCCAGAAAGTATCCCCGCTCCTCGGGTAGTGTGCGCTGGCCGTCAACCAGCCATTCCAGTGCTGAGACATCGACGGGTTCGGGATGTTTGCCCTCACTGACCTGCGGTAGCTGCTGCGGGTCTCCCAGCAGCAACAAGTTCGCCGCCGCCGGTGCCATGGCGACGGTATTGGCCAAGCAGAACTGGCCGGCTTCATCCACCACCAGCAGATCCAGACTGCCCGGAGGCACCCGATTGCCGTTGGCAAAATCCCAGGCCGTACCGCCGACGACGCATCCTGGGTCGTCGGCGATGAAGGCCGCGTAGTGGTTGCCGTCGATCTCCTGCCAGCGGGGTGCGCCGTGGTCGTAACGCTTCTTGGCTATTCGTGCCGGGTCGAGCCCGGCATCAATCACGCAGTCCAGCAGGTTTTCCACGGTGGCGTGCGATTGCGCGACCACGCCCACGCGCCAGCAATGTTCTTGCACCAGTCGCCCGATCACCCGCGCGGCGGTGTGGGTCTTGCCGGTGCCCGGCGGCCCGTGCACCGCCAGGTAGGACGAATCCAGGTCCAGCACCGCGGCGGTGATGTCGGCGACCGTATCGCCGCTACGCGGTAGTGGCGCCGCGCTGCGGGTGCGTGGCGGGCATCGCAGCAGCACGTCGATCAACGCGGTGCGGGGGAGCCGCGGTAACTCAGCGGCCGCGGCCGCGGCGGTGGCTTCGATGGAATCGCGCAACGCCCTGGTCGGTACCGGTGGCCCGGGGGTCAGTGCGAACGGCAGCTGCTGAAAGGTCGCGCCGTCTGCGCCGGTCCGTTCAAGGATGACCACGTCGGTGGGCAGACTCGGATCGTCGAGTTCCACAATCTCGGCGTGGCCTGCGGCTCGCAGGTCGGGGTCGGCGGTCATGCTGGGCGGAGCCGGGGGTTGGTAGAGCGCAAACACGCTGGTCTTGAGATCTCCACGTGCGAGCTCTCCGGTCAATCGGACTCGCCGCTGTGGTTTGCGAGCTCGCGCAGGCGTATGCCATGTGACGGTGACCGAGGCGTGATCGACAATGAAAACGTCTGTGCTGTCCGACCATTCGTCGATGGGATAGTTCAGCCGGTCGAAGTGAGACCACCAGAACGGCTTGTCTTCCCGGCGGTGATAGCCGCGGGCGGCAGCCAGCAGTGCGACCGCCGTCTGTTCGGCGGTGCGGTTGCCGGACGCTGCGTCGCCGGCGAAATCCGACAACGTTGCCGCCAGTTCGTCGTGGTCTTCGATCGCGTCCCGCCTAGGAACGGGTTGCACCCCGATCGGTGTGACTCCGGCCTCCCAAGCGCGGATCAGCAGCCAGTCCCGCAATTCGCGGGTGGAGCGGCAGTCATAGTGGTTGTAGTCTTCGATCTCCTTGAGCACGGTCGCGGCCTCATCCAACCGCCCGTCGGCACGCAGTTGGCTGTAGCGGGCGTAGGAAGTGATCGAGTCAGTGGCGGTGGTGACCTCGCCGGAACGTAGCTGTGTCCCCATGTACAGCGGCTCGAGCGCCTTCAAACTGACCGACTCTGCGCCAACCCGAAAGCTCTTGCGCACCACAGGGTATAGGTCAACCAACACTCCGTTTCGGAGCAGATCATCGATGGCGTCCTCGCCGACTCCCTAGCGGCCGGCAAGCCGAAGCAACGCCGTCTTCTCATACGGCGCGTAGTGATAGATGTGCATGTTGGGGTGACGCTTGCGACGTTTGGCCACCAAAGCCAGAAAGTCGGTGAGCGCCTTGCGTTCGTCCCTGCGATCATGCGCCCACAGTGGGCGGAAGGCTCCCTTCTTTCCCGCTTCCAACACCCCGAACAGGTACTCCAGGCCCCACTCGTGGCCGTCCGCCGTCCACAGCGGATCGCCCTCAAAGTCGAAGAACAGATCGCCAGGATTTGGTTCGGGTAGCAGCGCCAACGGCTGCGGGTCGCTGATCTCATACTGCGGTGTACCGGTATCGCGTTGCTGCACTTGAACTTTGGCTTGCGCGGCAAGTTTGGCTAGGGCGTTCGCTGAGAGTTCGGGCACCGCACCGGTGTGGCTTGCCAGCCCGCCGATTGTGGTGATGCCGGCGTCCAGCAGCTTTTCTCGCTGGCTGACCCGCATCCCCGCGACCAGCAGCAGATCATCGCGACGACGCAGCTCCTCCATGCAGAGCTCACAGCGGAAACATGCCCGCACACCGTGGTCGTCCCAGCACACCGCGGTGTCCGCGGCGTAGTGCTCGTCGAGCAGCCGCTGCAGCTCGGCACGCTGGGCCCGGTAGACCGGGATCAGATCGCTGACCCGGAAATGCACCACCGTGCCGTCCCCGAGTTCCAGGTCGGCCTCCGGGGCCACCGGTACACCCGCGCCGGTCAGGGCATCGGTGTAGGCCCCCAGCTGCATCAGCGCGGTGACCTTAGGTGAGCGCGCCAGCTTGGTGTCGGTGATCCGATAGCGTTCGCGGTCGCGAATCAGGAAATCGGCAAACCCGACGAAGCGGCCGTCGAACATCGCGGCTTGATACACCACGGGCGCGCGGTCGGCGATGGCGCGTTGGGTGGCCTCAGCGGCAGCTGTCAGCCCAGCCAGGGTGTATGCCGGATGGCCGATGACCGCGATCTCACCGAACTGGTCGCGCAGCCGGTCGAGTGTGCGTCTTTCATGTTCATTCCCGAGCTCGGTGGTGCGCGCCAGCAGATCGTCCTCGGCGGAGATGGCGGGGCCCCGGCCCAATTTCGAGTCAAAATGGCGCAGGAACGCGAATTCGCACCGCGCGGCGGCAGCAAGATCCGAGGCGCTGTAGACGACGACGTCGCCGGCGACGAACACAGCAGCCACTCTAATGAGGGCCGGTCGAGACCGATCTGCATCGGTCTCGGCGGCTTAGCGCTCAGGGGTGCGGCCGGTTTGGTTACCCGGTCTTATTGCTGATCAGCTCGACGCCGTTGCCATTCCATCGGAACTTCACGACGCTGCCCAACCCGCTGATGCCGGTGGCGTACGTCAACGCAACCGTGTCACCGGTGCACTGCGAGGTGTCAATCCCGTTGAACCCGTAGGTATCGGGCACGCCCTGCGGGATGAATTTGCCTTGGTGGAACAGCACCGCTCTGGTGGTCGGATTATCGCCGTTGGTGTTGGCCCTGATGACTACCGCCGACAGCTGGGCACACTCGTTGTAGTTGCCCGCCAGCGGTTCGGGATTCCAGGGCTGCTCACTGCGCGGATCGCGGGGTAATTCGGAAACAACCTTTGCGATGGTGGGCGAGGCGAGGTTGACGGCGCAGGGGTCGGCCGGCGAGGGGCTGCTCGGGGGCTCGGCGGCCGCCGGGGGTGGGTCGGCCGCATTCGGTTCGTTGGAATTGACGGCTGAGGTGGTGGTTCTGGCTTCTGGAGTCTTGGCGACGATCGAGTCTCCCGAGCCGCAACCGGTCAGTGTCGCGGCAACCAATGCGAGCGCGCCGGTAAGCGGCGCGACTGGGCACGGGAGCGACTTCACACCGCGCACCGTACCGTCGCGGGGCCCTCAGGTGTGGCAGGCGTGGCCGCGCGATCACCCTCTTCTGGTGGCGACCCGCGGCGCCCGGCGTCGCCGGGCTTGCGATCCCCGCGGGAGTTGATGGTGGTGACCCGCGGCGCCCGGCGTCGCCGGGCTTGCGATCCCCGCGGGAGTTGATGGTGGCGACCCGCGGCGCCCGGCGTCGCCGGGCTTGCGATCCCCGCGGGAACTGTTGGTGGTGACCCGTGGCGCCCGGCGTCGCCGGGCTTGCGATCCCCGCGGGAACTGTTGGTGGTGACCCGTGGCGCCCGGCGTCGCCGGGCTTGCGATCCCCACTAAACTCCATGTCTTGATGGCCAACCCCGAAAACCCGCCTGCGGTACCCCCTGCCACCTTCGCCGACCTACAGATTCATCCGTCGGTCATGCGAGCAATCGCCGACGTCGGTTACGAGTCCCCGACGGGGATTCAGGCTGCGACCATCCCCGCGCTGATGGCGGGTTCCGACGTGGTGGGGCTGGCGCAGACCGGCACCGGCAAGACGGCGGCGTTCGCGATCCCGATTCTGTCGAAAATCGACACCACCAGCACCGCAACCCAGGCGCTCGTGCTGGCCCCCACCCGCGAGCTGGCCCTTCAGGTGGCTGAGGCGTTTAGTCGGTACGGCGCCCATCTATCGCGCCTCAACGTGCTTCCGGTTTATGGCGGGTCGTCGTATGCCATACAACTGGCCGGTCTGCGGCGCGGCGCGCAGGTTGTGGTGGGGACACCCGGGAGGGTCATCGACCACCTGGAACGACGAACGCTTGATCTGTCCCGGGTGGACTACTTGGTGCTCGACGAGGCAGACGAGATGCTCACCATGGGCTTCGCCGAAGACGTTGAACGCATCCTGTCCGAAACCCCGGAATACAAGCAGGTCGCATTGTTCTCGGCGACCATGCCGCCGGCAATCCGAAAAATCACCACTAAATATCTGCACGATCCGCTGGAAGTCAAATCCGAAGCGAAAACCGTTACCGCCGAAAATATTTCGCAGCGGTACATCCAGGTGGCCGGTCCGCGCAAGATGGATGCGCTTACCCGGGTGCTCGAGGTCGAGCCGTTTGAGGCGATGATCGTGTTTGTCCGCACCAAACAGGCCACCGAGGAGGTTGCCGAGAAGCTGCGGGCACGAGGGTTTTCCGCGGCGGCCATCAACGGCGATATTCCGCAGGGACAGCGCGAGCGAACCATCACGGCGCTGCGCGACGGCGGCATCGACATCCTGGTCGCCACTGACGTGGCCGCGCGCGGGCTGGACGTCGAGCGGATATCGCATGTGCTCAACTACGACATCCCGCACGACACCGAGTCCTACGTGCACCGAATTGGGCGCACCGGTCGGGCCGGGCGTTCGGGTGCGGCATTGTTGTTTGTCTCCCCGCGGGAGCGACACCTGCTCAAACTGATCGAAAAGGCCACTCGGCAAACACTGACCGAGGCCGAGTTGCCCACCGTGGAAGACGTCAACGCCCAGCGGGTGGCGAAGTTTGCCGATTCCATCACCCACGCGCTGAGCAATACGGGCATCGAGTTGTTCCGCAGGCTGGTCGAGGACTACGAGCGCGAGCACAACGTCCCGATGGCTGACATCGCTGCGGCGCTGGCATTGCAGTCGCGCGACGGCGAGGAATTCCTGCTGGCGCCCGATCCGCCACCAGATCAGCGCGAGCGCCATCCCCGCAATGAGCGCAAGGAACGTCCGGAGAGGCGCAGAAGCGGCGGCGCCTTCAGCACGTATCGCATCTCGGTTGGCAAACGGCACAAAGTCGGTCCGGGCGCGATCGTCGGCGCCATCGCCAACGAGGGCGGGTTGCACCGCAGCGACTTCGGCCACATCACTATCGGGCCGGATTTCTCGCTGGTGGAGCTGCCGGTCAAACTGCCCCGCGAAACACTGAAAAAGCTCGAACAAACCAGGATTTCGGGTGTGTTGATCAACCTTCGCCCCGACCGCCCCGCCGATAAGGCGTACAAGGCGCGCCGCAACGATGGTGGCAAACCTCGGCGGAAACGCCTCGGATGACCCTGCCCGAAGCCACCGACGCCCAAGGCGGACTCGAGCAGATCTCGCACGTGGATCGGGTTGCGTCGCTGACCGGAATCCGTGCGGTCGCCGCACTGCTGGTGGTCGCCACCCACGCGGCTTACACCACCGGCAAGTACACCCATGGCTACTGGGGCCTGGTGTCGGCCCGGATGGAGATCGGCGTGCCGATCTTCTTCGTGCTATCCGGCTTCCTGCTGTTCCGCCCGTGGGTGCACTCCGCGGTCACCGGCGCTCCTCCGCCTTCATTGCGCCGCTACACGGCACACCGGGTGCGCCGCATCATGCCTGCCTATGTGGTCGTCGTGCTGATCGCCTACGTGATCTACCACTACCGCATCGCCGGACCGAACCCCGGACACAGCTGGATGGGGTTGGTGCGCAACCTCACGCTGACCCAGATCTACACCGACGGGTACCTGGGTTCATACCTGCATCAGGGATTGACCCAAATGTGGAGCCTGGCGGTGGAGGCCTCCTTCTACGTATTGCTCCCGTTCCTGGCCTACCTGCTGCTGGTGGTGATCAGCCGACGCCGCTGGCAGCCGAAGTTGGTGGTCGGTGCGTTGCTCGCGATGGCCACCATCACCCCGGGCTGGCTGGTGCTGATACACACCGTTTCGTTGTTTCCCGACGGAGCTCGCCTGTGGTTGCCCAGCTATCTCGCCTGGTTCTTGGGCGGCATGTTGCTGACGGTCCTACAGGCGATGAAGGTGCAATGCTATGCACTCGCGGCGCTACCGTTGGCCACCATCTGCTATTTCATCGTCGCCACGCCGATCGCGGGTGCCCCCACCACGTCGCCCTCGGCGCTGACCGAAGCCGTGGTCAAAGCCTGCTTCTATACCGTGATCGCCACGCTGGCCGTAGCGCCATTGGCCCTGGGGGATCAGGGCTGGTATTCCCAACTGCTGGCCAGCCGGTCGATGGTCTGGCTCGGTGAAATCTCCTATGAGATCTTCCTGGTCCACCTGGTGACGATGGAATTCGCGATGGTCTGCGTGGTCCGGTACCGGGTGTACACCGGCTCCATGCTGAACCTGTTCATCGCCACCATGGTCATCACGATCCCGCTGGCCTGGGTGCTACACCGCTTTACCCGGGTCAGGTCCGAGTAGACCCATCGCGACGGCGGGCCAGCTCACCCGAAATCAAGTGGCGGGTCTGGTGGGTCAGCGGATCACCGGCGCAACGTCAAGCACTGCCGACTACATCGTGGGTAGCACCGTCACCGGCGCAGGTTCAACCGGTGTCGGTTCAGGCGCGGGCTCGGGTGCGGGCGCTGGGGTCGGCTCGGGCGTGGGTGTCGGGGTCGGGTCAGGTGTCGGTGTCGGCGTCGGGTCAGGTGTGGGTGATGGATCAGGGTTGGGGTTCGGTGTCGGCGACGGGGAACCGCCCGACGAAGACGGCGCTTTGCAACCGGGCAGCAGGCGCAGCAGTTGCTGAAGCGGGGGCCACTGCGACAGCTGTGACCATATCTCCGACACGGTGGCGTGGTAGCCGCTCATCACCGCGACATCCTGGGCCCACATCTCCTCATAAAGACCTTCGGCGGCCGCGATCGCGGGAAAGTTCAAACCGAAGAAGTTCGTATTGGCCAGCAGGGCGGTTAGCGCGCGATTGGCGTTGATGATGACCGGGGACACTATGGCGGTACGGGCCGCCTCGAATGCCGTCGCCACCGCGCCCGCCTGACTGGCAGCGCTCTCGGACTGGGCGGCCGCGGTGCAAAGCCACGCGGCATACGGTGCGGCAGCCTGTGTCATCGCGGTCGCAGCGGGGCCTTGCCATGCCCCGCTGGCCAGGTCTGACGTGATCGATGCGAAGGACTCCGCCGCCGCGCGCAACTCGCTGGCTAACCCGCACCACGCCGCCGCCGCTCCCAGCATTGGCGCCGATCCCGGGCCGGCCTCGATGAGCGCCGAATTGATTTCCGGAGGAAACATGGGATAGGTCATCGCTAATCCTTACCGTACGGACCCAATTGAGTGGCCGCATTTTCCGGCTGCCTGATCGTCGGCTATCCGGCTCCCGGGCGCAGATGCAATGTGAGATGCGCTGAGCGGGAACGGCTTCCGGTATACCGCTGACATGTCGTCTTGCACCTCCGTGACGACATTGCATTTCTGACGGCCGCCTGACGGTGGCCGATCAGTCACAAGATATCGCCGCTAGGTGAGTTCGTCAGCGATTTGGACGAAATATGTTGACAGGCTGTTCCGTGCCGGTGACTGTGTCCGGTCATTCTGGGGGCAGGCGCGTTGCAGATCCCGTCGTCGCAGACGAGCGCATGGTGGGGGAGGGCGATCGGCCTCTGGAATTCGAGTCAGTAGCCAAGGGCGACAGCATGTTTCGTGATCTGGTGTTGGTGCGGATCGTTGCGGCCGTCAGAATGTCGGGATTGAGCCGGTTCGGTGAGAAGTGGCGTGCGGCGGCTTCGTAGCTTTCGTCGACCGGTGTGGCCGCAGGCAAATGATCACGATCATTGAACTCTGGCTGGTAGCTCGGGAAAAGGGCGGACCAACAAGCGCCAGCGCTGCTGATGCGACAAGGATGGGCAACGGCCAACGAACGACCGTAGGTGTGTCTTGTCAGGCTACGCGGGTCCGTTCAAGCCCATATTGCCGAAAAGCTGACCACCCGTGCCGCCGTCGCCGCCGAGCCCGCCAAAGACGCCAGCTCCGCCATCACCGCCGTTGCCCACCAGTTTTGCGTTGCCGCCCTTACCGCCGCCAGCCGGACTCAAGTTACCGCTGCTACCGGCGTCGCCACCAGCACCGCCGTTACCGACTGCACCGCCTGCGCCGCCGTTGCCGCCAGTGCCACCGCTGCCGAAAGCACCGACTCCGCCGGCCCCGCCCACCCCACCGTTGCCGATGACACCAACAGCATCACCACCGTTGCCGCCGTTGCCTCCGGTACCGGCCAGACCAATGCCGCCGTCGCCGCCGAGACCACCGTCCCCGATCAACTTGCCGCCGACTCCGCCATTCCCGCCGGTCAAACCCGCCTGGGTGGTGACGTCATAGCCACCGGCTCCACCTGCGCCACCGTGGCCAAACAACCCGAGTGCGTTGCCGCCCGCGCCGCCAGCCGATCCATTTCCAACAATGACGCCGTCGCCGCCGTTGCCGCCATTTCCGGACAAGTAGCCGCCATCCCCGCCACCGGCACCGGCACCGCCGTTACCCCCGCTTCCAATCAGGTATCCGCCCCTGCCGCCGGCCCCGCCGAGCCCAGACAAGCCAGGAGCCCCGGCCCCGCCGTTACCGCCATCTCCGAAAAGCCTTGCTGCACCGCCATTCCCGCCGACGCCTGGCGCGGGTTTTCCCACAGTGGCGCTCGCCGCGCCACCCGCACCGCCGTTGCCGCCGTTGCCAATTACGCCACCGCCGCCGCCGTTGCCGCCGGACCCACCGATGGGACCAAGGCCTCCGGCCCCTCCGGTCCCACCGTTGCCCACCAGACCCACGGCGCTGCCACCCGTACCCCCGGACCCGGCTAGTCCCGCAGTGCCAATGCCTCCGGCCCCACCATCACCGCCGTTGCCAAAGAACTGACCGCCGATGCCGCCATCGGCGCCGTTGCCGCCGGCACCCCCGACCGCGCCTGCCCCGCCGTTGCCCCCGTTCCCGAACAGGCGGGCGTCGCCGCCATGGCCGCCAGAGCCACCGTCGTTCATGACACCGAACCCGCCACCACTGTTACCGCCGACCGCACCATTCCCGCCGACGCCGCCGTCCCCCCACAACCTTCCCTCGCCTCCAGCAGCGCCGTTGCCGCCGATACCGCCGTTGCCGCCGGTACCTCCGATACCGCCGTTGCCGCCGGCTCCGCCGTTGCCGAACACACCGCCTGCGCCGCCGTTGCCGCCGTTGCCGCCGTTGCCGCCGTTGCCGCCGTTGCCGCCGGCGTGCCCGGGGACTGTGGGGCTTCCACCGGCGCCGCCATTGCCACCGGCGCCACCGACGCCCCACAGTCCAGCGCCGCCGCCACTGCCGCCGTTACCGCCGCCACTAAGACTGCCGAAACCGTTGCCGGTCCCGTCCCCGCCGATCCCACCGGCCCCGCCGTTGCCGTACAGCAGGCCACCGTGACCGCCATTGCCGCCAGCGAAGGCCGTCCCGCCGCCACCGCCGGCTCCGCCGTTGCCGATCAGCCCGGCATTACCGCCATCGCCGCCAGCGACATTGTTGTTCCCGGTCTGCGCGAACCCGTTACCGCCGTTGCCATATAACAGGCCACCGTCACCACCGTTGGGGTTCGCCGCGGTGCCATTGGCGCCGTTTCCAATCAGCGGGCGGCCCACCAGAGCCTGAGTCGGTGCATTGATGATGCCCAGTGCGTCTTGCTCCAGGGTCTGCAGTGGCGTGGCATTGGCCGCTTCGGCTCCGACGTAGGACTGCGCTCCAGCGTTTAGCGCCTCTACGAACCGCTGATGAAACGCCGCGACCTGGGCGCTCAGCACCTGATAGGCCTGCCCATGACCAGAAAACACCGCCGCGATCGCCGCTGACACCTCGTCAGCACCAGCAGCCAGCACCGTGGTGGTAGGGCCAATAGCCGCGGTGTTCGCCGCCGCCAGTTGTGAGCCGATACCGACCAAATCACCTGCCGCGCCCGCCAACATGTCAGGGAATACCGTCAAATACGCCATCGCCCGTCTCCCATCAAGTTCTCATCGCCCCAGGCGTTTCGGCAAGATAACCTCACTCCCAGCGGCCCAGCGCCGCTATCAGGCACTTCCCAGCCATCCCACAGGTCGAGTTTCGTTGCAGCTGAAGGCGTTGAGGACTGCACAGCAGAACAGCCCTCCTTCTCAGGTGCAGGGTTGGGTGATGTCGTTAACCCACAACTCATTTGGCCGAAGCCGGTGGAACTTGCGGTTGACCAGATCATCGGCGGTGGCCAATCCCTGCAGCCGTTGAGGCGCACCGGGTCAGGCAGGCCGCAGATGCCAGCCTGGGTCATCAGGACCGACACGTGCCACGGAAGGCGACGTGCACTTCGCGGATCAGTCCGATCAGCCACTGGCGGCGCGGCTCTGTTCTCGCCCAAGAGACTTGGCCGACTGTCACCCGATGGACAACTCGGTCCCCGATTCCCTCGTCGGGACGGCCCAGGCGTACGCCGGCCACCGGGGGCATGCCCAGATCATGGGCGTTGGTGGCCTAACGGCGGGTGGGAAACGGCGTTACAACCGGAGCGACGAATTCCTCGAGCATCGCCCGCTCGTCGGCTTCGTCCTGGCCGGGGAACATCAACAGCGAGACGATCACCCGCACGGTCCAACGAGCCCGGCGCTCCACCGCGGCGGGGGCTTCGGGGCCCAAAGACTGCAGGAATGCGGCGGCCAGTCCCGCGATCACCTCGGATTGTCCGGCCAACTCACCGCCGATCGGTGGTCGGGTGGAGGCGAACCACGCCGCCAGGGCCGGCCGCTGGCGGACCATTCGCAAGGTGGCGGTGATGCTGGTGATCAGCTGATCGCGTGGATCATCGATGTCGCCGATCTGCTGCATGATCTCGCGCCCCAGCCGGAGCGTCTCGCGGTGCACGTAGGCGGTTCTGAGCGCCTCACGACTCTCGAAGTATCGATACAGGGTGGCCCGGGAACAGCCTGCCGCCCTGGCGATTTCGTTCATCCCGATCGAAGCCGGGTCGTGCTCGGTATAGAGCCGCTCGGCGGCGTCGAGTATCCGGTCGGCGGCGACCTCGCTGCGGTGCGCTGCCAGCCAGTCGGTTCGGCCCATCAAGACCTCACTTCAAACGGCAGCGACAGCGGGCGCCGGACGTAGCTGCCGCCGGACCACACGATGCGTGACTCGTCGACCTCGAAGTCCGGGCAGCGCGCCAATAGTTCGGTCAGCGCGACCCGGGACTGCATCCGGGCCGCGGCCGCGCCCAGGCAGTGGTGCGCGCCATGGCTGAACGTCAGGATGTTGCGCGGGCAGCGCCGTACATCGAGTTCGCCGGCATCAGGACCGTATTGGCGCTCATCCCGGTTGGCCGAACCGTAGAGCAGCAGCGCTCGGCGACCGGCGGGGATGGTGACATTCCCGATCGTCACGTCGTGGGTGACGGTGCGGGCCAGGCCCTGCACCGGCGAGGTGAGCCGCAGCAGTTCCTCGACCGCATCGGTGATGAGCTCTGGATTGTCGGTCAGAAGCCGGCGTTGGTCGGGTCGCCGGTGGAGCAAGGGCATGGAGCCGCCGAGCATTCCGGTAATGGTGTCATTGCCGCCGGTGATCATGGTGAATGTGAACGCCAGGATCGACAGCGTGCCCGCGATGTCGCCGTCCGCGCCGACTCCGGCGGCCACCAGGTGAGAAATCGTGTCGTCCTCGGGTTTGGCGCGGCGGCGCTCGATCAGCGAGGTGAAGTAGGCCATCATCGACCCGACCGCATCGCCGACCGTGGCCAACGCGCCCGCGATGCCGCCCTCGGCGGTGTTGGCCGCGACGATGGCCTGGGTCCACCCATCGAACTGTGCCCGGTCCTGTTCGGGTACCCCGAGATAGTGTGCGACCACCATCGACGGCAAGGGCTTGAACAGGTCGGTGACGATGTCGCCGCCCCCCTGGGCGCGCAGCCGCTCGATTCGCTCGACGACGAAATCGCGCACCTTGGGCTCCACCGCTTCGACCTGGCGCGGGGTGAAACCGCGTGACACCAACTTCCGGAACTCGGTATGGGCTGGTGGATCCTGCATGACCATGGGCGGGTTATCTTGCAGCCCAATCATTTCCAGATCGCCATAGTTGACGGTCAAGCCCTGCGCCGAGGAGAAGGTCTGGTGGTCGCGGGCCGCTGCCCACACGTCGGCGTGGCGCGACAGCACGTAGTAGTCCTGGTCGGGCTGGTGGGTCGGGATGACGTGGTGCACCGGATCCTGATCTCGCAGCGCCCGGTACATCGGCCAGGGATCCGGCCAGGTTGCGGCGGTGGCCAACTGGAACGCAACAGGCGCGCGGTGAGACACATCCACTAACATGTCTTATTGGTACGACAGAGTTGTATAGATGTCAACACCTGCGCATAGCCGGTGTGCATCCTTGGCTTCCACCGTGCAGTCCGGGCGCAACCTGCCCGAGATTCCCGACCTGAGCGCACGCTCAAGGCCGTGACGGCACACTCGATGCCGCACCCGCGTCGAGCGCCCGCACCCGCGTCGAGTGCCGAGTGCAGAACGCAGAGATCTAGATCCCGCTGCCGGGGTTGAGGATGTCCAGGGGGTCCAACGCCTGTTTGATGCGGCGGTTGAGGTCCATCACGTCGGGCCCGAGATAGCCTTCCAGCCACGGCCGCTTCAACCGGCCCACGCCGTGTTCGCCCGTGATCGTTCCGCCCAGGCCGACCGCAAGATCCATGATTTCGCCATAGGCGAGCTGTGCGCGTTCGGCCATGGCGGCGTCGGAGGGGTCGTAGACGAGCAAGGGGTGCGTATTGCCGTCACCCGCATGCGCGATCACCGAGATCATCAGGTCGCGCTCCTGCGCGATCCGGGCGATTCCGGTGACCAGCTTGCCCAGATTGGGTAGCGGCACGCCGACATCTTCGAGCAACAGGGATCCCTTGGCCTCTACCGCCGGGATGCAGAAGCGGCGGGCCGCGACGAACGCCTCGCCCTCGTCGGGGTCGGTAGTGGAAAACACTTCTGTTGCACCATGTTCGGCAAATACCGCGGCCATCAGTTCGGCATCGTCGCGGCCGGCCTGTCCGCGCTCGTCGGAGCTGGCCACCAACATCGCCGCGGCACCGCGATCCAGGTCCATGCGCAGCGTGTCCTCTACCGCGTTGATCGCCACCGAATCCATGAATTCGAGCATCGAGGGACGAATCCGCGCGGAAACACCGAGCACCGCGTCCACCGCGGATTCCACCGACGCGAAGCTGGCCACCACGACGGCGGCCGCGTTTTGCGCGGGAAGCAGGCGCAGCGTCACCTCCGTGATGACGCCCAGGGTGCCCTCGCTGCCGACGAACAGTTTTGTCAGGCTCAGCCCGGCGACATCCTTGAGCCGCGGACCGCCCAACCGCACCGCGGTGCCATCGGCGAGCACGACCTGCATGCCCAGCACGTAGTCAGTGGTGACGCCGTACTTCACACAGCACAATCCGCCCGCATTGGTGGCGATGTTGCCCCCGATGCTGCAGATTTCGAACGACGACGGATCCGGCGGATACCACAGTCCGTGTTCGGCGGCGGCCTTCTTCACCTCGGCGTTGAACAGGCCGGGCTGACAGACCGCGGTGCGGGTGACCGGGTCGATCGTGATATCGCGCATCTTCTCGGTGGACAGCACGATTCCGCCGTCCAGGGCGGTGGCCCCGCCCGACAACCCGGAACCGGCTCCGCGGGTCACCACGGCAACGCGGTTCGCGCCGGCCCACCGCAGGATGGTCTGCACCTCTTCGGTGCATCGTGGCCGGACCACGGCCAGCGGCTTGCCCGCCGACGGGTCAAGGGCACGGTCCTGTCGGTAGCCCTCGGTGACGGTGGGATCGGTGACCACCATGCCGTCGGGCAAGCCGGCGATCAAGCTGGCCAGCACATCCGCGTTCACGAGGCACTCACGGCCCGATCCTACGGGGCCTGCGGCCCGCGGGGTCAGCGAGCGCGGCTACAGCAGCGATGTCTCGCTGATGTCCTGGGTGGGCGCGTGATCCAATTCGCGCAGCGACGGCGGTCGGATACACATCAGCCCGGTGATGGCGATGGGCAGTGTCAAGGCGAAGAAAGCCACCTTCAGCCCGGCCGCGTCCGCCACCGGACCCGCCAGCAGCAAGCCCAACGGGCCGGCGGCATAAGCCAGCGACGTCATCACGCCGACCACCCGGCCACGGAGATAGTGCGGCGCCCTGGTCTGCATCACGTAGTTGTAGATCGGTTGGATGGGGCCATAGACCACGCCGATCAGTGCGCACAACACCAGGATGACCGGTAACGGGGGCAGCAGCGCGATGCCGGTTGTCGCGGCACCCAGGGTCAGCACCGCGGTCAGCATGATCGTTCGCCGCGACACGTAGTTCGACAGCATCCCGTAGCCCAGCGCGCCGACCAGGCTGCCCAGCGACAGCGCCACCAGGACCGAACCCAGCTGTGCGGGCTGTTGGCGGTCGCTGAAGTACGTCGGGAACAGCACGCTTTCCATCGGCAGATACAGCGCCGTCACGGTGAGGTCGATCAGCGCCAGCGCTCGCAACACCCGCAGGTTCCACACAAAACGCAGTCCCTGCGTGACGCCGGAAACCAGCCCGTCGGGTCGTGTCTCGTGGTGCGGTCTGCCCGCTCCCTCGAGCCGCAACGCGCCAATGGCGAGGAGGGACAACCCGAATGCCCCGGCGGTGATCCACATCGTGGTAATCCCGCCGACGGTGGCGATCATCAGGCCGCCGATCCCGGGGCCCACGACAAACGCGAGGTTGAGGATCGCCTCGTAGCTGCTGTTGATCCGATCCAGTGACCACCCCGCACGGGCGGCGGCCTCGGGCAGCATCGACTGCCGGGCGGTGATCCCGGCCGGATCGAAGGTGGCCGAGCAGGCGCCCAGCGCTGCCAGCACCGCGACGCTGACCGCGTCGTCGCCAAACGCCCACGCGATCAACGGAACGATGGCCACGGCCGACCCGGACAGGGCGTCGGAAACCATGGATACCGGCCGGCGTCCGAAGTAATCGACGGCGGTGCCGGCGACCAACGTGGAGAACAGCAGCGGCAGGGTGATCGCTCCGGCCACGATGGACGCTTGCCCCGAGCTGCCTTCGCGCTCGAGCACCAGCCACGGGAACGCGACTATCGAAATGCCATTGCCGGCGCAGGCCGCCAAGGTGGCGAAAAGGATCAGGAATGCCGGGCCTCGGCTGCTGTTTCTCATGGATATCGCGGTGCTGTTTCTCATGGATATCGCGGCTGAATCTAGCGGCGATCCACCATCGGAGCCACCGAATTATCGCGGCGACCGATGGCGCCATGCAGGATGATCGTGTGCTTACCCATCCGAGGACGGGCCAGCCGTTCGGGTCGCCGGTTCGTCCCGGCACCGGCTGGCCGGGGGATCCGGCGTCATCGCAGACCCCGGTCGCGGCCGAGGCGGCGCGTGTCGCCGAACTGGCCGGCCGGGCGGGCTCGATCGCCGAACTCGACGCTGCGATAAGTGTGTGCCGGGCCTGCCCACGACTGGTGACCTGGCGTGAAGAGGTCGCGGTGGCCAAACGGCGCGCCTTCGCCGACCAACCGTATTGGGGACGCCCGGTGCCGGGCTGGGGATCGGAGCGGCCATGGCTGTTGATCGTGGGCCTGGCGCCTGCCGCTCACGGCGCCAACCGGACCGGGCGGATGTTCACCGGCGACCGGTCCGGTGATCAGCTGTACGCGGCGTTGCACCGTGCCGGCCTGGTCAGCCAACCGACCAGCGTCGACGCCGCCGACGGCTTGCGGGCCGAACGGATCCGCATCGTCGCACCGGTGCGTTGCGCACCCCCGGCCAATGCCCCGACACCGGCCGAACGAAAGACCTGCGCGCCCTGGCTCGACGCCGAATGGCGGCTGGTGTCCCACGATGTCCGCGTGATCGTTGCGCTGGGCGGATTTGCGTGGAAGATCGCGCTGGGATTGCCTGGGTCGCTGGGTGCCCCCAGGCCCCGCTTCGGCCACGGTGTCGTGGCTGAGCTGGGGTCGGGTGTGCAGTTGCTCGGGTGCTACCACCCGAGCCAACAGAACATGTTCACGGGTAGGTTGACTCCGGCGATGCTCGATGACGTGTTCCGCGATGCCAAGAAACTTGGCGGGATTGGGTAGAAAGTGGTCGGGGTGCAAAAAGTTCTGATTTCCGGAGCCAGCGTGGCTGGCTTGACGACGGCATATTGGCTTGAACAACAAGGCTACTCGGTCACAATCGTGGAGCGCCACCCTGGGCTGCGGCCTGGCGGCCAAGCGATTGACGTCCGAGGCCCGGCGCTGACTGTGCTGGATCGGATGGGGATATTGGACGCCGCCCGGGACCGAAAGACCGGCATCCGGGGAGCTTCGGTGGTCGACCGGGACGGAAACGAGCTCTCCCGGGATACCGAGTCGACCCCCACCGGCGGTCCCATCGACAGCCCCAACATCGAGCTGCTGCGGGACGATCTCATCGAATTGCTCTACGGCACAATTCAATCGACGACCGAGTTCATCTTCGACGACAGCATTGCCACATTGCAGGATGACGGCGCGGCCGTCGAGGTGACCTTCGTCCGGTCCGGCACCCGCACCTTCGACTTCCTGATCGGAGCCGACGGTCTGCATTCGAATGTGCGCCGCAAGGTGTTCGGCCCGGAGGAGCAGTTCATCAAGCGGTTGGGTACCTACGCGGCGATCTTCACCGTGCCCAACTTCCTGGAATTGGACTACTGGCAGAAGTGGCACTACGGCGACAACACCATGGCCGGGGTCTACAGCGCCCGCGACAACTCCGAGGCTCGCGCGGCGCTGGGCTTCATGGACACCGAGCTGCAGATCGACTAACGCGATACCGAGGCTCAATTCGCCGAGCTGGAACGGCGGATGATCGAGGACGGCTGGGTACGTGCGCAGCTGCTCCACTACATGCGCAGCGCACCGGACTTCTACTTCGATGAAATGGCCCAGATCGTCATGGATAGCTGGGCGAAGGGCAGGGTGGCGCTCGTCGGCGACGCCGCCTATTGCTGCTCGCCGCTGTCGGGCCAAGGGACCAGTGTCGCCGTGTTGGGCGCCTACATCCTGGCCGGTGAGCTGGCCGCCGCCGGAAACGACTACCAGCGCGGTTTCGCGAACTACCATGCCGAATTCAGCGGCTTCGTCGAGCGCAATCAATGGCTGGTCACCGACAACATCCCCGGCGGAGAGCCGATACCCGAGGAAGCGTTCGAACGCATCGTCAACTCGTTGGAGCTCGAGGACTACCGGCAGGGCTGATCGGATCGGTGGGAAGGTTCGGGCTGCCGTAGGCGTTGTGGGCAGCGTGCGTCTTTCCGTTCTCGATCTCGTCCCGGTGCGCACCGATCAGTCGACCCGGGATGCGCTGGCAGCCACCGTGTCGCTGGCACAGACTGCCGAGCGCCTCGGCTTTACACGCTACTGGGTTGCCGAGCACCACAACATGGCATCGGTGGGCGCCACCAGCCCGCCGGTCCTGATCGCCTACCTGGCCGCGCAGACCACGCACCTGCGCCTGGGATCGGGCGGGGTGATGCTGCCCAACCACGCGCCGCTGGCGGTGGCCGAGCAGTTCGCTCTGCTGGAGGCGGCCGCCCCCGGTCGTATCGATCTGGGCATCGGCCGCGCACCCGGCTCGGACCCGGTCACGTCCTACGCTCTGCGGGGTGGCCGCTCACCGGCGCAACAGGAACGCGATATCGAGAGTTTTCCCGACTACCTCGACGATGTGGTCGCACTGATGAGTGCGCGGGGCGTGCGCGTACCGCTGCAATCCGGTGACTACATCCTCAAGGCCACGTCGGCGGCGCTCACCCAGCCGCGACTGTGGTTATTGGGGTCATCGATGTATTCGGCGCGGCTGGCCGCGGCAAAGGGGCTGCCCTACGTGTTCGCGCATCACTTCTCCGGCAAGGGCACCGAAGAGGCGCTCGAGTTGTACCGATCCCGCTTCGTCCCCAGTGCGCTGGCAGCCCGGCTGGTGACCTTCCTGACCGTCAATGCCGCGGTGGCCGATACCCGCGAGGAAGCGACCGCATTGATGATGCCCAATCTGCACATGATGGCGCGGCTGCGCACCGGCCAGCCGCTCGGGGCCGTGCAGCTCGTCGAAGAAGCCCAGGACGCCAGGTTGACCCCCGAGCAGCAACGCATCGTGGACAGCGGACTCGAGCGGGCTGTCGTCGGCTCACCTGAGAAGGCCGCCGAGCAGGTGCGCGCTCTGGGTCAGCGGTTCGGTGTTGATGAGGTCATGGTCCACCCCGTTGCCTCCGCGCATCGCGGCACCGACCCGGCCACGGCACCGGCGCGGGTGGCGACGTGTGAGCTACTGGCCAAGGAACTGTTCTAGCCGCAGCCCTACGCCGCCGGTGTCAACGCGAAGATGGGGATGGGCCGTGACGTCCGCCGCTGGTAGCTGTCATAGCGGTTGGCGTTGTTCTTGTTGACCAGCTGCCACATCCGCTGGTAGTCCGCATCGTCGGGGGTGACCCGCCGCGCGGTCACCGCGATTCGTTTCGGGCCGACGTTGATTTCACAATCGGGACGCTTACGCAGGTTGTGGTACCAGCCCGGATAGCGCTCGTCACCGCCGTTGGAGGCGACGATCAAATACGAGTCGCCGTCACGCGCATACGTCAGCGACGTGGTGCGCGCCTGGCCGGTCTTGGCGCCGACGGTGTGCAGCAGCAGGCTGGGCGGCACACCCGGGATGCGATGGCCGATTCGGCCGTTGGTCTTGCGGTAGATCGTGTCGTGCAGACGCAGGATGGGGATGCCCACGTATTGCTCGAACGGCGTGAGATTGCTCATGAGGCCAGTCTTACTGACTGGCCTCGATGCGGGCCAGCGCGTCGCGCAGGATTCGGCCGGTGGCTTCCCGATCGTTGTCGCGGCGCAACAGTAGGCCCTTGGCGACCGATAGCTTGTCCCCGTCGCGCCGTGGTAGCACGTGCAGATGGATGTGGAACACCGTCTGGAACGCCGCACTGCCGTCATTGATGCCGATATTGGTTGCATCGGCCAGCTCGGTGGCCCGGGCCGCCTTTGCGATCCGCTGTCCGATGGTGGCCATCTGAGCCAGGGTTTCCGGCGGAGTGTCGGTCAGATCCACGGTGTGTTTCTTGGGCAGCACCAGGGTGTGTCCGCGGGTGAACGGCCGAATGTCCAGGATGGCCAGACAGTTGTCGTCTTCGTAGATCCGGATGGCCGGAGCTTCGCCGGCAGCGATCGCGCAGAACACGCAGGACATGTCGCCACGGTACTGCTCCGGTGGCGGGGGCCGGGCCTGGCCCCGCCGAGCCGGTCGGGGATGGCCGATTTGCAGGTTGGTGCAGCGGGATACGCTGCGGCAGTGGACCCGTCCGATCTTGCCTTCGCCGGAGCAGCCGCCCAGGCCCGGATGCTCGCTGACGGTGAAGTCACCGCGCCCATGCTGCTCGAGGTCTACCTGGAACGGATCGAACGCCTCGACAGCGAGCTGCGGGCCTACCGGGTGGTGCGCTACGACGCCGCGCGCGAGGAGGCCGAGGTCGCCCAACAGCGCCTCGACGCCGGGGAAAGGCTTCCGCTGCTCGGTGTTCCGATCGCGATCAAAGACGACGTCGACGTCGCCGGTGAGGTGACGACCTACGGCAGCGGCGGGCATGGCGCGCCGGCGGGCTCCGACGCGGAAATGGTGCGGCGGTTGCGGGCAGCGGGTGCGGTCATCATCGGCAAGACCAATGTGCCCGAGCTGATGATGATGCCCTACACCGAGTCGCTGACCTTCGGGGCCACCCGCAATCCGTGGAACCCCGCTCGCACACCTGGGGGCAGCAGCGGGGGCAGCGCCGCCGCGGTCGCCGCGGGACTGGCGCCGGTGGCCTTCGGATCCGATGGCGGCGGATCAATCCGCATCCCGTCGACCTGGTGTGGTGTGTTCGGTTTGAAGACCCAGCGGGATCGGATCTCGCTAGAGCCCCACGACGGTGCCTGGTACGGATTGAGCGTGAACGGGCCGATAGCGCGTTCGGTGCTCGACGCTGCGCTGCTGCTGGACGCGACGACAACAGTGCCGGGTCCCGACGCCGAGTTTGCCGACGCTGCTCAGCGCGAGCCCGGCCGACTGCGAATTGCCCTGAGCACAAAGATTCCTACGCCGCTTCCGGTCCGGGTCGGCCAGGCCGAGGTGGCGGCCGTGTATCGGGCCGGTGGGTTGTTGCGTGAGCTGGGCCATGAGGTGATCAACCGCGACCCCGACTATCCGGCCGCCCTCTACGCCAATTACCTGCCCCGCTACCTTCGCGGTATCAGCGACGACGCGGACGCGCTGGCCCACCCGCATCGTCTCGAAGCGCGCACCCGTGCCATCGCGCGGATGGGTTCGTTCTTCTCGGACCGCCGGATGGCGGCCCTGCGAGCCGCCGAGGCCGCGCTGAACAAACGGATCCAGTCGATTTTCGACGACGTCGACGTCGTCATCACTCCCGGCACTGCCAACGGTCCGTCCCGAATCGGCGCCTACCAGCGCCGGGGCGCGGTGTCGACGCTGCTTCTGGTAGCGCAGCGGGTTCCGTATCTGCAGGTCTGGAATCTGACCGGCCAGCCCGCCGCCGTCGTCCCGTGGGACTTCGACGACGACGGCATGCCGATCTCGATACAGCTGGTGGGCAAGCCCTACGACGAGGCGACACTGCTGTCGTTGTCCGCGCAGATCGAAGCCGCCCGACCGTGGGCCGATCGGCGACCTCCGGTGTCGTGACAGCGGGGTGCGGTTAGGTCGGTTTGAAGGAGTCGATCAGCCAGGTGCCCTGCACCTTGGTCAGGCCGAACCGAACGGAGCTGGTAGCCCTTTTCGGAGACGGTTGGTCCCGAGTGGTGGTGGATTGGTCGACGAACGCCAAGATCGAGGCCCGCTGACTGGTCAGGGACTCGACTCCGGCACCGCTCACGGTCGCAGTGGTGCTGATGCCCTCGCGCCGGGCCGTGGGGACCACTGTCTGGCCGGTGAATTGCCGGTAATAGGACAGGAATTCGCCGGTCAACAGCCGTTCGGCGGCGCTCGCGACCTCTTCCACGTTCTGAGGTGTGTACGTAAGGGTCTTGGCCACATTGGTTTTGGCGACCTTCAGGACGGCTTCTCGGGCGCCGGGTTGGTCGGCGACCAGTGCTGGGCCGGCGACGGGCGGCAATTGCCGGTTCTTGGCCAGCATCTGCCAGCCGCCCAGTGCTGCGGCCATCATCGTCGCGGCGGTGAGCGCGAGGACGACCACCCACCAGGCGGCCCGCGGTGCTCCATGCTGGGTCACGTGACGAACTCCACCCGCGACGCCAGATAGGCGTCGTCGATCTTCTCGATCTGGATTCGCAACCTCCACTGCCGTGGCTCTTGTTGTACGCCGGTACTTTTGGTGATGTTCGAGGTCACCGACACAACTACGTGGGCGGTGGTGCCGCTGATGGACTCCAGGCCTGCGCCGGTGGCCTTGCCTTGGGTCGCCGAGCCCGCGTCCACTATTGACTGCTTGAATTGGGCGCTCTTGTCGGCAAAATCGCTGTGAAATGCTCCGGTTGACCCGTCCAGGATGCGTTGGATGTCGGCATCGATGGTCTGCGGGTTGACGCTCGTCAAGGAGATCGCGAACTGTTTGGCATGGTCGACGTAGGGCTGCCACTGGGGCGCCTCGGCCGGGGCCGCGGTTGTCTGCCGCGGGTCCGGCCGTAACACCTGGGTGACGGCGAACGCGACGGCAGATACCAGCAGCAGGGCCGCAACCACTGGAACCACAATCGTGCTGACCTGGCGCCGTGGCCGCGCCGGTGCCGGCGCCGTCGGGTACCACGGCATCGGTGCGGGGGCGGCTTGGGTGGCGGCAGCGTATTCGGGAGGCACGGAGATGGCGGCGGGCAAGGTGGGATCCGACGGCGAAACCGCTGCGGCCGCGCCCTGGGGTGACGCGACTTGAGATAGCGCCTGGGCAAAATCGGCGCATCGCCAATAGCGTTCGTTGGGCTGTTTGGCCAGCGCGGCGGCGAACACTCGGTCCAACGGCGCAAGCTCGGGGCGCCGATCGCCCAACGCCGGTGGTGGTGCGGTGAGATGCTGGCTGATCACCGCGACCGAATTGGCATGCTGGTATGGCGGGGCCCCCGTGAGAAGGTGAAATGCGGTGGCGGCCAGCGCGTACTGGTCGGCGCGGCCGTCGACGTCGGCGCCCGTCAACTGCTCGGGCGCAGCGTACGCGGCCGTGCCTACCGTCAGGTTTGTTGCGGTGATTCCGCTGATGTCGTCAAGCTGGCGGGCTATCCCGAAGTCCGCCAAGAAGATTCGCGGCCCCCCGGCGTTGTCCGGCCCGGTGAGCAGGATATTGGCGGGTTTGACATCGCGATGCAGCAAGCCGCGCTGGTGGGCGTAATCGAGCGCTCCGGCCACGGCGGTCACGACGGCGACCACCTCGGCGACGGGCATGCCGGCCGGATACTGGCTGCGGATTAGCGCGGCGGCGTCCGTTCCCTCGATGTAATCCATCGAGATCCACAGCTGGCCGTTGAACTCGCCGCGGTCGTGCACGCCGACGATGTGTGGGTGGAACAGGGTGGCGGCCAGATCCGCTTCGCGCTGGAATCGCTCGCGGAACGCGGTGTCCGCGGATACGTCGGGGGGCAGCACCTTTAGCGCATCACGGCGGGGTAATCGGGGGTGTTGCGCAAGGTATACCTCGCCCATTGCGCCGGAGCCGAGCAATCCCGCGATGGTGTATCCGGCAAAAGCGGAGCCGGGGGGCAACGGCATGATCGGATGTTACCGCCGCCGGCCGGCCCCGGGGCGGTGTCGTGCCGCGGGGCGGGCATCAGCGCGCCCGGTGGCGTCGCGGCGTTATACGTTGACGTCGTGGAGGACAGCGTGGACCGGGCACCCGAGCCGGCCGGCCAGAACACCGACGATCTACTCGAAGGACTCGAGGGTGCCGCCCGCGCGGAACGTGCCGAGCTGATCGACTGGCTGTTCGGCCAGGGCATCACCGCAGCTGAGATCCGCACGACCAACCCGCCGCTGCTGCTGGCCACTCGCCACGTCATCGGCGATGACGGCACCTACGTGTCCAGCCGCGAGATCAGCGAAACCTACGGCATCGACCTGGATTTGCTGCAGCGCGTACAGCGTGCGGTCGGCTTGGCGAGAGTGGATGACCCGGACGCCGTCGTCTACATGCGCGCAGACGGCGAAGCCGCCGCATACACGCAGCGGTTCATTGAGTTGGGGCTGAACCCAGATCAGATCGTGCTTGTGGTGCGCGTGCTCGCCGAGGGCCTCTCCCGCGCGGCCGAAGTCATGCGCTACACGGCGTTGGAGGCGATCATGCACCCGGGAGCCACCGAACTGGACATCGCGAAGGGGTCGAAGGCGCTGGTGAGTCAGATCGCGCCATTGCTGGGGCCGATGATCCAGGAGATGCTGTTCATGCAGCTGCGGCACATGATGGAGACCGAAGCCGTCAACGCCGGTGAGCGGGCGGCCGGCAAGCCGTTGCCAGGTGCACGTGAGGTCAGCGTCGCTTTCGCCGACCTGGTCGGCTTCACCAAGCTGGGTGAGGTGGTATCGGCCGAGGAGTTGGGCCAGCTCGCCGGCCGGCTGGCCGATCTGGCTCGGGAACTGACCGCCCCGCCGGTGCGGTTCATCAAGACGATCGGCGACGCCGTGATGCTGGTCTGTCCGGATCCGGCGCCGCTGTTGGACACGGTGCTGAATCTGGTCGAGGTCGTCGACACCGACGATGCCTTCCCTCGGCTGCGGGCCGGGGTTGCGTGTGGTCGGGCGGTGAGCCGGGCCGGCGACTGGTTCGGCAGCCCGGTGAACGCGGCGAGCCGGATTACCGGGGTCGCGAGACCCGGCACGGTGCTGGCCGCGGATTCGGTGTGTGACGCCGTTCGTGACACGGCCGCCGGTGCTGGATTCGAGTGGTCATTTGCCGGGCCGCGGCGTCTGAAGGGAATCAAGAACGAAACCAAGCTGTTCCGGGTCCGGCGAAACCTTGCGGACCTTGCGGCCGACACCGCAACAGAGGGCCGTTAGCGGTGGGCTGAGGTTGACTCGACGTCATATGGGCAGGCCCGGAGCGACTCCCGGGGGCGTTTGGTCCGTCTTACGCGGCGCTTACGCGGCCGGATTCCACCCCATTCTCCGGCACTTGAGTTCGGTCTGTTCCGGGCCTGCTTCGCTAACAAAAACACAACCATGAACCGCTGATAGCAACGGTTTTTGTGCTGTTGGGTGCAACATTTGCGAGGCGGCGGTGGTCCGTTGGGGGTTCGCCGCCGGCGAACAACGATTGCTTTCACTTGTAACTATGTAATCATGTAATCATGTAATCATGTAATCATGAAAGCACATCATCACATGCACGGGCGCCGGCACGGGCGCTCCGGCGGCTGGCAGCAAGCCCAACAACCTGACGCCAGCGATGCCGCCGATTGGTTTGCTGGACGGCTTCCGGAGGACTGGTTCGAGGGCGCCCCCGCCGTCGTTGTGGACCGGGAGGAGATCACTGTGATCGGCACGTTGGGGGCACCCGAGAATTCCGGATCGGAGCAGAGCAAGGCGCATTCAGAAGGGCGAGCCTCGCGATTCCGCGAAGAGACCCGGGCCGAACGGATGAATATCGCCGACGAGGCACAGGAGCGCTACGCGCGCAAGGTGTCCTGGGGCGTCGACGTTGTCTCCGACGCCGGCACGGAGCGAATCCTGTTCACCCACATCGCGGTTCCGGTGATGACGCGCCTGAAGCAGCCGGAACGCCAGGTGTTGGACACGCTTGTCGACGCCGGCGTCGCCCGGTCCCGCGCCGATGCTCTCGCGTGGTCGGTCAAGCTGGTCGGTGAGCACACCGAGGAGTGGCTGGACAAGCTGCGGACCGCGATGTCAGCGGTCGATGACCTGCGCGCGCAGGGGCCTGATCTGCAGGCCTGACCGCCCAAAGCTCAGTACTTGGTTTCCTTGTGGATCTTGTCGACGATCTTGTCGGCGAGTGCACCGCCCTGGTCGGTGATGTGGTAGCCGCACGAGTTGATGTCGACGATCACGTTGTTGGCCACGCTCATCGCGCGCTGGCACTCCCAGCCTTCGGCGCCTTCCTGGGTTTCGAGCATGGTGATCCGAGGCGGGCTACCAACAACCTGGGCGAACGTCCATCGGTAGGTCTTGGATTTGTTCGTCACCGTCACCGTCTTACCGGCACAGTTCTTCCACTTGCCCGCCATGGTCTCCACAAACGAGCTGGCTTTGGCGGCCGAGGGAAACGACACCACGGCCTGATTGACCCAGTGGTCGTTGTTGTCGCCGGGTTCCGAGGCCACCAGGCCACTGATAGCCGTGTATCCGGTGCCCGAGTAGACCGGGTCTTGGCTGGTATACAGGGCGCCTTGGCATTCCGGCAGCGACAGCGTCACCGGTGACGCATCCATCGAGGTGATGGGTTTACCGGGTTGGATATTGGATGCCCCCATCACGGAGTTGACTTCGGCGGGGCTCAGCAGCAGAGAGCTCAGCCGGTCCTCGGCTATCGGTTTGGGCGGCGGCGAGGGCTTGGGCGGTTGGGTGATCATCCAGACACCAATTCCACCGACGATGAGAACCAGCACGATCGCCACGGCGGCCACGATCGGCCATGGGTTGCGGCCGCGCGGTCCCGGACCCTGCGGGCCCTGATTCCAGGTCGATGGGCCGGCGGGTTGGCCGGGCGGCGGTGCTCCGCCCCAACCGGCTCCCTGGTAGTACGGCGGGCTGGGGGTGGGCTGGCTCGCGGGGATGGGGCCGCTCGCCTTCTGCCAGCCGGGCTGGCCGGCCGCCGGGGGCCGGGGTATCGGCCCGGACGGTCCCGCGGGTCCGGACGGCGCCACGCCGCGGGGCGGCCCGGCGACCGCCGAGGGGCCTGAAGGGGGCGAGCCGGCAGCCGGAGCTGCGGCGGCCGGGTAGTAGGGCGGTTGTTGCGGCGTGGGCGCAGGTCGCGGCGGGGTGGCCGCCGGGCCGGGCCGCGCCGGAGGAGTGGCCGCGGTGGCCGGCATGGTCGGGGGAGCGGCGGGGTCGGGAGGGCCGGGCAGGGTTGCTTCCTGGCTCCGGCGCAGGATGTCGGCGGCGTGATCCTGATCGGGGTTGCTCAGCGCCTCGTGGGCGGCCAGCGCCAGATCCCCCGCGCTGGCGTAACGGTCCCCGGGCTGTTTGGCCATGCCGCGCGCGATCACCGTGTCGAAGGCCTTGGGGATGCCGGCGCGGACGGTGCTGGGCTGCGGGATGGGATCCATCATGTGCGCGGTGACCAGCATGCTGGCGCTGTCGGCGCGATAGGGCGGGCTCCCGGTCAAGCACTCGTGCAGCACGCACGCCAAAGCATAGATGTCGGCGCGGTAGGTGACTTCGTCGTTGGAAAACCGTTCAGGCGCCATGTATTTCCAGGTTCCCACCGCGGTGCCCAGTTGGGTCAGCTTCTCGTCGGTGGTGGCGCTGGCGATGCCGAAGTCGACCAGGTAGGCAAAATCCTCGCGGGTAACCAGGATGTTTTGCGGTTTCACATCGCGATGCATCACGCCCGCGGCGTGGGCCGCGTCCAGCGCGGAGGCAACCTGGGTGATGATCGCTACCGCGCGTGGCGGGGTCAGGGGGCCAAAGCGCTTGAGCAAATTGTCCAGATCGGTGCCCTCGATCAGGCGCATCTCCAGGTACATCTGCCCGTCGATTTCGCCGTAGTCGTGGATCGGCACCACGTGAGGTTCCTGCAACCGGCCGGTGATGCGGGCTTCGCGCTTCATGCGCTCCCGAAACACCGGGTCCTTGCTGAAGGTTTCCGACATCAACTTGACCGCGACGGTCCACTCTTTGACGGTGTGCTCGGCCTCGTAGACTTCGCCCATCCCGCCACGGCCCAGCAGCCGCGTCAGGCGGTAGGGCCCGAACGTGGACCCCACTCGCGAGCCCTGCGCGTCGCTCATCGTTGATCCTCCCAATCAACTCGCAATGTCGCGACCCTACCAATTTCCTGGGAACGGCGGCGTCACTCGCAAATCACCAAGGGGGAAGCCGCCGGCGGCGAGCGGCGACCGTTCGACCCGCGCAAGACGGGCAGCGCCGCGCCCAAAATCCCTGGCCTCGGCTGACCGATGGGCCGGCAAGGATCCGTCAATAATGCGGCAAGCGCTGCGGCACATGCTTTCCCGAACGCCGAACCCCGCCGACCCTGTCGGCGGACCCGCTATTGGAAGGAAAGACGATGCTGTCGCTGCGGTGGGGTGGCATTGGCGGGCGCGGTTGGTCATACGTTGTCTACAACGTCGGGTATCGGCTGTTGTCGCTGCAACTGTCGTGCGGGCCGCTGGCCGTGTGCGCAGTCCCATTCGTCGTGAAGCACGTCTGAGACAGCCCGGTTTCACCTGCGGGCTTTTCGTTGCGGATCGAGCTGCCTGAGTCGCCAGGCGATCAGGGTCACCAGTACCGCCGCCTGCACCACACACGCGCCGGCCGCGATCAGCCAGCTGCTGACCTTGTAATCCCACAACGGATCCTGGTCGCCGCCCGCGGCGCGACGCAGGTCGTTGAGGTCGACGGTGGAAGCGGCCATCGCGTAGGCCCAGCGCGACGGCGACAGCCACGCCAACTGCTCCAGCGGGATCCGGCCCTTGACGCCGAACATTCCGCCGCACAGCACCAGCTGGGCCATCACCACGAGCACCAGCAGCGGCATGCCCCGATCGGCGTTGCCGATCATCGCCGAAATCAGCAGGCCGATCATCATCGACACGACGGTGACCGCGACGACCGCCACGGCCACTTCGACCGTCGGCCAGGGCATGACGATGGACTGGTCGGGCGCGGGTAGAAACGCCGGGCCCAGGAACCCGAGGATCAGGCCCTGCGCGGTGGTCAGCGCGGTGAGGACAACCAGCTTGGAGGCCAGGTAGGCGCCGCCGGACATGCCGATGCCATGTTCGCGGCGATATATTGCCTGCTCCTTGACGATTTCGCGGATCGACGCGGCGCAGCCCATGAGCGCGCCGCCGATGATCAGCAACACCAGCAACTGCGCGGGCTGGGTCGACCGCAGCTCGATCGCCTTGGCCAGCGAGAGCCCGGCCTTGCCGGGCACGGCATGGGCGAACAGGCTCAGCAGCAACGGCAGGACCAGCAGGAACACCGCATACTGACGGTCGGCAGCGATGACCGCCACGTATCGTCGGCACAGGATCGCGAATTGCGCGAACGCGCTTTGCTGTGCGACCGGCTTGGTGGTGCGCGCGGCGGCGGGGTGCGCCGGGCGTTGGGCCGGGTGCGGGGTCAGCGCCGCGCGCAGGGGTGAGGCATTGAACCGGGCCGTCCAGTCGGTGGCTTTGTCTTGCTCGAGAAGGGTGAAAAGGTCGGCGAAGTCTGTGCAGTTGAAGTAGCTCAAGGCTTGCTGCGGCAGACCGAAATAGGCCAGACGTCCGCCAGGAGCCAGGATCAGCAACCGGTCGCACATGTTGAGATGGGCGATGTTGTGGGTGACCACCACCACGGAGCGACCATCATCGGCTAGGGAGCGCAGGGTCTGCATGACCGACTTCTCATAGCCGGGATCCAGCCCTGAGGTGGGCTCGTCCAGAAACAGCAGCGACGGTTTGGTCAGCAACTCCAGTGCGACGCTGGTGCGCTTGCGCTGGCCCCCCGACAGGCTGTCGATGCGCTGGTCGGCCTGCGTCGTGAGCCCGAGCTCGGCCAGGACTTCTTCGATGCGCTGTCGGCGCTCCTCAGCGGAGACGTCTTGGGGAAACCTAAGTTGCGCCGCATAATTCAGCGCCCGCCGCACCGTCAGTGGGATGTGCAGGATGTCGTCTTGGGGAACGAATCCGATGCGGTGTCGCAGCTCCGCGTAGTTGTCGTAGAGGTCGCGTTCGTCGTATCGCACTGTGCCGCTGGTCGCCGGGTGGAATCCGGTTAGGGCGCCCAGCAGCGTGGATTTGCCCGCGCCACTTGGCCCCACCACGGCCAACAGGCTGCGCTGTGGCAGCACGAAGCTCACGTCGGACAGCAACACCCGACCCTTCTTGGTTACCACCCGCAGGTTGGACGCTTCATAGGAGACGTCGCCGGTGTCGACGTACTCCACCAACCGGTCACCGGAGAGGTGCATCAGCTGGTGCCCGATGCCGACAATGTCGTTGGGTCCGATCAGCGCGCGGGTAATGCGGTTGCCGTTGACGTAGGTCCCGTTGGCGCTGTGGTTGTCGACCAGCTCCCATTGGTCACCGGAGCGCCGCAACACGGCATGGCGCCGAGACACCAGCAGGTCGTTCAACAACACGTTGTTGTCCGCTCCGCGGCCGATCGTGACGACGAGCTGGTCGATGGCGTGCACCGTGGTCGGCGCCCGGGCGACTGTCGTTCCGTCCAGCGGGTCTGGCGCAGCGGCGACGTTGCGCCCCGGCTGCGCCTCGGGCGCCTGGATCGCGGGGTGGAGCTCGATCGCCTGTCCGGAAGACGCGGACCCCAGCAGCACCGTGACGGGCTGGTGGATCGGCACGCGCTGCACCGGCGTGCCGCCGACGAACGATCCGTTGCGGCTGCGGTTGACCAGCACCCATCCCGCCGGCGTCGGCTCGAGGACCGCGTGCAGTCGCGAGACCCGTGGATTGTCCAGGCGGATATCGGCTTCGGCGGCCCGACCGATGGTCCAGGCCCGGTTTGGTGTGGCATGCCAGGTGCGTCCGGCGGCCCGGAGTTCCAGGCGGGGCGGATTCGTCGTCGCGTCACCGATCCTGTCGTGCATGCATCGCCTCCGGTGCGTCTACCCAGCTCCGATTGTCGTGGTTGTTCATGAGTGTGAGGACCACCAGTCGTAGAGCTGGTCGAGGTTGGGTCCGGGCGGTTTTGCGGCGACGAGTGCGAATACCAGCGTTCGCTCGTTGCTCCACATCACCTGCGGTTCGGCACCCTTGTAGATGCCGCAGGCGACCTGGCCGAGGACGGTGTTGGGGTCCTGCGTGTGCCACCACGTTCCTGGTGACGCCTTTCCATCGGGGCAGGTGAGGATCGAAAAGGTTCCGATGAACGCGGTGAATGCGTTCTTGAGCGCCGAAAGGTTGGCGTACAGCCCGTAGGCGGCCACGGTAGGCCCGTCGGCATCGGTGTTCTTCTTGCACTTCACCGATGCCACTGCGCCCGGCATCGGCCGCGTCTCGGGCGTGCACGCACCCGCGGGGTAGCCCGACGGCAGCAGGCCCATCAAGCGGGTTTGGGCGTCGGGGCGCCGCGATGTGGTCGACGGTGCGGGTGTGGTTGTGGCCGTGCTGCCGGTTGTGGTTCGTGCCGTGGTGGAGGTGGTTCGTTGTCCGGTTGGTTGCGGGTTGTCATCGTGGGTGGCCGCCCAGATGACGATCGCGACGAGGATCATGACCAGGATTGCTACGGCGACGCCGGAGACAATCGCCCAGGGATTGCGAGCACGCGGCGGCCGCTGTGGGACACCTGGATTCCATACCGGCGTACCGCCAAGCTGTTGCGGCGCCAGCGCGCGTGGCGCCGCGCCGGGGGACATGCCGCCATCCCAGGGCGGGGGCGCAACGGGGGAGTGTGCCGGGGCAGCGGGATGCGCGCCGGGGGACCAGGCCGGCTGGCCGATGGGACCCGACGGCGGGTGGGTCGGCCCTGAGGGCCCCGACCTGGGGATCGGTTCGGAGCTGTAGGCGGGCATTGGGCCAGAGCTGTGCTGGGGGTTGGCCGGCCCGCAACGGGGCTCCCGCCGGTGTTCGAGGGTAGGTTGCTCGACGACCTGGCCTGGCAGGGTGGATTGCTGGCTGCGCCGCAATATGGTCTCTGCCTGGTTCTGATCGGGGGTGCTGAGCGCCTGGTGGGCGGCGGGGGCCAGGTCCCCGGCGCTGGCGTAGCGGTCTGCGGGTTTCTTGGCCATGCCGCGCGCGATCACCGCATCGAAGGCCTTGGGGATTTCCGGGTGGACCGCGCTGGGCTTGGGGATGGGCTCCATCATGTGGGCGCTGATCAACAACCCGGCGTTGTTGGACTGGTAGGGCGCAGACCCGGTCAGGGATTCGTGCAACACGCATGCCAGCGCGTAGATGTCGGCGTGGTGGGTGACCCTGTCATTGGTAAACCGTTCGGGGGCCATGTATTTCCAGGTGCCTACCGCGGTGCCCATCTGGGTGAGTTTCTCGTCGGTGGCCGCGTTGGCGATGCCGAAGTCGACCAGATAGGCGAAATCGTCGCGGGTGATCAGGATGTTGGGCGGTTTGACATCGCGGTGCATCACCTCGTCGGCATGCGCGGCGTCCAGTGCCGAGGCGATCTGGGTGATGATCGCTACCGCACGTGGCGGGGTCAGGGGGCCGAAGCGCTTGAGCAAACTGTCCAGGTTGGTGCCCTCGATCAGGCGCATCTCCAGGAACATCTGTCCATCGATTTCGCCGTAGTCGTGGATCGGCACCACGTGGGGTTCCTGCAACCGGCCGGTGATGCGGGCTTCGCGCTTCATGCGCTCCCGAAACACCGGATCGCTGCTGAAGGTTTCCGACATCAACTTGACCGCGACGGCCCACCCTTTGACGGTGTGCTCGGCCTCGTAGACCTGACCCATCCCGCCACGGCCCAGAGGGCGGATGAGGCGGTAGGGGCCGAACATCGACCCTGCGCGCGCACTGGGCGCCTCGCTCATCGTTGACCCTCCAAACCAACCGCGACCCAGCCGACACTATCAACGTTGGACCCAGGAAACGGGTGTCAGGATTGTGTCGGGTCGTGGTGGCTACTCGGTCGGGGCAACCATGCGGGCTCGAGTTCGCCGTGCGCGGGTCAGCGAGCGGGTACGCACCCGTTGCGGCGGTCAACCTCGTTGGTCAGGCGAAACCACATTGCTCGCTGGCGCTGTCGTGGGCGGAGCGGTCGTCGCCGTAGCGGGTCGCGAACACCTCAGCCTCCGCGGCGGCCGCTTCCTCCGGCGATGGCAAGCTCCACGTGTTGCCAACGAAGTCCTGCAACTGTTGGACGCGTTGTTGATCTCCGTCCGCGGCGTGCGTGAGCTTGTTGAGGATGAAGGCATATTGCGCCGCCTGCGCCTTCTGGCGAGCCAAGTCTGCCAGCACCAGGATCTCGGAGGCGAGCTGCGACTCGCTCATCCGTGCCACCTTCTTCGACAGCTCTATATCTTCGGTCCGGCCGTCCATCAACGCCGAAACCGCTACGCTTCCTTGAGGATTCGTTACGGTGAATACTGCGATCTCGTCTTCTTCCGGTTGCTCCTGTGGTGCGGGGGAGTCATCCGCGCTGGCTTCGCTGTCCTGGGCCCCTGCCCCGGCGAAGCCGACAATCGGGTCGGCTGTCCACCGCTGCTTTCCGTCTGGGTCCCAGAGATCTACGGCATCGAAATCATCGCTGTCGAAGTCGTTTCCGGGCAAGTTCACCACCGCGTCCCTTCTGACCTTGGTGTCGAGCATGGCGAAGTTGGCTTCGCGCGCACGCGTCGGCCAAATCGAAAAGCTGCCCCGTGCGTACACCGCAGCGCGACGCACGCACCGAAACTGTTCAGCTGAATAACGATCCGAGCGCCTTGCTCCACGTGTCGTCGGCCTCGGTGTATGCGCGTGCCGCCGTGCGCAAATTCTTGGCGAGGTCGATACCGGCGCTATTGAGCGAGGAGCCAAGGGCGGAACGGGTACTTTCATACATCTTCAACGTGGTGTTGAACTGCGAGCAGTACGAACCGTGAGTGACCGTCACCGATTCGCTTAGCCCAGAGGTGACTTCGGTCCCGGAGGTGGCGCTGGCCGCCGCATTGTCGTGGTGCGACGCCAGCACACCGAGGAGCTCGGGCTGCACTTTCAGGTTCTCCGTCATTGGTGGTATCCCTTCCGTCTAGCGTTGCTTTGCGCGGTCGATCCGGCTGGTCAGGTGGGGCTAGCCGGCGCGTCGCTCCGCGATCCGCGCAGCGGCACCCACCCCAACTTCAACTGGCGCGCGTTCGGCATCTTCGGTGCCCGCCGCGGCGCCTTCCGAGTACTTCTTGCTGGTCGCGCCTTTCGATCCGGCCGACGCGGGATGCATCCCGCCCATGCCCTGGCCCCCCTGCGCGGAAGCCGCTTGCGCATGTTCGCCGACCGGTTCGCTGGAGACTCGGGTTGGGCCCTCGCTGGTCAGACGCGGATCCTGGCGTGTCGCGGCCGAACGCAGCTGGGCCACGTTGGGCATGGAGCCGAAGCCGGACCCGCCGCCAAGGCCGAGCCCGCCGGGCAAGCCGGCCGAGCTGACCAGGCTGGCCGAATCCGCCGCGCCGACCGACCCGGCCGAACCGGCCGAACCGGCTGCCCCGGCTGAGCTGAAGAAGCTGGTCAATTGGGACAAGCCGCCGCCCATACCGCTCAAGCCGGGGATGCCGCCAAAGAAGGACTGCAGTTTTGATCCCCATTGCGACAGCAGTGAGGAAGCCCAGGAGACGAGCTTGTTCAGCAGGTCCTTGAGGAATTCGAACGGGTGGGTCAAGAATTCCCACACCTCTTCGAGGATGCCCTTGATGATGTCGACCACGTCCGAAACGACGTCCGCCACGGCCTCCGCCAACAACTTGGCGAGTTGGGCCAACAGGCTGACCAACTTCATCGAGTTGATCAGGGTTTTCACGACCAGATAGGCAAGCGCTCCGCCGACGACGGCCATCGCCGCCGCGCACACCGGTGCCTGGAACGCGGCCGACATGGCCCACCCGACAATCGGGATGTAGGTCAGGTCCACGGCGACCGGACGGACGAACTCGAGGCCTTTCTTCGCGTCCTCGAGGATCTCGCGCGTTGTCTTGACCGCGCTGGCCTGATCGGCGATCAGCTTCTGAAGCTCACGATCCAGCTCCGCCAGCTCTTTGAAGAAATTGACGTGCTTGCGGTTCTTGCCGGAGTAGTGATCGGCGGCCGAACCCAGCCAACCATCGCCGGGGAACGCCGACCCTAGGTCATCTAGGGCCTTGCCAAAGAACGACAGTGCGGAGTCGATGATGCCGCCGTCTTCGGGCAATCCAATCCCAAGGAGAGCGTGCAAACCGTTGATCGCGCTAATCGTGGGATCGATGATGAAGGCTCTGCTCATGGCTACTACCTGCCCAACGGTTGTCGATTCCGCGCACACCGCATGCGCGGATTGATTACAGGCTTGGCCTTTCTTGGTAATCCTGATTCCGGCAGATGTCAACGATTTTTTTGTTGACGATCCTGAAGCTGGCGTCGTCCTCGGCTTGGTGATCGACGCGATGGGCTTCGGTTGCCAGGTGCTTTGCTGTGACTTTGCTGAGTGTCGTGTCGGGTTGCTGGACCCGGGCGCTGGCAACCGCTCCGCGGGGCATTGGCGGACGTATCGGAATCGGTATCCGCCTCGAGTCGATGCATCAGATACGGGCGTCGCGCGTGCGAGATATGTTGCTATAGAGTTGATTTAGGCGCTGGTGGGGCCGCTTCTCGCGGCGGCTTCACGGCCAGCGTGCGTTCGTGGGGCCGGCGCATCGGCCTGGGGAAGCGTCCTCGGCCGAGCCGCCTCGGCGTCACGCTAGCGGCCGGTGGCGGAGTTGCGCTGTACGATCGTCCCAGTTACCTGGGCGTCGCGTGCGCTGGGCGACTCGGCCGATGCCGAAATGGTCCGCAATACCTTTGGGGATGGGGAAAGTGTCCGCGGCTGACGTCCGTCTCGGTATTTGGGTCGACAGAGCTTCGCGGCACACTATTAATGGCATCGAACTATTAACTATTATCGATCTCTGGTGTATAAATGTCGCGAATTATCGCGGCGAATACCATTGCGAATTGCCGCAGCTGTGGTTCGCGTTTAGCGGGTTCCGCGAGCAACCGGAAATTCGAAAGGCTTTGGAGTGGACGTGCCGAGGTGCCCGATATCCGTGGCGGTTTGCTACCAAGCCATTGCGGCAGTTCTGCATGGTGAGACGGGTTTGCGACGTGCTGGACCGCAATGGAGTCCCGGCCTTGCGGGCCTCGCGCGAGGCCTGGGTTTCACCCAGGTGCAGTTACCGTCGCTGCTGGCCAGAAGATCAGCGATCAAGATCACATTGGGCGGTGCGGCGTGACTCGCAGGCAAATGTTGCCATGGGACACAGATCCTGAGAGCTGCTAGCGATGTATGCGTGAATGATATGAATGCAGCAAACCCATCCGGGCTGTCGCCGCTGCGCCGCGTCGTCGTGCCGAAAAGGGTTGGGGTGCAGCTTTGCTCCGGGCCGGACGTGGCTCGCTGGCGGGTGAGTTCGCGGCCTCTGCGGGCTACCCGGTGCCCAAACGATGCCGGGAGCGTGCCGGACATGCCGGCCAGACGGGCGGGTGGCCGGAGGAGTCCGTTGCCATACTGTGGGTTGCATTACCCAATGTGGTCGACAGGGCCGATTGCGGGCGACATCGTCGGCGTTGCACCGGGTGCTACGCGCGCCCTCGAGTTGGGCCGTCACATCGCACCCGCACCGCGCCGCCAGCCGTGCTCCGTGCGCCGTGTCCCGTCCCCCCTCGGGGCCCGCCGAGTAACAGTCGGCACAGACGGATAGGGAAGCCATGAAGATTCACCGCCTCGACCACCTAGTGCTCACGGTTGCCGACATCGACGCCACCATCAGGTTTTACACGCGGGTGCTGGGCATGGAGCAGGAAACGTTTGGCGGCGGGCGTAGAGCGCTGCGATTTGGCTGGTCGAAGATCAACCTGCACCAGCGGGGCGCCGAGTTCGAGCCGAAAGCCCAGCGTCCCACCCCCGGAAGCGCCGATCTCTGTCTGATCGTGGAGGATCCGATGGACGCGGTCGCGGCGCAACTGCACGCGGCGGGAGTGCCGATCGTGGACGGGCCGGTACAGCGAACCGGCGCCTGTGGGCCGATCATCAGTGTGTATGTGCGCGACCCCGACAATAACCTCGTCGAACTGTCGAACTACCTGGACGCTGATGGCGGGCCGGACCAACGGCTCACTGGCGTTTGACGATTCGTCCGTGGACATCAGTGGACATCGTCGGTCGGTTTGTCCGTGTGGCGCCGGCCGGTGAGGCATCACCGGGCCGCGGGGGCCAGCATGACTACCCCGAGGGCGCCGACGACGACGTTACCCACCAGGATGGTCAGGCGCCGGGTGCGGGCAGTGCTACCAGCGCCAACGACCGCACCGATCCAGACCAGCAACAACTGCCACAGCAGTGACGCCAGCCCGACGCCGGTGACAACGGCGATCGCGGCGCTGCCCCCCAGCGACTGTTCCAGCGTGGCGGCTATCGCGGTGAAATAGACCAACGTCACGGGGTTGATCGCGGTCAGGCCAAAAAAGAACGCGAATCGATCGCTAGAGCGCGGTGATTGCCAGTGCTGAGTCGCCGGCTCGCAACGCCGCAACCCTCGTGCGATTCCCGCCGCGGCCACCACAACCAGCAGGAGTGCGCCGATGACTTCGGGCCAGGAGCCCAAGCCTTCGACCGCCGGCCCCGCAAAACGTCCGACCAGCATCGCTGCGGCGCAATACATCACATCGACACACGACACCGCGGCCGCCGCCACCGCGGCGCGACGAACTCCTCGCTCGACTCCCTCTCGCAGCAGCAGCACGCCAATCGCGCCTAACGGCACCGCGACGCCAAGCCCGGCGGCCAGTCCGACTCCGAACGCCGAGGCAATCCCCGCAACAGCTGACATGGCTACCCACTATCGCGCCGAGTCCAACCTTGCGATGACAAATGTCTCAGCTCAGCCAGTAAATTCTCAGTATGGACGACATTGACAGTGAAATTGTCGACATCTTGGCCCAGGATGGCAGAGCATCTTTCAGTGCCATGGGGCGCGCCATCGGACTGAGCACGAACGCCGTCGGGGCAAGAGTCCGACGGCTAGAGACCACCGGCGTCATCCTCGGCTACCGGGCAGTGCTCGCCGCAGAAAAGGCTCCGAGCTGAGGAATCGAGGCATTCGTCGACGTGCGTCTTCGATCAGAACAGGACGGCGACCAGTTTCTGGCATGGGCGGCCAAGGACCCCGCCATCAGCGACGCTGTCCACATAACCGGGCCTTATGACTACCTCCTGCACATCCGGGTTCGCGATACCGCCGACCTAGATCGCCTCCTGCGGAGGCTGAAAGCCGCCGCAGGGGTGGCCCAAACCCAAACACGCATCGCACTGCGATCCCAGCACTGAACCCAAACCCATTGCGGGAGCGGACCGTGTCACCGTTTCCATCCGGCAGCTAGGGTATGGCTCGAAGAGCAGTCCGGTCCGGGCAGATGCGCTGTCGGGCAGTTACTTTGGTCACAATGACCGCGCATGGTTGACCCTCGCTGCGCAGCGGTGTGGCGCTGTAGGGCGGGGACTCGTGAAGGGAATCGACGAATGAGATCGGCAATTTTGGGTGCGGTCGCGGCGGTTGCCGTGCTGGGAGGCGCTTGCTGCGTGGCAGGGGCGGCGCCGTCCACTGCGGCTTCCGGGCCGATGATCATCGCCCATCGCGCGGGCGCGGCCGACTTCCCGGAAAACACCCTGCTAGCGATAACGAACGCGGTTTCATCCGGTGTCGACGGTGTGTGGCTGACCGTGCAGGCCAGCGAGGATGGGGTGGCGGTGTTGTACCGGCCGAGTGATCTGGCGACGTTGACCGACGGAGCGGGACCAGTGAATTCCAAGACCGCCGGGCAGTTACAGCAGCTCAACGCGGGCTGGAATTTCACCGAGCCGGGCGTCGACGGCTATCCCTACCGGCAGTGGCCTACGCCGATACCCACGCTCGAACAGGCAATCTCCGCGGTCCCGCCCGATATCGCGCTGTTTCTGGATCTCAAGCAGACTCCCGCACAGCCGGTGGTATCGGCGGTCGCGCGGGTGCTGAACCAGACCGGTGCGGCGGAACGGGCGACCGTCTACTCCACCGATGCGACCATCACCGAGGCAGCGGCTCAGCAGCATCTGCGAGTCGCCGAAAGCCGTGACATCACCCGCCAGCGACTTCTCGACATGGCGCTGAACCATCACTGTGACCCAGCGCCGGATCCTGGCAAGTGGGCCGGCTTTGAGTTGCACCGGAGCATCACGATCACCGAAGAATTGACGTTGGGTGTTGGGACCTCAAAGGTAGACGCGCAGCTATGGGACCCGGCCGCCGTCGAGTGCTTCAAGTCGGGATCCCCGATGAACGTCATGGGCTTCGCCGTCAAGACTGCCGACGACTACCAGCTCGCCAAGAAGGTCGGACTCGACGCCGTGCTGGTCGACTCACCTCGGGAAGCCCAACACTGGGCGCGATGAACAACGGGCCGCTGACGACGCCCGGCGGCGGTTAGATTCCGCCGCGGGCTATCAGTTGTCTGGCGATCACGTTGCGCTGGATTTCGTTGGTGCCTTCGCCGACGATCATCAGGGGTGCGTCGCGGAAGTAGCGTTCGACGTCGTATTCGGTGGAATAGCCGTAGCCGCCGTGGATTCGGACGGCGTTGAGCGCGATTTCCATGGCGGTTTCGGAGGCGAAGAGTTTGGCCATGCCGGCCTCCATGTCGCATCGCTGGCCGCTGTCGTAGCGTTGGGCGGCGTAGTGGGTGAGTTGGCGGGCGGCGGTGAGTTTGGTTGCCATGTCGGCCAAGTAGTTTCCGATGGCTTGGTGTTTCCAGATCGGTTGGCCGAAGCTGTGGCGTTGCTGGGCGTAGGCCAGGGCGTCGTCGAGTGCTGCGCTGGCCACGCCCAGGGCGCGGGCGGCGACCTGGATGCGGCCGGTTTCGAGTCCTTTCATCATCTGTGAAAACCCTTGACCGGGTTGGCCTCCCAATATCGCGGAGGTCGGTGCCCGGTAGTTGTCGAAGGACAGTTCGCAGGCTTCCACGCCCTTGTATCCCAGTTTGGGCAGGTCGGCTGAGATGTTCAGGCCGGGGCCCGGTTCCACGAGCACGATCGAGATGCCGTGGTGGCGGGGTGTGGCGTGGGGATCGGTCTTGCACAACAGGGCGATCAGCCCGCTGCGGCGGGCGTTGCTGATCCAGGTCTTGGCGCCGGTGATCAGCAGCTGGTCGGGTCCGTCAGCCATCGCGGTGGTGGACATGTTTTGGAGGTCGGAACCGCCGCCGGGTTCGGTCAGGGCCATGGTGGCGCGCAGCTCGCCGGTGGCCATGGCTGGCAGGTAGGTGGATTTTTGTTCGTCGGTGCCAAAGAGCATCAGCAGTTTGGCCACCACGGTGTGTCCGCCCATGGCGCCGGCCAGGCTCATCCATCCGCGGGCCAGCTCCTGGGTGACCTGGACGTAGCACGGCATCGACACCGGCGATCCGCTGTAGGCTTCCCCGATGGCCAGGCCGTAGATGCCGATGCGTTTCATCTGCTCGATCCAGGCCTGCGGGTAGGTGTTGGCGTGTTCGACCTCGCGCACGCTGGGCCGCACGTCGCGGTCGATGAAGGCCCGCACAGTAGCCACCAGCATCGCCTCGTCCTCATCAAGCTGACTGTCCGGGCTGTCGTTGTTCATCATCGGTGCAAGGTTCCCTTCTAGATGAGGTGCATGTGTTGTGCGCACTCGGCTAGCCACGGTCGGTAGTCGGGATGCGCGAGCCCGATCAGCGCCTCGGCGCGGGCGGAACTCGACAGGCCCTTCAGATTGACGGTTCCGAACTCGGTAGCCACATAGTGTGTTTCGTTGCGCGGCGTGGTTACGGGTCCGGAAAGTCGCGGAACGATCTTGCTGATCGTCCCGCCGCGGGTGGTCGATGCGAATGCGATGATCGACTTGCCCCCGCGCGAGGCATAGGCACCACGCACGAAGTCCAGTTGACCGCCCGCGCCGGTGAACTGGTGCCCATTGACATGCTCGGAGTTGCACGCGCCGGTTAGGTCCATCTCGATCGTCGAGTTCACCGAGACAACGTTGTCGTTGCGGGCGATCACCGCAGGATCGTTGACATAGTCGACGGGGTAGCTCTCCAACTTGGGGTTGTTGTCCATGAATTCGTAGGTCTTGCGATCGCCGAGTGCGAAAGTGAAGACGGCTGCGCCCCGATTGATCGCCTTATGTCGCCCGGTGACAACTCCTCGGCGCACCAGGTCGGCCAGCGCAGGGGTGAATACCTCGGAGTGGATACCAAGATCGCTACGGTCTCTTAGCTGTTCGCATACCGCTTGAGGCAGTCCACCCACGCCGATCTGCAGGCAGGCTTGCTCGGGCACTAGCGCGGCAACATGGGTTGCGATGACCCGATCGAGCTCGCTGATGGGGCGTTGCGGCAGCTCGGGTAAGGGGGCGTCGTTTTCGACGATGGCGTCGACCTCATCGACGTGCAGCATCGAGTGTCCGAAGACTCGTGGCATGTTGGGGTTCACCTCGACGATGAGGTGGCGGGCCTGCCGTGCCACCGAACTGGTGTAGTCGTTGTTGGTTCCGAACGTGAAGTAGCCTTGCTCATCCATCGGGGAGACCGTCACGATAGTTGTATCGACAGAGATGGTTTCGGTGAATAGCCGTACCGCATTGCTGAACGAATTCGGAATGAACTGCACAACTTTGCGTCCGTCGTGTTCGCCATGGGCGATCAAGTCTCGCTCGGCGGCTTGCAGGAACATCGAGTTGGGCAGGAACCGCCCCATCAATTCGTAACGCAGTACGGTATCGGCCATCGGCCGCTCGGCGTGGTAGTAGAAGAGCCGGACGCGATCGATCTCGCGGCGTTCGGCGCGGGCCGCGAGAGCCTGGAGCAGCGCTGGTGGCTGGCAGGCGGCTTGGCCGACTGCCACCGCCGATCCAGAGGTGACCGCCAGTATGGCGGTGTCGGGATCGGCTAGCTTGGCGCGGTATAGGGCGGCGTGGTCCTTGACTGCTACGCAATTTTCCATCAGTAGTTCGCCTCACCCGCGGGTGAACCGGCACGTTTGTAGATCAGCATGGTGCGTTCAAAGGTCATCACGACGACTCCGTCCTGGTTGGTCCCTTGGGTTTGAACCGACACAATGCCTTGGCTCGGACGACTTTTCGACTCGCGTTTGGCGAGCACGGTGGAGCTGGCGTAAAGCGTGTCGCCTGCGAAAACGGGGTGGCAGGCGCGAACGTTGTCCCACCCCAGATTGGCAACTACCTTGGCGCTGACGGTCCGAACACTCATCCCCGTCAGCATCGCGATGGTCAACGTGGAATCGACAAGCATCTTCTGCCACTCGGTAGCTGCCGCATAGCGTGCATCGAAATGCACGGGCTGGGTATTCATGGTCAGCAGGGTCATCCAGATGTTGTCGGTGTCGGTGATCGTTCGGCCTGGTCGATGCTCGAAAGTGTCGCCGACGACGAAATCATCGTAGTACAAGCCCGCGGTTTCCCGGTACACGCCGGGCGCGACTTCCCGATAGGCCGAAATCAGCTCATGCATGGTTCCTCCTCGTTCACACCCTGAGCTCTGGCAAGGATGCCGCGCGCGCGGCGGGCCATCGCCTCGTCCACCATTCGACCGCCAACGGACCCGGCGCCTGCGTGAGCAGACTTCAATACCTCGCGTGCCCAATTGATTTCGGATTGACCGGGAAGAAATCCGGAATTGATGAGCGCTACGTGATCGGGATGGATTGCCGCCTTCCCGGCGAATCCTTCTGCGACGGCCTCGCGGACGGCCTGGCGCAGTCCGGATATGTCGTCGATGTCGAAGAACGGGGCATCGATGACCGGTATCTTTGCGGCGGCGGCGTGGCTGAGGATGGTGCTGCGAGCATGTCGCACAACGGCGGCGGACGGTTCTGCGCCTAGGTCGGCTGCCATGTCGGCGCTGCCGAAGATGACTGCGTCGACCAGGCGCGGGTCGAGCGCGCAGTCCGGATTTGCCGCCACAACAGCGGTTTCGGCGGTCGCGATGAGTCGAGTTGTCTTCTGTGACTGCCGAAGCAGGCGTTTGACCAGGCCGATCTCGGCCGCGGACTGCACCTTTGGGAGCATCAGAAAATCTGGGTCGGCCGCAGAGTCGAGCAACGCGGTGAGGTCCCGCCAGCCATCCAGGGTATCGGGGCATTGACCCGGATGGCCGCCATCGTCTTCGCCGGCGTTGTGGTGCAAAGAAAATTCAGCGCGTCCCGGCGAGCCTGCGCCTTGTCGCGGGGGGCCACCGAGTCCTCGAGATCGAGGATGAGTGCCTCGGCATGCACCGCTGCCGCGGCCAGGTAGTGCTGGGTTTTGGTTGCCGGTGTGAACAACAAACTGCGCGGAATGGGTTTCATCTTGTGGTCTCCTCGGGGTCTACGACCACGCTAGGAACCAACCAGGTTTGCGTCTAGCACAAGGTTTCGAAGAACTGCTCAGTTTTGCGCAAGTATCCTGGGCCGGTGGAGCTCTATCAATTGCGCTACTTTCAGGCCGTTGCGGAATGCGGCACGCTTCGGGGCGCCTCCGAGCAGCTCTTGGTGTCGCAGTCTGCGGTGAGTCGTGCCATCACGCTGCTCGAGGCTGAGATCGGCGTGCAACTGTTCACCCGGCGAGGCCGCACCAACGAGCTCAATCGATATGGACAGGCTCTACTGGTGGGCAGCCGGCTGGCCCAACGCAGCGTCTCTTCGGCAATCGACAACGTGCGTGAGCTCGCCGGTGTCAGCGGCGGGACGGTAGCACTGGGCTTTCTTCACTCCCTGGGGATGCAGACGGTGCCGCATCTGATTCGCGTGCATCACAGCCGGTTTCCGCAGGCGCGGTTCGAACTGCATCAACGTTCCGGTCAAGGTGTGCTCAGCGACCTGGTCAGCGGTGTTACCGATGTGAGCTTGAGTTTTCCGGCCGCCTTCGAAGGCTACGGCGAGATAGCCTGGCAGACGCTATTCACTCAGCAACTTTATGCGGTGGTCAGCACCGATCATCCACTCGCCGGTCGCCGGCTGATCAGATTTCCCGAACTGGCCGCCTATCCGTTCGTGGTGCTCGACCGTGACCACACTTTGCGTCGCATCGTTGATGCGGCGTGCGCCCGCCACGGCATAGATCCGACCCCGGCGTTCGAAGGGACCGACGTCGGGACGCTGCGTGGCTTGATCGGAGCGAATCTCGGGGTCGGGGTGCTGCCGCAGGCGACGGCAAGGCCCGCTGACATCATCGAAATCGCGATTGATGATGCGCAACTGGTCAGGCCCATCGCGATCGGGTGGATCGCGGACAGATGTCTGCCTTCGTCGGCGGTCGCATTCCGCGAGACAGCGCTTGGCTGCTACGGTCACCGGGTTTCTGCGGCGGGAGTATAGGTCGAAGGTCCGCGGGGTTCTCGATGCATTGACCCCTGCCGAGCCGGCACTGACTCTCGCCGAAATCCATTCTCGCACCGGCTTTCCCGCGTTTACCGTGCACCGACTGGCGGCGAACCTGGCAGACCTGCCGGAGCGGTTTCTCGTTTACCGCCGGTAAGCGTGACGAAGGTGCCGCCGGACTGTCCGCGCCGGTGTTCGATGATCAGCGGACCCAGCTTCCGGCTGCCCCGCAGCGGGCCCAAGGGTTGCTCGCCGACGTGCTAAGCGCCGCGGCGCAAGCCACGAGGATGCTCGGCGGTCGCCTGCCCCACTAGTGGGGCACGGCCGTCTGTTCCGGAACGCCACCCGGTGACCGCAGCGCCGATCGGCGCACCGGCGAGGAGTGGTTCACCCGTACTTCGCCCACCAGGTGTGGAGTTCGTCGAGGGTGGCCGGGTCTCCGAAGGCGTCGCTGAGCATCAGCTTGTCGTCGTTGCTCCAGATCACGTTCGGGTGGTTCTTGTAGGTCCCGCAGGCGATCATTCCGGCCGTCACGTCCGGTGTCCGGTCATAGTGCCACCCGTCGGGAGACGGGCCCTCGCCCGGACAATTGGCCAGATCCACCGCGGCAATGTCGTCGTTGAAGGCCTGCTTGAGTGCTTCCAGACTCGGGAACAGCCCATAAACAGCGCGACTTGGTCCGCCATCGTTGGTGTTCTGCCCACAGTTGTACATCGCCACCGCCCCCGTCCAAACGCTGTTGGGTTTGGGCGTGGTTGCGGTGCAGACCACCACTGGCGTAGCCCGACGGCAGGTAACTCAGCAACCGGGCCTGAGGGTCACCGGCCGGGGTGGTCGTCGTCTCGGGGCTGGTGGTCTCCGGTTTGGGGGAAGTAGTGGTGGTGCTGCCCGTAGTGCCGGGGCCCGCTTTGGGGGTGGAGTCGGAATTGGTCACCAGCCAGACGCCGATCCCGCCAACGATGAGGACAAACACCAGTGCGGCAACGCCGGCAACGATCGGCCAGGGATTGCGTTTGGGTGGTGGCTGGTTCCACGGCGTCGGCCCGACGGGTTGTTGCGGTGGCGTGCCTGGCGGCGTGCTTGCCCAGCTGCCGCTTTGGTAGTACTGCGGGACTTGGGCCGGTTGGTGTGCGGCCGGGATGGGACCGCTCGCGGGCGCCCACCCGGGCTGCCCGGTCGGTGCGGACTGAGGCAACGGCCCCGAACTGGCCGGATCGGCATACGGCATGGCCGGTGGCGGGGTGACGGCGGGCATGGTCGGCGGTTGGGGGGTGATCGCGGCGGTGCCGGGCAGCGTGGATTCCCGACTGCGCCGCAGGATGTCGGCCGCGTGGTCCTGATCGGGGTTGCTGAGTGCGTCATGGGCGGCGCGGGCTAGATCCCCGGCGCTCGCATAGCGTTCCTCGGGCTTTTTTGCCATGCCGCGGGCGATTACCGCGTCGAAGGCCTTGGGGATCCCCGAGCGCACCGTGCTTACTTGCGGGACAGGATCCATCAAGTGGGCGGTGACCAGCGTGCCTGCGCTGTCTGACCGGTAGGGCGGGGATCCGGTAAGGCACTCGAACAGCACACATGCCAGCGCATAGATGTCGGCGCGGTAGGTGACCTCTTCGTTGGCGAACCGCTCGGGCGCCATGTATTTCCAGGTGCCCACCGCGGTGCCCAACTGGGTCAGTTTCTCGTCGCCGGTGGCGCTGGCGATCCCGAAGTCGACCAGGTAGGCGAAATCGTCGCGGGTGATCAGGATGTTGGGCGGTTTGACATCGCGGTGCATGACCCCGTCGGCGTGCGCGGCGTCCAGCGCCGAGGCGATCTGGGTGATGATGGCCACCGCACGTGGCGGGGTCAGGGGGCCGAAGCGCTTGAGGATGCTGTCCAGGTCGGTGCCCTCGATCAGGCGCATCTCCAGGAACATCTGCCCGTCGATTTCGCCGTAGTCGTGGATCGGCACCACGTGGGGTTCCTGCAAACGTCCGGCGATGCGCGCTTCGCGTTTCATCCGCTCGCGAAACACCGGGTCTTTGCTGAATTCGGTGGTCATCAGCTTGACCGCCACTGTCCACTCTTTGACGGTGTGCTCGGCCTTGTAGACCTCGCCCATGCCACCCCGGCCCAGGAGCCGTTTGAGGTGGTAAGGGCCGAACATCGACCCCACACGCGAGTCTGGCGCCTCGCCCATCGCTGACCTCCTCAACCCAACCCGAATCCTGGCGACTTTATCAACAGGCCCGACGTGTCGTCCCGAGTCCAATCACCGGCCCAGCAACCATTGACGGTAAGCCCTCGCTAGTCGGCTCGCATGAAAACGGCCACATCGCCCGGGTTCGCGGGTGCCGACCGGTCGCGGTCAAAAGGTGGGACGGCGTCAGTGGGGCAGCCGGGCTGGTGCGGCCGGCCGGAACGGCCGCGGAGACGGAGATGGCTTTGGCCAAAAGCTTTGTCGCGATCTCGGATTGCGTCGCAGGCCAGCCCGTCGAGCAAGCGTTGCGCGCCGAAAAGCATTGCTAAACAACCCGGTTGGATGAGCTGGCTCACCGGGGGTTTCGTGCGGTGAGCTGGAAGGTGAATTCGTGGTCGCAGATACGGATGTGGTCGCCATCGTTGAGCGTGACGGTGCCGCGGATCCGCTGGTGCTGTACATGCACTCCGTTGGATGGCCGTAGGTCGTTGATGATGTAGTTGGTTCCGGTGTCGATGATGACGGCGTGGTGGCGGCTGACGTTCGCGCTGTCCAGGACGATGTCGTTGTCGCTGAGCCGCCCGATTCGGGTTGCCGCGGTCCGAATCGGGTAGTCGTGACCCGACGCGATGGTGTGCAAGTAGGCGACGGCCTGCTGGCCCGACACCATTGTGCGCTGGTCGAGCACCGTGACTGTGCCAACGGCGGTGGACTTGGCGTTCATCTTGGCGTCGAGTGGTTCCTGACGCAGGATTCGTTCATTGAGGGCCCGCAGGGTCGGGCCGGGATCGATGCCGAGGTCTTCGGCGAGGGTCGTCTTTACCCGGCGATAGGCACCTAGTGCGTCGGATTGGCGATCGGTGAGGTAGTAGGCGGTGATCAACTGCGTCCACAGCGGCTCGCGGTAGGGATGCTCGGCGGTCAGCGCTTCAAGTTCGGTGATCACCGCGGCCGCCCGGCCGCAGGCGATTTCGGCTTCCGCCTTCGCGGTATGGGCAAGGATCTTATCCTCGACCAGTGCGGTGGCGAACGCGTCGACGAACTGAAAGTCTCGCAGGTCGTCGAGTACGGGTCCACGCCATTGGGCCAACGCCCTCGACAAGTGCTGGCTGGCCTGCTCGAATTTGCCGGCCGCGGCCGCATGCACGCCGGCGGTCTTCTCGGCGATGAACCTCCCCAGATCGCACGTGCTATCCGGGATGCTGAGCCGGTAGCCCGGCGGGGCGGCGGCCAGCATGGCCCGTGGATCGACCCCGGCGCCGCTGAGAAGCTTGCGCAGATTGGACACGTAGGAGTGAATGCTGGCCCGCGCCCCCGCCGGCGGCCACTCCTCCCACAGGGCGGTGATCAGTGAGTCGACCCCGACCGGCCGGTTGCGGTTGATCACCAGCATGGCCAGAACCGCGCGCTGCTTGGGTGTGCCCAGCGGCACCAGCTCGCCGTCGATAGTCATCTCCAACGGTCCGAGTAGACCGAATTCGAGACGTTTGTCCACCATTGCGCTACCAGCCATTCCGGGTCCTCCGCGGCTTCACTCGCGTTCGCATCCCTAGCAGTCGGGTGTCATTACTGGTTTGTCGTTACTGGTTATTGTGGTACCAAGTTCGCCGATGCGGTGAGAACCGGGGATCCCGGCACGTCGGCGAGGTGTCGGGGCCGTCCGGCATCGGTGTCGGTCGTTGGTTCTGGCCGCAGATGGTTACCACGATGGCCGTTGAAATGCCCGCGCTGCCAAGACGATCACTGGTATTGCATGCGAATTGTCTTGGTGTGCTTGCGAACATGCCCGTGCGGGCGGCCGGTCCGGTGCGTGTGCACCGGGTGGGCCGCCCGCGGTGGTGATCGATGGTCAATTGCTGGCTTGGGTGGTCACGGCCATGAAGTCTTGGCTGGTGGCCCATGCCTGCATGAACAGGGCCATCGGGACCTGCTCGTCGCGCCCCTCGTCGCTGCCGCTGTCGTTGAGGTGCACGACCCCGTTGGCGGTGTCGACACCGGTCACGACCACCGCGTGGTCAGAAACCGGGTTGCCGGCCTCGTCCTTGTTGTCGATGGTCACGCCCCAGATCATTTCGGCGTTGACACTGACGATCACCGCGCGACCGTTGCCCAGGTGGTGCTCGAGGGCCTCCATGCCGGTGAGGACTCCGTTGCTCGGGGCGTTGTCCAGGTCGGTAAGAACAGCGTCGATGCCGTAGTGCGCCAGCAACGTCGCGATGTCGGCCTGGCTGGTGCCCTGGCCCGAGTTCGGGTTCTTGGTGTCGGCCGGCTTGGTGTAGATCGACCCGGGGTGCACGGCGCTGGGGGTCGTCTGGGCCACCTTGATGATGGCCTGCTCCGAGGGCTCCTTGCCGGTCACCTGACCGACCACGTCGGCGACGGCCATGATGAGGCAGTCGTCGTATTTCTGGTAGCGCCAGTACTTGGCGGCAGCCGCTGGGTCGCCGTACATCGTGCCGGACGCTGCACCGGCCGGGCTGGCCAGTCCCAGTGCAACGGCACCGGCGGCGATCGCGAAGGTGGCTGTCTTGAGGGCGGTGGCGATCTTGTTGATCTTCATCGTCTGTCCTTTTCTCAGTTCCGCGGGTGCGGAGTGGGCGTTGAGAAAAGGTTCTTATGTAGGCCTTTTTGTTATCTCCACGAATTCTTGGGGTGATCTGCTGCCCGCCGGTCGACGGTGGTCATCGCATGGGTCGGGCAGGTTCAGTTGCATGCCCAGGTGTCGATGTAGCCGCCCCCGAGCTTGCTCAGCGCGTCTTTCATCGCGGCGCTCAGGGTGGGCCCGACACCGCCTTCGAAAGTCTTGCCGTCGGCAGCCACCGCCCCACAGGCGGTGAAGGTGGTGAGCACTTTGCAGTCGGAGTAGCCACATAGTTTGACGGCGGTTGCTTCGGCGGCCGCTCGGGTCGGGTAGTGCGACGCTCGTCCCCAGGAGCCGTCGCCGGAGTAGGAGATCGCGCCGTATTGGTCGGCGGCATCAGCGACGGGTGCGAGCGTCAGGGTAGTTGCCGTGGCGGTAGCCACACTGGCGACGGCCACCGCTAACCGCCGCCGACGGGAGATCGTCGTCATTGGTGAGTCCTTTCCAAGTGCCGGTGCTCCGGCGGTTTCAACGGCTTGCGATGAACTGCGATGAACTGCGCTCACGACAATGGCTAGACCGGCTTGGTTGCGGTGACCTGCTTGCCCCAGTCGGACATGGTCAGCGTCACCGATGTGGCCGGGGTCGGCAGGATCTTGATCTGCACCAGGTGAGAGGACCCGTCGGTAGCTATCCAGACGGTGGTGGGCACCGTGGTGACGTCCGCGGAGGTAAGCCGCGAGCCGGCAAGCGTGGCGATGTCGTCCGCGGCCGAGTTCCCGGTGATCTTGGTGGTGGCTACACCGTTCACCTGCTCGCTGCCGGTGACGGATGCTTCCTTGAGGTTGGCCAGCAGGTTGGCCAACCCCTGGTTGGGGTCAAGCAACACCGAAACGTTGTAGATGGATGCCCCGTCACCGAAATCGGTATATGTGCCGGGCTGTCCCAGGTCCGAATACAGATGACCGTCGACATAGACGAACTTCGCGTCCTCTTGTTTGTTGCCGACGAGCATCGTCGCGCTTCCGGTGGCCACGGTCTGCGGTGAGTTGGAAATGTCGCCCTCGAGCTTGGTCACGCGCAAGTTCGGCACGTCGCCGTCCACCGTGAGGTTCACATGCATTCCGGTGACCTTGCGCATGGCCTCGGCGGCCTGCTTGAGGATGGTGGCCGCCTCGGCGCTACTGGTGGTGACGGTGGTGCCGGTGGCCGTCCCGGGTCCGCCGGAACCACCGTTGCTCGAGCAGCCCCCGATCGCGAGCACGACTGCCAGTGTGACGGCGGTGGCGACAACGGAACGAGGCGGATGCTTCATCGGAATTCTCCTTATGTTGGCCCACGGCATTGTCCTGCTTAGCAATCTGTGAGCGGCACAGTCAACAATCCATCACCGAACTCGAAGGGCCCGAGTGGGTGTGAAAGTTTTGGGTGCAGATCCTTGCGGGCACTGGGATTGCGGATCCGCCGGCAAGTCCCCAAGCTCCGCTTTCGGACCGGAAACGACGGATGCGGGGATCCGGAAATCAGGATCCCCGCACGCCCGGTCGGTTGGTCCTAGGTCAGCTGGCTGGCGTATTCGGGGCAGTAGACCTTGGTAGCGTCCACGACGAAGTAGGCCGCTTGCTTGGTGGTCAGGTTGGTCTGGCTGAGGATCTCCTCGGCGATGTCGGTGCCCGTCTTTCCGCTGGCCAATTCCTGGCAGACCTGGTGGCCCTGGCGCACGGCCGACTGAGTTGAGGAGAAGGTGACGCCGACTCCCTTCATCTGGGCGATGAAGGTCTCGTCACCGGTGCTGGCGTTCGCGGCGCCGGCGCCGGCGATGGCGAGGCCGATTGCGGCGGCGCCGATTGCGGTGGTGATGGCTGCGGTGATGCGCGGTGAGAACATGGTGGCGATCCTCTGTCGGTGATTTTCCGTTGGTGATTTCACCTTGAGGCCGGCGCCTTGGCGGATTCTAAATAAGTTCTTGGCAAGTTCTTGGCGCCCGTCCGCCAACCCGCCTTGGCGATGATCGGCACACTGAGATTGGTTTGAAAAGCACTGTCGCATAATTGAACTCGCCGATAGCAGGCCGAAGCGGGGATCCCGGGCCGGGATCCCCGCGTGGTTGGCGAAGGGCTAGGCGAGCTGGCTGGCGTACTGCGGGCAGTAGTCCTTGATGGCGTAGACCACGAAGTAGGCCGCTTGCTTGGAGGTCAGGTCGGTCTGGTTGAGGATTTCCTCGGCGATGTCGGTGCCCGTCTTGCCGCTGGCCAATTCCTGGCAGACCTGGTGACCTTCCCGGTCGGCCGCCTGAGGTGAGGAGAAGGTGACCCCGACCGACTCCATCTGTGAGATGAAGGCGGTGTCGTCGGTGCTGGCCGCAGCGCTGCCTGCGGTCGCGATGGCTAGCCCGACGGCGGCTGCGCCGATTGCGGTGGTGACGGCTGCGGTGATGCGGGTTGAGAACATTGCTGAGGTCCTTTGCTCTGGTTTCCCTGGCTGGATGACCCCAGCATCGGGCCGGCCGCTCCAAGGATTCTCAACAACTTCTTGGCGCACTCCAGTGGTGGCGTCGCGGCGGCTGCGCGCCGGCATCGTGGCTAGCCCGCGCGAGCTCGATCCGCGCCATTGGCCATATGCCGCTCCCGTTGCCGGCATTGGGCTGTAGCGCTGCACCGTTGACCTGGATCACGATTTCGCGGCCGCTCCTGCGTGGTTCCTCCCGGCAAATGCCCTGATGGATCTATAAGCAAGGAGAGCAACCGAATTCTGGTGGTAGGCGTTGTGTCCGACCGTGAAAGTTGCGGTGCTCGGCACAGTTAGTCTGGCTTCGGCGTGGACGATAGTGGACGTCAGTGTGGCTCTATGCGAGCAATTTTCGCGTTTGATGGCTAGGCAGCGAAATTGGGCTGTCTACGGTGTCGACTGCGGTTGGCGGTCAGTGTGGCGCAATGCGAGTGGTTTTCGAGTTTAGCGGTTGGAGTGCGAAGTATCTGCTGGTCACAGCCTGGATGGCTTTCGTGGCCAATGTTGCTGAACGTGAATGCTTTTCACCTTTTGTGTAGCGATGACAAGTTAACCAAAATGCGACATATGTTGCGTAGGAGGACGATACGATTCGCCTCGACGCATCGTGCGAAGAAGACAGCGCGGCTGCTGGGGTGAACACGAGCAGGTGGGAGGGTTGTGATGTCGTTTGTCGTCGTCTCGCCAGAGGTATTGGCGGTGGCGGGCAGGGATCTAGCAAGCATCGGCTCGGCGATCAGTCAGGCTAACGTCGCCGCCGCGGTGCCGACCATGGGCGCGCTGGCCGCGGGTGCCGATGAGGTGTCGGCGGCGGTCGCCGCAGTGTTTTCCGGACATGCCCAGGCCTATCAAGCGCTCGGCGCCCAAGTGGCGGCGTTTCACGACCAGTTGGTAACCGCCCTTGACGCGGCTGCGGGGAAGTATGCAAGCGCGGAGGTCGCCAACGCCTCGCCGTTGCAGGCAGTGCTCGACGTGGTCAATGCGCCCGCCCAGGCGCTGTTGGGGCGCCCGTTGATCGGCAACGGCGACGATGGGGTGGCGGGGACTGGACAGAGTGGAGGCGACGGCGGGATCTTGTACGGCAATGGGGGCGACGGCGGCTCCGGAGCGTTCGGCCAGATCGGCGGTACCGGTGGAAGCGCGGGGTTGATCGGCGCCGGCGGAACAGGTGGGGCCGGGGGGCTTGGCGCGGCCGGGGGTGCCGGTGGCAACGGTGGCTGGCTGTTCGGCCAGGGCGGGGCCGGTGGGATCGGCGGTAGCGGTGCGGCCGGGGGTGCCGGCGGCAACGGTGGGTGGCTCTACGGCGACGGCGGTGCGGGCGGGCAGGGTGGTGCGGCCGCGGCGGGTATCGGTGGCGGCGACCCCGGGCAAGGGGGCAACGGTGGCAACGCCTACCTGTTCGGCAACGGCGGCAGCGGCGGGCAAGGCGGAACCGGCCTGGCCGGCGCGGACGGCGTGAACACCTCTAACGGCACAGCAGGCCCCGGCGCGTGGGGCAACAACGTTACAACCTCGATTGGCGATGTCAACGGCGGTAACGGTGGCAGCGGTGCCGATGGGGGCTCGGGGGTGACCGGAGGCACCGGTGGGGTCGGCGGGTTCGCCATCAATGACGGCAGCGGTGACGCCTATGGAGGTTTCGGCGGGACCGGCGGCAACGGCGGGGCTCCTGGAGCTTCGGGCGGCGATGGAGGACTGGGCGGGCCTGCCGTCACTTCCAGCGGCAGCGCCTATGCGGGTATTGGCGGGACCGGCGGCAATGGGGCCAGCGGCGCTTCCGGTGGCACCGGCGGGACCGGCGGCGGCGGGGGTAACGGTGGTCGTGGCGGGATATTGGTCGGCGACGGCGGCATCGGCGGTACCGGGGGCACCGGGGGCACCGGCGGCATCGGCGCCACCGGGGGCGCCGGGGGGACCGGCGGGGTTGGTGGTTCCGCCGGCTCGACTGACGGTGGCGTGGCCGACGCCAATATTGGCGGCGACGGCGGCATTGCGGGCACCGGCGGCGACGGCGGGACCGGCGGGGTTGGCGGGGTTGGCGGCAGCGGCGGTGCCGGCGGGCTGCTGTTCGGAAATGGCGGCGACGGCGGTGCGGGTGGCGACGGCGGAGTCGGTGGTACCGGCGGCATCGGCGGCGCCGGTGGGAATGGCGGAGTTGGCGGTGACGGCAGTTCGTCTGGCACCGGGGCCGGCGGCTCTGGCGGCGATGCCACGGACGGCGGAACCGGGGGCGACGGCGGCTCCGGCGGAGGGTTCGGCACCGGCGGTGCCGGTGGCACTGGCGGGTGGTTGATCGGTCACTCGGGTACCAACGGCATCGGTGGGACTGGCGGTGCGGGCGGCGCCGGCGCTGTCGGTGGCGACGGTGGCGTGGGTGGCGATCCAGGCGTCGGGACAACCTACAACGGCATCAGCGGCCATAACGGCGTGCAGGGCGGTACCGGCGCCGACGGCGCAGCGGGCTGACCCGGTACGGTTACCGCGCGCTTTGGCGCCACCACCGCCAGCGGGGCTGCATCGCCAGAATCGTTCTAGGCCCGCGTCATGGCGTAGTAGGCGCCCCGGTTGGCCAGCAGCTCCGCGTGGGAGCCGTGTTCGACGATCTGGCCCGCCTGCACCACCAGAATCTGGTCGGCGTCACGAATCGTCGAAAGGCGATGGGCGATGATGAAGCTGGTTCGATCCCGGCGAAGTTCGGCGGTTGCCCGTGCGATGAGCAGCTCGGTGCGGGTGTCGACCGAACTGGTGGCCTCGTCCAGGATTAACAACTGCGGGCGGGCAAGAAATGCGCGGGCGATGGTGATCAGTTGCTTCTCGCCGGCGCTGATGTTGCTGCCGTCTCCGCTGATCCGGGTCTGATAGCCGGCCGGCAGCATGTGGACGAACCGGTCGACGTAGGCCGCTTTGGCGGCTTGGATGATGTCGTCCGGGCTGGCCTCCGGACGCCCGTAAGCGATGTTCTCCGAGATCGTCCCGTCGAACAACCAGGTGTCCTGGAGCACCATGCCGATGTGCGACCGCAGTGACCGCCGGCTCACCGTGGTGATGTCGATTCCGTCGACCAGGATGCGGCCGGAATCGACCTCATAGAACCGCATCAGCAGGTTGACCAGCGTGGTCTTGCCGGCACCTGTCGGTCCGACGATCGCCACCGTGCTGCCCGGTTCGGCCACCAGTGACAAGTCGTGGATCACCGGATGGCCCGGGTGATAGGCAAAGTTCACCCGCTCGAACTCCACGCGACCGGTCAGGGCCGGGGCGCGGCCGGTCCGGCTGACCGGCGGTTGCAGCGCCGACGCGGGGTCGGCGGCTTCTTCGGGTTCGTCGAGCAGCTCGAACACCCGCTCTGCGCTGGCCACACCGGACTGCAGGCTGTTGTACATGGCCGCCACCTGCGACACCGGTGTGTTGAATTGCCGGACATATTGAATGAACGCCTGCACGCTGCCCAATGTGATTTGACCGGTGGCCACCTGCAGGCCCCCCATCACCGCGACCGCTACATAGCCCAGGTTGCCAATGAACGTGGTCGCCGGCTGCACCAGGCCAGAGAGCAGTTGGGCGCCGAAACTGGCCTGGTAGACGTCATCGTTGAGGTTGTGAAACTGCTCGCGTGCTGCGGCCTGGTGGCCGAAGGTCTTGACGACCGTGAAGCCGCTGTAGGTCTCTTCGATGTGTGCGTTGAGGCGTCCGGTACTGGTCCAATGCGCAACGAACAGCCGTTGTGAACGTCGGGTGATCGCTCGCGTCACCAGCAACGACAACGGCACGGTCAGCAGGGTGATCAGTGCCAGCAGCGGCGAGATCCACACCATCATCGACAGCACCGCGACCACGGTCAGGATCGCGGTCACCAGCTGGCTGATCGTCATCGATAGCGACGACTGAATGTTGTCGATGTCGTTGGTGACCCGGCTCAGCAGTTCGCCACGCTGACGTCCGTCGAAGTAGGACAGTGGCAGCCGGTGCAGCTTGTGCTCGACGTCGGCGCGCAACGCTGCCACGGTGCGCTGCACGGTGACGTTGAGCAACCGGGCTTGCCCCCAAATTAGCAGGGAAGCAATGAGATACAGGGCCAACGCCAATGCGAGGGTTCGTACCACCGCACCGAAGTCCACGCCTTGGCCGGGGGTTACCTTCATTCCCGACAGCAGTTCGGCGAAGGTATTGTCACCGCGGGCCCGGGCGCCGGCAATCGCTTGCGCCTTGGTGATTCCGGCGGGCAACTGGCGTCCGATCACGCCGTTGAACAGCAGATCGGTGGCGTGGCCGAGGATTCGGGGAACGGCCACCCCGATCGCGGTGCCGACGATGCCCAGGGCGATCACCGCAAGACTGCGCCGTCGTTGTGGGGCGAGCCGTTTCACCAGCCGCGTCGCCGAACCCCAGAAGTCGCGCGATCGGGTTGGCGCCGGGGCGCCGCCTCGGGGTCGCTGGTTGAGTGCCGCGGTCACGAGACGCCCCTGATGTCGGCGGTCACCGACTGCGAGACGGCAAATTCGGCATAGGTGGGGCAATCGATCAGCAGGGAATCGTGAGTGCCCGCCCCGACAACTCTGCCATCGTCGATCACGATCACTTGATCGGCCTGTTCGGCAGTCGAAACGCGTTGTGTGACAATAATAATGGTCGACTTTGTGGCAAGTTCTCGCAGCGATGCGCGGACCTGCGCATCGGTGTGCACATCAAGGGCGGAGAATGCGTCGTCGAACAGATAGACCGCGGGTCGGCCGATGATCGCCCGGGCGATCGCGAGTCGTTGACGCTGCCCACCGGAGAAGTTGATCCCGCCCTGCGCGACACGCATCTGCAGGCCGTGCGCCCGGACGAATTCCTCTGCGGCCGCGACCCGCAGCGCCTCCCACATCTCTTCGTCGGTTGCGTCGGATTTGCCGTAGCGCAGGTTGTCGGCGACGGTGCCGGAGAACAGGTAACCGCGCTGGGGCACCAGCCCGATCGCCGCCCACAACCGCTCGGTCTGGTAGTCGCGGACATCAATCCCGTCCAGCAGCACGGTGCCGCCGGTAACGTCGTAGAGCCGGCAGATCAGCGATATCAGCGTCGACTTGCCCGAACCGGTGCTGCCGACAATCGCGGTGGTGGCTCCCGGCGGTGCCGACAAGGAGATGTCTTGCAGCACCGGGCAGTCGGCGCCGGGATAGCTGAAGGTGATGTTTTCCAACCGGACCGCGCCGGTGATGCCGGCAGCGGGGAATCTGGGGTGTTGCGGGTTGTTTAGTGCGGCGGGAGTCGAGAGCACCTCGGTGATGCGCTCCGCGCACACGGCGGCTCGCGGCAGCACCACCAAGGTCATCGTTGCCATCAGCACCGCCATCAGAATCTGGGCGAAGTACGACAGAAATGCGCTCAGCGAGCCGACCTGCATCCGGCCTTGGTCGATCAGCAGGCCGCCGAACCAGATCACCGCGACGCTGGACACGTTGATCGTCAGCGTGGTCACCGGCAGCATCAGCGCCTGCCAATTGCCGGCCCGCAACGCGGTGCTCGCCAACGCGGTGTTCGCCTGGGCGAACCTGTCCCGCTCGAAGGGCTCCCGAGTGAACGCGCGAACCACCCGGACGCCGGACAGCTGGTCGCGCAGCACCCGGTTGATGCCGTCGATCAACGCCTGCATGCTGCGAAACAACGGCAGCATGTGGGTCATGATCCAGTAGTTCGCCAGCGCCAAGATCGGAACGCTGACCAGCAGCAGCCAGGTCAGCGCGGCCTCTTGATGAACCGCCATGATGATGCCGCCGATGCTCATTATCGGCGCGGCCACCAGCACGGTGGCAGTCGTCTGCACCAGGAACACAATCTGGCGGACGTCGTTGGTGCTGCGGGTCAACAGCGTCGACGCGCCGAATCTGGCCGTCTCGCGTTCGGAAAAGGTGATCACATGCTCGAACATCGCGGCGCGCAGGTCGCGGCCGAAGCCGGTCCTGGTGCGGGCTCCGAAGTAGACGGCACCCACCGCGCACAGCACCTGTAGTCCGGTCACGCCGAGCATCACCACACCCAGCCGGATGATGGTGTTGGTATCGCCCTTGGCGACTCCGTCATCGATGATCGCGGCGTTGACCGTGGGCAGGTACAGCGAGGCCAGGGTGCTGATCAGCTGCAGCGCCATCAGCGCGGCGACCAGCCGACGGTACGGCCGGATGTACTGGCGCAGCAGTGCCAGGCGCATGGGGTAACTGTCGCATACCGTGTCGGCCCGGTGCTGGGGCCGGCCGCATCGGCCAGGACGAAATGCCTGATCAGGTGGCGTGTCGGTGGTTGACCCGCGGGGCTGCGGCTACAGTGCATGCTGTGACCAGCAGTAGAGAGGTAAGCGGTGCGGCGTAATTTGACGACGCTGGCCCTGGCTGCGGCGGCATTGATGGCTCTGAGTCCCGCAGTTGCAGGGTGCTCCAATTCCGGTGACAACAATCCCGGTGCGACGGCTTCGTCGACCCCGGGCAGCTCCGAGGGCCGTCACGGACCGTTCTTTCCGCAGTGCGGCGGTGTCAGCGACCAGACAGTGACACAGTTGACCAGGATCAGTGGCATGATCAACACGGCTCAGAACTCGGTGGGGTGCCAGTGGTTGGCGGGCGGCGGCATCATGGGCCCGCACTTCTCCTTCTCCTGGTACCGCGGCAGTCCAATCGGTCGTGAGCGCAAGACCGAGGAGCTCTCCCGCGCGAGTGTCGAGGACATCAACATCGACGGCCACAGCGGCTTCATCGCCACCGGCAACGAGCCCACCCTGGGCGACTCGTTGTGTGAGGTAGGGATCCAGTTCCAGGACGACTTCATCGAATGGTCGGTGAGCTTCAACCAGAAGCCATTCCCGCCGCCGTGTGACGTCGCCAGGGAACTCACTCGTCAGTCGATTGCGAACTCGAAATGAGCGGTGGGATGCGTCGTGGATCTCGGCGCGGTAATGGTGCAGGCCTGCGCGCGGCGGCCGTGCTGCTGGCGGTGCTGGTGTCGATAACCGGCTGCTCGAGGTCGATTTCGGGCAACGCCATCAAAGCGGGCGGGGGTGGGGTCCCACGCAACAACAATTCCGAGCAGCAGTACCCCAACCTGCTCAAAGAATGTGAAGTGCTGACCACCGACATCCTGGCCAAGACGGTGGGCGCCGATCCGCTCGACATTCAGAGCACGTTCGTCGGCGCGATCTGCCGCTGGCAGGCGGCCAACCCGGCCGGGCTGATCGACATCACCCGGTACTGGTTCGAGCAGGGCAGCTTGAGCAACGAACGCAAGGTGGCCGAGGGACTGAAGTATCAGGTCGAGAGTCGCACCATTCAGGGCGTCGACTCGATTGTGATGCGACCCAATGACCCCAACGGCGCATGCGGCGTGGCAAGCGACGCCGCCGGAGTTGTCGGCTGGTGGGTCAATCCTCAGGCCCCCGGTATCGATGCCTGCTCGCAGGCCATCAAGCTGATGGAGCTGACGCTGGCCACCAACTCCTGACTGGCGGGACACCCGGGGATGGGTGCTACCCCCGGGTGTCCGCGTCGGGCGACGGTTCGCTAGCGCGGCACGTGGAACGTGATGAGGGCAGCGCCACCGAGTTCGAGATCTTCCCAGCGGCCGGCCACCTGCAGCACCGCAATCGCCGACGTCGGGAATTTCGCCGAGAGCCATTCGGCGGCGGCAGCGTCGGTGCCGGTGGCGCCGGCGAGGCCCAGTGCCACCTCGGACATCGTTGGCTCATGCCCGACGACGAGCAGGGTCGCGACGTCCTCGCCAATCCGGTTGATCTCGCCGATCAGCGTGCCGGGCACGGCGCCATAGAGCCGCTGGGAATAGTGCACCGGTGCATCGATACCGCTGCGTGCCAGCGTCTCTTGGGTACGGATCGCGGTGGAGCACAACACCTCGTCGACGGCTGGCGCATTGCCGCGCAGCCAGTCTCCGGCCAATCCGGCCTCGCGACGCCCGCGCGGTGCCAACGGTCGCTCATGGTCAGCCACACCAGGCGGATATTGGGATTTCGCATGCCGCATCAACAACAGCGTGTGCCGGTCACTCATTCGGCCCACCCTAAGGCCAACCGGGTTGGCGGCACCGACGCGCGTGCGAATCATCAGCTCGGTGGCGAACACCGTGCGCACTTCGCCGCGAACCAGATGGCGACCCGCCCTGCGCTGCCCGCGATGCGAATGGATGTTCGACTACGGCGGGCGGCGTGGGTCCTCGATCCCGTGCCGACCGCTTGCGAGCCGAACCTGCCGGGCGAGGTCCCGCGTCTTGTCGGTGCCCAGACCTACACTCGCGTTGCCCTGATAGACACGCTTTTTCGCTAGGAGATCACCAGGATGCGATTCCTGCACACCGCCGACTGGCAGCTGGGCATGACCCGCCACTTTCTCGCCGGTGACGCGCAGCCGCGCTATTCGGCGGCGCGCCGCGATGCGGTGGCCGGTCTGGGGCGCTGGCTGCCGAGGTGGGTGCCGAGTTCGTGGTTGTGGCCGGTGACGTCTTCGAACACAATCAGCTCACGCCCCAGGTCATCAGCCAGTCCTTGGAGGCCATGCGCGCCATCGGTGTTCCGGTCTACCTGCTTCCGGGCAATCACGACCCGCTGGACGCTTCTTCGGTATACACCGGCGCACTGTTTCGTACTGAATGTCCGGACAACGTTGTCGTTCTCGATCGCTGCGGTAGTCACCAAGTGCGTCCGGGAGTGGAGCTTGTCGCCGCTCCGTGGCGGTCCAAGGCTCCCACCACCGATCTTGTCGCCGACGTGTTGGCGGGACTGTCCGAAGGGGCTGGCACCCGAGTGCTGGTCGCCCACGGGGGAATCGATGCGCTGGACCCGGATCCCGGCAAGCCCTCGCTGATCCGGCTCGCTGGGCTCGAGGACGCGGTGGCGCGAGGAATGTTGCATTATGTGGCGCTCGGGACAAGCATTCGCTGACTCAGGTTGGTGGCAGCGGCAGGGTGTGGTACTCGGGATCGCCGGAAGTCACCAACTTCGACGACGTCGAATCTGACCCCGGCCACGTCCTCGTCGTCGACATTGACGAAACCGACCCGTGCCGCCCGGTCTCGGTGACAGCCAGGCGGGTCGGCTGCTGGCGGTTTGTCACGCTGCGCCGGGAAGTGGACACCAGCCGTGACATTGCCGACCTCGATCTGAATCTGGATCTGATGACCGACAAGGACCGCACCGTGGTGCGGTTGGCCCTGACCGGTTCGTTGACCGTCACCGACCGTGCCGCGCTGGATGCGTGCCTGGACAGGTATGCGCGGTTGTTCGCCTGGCTGGGCCTGTGGGAACGCCACACCGACCTGGCCGTGATTCCGGCGGATGGTGAGTTCAGCGACCTCGGCATCGGCGGTTTCGCTGCGGCCGCCGTTGACGAGTTGGTCGCAACCGCTCGTTCGGGTGCCGACGGATCCGCAGTCGATGCTCAGGCGGCGTTGGCTCTGCTGCTGCGGCTCACAGATCGGGGCGCGGCATGAAGTTGCACCGGCTGGTACTGACCAACTACCGCGGGATCGCGCATCGGGAGATCGAGTTTCCAGACCACGGTGTGGTGGCTGTGTGCGGCGCCAACGAGATTGGAAAGTCCTCGATGATCGAGGCTTTGGATCTCCTACTGGAATTCAAGGATCGCTCGGCGAAAAAGGAAATCAAGCAGGTCAAACCGACCAATGCCGACGTCGGATCCGAGGTCACTGCCGAAATAAGCAGTGGTCCTTACCGTTTTGTCTACCGGAAGCGTTTTCACAAGAAGTGTGAAACACAGCTGACGGTGCTGGCGCCTCGTCGCGAACAGTTGACCGGCGACGAAGCCCATGAGCGGGTCCGGGCGATCTTGGCGGAGACGGTGGACACCGAGTTGTGGCGTGCCCAGCGGGTGCTGCAGGCCGCGTCGACCACGGCGGTGGATCTGTCCAGCTGTGATGCGCTTTCCCGCGCGCTCGATATTGCCGCCGCCCATTCGGCCACCGACGTGGCGCTCTCGGGTGCCGAGCCAGTGCTGATTGAACGCATCGATGCCGAGTATTCGCGCTACTTCACCCCAACCGGACGTCCCACCGGCGAATGGGCGGCAACCCTCGCTCGGCTGAGCGGAGCCGAGACTGCGGTAGCGGAGTGCGCCGCGGCGGTATCCGAGGTCGACGAGCGCATCAGTCGCCATGGTGAACTAACTAGGCAGGCAGCCGAATTGGCGCCGAAGTTGGCTGCAGCCGGTTCCCGGCTGGCGGCTGCGCGGCAGGCCGCCGACAAGGTCGCGGGGCTGAAGGCAGAAGCGCATGAGGCCAAGCTCGTCACCGCTGCGAAGGCCGCAACCAGCTCGGCTTCGGCGGCCGCTCATGCTGAACGGCGTGCCCTGTGCGAGGAAATCGACAGTCGCGCCAAGGCGCTCGAGGCCCTGCAAATCGATGCGCAGCACGCCGCCGACCAGCGGGCGATGGCGAGCGCCGATGCGCAGCGGTGCGACGTCGCGGTCGAGGAAGCCACGGCTAGCCTGACGGCGGTTCAACGCCGTGCCGAAGCCGCCCGGCGCTCTCTCGACCAGATCGCCGACCGCGAACAGGCGCAACGGTTGAGCGCCCGACTGGCCAGGATCGGAGAGGTCCAGTGTGACCATGACCGGGTCTGCGCCCAGCTATCCGAGGTGACACTTACCGAGGCGCTGCTGAAACGAATCGAATCCGCTGCGGCGAGCGTGGATCGGGTGGACGGGCAACTCGCGTTGATTTCCGCGGCGGTGGAGTTCACTGCGGCCGCCGATATCGAGCTGGTGGTTGGCGGTCAACGGGTGCAGTTGTCGGCGGGTTCGAGTTGGTCGATGACGGCCACCGGCCCCGCGGAGGTCGAGGTCCCCGGGGTCCTGACGGCGCGGATCACCCAGGGGGCGACCGCGCTGGAGGCGCAGGCCAAATATGTTGCAGCACAAGAAGAACTTGCGGTGGCATTGGCCGCGGGCGGCGTGGCAACCTTGGCGGAGGCCCGATCGGTCGAACAGCGCCGCCGCGAACTGTTGGGGCGCCGCGACCAGTTGAACGCCACCCTGGCCGGGCTGTGTGGTGACGAGCAGGTAGACCAACTCCGCTGCCGGCTTGCACAGCTGCAGGCCAGCCAGCCCGCTGAGCCCGATCTGTTTGCGACCGATGCCACGGCTGCCCGTGCCGAACTCGAGGCGGCCGAGGCCGCCCGGATAACGGCCGGCAAGCAGTGCGAGGATCAGCGCAAGCGCGCTCTCGCGGCAAGCCGGCGTCTCGCCGAAACCTCTACTTCGGCCACGGTTTTGCAGAGCAGGCTGGAAAACGGGCGGGCCGAAGTCGAAGCGGCCACCTCGCGGCTGGCCACCGCGCGGGCCGCGGTTAGCGATGCCGACCTCGCGTCGGCGGCCGATGCCGATCTGCACGTGCTGCAGGCGTCGCAGCGTCGACTCGCCGAACTGACCGAAGTGCTGGACGCGGCCGAGCCCGAGGCGGTAGCCGCCGAAGCACGGGAAGCCGCCGAGACCGCGCAGTCACTGGATGAGCGCCACGATGCCGTTGTCGCCGCGCTGCGCGACATCAGCGTCGAACTCTCGGTGTTCGGCAGCGAAGGTCGGCAGAGCAAGCTTGATGCGGCAGAGACCGAACGTGAGCATGCCGCTAGTCAGCACGCCCGCATCGGACGCCGCGCCAGAGCCGCCCAGCTGTTGCGATCGGTGATGACACGGCATCGCGATACCACCCGGCAGCGCTACGTCGAGCCCTATCGAATGGAGCTACAGCGACTCGGGCGCCCGGTGTTCGGGCCCACGTTCGAGGTCGATGTCGGTAGCGATCTACGGATCCGCAGCCGGACTCTCGACGATGTCACGGTGCCTTACGAGTCGTTGTCCGGCGGCGCCAAAGAGCAGCTCGGCATATTGGCCCGGTTTGCGGGCGCGGCGCTGGTGGCCAAGGAGGACACCGTTCCGGTGGTGGTAGACGATGCGCTGGGATTCACCGATCCAGACCGCCTGGCCAAGATGGGGGGGGTGTTCGATACCGTGGGAACCCATGGTCAGGTGATCGTGCTGACGTGCAGCCCTGACCGATACGACGGTGTCGCCGGCGCGCACCGGATCGATCTGAATCTTTAGTGATCGGGCCGCCCCGCGTCATACACTGATCCCAAAACGGGGATGAGCGGTGGACATTGAGTGCGATTACGTAGTGGTCGGTACGGGCTCAGCTGGGGCGGCGGTGGTCAATCGGCTTAGCGCCGATTCGGGCACCTCGGTGGTGGCGCTCGAGGCCGGGCCGAGCGACAAGAATCGCTTCATCGGGATTCCGGCGGCGTTTCCCAAGCTGTTCCGCAGCGAAGTCGACTGGGATTACACGACCGAACCGGAGCCGCAGCTGGGCGGGCGCGAGATCTACTGGCCCCGGGGCAAGGTGCTCGGCGGCTCGTCCTCGATGAACGCGATGATGTGGGTGCGCGGCTTTGCCGCCGACTATGACGAATGGGCTCGGCTCGCCGGCTCGCACTGGTCCTACGGCGAGCTGCTCGGCTACTTCCGCCAGATTGAAGACGTCACTGCCGCCTGGCACTTCGTCAATGGTGATGACAGCGGTGTGACGGGTCCGCTACAGATCTCCCGTCAACGGAGTCCGAGTCCGCTGACTGCGGCCTGGCTGGCCGCCACACGCGACTGTGGGTTCCCGCCGGTGCAGCCGAATTCCGCAGAGCCGGAAGGTTTTTGCGAAACGATCGTCACTCAGCGCCGCGGCTCCCGGTGGAGCACCGTCGACGCGTATCTCAGACCGGCGATGGGGCGCAGGAACCTGAGCATCCTCACCGGTGCGACGGCGACCCGAATCGTCATCCACGGTACCCGGGCGACTGGCGTCGAGTACCAGCGCGAGGGGCAACACTGCACGGTGCATGCCCGCCGGGAGGTCGTGCTCTGCGGCGGCGCGGTCAACAGCCCGCAGCTGCTGATGCTCTCGGGCATCGGAGACCGTAGTCATCTCGCCGATCACGGAATCGAAACCGTCGACCACGCGCCAGAAGTGGGCCAGAATCTACTGGACCACCTCATCACGCCGCTGGGCTTCGACGTTGCCGGGGACAGTCTGGCCGCCGCCGAAAAGCCCATGCAGCTGATCAACTATCTGTTGCGGCGCCGGGGCATGCTGACCTCCAACGTCGGCGAAGCATACGGATTCGTCCGCAGCCGGCCGGGTCTGGACCTACCCGACCTGGAGCTGATCTTCGCGCCGGCACCGTTCTACGACGAAGGACTGCCCGCGCACCCGCCGGGCCACGGCGTGGTTTTCGGGCCGATCTTGGTTGCCCCACAGAGCCGGGGTCAGATCACGCTTCGGTCTGCCGATCCCCATGCCAAGCCGATCATCGAAGCCCGCTACCTGTCCGACCCCGGCGGTGTGGACCGTGCCGCGATGATGGAAGGCCTGCGGATCTGCGCACGTATCGCCCAGGCGCCCGCGCTCCGCGGCCTGCTGGGGCCGGTGGCGCGGCCGCACAACAGCAGCGAGCTCGATGAAGCAACCCTCGAGTTGGCCCTCACCACCTGTTCGCACACCCTGTATCACCCCTTGGGTACCTGTCGGATGGGCAGCGACGAGGCGAGCGTGGTGGATCCGCAGTTACGGGTGCGCGGGGTCGACGGCCTGCGCGTCGCCGACGCGTCGGTGATGCCGAGCACGGTGCGTGGACACACTCATGCCCCATCGGTGCTGATAGGCGCCAAGGCTGCCGACCTGATCCGCAATTGAGCCGGGCTCTAGGGGCCCAACCGGCGGCCCCTTGAGCTGCCGACGACAGCCCGTCTGGGCAGAATACTGCCCATGATGGGCCGACGCCGATGACGATGAGCGACAAACGGCGCCGGGCGCACGAGAAACTCGCGGGAATGCCGGGTGTGCGGCCGGTGCGCCGGCCGGTGTCGCCGGGCAACGACAGCGAGTTTGATCTGTACTACGTGCGCGCCGGCCGAAAGTCGGCGCATCCGCTGGTCATCATCCCGGGCGGGCCGGGAGTGGCGTCGATGCTGGTGTACAAGGGGTTGCGCCGGCGTGCCGCCGCTGCCGGTCTGGATGTCATCATGATCGAGCACCGCGGAGTGGGGATGTCGCGCCACGATGACTCCGGAGCCGACCTACCGCCAGAAGCTTTCACAATCGATCAGGTCGTCGACGATATTGCCGCGGTGCTCGATGACGCCCATGTCGACTCGGCTGTCATCTACGGCACGTCATACGGCACCTACATTGCCGCTGGAGTCGGCGTCCGTCACCCGGCCCGGGTACGGTCGATGATTCTCGATTCGCCGTTGCTGTCTCGCGATGACATTGCGCTTGCGCGCGAGACCATTCGTAGGCGGCTACTCGACGGGGATAGCCCGGAGACCGCCGCGCTGGCGGCCAAGGTTCGGCAGCTGGTCGATGCCGGGGTGATGACGGCCCGCGCATCCCAGGTCGCAGCGGCGGTTTACGGGTACGGCGGAGCGCGGCTTCTGGAACGCCAATTGGATCTCCTGCTGTGCGGCCGGATGATCTTGTGGCACGTGCTTTTCCGGTTCTCTGCCATGTATGCACGCAAGGTGCCGTACCGCTACGAGATGGACCTGGTCGGTCGCATCGCGTTCCGCGAACTGGACTACGCGGCCGAGCCCGACGGCCTACCGCTCGATCCCGCTCAGGCGATTCGCGAAACTATTGCGGCGACAGATCAGTTCGAGTCCGAGCCGTACGACTTGGTGGCCGAGATGCCCAGATTCGGCTGGCCAACCGTGGTTGTTTCGGGCGGGCACGATCTCACTACCCCGGCCATGGTCGCCGAACATATCGCATCATTGCTGCCCAACGCGGTGCTGATAGAGCTACCGACCATGGCGCACAGCGCCCTTGACTTCCGTGAGCCCGCGGCCCTGGCCATTGCCGGGGCGGTATGTCGGGGGGAGTTCGGAGCGCTCACCGGTCGAGGGGCGGAGCTGGACGCAATGCCGGCGCGGCTGCCGATCCGCGCCTTGTGGAAAGCGATCGAACTGGCGGCTATGGCGGAGCACGCGCTACCGGCGCCGCTGCTGCATCGCCGGGTCAGCTCCGCATGAATCCGATCGCGGTGTAATCCAGATCGGCGAGGCCCCTGGCGCCAAAATTTGCCAGCGTGCTGCGGACGGCAATCGTTCCCGGTGATTGGGTCAATGGCAGGCTGAACCCCTCGGCCCAGATGAGCTTATCCACCTCATTGGCCAGCGCGAGGGCCTTGGCCGGATCCAGCTCCTGCAGCGTCCGCTCGATCGCCGCATCGATCTGTGGGCTGCCGATCTTCCCAAAGTTGCTTTCCCCGTCGGACATGTAGATCTGGGTGAGCGAGGAGAGGGGGAAAGCGTCGCCGACCCAGCCGAACAGCGCAATGTCGAAGGCCCCGACATTGACGTAGTTACTGAAAAAGCCACTGCCCGACCTCGATTGCAGTTCGAGTTTGACGCCGATCTGGGCCAGGCTGTACTGAGCGACCTGCGCGAATTGGCGACTGCTCTGAGCTTCGTAGAACAGCAAGCGGACGACGAGCTGATGGCCGTCTTTCTCCCGGAACTTGCCGTTGAGCTTCCAGCCCAGGGCGTCGAGCTCCCGCTTGGCCTGCTCCGGATCGTAGGGACTGCTGTTGTCCTGATAGCCCTCCTGCCCGGCGACGAAAACATGATTGTTCAACGGCGCCGGATCATTGGTCAGGCCGTATAGTGCCACTTTGGCTATCGTCCGGCGGTCGATCCCCTTGCAGACGGCCAACCGCAGCGCCGGGTCGGCGAGGACCGCTCCCGGGGCACCGTTGAGGGTGAAATGGCTCCAACTGGGAGCCGGCGCGCGCCGGATCGAGATCCCCTTGGTGCGCTCGGCGATGGTGAGTTGATCGAGTGAACCGATCCCGGTCGCGTCGATGGTGAAGTTCTGCAGGGCAGGTATCCGCGCGGCGTCATCGAGAACCAGGTAGGTGATGCTGTCCAGGCGCGGCTTCTTTCCCCACCATTTAGGGTTGCGAGTCAATACGATTCGCTGTGCGCTGCGGTCCAGTGAGGTGACGATGAACGGGCCTGCGGAGGGGCCGGGTCCGGTGAGTTGTCCCTTGTTGAACGCCTCGGGCGTGGCGGTCATGCTGCTGGGCAGCAGCATCCCGTTGCCGGCAAACATCCCACGCCACTCCGCGTAGGGTTTGGCAAACGTCACCATGGCTTGACGATCATCGACTCCCGGGGTCACTGACGCGACACGGTCGGAGCCCCCGCTCGAGGCGATTTCGAATCTGTTGTCCGCGCCGCTGGTCGCGTGGATCTGACTCGCGATGTCACGCCAGGTGATCGGCGTGCCATCAGACCAGAATGCTTTGGGATTGATGGTGTAGGTGATCACTTGCGGGTTGGTCTTGGTGAGTTCGACGCTGGTGAAGTAGTCGCGGTCGACCGTCGTCGAACCGTCTGGACCGATGATGAAGGCCCGCGGCAGAGTGGCTTTGACCATCGCCGCAACCTCCGCCGAGTTGCCGTCGATATGCAAGATATTGAAATTGGGTGGGAAGTCGGTGAGCGAGAGCCTCAGGTCACCACCGTCTTCGAGGGTGGCGGGATCTTGCGGGTTGATATCGCTGCTGCTGCCGACCGCGGTGGACCCGCTGGTCGCGGCGGGGAGTTGGGTGCTGGCCGAACAGCCGGCAAGCAGGAGCGTCACGGTGAGCAATGCGGCACCGGCACACCGGATTCGACGCCGTGCCCAGGGGCGAGTCGGCCGCCGCGACCTCGCGCCAGGCCCGGGCTGGACGCCGTCATGCCGATCTGCGTTAGTCAGCATTGCCCGGAATCGGTTGTGGCACCGCGCCCAGCAGACGCTGTGTGTACTCGTGTTGCGGATTGCTGAAAACCTCCTGGCTGTTGCCCTGCTCGACGATGCTGCCGGCAAACATGACGACCACGGAATGGGCGAGGTGTTTGACCACTGAGAGGTCATGGGAGACAAACAGGTACGACAGTTTGAACCGCGCTTGCAGGTCCAGGAGCAGGTTGATGATTCCGGCCTGGATCGAGACGTCGAGGGCGGACACCGGTTCGTCGAGCGCCAGAATCTTGGGTTGCAGCGCCAGCGCTCGTGCGATACCGATCCGTTGCTTCTGTCCGCCGGAGAATTCGGCGGGATAGCGGCTGGCATCGCTACGACGCAGCCCGACGATGTCAAGCAGTTCGGCAACCCGGTCCTGGGTATCGGTCTTGTTGAAGCCGTTGGCTTGCAGTGGTTCGGCCAACAAATCGGAGATCGGCAGCCGCGGGTCCAGTGAGGCGACCGGATCTTGAAAGACCACCTGGATATCGCGTCGCAGCGCTCTGCGACTCGACGCGGTCAAAGTGGTGACATCGGTGCCCAGAACTTCGATCGATCCCGATTGTGGCGCGGCGAGCTCCAAAATCTGATGCAAGGTAGTGGATTTTCCTGATCCAGACTCACCCACGATGCCCAACGTGTGGCCCTGGCGGAGTTCGAAACTCACGCCGTCGACCGCGCGCACCTCGCCGATCGATCGCCGCAGCAGCACGCCCTTGGTCAGCGGATATGTCTTGACCAGGTCGCTGACCCGGACGACCACCGATGAGTCGGCGGGCGCCGGCTCGGTGGCCTCGGTCTGCACGCCATAGATGTCGGCGGCGCTGCGCCCGTTCACCTGATCGGTGCGAATGCAGGCAGCCCGGTGATTCTGGCCGACCTCGATCAACTCGGGTTCGTCGGAGCGGCATTCATCGATGACCAAGGGACAGCGGGGTGCGAACGGGCAGCCCCGATCGAGGCCGGCGAGCGACGGAGGGGCACCCGGGATTGGCACCAATCGGGTGCCCTGCGTGGCATCGAGCCTGGGGACTGAACCCAATAGTCCGATGGTGTAAGGCATTCGGCGATTGTGGTAGAGGTCGTTGACCGTAGCCTTTTCCACAACTCGCCCGGCGTACATGACCAGCGCTCGATCGGCGAACTCGGCAACCACACCCAGGTCGTGGGTGATGATGAGCACTCCGGCCCCGGTCACATCCCGAGCCGTCTTGAGCACGTCGAGGATCTGGGCCTGCACGGTCACGTCCAGAGCGGTGGTGGGTTCGTCACAGATCAACAGATCGGGATCGTTGGCGATGGCGATGGCGATGACCACCCGTTGGCGTTCACCGCCGGAAAGCTCATGCGGAAACGCGCGGGCGCGTCGCTCGGGTTGTGCGATACCAACCAGTTCAAGCAGCTCCACCGCACGCCGCCGCGCCGCCTTCCTGCTGAAAGTGGGCTGATGTATCTCGATGGTTTCGGCGATTTGATCGCCGACGGTGTAGACCGGGGTCAAAGCGGACATCGGATCCTGGAACACGGTGCCGATCACCTTGCCGCGGAACCGCGACATCGCGTCGTCGGCCAGCCCCAGTAGCTCGGTGCCCTGCAACCGGACCGAGCCACGGACCTTGGCGTACTCGGGTAGCAGACCGACTACGGCCATGGCCGCCGCGGACTTGCCCGATCCGGATTCGCCCACCATCGCGACCACTTCGCCGGGGGCTACCTGGTAGCTGATGCCGCGCACGGCGGTGACCGGATCGTTCTCGGTGGGGAAGGTGACGGCCAGATCGGTCACCTCGAGCAGCGGGTTCATCGGTCACCACTTCGCAGCGTCTTGCTGGCCGGGTCCAGTGCGTCGCGCAAGCCATCACCGGTCAGGTTGGCGCAGACCAGAATCAACACCAGGACCCCGGCCGGGAACAGGAACACCCACGGGAACGTGGTTGCCGACTGGGTGCCATCGGCGATCAGGGTGCCCAACGACACGTCCGGTGGCTGGATGCCGAAACCGAGGAAGCTCAAGCCTGTTTCGGCCAGGATGGCGGCCGCGACATTGAGTGCCGCGTCGATGATCAGAATCGACGCCACATTGGGTATCACGTGGCCGGTGATGATCCGCCGGCTGGAAACGCCCATATACCTTGCCGCTCTGATGAACTCGCGCTCGCGTAGGCTCATGGTCATGCCACGCACCATGCGGGAGCTGATCATCCAGCCGAATCCGGCCAGCAGCAGCACCAGGAACATCATGTTGGTCGAGTTCTTGGTACGCGGAGTGACGATCGCAATCAGGATGAAGCTGGGCACCACCAACAGCAGGTCCACCAACCACATCAGGGCTCGGTCTCGCCACCCGCCGAAATAGCCGGAGACGGCACCGACGGTGGCGGCGATTCCGGTGGAGATCACCGCCACAAAGACGCCGATGAGCATGGATTTCTGCATGCCCCGCAACGTCTGCGCGAGCAAGTCCTGACCTAGCGCATTGGTGCCCAGCCAATGACGGGTGCTCGGTGGCTGTAGCAGCGCGTCGAAATCGAGGTCCTCGTAGGAGTAGGGCAGCACCGAGGGCAGCGCATAGCACCCCACGAACAGCACCACCAGCACCGCCAGCGATGCCACCGCGGCCCGGTTACGCAGGAACCGGCGCAGCACCAGCGTGCGGCGTGAGGTGAACTCGACTTGCGTGGCTTGATCGGTCATGAAACCCGGACCCTCGGGTCGAGCGCCGCATAGAAGATGTCGGAGAGCAGGCCGGCCAGCAAGACCACGGCCCCGGAGAACACCGTGATCGCTGCGACGATGTTGGTGTCCTGGGTCGCGATGCCCCGGACCGCCCATTCACCCATGCCGTGCCAGCCGAAGATCTTTTCGACAAACACCGCGCCGGTGACCAGTCCGGCAACCCCGTAGGCGAACAGCGTTGCCATCGGAATCAGTGCGGTTCGCAGCCCATGTTTGATGAGCGCGCGCCGGCGGGTGAGGCCCTTGGCGCGGGCGGTGCGAATGAAGTCCTGGCCCAGCACGTCGAGCATCGCATTGCGCTGGTATCGGCTGTAGCCCGCCGCGGCGCCCAACGCCAGCGTCAACGATGGCAGGACCAAATGTTTCAGGCGGTCACCGAATGCTGCCCAGGTTCCACCGTCCACGCCCGGTGAGGTCTCGCCGGTGTAGTCGAACAGCTGAAATCCCAGCGCCCAATTCACCCGCAGTGCGCCCAGAATCAGCAGGTTGGCCACGACGAAGGTCGGGGTGCTCAGCACCAGCAATGCCAGCATGGTGATCACCCGGTCACTGAACCGGTATTGGCGGATGGCACCCCATGCGCCGATCGCCACGCCGAGCGCGGTGCCGACTACCGATCCGATGAGCAGCAGCCGCAAGCTGGTTCCGATGCGGCGGCCCAGTTCCGCGGAGACCGGCTGACCGCTGATGGTGACACCGAAGTCGCCGCGAACGGCATGGGTGACCCAGTGGGCGTAGCGCACCGGTATCGGCTTGTTCAATCCGAGCTCGGCGGCCTTCGCGTCGATCACCGCTTGAGGTGGGCGTGGGCTGCGCTGCATCAGGCTTTCCAGCGGCGAGAAGGCCAGCGAGGTCAGGCAGTAGGTCAAGAACGAGGCCAGCGCGAGGAGCACAACGTAGTTGAGCAACCGGCGCGCCAGAAATCGTGTCATGCCCATCCACCGTGTTGCATTGGGACAGGGTAGCGAGAAGCGGGTGTGTAGCGCCGCTGACAACGCCGACCAGACGGCCCCGATGTCGACGGTCCTCGCTGATTTCGGCGTTTGCAGCAACTGCACGCGTTGCCGCTCAATTTCGGTGGGACGGGTTCGTGTGATGCGGGCGGCGGCCGGTACGGCAACGCCGGGGGTGGGTCGATCGCTTTGCGATCCTGCTGATTTTCACCGGTGAAATTCGGGCATTCGGTTGTTAAACTCCTGCGCGGCTTCGCTTTGTGTAGCAAATTTTCTGCCGGGACATATAAGGAGACGTGCGTGACGGTTACCGACGACTACCTGGCTAACAACGCGGATTACGCGAGTGGCTTCGAAGGTCCGCTGCCGATGCCGCCGAGTAAACACATTGCGATCTTGGCCTGCATGGATGCGCGCCTGGACGTTTATCGCCTGCTCGGCATCAACGAAGGCGAAGCGCACGTCATTCGCAACGCAGGGGGCGTGGCCACCGACGACGCCATTCGCTCATTGGCGATCAGTCAGCGGCTACTGGGGACCCGAGAAGTCGTGCTGATTCACCACACCGACTGCGGTATGCTCACTTTCACCGATGACGACTTCAAGCGTGGAATCCAGGACGAGACCGGAGTCAAACCCCCGTGGGCGGCCGAGGCGTTCCCGGATGCGGCGGAGGACGTCAAGCAGTCGCTGCGCCGCATCGAGAACAGCCCGTTTGTCACCAAGCACGTCTCATTGCGCGGCTTTGTTTTCGACGTCGCCACCGGCAAGCTCAACGAGGTCACGCTCTAGCGCGACATCAACCCACCTTGTAGGTCGCCAGGGCCTTGGCGAGCAGCGTGCCTTCGGGGTCGACGATCTCGGCCTCGCAGTTGACCAAGGAGCGCCCACGCCGCAGCACCCGGCCCACCCCGATCACGTCTGTGGCCCGTGCCGGCGCCATGAAGTCCAGCGCCAGCGACACCGTGACGCCGCGCAGCTCGGGCGGCGCCTGCCCGCTGCACCAAGCGGCGGCCATGACCGTCAGGTCGGCAAGGGTAGCGATGGCCCCGCCGTGCACCATGTCGCCGATCGTGACGTTGGACGGGTCCCACGGCAGCCCAGGGCTCCGGCGTTGTTGATTAGCAGGCTTGTGAGCTGGGTTGATGATCTTTGGTGCCGCGCTATTGGGGCCGGAGTGTAGGCACGGGCTATCTGGAGAACGATCGAGTTGGTTACTGTTCGTCGTTGGTCTGGAGTTGCCCGTGCCTACGGTTTCAGTATTGCCTGTGTCGTCGGTTCCAGAGGTGTTCGACCGCTGGAGTCCTGGTGAGCGTAGCGAGCTCATCGGATCGGAGTTTCTCGATGTGTTGGTCTCGGTGCCGGACCCGAGGGACCCACGCGGTCGGAGGTATTCGCTGATGGCTTTGTTGGCGATCGCGGTTCTGGCCACTGCCGCGGGGATGCGCGGCTATGCTGTTTTTGCCACATGGGCGGCCACCGCTCCCGATGATGTGTTGGCCCAATTAGGGGTCCGGTTCCGGCGGCCCAGTGAGAAGACCTTCCGCGCTGTTTTGTCTCGGCTAGACCCCGCCGACCTCAACGCCAGGATGGGCAGTTACTTCACTGCACACGTGGCCAGCAGCGACCCCAGTGGATTGGTGCCGATCGCGTTGGACGGCAAGATGCTGCGTGGTGCCTTTACGCGCCAAAGCGACAGCCACGCATCTCGTGTCGGTGTTCGCCCACCGTGCCCGATTGGTGCTCGGTCAACTCGCTGTCGCCGAGAAAAGCAATGAAATTCCCTGCGTACGTGCCCTGCTCACGCTGCTGCCGGGTAGCTTGCGGTGGCTGGTCACCGTGGATGCGATGCATACCCAGGTCGTCACCGCGAAGTTGATCTGCGCCACCTTGAAGTCGCACTACCTGATGATCGTCAAGTCCAACCAAGCCAAAATACTTGCGCGTATCACCGCGCTGCCCTGGGCCGAGGTGCCCGCAGCCGCTACCGACGACTCCCGCGGCCACGGCCGTGTCGAGACCCGCACCCTGCAAATCATCACCGCTGCACGAGGAATCGGCTTCCCCTACGCAAAACAAATCATCCGGATCACTCGTGAACGCTTGATCACCGCCACCGACCAGCGCAGCGTGGAGGTGGTCTATGCCATCTGCAGCCTGCCGTTCGAGCACGCCCGCCCTACCGCGATCATGACCTGGATGCGTCAACACTGGGGAATCGAGAACAGCCTGCACTGGATACGCGACGTCACCTTCGACGAAGACCGTCAAAGGGCACATACCGGAAACGGCGCACAGGTCCTAGCAACGCTACGCAACACCGCGATCAATCTGCACCGCCTCAACGGCGCCGACAACATCGCCGAAGCCTGCCGGATCACCGCTTTGACCGCCAACCGCCGCCTAGACCTCCTCAATCCACAATTCCCCAGCTCACAAGCCTGCTAATCAACAACGCCGGAGCCCTGCCACGGCAGCCGAAGCCGCACCTCATCGGCACCGAGGTGATCTGCGACGATTCCCAGTTTCGTGACGAACGGCGACTGCGGCAGAAACTGCGCGATGACGTCCCGACCGCTGGCATTGTCGGCCGAACCTGAAGCATTGGACATCCGTCCATGCTGGCGTATCGACGACGGCTGGAAAAGAAGTTCCCAAAGCTGCCCGCGCGCTTCCCAATAGTTTCATTGACAGCGGCAGGGCAGGACTGGTTCCGTAGGTAACATTAGCAATAAGTATGGTCAGTTCTACCAAAATTATCAGGTATTGAGTTTCTGATTCTGCATGTTAGGTGAAGCCATGACCACCAGTGGTGTAACAACGGGCCCCGCCGTCGGCCAGTACGAATTGAGTCATCTGCGCTCGCTGGAAGCCGAGGCGATGCACATCATTCGTGAGGTGGCCGCCGAGTTCGAACGTCCGGTGCTGCTGTTTTCCGGCGGCAAGGACTCCATCGTGATGCTGCACCTGGCCATCAAGGCGTTTCGTCCTGGGCGGCTGCCGTTCCCGGTGATGCACGTGGATACCGGCCATAACTTTGACGAGGTCATCGCGACCCGCGACGAGCTGGTCGCAGCGTCAGGAGTGCGGTTGGTGGTGGCATCGGTGCAGGACGACATCGACGCCGGCCGGGTCGTCGAGACCTTCCCGTCGCGCAACCCGATGCAGACCGTGACGCTGCTGCGTGCCATCCGGGAGAACCGGTTCGACGCGGCGTTCGGGGGTGCCCGCCGCGATGAGGAGAAGGCGCGCGCGAAGGAGCGGGTGTTCAGTTTCCGCGACGAGTTCGGCCAGTGGGACCCCAAGGCGCAGCGGCCGGAGCTGTGGAATCTCTACAACGGACGCCACCACAAAGGCGAGCACATCCGGGTGTTCCCGCTGTCCAACTGGACCGAGTTCGACATCTGGTCCTACATCGGCGCCGAGCACATCACGCTGCCGTCGATCTACTTTGCGCATCGGCGCAAGGTGTTCAAGCGAGACGGCATGCTGTTGGCCGTCGATCGGCACATGCAGCCCGGCGCGGACGAGCCGGTGTTCGAGGCGACGGTGAGGTTCCGCACCGTCGGGGACGTGACGTGCACCGGATGTGTGGAATCGGAGGCCGCAACCGTTGCGGAGGTCATCGCGGAGACCGCCGTGGCGCGGCTCACCGAGCGGGGGGCGACCAGGGCCGACGACCGCATTTCCGAGTCTGGAATGGAAGACCGCAAACGGCAGGGGTATTTCTGATGTCCGCATCCACCACGCTGTTGCGCCTGGCAACCGCCGGCTCCGTCGACGACGGTAAGTCCACGCTGATCGGGCGCCTGCTGTATGACTCCAAGGCCGTGATGGAAGACCAGTGGGCCTCGGTGGAACAGACCTCAAAGGAACGTGGTCACGAATACACCGACCTCGCGCTGGTCACCGATGGCCTGCGGGCCGAGCGTGAGCAGGGCATCACCATCGATGTCGCCTACCGCTATTTCGCTACTCCGAAGCGGAAATTCATCATCGCCGACACCCCGGGGCACATCCAGTACACTCGCAACATGGTTACCGGTGCGTCCACCGCGCAGCTGGTGATCGTGTTGGTCGATGCCCGGCACGGCCTGCTGGAACAATCACGCCGGCACGCCTTCCTGGCATCGCTGCTGGGCATTCGTCACCTTGTCCTCGCCGTCAACAAAATGGACCTGATCGGTTGGGACAAGGCAAAATTCGAGGCGATTCGCGACGAGTTCCACGCCTTTGCCGCCCGCCTGGATGTGCAAGACGTCACCTCCATCCCGATGTCGGCGTTGCATGGCGACAACGTGGTGACCAAATCGGACCAGACGCCGTGGTACGAAGGGCCCTCACTGCTGTCCCATCTCGAAGAGGTCTACATCGCCGGTGACCGCAACCTGGTTGACGTGCGATTCCCGGTTCAGTACGTCATCCGGCCGCACACCTTGGAGCACCAGGACCATCGCAGCTACGCGGGCACCGTCGCCAGTGGGGTGATGCGCCCAGGGGATGAGGTCGTTGTCCTGCCGATCGGCAAGGCGACCCGGATCATCGCGATCGATGGCTCCAACGGTCCGGTGCCGGAAGCATTTCCGCCGATGGCCGTCTCGCTGAGCCTGGCCGACGAGATCGACATCTCGCGTGGCGACATGATTGCCCGAACCAACAACCAGCCCAGAGTCGCGCAGGACTTCGACGCAACCGTGTGTTGGATGGCGGATTCGGGGGTGTTGGAGCCAGGGCGTGACTACGTCATCAAGCACACCACCCGGACCACCCGCGCAAGGGTCACCGCGCTGGACTACCGGCTTGATGTCAACACCCTGCATCGCGACAAGACGGCAACTGCACTGAAGCTCAACGAACTTGGTCGCATTTCGCTGCGTACCCAGGTGCCGCTGTTGCTCGACGAATACACCCGAAACTCGAGCACGGGTTCTTTCATTCTCATTGACCCGGACACCAACGGTACGGTCGCGGCGGGCATGGTGTTGCGCGACGTCTCGACCCACACACCGAGTCCGAACACGGTGCGCCACCAGTCGCTGGTCACCACGACGGAGCGGCCGCGGGGCAGGACCGTCTGGCTCACCGGCCTGTCGGGTGCCGGCAAGTCGTCGGTGGCCATGCTTGTCGAGCGCAAGCTGCTAGAAGAAGGCGTCGCCGCGTACGTCCTGGACGGCGACAACCTACGACACGGATTGAACGAGGACTTGGGCTTCAGCATGGCCGATCGCGCGGAGAACCTGCGTCGGCTGGCCCATGTCGCGGTGCTGCTCGCAGATTGTGGTCATGTCGTCTTGGTTCCGGCGATCAGCCCGCTGGCCGAGCATCGTGAGTTAGCTCGCAAGGTGCACACCGACGCCGGATTCGACTTCGTCGAGGTGTTCTGTGACACCCCGCTGGCCGACTGCGAGCGGCGCGATCCCAAAGGTCTGTATGCGAAGGCGCGTGCGGGTGAGATCACCCATTTCACCGGGATAGACAGCCCCTACCAGCGCCCGAAGCATCCTGACCTGCGCCTCACGCCGGCACGTAGCGTCGACCAGCAAGCGCAAGACGTCATCGACTTGCTCGAGCTGCGGCCCTAGTTCGGTCGCCTCGGCGGGCTGGATTCCCCGGCTCTTTGCAGCAACATCTGGCGTCGCGTCTGGTAACCGGGGGCGGATGGCACAATCCTGAGCATGCGGATGTCGGCCAAAGCGGAATATGCGGTGCGCGCGATGGTCCAACTTGCGACAGCCGACAGCGGGACGGTGATCAAGACCGAGGACCTGGCGCAGGCTCAAGGCATACCGCCGCAGTTCCTCGTCGACATCCTGACCAACCTGCGGACCGACCGCCTGGTACGCAGCCACCGCGGGCGCGACGGTGGCTATGAACTGGCGCGTCCCGGGACCGACATCAGCATCGCCGACGTGCTGCGCTGCATCGACGGGCCCCTGGCCAGCGTTCGTGACATCGGGCTGGGCGACCTGCCCTACTCCGGGCCCACCACGGCGCTGACCGATGTCTGGCGGGCCCTGCGCGCCAGCATGCGATCAGTGTTGGAAGAGACGACGCTGGCCGATGTCGCCACGGGGGCGCTGCCCGGACACGTCGCGAAACTCGCCGACGCCTACCGGGCGCAGGAGTTCGAGCGGCACGGCTCGGCGCGCAGCGGCGACTAGGAGCCTGAGCCGTACGGTCGGGTGAGGATCTCCATCGAGTGCCCGGCCGGGTCGGGGAAATACACCCCACGACCCCCATCGCGGTGGTTGATTTCGCCGGGACGTCGGGCACCCGGGTCTGCCCAGTGCGGCAAGCCGCGCGAGGAGATCTTGCCGTAGATCTCAGTGAATTCCTGCTCGGAGACGAGGAACGCATAGTGCTGGGGGTGAATCTCCACGTCCTCGGGCACATCCGCGAAGTCGAGGCTGGCGTCGTGCTCGAGCGCGACCACCAGGAAGGGGCCGAATGTCACTGGACTCGGCAGACCCAACAGCTCTGCCAGAAACTCCGCGGATTTTCGCTTGTCGTGTGACGCGACAATGGTGTGGTTGAAGCTGATGGCCATCGTTACCCCTGTCCGTGCCGAGCGTGCGTGTCGGCACCTCGACACGCCGTTAACGCTGACATTTCGCGCACGCTCGCAAGCCGCCCGGCCGGCTACTTGGGTGCGGTGAGTTCCAGAGCGATGTTGTCGGGATCGCGGAACTCCAGGATGTAGGACGGACCAATGTCCTTGACGGGCTCGTGCGCAATGCCGAGATCATCCAGATGCGCTGCCGCACTATTTAGTTCGTCGATGCTGCCCACTCGGAAGGCGATGTGGTCCAGGCCGACTCGATTCTCGTTGAAGCTGTCATTGGCGACCGGGCGCAACCCCAGTAGTGCCCCGCCGAGGTCGTAGATCACCCCGCCGTACAGAAACGCCAGCTGGCGCCGTGTTGCCTCGTCGGCGTTCGCGGGAAGCTCGATCAGCACGGGTCACTCGAAGACGCTCTCGTAAAACCGCCGCGATCGCTCGATGTCGGTAACGGTGAGCCGGACGTGCCCGATTGATGTGCTCGATACACCAATCCGCCCCATGCTGCCAGAATCGCGATTGTGCAGATAGCTATGACGATGCCGGTAATGGAGCCCGATCTGGACGCGAATGTGCTGAAGACCTGGGCGCGTGCCGTCGACGAAGGCCCGTTCTCCGCGCTGTGCTGGGGCGAGCGGATCGCATTCGACAACCCCGACAGCTCGACCCTGCTCGGGGCATTGGCCGCCTGGACCGATCGGGTGCGGTTGGTGACGACCGTTATTGTGCCGCAGTTGCATGACCCGGTCATGCTGGCCAAAGCGCTGGCCACCGGCGACATGTTGAGCGGTGGGAGGTTGACCGTGGGAATCGGGGTGGGAGGTAGGCGTGAGGACTACCTCGCCGTCGGGGCCGACCCCAAGACCCAGACGATGGGCGGAATGGCAACGCGGGTGGCAGTCATGAAGCGGGTGTGGGCGGGTGAGCAGATCAGCGAGTCGGTGCGGCCCGTCGGACCCCTACCGGTCCAGCCGGGAGGCCCGCCACTGCTGGTCGGCACCATCGGGCCCAAGACCCTGCGCAGCGCCGCACCCTGGGCCGACGGTCTAGCGGGTACCACCCTGGACCTCGACGTCGCCAAGCAAAATGAGCTATTCGACGTCGCGCGGGCCGCGTGGGCGCAGGCGGGCAAGCCCAAGCCGCACCTGGCGACGTCGTTCTGGTTCGCTTTCGGGCCGCAGGCCGACGCGCGCGCACAGGTGCATCGGCATCTGCGGCGCTACATGAATTGGATCCCGGCCGAGTACGTCGATGCGATGGCGCCCACGACGGGCTGGGCGGGCAGCGAAGACGAGCTGCTTGCCGTGCTGCGACGGTTCGAAGAGATCGGCACCGACGAAGTCCAGCTCATCCCGACGTCCTCGGACGTCGATCAACTTCGTCGGGCAATCGATGTGGTGACGAGGTTCGGTGCGGCCTGAGTCCTGGGTCGGCGAACACGTCAGGTAGACCCTGGCTGTCGCGGGTGCGCGGCGATACGCTGTTGTTGCTCGCGGCGGCGCAGCCAGGAGGCTAGCAATGTCTTATTTCATTGCTGTACCGGACGAGTTAGCGCTGGCGGCAACGGAATTGGACAGCATCGGTGCGGCTCTCAGCGTTGCCAACGTGGCCGCGGCGCTCCCGACGACGGGGATACTGGCCGCCGGCGCAGATGACGTGTCCACGGCAATCGCGGCGTTGTTCGCCGGCCATGCGCAGGCCTATCAGGCGCTCAGCACCGCGGCGAGCACGTTTCATACCCAGTTCGTGCGGGCGCTGAACCTTTCCGGCGGCGCCTATGCGGCCGCCGATGCGGCCAACGCCTCGCCACTGCAAACCCTCGAGCAAGACCTGCTTGGCGTGCTCAATGCGCCCACCCAGGCGCTACTGGGACGTCCTCTGATCGGCGACGGCGCCGATGGGACGGCACCCGGGCAAGGCGGCGGGGCTGGGGGACTGCTGTACGGCAACGGCGGTAGCGGTGCGGCGGGCACAAACACCGGGGTGGCCGGGGGTGCCGGCGGGGACGCCGGGCTGATCGGCAACGGCGGCTCCGGTGGCGCCGGCGGCGGCGGTGCGGCCGGGGGCGCCGGAGGCAACGGGGGCTGGTTGTTCGGTGCCGGTGGCAACGGCGGCTTCGGAGGAGCCGCCACCGGTCTCGGTCCCGGTGGAGCCGGTGGCCATGGTGGCCATGGCGGCTGGTTGTACGGCAGTGGCGGCACGGGTGGTGACGGCGGGTTCGCCAAAGGCGGCAACGGCGGAGCCGGTGGCGCAGGCGGGGACGCCGGGCTGCTCGGCGCCGGCGGATCTGGCGGGACCGGTGGTGCGGGTGCGACAAGCGGTCCTGCCAGTTCGCACTTCGCCGGTGGCGCTGGCGGCGCCGGAGGCCACGGTGGGCTGCTCTATGGCGACGGCGGGACCGGCGGATTCGGTGGGGACGGCGGGGTGGGCGGCGCCGGCGGAGCTGGTGGTGGCGGCGGGGCAGCCGGACTGGTGGGCGCCGGCGGCGCCGGCGGGAACGGCGGGGCCGGGTTGGGCATCTTGGGTGAGGCTGGCGGCAACGGCGGCGGCGGAGGCGCGGGCGGCCTGCTGGTGGGTGCCGGCGGTGCGGGAGGTGCTGGTGGCGACGGCGGGCTACAGCTCAGCAGTTTCGTGGGGCCAGGTGGGTCCGGCGGCGATGGCGGGGCGGGTGGTACCGGAGGGTGGCTCTATGGCGACGGCGGCGGCGGTGCCGGCGGATCCGGCGGGAACGGATTCGGGACGATCGGTGGCACTGGCGGGTCCGGCGGGCGCGGTGGCGATGCCAGGCTGATCGGCAACGGCGGCGACGGTGGAGCCGGGGCGCCCGGCGGCAACAGCGCGCCGCCCGGCGACGGTGGGGTTGGCGGGGCCGGCGGAACGCTGTCCGGTACTCCCGGCGCTACCGGCGCATCGGGGTGAGAGCCGGTTCAGTTCGGCCGGTCCAGCGGGCCAACGTTGTCGACCGTCGCCACTTCTGGCCAGTGCCCATCGCCGCTGGCGGGCTGCTGGGGAGGCTGTCCCTTGCGCAACGTCGCCAACAGTTCGCGATACGGGCCGACGAGATAGGCGGTGTCTCCGGCCCGCAGCCGGGTGTCGCGGCGCGGATGTAACTGTGGCGGCTCGTCGGGGCGGGTGATCGCAATGACGCGGGTTCCGGTGACAAGCTCACGCATTGACAGACCATCGAGTTCGCTTTGCGCTGACACGTGCATCCCGCCCACCATGAATGAGCTTTGTCCTACCGAGAACGTGCCCAGCACCTGCAACCCCATCGCGGCGCCAATGAACCAGGCGCGGCCAATTCGACAGTGGAGCGCACGCTCTCGAAGTCAAACCGCTGGGCAACCGCGCCTCCCAGCTCACGGTCATAGACGCGCAGGACAAGCGGGATATCGCGACGATTGGCTTTCACCGCGCCCAACATTTCCCGCAGCACGATCCCGGTCTCGATATTGACCATGTCGTCTTGCGTCAGTACCGCCATCGCGCGGGCGTGGGCGATGCAAGCCGATTCCAGCGTTTGCGGCAGCGTCGCGTCGCCGAAGATGACGGGCACGTCCAGCTCGGCCGCCGACTCCAGAAAGCGGCTGTTCTCGTCGAGCTCAATGACCGCGACGTCGTAACCGGCGGCGATCAGATCCCTGACCACCCGGATGCCGAATGAACCCAGTCCGACGACGATCACGTGGTTGCGCAGCTGGCGTACCCGCCGCCGGCCCGCCGAGCGGGTGAAGCGGCGCGACAGCAGCAGGTCGGCGATGAATGCGACCAGGATGGCGGTGGTGGTCACACCGGCGAACATCAACGTAATGCTGAATACTCGCAGCCAGGGGTGCTGGTGGGAGAAGCTGAAGTCGCCATAGCCCACCGTCGCGATGGTCTCGGTGCTGAAGTACAGCGCATCGAGCCACGTCATCCCCGGAGGGTGGCGGTAGGCAAAGCGCAACAAGGTCGTTGATACGGCCAGCAGCGTCGCCATCGCGGCCAAAGCCTTGAAGAACATCGGGTTGACGTCGTTGCGCAGCGCGCGTGCCGCATCGGAGATCTGCTGAAGCCGCAGCAGACGAAAACGCGTCGAGGTCGGTCGGGGAACCTTGATGCCGCGGGCGGCCAAGTCTTCGGCGGTGCCGACCATCGCCGTCTCGTCGCCGGCATGGACCCGCAGGTCGCGCCCCGGGCAGGTCAACACCTCACCGGGGGTGGGCGAGTTTTTTCCCGGACCACCGCCACCGGGGCCAGATCGCCGTAGATCTCGCGCAGGGTCGCATCCCGCGGCGCCTCCGCGCGCCAGACGACGAACTCGATGCCGGCGGCCTCGAACGGGTGCACGGTGCGGGCCAGACACGCCTCGACGACCGATGGCGCGGCAAGGTCGGCAACGTCAAGGATCGCTCCCGGACCGTTGTCAGCGGCCATCGCCTCACGCAGCACATCGTTGGCCAGTCGGGCCACCACTCGTACGTGCGGGTCGGCTCTTCTTGCCAACAATGCGATTTCGAGGTTTCGCGCGTCGTCGTCGCCGGCGCAGATGACCGCGATGGCCTGAGCGAGCTGGGCGTCATTGAGCTCGTCGCTGTCCAGCTTGAGGATGGTGACGCCGGCGCTGTTCAGCTCCTCGACAATGGTGTTCGCTAGCGCGTCGTCGCCGCTGACGATGATGTGACGCCGCATGCTCACAGGTCTCGCCGTGGTCCGGGATCGTTCGGCATAGGTACACCCACCTTTGTTGGTGTTCGCTGTTCGCGCTCACTTATGCGCACCGTACAGATTTCAACCAGCCCGCACGGTTTGCGCAACCGCAACCGTCGCCGAGAGACGGGCGCAACGGGTTTGCCGGCGCCGCCGGATCGGCGACAATGGTGTGTCCTCGACCCCGCCTGGGGCCCACCCGATGCGGTTGCCGGCGCCACGAGTGTCGGTAGTGATACTGGCTGTGTGCCCTTCATCGAACCCGTCGCTTCCCGGGAGATCTACCGCAACCGCTGGATGGTGCTCCGTGAGGACGACATTCGCCGCCCGGACGGCAGTCCCGGCATCTACGGCGTGGTGGACAAACCGGCCTATGCGCTTGTGATCGCGCACGACGGGAACCGATTCCGATTGGTCGAGCAGTTCCGCTATCCCGTCGGTGCGCGGCGGTGGGAGTTTCCGCAAGGGACCGCTCCCGACTTGTCCGACGTCGAGCCGGCCGAGCTGGCGGCGCGCGAACTGCGCGAGGAGACCGGACTACGAGCGGCGTCGTTTGTGTCGCTCGGTCAGCTCGATACCGCCCCGGGACTGACCAGCCAGCGCGGTTGGGTGTTCCTGGCTACCGGAATAACCGAGGGGGAGTCGGAGCGCGAGCACGAAGAACAGGACATGCGCAGTGCGTGGTTTGCGCGCGACGAAGTCGAGCAGATGATCCGCACCGGAGGGATCGTCGACTCCCAGTCGATCGCCGCCTACGGCATGTTCCTGCTGCATCGGGGATAGTCCTGCCGCCGGCGTCTGGCGGGCTGGCAGCGCAACCTCGTTGCGCCAACGCGATCGGAGTTGTCGCGTGCGTGCCCCACCCATCCGGCCGTAGTTGTTGCACACGATCGTGTCCCCGCTGAGATCGCACCGCGTCCTGCAAGCCGCACCATGGACACGATGCGTGCGCGATCGAGGCTTCGCCTTCAGGTGTTAGGGGTGCTCGGCGGCATCGCGGCCGCGATGTTCGCGCCACCGTCGACTCCGGCACACGCCGCCATGCCCATGTGGAACGGGAAATACTCGCTCGTGCGCTACGCCGAACAAAAAGCCGGCACCAGCATGGCCGCCAGCCAGATGGAACCAACGTTTAGCGCCGACTACGTCTTTGTCACCGCTTGTTCGGCCGAACAGTGCGTTGCCACCGCCACCAACGGGCCTACCCCGAAGAATCCGACCTTGCCCCAGCCGTCCCGCTACTTCTGGGATGGGGCCAAGTGGGTGGAACGCTTCGACTTTCAATGGGACTGCTACATGGGTGAAGGCGCTGCCAAAGTGTGGGCACCGGCGAGGTCGTGGGCCTATTACGCGCCTCAGCCGGACGGGTCGCTGCGCGGCACCTGGCACACTGACATTGTCGGCGGCCCCTGCCAGGGCACGGTGCAAATGCCGGTAGCGGCGCTTCCCGCTGGATCGTGAGGACGTCGCTGCCCATCGGTGTGGGCAGTGATTCGCCATCAGCGGCGACACGGTAATGGGCGTGGGGTGGGTGCAATATCGGGGTAACTGCCGGCGGCCGATACCCTTTTCGGCATGACCGTCGGTGCATCAGTCAAGCAGTCGCTCGAACAGTGGGACCGCAAAATGTGGGATGTGGCGATGCTTCACGCATGTAACGCCGTGGATGACACCAGCAGGAAGCGCTATCCCTCGCTCGGCGCCGGCACGCGCTTTCGGCGGGTGATCCGAGATGCGGTCGACATTTACGGTGTGATGGCCACCCCCGGGGTCGACCTGGAAAATACGCGCTTTCCGGTTGCGGTGAGATCGGACCTGACGCCCGAGATGCGCCCTGACATCGCGGACGTCCTGTACGGGATTCACCGTTGGTTGCACGGACACGATGAGGAATCGGCTACCGGGTTCGAAGTATCTCCGTACGTGAACGGGAGTGCGGCACTACGGGTCGCCAGTGACGGGAAGATCCAGCTACCGAAAACTGCCATCCTGGGGCTGTTGGCCATCGCGGTGTTTGCCCCGGAGAACAAGGGCGAAGTGATTCCCCCCGATTACCAGCTCAGCTGGTTTGATCATGTGTTCTTCGTCAGCGCGTGGTGGGGGTGGCAAGACCATTTCCGCGAGATCGTCAACGTGGACCGGTCATCGTTGGTCGCGCTCGACTTCGGCAACTCGTGGAGCGACTGGGCGCCGGTTGGGTAGCGCCAAGATCCCCCGCTGATCCGATCGGGGGTTGGTCAGCCTAGGAGCGGCCGGCCGGAGGCACCGCGCTGTGGCGGCCCAGGTCTCTGGGGTCTCTGGCCAACGACGCCGCGTTGGCTGGCGCGACCGTCGACGCTGCCGCCCGAGCGGCGGCCACTTGGCCGAACGCGGAGGACGGCGGCGCTAAGGTCCCAGGTCTGTCGACGACCTCGGTTGCCCGGGCGGCTGCGCCGAGCACCATGGCCCGGTCGGATTCGTCGGCGAATTCACGTTGGGCCGCCCGCACCACCAGGGCGATCTGGGTCTGCACGGCGGCCCGGCGCGCGGGGTCCGCGCAGTTTTGGGCAACGGCGCTCAACAGCTGTAGCAGCGCCGTCAGCACCAGCGGTTCACGCAACCCGTAGCGGCGGATCTGAGAACATCCGACGTGCAGATAGGCGGCAAAATCCGGTCTGACCAGCCACAGCAGCAGCTCCCCGGCGCGATCGCGGCGCACCGTGTCTCGCAGCGCACGGGACGCCAGCACCGACTCCACGGCCGAAAGGTGATGCACGACTTGAATTGCCGTGTACGGGTCGTTGACCGCTGGAGACAGGGCTCGCAGCGCGATGTCAACCAGCTGGCGCAGGCCAAACCGAACGTCCTGTTGCAGGGTGCGTTCGTAGCCGATGTGCAGGTGGCGCAGGCAGTCCTGCTGAAAGTTCGACCCCGCCGGGCTCGGCGGGCTGCTGCGGCGCCAGCACCAACCCAACAGGCCCCCGGCGGTGACGTAGTCGCCGACGAAAGTGACCAGCAGCACCGTGTGCCCACTGGCCGCCGCGGCCGCCACAATGTCGTGGGTGTCGACGATCTGCAGATAGCCCGATTGCGGGGCCAGCAGTGCAACCGCCTCAGCGGGAGGGGTTGGCGGTGTTTCCCTTCGCCGATCCGGGGTGTCCGGGCGAGGATACAAGTCGTCAATCAGCCCCAGTGTTCGCTGCCCGACGTTGTCCATGATCGTGTCCAGCTGGATCGAATGCATGAGGTGGTGCAGGAAGTAGATCAGCGCCCCGATACTGAGGAATGCCAGCGCCAGTGACCCGGTGACCGCGACCTTGGGAAGGAACGCGCTCCCGTCGGCGTGCTGGCCGACGGTGTGCAGCCCGCCGGTGCTGTAGGCGAAGGTGCAGGCGAAGATTGCCAGCACCATTTGGTTGGGCATGTCCCGCAGGAAGGTGCGCAGCAACCGCACCGAAAATTGGCTCGATGCGATCTGCAGCGACAGGACCGTCAGCGAGAAGACGATTCCGGTGGTGGTAATCATCGTGGCGGACACCACGATCAGTACGCCGCGGGCATCGCCGGCCGTGCCCTGGAACATCAACTTGTCGATCAGTGAGTCAGGCTTGACGGGAATCAGGGACAGGATGGCGCCGGATCCCAGGCCGACCACCACGCCGACTAGCGGTAGCACCCAGACCGTGCCCTGCAGGTAGTCCAGTATCGCTTTGCGGCGGCTGATCAGGCTATTTGCGCTCACCGATCCAGCATGCACCCGTCCGATAGCTCACGTGGAAGGTTTGCCGGAGTCATATGGCCGCAAGCGAGGGGGCGCACCGGCAGTTCGTTTCGCGAAAGTGCCCCGGTCTGGAATCGGGGCACGGCCCACGGTGACGGCCGGCTCGCTGGGCGGGTGGAGGTTGGGATTGCGGTCGACGGCGCAGACGAATGTGGGGACCCGTCGTCCGGGGTCCCCACACTGTGGTTGTTGCTAGCTCGAGGTGACGTATTCGGGGCAGTATGCCGAAGCGGCGTCAATCGCGAACGTCTTGGCGCCCTTGGAGCTCAGACCGGTCGACTCGGCGACCGCGTTGATGACCGTGGTGGGTGAGTTGCCTTCGTCGAGCGCGGTGCAGACGGCGTGTGCGTCGCTGATGGCGCGTGCCGCGCTGGGCGGTGTGATCCCGTCGGCTTGGATCTGGGCCAGGAAGGCGTCGTCGGTTGAGCCTGCGGTGGCGGTGGCGGCGAAGCCGAGTGCGGCCAGGCCCAGGCTGGCAGCGGTCAGGGTGGTTCCGGCCAGGGAGGCGGCGAAGCAGCGAGTGAACATTTTGGACTCCTTTGCTGATTTGATTGGTTAGCTCTTTGGCTTGACCTCAGAATCAGCGCGGCGTCTTTACGAATCCTCAATAACTTCTTGTCGAGATCGAGACATCGGGTGGACAGGCAGGATGAGCCCGTAATGCCGGAATCGGGGCGTGGTCGCTGAGCGCGACTACTCGTCTAGCTCGGCGGTTTCGATCGGCGTCGCTAACCGCGTGGGCTGGCCGAGTCCACGCAGCAGCGTCGAGTCGCCCAAACACCATTGGGCGCTGACGCTTTCGCTGGCTCCGGCAAGTGTTTCCGCCGATGCCAGTAGCCGGCCGGGGAACGATTTGGCCAGTTCACAGAGTCGGGCCGCCTCGTTCACCGGCTCGCCGATCGCTGTGTACTCGAACCGCTCGTTGGCGCCGACATTGCCGGCGACGGCTTGACCTGCCGCCACCCCGATCCCGGCCTGGCATTCGGGAACTTCGGCGGCCAGCCGGCGGGCGATGGCACGCGCGGCGGCCAGCGCCTGGTCTTCTGGCTGCTCGAGACGGTTCGGGGCGCCGAAGATCGCCAGTGCGGCGTCACCCAGGAACTTGTTCACCAGGCCGCGGTGGCGGTCCACTTCATCGACCACGATCGCGAAGAACCGGTTGAGTAGTTTGACCACTTCGGCGGGAGGCTGAGTGGTCACCAGCCGCGTGGAGCCGACTATATCGATGAAGACGACCGCGATGTGGCGATCCTCCCCGCCCAGCTTGGGGCGTTCGCGTTCGGCAGCGGCAGCGACTTCCCGCCCGACGTGCCTGCCGAACAGATCGCGTACCCGTTCACGCTCGCGCAGCCCGGCGACCATGGCGTTGAAACCGCGCTGCAGCTGGCCAAGTTCGGTTCCGTCGAACACCACCAAATCGCCCGGCAGATCGCCCATCTCGACGCGCTTGAGTGCCGCGCACACCACCTTGACCGGTGTCGTGGTGAGCCAGGACAGGATCCACATCAGCAGCAAGCCAAGCGCCAGCATTGCCGACGATACGATCACGACCGATATCGAAAACTCGGCTTGGCTTATTTGCCATAGTGATTCATCGAAGATCACCACCAGGGCCATGCCAATCAGCGGTACGCCCGAACCGGTGAGCCAGACGACTATCGTTCGGCCCCTGATCCCCGGGGCACAACGTAGCAGCGGTGGGCCTGCCGCTAACGCCATGGCTGCCACCGGGCGTAGCGCGAACTCGGTGAACATATAGCTGGCGGTGGTGACACCAAGATCGCAAAAGCTCAGTGCGAAAAGGAATCTCGGGATGAACATGCTGTTGGCCATGCCGTAGAGGGCGGTCAGCAGGATGGTGAAGGTTCCCCACACCAGGAGATGAAAGATGGCAAACCGAAATGGGGCCAGTAGCGTATTGCGCTGGTCGGTGGGGCTGGGTTCTCGTCTCTCGATTGCCCAGCGCAACATTTGCGTGGTTCGCCGGGTAAGCCAATAGCTGCCAAGGGCAAATGCAATCACGACGTAGGCCGGCATGACCGCGAAGGTGATCCACAAGGGGGCGTCTGACAACACGTGTGGTGCCGGCGCGGCCACGGTCGCCAGTACCAATCCGACGCAGATTCCAATGACGTTGGTGGCCGCAATGACAGCGGTCAACATGCCTTGGATGCGGATCCGACGGTCGCGCTGGCTTTCGTTCAGATCCCCGAGCAGCCAGGAACCGTAGGCCGGGCTTTCCAATAACGAGCCGTCGTGACGCGTCACCGTCTTCACCACCGAGTCCGCCTAGTCCACACTGTCTCATTGGCCAACATGGTGGCGTCAGCTTAGTTTATTCAGGTGCGTCTGAACGTGGCATTTTGGCCGTTGCGGCGAGAGGATGTCCCTACCGCGTCGATGATGACGGGTCCATCGACCAGCCCAGCCAGGACCGCTCACGGCGGCGATGGCAGTGACCCGGACGCCGGGGCCTAGGCACCGTTTTCGCCGGTATCGTCCTGCCGTCGGCCGCCGAGCGTCAAGATGCGCAGCGGGCGTATCAGCATCAGCGCCGAGAGCAAGAGGTAAAACGCCACGGCCACGCTCGGCAGCAGCAGCACCACCACTACCGATAGACCCATCAGTGCGCTGAACATCCAACGCGACTGGGCAATTTCGGCCAGCGTCGCGCGATCCTTCGCGCTGGACAGCTCGCTCTTGTAGCGACCGTAGCTGGCCAGGACGGCGCTTGCCGCTGTCGCCAGCGTCACGTTCACGCCGAACAAACCGACCGCCAGCCGCTGCCCCGGTCCGACGAGATAGTGGGACATCAGGGCGGAGCTGAATGGCAGGAATGTGACCAGGAGCAGCAACAACAAGTTCATCGTGTTGAACACCTCGTCCGCGGTCACCAGCGCAACGGTCAATCTGGTGTGCGCGAGCCACGAGCTGCCGATGAACACGAAGCTGACCAGATAGGCGAGAAAGGCCGGCCAGGACCGCAGCAGCGCCCCGCCAAGGTCATTGCTGGATTCCGGCACCTTCAGGTCCAGGACGAGCAGGGTGATGACGATGGCGTACACGCCGTCGGAGAATGCTTTGAGACGTGACGTGGGTAGCAGGCGAATGGTGCTCATCTGCCCAACGTGGCACATCTGTGGCCGAATGATTAGTGGCTGAGCCGGTTGCACCGAAGTGGGGTCCAACCTGGGCCGCCGACCGAATGGGTGCCTTCTCGCCGCGGCCGCCGTCGACTGGGTTGGCGCGGTGGCTTATTCGGGCGATCTTGTCACCAAAGCGCCCCGAATCTCCTAGGGATACATCGGCGTCCAGCCATTCGGCGGCAGGCGACGGAACACCCTCTCGCCCGGCCACGGGCTCGCGGCGCTGTGCCGTTTGAAGCCCGTTGCGAACCCGGGCGAGCGGGCGGCCCACAGCGCTGCCTTGCGCTCGATCGCGTGTTGGGGTCCGTTCCTTCGCGGAAGATGGCTCCGAGGCGGGCGATGGCTGGCTGAGGGTGCAGATGATGGATGCGGCGACAACCACAACCATCGCCAGCCCCCGGACCCAGCTGAGCGTCTGGCCCAGCAATATCCAGCCTGCGAGCCCGGCGACCACGGGTTCGAGACTGAGCAGCACGCCGAATGTGTGGGCGCTGAAGCGGCGCATCGCCGCGAATTCCAACGAGTACGGAAGCATCGACGACAGCACCGCGACCCCCAGCAGGGGGATCAGCTTCTCTGGTTGCCCGGTCAATGTGGGTACGGCGGGTATCCCGAAGGGCAGCACCACAATGGCTGCAATGAACTTGCTGACGGAAAGGGCTCCGTGACCCGTTTGCTGACCGGTGATGCGTTTGCCGGCCAAGATGTAGAGCGCCCAGAAGCATGCCGCGACGAGGGCGAAGGCTACGCCCGCCAGATCGGGACTCAGCGCTGCGGATTTCGAGCCGTCCCAACTGAGGACCACGATGGCGGCCGCGGCCGCCATCACGCAGCCGAGGTCGCGTGGGCGGCGGGAGAATGCCGCCGCGAGCATCAGCGGTCCAGCGAACTCGATGGTGACTGCGACACCGAGCGGGATGCGGGCGATCGCGGCAAAGAAGAAGCCGTTCATGCCCGCCAATGCCACCGCAAACAGCGCTGCTGATCTCCACTGTTGTCGGTCCCAGCCGAACGCGCGGGGCCGGTGGATTGCCATCAGCAAGGTGGCGGCAAACAACAGTCGCACGCCGGTGGTGAGCCCGGCGCCGAAGTGCGCCAGCAGCGGCGTCGCGATCGCCGCGCCCCAGCTGTAGTGAAATGCACGATCCCAGGATCATGAGAACGGGCAACGGTGTGCGTGACGCCATGCAATGAGCCTGTCAGGCCCAGATTGAATAGCCCAACGAATGATTCTGATCTAATCTAGTAAGCAAATGTGATGAATATGGGGTCGGCGGATGTTGAATTTGCAGCGGGTGGTCGTGCTGCACGAACTGCAGCGACGGGGCACGCTGGCCGCGGTGGCGAAGGCGCTTTCATACAGTCCATCGGCGGTCTCACAGCAGCTGGCGCAGCTCGAGCGCGAATGCGGGATGGCCCTGATCGAACCCGTGGGCCGGGGCGTGCGGCTGACCGATGCGGGTGAGGCGCTCGTCGAGCACACCAGGTTGGCGATCGCTACCTTGGAGCGGGCCGAGGCCCTGCTGGCAGCCAGCCAAGGGCGGGTAGCCGGTCGGTTGCGGGTCGCGGCATTTCAGACGTTGCTGCTCTCACTGCTGCCCAGGGTGCTTGATGCGCTGGCTCGCGATTACCCCAACCTGCGCGTCGAAGTCGCGCAGCGCGAGGCTGATGAGGCGACTTCGGGTCTGCTGGCCGGCACCTTCGATGTGGTGCTGGGGGAGGAGTATCCGGGCGGGCCGCTGCCGCCGAGCCCGAGTCTGGATCGCGTGGACCTGCGAACTGACGAGCTGTTTCTCGCGATGCCAAGGATCGGGCCCTGGAGCGACGCGACGACGCTGTCCGACCTGGAATACGCGTCGTGGGCCCTGGACCCAGAACCCACTGTGCCCGGCCGGTGGGCGCGCAGCGTGTGTCGCGCCGCCGGTTTCGAACCGGATGTGCGCTTCGACGGAGTGGATCTGCTGGTGCATCTGCAGATGGTGCAGGCAGGGCTCGCGGTTGCCATCTTGCCCGCCCTGCTCGGCCAAGACCGGATGCGCGGGGTGCGGCTTGCCCCGTTGCCCGCTTCGCCGAAACGCCAGTTGTTTACGTTGACCCGTACATCACGCACCGCCCACCCGGCGGTGGTGGCGTTTCGCACCGCGTTGGCCGAGGGCTTTGACGCGCAACATCAATACGACTGAAATTCAATCTTGCGTTCGTGCGGGTCAGGTGAAATTCGATTTTCCCACGTTGTGGTCGAAATCCGGCCTACGATTTCGGTGACGGATCGGCGGCCCATGGCTGGGCTGTCTGGTTTGCCGGGAGGTCGGAATGTCGTTTGTGATAGCAGAGCCGGAGTTGATGGCCGCGGCGGCAACGGATTTGGCGACTATCGGTTCGACACTGAGTGCGGCGCACCTGGCGGCGGCCCCAACCGCTGCGGTGCTGCCCGCCGCCGGCGACGAGGTGTCGGTGGGGATCGCGCAACTGTTCTCCGCCCACGCCCAGGACTATCAGACGCTGGCCGGGCAGGCGGCCGCATTTCATGAGCAGTTCGTTCAGAACCTTACGGCGAGCGCGACCTCGTATTTCGGCATTGATGCGGTGCTGGCCTCACTGTTGGACGGGTTGAAGACGATGGTGCGTTCGTTCGGGACCGCCGTGGAGGCCCAGATAGTCCGAGTCACCGGCACGGTGCTGATGGGACTGCTCACCTCGGCTCCCGAGAGTCTGTATCCCGCCCTGCTGGGCTTCATTTTGCTCAGCGCTGTCGCCGCCACGCTTCTTGTGGCCATGATCGAGGCGGTGACCCAGGTGCTTACCGGGCAAGTGGCTTTGATCTAGTCGCGCGACTCACGGTCTGCGTGTGCGTCGAGGACGTTGGGCGGGCGACTTCTTCGTGGGATGCAGGTCGCCGTCGATATAGCGCTGCAGGTTCGGCGTTATCGCCGCGAGGACTTCGGAATCGCTCATTGACGCGATTGGCTCGATCTGCCAGACGTACCGGGTCATGGCCAGGCCGATCAATTGACTGGCGATCAGCCCGCTTCGCGTGAGGCGGTCATCTTCGTCGGTGTCGAGCTGCGACACTCCGATCAAAGAACTCTCGACAATGCGTCGCAACTTCAGGCGGGTGGCGTCCTCATGCGCAGCCGTCAACAAAATGGCCCGCAGTGACGGGCCGATCTCGTCGTCTGCCCAGCTATCCAGGAGGGTCTGCAAGAGCCGGCGGCCCAGGTCGGCCTTCGGGGTGGTCCATGTCTCGGCGACCGTGTCGAGCCACCGTTGCGGTGGCGTGGTCGCTGCGTCGAGCAGCCCTTCCTTTGAACCGAAATAGTGATAGATCAGCGAAGGGTCGACGTCGGCGGCCCGCGCAACCGAGCGGACAGTGGTTCCAGCCGAACCGTTTTCAGCGAAGGAATCCCGAGCTACGGAAAGGATCTGGGCGGCGAGTACGCCCTTCTCGTCGCGCGGACCCGGCTTCACCCGTCTGCCACCCATCGTGAATCTGCCCCCTGCCCACGGCGCGGCAGTGCCGGCCGACGACAAACAAAGTTACCACTTGCGTTGAAATTATCCCGCAAGTACTGTGGTCATAGTCTCAACGAGTGATGAAACTAAAGCCGCAGGGCGGGAGGCCTCATGGCCGTGCAGAGCAGTGCTCGTCGGTTAGAAAAAGCATCCGGCTTGGGCAAGGGTGAGCGGCAACTCAACGGGCCGCAGACAACCGGCCGTGAATACGCCAATCTTAGTGAGCCGCAATACAACACGATGCGGGAGAACAATGTTGCGATCCCGGTGCGGGATGGCACCGTGTTGCTGGCCGATGTGCACCGGCCCGATGCGCAGGGCCGTTTTCCCGCCTTGATCGCCGCCTCGCCGTATCCGCGGCAAATCCAAGATCTCGGTGCCCCGATGGGGTTCATCGAGGCCGGCGTCACCGATTTCTGGGTGCCTCGGGGCTATGTCCACGTGATCGCGAACGTGCGTGGTACCGGGGGTTCGGGGGTACCTTCGGGTTCTTCGACGCCACCGAACGCCGTGACATGCACGATCTGGTGGAGTGGGCGGCCGCGCAGCCCTGGTGTGACGGCAACGTGGGGATGATCGGCATCAGCTACTTCGCCATGACGCAGCTGGAGGCGGCCGTGGAGCGGCCACCGCATCTGAAGGCCATCTTCCCAGTGGCGGCGACCACTGACCTCTACGAGGCTGCCGTGCACCACGGCCTGTTCAGCTCGTCGTTCGTCAGTCCGTTTCTGACGATGGTGGGTATTACGTCGGAACGAAGCGACGCGCTGTGGCGGGGCAAGCTGGTCGGGCTGGTCCGGCGGGTCCTCAACACCCCACGGCTGCATCAGAAGTTTGCGACCATGAACGGCGAAGCCGCCCTGACCATGCTGCGTCAATTGACCAAGATTCACCACAATCCGCGCCCGTGGGACCAGTTGTGGCTCTCGGCGGCGGTCGAGCATCCCACCCGCGATGAGTGGTGGGACGAACGCGATCTCAATCCTCTGCTGGACCGGATCGATGTGCCGGTATATCTGGGTTGCGATTGGCAGAACGTCCCGTTGCACCTTCCGTCTACCTTCGCGGCGTGGAAAGCGTTGGCGGACGGGCCCTCTACCCGGATGGGGATGCTCGGGGAGTTCGGCTTGACCTGGCCGTGGGAGAGTCTTCATCTCGAGGCGTTGGCGTGGTTTGACCATTGGCTCAAGAGCCGCGACACCGGGATCCTGGCCGGGCCGGCCATCCGCTACGTGTTGCCCGGCGCCGAGGGATGGCGGACCACCGAGACGTGGCCGCCGCCCGGCGTTGTCTACCGGGAATTTGCGCTGCGCGCTGACGGGCAACTCGGCGATGACGAGGGTGAGCCGGGCGCTCGTGAGTACCTGGTCCTCGGCGGTGGTTTGAATCGGGCCGCCGCCAGCGCGATCGATCCGCCCTCGATGCTCACCTGGACCAGTGCGCCGCTTACCCGGGACCTTGATGTAGTCGGCGATATCGAACTGCGTCTCGTTGCCGCGGCTACCGCAATGGACACCGCGTGGATCGCGACGCTGCACGAAGTTGCCCGAGACGGCACCGTATCCGACGTCACAGCCGGGTGGCTTCGGGCCAGCATGCGCCGCGTCGATGAGAAGGCCAGCCGGCGCGGCGCGCCTATCCTGCCGTGCCGCGAAATGGAGGCCGTACCCATCGGTGAGGATGTCGTCTACCGGATACCGTTGGTGGCCAACGCTCGACGGTTCAAGGCCGGCTGCCGCATTCGGCTGATCCTCACCAGCGACGACCAGGACCCGGCAACTCCGGCCATCATGAGCTTCCGGCACGCCAGTGTCGGCACCAGCAGCCGCAACACCATCCGTTCCTCGTCGCGGTTGCTCCTTCCAGTGTTGCCCGCCCAGTCGTCGGAGCTGCAGTCGTGACTGCCGGCCAGGGCAGCGGGGGAGCCCCTCGGGAAGCGGTCACCGGGCCGATGAAACGGGTCGACGTGCTCGACAGCGCGATGAGCTATATCGACGTGGGGCAGGGCGATCCCATTGTCTTCTTACACGGCAACCCGACTTCGTCCTACCTGTGGCGCAACGTGATCCCGCATCTCAGCGACGTGGGTCGATGCCTGGCGCCGGACCTGATCGGCATGGGGGCCTCCGGCACCTCTCCGACCTTCTCCTACCGGTTCGCCGACCATGTCCGGTACCTCGACGCGTGGTTCGAGGCCGTCGGGATTACCGAGAACGTGGTGTTGGTGGTGCACGACTGGGATTCGGCGCTGGGTTTCTACCGCGCGCTGCGCTATCCGGAGCAGATTGCCGGTATCGCTTACATGGATGCGCTCGTGCAGCCCAGGACCTGGGCGGGCTTCACGGACTATGAGCCCCTGATGCGGGCGCTGCGCACCGAACAGGGCGAGCGGATGGCTCTGGCGGAGAACGTCTTTATGGAGAAGGTGGTGCCTGGAGGTGTGCAACGCCAGCTGACCGAGGAGGAGATGGCCGTCTATCGCAAGCCCTACCCCACGCCCCAGAGCCGCATCCCCACGCTGCTCTGGGCCCGTGAGATCCCGGTCGAGGGTGAGCCGGCTGACGTGCAGGCGATGGTACAGGAGTATGCAGACTTCTTATCGCGCAGCGACATTCCGAAACTTCTCATAGTCGCGGAGCCGGGCGCAATCCTGCATGAAGGGGGCAGCGAGCTCGACTTCGCGCGCTCGTGGCCCAACCAGCGCGAAGTAAAGGTCGCCGGCCGTCACTTCCTGCAAGAGGACTCCCCGGACGCGATTGGCGCGGCCGTGCGCGCCTTCGTCCTCGACGTGCGCGAACGCCAAGATGGAGCCGACCGTGCCTGACCGACTCGAATCGCGCAAAGTCATCCAGGATTTCGGCCGCCCGGTTGGGTTGACGCTTTACGTGGTCACCTCGGTGGCGCAGGGATTGGACGCCGTGCAAGCGTATATCGAGGATCACCTCGGCTACCTGCGGGAGTTGGAAGACCGTGGCGTGCTCTTTGCCGCCGGCCCGTTGTGGACCGACGACGGCGATTACTTCGAAGGCGACGGATTGCTGATCTACCGCGCCGGCTCGGTGGTCGAGGCCCAGGCGATCGCTGACGCCGATCCCATGCACACCAGCGGAGCCAGGACCTATCGGATCAGGCCGTGGTTCGTCCATGACGGTACCATCGCGAACCGCCTCTCTTAGTGGCGCCATGACCGTTGATCTTTTCCGGGCCAAGTAATTTCTGCACTGTCCAGAAAGGCATTTCGATGAGTTTCAGTGATGATGAGGTCGCATTCATGAAGAGCCAGCCGCTGGCCAGGATCGCGACGGTCGACGATGACGGTCAACCCGATGTCGTCCCGGTCGGTTTCGAGTTCGATGGGACCTACATCAACATCGGCGGCTTTGAGCCATCGAAGACACGGCGCCACCACAACGTCTTGGACGGCAACAACAAGATCGCATTGGTCATCGACGATTTGGTGTCCACGCAGCCCTGGAGTCCCCGGTTTCTGCGTGTGTACGGCACCGCCGAGGTGGTAGCCGGTGATCAGCCGTATCTGCGGGTGACTCCGAAGATCTCGTGGAGTTTGAACCTGCGCGGCGAACCGGTGGCCAATGACGAATCATTGGCGCCGCCTAAACGGACCGTCCATCAACATCCCCGGGCTTGATCGGCGCCAGGGCCGGCTCCCCAACGCCGGTGTCACCGTAGTAGCCCAGCCGAAGCAAATCGGTGATCTCGCTGACCAGCGGCATCCGCGGGTTGGTGCGGTTGCTGAGGTCCTCGAACGCGGTCATCGCCAGCGTCGGCAGCGCGGCCAGGAATCCCTGCTCGTCAACCCCGAATTCCCGCAGCGATCTCGGCATGTCCAGTCGGTCCAGCAGATCGTCGACCCCTGCGAACAATCGCTGGCGGCTGTCGTCGGGAAGATGGCCACCAAACACCAGCTGGCCGAGTTGCGCGTATTTATCCGGTGCGATGTACGCCGAATATCCAGGCGCGGGCATGAACTTGGTAGGCAGACTTGCGTTGTAGCGCAGCACGTGCGGCAGGAAGATGCCGTTCGCCCGGCCATGGGGGACCGAGAATTTCGCACCAACGGCGTGGGCGAGGGCATGATTGGTCCCGACGAAGGCATTCGAGAAGGCCAGGCCGGCAAGCGTCGCCGCATTGGACATGCTCGTTCGGGCGGACAGATCGTCGGGATCGTCGTACGCCCTGGGCAGGGCATCGAAGATCAGCCGTACCGCCTGGGCGCACAACGCATCCGTGTAGGGCGAGGCGAAGATCGACACGATCGCCTCCAGCGCGTGGGTCAGCGCGTCGATGCCGGTGTCCGCGGTCAGCTTCTGCGGCATTGACGAGGTCAGCACCGGGTCCACGATCGCCAGGTCGGGGACCAAGCTGTAGTCGACGAGCGTCTCCTTCTTCCCGCCAACGGTCAACACCGCCGCCGGCGAAACTTCCGACCCAGTGCCCGATGTCGTTGGGACAGCAACGAGTTGGATGCGATGACGGTCGGTCGGATAGTCAGCCACCCGCTTGCGTGGGTCGAGGAAGGGCATCGTCAAAGCGTCGAGGCTTTTCTCCGGGTGCTCGTAGAACAGCCGCATCGCCTTGCCGGCGTCGAGCACCGAACCGCCGCCGATGGCGATCAGCAGATCGGGCTGCACCCGCTGCATGAGCGCGACACCGCGGCGGATGGTCGTCTCGTCGGGCTCGGGTGTCACTTCGCTGAACACCTGCACGTGCTGGGCGCGCAACTTGCCACGCAGCGCCTCCACCACGCCGCGCTCCTCGGTCAGTGCGTCGGTTACCACCACGACGGTCTCGCAGTCGAGCTCGCGCAGATTGTCCAGTGCCCCTTCGTTGAAGTAGGTGTTGGACGGCACGCGGAACCATTGCGGCGGCGTGCGCCGCCGCGACACCGTCTTGATGTTGAGCAACTGGCGATAGTTGACGTTCTCGGTGGTGCTCGATCCGCCCCAGGTGCCACAGCCCAGCGAGAACGTGGGTGTCAGATTGTTGTAGACCCCGCCGAGCGCTCCGACCGCGGTTGGCGCGTTGACCAGGATGCGGCCGGTGCGAACCGCCAACCCGTATGCCTCGATGACGTCGTCGTCGTTGGCGTAGATCGCCGAGGTATGGCCCAACCCGCCGTGCTCGGTGACCAAGACGGCGGCGTCGATGCCGTGCTGCACACTGCGCGCGCGCACCACCCCGAGCACCGGCATCAGCTTCTCCTGCACCAGTGGGTGGGCGGCGAGTTCGTCCAAGTCCGACGGCAACTGCGCCAGCAGCACTTTCACCGTGGGAGGCACGCTGCATCCGGCCCGGGCGGCCAGTTCTGGCGCCTTCTGCCCGACCGCATCGAAGGAGACCTTGTCGCCACAACCAAACGCGAACTCGGCCACCGCCTTCGCCTGGTCGGCGGTGAGCAACTGGGCCCCCATCCGCTCGAACTCGGCGATCATCTCGTCGTAGATCTCGTCGTCGATGATGCAGGTCTGCTCGGCCGGGCAGATGACCGATGAGTCAAACGTTTTCGAGATGAGTATGTCGACCACCGCGCCCTTGAGGTCTGCGGTCTTGTGAATGTAGATCGGCGCATTCCCAGGACCGACACTGAGCCCCGGCTTTCCTGCCGAGTTCGCCAACGCGACGATCTTTGGCCCGCCGGTCACCCAGATGAAGTCGACCTTCGGGTGTTTGAACAAGTAGTGCGTCACCTCGTGAGCGGCATCGGGGATGACCTGCAGCGCCCCGGGAGGCATCCCGGCCGCTTCGGCCGCGGTGCGCAGGATCTCGATGCTTTGTTCGCAGCAGCGCACCGCATACGGTGACGGTCGGAAAAGAATGGCGTTGCGGGTCTTTGCGGCCACGATCGCCTTGAACAACACCGTCGAGGTCGGGTTGGTCACCGGGGTAATGCCGAGCACCACCCCGATCGGTTCGGCCACATAGACGATGTTGTGCTCGACGTCCTCGTCGATGGCGCCCACCGATTTCTTGCCGCGCAGATAGTCGTGCAGGAATTCGGTGGCCACATAGTTCTTGACAACCTTGTCCTCGAAGACGCCGAAGCCCGTCTCCTCGATCGCCACACCGGCCAGTTCGCCGGCCGCGCGCACCCCGGCCCGCACCATCGCCTCGACGATCGCGTCGACCTGCTGCTGGTCAAGCTTGCGGAAGGCGCGGGCCGCCTCAGCGGCGGCATCAACAATGGCGTCGATTTCGGCGGTGCGTAGATTGTCGATCGCGGGTGCTTCGACGGGGGAGGCGGACTCGGTTGGTGTCGTTGTCATGATCGGGTCCTCAAGCCGGGAAGAGGCGCGGTGTGCCTCGCGGATGAGCCGATGCTACGCATCCGTGGTCAGGCCTAACGAGGGTCCGAAGGCCCTACGTTGGGGGTACTAATGGGCTGATCGGACGGGGCGGGTGGGGACCGCACTGTCGGAGCCGAATGCCTGCGCGCCGCTGGCACAGCGCCCTGATCGAATCACGCACGTCGCCCGCTCGCTGCATCAGGCCCTACGGATTTCACTATCAGGGGTGATGGCGGTCATGCCACGCATGGTGCGAATGGCGTGCCTCAAGACATCCGAATCGGGTCATTGCGTGACTGCCGGTGGGTGTCGAATGCTCTCCTGGTTGTCGCTGCCGTCATCGTCGAGGGCCACACCCGGTCCGAGGTGCTGGCCTGTCATCGGGCAGAAAAGTTTGCTGCAAGGGCCTGCTGGGCTGCCGGCTTGGTGTGATACTGGCCCCTGGCCGATGGATCAAACCACGATTGGGTGGGAGGGCCGATATGTCAGATGTAATGGTGGCCCCGGAACTGGTGGCGGCCGCGGCCAACGATTACGCGAAGATTGGCGTGTTGCTGGGCGAGGCGCATGCGGCTGCGGCCGCCTCGACGGTCGAGTTGCTGCCCGCGGCCGCCGACGAAGTGTCGGCCGGCATCGCGCACCTGTTCTCCGAGCATGCCGAGGACTATCAGAAGGTGGCCAGCCAAGCGGTGGCTTTTCACGATCGGTTTGCCGCGCAGGTGAACGCCAGCGCCGGTGGGTATGCCAGCGCGGAGGCCGCCAACGCCGTCTCGTTGCAGGCTTTGTTCGATAACCCGCATCTTGTCGTGGTCGCCGCGGGAACCGCCGTCTCCAACGCTTTGTCCGGCCTGTCGGCGGGCGTGAAATCGGCTTGGGATCTGTTGTGGCGGTAAGGCGGCCAGTATGTGGCAACCGCGTTGGCTCAGGTGGCGTCCAGTGCCCTATTTTTCTTGCTGATTGCGTTTGTCGGACTCTATTCGCTGGTGAATGGGCGTCCGTACGTGTTTATCTAGCCCGGCGCGTGCTGATGTCTCGAGACGGCTTCTGTGTCGTCGAATGTCAGGGTGGCGCCCGGTGCGCACCGGCTGCGGCAACAAAGTGCTCTCGGGTGCGGTCGCCGGTCGGGATGGCCTTCTGGCGCTGGTGACCTGCTCTAGCTTGGGGAATTGTTACGTAGCTTCGAGTACACCGCTGTGGGGATTAGGACCAGTAGCACAAGGCTGCCAACGGTCCCCCACAGCGATCCCCGTATTGCGTTGGCGATTGCACTGACAGCCAGTAGAAGCCAGGCAAAACCCATGATTGCGACGTAGCGACGCGCGTGCAGCACGCCTGGCCGAAGTCGGGCGAACCCTGCGATGGCGCCGGCTAGGCATGCGGCGACGACCGCGACTGCGATGACGAGGTATGTGGTGCTATTTGGTGGCACAGTTGATCAATCCTGCTCCTGATCCGGCAACGCCGAGTAGCGCCCAGTCTGCGGGGCCAGCCGACGACGGCCGGGTTGAACGCGACCGGGTCAGCGTGCAGCAGCACCCACGCCGCGCCCGCGATTGCGGCTCCGGTGAACGCTGCCCATCCGCGGCGGGCCACAGCACTCTTCCCGCAGGTTGGCGGTCTTTCGCGTGTCGCAGCGGCCGCGAGGACGGCTCCGTACTCGTCCGGTAGGCCAAGTCGTAGCCGCCGGACACCGAGCACACCAGGGCGGCGCAACGGCTCGCGTGCCGTCGGTGCTGCAGAGCGTTGTTGAGCGCGGTGTGCGCCTCGGTCGGGGTGGTGGTGTTGTGCGTCATTGGAGCCTTCCGCCAGTGCTGCACTTGCTGAAACCAGACGGATTGGATTCCGAAGTGCACGCCGGGGCGCTCGATGTTTAGGCGGGCGGCCGAAAACGGCTTCTAGTTGCCTAAGCCCGTGGTGCCCCCGGCAGGATTCGAACCTGCGGCCTTCTGCTCCGGAGGCAGACGCTCTATCCCCTGAGCTACGGGGGCGCATCGACTGCATATTGCTTCGCGCTGCGCCATAGGGCATGAACAAGCTCCGCCAGACTAGCGCATCGCGGTGACTGCGTTGCCACCGCTATCGATTCGGGGTGCGAGCACCTCAGACCATACGATGGACGATCGTGACCCCCGCCGACCTGGCTGAGCTGCTCAAAACCACCGCTACCGCGGTGTTGAGCGAACATGCCCTCGACACGTCTGCTCTGCCTCAGACCGTTGTGGTGGAGCGGCCGCGCAATCCCGAGCACGGCGACTACGCCAGCAATGTGGCCCTGCAACTCGCCAAGAAGGTCGGTGCTAACCCTCGTGAGCTGGCCGGATGGATCGCCGAGGCGCTGACGAAGGCCGACGGCATCGCCTCTGCCGAGGTGGCCGGACCGGGCTTCATCAACCTGCGCCTCGAGACCTCGGCGCAGGCCAAGATCGTCAACGCGATCATCGACGCCGGTTCGGGCTTCGGGCACTCCGAGCTGATGGCCGCGCACAAGGTCAACCTGGAATTTGTTTCGGCCAACCCGACCGGACCCATCCACATCGGGGGGACCCGCTGGGCCGCGGTTGGCGACGCCCTGGGCCGGCTGCTGTCCACGCAGGGCGCCGACGTGGTGCGCGAATACTATTTCAACGACCACGGCGCCCAGATCGACCGATTCGCCAACTCCCTGATTGCCGCCGCCAAGGGTGAGCCGACTCCCGACGATGGCTACGCGGGTACCTACATCAACGACATCGCCGCGCGGGTGCTGCAAAAGGCGCCCGACGCGCTGAGCCTGCCCGACGCCCAGATGCACGAGACGTTCCGTGAGATCGGCGTCGACCTGATGTTCAGCCACATCAAAGAGTCCCTGCACGAGTTCGGCACGGATTTCGACGTCTATACCCACGAAGACTCGATGCACAGCACGGGGCGGGTTGATCAGGCCGTCGCGCGGCTGCGTGAGACCGGCAACATCTACGAAAAAGATGGCGCAACGTGGTTGCGCAGCAGTTCTTTTGGTGACGACAAGGACCGTGTCGTGATCAAGAGTGACGGCAAGCCGGCCTATATCGCCGGTGACCTCGCGTATTACCTGGACAAGCGGGAACGTGGCTTCGATCTGTGCATCTACATGCTCGGCGCCGATCACCACGGCTACATCGCCCGGCTCAAGGCCGCCGCAGCTGCCTTCGGCGAGGATCCGGCCACCGTCGAAGTGCTGATCGGACAGATGGTCAACCTGGTCCGTGACGGTCAGCCGGTCCGGATGAGCAAGCGCGTCGGCACCGTGATCACCCTCGACGATCTGGTCGAGGCGATCGGCGTGGACGCGGCGCGCTACAGCCTGATCCGCTCCTCGGTGGACACTCCCATCGACATCGACCTGGCGCTGTGGTCCTCGGCGTCGAATGAGAACCCGGTCTACTACGTGCAGTACGCGCATGCCCGGCTCTCGGCGCTGGCCCGCAACGCGGCCGAACTCGGGTTGATCCCGGACACCGACCATCTCGAGCTGCTCAGCCACGAGAAGGAGGGCGTGCTGCTGCGCACCCTCGGCGATTTCCCGCGGATGCTCAAGGCCGCTGCCTCACTGCGGGAGCCGCACCGGGTGTGCCGCTACCTGGAGGACCTGGCCGGTGACTACCACCGGTTCTACGATTCCTGCCGGGTCTTGCCGCAGGGAGACGAGGAGCCCACGCAGCTGCATACCGCGCGCTTGGCCCTGTGTCAGGCCACGCGGCAAGCCATCGCCAACGGTCTGGGAATTCTCGGAGTGACTGCCCCGGAGAGAATGTGAACGTCCACCCAGCCGGCCCTCGGCACGCCGAAGAGAGCCGCCACCCGGAAAGCCCGCAGCGGCCGCAGTCTGCCGAAGAGCTGTTGTACCTGGCGCCGAATGTCTGGCCGCGTAACACAGCCCGTGATGAACAGGGTTGTGCCCGGATTGCCGGGGTACCGCTTACCGAGCTGGCCCGGGAATACGGGACGCCGCTGTTTGTCATCGATGAAGACGACTTTCGCTCGCGGTGCCAAGAGATCGCGGCGGCATTCGGCGGTGGCCACAACGTCAACTACGCGGCCAAGGCCTTCCTGTGCAGCGAGATCGCGCGCTGGGTGAACGAAGAGGGACTCTCGATCGACGTATCCACCGGTGGAGAGTTGGCAGTCGCACTGCACGCCAATTTTCCGCCGGAGCGGATTACCCTGCACGGCAACAACAAGTCGGTCGCAGAGTTGACGACCGCGGTCAAAGCCGGCGTCGGTCACATCGTGCTGGACTCGATGATCGAGATCGAGCGTCTCGACGCCATCGCGGGTGAGGCGGGCATCGTCCAGGACGTCTTTGTGCGTCTCACCGTCGGGGTCGAGGCGCACACCCACGAGTTCATCTCCACCGCGCACGAAGACCAGAAGTTCGGGCTCTCGATCTCCAGCGGCGCGGCGATGGCAGCGGTGCGCCGGGTCTTTGCGACCGACCACTTGCGGCTGGTCGGACTGCACAGCCACATCGGTTCCCAGATCTTCGATGTGGATGGTTTTGAACTGGCCGCCCACCGTGTCATCGGCCTGCTGCGCGAGGTGGTCGCTGAATTCGGTTCGGAAAAGACCGCGCAGCTTGCGACGGTCGATCTTGGCGGCGGCCTGGGTATCTCGTATCTGTCATCCGACGACCCGCCGCCGGTAGGGGAGTTGGCCGACAAGCTGGGCGCGATCGTGAGCAATGAGTCGGCGGCCGTGGGCCTGCCCGCGCCCAGGTTGGTGGTCGAGCCCGGACGTGCCATCGCCGGACCGGGCACCATCACGCTGTACGAAGTCGGCACGGTCAAGGACGTTGACGTGAGCGCCACGGCGAACCGGCGCTACGTCAGCGTGGATGGCGGCATGAGTGACAACATCCGCACCGCGCTCTATGACGCTCAGTACGACGTCCGGTTGGTCTCGCGCGTCAGTGATGCGCCGGCGATGCTGGCTCGCGTGGTCGGAAAACACTGCGAAAGTGGCGATATCATCGTGCGTGACACGTGGGTGCCCGACGACCTGCAGCCGGGCGACTTGGTGGCCGTGGCTGCGACCGGTGCCTACTGCTATTCGCTGTCGAGTCGTTACAACATGATTGGCCGTCCCGCGGTGGTGGCGGTGCGCGCGGGTAAGGCGCGTCTGGTCCTGCGCCGCGAGACGGTTGATGATCTTTTGAGTCTGGAGGTGAGGTAACCCGTGTCCGGTGACGTAAAGCCGGTCGGTGTAGCGGTGCTCGGATTGGGCAACGTTGGTAGTGAAGTTGTCCGCATCATCGAGGAAAGCGCTGATGATCTCGCGGCCCGTGTCGGCGCCCCACTGGTGCTGCGCGGCGTCGGAGTGCGTCGAGTTGCGGACGACCGCGGTGTACCCATCGACCTACTGACCGACGACATTGAGAAGCTCGTTTCGCGTGAGGACGTCGACATCGTCGTCGAAGTGATGGGTCCGGTGGAGCCGTCACGCAAGGCGATCCTGACCGCGCTCGAGCACGGCAAATCCGTCGTGACCGCAAACAAGGCGTTGCTGTCCACCTCTACTGGTGAACTGGCGCAGGCGGCCGAAAGCGCACATGTCGATCTCTATTTCGAAGCCGCGGTGGCCGGCGCCATTCCCGTCATCCGTCCGTTGACCCAGTCGCTGGCCGGCGACACGGTGTTGCGGGTGGCCGGCATCGTCAACGGCACCACCAACTACATCCTGTCCGAAATGGACAGCACCGGGGCCGACTACGCGAAAGCGCTGGCCGATGCGGGCGCGCTCGGCTATGCCGAAGCCGATCCCACCGCAGATGTCGAGGGCTTTGATGCCGCGGCCAAAGCTGCGATCCTGGCCTCGATCGCGTTCCATACCCGGGTGACCGCGGATGACGTCTACCGCGAGGGCATCACCAAGATCACGCCCGCGGACTTCGCCTCGGCCCGCGCTCTGGGCTGCACCATCAAGCTGCTGTCGATTTGTGAGCGCCTCACCACTGACGAAGGTCAGCAACGGGTCTCGGCCCGGGTGTATCCGGCGTTGGTGCCGCTGTCGCACCCGTTGGCCACGGTCAATGGTGCGTTCAATGCCGTGGTGGTCGAGGCCGAGGCCGCTGGGCGATTGATGTTCTACGGTCAGGGCGCCGGTGGGGCGCCAACCGCCTCGGCGGTGACCGGCGACCTGGTGATGGCCGCGCGCAACCGGGTCCTCGGCAGCCGTGGCCCACGCGAATCCAAATATGCTCAACTACCGGTGGCACCAATGGGTTTCATCTCTACGCGCTATTACGTCAGCATGAATGTCGCCGATAAGGCGGGTGTGTTGTCGGCGGTAGCGGCCGAGTTCGCCAAGCGCGACGTAAGCATCGCCGAGGTGCGTCAAGAAGGGGTCGTGGACCAAGACGGCCAACGCATCGGGGCCCGGATCGTGGTGGTCACCCACCTGGCTACCGATGCCGCACTTTCGGAAACCGTTGAAGCGCTTGCGGACTTGGACGTCGTCGAAAATGTGGCCAGCGTGCTGCGACTGGAAGGCAACGACCTGTGAGCGCCTCGCCGACCGCGGTCCACAAGCCCTGGCCCGGTTTGATCGCGGCGTACCGGGACCGCCTCCCGGTGGCCGATGACTGGGCTCCTGTCACCCTGCTCGAGGGCGGTACTCCGCTGATCGCGGCTCCCCGGCTCTCCAAGCAGACCGGGTGCACGATCCACCTCAAGGTCGAGGGCCTCAACCCCACCGGATCCTTCAAGGACCGGGGCATGACCATGGCGGTGACCGACGCGCTGGCGCGTGGGCAACAGGCCGTGTTGTGCGCATCGACCGGGAACACGTCGGCGTCGGCGGCGGCTTACGCCGCCCGTGCTGGAATCACCTGTGCGGTGCTGATCCCGCAGGGCAAGATTGCGATGGGCAAGCTGGCTCAGGCGGTCATGCACGGGGCCAAGATCATCCAGATTGACGGCAACTTCGACGACTGTCTGGAACTGGCGCGCAAGATGGCTGCCGACTTCCCGACCATCTCATTGGTCAACTCCGTGAACCCGGTGCGTATCGAGGGCCAGAAGACCGCGGCGTTCGAGATCGTCGACGCGCTTGGCGTCGCACCGGATGTGCACGCACTTCCAGTCGGTAACGCGGGCAACATCACCGCGTACTGGAAGGGATACACCGAGTATCACCGAGACGGCATTATCGAGAAGTTGCCTCGCATGTTGGGCACCCAAGCCGCGGGTGCGGCGCCGTTGGTTCTCGGCGAACCGGTGAACCACCCGGAGACCATCGCCACCGCGATTCGCATTGGCTCGCCGGCGTCGTGGACGTCGGCCGTGGAGGCGCAGCAGCAGTCCAAGGGGCGCTTCCTGGCGGCGACTGATGAGGAAATCCTTGCCGCCTATCACCTGGTCGCGCGCGCCGAGGGGGTGTTCGTCGAGCCCGCCTCGGCGGCCAGCATCGCCGGTCTGCTCAAGGCCATCGACGACGGGTGGGTGGCCCGCGGGTCAACCGTGGTGTGCACGGTCACCGGCAACGGCCTGAAGGACCCCGACACCGCGCTCAAAGACATGCCGAAGGTGTCTCCGGTACCCGTTGACCCAGTCGCGGTGGTTGAGAAGCTGGGGTTGGCGTAGTGGTGATCGCCAGCGCGGCGCAGCCGGGCGCAGCGCAGTTTGCTGAGGCCTGTCGGTGACACAGGTATTGCCCTCGGGTCTGGTGGCGAGTGCCGTCGTAGCGGCATCAAGTGCCAACCTCGGCCCGGGGTTCGACAGTCTCGGCCTCGCATTGAGTCTCTATGACGAAATCGTGCTTGAGACAACCGATTCCGGGTTGGAAGTGGTGGTCGAAGGCGAGGGGGCCGGCCAGGTTCCGCTCAACTCTGAACACTTGGTTGTGCGCGCCATCCAGCACGGGCTGCGAGCCGTGGGCGTTTCCGCGGCTGGCCTAATTGTGCGCTGCCGCAACGATATTCCGCATTCCCGTGGTCTCGGGTCGTCCGCGTCGGCGGTAGTTGGTGGCCTCGCCGCCGTCAACGGCCTTGTCTCACAAGCTGGTTGGGTGCCATTGAGCGACCAGCAGCTGATCCAGCTGTCTTCGGAATTTGAAGGCCACCCCGACAACGCCGCGGCCGCTGTGCTCGGCGGTGCGGTGGTTTCTTGGATTGAGCGTTGCGGTGACCGTGCCGACTACTCGGCCGTGCAGCTAGATCTTCACCCCGATATTCACTTGTTCTCGGCGATTCCCGAGGTGCGCTCCTCGACCGCGGAGACTCGGGTGCTGCTGCCTGACTTGGTCAGCCATGACGATGCGCGATTCAACATCAGCCGCGCCGCATTGCTCGTGGTTGCCCTCACCCAACGGCCCGATTTGTTGATGGCGGCCACCGAAGACGTCCTCCATCAGCCCCAGCGTGCCTCGGCAATGCCGGCCTCGGCGGAATATTTGCAGCTGTTGCGGCGTCATAAAGTGGCAGCGACTCTTTCTGGGGCTGGACCGGCGCTGATTGCGTTGACCACCAACCCGGACTTGCCGCCGGAAGCGGTCGAGTACGGCGCCGCAAATGGATTCACAATTACCGCGATGACCGCGGGTGACAGGGTCCGGTGGAAGCCCGGAGTGGCATTCAGCGACTGATTGACAACCTGCGGGGGGTTTGCTTGCTTCCGGCCAGGAAGCGGGCTATCCTCGGAGCCGTTCAGCAATCGCAGCATCTGCTTCTGCACACATACTGCCTTGCAGCTAGGACACTACCAATTCTTCTCGGGGACGAGGTTCGCCGTATTCGCCGCAGATCCTGGCGACCACCGTTGGGGAGTCGATGATTGGGCGCACTCGGCAATTTGGCTGAATGCAACGAACCCTCGTATGACGTAATCAAGCGGGGGAAAGAAAGGAATTCCGTGACTGATACGGACCTCATCACGGCTGGCGAAAGCACCGACGCTGATAAGAAGTCGGATTCCGTGACAAAAGACAGTTCCGACCTCAATACTGCTGCGCCGACCGGCGCGCTGGCCACCATGGTGCTGCCGGAACTGCGCGCGCTGGCCAACCAAGTTGGTGTCAAGGGGACGTCGGGCATGCGTAAGAACGAGCTGATCGCCGCGATCCAAGAATTTCGGGACCGCGCCAACGGCACGCCCGCGGCCGCCGAGCCGACCCCAGATTCCGGCGAACAGAAGTCCTCGGCGAGTACCGAGGCCCCAGCGGTCAACGAGGCCACCAAAGACGCTCCTCAACAGGAGCAAAACGCCTCATCCGGCGACACGGTGCGCCGCGAGCGGCGCAGATCCTCGCGTGACTCGGGAACGTCGTCACGTGACGGCGCCGACTCGGCTGGCGAAAGCCCAGATAAACGCGGGAAGCGGGCCGCCGGCGGCGATGCCGACAACAATCAGAAGGCGCCGGAAAAGGCTCAAGAAGACGCCAAGACTGACGGGGGAGCAGCGGAGTCGGGCGGTGACCAAGGCGCCGGCCAGCAGGGCTCGGGTGGCCAGCAATCGCGCGGCGAAGACGATGGCGAAGGGCGGCAGGGCCGGCGAGGACGCCGATTCCGCGACCGCCGGCGGCGTGGGGAGCGCTCGGGTGACGGTTCCGACGCCGAGTTGCGTGAGGATGACGTCGTCCAGCCGGTCGCCGGCATTCTTGACGTGCTCGACAACTACGCCTTTGTCCGTACCTCCGGCTACCTTGCCGGCCCGCACGACGTCTACGTGTCGATGAACATGGTGCGCAAGAACGGCCTGCGCCGCGGCGACGCGGTCACCGGCGCCGTTCGGGTTCCGCGTGAAGGCGAGCAGCCTAACCAACGACAAAAATTCAACCCGCTGGTGCGTTTGGACAGCGTCAATGGGGGATCGGTCGAGGACGCCAAGAAGCGGCCCGAATTCGGCAAACTGACGCCGCTCTATCCCAACCAGCGTCTTCGCTTGGAAACCACCACAGAGCGGCTGACCACGCGGGTCATCGATCTGATCATGCCGATTGGCAAGGGCCAGCGCGCGCTGATCGTCTCGCCCCCCAAGGCCGGTAAGACGACGATCCTGCAGGACATCGCCAACGCCATTACCAAGAACAATCCGGAATGCCACCTCATGGTCGTGCTCGTCGACGAGCGGCCCGAGGAGGTCACCGACATGACGCGTTCGGTCAAGGGTGAGGTCATCGCCTCAACGTTCGACCGTCCGCCATCCGACCACACATCGGTCGCGGAGCTGGCCATCGAGCGAGCCAAGCGCCTCGTGGAGCAGGGCAAAGACGTCGTGGTGCTGCTGGACTCCATCACCCGGTTGGGACGTGCCTACAACAACGCGTCGCCGGCATCGGGCCGGATTCTCTCCGGCGGTGTCGACTCCACCGCGCTGTACCCGCCCAAGCGATTCCTGGGTGCGGCACGCAACATCGAAGAGGGCGGCTCGCTGACCATCATCGCGACCGCGATGGTCGAGACCGGCTCCACCGGTGACACCGTCATCTTCGAAGAGTTCAAGGGCACCGGTAACGCCGAGCTCAAGCTGGACCGCAAGATCGCCGAGCGGCGCGTTTTCCCCGCGGTCGACGTGAACCCGTCGGGTACCCGTAAAGATGAGCTGCTGCTCTCACCTGATGAGTTCGCCATCGTCCACAAGCTGCGTCGCGTGCTGTCCGGCCTGGATTCCCACCAGGCCATCGACCTGCTGATGTCGCAGCTGCGTAAGACCAAGAACAACTACGAGTTCCTCGTGCAGGTCTCCAAGACCACACCAGGGAATATGGACAACGACTAGAGCAATACACCGGCTGCGGGTGCCAGGGAATGCCCGCGCAAATCTCGGTGTTTGGGGTGATGGTGGTTGACCTGGCATAATCGAGGCTCGACCACCCAGAACCGCCTCAGGTTCTTGAGTTAAGCCTGACCGCCGCTTGAACATCGGGGAGCACCGGAGGCCACGAGCGGCCGACGATCGAAGAGGACAGCATGAAATCTGACATTCATCCCACCTACGAGGAGACCACCGTGGTCTGCGGGTGCGGAAACACGTTCCAGACGCGGAGCACCAAGCAGGGCGGCCGTATCGTGGCCGAGGTTTGCTCGCAGTGCCATCCGTTCTACACCGGCAAGCAGAAGATCCTCGACAGCGGTGGTCGGGTTGCCCGCTTCGAGCGTCGCTACGGCAAGCGCAAGGCCGGAGCCGACAAGGACCAGGCGGCGGCCGACAAGTAGCTGGATTACCGACGCCCGAACTGTGCATGAGCAGCACAGGCCGGGCGTCGGTTCGTGTTTGCGGTAAGAGCTGGCAGGAGGTGTGAGATGGCAGCGCCGGTGCAGACGATTGACGTCCTGCTCGCCGAACACGCAGACCTTGAGCGCGCGTTGGCGGATCCAGAACTGCACAGCAGGCCCGACGAGGCGCGCAAAGCCGGACGTCGGTTTGCCCGCTTGGCGCCGATCGTGGCCACCTACCGCAAGCTGGTAGCCGCGCGCGAAGATCTGGAGACCGCGCACGAATTGGCGGTCACCGACGAGTCGTTTGCCGCCGAAGCCGCCGAACTGGAGGCCCGGGTCGCCGAACTGGACTCGCAGCTCACCGACATGTTGGCGCCGCGGGACCCGCATGACGCCGACGACATCGTGCTCGAAGTCAAGTCTGGCGAGGGTGGCGAAGAATCGGCGCTATTCGCTGCCGACCTGGCCAGAATGTATATCCGCTATGCCGAACGGCACGGCTGGACCGTGACGGTGCTCGGGGAGACCACCTCGGATCTGGGCGGCTACAAGGACGCGACGCTGGCCATCGCCAGCAAGGGCGACACGGCCGACGGCGTGTGGTCGCGGATGAAGTTCGAGGGCGGGGTGCACCGGGTGCAGCGGATCCCGGTAACCGAATCTCAAGGTCGCGTGCATACCTCGGCGGCCGGCGTACTTGTCTACCCCGAGCCCGAGGAAGTCGGCGAGGTGCAGATCGACGAGTCGGACCTGCGCATCGACGTCTACCGGTCGTCGGGCAAGGGCGGCCAGGGGGTCAACACCACCGACTCCGCGGTGCGGATTACCCACCTGCCCACCGGGATCGTGGTCACCTGCCAAAACGAACGCTCACAGCTGCAGAACAAGATCCGTGCCATGCAGGTGCTCGGGGCTCGTCTGCAGGCGATCGCCGAAGAGCGGGCGATGGCTGACGCCTCGGCGGATCGGGCCAGCCAGATACGAACCGTGGACCGTAGCGAACGCATCCGCACCTACAACTTCCCCGAGAACCGGATCACCGATCACCGAATCGGCTACAAGTCCCACAACCTCGACCAGGTCCTCGATGGCGATCTGGACGCTCTATTCGACGCACTGGCTGCCGCTGACAAACAGGCCCGGCTGCAGCAGTCATGACCTCGCTGCGCCACGCGATCGACTCCGCTGCGGCGCTTCTTGCCGAAGCCGGGATCGACTCTGCACGTGGTGATGCCGAATGGTTGGCCGCTCACCTGACCGGCACCGACCGCGGTCTGCTGTACCTGCCTGACGATCCGCTTGATTCCGATGCTCTCGGTCAGTACCAAGACATGGTGACCGCCCGATCACGCAGGGTGCCGTTGCAGCATCTCATCGGCACGGTGCAGTTTGGGCCGGTGGAGTTGCAGGTCGGTCCGGGTGTCTTCGTGCCGCGCCCAGAGACCGAGGCAGTGTTGGAATGGGCTGGTGCACAACAGCTTTCCGAAGACCCCGTCATTGTTGACCTGTGTACCGGATCCGGCGCGTTGGCAGTCGCGTTGGCCAACCGTTGGCCCACGGCGCGGATTCTTGGCGTCGACGATTCGGCCGCTGCGCTCGAGTATGCACACCACAATTCCGTGGGCACCAAGGTGGAACTGGTGCGAGCCGATGTCACCACCCCGGGGCTGATGCCCGAACTCGATGGACAGGTCGACCTCGTGGTGACCAACCCGCCATACATTCCCGACGCCGCTGTTCTGGAACCTGAAGTAGCACAGCATGATCCGCATCGTGCGCTGTTTGGGGGGCCGAACGGGATGGCGGTGATACCCCACGTCGTACGGCTGGCCGGCCGTTGGTTGCGTCCCGGTGGGCGGTTCGCCGTCGAACACGACGACACCACCGCGCGGCAGACCGTTGAATGTATCGAAAGCGCAGGCGTTTTCGAGGACATCGTGGCTCGGCAAGATCTGGCCGGACGGCCAAGGTTCGTGACCGCCGTCAAGAGGCTGGTTCGGTGACGGCTGCGGTGAGGATGCGGGGCGAAGCGAATGCGAAGGAGGGCCAGCGCCCATGAGTGAGGTGTTCGACTGCGCCGACCCCGACCAGCGTTCCAACGGGATCGCTTCTGCGGCAGGGGCGCTCAAAGCCGGTCGGCTGGTCGTCATGCCGACGGACACCGTCTATGGGATCGGTGCCGACGCATTCGACAGTGCCGCGGTGAACGCGCTGCTGTCGGCCAAGGGGCGCGGGCGCGATATGCCGGTGGGCGTGCTGGTGGGTTCCTGGCACACCATCGAGGGGCTGGTTTTCTCGATGCCCGCTGGAGCGCGTGAACTGATCCGTGCATTCTGGCCGGGCGCCTTGAGCCTGGTTGTGGTGCAAGCGCCGTCCCTGCAGTGGGACCTCGGCAACGCGCACGGCACCGTGATGCTGCGCATGCCGTTGCACCCGGTGGCCATCGAGTTGTTGCGCCAGGTGGGCCCCATGGCGGTTTCCAGCGCCAACGTCTCGGGGCAGCCGCCGGCGGTCGACGTCGCGGATGCACGTAATCAGTTCGGCGATCTGGTCGACGTCTACCTGGATGGTGGTCCCGCGGCGCAGCAGGCCGCCTCGACGATCGTCGGCCTCACCGGGGCCCCGCGCATCCTGCGTCCGGGACCGGTCAGCGCCGAGCGGATCGCTGACGTGCTCGGAGTGGACGCGACAACGCTGACCGCATAGCACCGTCGTGGTGGCCGCCGCTGGGCGCTGCGGCCGGGCGCGGCTATTCGGGTTCTCAGGTTGGTGAAATAGGGTCTCGTGGTGTCCAGCGTTGCCGACGGCTTGCTCGCGCTTTCGGTTCGCAGCGCCGGTGTCCCGCTGCGTGAACTTGCGCTCGTCGGGTTAACCGCAGCGATCATCACGTATTTCGCGACCGGGCCGGTTCGCGTCTTGGCGACTCGCCTGGGCGCGGTCGCTTACCCGCGCGAACGCGACGTCCACGTGACACCCACCCCTCGCATGGGTGGGCTGGCGATGTTCCTCGGGGTGCTCGCCGCGGTCTTTCTCGCCTCCCAACTTCCCGCCCTCACCCGCGGGTTCGTCTATTCGACCGGCATGCCCGCGGTGCTCGTCGCGGGTGCGGTGATCATGGGTATCGGTCTGATCGATGACAGGTGGGGTCTGGATGCCCTGACGAAGTTTGCCGGTCAGATCACCGCAGCTAGCGTGCTGGTCACCATGGGCGTCGCCTGGAGCGTGCTCTACATCCCGCTGGGTGGTGTCGGGACCATCGTCTTGGACCAAGCCTCGTCCATTTTGCTCACCCTCGCGTTGACCGTGTCCATCGTCAACGCCATGAACTTCGTCGACGGACTCGATGGGCTGGCGGCTGGGCTGGGCCTCATCACGGCCTTGGCGATCTGCACCTTCTCGGTGGGGTTGCTTCGTGACCATGGCGGCGACGTACTGTTCTATCCGCCGGCGGTGATCTCGGTGGTGCTCGCAGGGGCCTGTCTCGGGTTCTTGCCGCACAATTTCCACCGAGCCAAGATCTTCATGGGCGATTCCGGTTCGATGCTGGTCGGGTTGATGCTGGCCGCGGCCTCCACCACCGCCGCGGGGCCCATCTCCCAGAACGCCTATGGGGCCCGGGACGTGTTTGCCCTGCTATCGCCGTTCTTGCTGGTAGTGGCGGTGATGTTCGTGCCGATGCTGGACCTGTTACTGGCAATCGTGCGCCGCACCCGCGCCGGACGAAGCGCATTCAGCCCCGACAAGATGCATCTTCACCACCGCTTGCTGCAGATCGGCCATTCGCATCGCCGGGTCGTGCTGCTCATCTACCTATGGGTGGGCATCGTCGCCTTCGGGGCGGCCAGCACGATCTTCGTGGACCCTCGCCACACCGCGGCGGTGATGCTCGGCGCACTGGTCGTCGCCGGGGTTGTGACAGCGATCCCGTTGCTGCGTCGTCGCGACGACTACTACGACCCGGACTAGGGCACGTCTACGACAGGCGGTAGTAGTGGCATCTACCTTGTGGTACGGTCCTGGTAGAGCCTCGAAATAAACCTCGTGGGTTGCCGGCCCCCCGGCCCGGCGGATGCCTATCCGACCGCGCCAGTTAACGACCGACACAGGGAGCTGCCCCTTGGGTGAAACCAGCCCAACTGTTGCGATACGCTCGGCGGGCCACCGATCAGTCGATCGGGCGGTTTCCGCTCCACTAACCGGGGATTGAGGTGCTGCAGTGACAACACCAGCGCAGGACGCGCCGTTGGTGTTTCCCTCTGTTGCTTTCCGTCCGGTTCGTCTATTGGTGATCAGCCTTGGACTCACCGCGGTTGCCACTGTGGTCGCCGGACTCTTCGGTCACCTGATGGTCGGAGTGTTTCTTGGCATCGGGCTGCTGCTCGGTTTGCTCAACGCCCTGTTGGTCCGGCGTTCGGTGGAGTCGATCACCGGCCGGGACCACCCGCTGAAAAGGTCGATGGCCCTCAACTCGGCCTCTCGAGTCGCGGTCATTACCATCATGGCGCTGATCATCGCGTATATTTTCCGGCCGGCCGGACTTGGCGTGGTGTTCGGGTTGGCGCTCTTCCAGCTGCTGCTGGTGGCATCCACGGCACTGCCGGTCTGGAAGAAGCTGCGTACCGGGGACTTTGCGGCCGACGATGCGCAGAACCAGCCCGTCGGCTCGGATAGTGGCGTTTTCAAGGGATCGGAAGGGAGTACCGCCAGCGATGACTGAGTCGATCCTGGCCGCCCAGATTGAGGTCGGCGAGCACCACACCGTGACCTGGCTGGGCATGACCGTCAACACCGACACGGTGCTGTCGACGGCGATCGCCGCGCTCATCGTGCTCGCGTTGGCGTTCTACCTGCGCTCGAAGGTCACCGCGACCGCGGTGCCCGGTGGGGTGCAGCTGTTCTTCGAAGCGATCACCATCCAGATGCGCGGCCAGGTAGAAAGCGCAATCGGGATGCGGATCGCGCCCTTCGTGCTGCCGCTCGCGGTGACCATCTTCGTCTTCATCTTGATCTCGAACTGGCTGTCGGTCCTCCCGGTGCAGTACACCGACGAACACGGGCAGACCACCGAGTTGCTCAAGCCCGCCGCCGCAGACATCAACTACGTGCTGGCGCTGGCGCTGTTCGTCTTCGTCTGCTACCACGCGGCCGGTATCTGGCGTCGCGGCATTGTCGGCCACCCCATCAAGCTGCTCAAGGGGCACGTGGCAATCCTGGCGCCGATCAACCTCGTCGAAGAAATCGCCAAGCCGATCTCGCTGTCGCTGCGTCTTTTCGGCAATATCTTTGCCGGCGGCATTTTGGTCGCGCTCATCGCGCTCTTCCCGCCCTACATCATGTGGGCGCCGAATGCGATCTGGAAGTCCTTCGACCTGTTCGTCGGCGCGATTCAGGCCTTCATTTTCGCGCTGCTGACGATCTTGTACTTCAGCCAAGCGATGGAGCTAGAAGAGGACCACCACTAAAACTGCGAGAAACTGCCTAGAAAATCCCGACCCAATACCAGTACTGGAACCTGGTAAACCGCTACCAGAGTTATCAAGGAGGATAAAGTAATGGACCCCACTATCGCTGCCGGCGCCCTCATCGGCGGTGGACTGATCATGGCTGGTGGCGCGATCGGCGCCGGTATCGGTGACGGTATCGCCGGTAACGCTCTGATCTCCGGCGTTGCCCGCCAACCTGAGGCGCAGGGACGGCTGTTCACGCCGTTCTTCATCACCGTCGGTCTGGTTGAGGCCGCCTACTTTATCAACCTGGCGTTTATGGCGCTGTTCGTCTTCGCCACGCCCGTTAAGTAATTCGGCAGCTGTAACCGTTGAAATGGTTGTGATGGGTAGTAATGGATGACGTGAACTCTATTGTCCTGGCTGCGGGCCAGGCAGCAGAGGAAGGCGGCACAAACAACTTCCTCGTTCCCAACGGGACGTTTTTCTTCGTGCTGGCCATCTTCTTGGTGGTGCTTGCGGTCATCGGCACATTTGTCGTACCGCCGATCCTGAAGGTGTTGCGTGAACGCGACGCGATGGTTGCCAAGACGCTGGCCGACAACAAGAAATCGGCCGAGCAGTTCGCGGCCGCCCAGGCCGACTACGAGAAAGCCATGGCCGAGGCCCGGGTACAGGCGTCGTCCTATCGCGACAACGCCCGGGCCGAGGGTCGTAAGGTCGTCGAGGATGCGCGTGCCCACGCTGAACAGGAAGTGGCATCGACATTGCAGCAGGCCAACGAGCAACTGAAGCGCGAGAGGGACGCTGTGGAACTGGATTTGCGTGCCAACGTGGGAGCGATGTCGGCGACGCTGGCCAACCGGATCGTCGGTGTCGACGTGACTACCCCAGCCGCGGCGGGGTAGCAAACCATGTCGACATTCATCGGACAGCTGGTTGGTTTCGCGGCCATCGTTTTTCTGGTGTGGCGTTACGTGGTGCCGCCGGTGCGGCGCATGATGGCAGCGCGCCAGGACACGGTTCGCCAGCAATTGGCAGACGCGGCTACCGCCGCCGTGCGGCTCACGGAGTCGACCACCGCGCACAGTAAGGTGGTGGAGGCCGCCAAGGCGGAGGCGGAGCAGGTCGTCGCAGAGGCCAAGGAAGATGCCAAGCGCATCACGGCGCAGATGCAGACCCAGGCGGGTGTCGAAGCCGAACGGATCAAGGTCCAAGGGTCTCGTCAGGTCGAGCTGCTCCGGACTCAGCTGACCCGTCAGCTGCGATTGGAGCTGGGCCACGAATCAGTCCGCCAGGCAAGCGAATTGGTGCGCAACCACGTTTCCGACCCAGGGCAGCAGGCGGCCACGGTCGACCGCTTCCTCGACGAGCTCGACGCGATGGCGCCGGCAGCGGCGGAAGTCGAGCGTCCGGTGGCGGCCAAGATGCGGTCGGCCAGCCGGCGGGCGCTGGGCAGCTTGGTCGACAAGTTCGCCGGTTTGGCCAAGGGCCTGGACAATGCGGCGCTTTCGGCTCTCGCCAGCGACCTCGTGTCGGTAGCCCAACTGCTCCAACGCGAAGTCATCGTCACCCGCTACCTCACGGTGCCCGCCGAAGACGCAGCACCCAGGATTCGGCTGTTGGAGCGGCTGATATCCGGCCAGGTCGGCAATCCCGCGCTGGATATCCTGCGAGCCGCCGTCACGGAGCGGTGGTCGGCAAGCTCGGATCTGATCGACGCGATCGAGCACGTGTCTCGGCAGGCCCTACTGGAAGTCGCCCAGCGTGACGGACAGGTCGACGAGGTCGAGGACCAGCTGTTCCGGTTCTCCCGCATCTTGGACGCGCAACCGCGCCTTTCCATCCTGCTCGGCGACTATGTGGTTCCGGCCGAGGGCCGAGTTGGATTGCTGCGCAAAGTCCTCGACAGCGCGGGCAGCGTCAATCCGATTGCCGTCGCATTGCTGTCTCAGACGGTCGAACTCCTGCGAGGTCAGCCGGCCGAGGACGCGGCGCTGCTGCTGGCCGAGGTGGCCGTGGCCCGCCGCGGGGAGGTTGTCGCACAAGTCAGCGCGGCCGCCGAGCTCAGCGATGCACAGCGCACCCGCGTTACTGAGGTGCTGAGTCGCATCTACGGTCACCCCGTGACCGTGCAGCTTCAAACGGATCCCACCTTGTTGGGGGTCTGTCGATTGCCGTGGGTGACGAAGTGATCGACGGAACGCTCTCGTCGCGTTTGACCGCTGCCGAGGCTCAGTTGCCTGATTGATGACGAAGCCCGACTGAACACGAACTAGCCAGCACAACCCAAAAGTAGGAAGACAGCAGCCATGGCCGAGTTGACAATCTCCGCTAATGACATTCAGAGCGCGATCGAAGAGTACGTAGGCTCCTTCACCTCGGATACCTCCCGGGAGGAAGTCGGCACCGTTGTCGACGCCGGGGACGGTATCGCGCACGTCGAAGGTTTACCGTCCGTGATGACTCAGGAGCTGCTCGAGTTCCCCGGCGGTGTGCTCGGCGTGGCCCTCAACCTCGACGAACACAGTGTTGGCGCGGTGATCCTGGGTAACTTCGAAAACATCGAAGAAGGCCAGCAGGTCAAGCGCACCGGCGAAGTCTTGTCGGTTCCCGTCGGCGACGCGTTCTTGGGCCGGGTGATCAACCCGCTCGGTCAGCCGATTGATGGCCGCGGAGACATCGAGGCCGAGACGCGGCGCGCCCTCGAGCTGCAGGCGCCGTCGGTGGTCCAGCGTCAAAGCGTCAAGGAGCCGCTGCAGACCGGTATCAAGGCGATCGACGCCATGACCCCGATCGGCCGCGGTCAGCGCCAGCTGATCATCGGCGACCGCAAGACCGGCAAGACCGCGGTCTGCGTCGACACCATCCTCAACCAGCGCCAGAACTGGGAGACCGGTGATCCCAAGAAGCAGGTGCGCTGCGTATACGTGGCCGTCGGGCAGAAGGGCACCACGATCGCTTCGGTGCGGCGCGCCCTGGAAGAGGGCGGCGCGATGGACTACACGACCATCGTCGCGGCGCCCGCGTCCGACTCCGCCGGCTTCAAATGGCTTGCCCCATACACTGGTTCGGCTGTCGCTCAGCACTGGATGTACGACGGTAAGCACGTCCTGATCGTCTTCGACGACCTGACCAAGCAGGCTGAGGCATACCGGGCGATCTCGCTGCTGCTGCGCCGTCCGCCTGGCCGTGAGGCATATCCGGGCGACGTGTTCTATCTGCACTCGCGGCTCCTGGAGCGCTGCGCGAAGCTGTCCGACGAACTCGGTGGCGGCTCGTTGACCGGTCTTCCGATCATCGAGACCAAGGCCAACGACATTTCGGCCTACATCCCCACCAACGTCATTTCGATCACCGACGGCCAGTGCTTCCTCGAGACCGACCTGTTCAACCAGGGCGTTCGCCCGGCCATCAACGTCGGTGTCTCGGTGTCCCGCGTCGGTGGTGCGGCCCAGATCAAGGCAATGAAAGAGGTGGCGGGAAGCCTCCGTCTGGATCTGTCGCAGTACCGTGAGCTGGAAGCCTTCGCCGCTTTCGCTTCCGACCTGGACGCCACGTCGAAGGCGCAGCTGGACCGCGGCGCCCGGCTGGTCGCGCTGCTCAAGCAGCCGCAGTACCAGCCGATGCCGGTCGAAGAGCAGGTCATCTCCATCTTCCTGGGTACCGGCGGTCACCTGGACTCGGTGCCCGTCGAGGACGTCCGGCGCTTCGAAACCGAACTGCTGGATCACATTCGGGCCTCCGAAGAGAACCTGCTGAGCACCATTCGCGACACGCAGAAGCTCACTGAGGAGACCGTGGAAGCCCTGACCAAGGTGATCAACCACTTCAAGAAGGGCTTCGCGTCGTCCACTGGTGAATCGGTGGTCCCCGACGAGCATGTCGAGGCCATGGGTGAGGAAGATCTGGGCAAAGAATCGGTGAAGGTCAAGAAGCCCGCGCCGCAGAAGAAGAAATAGCACACGTAGGTATATGAGATGGCTGCCACACTTCGCGAACTGCGTGGACGGATCCGCTCGGCCGGATCGATCAAGAAGATCACCAAGGCTCAGGAGCTGATCGCGACGTCGCGCATCGCCAGGGCGCAGGCTCGACTCGAGTCCGTCCGGCCTTACGCCGACCAGATCACACAGATGCTCACCACTTTGGCCGCCGACGCCGCTCTGGACCATCCGTTGCTGGTCGAGCACCCCCAGCCGAAGCGGGCGGGGGTCTTGGTGGTGTCGTCTGACCGCGGTCTTTGCGGTGCGTACAACGCCAATGTCTTCCGGCGGTCCGAGGAGCTCTTCTCGCTGCTGCGTGACGAGGGCAAGCAACCGGTTCTCTATGTTGTGGGCCGCAAGGCGTTGGCGTACTACACCTTCCGCAATTGGGACATCGCCCAATCGTGGACGGGTTTCTCCGAGCAGCCCAAGTACGAGAACGCCGCGGAGATCGCTTCCACCCTGGTAGATGCGTTCATGCTGGGTGCTGGCGAAGGCGAGGACCTGCAGACCAACAACGAGCAGAGCGTCGACGAACTGCACATTGTGTTTACCGAGTTCAAATCGATGTTGTCGCAGTCGACGGAGGCCCGCCGGATGGCGCCCATGGTCGTGGAATATGTCGAGGAAACCGGCCCGCGGACGCTGTACTCATTTGAACCGGATGCGACCACGCTGTTCGAGTCTCTTTTGCCGAGGTATCTGACTACCCGCGTGTATGCGGCAATGCTCGAATCCGCGGCGTCGGAGCTAGCGTCGCGTCAGCGGGCGATGAAGTCGGCGACCGATAACGCCGACGACCTGATCAAGGCGCTGACACTGATGGCAAACCGGGAGCGCCAGGCCCAGATCACCCAGGAGATTAGCGAAATCGTCGGTGGCGCAAACGCGCTGGCGGACGCTCGCTAGACAGGCCCACGAGGAAGCGAAGAAAGATATGACTGTTACAGCCGAAAAGACTGACAAGTCTGCAAGTTCAGAGACCAGCGGCCGCGTGGTGCGGGTCACCGGGCCCGTCGTCGACGTCGAGTTCCCCCGCGGGTCCGTTCCCGAGCTGTTCAACGCTCTGCACGCAAAGATCGACTTCGGGTCGCTCGCGAAGACCCTCACGTTGGAGGTGGCGCAGCACCTCGGCGACAGCTTGGTGCGCACGATTTCGTTGCAGCCCACCGACGGCCTGGTCCGTGGTACGGAGGTCACTGACACGGGGCGGCCGATCTCGGTTCCGGTTGGTGAAAGCGTCAAGGGGCACGTTTTCAACGCGCTCGGGGACTGCTTGGACGAACCCGGCTACGGAGAAGACTTCGAGCACTGGTCGATTCACCGCAAGCCGCCGGCCTTCGAGGACCTCGAGCCCCGCACCGAGATGCTGGAGACCGGCCTGAAGGTCGTCGACCTGCTGACTCCGTATGTGCGTGGTGGCAAGATCGCGCTGTTCGGTGGTGCCGGCGTGGGCAAGACGGTGCTAATCCAGGAGATGATCAACCGTATCGCCCGCAACTTCGGTGGTACTTCGGTGTTCGCCGGCGTGGGGGAGCGCACCCGTGAGGGCAACGACCTGTGGGTCGAGCTCCAGGAAGCCAACGTGCTCAAGGACACCGCGCTGGTGTTCGGCCAGATGGACGAGCCGCCCGGCACCCGTATGCGGGTTGCGCTGTCCGCGCTGACCATGGCGGAGTGGTTCCGCGATGAGGCCGGCCAGGACGTGCTGCTGTTCATCGACAACATCTTCCGGTTCACCCAGGCCGGCTCGGAGGTGTCCACACTGCTGGGCCGCATGCCGTCAGCCGTGGGGTACCAGCCCACGCTGGCTGACGAGATGGGCGAGCTGCAGGAGCGAATCACTTCGACGCGGGGACGCTCGATTACGTCGATGCAGGCCGTCTATGTGCCCGCTGACGACTACACCGACCCGGCGCCGGCCACCACGTTCGCGCACCTGGACGCCACCACCGAGCTCTCGCGTGCGGTGTTCTCCAAGGGCATCTTCCCCGCGGTGGACCCGCTGGCATCCAGCTCGACCATCCTGGACCCCGGTGTGGTTGGTGACGAGCACTATCGGGTGGCGCAGGAAGTCATCCGAATCCTGCAGCGCTACAAGGACCTTCAGGACATCATCGCGATTCTGGGTATCGACGAGCTGTCCGAAGAGGACAAGCAGCTGGTCAACCGGGCCCGCCGGATCGAGCGGTTCCTGTCCCAGAACATGATGGCGGCCGAGCAGTTCACTGGTCAGCCGGGTTCGACGGTGCCGGTCAAGGAGACCATCGAAGCGTTTGACCGGTTGTGCAAGGGCGAGTTCGACCACGTGCCCGAGCAAGCGTTCTTCCTCATCGGTGGGCTCGACGACTTGGCTAAGAAGGCCGAGAGCCTCGGCGCCAAACTGTAGTGGCTGGTCTCCTGCTAAGTCGAAAGGTGGTGTGACATGGCCGAATTGAACGTCGAGATCGTTGCTGTTGATCGGAAGATCTGGTCGGGCGCGGGAACGTTTCTTTTCACCCGCACTACCGTCGGTGAGATCGGAATTCTGACGAACCATATCCCGTTGGTGGCCCAGTTGGTCGACGACGCGATGGTGCGCGTTGAACGCGATGGCGACAAGGATCTGCGGATCGCAGTGGACGGTGGCTTCATGTCGGTGACCGACGCCGGGGTCAGCATTCTGGCTGAATCCGCGGAGTTCGAGTCCGAGATCGATGAGGCTGTGGCCAGGCAGGACTCCGAATCCGACGATCCCCGTACCGCCGCCAGGGGTCGCGCTAGATTGCGCGCCGTCGGCGCGATCGACTAACAGCCTGGTGAGCGCGCCCATGGTTGGCATGGTCGTGCTGGTTGTCCTGTTGGGTATGGCGGTGCTTGCCCTGAGCTACCGGTTATGGAAGCTGCGCCAGGGCGGCACCGCCGGGATAATGCGTGATATCCCGGCTATCGGAGGACACGGGTGGCGTCACGGCGTCATCCGCTACCGCGGCGGCGAGGCGCGGTTCTACCGCTTGTCGAGTTTGCGCTTATGGCCGGATCGGCGGCTCAGCCGACGAGGTGTCGAGATCATCGCTCGGCGGGGACCCCACGGCGACGAGTACGACATCATGACCGACAAGATCGTGGTTCTCGAACTGCGCGACAGCACCCAGGACCGCAGACCCGGCTCCGAACTCGCGCTCGATCAGGGTGCGTTGACCGCATTTCTGTCTTGGCTCGAGTCTCGTCCTTCGCCTCGTGCCCAAAAGCGGAGCCGCTGACGGCTCTCGTTCGCGCGGTGAGTAGCGGCCCGAACAGTGGCTGCTCGACGCACCGGTCGGCAGTTCCTGTTGGAGCGCTTAGCTTCTGATCTATCCGGCGCTGGGCCTGTTGCCGCCCGGTCGCCACAGCACGTCGCCGTCCGGGTTGGCGGCTCGCGCCAGAATAAACAGCAGATCCGAGAGCCGGTTCAGATATTTCGCGGGCAGCGCACTGACGCCTTCGGGGTCCGCTTCGACAGCGGCCCAGGCTGACCTCTCGGCCCGCCGTGCGACTGTCCGGGCGACGTGCAGCAGTGCGGACAAAGGCGAACCACCCGGCAGCACAAAGGAATTCAAGGCGGGCAGGGTCTCGTTATATTTGTCACACCAGCCCTCGAGCCGTTCGATGTAGGCCTCGGTGATGCGCAGCGCAGCGTGCTCTGGCTGGTCTTGGGAGCGTTTCAGCGGTGTAGACAGGTCCGCGCCGGCGTCGAACAAGTCGTTTTGGAGCTGCCGCAACACGTCGGCGAGTTGTGGATCGGGGCTGCCCATCGCGACTGCGACGCCGATCGCGGAGTTGGCTTCGTCACAGTCTGCGTAGGCCACCAGGCGCGGATCGTTCTTGGAAACCCTGGAGAAGTCACTCAATCCTGTCGTTCCGTCGTCGCCGGTCCGGGTGTAGATACGGGTCAGATGGATCGCCATGATCAAACGGTACCCGGATGACTTACCTGGTTGACTGACAAGCTGATAGCGCTTCACTAGACTGACGCGGGTGGCGGAGCGATTCGTGGTCACCGGTGGGAACCGGTTGTCAGGCGAAGTCGCTGTTGGGGGCGCTAAAAACAGTGTGCTCAAGCTCATGGCAGCGACGCTGCTGGCCGAGGGAACCAGCACAATCACCAACTGCCCCGACATCCTCGATGTGCCGCTGATGGCAGAGGTGTTGCGCGGGCTCGGCGCCACCGTCGAACTCGACGGAGATGTGGCCCGCATTACCTCGCCCGACGAGCCGAAATACGACGCAGACTTCGCGGCGGTGCGGCAGTTTCGGGCTTCCGTATGTGTGCTCGGACCCCTGGTTGGACGATGTAAACGGGCCAAGGTTGCGCTGCCGGGCGGAGATGCGATCGGGTCCCGGCCGTTGGACATGCACCAGGCTGGCCTGCGTCAACTGGGCGCGCAGTGCAATATCGAGCATGGGTGTGTGGTGGCCCAGGCAGACACCCTGCGCGGCGCGGAGATTCAGCTGGAATTCCCCTCGGTCGGGGCTACCGAGAACATCTTGATGGCCGCGGTGGTCGCCGAGGGCGTGACGACCATCCACAATGCGGCGCGCGAGCCCGATGTGGTTGACCTGTGCACGATGCTCAATCAGATGGGGGCGCAGATCGAGGGTGCCGGCTCGCCGACGATGACGATTACCGGCGTTCCCCGGTTACACCCGACCGAGCACCGCGTGATTGGCGACCGCATCGTCGCCGCTACCTGGGGTATCGCTGCGGCGATGACCCGTGGCGACATCACCGTGACGGGTATCGATCCATCGCATCTGCAGCTGGTTTTACACAAGTTGTACGACGCCGGTGCCACCGTTACGCAGACCGACGACAGTTTTCGCATCGTGCAGTACGAGCGGCCCAAGGCTGTCAATGTCGCGACCTTGCCGTTTCCGGGGTTTCCGACCGATTTGCAGCCAATGGCGATCGCACTGGCGTCGATCGCCGACGGCACGTCGATGATCACCGAGAACGTGTTCGAGGCCAGGTTCCGATTCGTCGAAGAGATGATCAGGCTGGGAGCGGATGCCCGCACCGACGGACACCATGCCGTGGTGCGTGGTCTGCCTCAGTTGTCGAGCGCTCCAGTCTGGTGTTCCGACATCCGCGCCGGCGCCGGTTTGGTGTTGGCGGGCTTGGTCGCTGACGGCGATACCGAGGTGCACGACGTGTTCCACATCGACCGTGGCTACCCACTTTTCGTCGAGTACCTGGGGATTTTGGGAGCGGAGATTGAGCGTGTACAGTAGCCAAGGCCAAGCTCGAAGGCGCGGACTTCACTGAGAAGATCGAAAATCCGAGTTTGACTTTTCTGCCGGATCTGTATTAGGCTGGTGTGGCTGCCCCGAAGAGGGGCGAGTGCAAGTACGAAATGTTGTTTGAGAACTCAATAGTGTGTTTGGTGTTATGTTTTGTTGTTGTTTTTTTGACTACACCTTATCACTCCCGTGTGAGGGAGTAGTCGTTTTTTAGATGCCAGTTGATTGGCGTCTTGTTAGGTATCTCTGATTGTGAATTCACCTCGTTATCGAGGGGTTTTTGTTTGGAGAGTTTGATCCTGGCTCAGGACGAACGCTGGCGGCGTGCTTAACACATGCAAGTCGAACGGAAAGGTCTCTTCGGAGACACTCGAGTGGCGAACGGGTGAGTAACACGTGGGCGATCTGCCCTGCACTTCGGGATAAGCCTGGGAAACTGGGTCTAATACCGGATAGGACCACGGGATTCATGTCCTGTGGTGGAAAGCTTTTGCGGTGTGGGATGGGCCCGCGGCCTATCAGCTTGTTGGTGGGGTAACGGCCTACCAAGGCGACGACGGGTAGCCGGCCTGAGAGGGTGTCCGGCCACACTGGGACTGAGATACGGCCCAGACTCCTACGGGAGGCAGCAGTGGGGAATATTGCACAATGGGCGCAAGCCTGATGCAGCGACGCCGCGTGGGGGATGACGGCCTTCGGGTTGTAAACCTCTTTCACTATCGACGAAGGTTCGGGTTTTCTCGGATTGACGGTAGATGGAGAAGAAGCACCGGCCAACTACGTGCCAGCAGCCGCGGTAATACGTAGGGTGCGAGCGTTGTCCGGAATTACTGGGCGTAAAGAGCTCGTAGGTGGTTTGTCGCGTTGTTCGTGAAATCTCACGGCTTAACTGTGAGCGTGCGGGCGATACGGGCAGACTAGAGTACTGCAGGGGAGATTGGAATTCCTGGTGTAGCGGTGGAATGCGCAGATATCAGGAGGAACACCGGTGGCGAAGGCGGGTCTCTGGGCAGTAACTGACGCTGAGGAGCGAAAGCGTGGGGAGCGAACAGGATTAGATACCCTGGTAGTCCACGCCGTAAACGGTGGGTACTAGGTGTGGGTTTCCTTCCTTGGGATCCGTGCCGTAGCTAACGCATTAAGTACCCCGCCTGGGGAGTACGGCCGCAAGGCTAAAACTCAAAGGAATTGACGGGGGCCCGCACAAGCGGCGGAGCATGTGGATTAATTCGATGCAACGCGAAGAACCTTACCTGGGTTTGACATGCACAGGACGCGTCTAGAGATAGGCGTTCCCTTGTGGCCTGTGTGCAGGTGGTGCATGGCTGTCGTCAGCTCGTGTCGTGAGATGTTGGGTTAAGTCCCGCAACGAGCGCAACCCTTGTCTCATGTTGCCAGCACGTAATGGTGGGGACTCGTGAGAGACTGCCGGGGTCAACTCGGAGGAAGGTGGGGATGACGTCAAGTCATCATGCCCCTTATGTCCAGGGCTTCACACATGCTACAATGGCCGGTACAAAGGGCTGCGATGCCGCGAGGTTAAGCGAATCCTTTAAAGCCGGTCTCAGTTCGGATCGGGGTCTGCAACTCGACCCCGTGAAGTCGGAGTCGCTAGTAATCGCAGATCAGCAACGCTGCGGTGAATACGTTCCCGGGCCTTGTACACACCGCCCGTCACGTCATGAAAGTCGGTAACACCCGAAGCCAGTGGCCTAACCCTTTGGGAGGGAGCTGTCGAAGGTGGGATCGGCGATTGGGACGAAGTCGTAACAAGGTAGCCGTACCGGAAGGTGCGGCTGGATCACCTCCTTTCTAAGGAGCACCACGAGATACACTCCAATTGGTGGAGTGTAAGCCGTGAGGGGTTCTCGTCTGTAGTGGACGGAAGCCGGGTGCACAACAACAAGCAAGCCAGACACACTATTGGGTCCTGAGGCAACATCTCTGTTGGTTTCGGGATGTTGTCCCACCATCTTGGTGGTGGGGTGTGGTGTTTGAGAATTGGATAGTGGTTGCGAGCATCAATTGGATGCGCTGCCTTTTGGTGGCGTGTTCTCTTGTGCAATTTTATTCTTTGGTTTTTGTGTTTATAAGTGTCTAAGGGCGCATGGTGGATGCCTTGGCATCGAGAGCCGATGAAGGACGTGGGAGGCTGCGATATGCCTCGGGGAGCTGTCAACCTAGCGTGGATCCGAGGATTTCCGAATGGGGAAACCCAGCACGAGTGATGTCGTGTTACCCGCACCTGAATATATAGGGTGCGGGGGGAACGCGGGGAAGTGAAACATCTCAGTACCCGTAGGAAAAGAAAACAATTGTGATTCCGTAAGTAGTGGCGAGCGAACGCGGAAAATGGCTAAACCGCACGCATGTTTAACCGGGTAGGGGTTGTGTGTGCGGGGTTGTGGGAATGATATGTCTCAGTTCTACCTGGCTGAGAGGCAGTCAGAAAGTGTCGCAGTTAACGGAAATGGCCTGGGATGGTCTGCCGTAGACGGTGAGAGCCCGGTACGTGAAAACCCGGCAGCTGCCTAGTATCAACTCCCGAGTAGCAGCGGGCCCGTGGAATCTGCTGTGAATCTGCCGGGACCACCCGGTAAGCCTAAATACTACTCGATGACCGATAGCGGATTAGTACCGTGAGGGAATGGTGAAAAGTACCCCGGGAGGGGAGTGAAAGAGTACCTGAAACTGTGCGCCTACAATCCGTCAGAGCCTCCTCGTGGGGTGATGGCGTGCCTTTTGAAGAATGAGCCTGCGAGTCAGGGACATGTCGCGAGGTTAACCCGAGTGGGGTAGCCGCAGCGAAAGCGAGTCTGAATAGGGCGTATCCCCGTAAGGGGTGTAGTGGCATGTTCTGGACCCGAAGCGGAGTGATCTACCCATGGCCAGGGTGAAGCGCGGGTAAGACCGCGTGGAGGCCCGAACCCACTTAGGTTGAAGACTGAGGGGATGAGCTGTGGGTAGGGGTGAAAGGCCAATCAAACTCCGTGATAGCTGGTTCTCCCCGAAATGCATTTAGGTGCAGCGTTGCGTGTTTCACCACGGAGGTAGAGCTACTGGATGGCCGATGGGCCCTACCAGGTTACTGACGTCAGCCAAACTCCGAATGCCGTGGTGTGAAGCGTGGCAGTGAGACGGCGGGGGATAAGCTCCGTACGTCGAGAGGGAAACAGCCCAGATCGCCGGCTAAGGCCCCAAAGCGTGTGCTAAGTGGAAAAGGATGTGCAGTCGCAGAGACAACCAGGAGGTTGGCTTAGAAGCAGCCACCCTTGAAAGAGTGCGTAATAGCTCACTGGTCAAGTGATTGTGCGCCGATAATGTAGCGGGGCTCAAGCACACCGCCGAAGCCGCGACAACCGCAAGGTTGGGTAGGGGAGCGTCCCTCATTCAGCGAAGCTGCAGGGTAACCGGTGGTGGAGGATGGGGGAGTGAGAATGCAGGCATGAGTAGCGATAAGGCAAGTGAGAACCTTGCCCGCCGAAAGACCAAGGGTTCCTGGGCCAGGCCAGTCCGCCCAGGGTGAGTCGGGACCTAAGGCGAGGCCGACAGGCGTAGTCGATGGACAACGGGTTGATATTCCCGTACCCGTGTGTGCGCGCCCGTGATGAATCAGCGGTACTAACCACTCAAAACCGGGTCGATCATTCCTCTTCGGGGGCGTGGAGTTCCGGGGCTGCGTGGAACCTTCGTTGGTAGTAGTCAAGCGATGGGGTGACGCAGGAAGGCAGCCGTACCAGTCAGTGGTAATACTGGGGCAAGCCCGTAGGGAGAGCGATAGGCAAATCCGTCGCTCATCAATCCTGAGAGGTGATGCATAGCCGATTGAGGCGAATTCGGTCATCCTCTGCTGCCAAGAAAAGCCTCTAGCGAGCACACACACGGCCCGTACCCCAAACCAACACAGGTGGTCAGGTAGAGAATACCAAGGCGTACGAGATAACTATGGTTAAGGAACTCGGCAAAATGCCCCCGTAACTTCGGGAAAAGGGGGACCGGAATACCGTGAACACCCTTGCGGTGGGAGCGGGATTCGGTCGCAGAAACCAGTGGGGAGCGACTGTTTACTAAAAACACAGGTCCGTGCGAAGTCGCAAGACGATGTATACGGACTGACGCCTGCCCGGTGCTGGAAGGTTAAGAGGACCCGTTAATTCGTAAGGGTGAAGCGGAGAATTTAAGCCCCAGTAAACGGCGGTGGTAACTATAACCATCCTAAGGTAGCGAAATTCCTTGTCGGGTAAGTTCCGACCTGCACGAATGGCGTAACGACTTCCCAACTGTCTCAACCATAGACTCGGCGAAATTGCACTACGAGTAAAGATGCTCGTTACGCGCGGCAGGACGAAAAGACCCCGGGACCTTCACTACAACTTGGTATTGGTGTTCGGTTCGGTTTGTGTAGGATAGGTGGGAGACTGTGAAACTCCAACGCCAGTTGGGGCGGAGTCATTGTTGAAATACCACTCTGATCGTATTGGACACCTAACGTCGAACCCTGAACCGGGTTCACGGACAGTGCCTGGCGGGTAGTTTAACTGGGGCGGTTGCCTCCTAAAATGTAACGGAGGCGTCCAAAGGTTCCCTCAACCTGGACGGCAATCAGGTGACGAGTGTAAGTGCACAAGGGAGCTTGACTGCGAGACCTACAAGTCAAGCAGGGACGAAAGTCGGGACTAGTGATCCGGCACCTCTGAGTGGAAGGGGTGTCGCTCAACGGATAAAAGGTACCCCGGGGATAACAGGCTGATCTTCCCCAAGAGTCCATATCGACGGGATGGTTTGGCACCTCGATGTCGGCTCGTCGCATCCTGGGGCTGGAGCAGGTCCCAAGGGTTGGGCTGTTCGCCCATTAAAGCGGCACGCGAGCTGGGTTTAGAACGTCGTGAGACAGTTCGGTCTCTATCCGCCGCGCGCGTCAGAAACTTGAGGAAACCTGTCCCTAGTACGAGAGGACCGGGACGGACGAACCTCTGGTACACCAGTTGTCCCACCAGGGGCACCGCTGGATAGCCACGTTCGGAAAGGATAACCGCTGAAAGCATCTAAGCGGGAAACCTTCTCCAAGATCAGGTTTCTCACCCACTTGGTGGGATAAGGCCCCCCGCAGACCACGGGTTCGATAGGTCAGACCTGGAAGCACAGTAATGTGTGAAGGGAACTGGCACTAACCGGCCGAAAACTTACCAACACAAAAACGCTTCGCAACCACATATCCATGTTCTTAGACAATTACTGTCGAAGAACACCACACCCCCCATCAGCATAAATTTAAATAGAGTTACGGCGGCCACAGCGACAGGGAAACGCCCGGTCCCATTCCGAACCCGGAAGCTAAGCCTGTCAGCGCCGATGATACTGCCCAGCTCGAGTGGAAAAGTAGGACACCGCCGAACATACACAAAAACACCCCCATACTCTGGGGGTGTTTTTGTATGTCAACAATCGAATAACGTCAGATCCGCCCGCACAGTCAGATCCGCCGGCACACACGCCCTCTCCAACTCCAACAACGCCTGCTTCCGATCAAGGCCACCCCCATAGCCAGTAAGCCCCCCACTGGCACCAATCACACGATGGCACGGAACAATCACCGCTACCGGATTACGGCCATTGGCCAGCCCAACCGCACGAGCCGCACCCCGCGCACCAATCCGCTCCGCAATTTCGCCATACGAACGGGTTTCGCCGTAGGGAATTGTCAGCAGTGCCTGCCAGACGCGTCGCTGGAACTCGGTCCCACGCAGGTCTAACGCCAGATCGAAGTCGAAACGCTCACCAGCGAAATAGGCGTCGAGCTGGCTCACCGCATCGGCGAACGCCTCATCATCAACTTCCCACCCGACGCGGCTAGGTTCGTAGGTCTGGTCGACCATCCGCAGATTGGTCAACACGCCGTCATGCCCGGCCAGGGTCAGCGGTCCTATTGGGCTATCAATGATGCGGTAGTGAGTCATGCAACCTCCCGTGGTGGCCAATCGTTTACCGAATGCTCGAGTGTGGTCCAAAGGTGTTGGGTTGCATACGAACGCCAGGGACGCCAGCGCGCACTGCGGTCCAGTAGATCCGGTTGACGCTGGGGCAGGCCCAACTGTTTCGCGGCCAGCCGGACGCCAAGGTCTGCGACCGGAAACGCGTCCGGGTCGCCCAGCCCGCGCATGGCAATGACTTCCGCGGTCCACGGGCGGACTCCGGGGATATCGAGCAGCTGCTCTCGCGCCGGAGTCCAGTCGCATCCGGCGTCCAGGTTCACCCTTCGGTCGGCGATGGCGTCGACCATCATGCTCAAGGTGTGCTGTCGGGTCTTGGGGACGGCCAGATGGATTGGGTCGATTTCGGCCAGGTCCTGCACCGACGGGGAGGTATGAGTCAAGGTTCCGCCTTGATCGTCGATGGGTCGGCCGTAGGCGGTGACCAGGCGGGCCGCGTGGGTACGCGCAGCCTTGGTCGACACCTGTTGTGCGAGCACGGCGCGCGCGGCGAGTTCTGCCTCGTCCACGGTGCGGGGTATGCGCTGCCCAGGTGCCGTGGCCACTACCGGGCTCAGAGCGGGGTCGCCACTGAGGGCCTCCACAACAGCCTCCGGGTCGGCATCAAGATCGAGCAGGCGCCGGCATCTGGCCGTGGCGGCCGCGAGGTCGCAGAAATCGTCGAGCACCAGTAGACACCGGACGTGGTCGGGCGCGGGTGTCAGCGTGACGATGCCATTGCCGGACGACAGTCGCAGCGTGCGTCGATAGGCACCATCACGGACCTCCTCACAACCCGGCACGGCCCCGGCGGCGAGGTGGCCGAAGACACCCTGGTAGGCAAAGGGGGTTCGCACCGGCAGGCGCAGGGATACCGTTCCCGGCGAGGTGGCGGGTGCGCCGAACCGCGCGGCAGCGTGTCGACGCAACGCCGTTGGTGTGCTGTCGCAAACCAGGCGGATGGTGTCATTGAACTGCCGGATACTGGAGAACCCGGCCGCAAACGCCACGTCGCCGAAGGGCAGATCGGTAGTCTCGATCAGCACCCGTGCGGTCTGCATCCGTTGGGCGCGGGCCAGCGCGAGGGGGCCGGCGCCGACCTGAGCCTGCAGCAGGCGTTCCAGCTGGCGTGTGGTGTAGCCCAGACGCGCGGCAAGCCCGGTGACACCTTCGCGGTCCACGGTGCCGTCGGCAACCAACCGCATCGCTCTGGCGACGATGTCGCCGCGCATGTTCCATTCCGGCGAACCCGGTGACGCGTCAGGGCGGCAACGTTTGCAGGCCCGGAAGCCCTCACGTTGAGCTGCCGCGGCTGTTGGAAGAAACCGCACGTTGCGGGCGAACGGTGGGCGAACGGGGCAACTCGGCCGGCAGTAGATCCGGGTGGTCAGCACCGCGGTCACGAACCAGCCGTCAAACCGGGCGTCCTTGGATTGGACCGCCCGATAGCAGCGTTCGAAGTCTTCGTGCACCCTTAGAGGATTACACCTGCGCAGCGTCATGACTGGCGGAAAACGACATCAAAGTGAGCTGACAGCGGTCTCCGGCGACGGCTATGGGCGTGGGCTGCTGGCGGGGATGGCCAGGCGGGTCGGCCGGTCGCGGCCGCGAAGTGTCACCGTCTCCGCCAAATTCCAATGGGCACGTTCGGTTTCGGTCGCTCCGGCTACCGTTTCCGAGGATGCCACTAGGCGGGCGGAATACGATTTGGCCAGTTCACACAGCCGGGCCGCCTCGTTCACCGGTCCACCGATCACGGTGTATTCGAACCGCTCATTGGCGCCGACATCGCCGGCGACCACTTGTCCTGCGGCCACGCCGATGCCCGCCCGGCACTCCGGCACCTCGGTGCAGAGTCGCCCGGCGATGGCCCGTGCGGCGCTCAATGCCGCGACTTCGGGGCACTCGAGTGGATTTGGCGCACCGAAGATAGCCAGGGAGGCGTCACCTTCGAATTTGTTGACCAGGCCGCGGTGACGCTCCATCTCATCGACGATCACCGCGAAAAATCGGTTGAGCAACTGCACCACGTCTGTGGCCGGCCGGTTGCTCACCAGTTGTGTCGAGCCGATGATATCGACGAAAACAACCGCAACATAACGCTCTTCGCCGCCCAGCTGCGGCGGCTTTCGTTCCGCGGCCGCGGCAACTTCGCGTCCGACGTGGCGGCCGAAAAGGTCGCGGACGCGTTCGCGCTCACGCAGCCCCTCGACCATGGAGTTGAAGCCGCTCTGCAGCTCGCCGAGTTCGCTGCCATCGAAGACCACAACATCTCCCCGTAGGTCCCCTCGTTCGACGCGCTTGAGTGCGGCGCGCACGACCCGTACCGGGGTAGCCGTCAGCCACGCCGAGATCGCGATCAGCAACAACCCGAAGACCAGGGTTGCACTGGACGCAATCAATACGCCCACGGCGAATTCCACCTCGCTGAGGTGCAACAACGCGATTTCGAACACCGCCAGTAAAGCGATGCCCACGACCGGCACGCCCGAACCGAGCAGCCAGATCAGGATGGTTCGCCCCATGATGCCCGAGACGATCCGTCGGGGTGGGGGGCCTGTTTCAAGAGCTTGAGCGGTCAGCGGCCGCAAGGCGAACTCGGTGAGTAGGTAGCTGCCGGTGGCCACCAAGATTCCGCAAAAGCTGACCGAGAAGAGATATTTCGGGATAAAGCGGATGTCGATCAGGCCGTAGAGGGTGGTGAACAACAACGTCCCCAGTCCCCACAAGAACAGGTGGACAGCCGCGATTCGGGACGGAACCAGGAAGGTTTCACGACTCTCGGCGCGGTTGGGCGGGCGGCCCTCGATGTACCAACGCAGGGCCCGAACGGTGTTGGAGGTAATCCAGAAGCTTCCGACCACAAATGCCGTCACGTCATATCCGGCTCCGACGCCGAAGGTGAGCCATCTCGGCGCCTCGGTAATGACGTTGGGCTCTGGGATGGCCACGAACACCAGCAGCAACGCGACACCTATCGCGACCAGGCTCGCGGCCATGATGGATGAGGTCAGCCTGAGCTGGATGCGGACTCGCCGGCGTTGTGGAGTCTCCGTCAACTGTCCGAGCAGCCGGGAGCCGTACGCATAGTTTTCTGTTAGCTGGTCGCTCTGCTGGGTAATCTTCTCCAACGCTCGACGCAAGCGCTGGACTACCGTGTTTGTGGCGACCATGGTGGCGCAAGCCTAGTTCCTTGACGGCTGTTTGAGGCAGGAATTTATTCGCCACATCGCCGGGTCCGTCTCGGTGTGGACAGGGAGTCGGGGTGGTCGTATGGAACTGGACTCCCAGCGCGGCCAGGTTTCAGATGGGTGCGGCCAGGCGGGTGGGTTGGTCGTGGCCGCGTAGTGTCACGGTCTTGCCGACAGACCAGAGCGCACGTTCGTCGTGGCTGGCGCCGTCGGGTGCGGCCCCTGACGCCAGCAACCGGCCCGGGTGGTCTTTGGCGAGCTCGCACAGGCGGGCGGCCTCGTTGACGGGTTCGCCGATCACCGTGTACTCGAAGCGCTCCTTGGAACCGACGTTGCCGGTCACCACCTGTCCTGCCGCCACGCCGATGCCCGCCTGGCATTCGGGTACTTCGCTGGCCAGCCGTGCGGCGATGGTTCGCGCCGCGGCCAGGGCCTGATCCTCGGGTCGCTCGAGGTGGTTGGGCGCTCCGAAGATCGCCAGCGATGCGTCACCGGCGAATTTGTTGACCAGCCCGCGATGGCGATCCACCTCGTCGACGACCACCGCGAAAAACCGGTTGAGCAGCGCGACGACATCGGCCGGCGGCTGGCTGGTGACCAATTTGGTGGAGCCGACGATGTCGATGAAAACCACGGCGACGTGGCGTTCTTCGCCGCCGAGTTTGGGCCGTTCCCGTTCGGCGGCGATCGCCACCTCGCGCCCGACGTGGCGGCCAAACAGGTCGCGCACTCGTTCACGCTCGCGCAGGCCGTCGACCATCGTGTTGAAACCGCGTTGCAGCTCGCCGAGCTCTGTCCCGTCGAAGACCACCAGATCCCGCTGCAGGTCGCCGTTGGCCACCCGATTGAGGGCCGCACGGACCACGCGCACCGGTGTCGCGGTCAGCCACGACATGATCCACATCAGGATGAAACCGAAGATCAATGTGCCCGTCGACACGATGACTACACCGATAGCGACCTGGACCTTGGTCAGGCTCCCCTTCACCAACTCGGAGATCGCCATCAGGTTGATGCCGACGAGAGGCCCGCCCGATCCGAGCAGCCACACCATCATCGTTCGGCCCATGATTCCCGGTGCGAAGCGTTGCGGCGGTGGGGCCGCCTCCAGCGCTTGCGCCGCGACCGGACGCAGTGCGAACTCGGTGAGCAGATAGGCGCCGGTGGCGACGAGAACCCCGCAAATACTCACCGTGAAGAGAAAGCGCGGGATGAACAACGGGTTGGCCAGGCCGTAGAGGATCGTCGACGCCACCGCCCCGACGCCCCACAAGGTGGCGGTGGCGAGCGCGACTTGCCGCGGCACTCGGAAAGTGCTGCGCGCATCAGCGTGGCTGGGCGGACGTTCCTCGAGCGCCCAGCGCAGCGTCTGAACGGTTCGTCGGGTAATCCAATACGTCCCCAGCACCAGCGCAACCACGATGTAGGCTGGCGCCACCACGAACGTGACCCACCACGGTGCGTCGGTGAACACGTTCGGTGCCGGAATGGCGACGATCGCTATCAACAGGACGACGCCAATTCCGACCAAATTCGCGAATACGATGACGCTGGTCAGAATGACTTGGATGCGTATCCGCCGGCTGCGCTGGTTTTCCAACACCTGCCCCAGTAACCAGGAGCCGTAAGCGGGCGGCTCGGTTAGTTGGTCACCTTTGTCGATTACCTGCACGAATACTCGGCGTAAGCGCTGCCCCACTGCTGTTGTGGACACCATGGTGGCGCCAGCCTAATTCCTTGAGCGAGGTATCCGGCCGAAGATGATCCCGACGCCGTGTGTCGCGTTCCGCTGGCCAGTCAGCACATTCGAGCTGATGGGATCCCTGTCGGGAAGTGGCGTGGGATGCCAGCGCCATGGGTTTCAGATGGGTGCGGCCAGGCGGGTGGGTTGGTCGTGGCCGCGTAGTGTCACGGTCTTGCCGACAGACCAGAGCGCACGTTCGTCGTGGCTGGCGCCGTCGGGTGCGGCCCCTGACGCCAGCAACCGGCCCGGGTGGTCTTTGGCGAGCTCGCACAGGCGGGCGGCCTCGTTGACGGGTTCGCCGATCACCGTGTACTCGAAGCGCTCCTTGGAACCGACGTTGCCGGTCACCACCTGTCCTGCCGTCACGCCGATGCCCGCCTGGCATTCGGGTACTTCGCTGGCCAGCCGTGCGGCGATGGTTCGCGCCGCGGCCAGGGCCTGATCCTCGGGTCGCTCGAGGTGGTTGGGCGCTCCGAAGATCGCCAGCGATGCGTCGCCCTCGAATTTGTTGACCAGCCCGCGATGGCGATCCACCTCGTCGACGACCACGGCGAAAAACCGGTTGAGCAGCGCGACGACATCGGCCGGCGGCTGGCTGGTGACCAATTTGGTGGAGCCGACGATGTCGATGAAGAACACGGCGACGTGGCGTTCTTCGCCGCCGAGTTTGGGCCGTTCCCGTTCGGCGGCGATCGCCACCTCGCGCCCGACGTGGCGGCCAAACAGGTCGCGCACTCGTTCACGCTCGCGCAGGCCGTCGACCATCGTGTTGAAACCGCGTTGCAGCTCGCCGAGCTCTGTCCCGTCGAAGACCACCAGATCCCGCTGCAGGTCGCCGTTGGCCACCCGATTGAGGGCCGCGCGGACCACGCGCACCGGTGTCGCGGTCAGCCACGACATGATCCACATCAGGATGAAACCGAAGATCAGCGTTGCCATCGACACGATGAGTACCCCGACCGCGAACTGGGTCTCCGACAGGTTGCGCAACGCAATCTGGAAGATGGCTACCAGGGCGATGCCGACCACCGGAACTCCCGAACCAAGCAGCCACACCATCATGGTTCGGCCCATGATGCCCGAGGACAATCGCCGTGGCGGCGGCCCCGCCGCCAACGCCTGAGCCGCGACCGGACGCAAGGCAAACTCGGTGAGCAGATAGCTGCCGGTGGCGACCAGCACCCCGCAGAATGTCACGGCGAACAGAAACCGTGGGATGAACATGGTGTTGGCCATGCCATACAGAGTCGTCAGCAGGACCGCTCCGGATCCCCACAGAATCAGGTCGACGACGGCCACTCGCCACGCGGCCAGGAATGTGTTGCGCTCGTCCTCCGGCGTCGGCTGGCGTTCCTCGATCGCCTATCGCAGGGCAAGCACCGTCCGTCGGGTGATCCAATACGTTCCCAGCGCCAGCGCAACCACGATGTAGGACGGCACCACCACGAACGTGATCCACCACGGTGCTTCGGTGAAAACGCTCGGTGATGGGATTGCGACGGTCACCAGCAGGATGGACACCGCGATCCCGAGCAGATTCGCGACCACGACCATGACCGTCAGGATCGTTTGGATGCGTATCCGTCGGCGTTGTTGGCTCTCCGAGACCCGACCGAGCAGCCATGAGCCGTACGCCGGTGTCTCCGGCAGCCGCCCGCTTTGACGGGTCACCCTTTCGAGCACCCGCCCCAGGCGCTGCGCAACGCCCTTCGTGGCGCCACTCTTGGCGCCTTTCTTGCTGCCCGTCTCGGCCGGTCTTCGTCGACGGCATGGTGGCGTCAGCCTAATTTGTCGGGCACGCTCTAAGGTGATTCGGGTGCGTCTAGTCATTGCTCAATGCACCGTCGACTACGTTGGCCGCCTCACCGCACATCTGCCGTCCGCGCGCAGGTTGCTGTTGTTCAAGGCCGATGGTTCGGTCAGCGTGCATGCCGACGACCGTGCCTATAAGCCGTTGAACTGGATGAGTCCGCCCTGCTGGTTGACCGAAGAGCCCGGCGGCGACTCACCGGTGTGGGTGGTGACCAACAAAGGTGGCGAACAGCTGCGCATCTCCGTCGAAGAAATCGAGCACGACTCCAGCCACGAGCTGGGGGTCGATCCCGGATTGGTGAAGGACGGTGTGGAGGCCCACCTGCAGGTGCTGCTCGCCGAGCATGTTCAGCTGCTGGGGGAGGGGTACACGCTGGTCCGGCGGGAGTACATGACCGCGATCGGGCCGGTGGACCTGTTGTGCCGCGATGAAAGCGGAGGAGCGGTTGCGGTGGAGATCAAGCGCCGCGGTGAAATCGACGGTGTGGAGCAGCTCACCCGCTATCTCGAGTTGCTCAACCGTGACAGCGTGCTGGCACCGGTGAAAGGCGTGTTCGCGGCTCAACAGATCAAGCCACAGGCCCGCACTCTGGCCACCGACCGGGGTATCCGTTGTGTGACATTGGATTACGACAAGATGCGTGGGATGGACAGTGACGAGTACCGGCTGTTCTGAGCGCCGCGATTAGACTGGCCGGATGGCTCGGCGCCGCGGATCCCCACGCCGGCAGCGGCCGATGTCCTTCTCACCGATGTTGCGCCGGGTGGAGGCAGGGCCGGACGGCTACGACTACGAAGTGCGCCCAATTGCGGCGGCCCGCGCCGTCAAGACCTATCGGTGTCCGGGGTGCGACCACGAAATCCGTTCGGGCACTGCACATGTGGTGGTATGGCCGATTGAGCTACCGGGAGCGGCGGACGACCGGCGGCACTGGCACACGTCGTGCTGGGCAAGCCGCGCAACTCGCAGTCCGACGCGTAAGTGGTCTTAGACCCTGCGGGCCGGCTCCACCAGTTCGATGAGGACGCCACCCGCGTCCTTCGGGTGGATGAAGTTGATCCGCGAATCCGCGGTGCCCCGTCGAGGGGTCTCGTAGACCAAACGGATGCCCTGAGCCCGCAGCTGCTCGCTCAGTTTCTCGAGATTGCTTACCCGGCAGGCGAACTGCTGGATGCCCGGACCCCGCTTCTGCAGGAACTTCGCGATCACTGACGACTCGTCGATCGGCGCCATCAACTGGATTTGGGTCGTCTCGGGGGCGCTGGGCACCGCCAGCATCGCCTCACGGATTCCCTGGTCGTCGTTGACTTCCTCGTGGACTAGAATCAGCCCCAAGTGGTCGTGGTACCACTCGATGGCCGCATCTAGATCGGCGACGGCGATGCCGACGTGATCGAGCCCGGTCACCAGTGAGGTTTCCAGAATCTGACGGGCGTCAACTTGATCGGTCGTCATAACACAACGGTAACCTCATAGCGGAGAATCTGCTTCTTCGGGTTGGCCGGATCGGCCGTTCCGTTGCGCTTAGGAGGTAGTCATGACGACGTCGGTGATCGTTGCTGGAGCCCGGACACCGATCGGTCGGTTGATGGGTTCGCTGAAGGATTTCAGCGCGAGCGACCTGGGCGCGATCGCCATCAAGGCAGCCTTGGAGAAGGGGAATGTGCCGGCCTCACTGGTCGAGTACGTGATCATGGGCCAGGTGCTCACGGCGGGCGCGGGACAGATGCCCACGCGGCAGGCCGCGGTCGCGGCGGGCATCGGCTGGGACGTACCCGCGCTGACGATCAACAAGATGTGTCTGTCCGGCATCGACGCCATCGCGCTGGCTGACCAGCTCATTCGGGCCGGGGAGTTCGAAGTGGTGGTCGCCGGTGGTCAGGAATCCATGACCAAGGCGCCTCATCTGCTGATGGATAGCAGGCCCGGCTACAAATACGGCGATGTCACCGTGCTGGACCACATGGCCTACGACGGACTGCACGACGCCTTCACCGATCAGCCCATGGGCGCTCTCACCGAGCAACGCAACGACGTGGACGGTTTCACCCGGCGCCAGCAAGACGAATACTCGGCCGCGTCGCATCAAAAAGCGGCAGCTGCCTGGAAAGATGGCGTCTTCGCCGATGAAGTGGTGCCGGTGAGTGTGCCTCAGCGCAAGGGCGATCCGCTGCAGTTCAGCGAAGACGAAGGAATCCGGGCCAACACCACCGCCGATTCCCTGGCGGGCCTCAAGCCGGCGTTTCGCAAGGACGGCACCGTCACCGCAGGCTCATCATCGCAGATTTCCGACGGTGCGGCCGCGGTCGTGGTGATGAGCAAGGAAAAGGCCCAGGAATTGGGGCTGACTTGGCTGGTCGAGATCGGTGCGCACGGTGTGGCGGCGGGCCCGGACTCGACGCTGCAGTCGCAGCCGGCCAACGCGATCAAGAAGGCCCTGGACAAAGAGGGCATCACGGCCGACCGGCTCGATGTGGTGGAGATCAACGAGGCATTCGCCGCCGTTGCCTTGGCCTCGACCAAGGAACTTGGACTCGATCCGGAGATCGTCAACGTCAACGGTGGTGCGATCGCCTTCGGGCACCCGATCGGTATGTCGGGGGCCCGCATCACGCTGCACGTTGCGCTGGAGCTGGCACGGCGCGGTTCGGGCTACGGGGTCGCCGCGCTGTGTGGCGGCGGAGGGCAGGGCGACGCCCTGATTCTGCGCGCCGGATAGGCCCTCCCGAGGGCTCGCCGAGGTTGTTGGATGCGAGCCGGCAAGGGGTGGTGTGAGATTGGTCATAATTCCGCGACCCAGGCGCCGTGGGCGTATTCAGGGCACTCAATTGGCCAGTCGTGAGACCGCCGCGACCGGGTGGATCGGTAGCCGACGTGGCGTGACAGACTTGATCACGTGACGCGTCCCCGACCTCCGATCGGGCCGGCCTTGGCAGGTGCGGTCGATCTTTCCGGTCTCAAGCAACGAGCCCAACAAGACACCGCGGCAGGCGGCGCTTCCGGCAAGGCGCCCGCGGATCAGCCTGGTGTGGTTGAGGTCACCGAGGCCAACTTCGAAGACGAGGTGATTGGCCGGTCCGACGAAGTGCCCGTTGTGGTGGTGCTGTGGTCACCGCGCAGCGATGTGTGCGTCGAACTGGTCGACACGCTGTCCGGCCTTGCCGCCGCCGATATGGGCAAGTGGCGGCTTGCCACGGTCAACGTCGACGTGGTGCCTCGAGTCGCTCAGATATTCGGTGTGCAAGCGGTGCCAACGGTGGTGGCTTTGGCTGCGGCGCAGCCGATTTCGAGCTTTCAGGGGCCCCAGCCTGCCGAGCAACTGCGCCTCTGGGTGGATTCTCTGCTGTCGGCGACCGACGGAAAGCTAAGCGGTGTAGCGGGTTCGGAGGATGCCGAGGAAGTCGATCCAACTGTGGCCCAGGCCCGCGCGGAACTCGAGGAAGGCGACTTCGACGCCGCAAGAGGGTCGTATCAGGCGGTGCTGGACGCCAATCCAAACAGCGTCGAAGCGAAGGCGGCCATTCGTCAGATCGACTTCCTTTCGCGGGCAACCGCTCAGCGGCCCGATGCCGTCCTTGTTGCCGACGCCGCTCCGGATGATGTCGATGCGGCGTTTGCGGCCGCCGACGTGCAAGTCCTCAGTCAGGACGTCACCGGGGCATTCGAACGTCTGGTTGCGTTGGTACGACGCACCTCCGGTGACGAACGCACCAGGGTGCGCACTCGGCTGATCGAGCTGTTCGAGCTCTTTGACCCTGCCGACCCCGAGGTGATCGCGGGCCGGCGCAGCCTGGCCAGCGCGCTCTACTGACGGCCGGCAGCATCAACCGCCCCGCTGATGCCGGGCGGGTGGCGGTGGCGTCGGCGTCGATCGCGGCTAGGCGGGTTCCAGCCACAGCGCCGACGAGGGCGGCAGCACCAGCACCGCGGATGCCGGACGACCGTGCCATGGCTCCGCGGTGGCATCAACGCCGCCGAAATTACCGACTCCTGAGCCGTTGTAGATCGTTGCGTCGGTATTGAGCACCTCACGCCAACGACCGGCGATCGGCAGGCCGAGGCGATAGTCGCTGTGTTCTGAACCCGCGAAGTTGAATATGCAGGCCATCACCGAGCCGTCGCTGCCATGCCGCAGGAAGCTCAAGACATTGTTCGCCGAGTCGTTGGCGTCGATCCAGGAATAGCCCTCGGGGTGGTGTCCTGACTCCACAATGCGCAATGGTCGCAGTAGATCTCGTTGATGTCGCGGACCAAGCGCAAAACGCCATTAGAGAAGCCATTCTCGTCGAGTTGGAACCAGTCCAGGCTGCGCTGTTCGGACCACTCGGCGCGCTGACCGAACTCCTGTCCCATGAACAGCAGTTGCTTGCCGGGGTGGGCCCATTGGTAGGCGAGCAGGCTCCGCAAGCCGGCGGCCTTGGTGTGATTGCTACCCGGCATCCGGCCCCATAACGTGCCTTTGCCGTGGACCACCTCATCGTGACTCAGCGGCAGCACGTAGTTCTCGCTGAACGCGTACAGCATCGAGAACGTCATCTCGTGATGGTGGTAGCTGCGATAGATGGGATCGCGGCTGACGTAGTCGAGCGTGTCGTGCATCCAGCCCATGTTCCATTTCATCGAGAAGCCCAGGCCGCCAATGCTGGTTGGTCGAGTCACCCCGGGCCACGAGGTGGACTCCTCGGCAATGGTGACGATGCCCGGCGCTGCCTTGTGCGCTGTGGCATTCATTTCCTGCAGGAACTGCACCGCCTCCAGGTTCTCTCGCCCTCCGTAGATGTTCGGTGTCCAGCCGTCCTGCGGGCGGGAGTAGTCCAGATACAGCATCGACGCCACCGCGTCCACCCGCAGGCCATCGATGTGGAACTGCTCGATCCAGTACAACGCGTTGGCCACCAGGAAGTTGCGCACCTCAGGCCGGCCGAAGTCGAAAACGTAAGTTCCCCAGTCTAGTTGCTCACCCCTTTTGGGGTCCGAGTGTTCGTAGAGCGGTGTCCCGTCGAACCGCCCTAGGGCCCATGCATCCTTGGGGAAGTGCGCGGGCACCCAGTCCACGATGACCCCGATGCCCGCTTGGTGCAGTGCATCGACCAAGGCTCGGAAGTCGTCGGGGGTGCCGAACCTGGATGTCGGCGCGTAGTAGGACGTGACCTGGTATCCCCACGACCCGGCGAACGGATGCTCTGCAACGGGGAGTAGCTCTACGTGAGTGAACTTATGTGCCACAACGTAATCCGTCAGCTCCGTGGCGAGCTGGCGATAGCTGAGGCCGGGTCGCCACGAACCTAGGTGGACCTCGTAGGTGCTCATCGGCTCGAATACCGGATTGCGTTGTGCACGCTCGGTCATCCAGTCGCCGTCGTCCCAGCTGTAGTCGCTTACGGTTACCCGCGATGCCGTCTGGGGCGGTACTTCGGTGCCGAAGGCGAACGGGTCGGCCCGCTCCGAGACCACACCGTCGGCTCCGTGTACCCGGAACTTGTAGAGCCCGTCGGCGGGGAAGTCGGGCCAGAATAATTCCCACACCCCCGAGGAACCCAACACCCGCATGGGAGCCTCACTGCCGCTCCATCCGTTGAAGTCGCCGATCAGGCTGACCCCCTCGGCGTTGGGAGCCCACACCGCGAAGGACACCCCGTGGACCACGCCGTCGGCTGTGGTGAACGAGCGGGGGTGGGCGCCGAGCGCCTCCCAGAGTCGCTCATGGCGGCCCTCGGCGAACAGGTGCAGGTCCACCTCGCCCAGGGTGGGCAGGAAGCGGTACGCGTCGGCAACCGTGAACGGCTCCGAGTTCTCATAGCTGACTTGCAGTCGGTAGTCGATGAGGTCGACAAAGGGCAGCGCGACGGCGAACAAGCCAGACTCGATGTGCTGCATCGGAAACCGGTCGTCACCGACTATGGCGATCACTTCTGCCGCGTGCGGCCGAAACGCACGGATGACAGTGTGGTCGCCGTACTCGTGGGCGCCCAGGACGCCATGCGGATTGTGGTGTGAACCGGCGACTAGGCGCGCCAAGTCGTTGGGTTCGGGCGCCAGGTGCGTCCCGGCGAGTTGGTCGGTTCTGCTCACTGCCCCTCACCTCCTGCGTAGCAATGTGATTCGAGATTGTTCCGGTATAAGTGGCATGTTGATGATGTGGGCAACCGCTCGGCCCGGATCGATGCGAATGTAATTGGTTTGCCCCCACTGATATTCCTCGCCGGTTACTTCGTCACGTACCCAGAACCGGTCGTAGGGCTCCATGCCCAATGCGTGCATGTCCAACGACAGTGTGGCCACCTCGGGCGTGAAGGCATTCAGCGTCACGACCACCAGAACGCAGTCGCCGGTGGCCGGGTCGAACTTGCTGTAGGCCAGCAACGCGTCATTGTCGACATGGTGGAAGTAGATCGTGCGCAACTGCTGCAGTGCCGGATGCAGTCGCCGAATCGCGTTGAGCTGTGTGATGAACGATTCCAGTGATCTGCCCTCGGCGAGAGCACCCGCGAAGTCACGAGGACGCAGTTCATACTTCTCCGAGTCCAGGTACTCCTCGCTGCCCTCGCGCACGGCGCGGTGCTCGAACAACTCATAGCCCGAGTACACGCCCCAAGCGGGACCCATGGTGGCGGCCAGCACCGCGCGGATGGCGAACATGCCTGGGCCATGGTGCTGCAGCACGGCGTGCAGGATGTCGGGGGTGTTGACGAAGAGGTTGGGCCGTCGGAAGTCGGCGAGCTTGGCTATGTCGTTGCCGAATTCGGTGAGCTCCCACTTGGCGGTCCGCCAGGTGAAATAGCTGTAGGACTGGGTGAAGCCGAGCTTGGCCAGTCCGTACTGACGGGCCGGCGGCGTGAACGCCTCGGACAGGAACAGGACGTCGGGGTCGACGGCCTTGATCTGGTCGATCAGCCAAGCCCAGAAATTGGGCGGCTTGGTGTGCGGGTTGTCAACTCGAAAGAACTTGACCCCATGGTCGATCCAATATTGCACCACCCGCAAGACTTCGGCGTAGAGCCCGGCAGGGTCGTTGTCGAAGTTGAGCGGATAGATGTCCTGGTACTTCTTCGGCGGATTCTCCGCGTAGGCGATGGTGCCGTCCGGCAACTCCGTGAACCAGTTGCGGTGTTCACGCGCCCATGGGTGATCCGGAGCGCACTGCAGCGCGAGATCCAGGGCGACCTCCATGCCCAGATCGCGTGCCGTTGCCACGAACTCATCAAAGTCGTCGATGGTGCCCAGGTCCGGATGGACCGCGTCGTGACCACCCTCGTCGCTGCCGATCGCCCACGGAGATCCGACATCCCCGGGTACGGCGGTGGGGTTGTTGTTGGGGCCCTTGCGGTGCACCTTGCCGATCGGGTGAATCGGCGGAAGGTAGACCACGTCGAATCCCATGCCCGCGATGCGGGGGAGTTGTGCCGTCGCGGTGGCGAAGGTCCCGTGCACCGGCTTGCCCTCGTCGTCCCAACCACCGGTCGAGCGGGGGAACATCTCATACCAGGCCCCGAAGCGCGCCACGGGCCGATCGACCCAGACTCCGAGCTGCTCGCCGCGGGTGACCAGATCCCGCAGCGGATACAGCTCGAGCACTTCGTCGATCTCGGGCGTCAGCGCCAGGGCCGAGCGAGTCACCGGATCGCCCGGGGCCTGCAATGCTGCCGCGGCCTCCATCAGCGGCCAGCGTTGTGCGCGCGGCACCCCGGTCGCGGCGCGCTCCAGCAGCGCCGCGCCGACCAGCAGGTCGTTGGACAGCTCGCTCTCGCCCTGCCCGGCGTCGAGTTTGGCCACCAGCCCGTGCCGCCAGCTGTGAATCGGGTCACCCCAGCCGTCGACGCGAAACGTCCACAGCCCGACGCTGTCGGGGGTGAACTGACCGTGGAAGACGAAGGGCTCTTCGCCCATGGTCATCGGAAACAGCAATGGCTTGACCCGCTGCTGTTCGGCCGGCCTGGTGCTCAGCTCCGCTTCCGCGGCCGCAGCCGCCTGGATCCTTCGTACATCCGCGACTTGCGGATAGCGCGCTCCCAAATAGCGCACCACCAGCGTCGCGGCCACCGCCTCGTGACCTTCCCGCCATACCGACGCGCTAACCGGAATCACCTCACCGATCACCGCTTTGGCGGGGTATGTGCCACATGAGACGACGGGCTGGACGTTATCGATCTCGACACGACCGGGCACCGATCACTCCGTTCCTGGCTCACCACCCCGGACGATTACCAGCAGATGTCGCCGGGGTTTCTTCGTGTGTCGCTGTCTGCTCGTCTCCTAGCGCCCCATACCCACCCTAGTGTCAGACCACACCGGAGGGGCCCAAGCAGTCGATCTCTAGCCGTGCGCACCTAGAAATCCTCAGTAATGTTTATTCGCGTGAAAGCCCTTCGCCGCTTTACCGTCCGCACGCATCTGCCCGACCGTCTGGCCGCGCTCTACCAGCTTTCGACGAACCTGCGGTGGTCGTGGGAAAAGCCGACGCAAGACCTGTTCGCGAGCATCGATCCGGCGCTGTGGACCAGCTGTGGCCACGACCCGGTGGCGGTGCTGGGCGCGGTCAAGCCCGCGCGGCTCGATGAACTGGCGCTCGACGAAGAGTTCCTGGGGCGACTCGACGCGCTTGCCGCCGATCTCAACGACTACCTCAACCGTCCGCTGTGGTACCAGCAGCAGGAGGCCGACGGCGTTGCGATGCCCACCGGCATCGCCTACTTCTCGATGGAATTCGGCGTCGCCGAGGTGTTGCCCAACTACTCCGGCGGACTGGGGATTCTGGCTGGTGACCACCTCAAGGCCGCCTCCGATCTGGGGTTGCCGCTGATCGCGGTCGGTCTGTATTACCGTTCCGGCTACTTTCGGCAGTCGCTGACCGCAGACGGCTGGCAGCAGGAAACCTATCCATCGCTGGACCCGCAAGGCCTGCCGTTGCGCCTGCTCACCAACGCCAACGGCGACCCAGTGCTGGTCGAGCTGACGTTGCCGGATTCGGCTCGGCTGCGGGCCCAGATCTGGGTGGCGCAGGTCGGTCGGGTTCCGCTGCTGCTGCTCGACTCCGATGTTCCAGAAAACGAACACGACCTACGCAGCGTCACCGACCGGCTCTACGGTGGCGATCAGGAACACCGCATCAAGCAGGAGATCCTGGCCGGCATCGGCGGGATTCGGGCCATTCGGGCATTCACCGCAATCCAGGGCCTGCCCGCCCCCGAGGTGTTCCACATGAACGAGGGGCACGCCGGATTCCTCGGCGCCGAGCGGATCCGTGAGCTGATCACCGACGCGGGACTGGACTTCGACACCGCGTTGACGGTGGTGCGCTCCAGCACGGTGTTCACCACGCACACGCCCGTACCCGCCGGTATCGACCGGTTCCCGGTGGAGATGGTGCAGCGCTATTTCGCCGATGACGAGCCCACGTTGCTGCCCGGGGTGCCCACCGAGCGCATCCTTGCCCTGGGCGCAGAAGACGATCCCACCAAGTTCAACATGGCCCACATGGGCCTGCGCCTAGCGCAGCGCGCCAATGGCGTCTCGCTGTTGCACGGCAGGGTGAGCCGGGCCATGTTCAACGAGTTGTGGCCGGGATTCGATCATGACGACGTGCCGATCGGATCGATCACCAACGGTGTGCACGCGCGCACCTGGGCGGCTCCCCAGTGGCTGGAACTCGGTCGCGAACTGGCCGGCTCGGACTCGTTCAGCATGCCCGCCGTGTGGCTACGACTGAATCAGGTGGACCCCGGCCATCTGTGGTGGATCCGTTCCCAACTGCGATCGTTGCTGGTGGAGGACGTGCGGGCGCGGCTGCGGCAGTCCTGGCTGGAGCGAGGTGCATCCGAGGCCGAACTGGGTTGGATACCAACGGCATTCGATCCTGATGTGTTGACCGTAGGTTTTGCCCGCCGAGTCCCGACGTATAAGCGTCTGACGTTGATGTTGCGTGATTCGGATCGGTTGGAAAAGCTCTTGCTGGATCCGCAACGGCCGATACAGCTGATTGTTGCCGGAAAATCGCATCCGGCCGATGACGGCGGCAAGGCGCTGATCCAGCAAGTGGTGCGTTTTGCCGACCGGCCAGAGGTGCGGCACCGCATCGCTTTCCTGCCCAACTACGACATGTCGATGGCCCGATTCCTGTACTGGGGTTGCGACATTTGGCTGAACAATCCGCTGCGACCGCTGGAAGCCTGTGGCACTTCAGGAATGAAGAGTGCGCTCAACGGTGGGCTGAATCTGTCCATTCGCGACGGCTGGTGGGACGAATGGTACGACGGCGAAAATGGTTGGGAAATACCGTCTGCGGATGGGGTGGCCGATCCGGAACGACGCGACGACCTGGAGGCCAGCGCACTCTACGACCTGCTGGAGCATTCGGTGGCGCCAAAGTTCTACGAGCGCGACGAACGGGGGGTGCCGCCGCGCTGGATCGAGATGGTGCGCCACACCTTGCAGACACTTGGCCCGAAGGTGCTGGCGTCGCGGATGGTGCGCGACTACACGGAGCGGTATTATGCACCAGCGGCACAATCGCGGCGCAAGACCATCGCCACCGCCGAGGACGGCACCGAGTACCAGGCGGCCCGCGAGTTGGCCGCCTACCGCCGACGTGTGGAAGCGGCCTGGCCCAGCATCGAGATCACCGACGTCGACAGCACGGGGCTGCCCGACACCCCATTGCTGGGATCGAAGCTGACTCTTACCGCGATCGTGCAACTGGCCGGGCTGGCGCCCGATGAAGTGACGGTGCAAGCGGTGCTGGGCAGAGTCGACGCCGGCGATGTTCTGGTTGACCCGGTCACCGTCGAGATGTCTTATGCCGGTCACGCCGACGCGGGCAACCAGGTCTTCTCAACGACGACTCCGCTGCCGATGGCGGGTGCGCTGGGATACACGGTGCGCGTGCTTCCGCGCCATCCGATGCTGGCCGCCAGCAACGAACTCGGGCTGGTCACCCTCGCTACCCGCTAGGTCTCGTCGAGTTCGGCCAATCGCTGCAGTGCCTGGCGAACCTGGGTGCCATTGATGGTCTGCCAGAACGGGGGTAGCGAGTCGCGCAGATAGCTCCCATACCGGGCGGTCGCCATCCGCGAGTCCAGAACTGCGACCACGCCCCGGTCGGTGACGCGGCGTAACAGCCGTCCCGCCCCCTGCGCCAGCAGCAGCGCCGCGTGGTTGGCCGCGACGGCCATGAAACCATTGCCGCCCCGGGCCGCCACCGCCCGTTGCCGGGCACTGAGCAACGGGTCGTCCGGGCGCGGAAATGGGATGCGGTCGATCAGCACCAGGGACAACGATGGTCCGGGCACGTCGACGCCCTGCCACAGCGACAACGTGCCGAACAACGAGGTGGCGGCGTCGTCGGCGAACTGCTCGACAAGTGCGGAGGTGCTGTCGTCGCCCTGGCACAGCACCGGTGTCGAGAGCCGCTCCCGCATGGCTTCCGCTGCGGCGCGGGCCGCCCGCATCGAGGAGAACAGGCCCAGGGTGCGCCCACCGGCCGCGGTGATGAGCTCGGCGATTTCGGTCAGCTGCTCGGCCGCAGCCGCTCCCTCCCGGCCGGGCGGTGGGAGGTGGGCGGCCACATAGAGGATTCCCGACTTGGCGTGGTGAAACGGTGATCCGACGTCGAGGCCACGCCACGGCGTGCGTTGTTCGGCCGCTTCGCTTTTGGGGTCGGTCCTAGGTTCGGTCAGGCCCCAGGCCGTGGCCATGGCATCGAAGCTTCCGCCCACCGTCAGCGTTGCCGAGGTCAACACCGTCGTCGATCGGGAGAACACCGTGGCGGCCAGCAGCCCGGCCACCGACAGCGGTGCTACCCGCAGTACGGCCCGCGGCGAACCCCGGTTTTCCTCGTGTTCGAGCCAGACCACATCGGTGCGGTCGGGGATGGGCGGCGTGAATGAGGTCAGGATTCGTGACGCGGTATCGGAGATGTCGGCCAACGCCGCGGCGGATTCGGCGCGCGCTGATGCGGCCGCGGCGTCGCTGGTGCCGGAGATCGCCGAGCGGGCCGCGGCGGCGGCATCGCGCAGCGCGGTCAGGTAGGTCGCCAACTCATCGTCGAGGTGGTCGATGCGGCCGGGCGTCCCGTCGTGAATGGCCGAGGCGAAGGTGGTCGATGCCGCATCCAACCGCTGGGTCAGCTCCGGACTCACCAGACGCGCGATGCGCCGCGTCGCCGCGCTGAGGGCGGCTGAGGTCAGTTCCGCGGTGGCCACCGAGGTCACCCGGTCGGTCAACTCGTGCGCCTCGTCGACGACCAGTAGCGAATGTTCCGGCAGCACTGTCGATTCCGCGACAGCATCGATGGCCAGCAACGCGTGGTTGGTGACGACGATGTCGGCGCCACCGGCGCGGCTGCGCGCACGTTCCGAGAAACACTCGGATCCGTAGGGACAGCGGGCCACGCCGATGCATTCCCGCGCCGAGACGCTGACCTGGGACCAGGACCGTTCAGCGACCCCAGGCTTGAGGTCGTCGCGGTCACCGGTGTCGGTGGTGGACGCCCATTCGGTCAGTCGTGCCACGTCGCGGCCCAGTGCGGTGGCGGCCATCGGGTTGAAGAGTTCCTCTTGCGGCTGATCGTCGGCTTCCGGATCGCAGGTCGAGCCATCGCTGTGGATCTTATTCAGACATAGATAGTTTCGTCGCCCCTTGAGCAGCGCGAACCGCGGTTGGCGGGGGAGTGCATCGGCGAGTGCGTCGGCCAGCCGGGGTAGGTCGCGATCGACGAGCTGGCGCTGCAGCGCAATTGTTGCGGTAGACACCACCACGGGTGCGTTGTCGTCGAGCGCGCGCACAACCGCCGGAATCAGGTACGCCAGCGATTTGCCGGTGCCGGTGCCGGCCTGAACAACCAAGTGCTCGCCGAACTGGAATGACCGCGCAACAGCGTCGGCCATCTCCACCTGGCCGGGACGTTCGCTGCCACCCACTGCGGCCACGGCAATCGCCAGCAGCTCGGGAACGGACGCAGACTCGGGCACGGGACGTGGTTGCTCCCTCGTGGTCAAGCCGGCTCTCAGGCCGAGATGGTCTGGGTCGGGATGGCGGGTTCGCCGGGTGCCAATTTCAGTCCCTCCCAAGGCAAGCTGCGTAGCCCAGACGCCACCAGCTTTCGGGCTGCGGCGAGAGTATCTGGATCGGTGGTGACCATCGGCTTTCCGCTGCGAACCAGCGGTGTCGTCAACACCCGGTGTAGCCCCGTGGTGGCCGGCGGTCGACCGGCCGGGTGCACGATCTCCTCGGTGACGGTTCCCGTCGGTCGCGCCAGCCGCAGCGCCTCCTTGCGACCACCGCGGGATTCCTTCTGGCTGCTGCGCTTCTGCACCGGAATGCCTTCGACCTCAACAAGTTTGTAAACCATGCTCGCCGTTGGTGCGCCCGAGCCGGTGACCAGCGAGGTGCCGACGCCGTAGCGATCGACCGGCTCCGCGCGCAGCGCGGCGATGGAGAACTCGTCCAGATCGCCCGAGAGCATGATTTGGGTTTCGGTGGCCCCCAAGGCGTCGAGTTGCTGGCGCGCCTGCCGGGCGAGTACACCCAGCTCGCCGGAGTCGATGCGGACCGCGCCCAGAGCCGTACCCGCGGCGGCCACGGCGTTGGCCACCCCGGTCGTCACGTCATAGGTATCGACGAGCAGCGTGGTGTCCGGCCCGAGCGCGTCGATCTGGGCCCGGAACGCGGCCAGCTCGGCCAAGGCCGGTGTGCGGTCCTGGTTGATATGCACCATGGTGAACGCGTGCGCGGCGGTGCCCTCGGCGGGGACGCCGTAGAGTTGCCGGGCTTCCAGATTGGAGGAGCCGGTGCACCCGGCAATGTATGCGGCTCGGGCGGCAGCGACCGCGGCGCACTCGTGGGTGCGTCGCGAACCCATTTCGATCAAGGGGCGATCGCCGGCGGCACTGACCATCCGGGCCGCGGCCGAGGCGATCGCTGAGTCGTGATTCAAGATCGACAGCACCAGAGTCTCCAGCAGCACGCATTCGGCGAAGCTGCCGTGTACCGAGAGCACGGGGGACCCGGGGAAGTAAAGCTCGCCTTCGGCATAGCCGTCGATGTCGCCGCTGAACCGGAAGTCGCGCAGGTAAGCCACGGTGTCTGGATCCAGGAATTGGGCCAGCAACTCGCATGCTTGGTCGTCGAAGCCGAACCGGGGCAAGAGTTCCAGGAGGCGGCCGGTCCCGGCCACCACCCCGTATCTGCGGCCGGCGGGCAGCCGACGGGCGAAGACCTCCCAGGACGTCCGGCGCTCGGCGGTGCCGTCGCGCAGCGCGGCCGCCAGCATGGTCATCTCGTACTTGTCGGTCAGCAGCCCAGCCAGGACCGAGTGGTTCACACCGCCACCGTATCGGTTCGGTTGGGGAGTCGGTATCCACGGGAGGGGCTCGCTATCCTAGGGCTATGGTTGTTGCCTCAGCCCCTGCTAAGCCCGGCTCGGTCGGGCAGCAGGAGTCTGCGTCGCGAGACGCCACGGCTAGCCCGTGGGTGACAATCGTGTGGGACGATCCGGTCAACCTGATGACCTATGTGACCTATGTGTTCCAAAAGTTGTTCGGTTACAGCGAACCGCATGCCACCAAATTGATGTTGCAGGTGCACAACGAAGGTAGGGCTGTGGTGTCAGCGGGTAGCCGAGAGGCCATGGAAGTCGACGTGTCCAAACTGCACGCCGCCGGTTTGTGGGCGACGATGCAGCAGGACCGGTGAGATTCGAGGGTATCCGGATCCACTGTGCGCAAATGGAAGCGCGTTGAAACCCGCAACGGTCCTCGGTTTCGGTCGTCCTTGGCTCCGCACGAAGCGACCCTGCTCAAAAACTTGGTCGGCGCGATGATCGGCTTGTTGGATGAGCGTGAATCCACCGCGCCGTCGGATGAACTCGAGGAGATCACCGGCATCCGGACCGGCCATGCGCAGCGCCCGGGCGATCCGACGCTGCGCCGGCTGCTGCCGGATTTCTACAAACCCGGCGAGACCGACCCAATGACCCTCGACAGCTCCGAGACACTCAATGCCGCGTTGCGCAGCTTGCATGAGCCCGACATCATCGACGCCAAACGCGCTACCGCGCAGCAGCTATTGGACACGGTTCCGGAGAAGGGGGGCCGCTTCGAGCTGACGGAAGACGGCGCCAACGCCTGGGTCGCCGCGGTCAACGACCTGCGCCTGACGCTGGGAGTCCTGCTTGATGTTGGCCCCCGCGGACCCGAGCGCTTGCCCGCCGACCATCCGCTGGCCGCCCACTACGACGTCTATCAGTGGCTGACCGTTTTGCAGGAATATCTGGTGCTGGTCCTGATGGGGAAGTCGGCTGGATGAGCTCCATCACCGACATCGGGGGCATCCGCGTCGGGCATTACCAAAGGCTGGATCCGGACGCGTCCCTCGGCGCCGGTTGGGCATCGGGTGTCACGGTGGTGCTGGCGCCGCCCGGAACTGTTGGTGCGGTCGACTGTCGCGGTGGCGCGCCCGGAACCCGTGAGACCGATTTACTGGACCCGGTCAACAGCGTGCGCTTCGTGGACGCGGTGCTATTGGCAGGTGGCAGCGCCTACGGTCTGGCGGCCGCTGACGGTGTCATGCGCTGGCTGGAGGAACATCAGCGCGGTGTGGCGATGGGCACCGGTGTGGTGCCGATCGTTCCGGGCGCAGTAATTTTCGATCTGCCCGTCGGCGGGTGGGGGCAGCGTCCCACCGCCGAATTCGGCTACTTGGCCTGTGACGCGGCGGTCAGCGATCAGGACCCGGGCGCCACTGCGTCGCTGGCGGTCGGGACAGTTGGCGCGGGCGTGGGGGCGCGCGCCGGCGTCCTCAAGGGTGGCGTGGGGACCGCGTCGGTCAAGCTGCCCTCCGGTGTGACAGTCGGTGCCGTGGTGGTGGTGAACTCCGTCGGCAATGTCGTGGATCCGGCCACCGGCCTGCCGTGGATGGCGGAACTTTCCGGCGAGTTCGGTCTCACCCGGCCACCGGCCGATCAGCTCGATGAGCTCGCCCGGCTGCCTTCTCCGCTGGATCCGCAAGACGCGCCCCAAGATCGGCCGCTGAACACCACCATTGCGGTGGTCGCCACGGATGCCGCGCTGAGTCCGGCGGGTTGCCAGCGGGTGGCGATCGCCGCCCAGGACGGGTTGGCCCGCACGATTCGTCCCGCGCACACACCGTTGGACGGGGACACCGTTTTCGCGCTGGCCACCGGCGCGGTGCAGGTACCCCCTGATCCCGCCATTCCCGCCGCGTTGTCTCCCGAGACCGGGCTTCTCACCGCGGTGGGGGCTGCCGCGGCTGATTGCCTGGCCCAGGCGGTGCTGGTCGGTGTGATTGCCGCGGAGTCCGTTGCCGGAATACCGAGCTACCGCGATGTGTTGCCCGGAGCGTTGCAAACATCGGGAACAGAAAGCCGCTGAGGTGTTGGTGGTCCGTGCCGACCTGGTCGATGCGATCCTCGCCCATGCGCGCCGCGATCATCCCGACGAGGCGTGCGGAGTGCTGGCCGGGCCGCAGGGATCCGACCGTCCCCACCGGCACATTCCGATGACCAACGCCGAGCGCTCGCCGACCTTCTACCGTTTCGACTCGGGCGAACAGCTTGCGGTGTGGCAAGAGATGGAAGGCGCCGGCGAGGTGCCGGTTGTGATCTACCACTCGCACACGGCCACCGACGCCTACCCGAGCCGCACTGATATCGATCTGGCCGCCGAGCCGGCGGCGCATTATGTTCTGGTCTGCACGCGCGATCCCGACCGCGATGAGTTGCGCAGCTATCGGATCATCGCTGGTGCTGTGACCGAAGAACCCGTCAATGTCGTCGAGCGGTATTGAACTGTCCCTGGAGAGGCCGTCATGAGCGTCACCGTGTCCATCCCGACCATCCTGCGACCGCAGACCGGTGGCCAAAAGCGCGTCACGGCCAGCGGTGACACCCTGGGGGCGGTCATCGACGACCTCGAAGCGAACTACTCGGGTATCGCTGAGCGGCTGATCGACAACGGCAAGTTGCACCGGTTCGTGAACATCTACGTCAATGACGAGGACGTGCGGTTCTCCGGCGGCTTGGACACCGCGATCGCCGACGGTGACACGGTCACCATCCTGCCGGCCGTGGCAGGTGGATGAATCGCAGACCACGGTGCGATACGACTCGCTGCTGTTTGGCGGGCATCGCCACCGGCGCGGTGCTGCAGGCGGCGCTCCGACGGTGGGTGGGAGTATCTGTCCACCTGGGTCTACGCAGGTAGCCTGGATGAGGCCGGAATGCTCTGCAAGGGCACTAAGCGACGAGGAGGAGCGGCGGGTATGGCTAGACATCCGCGCACGCCAGCGACGCAGCCCGAGGAGCGGCCGCGCTGGGTGACCGGCGGAGCGACAATTCTGACCTTTGTCGCACTGCTGTATCTCGTTGAATTGATCGACCAGCTGACTCGGCATTCCCTGGACCTCAACGGCATCAGACCGCTGCAAACCGATGGCCTCTGGGGGATCATCTTCGCGCCGCTGCTGCACGCCAACTGGGCGCACCTGATGGCCAACACGGTTCCGCTGCTGGTGCTGGGTTTTCTGATGACGCTGGCCGGGTTGGCCCGGTTCGTCTGGGCCACCGCGATCGTGTGGATCCTCGGCGGGTTTGGCACTTGGCTGATCGGCAACGTCGGCAGCAGCTGCGGGCCCACCGATCACATCGGTGCCTCGGGTCTGATCTTCGGCTGGCTGGCTTTTCTGTTGGTCTTCGGATTGTTCGTCCGCAAGGTGTGGGACATCATCATCGGTCTGGCGGTGTTGTTCTTCTACGGCGGCATCCTGCTCGGCGCGTTGCCGCGGCTGGGAGTGTGCGGTGGCGTCTCCTGGCAGGGCCATCTGTGCGGTGCGCTCGCCGGCGTCGTGGCGGCGTATTTCTTGTCCGCTCCGGAACGCAAGGCTCGGGAGCTGAAAAAGGCCGGTGAACGGCCGTCAAGCCCGAAGACATGAGCTCGCCGCTGGCGCCCGTCGGAATCTTTGATTCCGGCGTCGGCGGACTGACGGTCGCACGGGCCATCATCGACCAACTGCCCGACGAAGACATCGTCTACGTGGGCGATACCGGCAACGGCCCGTACGGTCCGCTGACCATCCCCGAGGTTCGCGCACATGCCCTGGTCATCGGTGACGACCTGGTCGGCCGGGGCGTCAAGGCGCTGGTGATTGCCTGTAACACGGCATCGGCAGCGTGTCTGCGCGATGCCCGGGAGCGATACGACGTGCCCGTCGTCGAAGTGATCCTGCCGGCGGTACGCCGTGCAGTGGCCACCACCCGCAACGGTCGCATCGGGGTGATCGGCACCCGCGCGACCATCACCTCGCACGCCTACCAGGATGCGTTTGCCGCCGCGCGCGACACCGAGATCACGGCGGTGGCTTGCCCACGGTTCGTCGATTTCGTCGAGCGGGGCGTGACGAGCGGTCGTCAGGTGCTGGGATTGGCGGAGGGCTATCTGGAGCCGCTACAGCGTTCCGGGGTCGACACCCTGGTACTCGGCTGCACGCACTATCCGTTGCTGTCCGGGTTGATACAACTGGTGATGGGGGACAACGTCACGCTGGTCTCCAGCGCCGAGGAGACCGCCAAGGAGGTCCTGCGGGTGCTGACCGAGCGGGACATACTGCGCCCGCACGATGCGCCGCCGGCCACTCGATTGTTCGAAGCCACCGGCGATCCGGAGGCGTTCATGGCGTTGGCGGCGCGCTTCCTCGGGCCGGCGCTAACCGGGGTGCAGCCGGTTCGCCCCTCGGGCATGCACTAGCTTCGCGGCATCACCCTGACGGAGCCGCACCCGTTGAGCGGGTTACGGCACGAACTCCACGTTGGCTACCTTGGCCTCGTCGCCGACCTGCTGCACGGTGATGCGCATGCGCCACGCACGAGGCCGTTGTTCGGGCGCTGCGGCCGTCGTCGTCTTGACGCTCACCGCCACCAGGACCTGTGCCGCGTCGTCGGACTCCGACTCCAGTGCGGCGGCGGTGATCGTTCCCACGGATTTCGACTGGAAATGCTGAACGACCTGGATGAACGGCTTGGATCGGCGTTGGAAGTCGTCGTAGAAAGTGCCGGTGGCCGAGTTGAGGATGCGCTCGATATCGGCGTCGACATGCTCCCAGTCGATGGTGGTGAGGTTGATCGCGCCCTGTCTGGCGACCTGAACATAGAGCTTGCGCTGTTGGTCGGCCTGATGCGATTGGTAGGCGTGGAACCCGAACCAACTCGCCAACGCCGCCATGGCCACCACCGCGGCCAGCCCCACCACGATCGCCAGCCGCACCTTTGAGGGCGCTGGCTTGGGCGACTCCTGCTCGCCGTCGCTGGCTTGCGCGTCGTCTTCGCCCGCCTCGGGATCCGCGTCGGCGTCTTCCTGGGTCTCGTCCGCGGTCTCGTCTTGGTCTTCGTCGCGCGGCTGGGCCTCGGGCACGCCTGCTTGGCCGGATTCGCCTTCGGGCTCAACGACCTCGGCAGGCTCCGGTTGCTCCTCGAGAGTCGTGGAATCACTCACTTCTTCGGGGGCAGCAACATCGTCTGCCATGTTTGCTCCTCTGGGACGGTCTGGCCCAGATTAGCTTGCGTGTACAGGTGTCCGTCGGGGCCCATATAGGTGCCGGTTGCCGGGTCGTACTCGGCGGCGGCAATCGGGGCTGGCGGTGCCGGACCCGGCGGGGCGCTCTGTTCGAGCGGCGGCTCCGGGGGCAGTTGCGGAATCGGTTGCCCGGACAGCGTGGAGTTCGGATCCCCCTTCCAGTTGTAGCCGTCGTTGAGCGGCACGTAGACCTCGTTGCTCTCGCACAGCTTCGCCGTCGGCGCGCGCTTTCCTGGCACGGTCACGCAAGGCAGATTTCGTGCGCCGCGGACGCTGAAGGGCGCATCCTGTGGCACTCGGCAGTACAGGTCACCCGGCGCACGGTTCGGGTAGTCCTCGAAGGTGGGTACCCGCTGCTGCTGGGCCGGCAGGAAGCCGGTGGTGCACGGCGGCGGCAGGTTCAGGTTCAGGTTGAAGACCAGATAGTCGCCCTTGTAGTCCTGGATGGTGTTGCGCTTGGCAACGCCGACGGCCTGCGTTACGGCAGTTCCCTGAGGAAACAGCACCAGCAGTTGCTCGAGACTCGGGTGGTAGGCGACGGCCACCTCACCGACGCTGACCAGGTTGGCCAGCACGATCGGCAGTGTGGGGCGTAGTCGGTTGAACAGCGCGCGCACCTCATCGGCTGCCCCGGGACCCTGATCCAGCAACCCGGCCAACGACGAGTCCTGGCGCTGCAGCTGGTCGGTGATGCTGGCCAGATTCGACGCCCACGAGCGGATGGCGCCCGCGGTGTCGGTCTGGGTGTCCAACACCGGCTTGGACTGGTCGATCAACAGGGTCAGCTCGTCCAGGTTCGCGCGGGCGTCGATGGCCAGCTTGCTGCTCCCGGTGATCAACCGCCGAAGCTCGGGCCCCAGTCCGCCGACGGCGACGGCCGCCTCGTCGACAACCGTCTTCAGGTTCTCGCGGGGGATCGCCTGCAGGCCGCGGCTGGTTTCGTCCAGGATCGTGTTGATATCGGTTGGAACGCGGGTGCGGCTACTCGGGATCACGTCGCCGTCCTTCAACGACGGACCTTGGCCGCTACGCGGAAGCAGCTGAACGTACTGCTCGCCGACCGAGGACACGCTGTGCACCTCGGCCTCCACATCGGCGGGAATCTTGACATCGGAGTTCAGCGACAGGACCGCGGCCACACCCGTGTTGGTCAAGTGGACGCTCTTGACGGTGCCGACCTCGACGCCGCGATAGGTGACGTTGCTGCGCGGGTAGAGGCCGCCTGCCTCGGGCAGCTCGACGGTCACGCGGTACTGCCCGATGCCGACCATGGCCGGCACTCGCATGTACCCGAAGACCATGATCAACAGCGCGGTGGTGGCCACGATGGCGAAGATCGCCATCTGGATGAAGATCTGCCGAGTCAGACGCATGTCACGGCCCCTGGTCCCATCGGTACGGAACGATCAACGGGTTACCCACGGTGTAGGGGCTGGGCATCTGCCCGATGGTGCGGCCCCACTGCAGCTCGAGCTCGGTCAAGTCGCCTTCCCATCGCGTTCCGGTGAAGAATCCGGCGTCGATACGGCTCAACGTCATATCGATGATGAGGGTCAGGTTGGCGTAGTCGCCGCGCATCCAGTTGGTCAGCGTCTCCTTGGGAAATGGGTAGGTGGGTAGGAAGCTCAGCGCGCGCGTTAGCGCCGGACCCGCGTTGGCCAGTGACTCCAGCGTCGGCCCAAGATCTTTGAGCTCTTGCACAAGCGCGTCCTTGGTCTGGTTGACCGAGTCGGCGGCCAGCGCGCTGAATCTGCCCAGCTGGGTGAGTGCATCGGCCAGGTTCTCGCGCTCGTTCTTGAGCACGGCGAGTGCATCCGGAATCGTCCGCAACGCCTTGTCCAGTACCGGCCTTTGTGCGGCGAGCTGAGCCATCAGGTTGTTCAGGCTCTCGGCAGCGGCGATGATGTCGCCTTTTTGGTCGTCGAGGTGTCCGATGGCCTCGTCGAGCTGCTCGATCAGGCTGCGCAAGTCGTTCTCGCGTCCGGTGAAGGCGGTGCTCAGGGCTTCGGTGATGTCGTAGATGTCCCCGATCCCGCCGCCATTGAGCAGCATCGCCGTTGCGGCGAGTGCCTGTTCGGTGTTCGGATATGCCTTCGATCAGGACAACGGGATCAACGAGCCCTCGCGTAGGTTGCCCTCAGGCGGCACGTCGGTAGGCGGTGCCAGCTCGATATGCAGCGACCCCAGCAAGCTGGTCTGACCGAGTGTGGCGGTGGCATTTGCCGGCAGCTCGACATTGCCGTTGAGTTTCATCGTGACCAGCGCATGCCAGCCCTGGCGCTCGATCTTGGTGACGGTACCGACATTGACGTCACCCACCCGGACGCGCGAATTCGGCTCGATGTTGTCGACGTCGGGCATCTGAGCCTGGATGGTGAACGAGCCGGGTCCGCCGCCCTGAACACCTGGCAGCGGAAGCGAGTTCAGGCCGCGCCAGCCACTGCAGCCCGATACGGCTACCGCTAGGGCGGCGATTCCCGCCGCGATGCGTATCCGCGTGGTCCACCCGGCCCGCATCATGAGCCCACCCCTTGGGGCACCATGATCCCGCGAAGGCCGGCAGCCGGGTCGGGTGTGGCGGGCGCTTCGGCCGGCAGCGGGAGGCCCACGGCGGGCGGCGGTGCTTGCGCCGGAGGCGCCGCGGCCGGCGGTGCTTGCTGCGGCGGAATGGCTTGCGGTGGAATGTAATCCGGGCGTAGCCAGTCTTCGCTGTAGGTCAGCTCATTGGGTCGCGCACTGGCGCCGACGAAGAGGTTCTGGCCAAAGGGCAGGAAGTTGTACTGACGGTTCTTGATTATCGGTGCCAGGTATTGCACGCATAGCTTCGCGGACTGTTCATAGCCCAGTCGCGATGCGGCCTGAATGGCGCCGCACAGGAAGGAAATCGGATTGGCGAAGTTGTTGAGCATCGGCACGGCACTCACCGCGCCCTGGGCCGGCTGCCAGATGTTCACATAGTTCTGCAAGGTGTTGGGCGCCACGTGCAGGAACTGTTTGACGTCGTCGAGGCTATCGTTCAAAGCCTGGCTGACCCCCGCCAGCTTGTCCGATGTGGTGCCCAGCGCTTCGCGATTGTCGGCCACAAATCGCTGCACCTCACCGACCGTGTCGCCGAGGTTGCGCACGGCGTTGGCGACCTCGTTCGGGTCGTTGGCCAGCAGGCCGGTCACCGTCGCCAGGTTCTGGTTCAGCTGGCGCATCAAGTTGGTGCTGTCCTGCAGCGCCGACACCAGAATCGCGAGATTCTTCACGGTCGAGAAGATGTCCGTGCTGTGGTCGCCGAGGACAGAAAAGGCCTGAGACAACTTGATCACCGTGTCGCGGATGTTGGCGCCCTCGCCGCGGAGGTTGTCTGCCGCGGTATTGATCACCGACCCCAGGGGGCTGACGCCGCCGGGCTCGGTCGGCTGCAACTCCTTGGTCAGCTTCGCCAATTGCGCACGGACGTCGTCCCACTCGACCGGAACGGCGGTGCGCTGCCGTGGAATGACCGCGTTGTCGGACATCGCGGGCCCGCCGGTGTAGGCGGGGGTGAGCTGAATCGCCCGTGAGGTCACCAGGGTCGGCGACAGGATCGCGGCTTTCGCGTCCGCCGGCACTATGCACTTGCTGTCGTACCAGAATGAGACCTTGACCGACTCGGGCTGCGGTTCGATCGAGGTGATCTTGCCGACGGGCACACCAAGGATGCGAACTTCATCCCCGGTGAAGACGCCGTTGCTGTTCTCGAAGTACGCGACGACATTGGTGCGGTTGACCACTTCGGTGGTTCGCAGCAGCACCACCACTCCAGCGGCCAATAGTCCGACCAACAGCACGGCCAGCCAGGTCTTGGTGCGCCGGATCATCGTCCGGCCCCCGCGGTCTGGGGTGCTGAGACCTCGCCCGGCGCGGGCACCAATACCGATGACGGCGTTGGCTGCGGGATGGAAGCCAACTCGGGAGGCGCCGGCGCGGGCGGCCCCGGTGGTGGCCCGCCCGGGGGTGGGGCGGGCAGCGGCTCGCGGTAGGGATACCGCGGGTCATCGGGGTTGCCGGTGATCGCGTCGGGAAGCTTCAGATGTGGTTCGCCGCCTTGGCCCGTCCGCGGGAAGGGCAACGGCAGCGGCGGTGTGCCCGGCTGGCCGATCGGCGGGTCGGTGCGTTGCGACGGGAGCAGCACATTGGGATCCAGGCCGAGGTCGGAGAATGCCGCGTCGATGAATGGCTGCACGAATTGTCCCGGCGCCAGGTTGGCGACGTAGGTCTTGAAGAACGGACCGGAGGACACCGATTCACCCAGCGACATCGTGTAGTCGTCGAGCAGCTTGATCGCCTTCTGCAGCCGTTCCTTGCGGTTGTCCAGGATGGTCAGTACGCCGTTGAGTTTGTCGAGCGCGGGTCGCATCGTCGCCTCGTTCTCCGCGATCAACCCATGCAGTTGTTGACCGAGTGCGGCGATGTTGCCGGAGATGTGATCCAGGGCGGCGCGTTGGGTTGTCAGCTCGGCCAGCAGCGCGTTGGTGTTGGCGATCAGGCTGACGACTTGGTTGCTGCGCTCGGCCAGCACGGTCGTGGCCTTGTTGGCGTTGGTGAGCAGACCGCGCAGCTGCGCGTCGCGCTCGTCGAGGGTCTGCGAGAAGCGTGCCACTCCCTCGATCGCGACGCGTAGTTGTGGCGGGGTGTCGGAAAAGGTGTCCGCCAGTACCCGCAGCGAGTCCGATAGCTGGTTGGTGTTCAGGCCGCTGATCGTGGTGGCCAGGTCACCCAGCGCGTCGGGTAGTTGGTACGGCGACCGGGTGCGGTCGAGCGGAATCGTGCCCTGCAGCTGGCCGTCCCCGCGGGAGATGACCTCGAGCATCTTCGTGCCCAGCAGGCCCCGCGTCTTGATCGCCGCCTCGGTATGGTCGCCGAGGCGGATGTGCTTGTCGACAGTGAACTTGACCAGCACCCGCGGTCCGTCCAACTCGATGGACGAGACCTCACCCACCCGGAATCCCGAAACTTGCACGCGCACGCCGGTTGTCAGCCCACCCGCATCAGCGAAGTAGGCGGAATACTGCTTGCCGGATTGGAAGAACGGCAGCTTGTCGTACTGCAGCGATTCGACCACGATGCCGATGGTGATCGCCAATCCCACTGCACCGACGACGATCTGGTTGCGTTCAGCGAAGGATTTCACCGCGGTGCGCACCCCCCGGTGGGCTGACCGGCGACCTTGACGTACACCGGCTGGCCACCCCTGCCGTTGAGCTTGAGCACGACATCGCAGAGATAGAAACTGAAGAAGTCACCGTAGATGCCTTGGCGCGACAGCGCTTGATAGGCATCTGGCAGCGTGTTGATCAGATTGTCGAAGTATTCGTGGTCTGCCAAGACAATTGCCGATGCGCGATCCGTCTCCTGGACGGTCTTGGCCAGTGGCGGGCGTGCCTGCGACAACAGGTCCGCGATGCTCGAGGCGGCGGCATTGGTGTAAGCCACGCCCTTGGTGATGTCTTCCTTGCGGGCCTGCAGGCCTTCCATGAGTTCGGCGAGTGCGTCGACCGCTTTGGCGAATTGCTTGTTTTGGTCGCCGAGCGAACCCAACACGACGTTCAGATTGATGATGACATCCCCGATCAGCTGATCGCGATCGGCCAGCGTCGTCGTCAACGCGGCGGTCTGGGCAAGAAACGAGTTGATCGTCGCGCCTTCGCCCTGCAGCGCCCGAATCAACTGGCCGGACAGGGCATTGACCTGGTCGGGATCCAGCGCCTTCAGCAGCGGACGGAACCCGCCAATCAACGCATCCAAGTCCAGGGCGGGCGAGGTGTGTGTCATGGGAATCGTGTCACCGGGCTTGAGCTGTTTGGGGCTGCCGGCGCCTTCCTCGAGTGCCAGGTATCGGCCACCGATCAGGTCGTCATAGCGGATCACGGCCCGGCTGCCCTGGGTCAGCACCACCGAACTATCGGCCGTGAACTCGACCAGCGCCGTTGTGTCGGGCTGAATCGCAACCTTTTTGACTTGTCCGACCTCGACACCGGCGATGCGCACGAAGTCGTTTTGCTCCAGTCCGGTCACATTGCTGAACTCGGCTTTGTAGGTGCTGGTTTTCTCGCCGAAGCGCAGCTGCCCGAAGACCGCGAACAAGCCGATGACGCCCAAGAAGCAGACCAGCAAGAAGGTGCCCAGTCGGATCGCATCACGGATGAGCCGGGCTCTCATGCGCGGTCACCTTCGTTGGCCCAGCGGTCGGCCGAAAGGTCGGTCGAGGGCCGGCTGAGGGGAGGTCGGTACCAGGTGTTCATGGTGACGGAGCGACCTCCTGTGGCAGTGGAGCCGGCGGCAGCGGGGTGGGCTGTGCCTGCGCGGGCGCGGGGACCACGAAGGGCTCGGAGCCCGGCGTGGGTCCCGATTCCCTGGGGGCGCCCGGTGGCGGCGCCGGCGGTAGCCCCGGCCACAGCGGGGTACCGTCTGGCGCGTACAGCTCCGCGCCGTAGGGCGGGGCCCCCGGATAGGGGATCGGTCCTGGCGCAGGTCCACCGAAGAGGTTGCGGATGCTCGGTGGTTCGGGCGTTCCGCGGGTGACCGGGAAGTAGTTGGCCCAGCCCGGGAATCCGATGCCGGGGTTGGGGCGCCAGTCCATTCCCGTGCCAAAGCCGGTGTTGGTGACGAGGTTGCGCACCGGCCAGTTGTTGTCGACGATCGGCAACGAGCCGCAGCCCGGTTTGCCGCCAGGCCCGCCCTTGGCGCCGATGATGGGCAGGTTGTCCGGAAAACGGTAGGGGTCATCACCGAGCGCCAGGGCCGCATCGAGTACCAGTGACCGCCCATTGCCGCCGGGTGCTTCGTAGCCCCCGTGGTCCAGCAAGTACTTTGCGCCCTCCAACAGACAGGTGTACTCCGGGCTGTACTTGTAGAGCAGGTTCGTCGTGGGCTCGAGTGCGTTGATGGCTTTGATCAGGTTCGCCTGATTGGGTGCCAGCAGGCTGATACCGGTGTTGGAAAGTCCGATGGTGGCCAGCAGCAATGCGTCCAACTGGGTGGAGTGGCTGGTGATGGTGGTGCTGGTCGTGCTCAGCGCGTTGAGCGTGTCCAGAATGTCCTGCGCCGCAGCGCTGAAGGTGTCGTTGAAGTCCTTGACGGCCCGCAGGTCGGCGGTCACGGTTTCGTAGCGCGGATTCAGCTCGAGCAGGACCTGGTTGGCATCGGTGGTCGCTTGTCCGATGAGCGGACCTTGACCGCGTAGGCCCTCGGCAAGGGCGGAAAGCGCGGCATTGAGCTTGGCCGGGTCGATCTGATCCAGCACCGCCACCAGGTTCTGGAACACGGTGTTGGCCTCGCTGGTCACATTGCGCGACATGAGCACCTGGCCGGCCTTCAACCGTTGCGGGCTGGGGTCTTCGGGGTAGATCAAATCGACGAACTTGGCGCCGAACACGGTGGTGGCCCGAATCTCGGCCTGGACATTCGCCGGGATGTAGCGAATCTGGTCGGAATCGATCTCGAGCGTGAGGGCCACCGGCGTCGCGCCCTTTCCGCCGCCGACAATCGAAGCGACCCGCCCGACCTGCACGCCGCGCAATTTGACCTTGGCGTTGGTCTCCATCACCAGGCCGGAGCGTTCGGAGGTCAACGTGACCGGCACGACCGACCGCAGCGAGCCCATGAAAAGTGCGTAGGTCACCCACATCGCCGCAACGAAGAGCAGCACCAGGATCAGCGTGTGCCACGCGGGGTGCAGGCCTTCCTTGCGGTCATCCATGGTGCTATCCCGCCAAGTTGAAATTGCCGGATTGCCCGTACACCGCCAGCGAGATCATCACCAGCACGAACGCCGAGAAGATCAGCGACGTGCGCACCGCGCGCCCGACGGCCTCGCCCACCAGGGCTCCGGCGTTGTTGATTAGCAGGCTTGTGAGCTGGGTTGATGATCTTTGGTGCCGCGCTATTGGGGCCGGAGTGTAGGCACGGGCTATCTGGAGAACGATCGAGTTGGTTACTGTTCGTCGTTGGTCTGGAGTTGCCCGTGCCTACCGTTTCAGTATTGCCTGTGTCGTCGGTTCCAGAGGTGTTCGACCGCTGGAGTCCTGGTGAGCGCAGCGAGCTCATCGGATCGGAGTTTCTCGATGTGTTGGTCTCGGTGCCAGACCCGAGGGACCCACGCGGTCGGAGGTATTCGCTGATGGCTTTGTTGGCGATCGCGGTTCTGGCCACTGCCGCGGGGATGCGCGGCTATGCTGGTTTTGCTACATGGGCGGCCACCGCTCCCGATGATGTGTTGGCCTAATTAGGGGTCCGGTTCCGGCGGCCCAGTGAGAAGACCTTCCGCGCTGTTTTGTCTCGGCTAGACCCCGCCGACCTCAACGCCAGGATGGGCAGTTACTTCACTGCACACGTGGCCAGCAGCGACCCCAGTGGATTGGTGCCGATCGCGTTGGACGGCAAGATGCTGCGTGGTGCTTTACGCGCCAAAGCGACAGCCACGCATCTCGTGTCGGTGTTCGCCCACCGTGCCCGATTGGTGCTCGGTCAACTCGCTGTCGCCGAGAAAAGCAATGAAATTCCCTGCGTACGTGCCCTGCTCACGCTGCTGCCGGGTAGCTTGCGGTGGCTGGTCACCGTGGATGCGATGCATACCCAGGTCGTCACCGCGAAGTTGATCTGCGCCACCTTGAAGTCGCACTACCTGATGATCGTCAAGTCCAACCAAGCCAAAATACTTGCGCGTATCACCGCGCTGCCCTGGGCCGAGGTGCCCGCAGCCGCTACCGACGACTCCCGCGGCCACGGCCGTGTCGAGACCCGCACCCTGCAAATCATCACCGCTGTACGAGGAATCGGCTTCCCCTACGCAAAACAAATCATCCGGATCACTCGTGAACGCTTGATCACCGCCACCGACCAGCGCAGCGTGGAGGTGGTCTATGCCATCTGCAGCCTGCCGTTCGAGCACGCCCGCCCTACCGCGATCATGACCTGGATGCGTCAACACTGGGGAATCGAGAACAGCCTGCACTGGATACGCGACGTCACCTTCGACGAAGACCGTCAAAGGGCACATACCGGAAACGGCGCACAGGTCCTAGCAACGCTACGCAACACCGCGATCAATCTGCACCGCCTCAACGGCGCCGACAACATCGCCGAAGCCTGCCGGATCACCGCTTTGACCGCTAACCGCCGCCTAGACCTCCTCAATCCACAATTCCCCAGCTCACAAGCCTGCTAATCAACAACGCCGGAGCCCTGCCTCGCCCACCCCCGCGGGCCCGCCCCTTGCGGTATAGCCGTAATAGGTGTGCACGAGCATGATCACCAGCGACAGGGCGATGCATTGCACGAACGACCAGACCAGGTCGGTGGGGTTCAGGAACGTCCTGAAGTAGTGGTCATAGACACCGGTCGCCTGACTGTAGAGACCTGACTGTAGAGAACGGTCGTGCCGAATCGCGCGGCCCAGAACGACGCCAGCACCCCGACGCAATACAACGGGATCACCACCAGCAGTCCGGCGACCACCCGGCTGGCGGCCAGGAAGGCGATGGTGCGGATACCCATCACTTCGAGCGCGTCGATCTCGTCGTTGATCCGCATGGCGCCGAGCTGTGCCGTGGCGCCCGCGCCGATGGTGGCCGACAGCGCGATGGCGGTGGTTGCCGGCGCGATCAGCCGGACGTTGAAAAAGGCCGAAGCGAATCCGGTCAGGGCCTCCACGCCCAGTTCGGAGAAATCGCTGTACCCCTGCACCGCCACCAAAGCCCCGGTGGTCACCGTGAGGAAGCCGACGATCGCGACCGTCCCGCCGATGACCATCATCACAATCGGTCCGATCTGTCGCACCGAGCCGAGCGCGGCCCCGGTGCCGGAGAAGTCCGCGGCACCGATCTCGGTCAACAGGATGTTCTCGATGAAGGTCAACAACACCGTGTACGGGATGGTCAACATCAGCGTCGGCAGCAGCGACACCCGCGCCACAAACCAGGCCTGCGCAATGTATTCGCGCCACGCAAACGGAGGATGGACCATCGCCACGAACGTGTCGAGCGCCATCGAGTAGAAGCCGCCAAACGCCCGCAGCGGCTTGGCCACGGCAACAGGAGCAACCATCAGCGAGTGCCCGCCTGCCCGCTGACGACAGGTATTGACTGCTGTTTTTCTTCGGTGAGCACCGTCCCTCCGAGAACACCGCAGCGATGTAAATGTGGCTGACGTTAACACTTGTGAACGTCAGAAAGCGATGGCCTTTGGACCTCATCTTGGTGTTTTTGGTGTGGTTTGATCGAGGTGTCGCGGTTAGCGCGAGTCCAGCGATGCAATCCGCGTGGCGAGGAAATGAGCATCCGATGCCCACACAGCCATCGACACCCCGATCGGGAGCCAGCCCGCAAAGCGGCCTTTCTGCCATGCGGTCCTGGCTTCCCAAACGATCGGCCATGACCGGGTTGTTGGCGGTTCTGATTGGCACAGCCGCGCCTTCGGCGTTGAGCTGGGCCACGCCACCACGAACGCCTGCCACACCCGGGCCGGCGGCGTCCTGCTCGTACCGCCTGGACCCGCCACGGCGTACCACCCTCGCGTCCGGGGTAGCCGCGGTCACCTCCAGCATCGTCGCGACCAGCTGTTCGGGCGACGCCCAGCCGGTGCGGGTGACTGCCTGCATTCGGGCCGACGGCGTGGGCACGCAATGCCACGCCGAAGCCGGTTGGACCGCGGCGGAGTTGAACTTTCGCAGTCGACCCATCCGATCCGATATCTCCGTCTAGGGCACGATTTCCCAGCACATCGTTGGTATGCCACTCCGCGGCCAATTGCAGGCGCGGATCAATTCGCAACTCGCTGGTGCACCCGGCCTGGTGTTGGATGGTGTAGACGTTGGCCACTACACCGTCGTTGAGTCGCTTGTTGTCGGCGTGCGCCGCCGGAGCCGTCGACAATGCCGCGCTCAGCAGCGCCAGGCCGATCATTACCGGCAGCGGCATCTGCTTTCGCAGGTGTCCACCTGCCATCCGAGGACCTCCTGTCGCCCCGCTGCCTACGGCACCACCGGCGGGCAGTTCATCGGCGCACCAGCCTCCGGTCCGCCGACTAGCTCGGCGGACCGCACGCCAAGTATCGAAATGAGGGCAGTTCCGTTTGAGCTCAATGATTGGAGTTCTCGTTCAATTGTCTGATTGGTGCAAGAATGGCGCTTGCGGTGCAAGTGTTGCACAGTTTCAGCCCGAATCAGCAGCATGCGCCGGCAGATGTGCGGCGATGCGTGCCGGGCCATTGCCGGTGATGACGCGCGGCCGATGCGCCCGACGTTCGGTTGGTCCGGTGCAACAGCATCGAACAAGTCGAGGCCGTCTTTCGGATCAGGGCTCCGGCGTTGTTGATTAGCAGGCTTGTGAGCTGGGTTGATGATCTTTGGTGCCGCGCTATTGGGGCCGGAGTGTAGGCACGGGCTATCTGGAGAACGATCGAGTTGGTTACTGTTCGTCGTTGGTCTGGAGTTGCCCGTGCCTACCGTTTCAGTATTGCCTGTGTCGTCGGTTCCAGAGGTGTTCGACCGCTGGAGTCCTGGTGAGCGTAGCGAGCTCATCGGATCGGAGTTTCTCGATGTGTTGGCCTCGGTGCCAGACCCGAGGGACCCACGCGGTCGGAGGTATTCGCTGATGGCTTTGTTGGCGATCGCGGTTCTGGCCACTGCCGCGGGGATGTGCGGCTATGCTGGTTTTGCCACATGGGCGGCCACCGCTCCCGATGATGTGTTGGCCTAATTAGGGGTCCGGTTCCGGCGGCCCAGTGAGAAGACCTTCCGCGCTGTTTTGTCTCGGCTAGACCCCGCCGACCTCAACGCCAGGATGGGCAGTTACTTCACTGCACACGTGGCCAGCAGCGACCCCAGTGGATTGGTGCCGATCGCGTTGGACGGCAAGATGCTGCGTGGTGCTTTACGCGCCAAAGCGACAGCCACGCATCTCGTGTCGGTGTTCGCCCACCGTGCCCGATTGGTGCTCGGTCAACTCGCTGTCGCCGAGAAAAGCAATGAAATTCCCTGCGTACGTGCCCTGCTCACGCTGCTGCCGGGTAGCTTGCGGTGGCTGGTCACCGTGGATGCGATGCATACCCAGGTCGTCACCGCGAAGTTGATCTGCGCCACCTTGAAGTCGCACTACCTGATGATCGTCAAGTCCAACCAAGCCAAAATACTTGCGCGTATCACCGCGCTGCCCTGGGCCGAGGTGCCCGCAGCCGCTACCGACGACTCCCGCGGCCACGGCCGTGTCGAGACCCGCACCCTGCAAATCATCACCGCTGTACGAGGAATCGGCTTCCCCTACGCAAAACAAATCATCCGGATCACTCGTGAACGCTTGATCACCGCCACCGACCAGCGCAGCGTGGAGGTGGTCTATGCCATCTGTAGCCTGCCGTTCGAGCACGCCCGCCCTACCGCGATCATGACCTGGATGCGTCAACACTGGGGAATCGAGAACAGCCTGCACTGGATACGCGACGTCACCTTCGACGAAGACCGTCAAAGGGCACATACCGGAAACGGCGCACAGGTCCTAGCAACGCTACGCAACACCGCGATCAATCTGCACCGCCTCAACGGCGCCGACAACATCGCCGAAGCCTGCCGGATCACCGCTTTGACCGCCAACCGCCGCCTAGACCTCCTCAATCCACAATTCTCCAGCTCACAAGCCTGCTAATCAACAACGCCGGAGCCCTGTCTTTCGGATGCTCTGGTCGCCGACGTTCACTTGCCGGTCGACTGGGCGGAAGCCAGCAACGGGCTGAGCCGATAGTCGACCAGGCGCCTCATCACCAGCCCCGTTGTGGTCTTCTCGACGCCGTCGATGTCAAGGATCTGACCTGCGATGCGGTAAAGGTCCTCGGCGTTGCGGGCGACGATGTGGACCAGCAAGTCGGTGACACCGCTGAGCCCGTGGACTTCGAGAACCTCGGGCACACCCTCGAGTGCATTGCCGATCTCGCCCAGTTTGCGTTGCGTGACGGTCACCATGATGAAGGCGGTCAGCGAATAGCCAAGTGCGGCAGGATCGATGCGGCGCTCGAAAGACTGAAGGACGCCGTCCGCTTCCAGCTTGGCCAACCGTGCGTGAATCGTGTTGCGGGCCAACCCCGTAGTGTGCGCCAGCGCGACTACGGCCGCGCGCGGATCCTTGATCAGGGCGTGCAGGATTTGCGTATCGATGTCATCGATGAGGTGATCCCGCTTGGGCATATTGCCCTCCTTGAGGCCGAATTAGCACATCCCACGTGAGCATATTGCTCAGATTTCATCGACCTACTTGCCGAAATTATATGAGACCGTTGCACTTGCTGATTCATCTGCACAAGCCAATCTCCTAGGCGGGGCACCATGAACTCGACCACCTCAGTCGATACCAGTCGTGGAATCGTCAGTGTCGACACACTCGAGGCCATCGCCGAGCGGGTGCTGTGGCTGTCGACGTCGATGGTCCATCACGCCAACCGGGTGCGGTCGGATAGCTCGGGATTGAAGGTCGGCGGCCATCAGGCCTCGAGCGCGTCAATGGTGACCATCATGACTTCACTGTGGTTTCAACAACTGCAGGCCGGGGATCGGGTGTCGGTCAAGCCCCACGCCTCACCGGTGTTGCATAGCATCAATTACCTGCTCGGCGCGCTGGACGAAGAACACATGACCACGCTGCGTGAGTTCGGTGGCCTGCAGTCCTATCCGAGCCGGTCCAAGGATCCGGATCCGGTGGACTACTCGACCGGGTCAGTCGGGATCGGGGCAACCGCCCCGATCTGGGGGGCAGTGGCGCGCCGTTACGTCAACGCCCAGTTGGATGCCGGCGGCAACGGTCGGCAGTACTCTCTGGTCGGCGACGCCGAACTCGACGAGGGTGCGGTGTGGGAGGCCATACTGGATCCCGGGATCGCCGAACTCGGCGAAGTCGTCTGGATCGTCGACCTCAACCGCCAGTCCTTGGACCGAGTGGTGCCCAACATCGCTGCGCACCGACTCGAGACAATGTTCGACGCGGCAGGCTGGCAGGTCATAACAGTCAACTTTGGCCGACTTCTCCGGTCCCTGTTCAGCCGTCCCGGAGGGGAAGCGGTGCGCCGGCGCATCGTTGCGATGGAAAACGCGGAATACCAACGTCTGCTGCGCTGCGATGCCGAGCAGATCCGCCAGCGACTCCCCGGTGACGGTCCACTTTCCGGCGAAATCGCCGCGTTGATCGCCGACATCGATGACGCGACGCTCACGGCGGCGATCCGCAATTTGGGCGGTCACGACCTGGCCGCCCTGATCGAGGCATACCAACAGATCGATGACACCCGACCCACGGTCATCATCGCCTACACGATCAAGGGTTTCGGCCTGCCCACAGAGGGCCATCCACAGAACCATTCCGCCCTGCTCAACCATGACGAATACGCCGCTCTGGCAGCACGACTGGGAATGAACCCCAATAGCCCTTGGCAACGCTTCGCGCCTGAGGGCCCGATGGGGCGGCTCTGCGCCGAGACCGCAGAGCGGCTGCGGCGCGACCCGATTCCGGCCGCCGAATCCCCAACCGTCCCGAGCGACATCGGTCGTACTCCCAAAGGCACCGCAACGACCCAGGCCGCTCTCGGCCGTGTCCTGCTCGACCTGATCCGCGAGGCACCCGACGCGGCGAAGCGTGTCGTCACGGTCAGCCCTGACGTCAGCTCGACGACCAACCTGGCTGGATGGGTGAACAAGGTCGGGGTGTGGTCGGCGAGCGAGCGACACAACTGGTTCGCCGATGATGCCCAGACTCTGATGCACTGGAACGAACGTCCCAGCGGGCAACATATGGAACTCGGCATCGCAGAGACGAACCTGGTTGGCCTGATCGGCGAACTGGGCGCCACGTGGAGTCGTTGGGGACAAACGCTTTTCCCTATCGGGGTGCTCTACGACCCATTCGTCGAGAGGGCGCTCGAACCATGGTCTTTCGGGATCTACGCGGGCGGCCAGTCCATCCTCATCGGCACTCCGTCAGGGGTCAGCCTCGCCGCCGAAGGCGGTGCACACCAGTCCATCAAGACCCCATCAATCGGGCTCGAACAACCGGGCTGCATCAGCTATGAGCCAGCGTTCGCGATCGATGTCGAATGGACCCTGCTGGCCAGCCTCGCCCGGCTCGGAAGACCCGATGGAACGTCGGCCTACCTGAGGTTGTCGACTCGGCCTGTGGACCAGGCCCTGGCCGCCGTACCGGATGACCCCGCCGCCCGCGAGCGTCGTCGCCGCCAGGTGGTTGCGGGTGGCTATCCGTTGCGGCGCCCAGACGGCGCGAAAGTGACCATTGCGGCGATGGGTGCGGTGATCACCGAGGCCCTTGCCGCGGCCGACCGGCTCAATCGGGCCGGGGTGCCGGCCGACGTGCTCTGCATCACCAGCCCCGGCCTGCTGTTTCAAGCGTGGCAGGCGCGTCAGGGCAGGAGATCCGCCGATACCTGGATTCTGGATCAGCTCTTCCCCGCCGACCGTGCGACACCGATGGTCACCGTCCTCGACGGACACCCTCACGCCCTTGCTTTCCTGACCAACATCCAGCAGGTCCGTTTGACCGCGTTGGGAGTATCCGGATTCGGCCAGGCCGGGACGCTCGAGGACGTCTACCGCTACCACGGCATCGATACCGACAGCATTGTGCGAGCGGCCCTGGATGTGGCTACCTAAAACCAAACGTGGGATCGCATCGATGAATGAGCGCTGCTGACGTCGATTGCGGCTTCGAATGGTTTCGGTTCGCCCGATATACCGGCAGTCACCGGAGGCCCCGTCAAATTGGTGCGCGGGCACGCGGTAAGGCCCAGACGGGCAACCTCAGGGGCGGCTGCTGGGCCGATCGCGATGATCACTCATTGCTCACAATGCCCACATTGGCCACCAGCAGAGCCGTCACGCTCTTGCGATATTCAAATGCGCTAGCGCACTTGTAGATCTCAAATGGGTTGGAATTCGGAGATCAGCCAACGGTCGCCGACTTTGTCGAGTTTCACTCGCACCGTCGATGCCATATCGGTGGGTGGGTCGTCGCCGATGACCGTGGTCTGATCCACGAAGACAAGCACCACGGCATGGCCCCAATCCGCCGATACGGTGGCGGCCGCGGGCACCCGAGCCACCGCCGAAATCCGTTGCTGTTTGGCGCCGGGGATGACCACGTCTTTGGTCAGCTGGGTGTAGGAGTCGCGGAAGGTTCCGGTGAGGTGGTCCTGGGCGGCGGTCAGGTCCTTTTCGACTGTCTCGGGCTTGTACGACAACATCGCCACCGTGCCCTCCCTGGCGGCCTGCAGCGCTTGGACCCCGGCGATCTGGGCGTAACGCATCGTGTCGTACTGCCAGCGGAGGACACCTGCGGTGATTGCCAGCAGCAGCGCGAGGCTCGGCAGCACGACCCAGGCCAACACGGCGGCCCAACTGGACTTGGGGTGGGGTCGGCGGCGTCGTGGCCGCGAGTCCTCTGGTTGGGAGGCGTCCTCGGTTTCGGCCGGGGCGTCCGCGTCGGGCTCGCCATCCGATTCCGAGTCGGGTTCGGTGTCGGGCTCTGCATCGGAGTCGGAGTCGGAGTCAGCGCCGGCCGGGTTTGATTGCGCTTCGTCCCCGGGTTCGTCCGCGGGCAGCGGCTTGCCGGATACTTCGTCGCCCGATGTTTCGGCAGACCCCTTAGCCACGGCGGCTACTTCTTCTCGCCGAGCGGCACGCGTCGGCGTGCCCGGGCGTGGAGGGTCCGTCGGGCACGGGCCTCGACATTGTTGAGGTCAATGGTGGCCACTCCATCGGCACAGTGTCCCTACCTTCCGGTGCGTGCGGCCACATTACCTTGGCACGCGAAGCCCGCTTAGGGAATTTCGCGGCGATAGACCTCGGCTTTGACCGCGAGCGGTCCGCGCCGTCAGGTCCCACATCGTCACGCCGACGCGACCGGTAGCCGCGCAGCGAAACGCCGCCGCGTTGGCAAGCTGAAAGTGCAGAACGGCATTCTCGGGAAGATTCTGATCAACGAATGCGGCGATGTTTTTCTCATCGAGGTAACGGGCATGGCACAGTAGTGTCTGTGCGAATAACGGTGCTCGGATGTTCCGGAAGTGTCGTAGGTCCGGACTCGGCGGCGTCGGGTTATCTGCTCAGGGCTCCGGACACTCCACCGATCGTCATCGACTTCGGTGGGGGAGTGGTGGGCGCGCTGCAGCGGCATCTGGATCCCGCATCCGTGCATGTGCTTTTGTCGCATCTGCACGCCGATCATTGCCTCGATATGCCGGGGTTGTTCGTGTGGCGGCGTTACCACCCGTCGCGCCCCAAAGGTAAGGCGTTGCTATACGGCCCGAGTGACACCTGGTCTCGTTTGGGCGCGGCTTCATCACCCTTCGGCGGAGAGATCGACGATTGCTCGGACATCTTCGATGTGCGCCATTGGGTCGACGGCGAACCGGTGACCCTTGGCGGCGTCACAGTGGTGCCGACGGTGGTCGCACATCCCACTGAGTCCTACGGCATGCGCTTCACCGATTCCACCGGCGCATCGCTGGCGTACAGCGGTGACACCGGAATGTGTGATCAGCTCATCGAGCTGGCTCGCGGCGTTGACGTTTTCTTGTGCGAGGCGTCCTGGACGCACTCGCCGGATCGCCCGCCGGACTTGCACCTGTCCGGGACTGAGGCCGGGAGAGCCGCGGCCCGCGCCGGTGTTCGCGAACTGTTGCTGACCCACATCCCGCCGTGGACGTCGCGTGAGGACGTGATCAGCGAGGCCAAAGCGGAATTTGATGGCCCCGTGCACGCGGTGGTGTGCGACGAGACTTTCGAAGTCAGCCTGGGCTGAACTGCTGCGGCGGGCTCGCGGGTGGCCCGGATCGTCAGCGCCGCCCGTGCGTGTCGGGCGCCCTCGGATTGGTCTCTGTCGGTCGAGCTAGGGTTGGCGTCGTGTCCAAACGAGAAGACGGCCGCCGCGACGACGAGCTTCGCCCAGTGGTCATCACCCGAGGGTTCACCGAAAACCCCGCGGGTTCGGTACTGATCGAATTCGGTGGCACCAAGGTGATGTGCACGGCCAGCGTCACCGAAGGCGTGCCGCGCTGGCGCAAGGGGTCCGGGCTGGGGTGGCTCACCGCGGAATACGCGATGCTGCCGTCGGCAACCCACATCCGCTCAGACCGGGAATCGGTGAAAGGGCGGGTCGGCGGACGCACCCAGGAGATCAGCCGGCTGGTCGGCCGGTCGCTGCGGGCATGCATCGACTTGGCGGCGCTGGGGGAGAACACCATCGCTGTCGACTGTGACGTGTTGCAGGCGGACGGCGGCACCCGTACCGCGGCCATCACCGGTGCCTACGTGGCACTGGCAGACGCGGTGAACTACTTGGCGGCGGCCGGCAAGCTGTCGGATCCGAGGCCGTTGTCCTGCGCCATCGCTGCGGTCAGCGTGGGTGTGGTCGATGGCCGGGTTCGGGTGGACCTGCCTTACGAGGAAGACTCCCGCGCCGAGGTCGACATGAATGTCGTTGCCACCGACACCGGGACGCTGGTTGAAGTGCAGGGCACCGGTGAGGGTGCGACGTTCCCGCGGTCGACCTTGGACAAGCTGCTGGACATGGCGCTGGGGGCATGCGACACGTTGTTTGCCGCCCAGCGTGATGCCTTGGCGCTGCCGTACCCGGGTGTATTGCCCGAAGGGCCGCCGCCGTCGAAAGCGTTCGGAAGCTGAGCCTGCCAACCTGGCCTCCCGGGCCATCGAATCCGCGTGGATTCGGGGTGGAAATTGGTCGGCCGTGGGCACGTCGCTGCCGCTGGCTCGCCTTGGCTTTCGCTGACTTTAGTTGACTCAAAGTGGCTGGTCAGCGTTCCGTGCCATGCCGTTATGGTAAACTCGCGACGTCAAATTGAGTTTTGCCAAAACCAATGTTCCGTCACGTTTCTAGGATCAATTAATGGTTAGTCGGCGAGTCCCACTCGAGCATGCCTTTCTCAATATCCCGTGGTGGGCAATGGGGCAGATGACGCATGGACATGCGGAACCACGCATCAACGAAGTCGCGACGCGCGCGCGGGCGGGTTTGCTGAACATCATCTCGGCAATCACCATCGCGTTGCTTTTGCTGCGGCCGGAAACCGATCCGGTGATCATCGTTGGTCCGTTCGTGCTTTTTGACATGTTGGCCGCGGCGGCCACGGGACTAACACCGTTGAGCCCAACCGGAATTCTGGGCACGGCGTTGACGATGGGTACTCGCCCGGTGTGGAAACCGACGCGGCCAAAACGCTTTGCGTGGTTGCTCGGTGCCGCCTTGGCGGCGACGTGTCTTGCCATGCGGCTGTTGGGGGCCTCGCCCGTGGCGATGGCGGTTGCTGTCGCGATCTGTTTTGTCCTGACCTGGTCGGAGGCCACGCTCGGATTTTGCGTGGGCTGCTACATGCACAAGTTAATTTGGGGTTGTGAGGATTGCGAGGTCCCTTACGTCAGGGGAATCGCGACACGACCGGAAATCAACCAGGAAAGTCCAGCAATAAACTTGGAAAGTCGCGCGTAGGTTCGCGACCCTGGCCGCGCGCTCGGCCAGCGCTGGGCAGCACCCAACAGACGCTGCGGATGCGATGACCCTCCGCGTCTGCAGCCGGCACCCGCGAGACGGGAGCGAGCCGAGATCGTTTCTGCAGAGGAGATGACCATGTTTCGGAGTGAGTGGTGACCAAGCTGCTGGTGGCCAGTCGCAACGCCAAGAAGCTGGCCGAACTTCGCCGGGTGCTCGATGCCGCCGGATTGTCGGGGGTGACCCTGGTGTCCCTCAATGACATCGCGCCGTTTGATGAAGCGCCCGAAACCGGCGCGACATTCGAGGAAAATGCGCTGATCAAGGCGCGCGAAGCGTTCTCTGCGACCGGTCTGTCCAGCGTCGCCGACGACTCCGGTTTGACGGTGGCCGCGCTCAACGGGATGCCCGGCGTGCTCTCCGCCCGGTGGTCTGGCAACCACGGGGACGACGCCGGCAACACGGCGTTGTTGCTGGCCCAGTTGCGCGACGTACCCGAGCAGCGCCGCGGCGCCGCGTTCGTCTCGGCGTGCGCACTGGTCTCGGGCTCGGGCGAAGTTGTGGTGCGTGGCGAGTGGCCCGGTGCCGTTGCGCAGGAGCCGCGCGGCGCCGGCGGGTTCGGTTACGACCCGGTGTTCATCGCCGACGGCGCGAACCGCACCGCCGCCGAGCTGAGCCCGGCGGAAAAGGACGCGGTCTCCCATCGCGGGCGCGCGTTGACACTGTTGCTACCCGCACTGCGGGCCCTGGTGACAACCCAACCCTGACCCGGGGGCCGCGGGGGGCTTACACGGCGAAGCGCGTCTTGATGTCCTTGGTCTGAAAGTGCTCGACGATGATGCCCAACAGCGGGATCGTGCCGGAGAGCAGCACACCCACCGTCTTGCCGATCGGCCACCGGACCTTGACCGCCAGGTTTGCGGTGAACAGCAGGTAAGCGAAGTACACCCAGCCGTGGACTACGCCGATCCAGGTGGGCGGGTTGTCCACCTTGACGACGTAACGCACCACGATCTCGTAGCACAGCGCGATCAGCCAGATCCCGGTCGTCCACGCCATGATGCGATAGCCGACGAGGGCGCTACGGATCTTCTCGACCGGAAAGGTCGTTGTGGTCTGCTGTGCTTCGGGGGTTTCGGGTGTGGTCATGCGGTAGTCCTGTTCTGCTTTTCGGCATCATCTTCGGCCAGTGCGGCAAGGTAGGCGTTGTACTCGCGCGATGCGGGGTCGTCGGGCGCAGCCTGATCGGGCGTGGTTCGCTGCGGCAACAGTCCGGCGGGAATCTCCGTTACCGCTGCTGGGTCGCGCGGCTGCGGGGGCGTTTCCTCATAGCGCACGAACTTGCGGTAGGCATAGACGCAGAACCAGGCGAACATGGGCCACTGCAGCGCGTAGCCGAGATTTTGGAAGCTGCCCGAGGTCGACTCGAATCGGGTCCACTGCCACCAGCCCAGCGCCAGGCAGCCGCTGGCCGCAATGATCACCAGGGCGATCAGCGCGGGCCGGCGCGCGCGGCGGCGGGGGGTGGTGGTGGACACCCCTTGACGGTACCGCGCGGGCCCGGTAGGGAGCTGATGCCGCCCGTCGCGATCAACGGCCCGACGGTCGAGTCCGCACCCGATGTCACGGTGCGTTCGGTACCGCTGACGTCTCGTGTGATGGCTGACTGGGTAATATCGCTAGGCGCGCGGGCGTGATGAAATTGGCAAACATGCCGGCTTTAGGTGCCGGTGCTCGAAAGAGCTTGAGGGTTCGAGTCCCTCCGCCCGCACCGTTGTGGTTTCCCGGGCTGACGCCCGGTGGTGCCGGTCGCGTCTGGCCGGGGTCGTTCTATCTCCTTCTGTACGTCCGGACCAGGGGTGGGCCGACGAGCGCGAAGACGTGGGGCTCTAAGGTAAGGTAACCCTTATTCTTTAAAGTAAGGCAACCCTTATTCGGTGGGGGTCCTAGGTCTAGGTGCGCATTCGATGAAAACCATGACGTCACGTATGGGCGGGGGAACGCCGCTCAACGCGATGGACGACACCATTCGAGTTGGTCGCGCGCCCGGGCCATCGCGGTCGGGTGCCGACGCGACGATCCCGGTGTCCGTGGCGCCGGCCGGACACGTGAGGTGATCGTGCTGCAACGGACCGTTGCCCATCGTCGGGTACCTACGGAGTTGGTGCGGCCGTCGTCGGCCGCGTTGATCCGCGGGCCGGTAGCGAAGACTGCGCCGGGTCGCCGGATCGGGAAAGTCGCGGTGGGGCGCACCGTCTCGAGAGAGGATCGCTGATGGCACGCGGGTTGCAAGGCGCAGTGTTGCGCGGTTTCGGCGCTCGGGATCACACCGCAACGGTGGTCGAAACGGTGTACATCGCACCGCATTTCCTGCGGATCCGGATGGTCTCGCCGACGCTTTTCGAGGATGCTCAGGCCGAACCCGCGGCCTGGCTGAGGTTTTGGTTCCCGGACCCGAAGGGGTCCAACACCGAGTATCAGCGCGCTTACACCCTCTCCGAAGCCGATGTGGCTTCCGGCCGCTTCGCGGTCGACGTGGTGCTGCACGAACCGGCCGGCCCCGCATCGCAGTGGGCCCGCACCGTGCAACCCGGCGCCACGATCGCAGTGATGTCGCTGATGGGTAGCTCGTCGCGCTTCGACGTACCCAAGGAGCAACCCGCCGGCTATTTGCTGATCGGAGACTCGGCGTCGATCCCGGGGATGAACGGGATCATCGGAACGGTTCCCGACGACGTACCAATCGAGATGTATCTCGAACAACACGACGACAACGACACGCGCATCCCCATCACGGCACATCCCCGATTGCGGGTGCATTGGGTTCGCCGCCGAGACGAGACATCGTTGGCCGAAGCAATCGAGACCAGGGACTGGTCGGACTGGTATGCGTGGGCGACGCCGGAGGCCACCGCCCTCAAACACGTTCGCAAGCGGCTGCGCGACGCATTCGGATTCCCCAAGTCCGTGGTGCACGCCCAGGCGTATTGGACCGCCGGCCGCGAGATGGGCACCTGCCGTGAAGGCGTGCCAGACGCCGCCGCAGGCGGTGCTTCGACTTGCCTCGATGACCAACCCGAAGTCGCGCTGGCGCAGGCCGAAACCCCGGAGCCGGTAGCCCAATCGCCGGTGGCGGCCACGCCGCGCGGCAGTTGGCGTGCCCAGGCCGCGGGCCGGTTGCTCGCGCCGCTACGTTTCGCCCTGATTCTGTCCGGGGTGCTGCAGGTGGTGGCCACCCTGGTGCAGCTGGCCCCGTTCGTGCTGCTGGTTGAGTTGGCCCGAATATTGTTGTCGGGGGCCCAAGAATCCCGGCTCTGGCACGTTGGGCTGGCCGCCGTTTCGCTGCTGGGCCTTGGCACGTTGCTTGGTGCCGCCCTCACGCTGTGGCTGCACGTGGTTGACGCCCGCTTTGCTCGCGGGTTGCGCGCGCGGCTGCTGGGCAAGATGTCTGGGCTGCCGTTGGGTTGGTTCACCGGGCGCGGTTCAGGTTCCATCAAGCAACTGGTGCAGGACGACACGCTGTCGCTGCACTATCTGGTTACGCACGCGATTCCGGACGCGGTCAACGCGGTGGTTGCCCCGGTGGCGGTGCTCGTCTACCTGTTCATCGTCGACTGGCGGGTTGCCCTGGTTCTGCTCATCCCGGTGCTGATGTATCTGGTGATGACGTCATCGCTTGCGGTCCAGTCCGGCTCGCGCATGGTTGCCTCGCAGCGCTGGGCCGAGCGGATGAACGATGAGGCCGGGGCCTATCTGGAGGGCCAGCCGGTGATTCGCGTCTTTGGCGGCGCCGCGGCATCGAGTTTCAAACGCCAGCTCGACGAGTACATCAAATTCCTGGTCACCTGGCAGCGTCCGCTGGTGGGCAAGAAGACCATGATGGACCTTGCGACCCGGCCTTCGACGTTCCTGTGGCTGATCGCCGTCACCGGCACGCTGCTGGTGATCAATCACCGAATGGATCCGGTAGATCTGCTGCCGTTCTTATTGCTGGGCACCACGTTCGGTGTCCGACTACTCGGCATCGCCTACGGAATCGGCGGCATCAGCGCCGGTGTGCTGGCCGCTCGCCGGCTGCAAATCACCCTCGATGAACCGGTACTGGAACAGCACACCGGGCTGGCCGAGGCCGACTCGGCGGCGATGGTGGTGTTCGACAAGGTCAGCTTCGGGTACCGGCCGGGAGTGCCGGTGATCCGGGACGTGTCGCTGCAGCTGCGTCCGGGCACCGTCACCGCGCTCGTCGGGCCTTCGGGCTCAGGCAAGTCCACCCTCGCCGCCCTGCTGGCTCGGTTCCATGATGTCGAGCAAGGTTCGATACGAGTTGGGGGACAAGATATTCGGTCGCTGAGCGCCGATGAGCTCTACGAGCGGGTCGGGCTGGTGCTGCAGGAGACTCAGCTGGTGCACGGGACTGTTGCCGAGAACATCGCGCTGGCCGTTCCCGATGCACCGGCCGCGCAGATCCAGGCCGCGGCCGGCCAGGCCCAGATCCATGACCGCGTGCTGCGGTTGCGCGATGGCTACGACACCGTGCTGGGAGCCGGCGCCGCGTTGTCGGGCGGCGAACGGCAGCGTCTTACCATCGCCCGCGCCATCCTGGCCGATACACCGGTGCTCATCCTCGACGAGGCCACCGCGTATGCGGATCCCGAATCGGAATACCTGGTGCAGCAGGCGCTTAATCGGCTGACCAAGGATCGCACCGTGCTGGTCATCGCGCACCGACTGCATACCATCACCGGAGCCGACCAGATCGTGGTCCTCGATCGTGGCCAGATCGCCGAGCGCGGTACCCACGATGAACTGCTCGCCGCCGACGGGCGCTACCGGCGGTTGTGGGAGACCGGTTGTGGCAATCAGGTGGAGCTGGCCGCGATCCAGGAGGGCGCACGATGATCCGCACCTGGATAGGGCTGGTGCCGGCGGACCGCCGCGGCAAGTTGATCCTGTGCGCCGCGGTTGGGGTGCTTTCGGTTGTGGTCCGCGCGATCGGCACGGTGCTGCTGGTTCTGCTCATTGGTGCCCTGTTCAGCAGCACCCCACAGCAGGCGTTGGTGTGGCTGGGCTGGCTGACCGCTGCGACGGTATCCGGGTGGGTGATCGATGCCATCGGCGCACGCGTCGGTTTCGAGCTGGGTTTCGCTGTGCTCGACCATTCCCAGCACGGTGTGGCAGACCGGCTGCCCGGTGTGCGACTGGACTGGTTCACCGCAGACAACACGGCGACCGCCCGCCAAGCGATCGCCGCCAGCGGGCCCGAACTGGTGGGACTGGTGGTCTACCTGCTGACGCCGCTGGTCTCGGCGGTCCTGCTGCCACTGGCCATCGGGCTGGCGCTGCTTCCCATTTCCTGGCAGCTGGGATTGGCCGCGCTTGCCGGTGTGCCCCTGCTGCTGGGTGCGCTGTGGGCGTCGGGGCGATTTGCTCGACGTGCCGACAAGGTCGCCGACGAAGCCAATATTGCGCTCACTGAGCGCATCATCGAGTTCGCCCGAACCCAACAGGCGCTACGTGCCGCGCGTCGTGTCGAGCCTGCCCGCAGCCTGGTCGGATCCGCGCTTGCGCGCCAGCACGGCTCGTTGATGCGGTTGTTCGCCATGCAGGTTCCCGGCCAGCTGCTGTTTAGCATCGCCAGCCAGCTGGCGCTCATCGTGCTGGCCGGAGCGACCGCGGCGCTGACCGTGGGCGGCACGCTGACGGTTCCCGAGGCGATCGCCCTGATTGTCGTGATTGCCCGTTACCTGGAGCCCTTCACCGCCGTGAGCGAGCTCGCTCCCGCGCTGCAGAGTGTGCGCGCCATGCTCGATCGCATCCGGTCGGTGTTGACGGCGCCGGCCGTGGCGGCCGGGACCGCCACGCTGGATGACGGCCCTGCGGCGGCGCGGATCGAATTCGACCACGTCGCATTCAGCTACGACGGCGCCACCGAGCCGGTGCTTGACGGGGTCAGTTTTTGCTTGCAGCCGGGTACCACGACTGCGATCGTGGGCCCCTCGGGATCGGGAAAGAGCACGATCCTGGCGCTGATTGCGGGTCTGCACCAGCCGACCGGAGGCCGCATCCTGATTGACGGAGCCGACGCCCCGACGCTGGATGCGCACACCCGTCGCACGCTGTCGAGCGTGGTGTTCCAGCATCCCTACCTGTTTCATGGCTCGATCCGCGAGAACGTGCTGGCGGGAAACCCGGGTGCGGACCAGGATCAATTGGGGCGGGCGATCCGCTTGGCGCGGGTTGACGAGCTGATCGACAGGCTGCCGGACGGCGCTGACACCGTTGTGGGCGAAGCCGGTTCCGCGCTGTCGGGCGGTGAGCGCCAACGGGTCAGCATCGCGCGCGCCCTGCTCAAGGACGCCCCGATGCTGCTGGTCGACGAAGCAACCAGCGCGCTGGACACCGAGAACGAGGTCGCGGTGGTCGATGCACTCACGGCCGATCCGCAATCACGCACCCGGGTGATCGTCGCCCACCGACTGGCGAGCATTCGTCATGCCGACCGCGTGCTCTTCGTCGAGGATGGTCGAGTGGTCGAGGACGGATCGATCGATGAGCTGCTCGCCGCCCAGGGGCGCTTCCATGAGTTCTGGCGACAGCAGCACGATGCCGCCGAATGGCGGATCCGCACCGGCTAGATCAGGTCGGCCGAAACTGATGCCGTATGGCTTACAGTTGCTAGGTGGCCGCCTTGGTTTCCATCCCTCGCCACCCCACCGACGTAACCCCGCCGTGGCTGGCGGCGGTCCTTGGCGAACGCGGCACACCGGTCGGGGTATCGGGAGTCGATGTGGTCCCGATCGGCACCGGGCAGACCGGAGCCACCTATCGGCTGACCGTCACCTATGACCCGGATCCGGCGGGTCTGCCGGACACCTTTGTGATCAAATTGCCGGCTCAGGATGACACCGTGCGGGACCGAGTCGTCGTCGGTTATCGCAGCGAATGTGCGTTCTATTCTTCGGTTGCCGATCGGGTCCGGGTTCCGACCCCCCGCTGCTTCTACTGCGAGATCACAGAAGATGCAATGGATTTCGCGCTGCTGCTGGAGGATCAGGCGCCCGCGGTGCAGGGCGACCAGCTCACGGGCTGCGGCGAACGGGAGGCGCGGCTGGCCGTCGTTGCGCTGGCCGGGCTGCACGGGCCTAGCTGGTGTGATCCGGTTTGGCTGGACCAGCCCGGGATCGCATTCCCTTTCCCGGATGAACCTTTCGCCAACGGTCTTGGTGAGGTGGCGCGGATGAGTGCGGAGATCACCCTGGACAAGCTCGGTGATCGGCTCAGCGCCGCCGACCGAGAAACCTTCACCGAGACCATGAATCTGGTGACGCCGTGGTTGCTCGCCGAGCGGGACCGGTTTGCGCTGCTGCACGGCGACTACCGGCTCGACAATCTATTGTTCGACCCTGACCTGCGCCGCGTCGCCGTGGTCGACTGGCAAACCCTTGGTATCGGCCTTCCGGCTCGAGACCTTGGGTACTTCACGGCAACCAGCCTGAATTCCCAGCTGCGTTCGGACATCGAGGAAAGCCTGGTCGATGACTACCACCGAAAGCTGTTGAGCTACGGCGTCACCGGATATGACTGGGAAACATGCTGGCGCGACTACCGACTGGGCATGCCGCACACGGTCCTCATCTCGGCCCTCGGATTTGCTTTCGCCACCGCCACCGAGCGTGGCGACGAGATGGTGTTGACCATGCTGGGGCGAGGTTGTCAGGCCATCCGGGATCTAGAGACGCTAGAGCTGATCGGCTGCGGTCATCGATTCGCGGCCTTGATCAGGTTGGACCCGATGATCAGTTGCTGAATCTCGCTGGTGCCCTCATACAGCCGCAGCAGACGGACATCGCGGTAGATGCGCTCGACCGGAACTCCGCGCATGTATCCACTGCCGCCGTGAATCTGCACCGCGAGATCGGCCACCTTACCAGCCATTTCGGTGCAGAATAGTTTCGCCGCCGACGGCGCGATCCGCCGATCCGCTCCGGAGACCCACATCCGTGCGGCGTCGCGCACCAATGCGCGGCCCGCCAGCACGCCGGTCTGCTGGTCGGCGAGCATCGCCTGGACCAGTTGAAAGTTGCCGATCGTCACACCGCCCTGGGTTGCGGTGGATGCGTACGCCACGGACTCGTCGAGCGCACGTTGTGCGGCGCCCACCGCGATCGCGGCTATGTGTACCCGGCCGCGGGCCAACGAGGTCATTGCGGCTCGATAGCCGATGTCCTCGCTGCCGCCGACCAGCGCGGCGTCGTCAACCCGGACGTCGGTGAAGCTGACGTCAGCGGTCCACGCGCCTTCCTGGCCCATCTTGGCGTCCTTGGCGCCCACCTCGACACCGGCGCTCTGCGCGGGCACCAGGAACACGGCGATGCCCGGGCTCTTGTCGCTGGCGGGCCGAGTGCGCGCGAACACCACGAACAGGTCGGCGACGGGCGCATTGGTGATGAAACGCTTTTGCCCCGTAATCAGCCAATCATCGCCGTCGCGAACGGCTTTGGTGCGCAGGCCGGCGGGGCTGGATCCGGCTCCCGGTTCGGTCAGGGCAAAAGAGGCGACGACGTCGCCGGACGCGATGGGCTCCAACCAGCGCGCCTTCTGCTCATCGGTGCCGAACCCGACTAGCACTTGCCCGGCGATGCCGTTGTTGGTGCCGAACATCGACCGCACTGCCAGTGAGGTGTAGCCCAATTCCATGGCCAGCTCGACGTCCTGCACCAGATTCAGCCCAAGACCGCCCCACTGCGGCGGTATCGCGTATCCGAACAGTCCCATCTGTTTGGCCTGGTCACGTAGGTCTTCGGGAACCCGGTCCTCGTCGAGGATCTGCTGCTCACGCGGCAGCACAACCGAGCGAACGAAGTGGCGGGTCTGGGCCAGGATCTGCGCAAAGTCCTCGTCGGATACCTGGGGGTCGGTCATGGGCGGATGCTCCTTCTGAGGTGGGCGCCTGGGCACCGCTGTCACGGCAAGATCATCTATGAAATATGATATTTGACTGACCGAGCCCTCCGAGGGCCAGAAGACGTAGGGAAGTGTGATGTCGGTGTCGTTGCTGAACGGTCAGATCGCGGTAGTTACCGGTGGGGCCCAGGGCTTGGGCTTGGCGATCGCGGAGCGGTTCGTTTCCGAGGGTGCTCGGGTAGTCCTTGGTGATGTGAACCTCGAGGCGACTGAGGCTGCGGCCAAGCAGCTGGGCGGCGGGGAGGTCGCGGTGGCGGTGCGGTGTGACGTGACCAAGGCCGACGAGGTCGAGACGCTGCTGCAGGCCGCGCTGGAACGGTTCGGTGGCTTGGACATCATGGTCAACAACGCCGGCATCACTCGTGACGCGACGATGCGCAAAATGACCGAGGAGCAGTTCGATCAGGTCATCGATGTGCACCTGAAGGGCACCTGGAACGGCATCCGGCTGGCCGCGGCCATCATGCGTGAAAACAAGCGCGGCGCAATCGTCAATATGTCGTCGGTGTCGGGCAAGGTGGGGATGGTCGGCCAGACCAACTACTCCGCCGCCAAAGCCGGGATCGTCGGGATGACCAAGGCGGCCGCCAAAGAACTCGCCCACGTCGGTGTCCGGGTCAATGCCATCGCTCCGGGCTTAATCCGCTCGGCGATGACAGAAGCCATGCCGCAACGTATCTGGGACCAGAAGTTGGCTGAAGTGCCGATGGGGCGAGCCGGCGAACCCAGCGAAGTCGCTAGTGTTGCCTTGTTTTTGGCCTGCGATCTGTCCTCGTATATGACCGGCACCGTGCTGGACGTGACGGGAGGACGGTTCATATGAGTGCCGCTATGCGCCAGGCTGTCATCTGCGAACCCGTCCGCACACCGATCGGTCGCTACGGCGGAATGTTCAAGTCATACAGCGCTGTTGATCTGGGCGTCGTCGCGCTGCGCGGACTGCTCGATCGCACCGGCCTGGCGCCCGCTGCGGTCGGGGATGTGATCCTCGGGCACTGCTACCCCAGTAGCGAGGCCCCGGCCATCGGACGGGTGGTGGCGCTGGATGCCGGCCTGCCGGTGACGGTTCCCGGTATGCAGGTCGATCGGCGCTGCGGATCCGGGCTACAAGCGGTGATTCAGGCCTGCCAGCAAGTCAGCAGCGGCGATAGCGACCTCGTCGTTGCCGGAGGCTGCGAAAGCATGAGCAATGTCACTTTCTATTCCACCGATATGCGCTGGGGCGGTGCCCGCGGCGGAATACGCGTGCACGACGGACTGGCTCGCGGCCGCGTCACCGCGGGTGGAAGACACTACCCGGTGCCGGGCGGGATGCTGGAGACCGCCGAGAATCTACGGCGTCAGTATGGTATTTCGCGTTTGGAGCAAGACGAGCTGGCGGTGACATCGCATCAGCGTGCGGTCGCAGCCCAGAAGGATAGAATTTTCGCCGAGGAGACCATTGCCGTTCCGGTGCGAACCCGCCAAGGCGAGGAAATGATCGACACCGACGAACATCCACGTGCCGACACCTCGGTGGAGGCCCTGAGCGGGCTCAAACCCGTTCTGCACCGAGATGATCCCGAAGCGACGGTGACGGCGGGCAATGCCAGCGGGCAAAACGACGCCGCATCGATGTGCGTGGTGACCACACCGGAGAAGGCCGACGAGTACGGGCTGAGACCTTTGGTGCGTTTGGTGTCCTGGGGCCTGGCCGGGGTGGCGCCCGACGTCATGGGCATCGGTCCGGTACCAGCCACCGAGGCCGCGCTCGCCAAGGCGGCTCTGCGCTTGGCCGACATCGATCTGATCGAACTCAACGAGGCGTTTGCCGCCCAAGCGCTCGCGGTGATGCGGGAATGGAACTTCGGCGCCGCCGACCGCGACCGAACCAACGTGCACGGGTCGGGTATTTCGCTGGGCCACCCGGTGGGCGCGACCGGTGCCAGAATGCTGGCCACCCTGGCTCGTGAACTCACTCGCCGTCAGGCGCGCTACGGGCTGGAGACGATGTGTATCGGTGGCGGCCAGGGCCTGGCGGCGATCTTCGAGCGGGTCGGGTAGCCATGCCTGGGCCGGACTTGCCGCTGAGCGGCATTAGCGTTGTAGAGGTATCCAGCTTCGTCGCGGCGCCGCTGTGCGGCATGACGCTGAGCCAGCTGGGTGCGCAGGTTATCCGCGTCGACCCGATCGGCGGTGCCTCCGATATCCGCCGCTGGCCCCTGGCGGCCAGCGGCACATCGATCTACTGGACCGGGCTGAACAAGGGCAAGCGTTCGGCCACCATCGATCTGCGCTCGGCAGCAGGACAGCGGCTGGTCCAGCGCCTCGTCCTGGAAGGCGACGGAGTCGTGGTGACCAATGCCAGCCTGCCCTGGCTCAGCCACGAAGTATTGGCCGCCACGCGTTCTGACGTCATCCATCTGCAGTTGCTGGGACGGCGAGACGGCGGTACCGGGGTGGACTACACCGTCAACGCGGCGACCGGATTCCCGCTCGTCACCGGTCCGGCCGACCATGCCGGCCCGATCAACCATGTGCTGCCCGCGTGGGACGTTAGTTGTGGGCTCTACGCCGCGCTCGCAGTGGTTGCCGCGCTGCGCCGCCGCGACCAGACCGGGGCGGGAGCGCAGATCAGTTTGGCGTTGGAGGACGTGGCGCTGGCCACGGCGGGGAACCTGGGCCTGCTGACCGAGCCGCAGGTCAACGGTACCCAGCGTGAGCGGCTGGGTAACTCCATCTACGGCCAGTACGGCCAGGACTTCGCCAGCCGCGACGGGACATCGTTCATGGTCATCACGCTGACCCGTCGGCACTTTCGCGATCTGGTCGACGTGACCGGCACCGGTCCGGCGGTAACGGCGCTGGCCGAGGCGCTGGGGGTGGACTTCGATGCCGAAGGCGATCGATACCGATACCGCAGCGTGCTCAATGGTCTGTTCGCCGCCTGGTTCGCCGATCACACGGCCGAGCAGATCGGCGCGGCATTGTCAGCCACGACTGTGCTCTTCGAGCGGTACCGAACTTTCGCGGAGGTGGCAGCCGATCCGAAAGTGACTGCCAACCCGTTGTTTTCTCAACTGAGCCAGCCTGGTGTGGGGGACTACCTTGCTCCGGGCCTGCCGACCGCTTTCGACGGGTGTCGCCCCACAGGTGCGCCCGCCCCGGCGCTCGGAGAACACACCGCCGACGTGTTGACCGAGTACCTGGGTTTGACGACGGCAGATATCGCCCGTTTGGCCAGCGCCAAGACGATCGGCGGTCCAGACGGCCAGCAAGATAAGGAGTACGCGTGGCCAAACTCGCTCAGACACTGGGCCTAACCGAACTACAGGCCGAGATTGTCGCGACGGTAAGGCAATTCGTCGACAAGGAAGTGATTCCCAACGCGTCCGAGCTGGAACGCAAGGATGCCTATCCGCACGAGATTGTCGAGCAGATGCGTTCCATCGGCCTTTTCGGCCTGATGATTCCGGAGCAGTACGGCGGGCTGGGCGAGTCGCTGCTGACCTACGCGTTGTGCGTGGAGGAGCTGGCCCGTGGCTGGATGAGCGTGTCAGGTGTGCTCAACACCCACTTCATCGTGGCCTACATGCTGCGCCAGCATGGCACCGAGGAGCAGCGGCAACGCTTTCTGCCGCGGATGGCCACCGGGGAGTCCCCGCGGTGCGTTCTCGATGTCAGAGCCCGAACTGGGCTCCGATGTTGCCGCGATCCGCACCCGGGCCACGCGTGGCGCGGACGGCAACTACACCATTGACGGGCAGAAGATGTGGCTGACCAACGGTGGCAGTTCGACATTGGTAGCGGTGCTGGTGCGAACCGACGAAGGCGCTGCCCAGCCGCACCGCAACCTGACCGCATTTCTGGTCGAGAAGCCAACCGGGTTCGGGGAAGTGTTGCCGGGCCTGACAATTCCGGGAAAAATCGACAAGCTGGGCTACAAAGGCATCGATACCACCGAACTCATATTCGATGGCTATCGGGCAACCGCTGACGACATCCTCGGTGGCACCCCGGGACAGGGTTTCTTTCAGATGATGGACGGAATCGAGGTCGGCCGGGTGAACGTATCGGCGCGAGCCTGCGGGGTTGGCCTGCGCGCCTTCGAGCTGGCGGTTCGCTACGCGCAACAACGCCACACCTTCGGCAAGCCGATCGCCGAGCACCAGGCCATTTCATTCCAGTTGGCAGAGATGGCGACCAAGGTCGAGGCGGCACACCTGATGATGGTCCACGCGGCGCGGCTGAAGGACTCCGGTGAGCGCAATGACGTCGCGGCTGGAATGGCTAAATATCTTGCCAGCGAATATTGTTCGGAAGTCACCCAGCAGAGCTTCCGCATCCACGGCGGCTACGGATACTCAAAGGAGTACGAGATCGAGCGGCTGATGCGTGATGCACCATTCCTGCTCATCGGCGAGGGCACCAGCGAAATTCAGAAGTCCATCATCAGCAAGCGGCTACTGCACGAGTACCGAGAGTAGGGCTAGTAGGGCGATGACTGATCCGGAATTCGCGGCGCGGCCACAACTTTCCGACGACGTTGCGCGATACGTCCGCAAGAGGATATACGAAGGCAACTACGCCGCGGGCAAATACATACGGCTGGACCAGTTAGCGGCCGAGTTGGGGATCAGTGTCACACCGGTGCGTGAGGCGCTGTTCGCACTTCGCGCCGAAGGCCTGGTTGCCCAACAGCCGCATCGCGGCTTCGTGGTGTTGCCGCTGACCAAGCGCGACCTTGCCGATGTCGCATATGTGCAGGCTCACGTTGGCGGCGAGCTGGCGGCGCGGGCCGCGATCAACATCGGCGCCGCGCAGCTAGCTGAACTGCAGCAGATACAAGCGCAGCTTGAGGAAGCCTACGCCGCTGACGACGACGAGCGGACGGTCCGGTTGAACCACGAGTTCCACCGCGCCATCAATCTTGCTGCGGATTCTCCGCGGCTCTCCCAACTGATGTCACAGATCACCCGCTACCAACCCGAATCGGTGTTCCCCGGCATCGAGCACTGGCCCGCCCGGGCGGTCAAAGACCATCGGCGGGTGTTGGTGGCGCTGAAGAAACACGATGACAAGGCTGCCCGAACCGCGATGTCAGAACACCTCGCCTCCAGCGCAGTTCCGTTGATCGACCATCTCATCGCCCGGGGAGTGGTTGCGGAGTCGGCGCCGTCCGGGTCCGCGGCCGAGCGGGCCCGAGGGGGCTAGCGCCCGGTGCTGGCTCGGCCCCGTGGGCCGGACGGGAGGGTCACCCTTCGCGCGCCAGGCCTGCCGGTTGCTGCCCCGGTGTGGTGTTTGCTGGGTCCGGTCGAATATCCGCACCCAGTTTGGTGCGATCTGTTGTTGCCCGAGTGCGTCGGGGAATACGCTGCGTATAGGGCGGGCAACGCTACCGGGAGAGGAACACCATGGCCCTAGCGTCTTTGTCCGGCGCAACCGCCGGAATTGTTGCCTGTATGACAGCCTGCGTGTTCGCCGCACCGACCGTTGCCGATCCAGGTGATCAGATACCCGGGAATGGGGTATTTCTCGTCGGCACCGACATGCTGCCGGGCACCTACCGCACCGAGGGGCCGGCCAATCCGCTCATCTTGGTCTTCGGACGGGTATCGGAGCTTTCGACCTGCTCGTGGTCGACTCCCAGCACACCCGCGGCGAGCACCGATGACATCATCGACACCAATACCTCCATGGGGCCGATGTCGGTGGTGATCCCGCCAACGGTCGCGGCCTTTCAAACGATGAACTGCAAACTCTGGATGCGGGTCGGATAGCCCCACCCGAGCTGCGGTCAATGTTGGAGAATCGTTTTGCGCCTGCGTAGATCGCCTCGTCCGTCCAGGCGTAAGTGGTCTGCATCGGCAACGGGCCCCGGGCCGTGCGCATCACGAATCGGTGGGCCGGGTCCAACTCGAGTGGCTTTGGCATCTGCCACCGCACAGCTTTGATGTTCGCATACCACTGGGTGGCGTTGTCCGGACTGCAGCAGTGCTCGGCGACTACGGTGCGTCCCGGTCGATCACGATGTCGACGGCAACATCGACCGACGTCATTTCCGGGATCCTAGATGTCGGCCGGAGCTCGCAGGCGTCATGCGGTGTTGGCCAGCATGTCGCGCAGCCGCTGGAGATCGACCTTGCCGGTCGGGCCGCGTGGAATATCAGCGTCGTCGGCCAAGAGCAGCCACACCGTCGGAACCTTGAAGGCGCTCAGCACCTGGCCCGCCGACGTTCTGAGGTCCTCGGAGGTGAGTGCCGGGGTGCTGCACACCACCGCTGCAGCCAGCCGTTGGCCCTGGGCGCCAGCCACGTTGGTGACGAAGGCGTTGGAGACGCCGTCGATTGTCCGCAAGGCGGTTTCGACCTCCACGGGGTAGACAGTGGCACCGCTGACCTTGAACATGTCGTCGGACCTGCCGTGGTAGAACAGGTAGCCGTTCGCGTCGAGGTGGCCGAGATCGGCGCTGCAGTAGTAACCATCAGCGGTGAAGACCTCTTCGCGGCTGCGCCGGCAGAGGCCGCGTAGCGTGTGCGGCCCCCGGATCTGGATCTGGCCTATCGTTTCCGCGGGGACTCGGGTGCCGGTTTCGGGGTCCACGATGCGGATTTCCATTCCGGGAAAAGGCTAGCCGCAGCTGCCCCACGCGGTGGGGGGCATATCGGTGTCGGCGCGGTAGCCGCAATACGGTCCGAATGCTTCTGTCATGCCGAACAACCTCGCCCGTGCCTCGGGCTGGGCACGTCGTTCAGGTGGTAGTAGTGCCTGTAGGCTGCCGGGCTGCAGAGCCGAAAGGTCAACGTCGACACTGCTTGGGTGCCGCGCGAGCGCCTCGGCCTGATCAGGCCACCCACGAAACATCGTGACGCGCTCTGCCTCCAGCAGGCGCAAGGTGTTCTCGGGGAACGGCCGCGCCTCGGTCACCAGGGTGGCTCCCGCGAGCAGCGCAGAGAGGATTCCGCCACCAAACCCGCCCACCCAGAAGAACGGCATCGGCAGATACAGCCGGGTGGCCGAGGTGATGCGGCGCGCGGTCAGGCCCGATCGCACCGCGCCCAAAGCGGCTCCATGGGAATGCAGGACCCCTTTGGGGGCTCCGGTGCTGCCCGAGGTGAACATGATCACCAGGGTGTCCGCCGCGGTGACTGTTTCGGCGATCGGCTCGACCATCCGGAGTGCCCGGGCACCGGCATTGGAAGAGCTGACTTGGTCGTCCGCCCAAACCCGTTGCAACGCTAGAAGTTCGGCTCTAGGTACCGACTCGACCGCGTCGAGGTATCGGTGGCCACGGAACTCCGGCACGCTGATCAGGAACTGCACCGCGGCCGAACGAAGTTGCGATGCCAACTCGCGGGGGCGCAACAAAGTGCTCAACGGAACCAGCACCGCACCGATGCGGGTCAGCGCTATCGCGATCTGTACCCAGCGCACACCGTTGGGCATGATCAGGCCAACGCGAGTGCCCATGTCGGCACCCGCTTGGATGAATGCCGCAGCCAAATCCGATGTGGAAGAATCAAGTTCGCGGTAGCTTAGTCGACTTGCCTGATCGATCACCATGGGCTTGGCGCCGTGCCGGGCGGCCTGCGACCGCACCAGGTGGTCGATGGTGTCAGGCATCGAAGCACTTCTTCAGTTGGTGCGTATCGACCTTGCCGCTGGACAGCAGCGGGATCTCGCTGGGGGTCAAGGTGGCGAGGCGGGTCGGAATCTTGTAGGCGGACAACTCCGTCTCGAGTCGTTCGCGCAGCGCCAGCTCGTCAAGCGCTCCGACACCGTCTGCAACGACGAGCACGGCGGCCACCACCTGTCCGCGCTGGGGATCGGGGATGCTCACGACATGAGCCACCATGCCCAGCTTGGCGATCGCCCTTTCGACCTCGGCCGGCGACACGTTTGCGCCCGCGGTTTTGATCAGCGAGCTCAGACGGCCGGTGAAGTACATGTATCCGTCTTGGTCGGCCCGTACCAAGTCGCCGGTATGGAACCAGCCGTCGGCATCGAAGCATTCCTCGCGGCTACGTTTGTAGTAGCCCTGCATGACGAAGGGCCCACGAATGCACAGTTCGCCAACCTGGCCGACGTTGACGACTTCCCCGGTGCCGGGCTCGATGATGATGGTGTCGAATCCGGGTGCGGGTTTACCGAACGACCCGCGCCGGGATTCGGGCTGGTCTGACTCGTCGGCGCTGATCAGCACGATGCTGCCGGCTTCGGTCATCCCCAGCATGTTGTGCCGCAGTTCGGGATCTACCGGTCTGGCTTCGGGTGCCATGATCGGATACAGATTGCCGCGGCGCATCGATGAAAGGTCCCGTCTACCAAAGCTAGGATGGTTGGCTAGCCGTGCGACTGTGGAAGCGAAACCGTTTGTCATGGTCGGCTTTTCCCGCTCGAGCAGGTCAAGGGTGGTAGCGGCGTCGGCGTTGGAACACACCAGTGTCGATCCGGCGAGCAGTGTGGCCAGCAGCCCAAAGGCGAACCCGCCGATCCAGCAGAATGGCGAGTTGCAGAACAACTTGTCGTCGGTGCCCAGTCCGCGAATGACGTTGAGATTCTGCTGATGTCTCAACAGCGCGCTGTGGGTGTGCACGACTCCCTTGGGGGCACTGGTGGTGCCCGACGTGTACACGATCGCCAGTACATCAGAGCCGTCGACGTCATCTTCCAGTGCGCGCAGCATTGTGGGGTCGATGGTCTGGCTGAGGCGGTAGACGCACTCGATACTGCGGGTTCGTCGTGGTGCCCCGCGACGATAGCTGACCCAGGCCGTCCGCAACTGCGGGATTGCCCTTGAGAATAGCCGATCTTCTCCGTCGAAGCCGGTGTCGCCAAGTAGTTGCCTCAATCGGCCCGCGTAGTCGTGGGAGCGGAATGTATCGGCGCTCAATAGGATCTGGGTGTCGCTGTCGACCAGCTGCTCGTGCAGCTCCCGGGGCGTGACGAAGGTGGAAATCGGGATGACCACCGCGCCGATTCGAGCCGCGGCGAGCATCCCGATGACGAAGTCGGAGCCGTTCGGGTAGAGCAACCCGACATGTGCTGCCTTGCCGATGCCCAGGGCGATCAGCCCGCGGGCCAGCTCCGCCGAACGCAGATCGGCCTGGGCGTAGCTGATCCGGTCGCTATCGCACACCAAGAACGGGTGATCTGGGCGACAACGGGCTTGGCGGCGCAGGATCTGCGCGACCGTCGGGGAGTCAGCCGCCATGATCCGTGCGGGAACCGGCGGCACCAAAGTAATGCCGGATTGCGCCGAGGTCAGGCTTGCCCGACGCTGTTCTCGGAATTTCGGCGACGATCGAAATCTGGGTTGGGATCTCGTAGCCGGACAACCGCGTTCGCAGATACTCCACCAGCTCGGCACCGCCGATGTCGGCGGAACCGCGCAGTTCGACCATGGCAACCGGAGTTTGACCGAGGCGCTGGTCGGATCGGCCCACTACCGCGGCAGCTGCCACCGCCGGATGGCTCTCCAACGCCGCTCGCACATCGTCGGGCAGCACCTTGAAACCTCCACGAATGATCGCCTGATCGGCTCGCCCGACAATCCAGACAAAGCCATCCGCGTCGATTCGGGCGACATCGGTGGTACGCACCCACGGGGCCGAAACGCCCAACTGGGCTGGCTTGACCTCGAGTAGGCCCAGGCTAGCCCGCTCGACCGGGGCGCCCTCGGTATCGACGATCCGAAGTTGCGTACCCGGGTTGGCCCGGCCGACGCTACCGCGTTTGGTGTGCCAATATCGCGAGTGATCTGCGAGGGTCCAGCCGGCCACGCCGCCGCCGAACTCGGTTGCCGCATAAGAAGTCAGCACGGGAATGCCGTACTTCTCGGTGAACGCATCGGCATCGTCGGGGGCCAGGGGGGCGGTGCCGCAGGTGACGGTGCGGACGCTGGCGAGGTCGGCGCGGGTGAGGTCGGAGTGCAGCACCGTCCGCAACGCGGCAGGCACCAGCGATACGGTGCGGGGCCGATGTTTGCGTACCGCCGCGGCCCAGGCGTTCAGCTCGAATCGGTCCAGCAGCACAAAGGGGCGGGCTTGCGCGATGCACTGCAGCACTCGGTAGACACCGCCGATATGCACCAGCGGTGAGTTCACGATGGCAACTCCGCGTCGGGGTTCGGTGGGCGCCGGGTCGCGATCCGGGGCTGGGCCCATGACGCTGCGGGCGAGCATGTCGTAGCTCAGGTCGACCCGGTTGGGCGGACCGGTTGTGCCGCTGGTCAACATTCGCACCGCGACGTCCGCACCGGCGCCGCGGGTGGTGTGGTCGCCGGGTTCGCCGGGGTGGTCGAACAGATCCGATAGGGACACGGTGGCGCTGTCCGTCGTATTGGTCACCAGGAGCCCAAGGTCCTCGTCCGATCCGGCGATCAGCGGCAGCTCCAAAGCGGCGATGTCGGCTCTGGTGCGTTCGTCGCCGCGTGACGGGTTGATGGTGACCACGGTGGCACCGGCGAGTAGGACGCCGAGGAACGCGGCCATCTGTGCGGGACGATTACGCAACAGTATTCCGATTTCAGGGCTCGGTTGTTTGGCGGCGAGTGCGGCCACTCGCCGGGGCGCAGCGCCGAGTTGTCCCAAGGACAGCCAGGCGCGGTCGTACTCGACAGCGCGGGCGTCTGGTTGCAGGTCCAGGGTGACGGCGATGCGTTGACTCAGGAGGTGATTCGACATCAACGAGTCTTCGGTTCGCTGCCGTCAGGACGGGGCGGTAGGTCGGCCAGTTCGGCCCTGCCCAGTGGGTTGCCCAGTCGGGTGTAGATCAGCCCCTGCTCCACCGCGGCGCGGTAGGGCTTGTCCAGCGACTCCCAGATCGCTTTCACGGTGCCCTGCGTCGCGGAGGGCGGCTTGGCGGCGATCGTCGCCGCGATCTCGTGTGCCCGCTCCCACAACCGCTGTGGCGCGACCACTTCGGATACCAGACCGATCCGTAGTGCGGTTTCGGCGCCGACCCGTTCGTCGTTGCCCATCAGGGCGATTCGCAGCGTTTCGCCCAGGCCGATCCGCCGCATCAAGCCAATCGGCTCCAGCGCGCAGACCAGACCGGCCGAGACGTGCGAGTCGAAGAATGTTGCCCCTGTGGAGCAGATGACGACGTCGGACTCATTGATGAAGTAGAACGCGCCCGCGGTGCACGTGCCCTGAACGGCGCACACCACGGGCTTCCACATCTTCTGCCATTTCGGGCTCAGGAACTCGCCGGGATCCTCATGGTTCCAGATATTTTTGGGTTGTCCGTACGGAGTCTTGATGTCGAGACCCGCACTGAACGCGCGGCTGCCGGCCGCCCGCAATACCACCGCGTGCACCGATTCGTCGTGTTTGATCAGGTGCCAGGCCGCTGCCATCTCTTCGCACATGGTGCGGTTGAACGCGTTGAGTTGGTCGGGCCGATGCAACGTGATGGTGGCGACGTGGTCGGTGGTGTTGACGTCGACCAGGATGGTTGTGAAGTCCGGTTTCTCGGATCGCTGCGGTGTCACTGGCATTGCCAATCCGGGTCTCGCTTCTCCGCGAAGGCTCTGGGGCCTTCGAGCGCATCCCGGGTCCGCAGTACCCGCTCGCGGAATGCCTCGGCGAGCATCTCGGCTTCGGGTAGCGGAAGGTCGATCCCTTTGAGGATGGCCAGGCGAGTACCCCGGACGGCCAGCGGGGCATTGCGGTTGACCATGTCGGCGATCTCGTGTGCCCGCTCGAGCAGCCGGTCGTGCTCGACCACCTCGCTGATCAAGCCGAGGTCGAAGGCGCGCCTTGCATCCATCCGCTCGTGCTTGCCGACCAGCGCCATCCTGAGCACGACCGATCGCGGTAGCACTCGGGCCAGCCTTACCAGCTCACGCCCGGCCACCAGGCCGATGCTGACGTGTGGGTCGAAGAACGTTGCCGTCTCCGACGCGATGACGATGTCCGATGTAGTGACCCAGTCCAGTCCGGCGCCGCAGCAGATGCCGTTTACTGCGGTCAGTACGGGTTTGGCCATGCCGCGAAATGGCGGCGTACCTTCTTGGGGCGCCTCCCACTGTTCGTAGGTTGCCAGGTAGGGCCGCTCGTAGATCACCTTGCCGTCGCCTGGAATGGCCTTCACGTCCGCCCCGGTGCAGAAGGCGCGACCCGTGCCGGTGACGATGGTCAGCCACACCCGGTCGTCACCTTCGGCTTCGGCGTAGGCGGCTCGCAACTCGGTGATCATGTGCGGACTCAGCGCGTTGAGGGCGTGAGGTCGGTTGAGCGTGATGGTGGCGGTGTGTCCGTCGAGCTCGTAGCCGATGGTGTCGAACGCGTCGCCAGGCATGGTCATCGTCCCTCGAATTTCGGCGTGCGATGTTGCCGGAATGCGGTCAAGCCCTCTTTGAAATCGGAGGTCCGACAAGTTAGTTCGAGGTTGAACAGTTCATGTGTCATCGACTCGGTCAGGGTTGCGTGCTGGCCGTGGTTCAGGGCCTGCTTGGCAAGCCCGATCGCAACAGTCGGCCCGCGAGCCAGTCGGGTGAGCAGCTCGTCGACCGCGCTGTCGAGGTCCGTCGCATCGACGACTTGGTGGATCAAGCCCCAGTCGGCTGCCTCGGGCGCGGTCACCTGCTCGCCAAGCAGCAGCATCCGCCGGGCCCGGGCCAAGCCAACCAGGCGCGGCAGCAGCCAGGTAGATCCCGAGTCCGGGCTGAACCCGCGGACTACGAAAGGTTCCCAGAACGTGGCATCACTGGTGGCCACGGTGAAGTCGGCGGCGAGCGCCAGGTTGGCGCCCAGCCCGGCGGCCCACCCTTGGACACCGCACACGACCGGGAGGTGGATGGTGTGCAGGAGTTCGATGACGCGGTGCGCGGCGTGCGGAATTCGCCTTAGCAGGTCGCCGGTGCGAGGGCGTTGGGTGCCGGTGCTGGCCGCGACCCAATCGGCGCCGGCGCAGAAATCGGCACCGGCACCCCGGATCAGAATCGCACGCAGCGAGTCGTCAGTGGCGGCGCCGCCCAGCGTATCGAGCAACATCTCGATCATGTTCTGAGTCAACGAATTACGCCGTGAAGGTCGATCGAGCGTGATTCGCAGCAGGGTGCCATCGCGGCGCGATGTCACCGAACCCTCGGGCCCGGCCGAGTCGGCCTCGAGACTCACCGTCGAATCCGGCCTTTCTCCGCCATATCGTTATCCATACAGTAGGCAATACGATTGCTACGCTGTATAAGTTAGCAAGGAAACATTGCTGACGGAACATCCCGGTGAAAGAGGGACGCATGGCCCAAGGCGAACCTCGGGCGGCTGCCGGTGATGCCAGGTTCGGCGAGTCGCCGCTGGCCCAGACCGTCGCCGCCGCGGGTGTCATCCGTCGCCTCACCTCGCTGTTGCTGGCGATGGAACACCCACATCCCACGGTTGATGCCATGCTCGCGCAGTGCTGCGAGTGGGAACGTGAGCTGGCCGCGGCCGCCCCGGACAATGCCGCGCGCATCGGTCCGGATGCGGACGGCAACCGCGTCTACCTCAATCACGCGACTGACATCGGCGCCTACAACCCGTGTTTTCCCGAATACAAGTTCGATCAACTCGATCCCGAGCGCGCGGCCGGCGGGGTCAATTTCCCGTTGGTCTACGAGGGCCCGCCGGGTCTGGTGCACGGCGGATTTCTTGGTGTCTTCTTCGACTGCGTCATCCAGCATCACAACTGCGTCAGTGGGCTTTCCGGCAAGACCCGCTCCCTGGCACTGACCTTCCGCAGACCTACACCAATACTGACCCACCTGCGGTTCGACATCACGAGATCGGTGACGGACCAAGGCATCTCCTCGAAGGCGCGGCTGATGGTCGATGAACAACTGCTCTGCACCGGCGAAGTCCAGACATTGGCATCGCGACCGGAAGAGTTGGCGACGTATCAATTCGGGCGACGGCGAAAGGTGTCTGGCTCATGACCGCCGCAGACGGCCCGGATGACCGTATGCAGTTCGAGGCGGAACCGGGTACGAGAATCGCGACCATCACGCTGAACAACCCCACGAGGCGCAATGCATATGACGCGGCGATGCGTGATGCCATTGCCGGCTACCTGGACCGCGTTGCCGCGGATGACGATCTCACCGTCGTCATCTTGCGTGGCACCGGCGGGGTCTTTAGCGCCGGCGCTGACATGAACAACGCCTACGGGTGGTACGGCGAGGCTGACGCCCCGGCCGCGGATCCGCCAACCCAGCGGCGCCCTAGCCAACGTCGCCGACTTACCGTGGACCGCAGGTCATTCAGCTTCTACCACAACCTCATGGGCTTTCCGAAGGTCACGGTGGGTGAGATCGCGGGCCATGCGCTGGGGGGAGGTTTCGAGATGGCCCTGATGACCGACATCTCAGTGATCGCGCGCAACGCCCGAATCGGTATGTCGGCAACGCGATTCCTGGGGCCTGCGCTGGGCAGTCTGCACATGTTCTTTCACCGGCTGGGGCCGGTGTTGGCCCGCCGGGTACTGCTCACCGGTGACATTATTGAAGCGGGTGACGTCGAACATCTTGGAATCTTCACCGACACCTGCGATTGCGGCGCCGTGGCGGCCCGAGCCCGGTACTGGGCAGAGAAGGCGGCAAAGATGCCCGCCGACGGCATCGTCATCGCCAAAGAGGCCTTTCGGCTGGTTGAGCAGACGCAGGCATACGCGGGTGAGGAAGTCGCCAGCTATCTCTTCCACGCCTTCGGCACCAACTTGCAGTTCGCGCCGGGGGAGTTCAATTTCGTCAAAACGCGGGCCGAGCACGGAACGAAGGAGGCATTCCGGCTGCGTGACGAGCACTTTCACGTGCCCGAGCCCGAGTCCTGATATCCGAAAGGTCTAACGCGTCGTAGCCTTTGCCCGGGTTCGCGGCGCTGGTGGCTTGGCCGCCTTGCGCGGCCGCGACGGGGCCGACTTGGCGGCTTTGGCCCGTTCGTCGATCAACCTGCCGGCGTGGTCGAGAATGCAATCAAGGCCGTATTCGAAGTTGGCCTCATCGGGGGTCGCGATCCGGTGTCCCTTTCCGCTGACTTGCGCAAGCAGCGGTGTGGTCAGCGGGTCGATGTTCATGGCGTCTTCGATTGCCCGCGGGCCGCTGTCGGCCGACTGGGTCTTCTCGTAAAGCCGGTGCAGCACCACTGATCCGCGCACGTGTATCGAGACCGTGGCATAGGTGTCGAAGGCGTCCTCGGGGGATAGCCCCGCCTCCACCAGATTCGCGATTGCCCGCTCCATCTCTTGCGCGCCCAGTCGGGCGGTCTTGGGACTCAGGGCTGACCTGATCAGAATCAGATCGCACAGTATTGGGTTGCCCATGAAGGTCTTACGCATCAGACGGGCGTGGTTGCGTAACGTCTCGCGCCAGTCGCTGGCCTCCACGTAGGGAGTGGCGAACACGTACTTGCTCAAGGCGCGGTCGGTCATCGCATTGAGCAGGTCGTCCTTCTTGCGGAAGTACCAGTAGATGCTGGTAACGCCGACCCCAAGATGTTTGCCCAGCATTGGCATGCTCAGGTTGTCGATCGATACCTGCTCGGCAAGCTCGAACGCGCCGCTGATGATGTCATCGGGATTGATCGAACCGCGTTCGCGTCGTTGACGTTTGTCGGCGGCTGCCCGCTTTGCCACTACCGGCACCTCCATCAATCTCCTGCGTGTGCGATCCCAAGCCGACCACCGGACGAACCTACCGGCAGTTGCACTCCGACCTGTGTATACGATGACGTGTCGTCGCCAAGCCTGACCGTCAACCTTACCGGGGGCGGGCCGATCGCTGAGGGCGACAGCTATGCGGTAATGTCAGGTGGGAGCGTCTCCGCACTGCTTCGGGCGGCCTTACCTTTATTACTGTAATGCCTATCGTAGGCACTTTGGTATCCAGCGGCGCGCGGGTGAACACGATCGAGTGCGGGCGCGGTGGCGCAGTGCGCTGTGCCGGAGGTAACCAAACGACCGCTGCGGCGAAGGCGGTGCCGATCTAGTCGGGGGATTGTGGGTTTGGCTGTCGACAACCCAGTCTGACCCGAGTGCAAGGTTGCCCGCTCAGCTACCGATCCCGCGGCACCGGGACGGTGGGCTCGAGTACGGCCCGATCCGGTCGCTGGTAGGGCGCGCCAGCAGTCTCATTGTACGCAACGAGCGCGTGGTCACCGGTGAATGTACTATCGCCCAGCAGGGCCGCGTCGCCTCCAATGAGGCGCCTTCCCGCGGTGTTGCGCGGGGATGATAGGGCCGAATTTCTTGTGGCGCAACAATGCAGCGGGAAGCTCATCGATATTGGTTGCGTCTTATCGCCGGTGGCGGGCGCCGGCGCAACGGCGATGTGAGGCCGTCGCGGCAGCGCATCCGTGACGAATGCCTCAGCGCGTGACAGCATCTGGTCGTTGGCCCTGGACCGCGTGGTCGTCGGCGACCGGAACAGGTTGACAACCGCGACCGCGGCAAATTCTTCGGTGGGCGACTCGCCGTAGTTCGGCTACTCTGCCCTTATACCCGCCAATGGGCGACGCACGTTTCCTGATCCGCGGATCGGGGTTGCGTCCAGATGCATTGGTACACAGGCCAGGCTGTCAGGATCTGCGAGAGGGCACCCCGAGATGGAGAAGAACCTGGGCAAGTTGCTGGACCATGCACCGGAGCAGGGCGTAGAAGAACCGTGCTGCTCGGTCCCCGATATCGGCACGATTTGGGTTCGCCGTGCGACGCGAGAAGAGCTCCCCGAGCTATATGCGTTGATCAAGCGTGAGGTGGGCGACGTCGCGAGTTTTGAAGTGCTCGAAAGTGTTTTCAATAAGAACGCTGACAGCATTTGGGCCGTCTATCGCTCGAGTGATGACACGCGCGCCGATGCAGAACTGATCGGCTCATACGCCTTCCTTCACTTGAATCAGACCGGCCTTGAGCGCCTGGAATCTGGCACATTTGATGGACGTGATCCCGATCTAGGCCTGATCGTTGGGTCGGGAACCCAGCCCGCAGTACTTTACGTCTGGGTCATGTTGCTGACGGTGCGCGGGATTTCGCGCATCGTGACGTGGCTTTTCGTCAATGCCGCGGGTGCGGAAACCCTGAGTGCACCGATGTTCACGACCGCCGCAACGACGGACGGCGTGAACGCGGCTCAGGGCTACGGCTTTCTGGCCCAGGGGCAGGGTGGCGTATCCGCAGGCCAGCTCTACCGGGTAGAGCGTCCCGAGCGTGCGGTGGGAGTGTCCAACTCGGTGCGAGCTGTATTGCCGTGAACTTGTCCGCCTCCGTGGTTGTCACCCATGATCGCCTGGCAGAAGCTTTTGCGATTCGTTCCGCCGTGTTCATGTCGGAGCAAGAATGTCCTTACGAGGAAGAATTTGATGGCAACGATTTCTGTGCCACTCATATTCTGGGTTTTGTCGAAGGCCGACCGGCCGGGACGATGCGCGTACGCTGGTTCGCGGAGTTCGCAAAGTTTGAACGTGTTTGCGTGCTCCCGCAGTACCGCAATTCTGACGTCGTGAACACGATGATTGAGTTGTCGTTTGATGTGGCGAACCGCAAGGGCTTCACCGCAATCTACGGCCATGCTCAGGTGCGGCTTGTGCACTTTTGGGAGAAGTTCGGGTTCAAGCCCATGCGGAAAGGGGCCAAACTTGTTTTCTCCGATCATGAATATGTGGAAATGATGTGCGAGAAACGGCCGAGGTCCGACGCCATCACGCTGGCGAGCGACCCCTATCTGTTGTTGCGGCCGGAAGGGGCGTGGGACGATCCGGGCGTGCTGGAACGGTCCGCGGCCCGGCCCGCGACCAATCCGTATTAGCCGCCACCGTGGCGCGTGCCGGGGTCCGCGCGCTAGCGCTGAGCTTTTGTGCGGGGCGAGTCCTCGGATGGAATCTATTTGCGTGCAACAGAATTGACCATGGCAATGGTCGACGTGGCGTAAGGGATCCGGAAAAGTAGCCGTGAACTCGGGATTTTGGTGATGTTGCCGTGGGCTAGGCGGGGCGGATTTTGACCCCGATGAGTTCGGCAAGACGTGGGGTGGGGGTCTGGCGGTGGCCCCAAACGTCGATGGATTGGGTCGGCGCGTCAGTCGGTCACACCCCTGGCGCACGTGTGGGTTCGCTGTACTGAGGTGTCCAGGGGGCAAAGTCGATGGTCTGGCCGGGCCCGCCGAGACCGTGGGCGCCGGGGGATCGGGTTCATCGGCATGGTGGCCATAAGTTGTCCTCCGGTGCGGCACAATTCGCTGTTCCGCTGCAGGACGGTGACCTGCGGCGGCGGTTGTAGAATGCGGTACCGATAGGTATACAGTATGCGTATAGGGGTCGCGGTCGGCCGGCAGCGGTGAGGAGATGCGGATGAGCGCTGCTGATGCGCAAGGCGCAGTGCTCTACGAAGCGACGCCGGGCGGCGTCGCGATCATCACGTTCAATCGGGCCGATCGCCTCAACGCCTGGGGGCCCGACCTTGCCGCCGGGTTCTACACGGCGATCGATCGCGCTGAGGCGGATCCGGGTATCAGGGTCATCGTGCTGACCGGGCGGGGCCGTGGCTTTTGCGCGGGCGCCTATCTTGGGTCGGCGGATGCGGCGGCGGGGTACGACAAGACTATGGCGAAGGCGAAGGACGCGAACCTGGCCGATCTGGTTGGTGAACGCCCACCCCATTTCGTGACCATGCTGCGCAAGCCGGTGATCGCCGCGATCAACGGACCATGTGTGGGCATCGGCCTGACCCAGGCGCTGATGTGTGATGTCCGATTCGCCGCGGCCGGGGCAAAGTTCGCGGCGGTGTTCGCGCGGCGCGGCCTGATCGCAGAGTTCGGTATCTCCTGGATTTTGCCGCGTCTGACCAGCTGGGCGGTCGCGCTCGATCTGTTGTTGAGCGGTCGGACCTTTCTGGCCGAGGAGGCCGCCCAGCTCGGGTTGGTCAAGGAAGTCGTCACCCCCGAACAGTTGATGCCACGCGCCCTCGAGTACGCCGAAGACATCGCCCGTTACTGTTCGCCATCTTCGATGGCGGTGATCAAGCGCCAGGTCTACGGCGACGCCACCCGCGATGTCGTGGAAGCCACCTCACACGCCGAAGTGCTGCTGCGTGAAGCGATGCCGAGGCCGGATGTCATCGAGGGAATTGTCAGCTTCCTGGAGAAGCGGCCACCGCAGTTTCCGTCGCTGACCTCATCGGAACGCTGAGCGATTCGGCGTTGCGGGAAGGACGATCATGGACAGCTTGGGTTACAAGGCGATCGACGTCGACAACCACTACTACGAGCCCCTGGACGCGTTCACCCGGCATCTAGACAAGAAGTTCCGCAGACGCGGTGTGCAAATGGTTACCGACGGCCGGCACACTCAGGTGATAATCGGCGACCGGGTCAACCGCTTCATCCCCAACCCGACATTTGACCCGATCATCGTTCCGGGCTGCCTGGACCTGCTGTTCCGCGGCGAGATACCCGACGGCGTAGACCCGGCATCGCTGATGAAGGTCGAGAAGCTGGAACTTCGTCCCGAATACCGGAACCGGGATGCACGCGTCGTCGTCGTCGAAAGCCAGGGCATCGAGACGATCTTCATGTTCCCGACCTTCGGCTGCGGAGTCGAGGAGGCGCTCAAGGCGGACATCGAGGCCACCGCGGCATCGCTGCATGCGTTCAATCTGTGGCTGGACGAGGATTGGGGTTTCGACCGGCCGGACCATCGCATCATCGCGGCACCCATGATCTCGCTGGCCGACCCCGAGAAGGCGCTCCAGGAAGTCGAATTCGTGCTCGAGCGAGGCGCCCGGATGGTGCACGTGCGTCCGGCACCGGTACCGGGTGTCCCCAGGAACCGGTCGCTCGGTCACAGGTCGCACGACCGGGTCTGGGCTCGGTTGGCCGAGGCCAACGTTCCGGTGGCGTTTCACTTGGGCGACAGTGGCTATCTTGAGATTGCCGGAATGTGGGGAGGCAAGGAAACCTTCGAGCCCTTCGCGGCTCCGCCCGACCCGCTGGACAAGATCCTCGTCGACGACCGCGCCATCCACGACACCATGGCGTCGTTGATCGTCCACGGGGTCTTCGATCGTCATCCCACGCTGCGGGTGGCCAGCATCGAGAACGGCTCCGAATGGGTGCACAGGCTGGCCAAGCGTCTGAAGAAACTAGCCAATCAGCACCCGCGCTCGTTCTCCAACGACCCCGTCGATGCGTTGCGCGAGCATGTCTGGATATCGCCCTACTACGAGGAAGATCTCACGGTGCTGGCCGACAGGATCGGGGTCGACCGCATCCTGTTCGGCTCGGACTGGCCACACGGTGAAGGGCTGGAGTCGCCGCTGGCGTTCACCGAAGAGCTAACCGGATTCAGCCGGGCAGAGGTGCAAAAGATCATGCGTGACAACGCCTTGGACTTCCTCGGTGTCACGGTGGCGTCGGTCGCCTAGGTTTTCCGGAGTTGTGGCCGTGACCGAATGGACGATCGGCGCCGTGCTGGACGCTATCGCCGAGGTCGTTCCGGATCGCCCGATGACCGTGTGCGGCCCCCGCCGCACCAGCTTCGCCGAGGCGGCGCAACGAACCAGCCGGTTGGCAAGCTACCTCAACAAACAGGGGTTCGGGGCGCACCGCGCACGAGAGACACTGCAGCGGTGGGAATGCGGTCAGGATCGGGTTGCGCTGATCATGCACAACGACCTCTACCCCGACATGGTGATTGGTTGCTTGAAGGCACGCGTGGTCCCGGTCAACGTCAACCACCACTACTCGCCGCACGAGATCGCGGAGTTGCTGGACTATGTCCGGCCACGGGGCATCATCTACCATCGCGCGCTGGGAGCGCGGTTCGCTGATCTGCTGCCGGCAGCGGGGGCCGACCTCCTGGTGTCCATCGACGACGGGAGCGGCGCCGCAGAACTTCCCGGTGCGGTCTCACTGGATGAGGTGGTGACCGCCGGTGCACCCAACTACCGGCCGACTGGATCACCCGACGATCTGATCATGATGTGTACCGGCGGCACGACGGGTCGGCCCAAGGGAGTCCTATGGCGACAGGGCGACATGTACGTCGCCTCGATGGTCGGTGCCGATCACGCCAACGTCGACGAGATCCGTCAGAAGGTGCGTCTCGGTGGCTCACCTTGGTTCGCGGTTTCGCCGCTGATGCACGCGGCGGGCCTGTGGACCGCGTTTTCGGGTTTCCTCAGCGGGTTTCCGGTGGTGCTGTATGACGACCGCGCCAAGCTCGATGTCCGGTCGGTGTGGGCAACCGCCGAACGCGAAAAGGTTGGCATGGTCACGATGGTGGGCGATGCCTACGCCGGCCCACTGGTCGCGGAGCTGAGCGCTCACCCCTATGACTTATCTGCCCTGCAGGCGATCGGAACCGGTGGCGCGGCAACAAACCCCAAGTACAAACGCGCACTGATGGAGCGGCTGCCGCACGTCACGATCATCGAAGGCTATGGATCATCGGAAACCGGCAATATGGCGTTCGGCCACAGCCGCAATGGCATGGCGAGTGAGACGTTCGCGATGAGGTTCGGCGGAGCGGTCGCGTCGGCTGATCGCAGCAGATTCCTGCAGCCCGGTACGGCTGAGATTGGTTGGGCGGCCCGGATGGGCCGGATCCCGCTCGGGTACTTCAACGATCCAGAGGCCACCCGACGGACGTTCCCCGAGATCGAGGGTCATCGCGTCGTGATTCCCGGGGACCGGGCCGCCATCGAGAACGATGGCACCATCCGACTTTTGGGGCGGGATTCGTTGGTGGTCAATACCGGTGGTGAGAAGGTCTTCGTCGAAGAGGTCGAGGAAGTCCTGCGTGGGCATCCCGACATCGCGGATGCGTTGGTCGTTGGGCGCGCCAGCCAGCGGTGGGGGCAGGAAGTGGTCGAGCTCGTCGCGGCGCGCCCCGGGGTGGATCTGGCCGGCGACGAGCGGGCGCTCTATGCCCTGTGCACTGCGAAGCTGGCCCACTTCAAAGCGCCCAAGGCCTTCATCTTCGTGTCGCACATTCAGCGTCTTGGCAATGGCAAGCCGAACTATCGCTGGGCCAAACAAGCCGCGGCCCAGCAGCTTCCGGTGGGGGGATCCGCATGACTGACAGGGCGATCGACTGCCTGGTGAACGTGCACTTCGGTGAAGCCGAGGCGCAGCCGAACTGGATGCTGAAGGTCCGCGACGACTACTTCAAGGGCCCCGACTCGATGTTCTCGCCGGTTGATCTGGCCCAGCTCCTCGACGAGATGGACGAACAAGGGGTACAACGAGCGATCCTGATGGACTCGTTGGCCAGTCCCTCGATCACCGCACGCAAGTTTGTTCAAGCCAAGCCCGACCGCTTTGCCCTGGCTATGGGAGGCATCAATCTGCTGCGCCCGGTGCGGCCGCTACGGGAACTCACCGCGATCGTTGGGGAACTACCAGTCGCCTATGCCGCGGTGGGGCCTAGCTTTTGGGGCGAAGGACAATACCCGCCCAGCGACGCCGTCTACTACCCGCTCTACGCCAAGTGCGCGGAACTCGAGCTAGCGCTGTGCATCAACACCGGGATCCCCGGGCCGCCCATCCCGGGCGAGGTGCAGCATCCCATGCATCTTGACCGGGTGTGCGTGCGATTCCCTGAGCTTCGGCTGTGCATGATCCACGGTGCCGATCCTTGGTGGGACGTGGCAATCCGGCTGCTGCTCAAGTACTCCAACTTGCGGCTGATGACGTCGGCTTGGTCGCCCAAGCGGCTGCCGGAGAGCCTGCTGCACTACATGCGGACGCGAGGCAAGAACAAGGTGATCTTCGCCTCCGACTGGCCGGTGCTGCGGATGCGCAGGGTGGTGCCCGAGGCGCGCGCGCTCGATCTGCCCGCCGACGTGTTGGCCAACTACCTCTACAACAACGCGCAAGAATTTTTCTTCGGGGAGGAGAGTGGGCGATGAACCGTTTCGAACTGCGCAGGTTGGACTACAGCTTGTCCGAGGACCACTTGGCGCTGCAATCGGCCTACCGGCAGTTTCTTGCGACCCATTGTCCGATTGAAACCGTGCGTGCCGCAGAGCCTTCCGGGTTCGACAAGAACCTATGGGAGCGGCTGTGCGCGATGGGCGCTACCACGATGGCGGTCCCCGAGTCCGCGGGCGGTGACGGTGCGACCCTGGTCGACCTCACCTTGGTCGCCGAGGAGATCGGTCGTGCACTGGCCCCGGTGCCATGGATTGACCATGTCTGCGCGGCCCGACTGCTAGCCCGCCTTGGGACGCCGGATGCCGAGACCGCGGCCGTGACCGAAGGCAAACGGGTTGCCGGACTCGACGCCCGCATCGACAGCGGGTACGGCACCCGGCTGATCCCGACGGGCTCGATAGCCGACCACATCGTCGTTCGCGACGGCGACGCGATTGTGCTGCTCTCCTTCAGCAGTCGGCCGGCGCGGGTCGACAACATCGGCCGATTGCCCATGGCATGGATAGATCCCGGAACAGCCGATCTGCGCAGGGTACTCGCGCAGGGGCCCGATGCCCTCGCCAATTACCAACGTGCGCTGGATGAATGGCGACTATTGAGCGCCGCCGCCCTGGTGGGATTGGTCGAGGCGACGATGGAGATTGCGGCAGAGTTCGCCAAGACCCGCTACACGCTGGGAGTGCCGATATCGACATTGCAGGCCATCTCACATCCTCTGGCGAATATGGCCATCACGGTGCAGGGGGGCCGCAACCTGGCTCGGCGCGCGGCCTGGTTCTTGGACAACGAACCCGAAGCGCGGCCGGAGTTGGGGCTCTCGGCGTTCGTCTTCATGGCCGAAGAGGCCGCGAAGGCGGCCACCATGGCGGTGCACATCCAAGGCGGCCTGGGTGTTTCGGCGGAGGCCGCTGCGACCGCATATCTGGTACGGGCCAGGGGATGGGCACTGGCTGGTGGTGATCCGGGCGTCACCGCCCGCCGAATTGCCGAGATCGTGGCCGGCCGCGAGAGTTCGGAACAGACCGCGGGAGTCTAGGACAGGAGTGGGCGATGGATTTCTCCCGAGTGCAGATTTCAGACGCGGACCGCGAGTTTCGGGAAACGGCGCGTAGCTTCCTGGCCACCCATGTCACCGAGGAGGTTCGCCGGCACGATCGTGAGACCGGTGACAACTTCCATGAAGGTCTGCATCTGGCGTTGGGCGCCGCAGGCTACTTGGCAGCGGAGTGGAAACCAGAGGCCGACGGCGGCTTCAGCCGGGTGCGGCGGCGCATCTGGGAGCTGGAAAAGCGGCGTGCCCACGTGCCGTGGGTGACTTGGGGGACCACCGCCATGGTGGCGCGCTCGGTCGCGAAGTTCGGTTCGCCCGAGCTTGTCGAAGAGGTGCTCCCCTGTGTCTTCAGCGGCCACGTCCGCATGTGTCTGGGGTACACCGAGCCCGAGGGCGGCTCGGACGTCGCGACCTGCAAGACCCGGGCGCTGCGCGACGGAGACAGCTGGCTGATCAACGGATCGAAAATGTTCACCACTGGAGCGCACAACTGCCAGTACGTATTCCTGATCACCAATACTGACCCGCAGGCGCGAAAACATAAGATTCTCAAGATGTTTCTGGTTCCGCTGGACTCTGCCGGCATCGAGATTCAGGGTATCCGGACCGTCGACGGTGACCGAACCAATATCGTCTGCTACAGCGACGTCCGGATAGACGACAAATATCGGCTCGGTGCGGTGAATGGCGGATGGACGGTTCTGCGTGAGCCGCTCAACGTCGAGCACGGCGCGGTTGCGGCGGCTCCCGATGGGCTGCAGGACACCTCGATCATGATGCACCAGGCCGGGTCCATGGCCGAAGCGGTCGACCGGGCCGCAAGCTGCGTGATGCGGCCAGACCCCGATGGACGCCGCCCCATCGACGACACTTCGGTGGCGTATCGGTTGGGGCGCAGTGTCGCCCGGATGGAGGCCGCATTGTCCGCCCCGAGCATTTTTGGCCGGGTCGCGATTGCCCAGACGATGCGCGACATTTCACCGGATCTGATGGACATTCTCGGCAGCGCCGCCGCACTACCGTTCGGGACCGATGGTGCGGTCGATGACGGCGGCGCCGAATACGTCTACCGTTTCGCCCCACTGGTCGGCATTTACGGCGGCACGCTCGAGGTGTTCCGCAACATGATCGCCCAGCACGTCCTGGGGCTCGGCAAACCGAGTTACCCGCACCGAACGTGAACAGGCTGCGATGGTAGCCGGTTATGAAATGGCACCGGATCGCTTGAGCTGATCGATGCGGTCCCAATCCATACCCAGCTCGAGCAGCACGGTTTCGGTGTGTTCGCCGGGCTGTGGGGCCCGGGTTGTGGTAAGCGGTTCGTGGTTGAACTGGACCGGGCCGCGTACCACCCGAAACGGTGGGCCGCCCGCACCGAGGTCGACCTCGGCCACCATGTCATTGGCCAGGGCCTGCTCGTCGTCGGCCAATTCGATGAGGCTCTGGAAGGGCGCCCACTGGCCTTTCATCGTTTTCAACCGCTGTCGCCAGTATTCGAAGGGCCTAGCGGCAACCGCTCTAGCGATCAATGCTCCGGCCGCATCGGCATTGCGTAGCAATTGCTCGGCTTCGCCAAACCGCGGGTCGTCAGCGGCCTCGGGGATTCCCAGATGCTCAAAGGTGTCGCGTATGTAGCCGGTCGGGCTGAGGATGCAGAGGTTGATGGTGCCGCCGTCGGAGGTTTGATAGTTGCCCATGAACGGGTTCATCGGCATGCCGCCGGATTGCGGCATGCGCGAACGCATCGTCTCACCGGTGTCCATGCCTTGAGTCACGCTTGCGCCCGCCGCCCACCACGCGGTGCTCAGCAAGGACACATCGACCTCCAGCGCTTCCCCGGTGCGCTCCCGATGCAACAGGGCGGCCGAGATGCCGCCCGCGATGTTCATCCCGCCGATGGAGTCACCGAAGGCCGGAATTCCTTGTGCCAGTGGAGCACCCAATTCGGGAGGGGTCAGCGCATGTCCCACGCCGCTGCGGGTCCAGAACGCTGTCCCGTCATAGCCTCCGACATCGCGCTCGGCGCCCTTGTCGCCATAAGCGGTGCCGCGCGCGTAAATGATGTCCGGGTTCGCGCCGCGGACGTGTTCCACGTCAAACTTGTTCTTCTGCCGCGCGCTGGGCAAGTAGTTGGTCAAGAACACGTCGGCAGTGCGGGCCAGTTCGTGCAGCACGTCTTGGCTATCGGAGGTGGCGAGGTCGATGCCGACACTGCGTTTGCCCCGGTTGGGGTGCTCGATCAGCGGGTGCCGCTCGGGATCGAGTGCGATGCCCCCCACGTTGAGAAAGCCACGCTGGGTGTCGCCGCGTCTCGGGTGTTCGACCTTGATGACGTCTGCTCCCCAGTCGGCGAGGATCGCGCCCGCCGCCGGGACGAACGTGAACTGCGCTACCTCGAGGACCCGGTAGCCGGCCATGACCTTGATCAAGTCGGCACGGCTTCGAACGTCACCGGAAGGGCTTTCGGCGAACGGAAGGGCTGGCCGTGGATGTGCGGATCATCAGCTGTGGCCAGATCGATGTTGGTCAACCGATCCAGCAGGCATTCGAGCGCGACCCGAGTCTCCAGCCGGGCCAAGTGAAGCCCCAAGCAGGTGTGCTCGCCGGCGGCGAAGGAGATGTGCGGGATGCGCTCGCGGAAAATGTCGAACACTTCTGGCCGTTGCCAGCGGTGCTCATCGCGATTGGCCGAACCCATGCACACCCCGATCACCGAACGGGCCGGAATTGGAACGCCTTGCACTTCGGTGTCTTTGGTGGTGAATCGCTGCACGGTGGTCAGCGGCGTCTCGAAGCGCAGGCCTTCCTCGATCGCTTGCGGGATGAGTTCACGGTGCGCCCGCACGGCCATGAACTGGTCCGGATGGGCGAGCAGCAGGTAGAGCAGGTTGCCCGAGGATCGGTAGGTGGTTTCCAGCCCGGCGGGCAGTAGCAGACACAGAAACGAGTAGATCGCTTCCTCGCTGAGCTTTTCGCCGTCGATCTCTGCGGTGACCAAGTCGCCGATGATGTCCTCGCTGGGTTTGGACCTACGTCTGTCAATCTGCTCGAGAAAGTACTCCTTGAGCGCGGCTGAGGCTTCGAAGGCGAGTTGATAGTTGACGATATAGCTGATCAACTGCACCGCTCGCTGGTGAAACATCGCGAGGTCCTCGTCGGGCAGTCCGAGCAGCCTGGCGATGACCCGGGTCGGGAACTCGAAGGTGAAATCTCCGACTAGCTCGGCTCTACCGGCATCAATGAAATCGTCGATCAACGCGTTGCAGATCGGCCGGATGACGGCTGGCTCCCAGCGAGCCAGAGCTTTGGATTTGAACGCGGCTGAGACCAGGTTGCGATGGTCGCGGTGCTGCTTGCCCTCCATCGCCAGGATGGTGGGCCCCATGAATAGACCGATCGTTTTGTCGTAGGTCTTGGAGGTGAACGCCCGACTGTCGCGAAAGACCGTGTTGACCGCGGCAAACGACATCGCCGAGAACTCGCGTCGCGGCCGCAAGGACTCGGGCGTCTTGGAGTAGTCCATCACCGTGCCTGGAAATACGCCGCCGCGTCGACGCTGTTGGGCAAAAAAGGGGTAGGGGTTGCGCGGATTGACAGCTTGGTCGCCGGTGCCGGCGACGGAGTGAACCGGGCTTGTCACCTGATCTCCAGCATTCTCCAGCGGCTTAGTACCTGTTGGAGATCGTACTGTAATGGTTACAGTAGCCAATATGGTTGGCTAGCCGTCAGCCGCCTGCTCCTTTGCCCATCGGTAGTCGGCTTTGCCGGACGGACTGCGTTGGATCCCGGCCCGGAACACGATCGCTTTGGGAAGCTTGTACCGCACCAACGATTTCACGGCATGCGCGACCAGTTCTTCGGCATCGGCAGCGGCATCGGGGTCGAGCGCGACCACGGCGACGACTTCCTGGCCCCAGCGTTCGCTGGGGCGTCCGGCGACCACCACGTCGGCGACCGCGGGATGGGACGCGATCGCGGTCTCGACCTCCTCGGCGAAGATCTTCTCCCCACCGGAGTTGATGGTGGCCGAGTCGCGGCCCAGCAACTCGATGCATCCGTCGGCGCGGTGGCGGGCGCGATCCCCGGGCACCGTATAGCGGACGCCGTTGATCACCGGAAATGTCGCCGCGGTTTTGGCGGCATCGCCCTTGTAGCCCAGCGGAACGTACCCGCGCTGGGCCAGCCAGCCGATTCCCTCGTGGCCCGCAGGCAGGATCGCGGACAAGTCCTCGGCAGCCACATTGGTATCCGGGCCGGCGTTGAAGGTTCCGGTCGATACCGCACCCGACGCGGAGAGATGGTGCATCTGTGCGCCGGTCTCCGAGGATCCGACCCCATCGATGATGACCGCGTTGGGCAGCGCCTCGATCAACCGTTGCTTCACGTCGGGCGTCAGCAGCGCACCGCCGTTGGCGACCGCGACCAACGACGACACATCCGCAGTGCCCTTCTCGATCGACGCGACCAAGGGCCGCGCTATCGCGTCGCCGACTACGGTCACCACCGAGACGCGCTCCCGCTCGATGGTGCGCACCACGTCCCGTGGGTCCAAATGATCGACAACCGAGGCGAATACGACCGTCTGTCCGGTGGTCAGTGCCGTCATTACCGTCCACTGCGCGGCGCCGTGAATCAACGGCGGCAAGACCAACAGCTTGGTCCCCGGCCCGGCGGTCGTTCGCGCCACGATCTCGTCGACGGAGTTCACTGGCTGGCCGCTGTAGAGGTCGCGGCCGCCGAACGATGTCATGAAGATGTCGTGCTGGCGCCACAACACCCCCTTCGGCATGCCGGTGGTGCCTCCCGTGTAGACGACATAGAGATCGTCGGGGGAGGGCTGCACCGGTAGCGGTTCGGGTGAGCTGTTGGCGATGATGCTCTCGTAATCCACCGCGCCGTCCAGCAAGCCGTTCCCGGAGTCGGCGCGGGCAGCGAGGGCGGTCACGCGACGCCGGTCGACTATGTCGCACTCGCGGAGACCACAGGCCAGGCGCACAGCGATCGGGTGCGAGAGATGGCCGGGCGCGCGCTGGTGCACCGCGCTGTCTGCGAGCAATTGATCGACCACGTGTATCGCAGTGTCCGCGACGGCACGTTGCCGCCCGCCGCTGGAACGCTGATCAGGCTTTTTCATGCCGAAACGGTGATGTGTGAGATGGATACCTCGTTGGCGATCGCCGGGTCCGGCGGCGTAGTCGGGCAACCCGGCGAGGCTTGCCGACCGGCCTGCGCTATCTGGCCCGGCAGTCGGTTGCCATCGGCGGTGGCACCACCGAGATGGCGCGCAACGTGATCGGCGAACGGATGCTGAATTTTCCCCGCGAATTCGCCGCCGACCGCGGCGTGCCGTTCAACCAGGTGCGCCGCGGCTCACCACGGTGACCGGGTGCGTTTCTAGTCCTCGGCGAAGACATTCTCGGTTTCGCCGCTGATCACCGGTATCTGCACCAGTGACAAGACGTGGTGCGCGGGGCTTCCCGGCGGCGCCATCAGTACGCACCTGCCGCCCTGTTTGCGCGCCCGGTCGCGGGCGGTGACCAGGGCGCTGACGCCGGCCGATCCAAGATGGGTGACCGCGCTGAGATCGATCGTCAAAGACGCTATACCGGAGCGGCTTTCGACCGCGATCTGCCGGTCGAGGGTGGGGGCGGTGTTGCTATCGACGTCGCCGCGCACGACGATGTGGCCGGACTCGGTGACCGTGGAGGCGAACTCGCTATCGATGGCTGGTCGGTTTGGTGCTCTGCTGACGACCGGGTCGGTGACGAACTGGGCCGGTCGTGAGAGTCGGTGCACGACGGTCGCGGTCGTCCCTGCACCGTCGTGGCTGACATGCGTCTCCGAGACCAAGGCTTCGGCCATGGCCAGTCCTCGGCCCCGGCCCCTCTCGCCTTCGCGGTGATGCTTCCAGGTGCCGTGGTCGATCACCGCGACCCGCAGCTTGCCATCGCCGCCCAGCGCCGCCGCTACGGCCAGGCCATCGGAAACATCAGTGCTATAGCCGTGCTCGACCGCGTTCTCGACGAATTCGGAAATCGCGTGGACGATGTCGGAGATGTCGCCGGAGTCAGCCCCGATCTCCGAAAGCCATTGGCGTAGCCGGGAGCGAATGGCCCGGGCGGCGTGGATCGTCGCATCCTCGGTAATGTTCAGCGGCGGCGTTGGTGCCCGGCGCTGCACCGCGAGCAGCGTGATGTCATCGTTGTATCCGGTGGAGCGCAGCAGTAATTCGAGTGTCTCCGAGCAGAGCCGGTCGATGGGGCGTGACTGTGCATCGATCACAAACCCGCCGCCGCTAGTTATGTTTGCCGCCAAGTCAGCGAATTCCGCGGTGCTTGCCCCCAGCGGCCGACCCGGGCGTTCGATCAGACCGTCGGTGTAGAGCAGTACCACGTCGCCCACCCCGATCAGCTCGGTGCGGACCGGGAATCCGGTATCGCTGCCCAGCGGGCCGGCGCCGGACGGTTCTAGATAGCGGGCCTTGGCCTCGGCGGTCACCACCAAGGGGGCGGGTGTCCGGCCGTGCAGTACTGGAATTCTCCGGTGGTGAAGTCCAGGGATCCGACACACAGGGTCGCCGAATTGGAGCCGGGCATGTGCTCATGAAAGGCGTCCAGCGCCTCGAGCGCTTCGCCGATGCTGCGTCCGGCAGCGATCTGCAGCCGCAGCGCGGTACGCAACTGTGACATCACCGCGGCGGCCTCCACCCCATGGCCGACCACGTCACCGACGATCAGCACGAGCCGATCCCCGAGGGCCACGGCGTCGAACCAGTCCCCACCGGCCGCGGTGTCCTGTGCGGCGACCAGATACTGTGCGGCGATATCGGCGCCCGAAACGACGGGCACCGACGGCGCGAGCAGCGCCTGCTGCATCACGATCGCCGGATCTCGCAGATGGCGGTACCGCTCGGAGAGCTCCTCCACGCGCGCCTCGGCGGCCAGCCGCGCTCGCACCCTGGTCGTGACGTCGTCAAAGAGAATCTGCACGCCTTCGATGGACCCGTCCTCGCGGCGGCGCGGCGTCACCAGGAAGTCGAAGTATCGTTCGTCGATTCCAGAACCGTCGAAATCCGCCTGCAGTCGCCATTCGGCCCCGGACTGTGGCTCGCCGGTTTCATATACCCGGTCGAGCATGTGATAAATCTGCTGGCTTTCGAGTTCGGGATAGACCTCTCGCGCTGGTTGACCTACCGCGGTAAAAGTCGGGCTGAACCTGCGATATGCCGCGTTTGCGGCGACGAAGCGGTGCTCGGGTCCCTCCAAACCGACAAGCATGGTGGGGACATTCTCGAAGATACGACGGACCGTGTTTGCTGTACCTACGCTTTTATCCCAGTCCATTTCGGCCGCCATGTGGCCGTCCCTCCTGTGGACCGAGCGAACAAACGAGTATGTGCGTTGACGCAGCAGGTCAAGCAGCAACATCTAGGCTATCAATATCTGCTACCTGCTCGCGTCACCAAAATGCGGCCGGTCGTGGCCGCGACCACCAGGGTGATGAGGACAGGGTGGATTCGGCGGTCGATTCTGGCCCCGCGGATGCGGCCGAAAAGCAAGGCTGCAGCGCTTTGGCGCGCGGTGGAGGCGGCGAGTCGGGGTGGTTCGGTCGGCCGGCGATCGGGAAAAGTCACTTTGGTCAAGTTCGGCTTTGACGCGTCGCCGCGGCGGTTCGGGCGGTCCAAATCGCGGTGCGGCACCGGAGCTATTGGGCAGCGCCTGCTACGGAATTTCTCAGCGGTATCCGGATCGTCTTCGGGAACGTGATTGCGGCAGCGAATTCGTCGCTAGCTGACCCACATCGGTGCTGCGCACAATGGATTCGATGACTCAGCAGCGGGCAACCATGACACATCGGGCGCAGGGATGTGATTGAGGCACAAGATCGATTGGTAGTGCGGCCATCATGGTGGCCAGGCCAGCAGAGTTTCCATGATGCGGTGAGCGGTAAAAGGCATGGCATTGAAGCGTCTACGAAACTCGTTGAGGTCAACATCATCACACCATTCGGTGTTGGTTTGGTATCACTTTCGGGCGCGGCGGGCTTGGGTCGGCAGGCTCGCCGTTGGCGGCAACGCGCGGGATCAGCAGATGGTGACCGCCGGTCACGGACCGCATCGGTATCCTGCCGGGGCCGCGCCAATAGCTGCTGCGGCCCAACGGGGTTGGCCGCGCCGAGTGTTCAGCGATGGTCCGGCAATGCTTGCGGTCCAACCCAGCAACCCGGGCGAAACGCGAGTCGATCGATCACCGCGAAACTCGGGTTGCCACCGGTCGGCGCCTCTGCCTGGGCCGCTTTCACCGCATCTAGCAGCGCAGAAACGCGAGCATCAGCACACCCGGTCTGCGGTGGGCGACGTCCTCCACACCTTAGTGCGCGCCGTCGAGGCCTGGCAGGAAACGAATTTCGCCGCCGGCGGACCGGGCTGCCCAACGCCCGCGGGCAGGCTGCTGCTAGCGTCGGTCCCGTTTTTCGGTTGGCAATTCAGTGCCAAGCATCAGCGGTACCAGTGACCTCAAGAGGCGGGAAGTGATGACACTGCAAGTAGTTCCCGAAGGCTTGTTGGCGGCCAGTGCGGCGTTCCAAGCAATCACCGCTCGGCTGGCGGCCGCGCATGCGGCTGCGGCGCCGGCGATTTCGGCGGTAGTGCCACCGGCGGTCGATCCGGTCTCGCTGCAGACCGCGGTCGTGTTCAGCGCCCAGGGCGGGGAACGCGCCCTGGTGGGTGTCCAAGGAGTCGATGAACTCGCCCGTTCGGGGGTCGGTGTTGCCGAGTCCGGGGCCGCCTACGCGGCCCGTGATGCCATGGCGGCGGCTTCGTATACGTTTGGCGCGCCGAGGTGACGCTTCCATTCTTGCTCTCGATCTTCACGGTGGTGCCGACGTTTTGGATGGGCCAGCCGCCGGAGGTGCATTCGGGTGCGCTGAGCCCCGGTCCGGGCCCTGGCCCCCTTTCGGGGGCGGGCGCGTTTCTGAACCAGCGGGCCTCGAATACGATTGGGCAGCACAAGATCTCAGCAATGAGCTGGCTGTGGTGCCGTGGCAGGGCGTGGGTTCGGAGAGCTATCGGGGTGCATTTGGGCCTTACCTGGAGTGGTTGGAAGAGGCCGGTCAGGAATGCCAACAGCAAGCTATTGCACACGAGCAAGCGGCGGTGGCTTACTCCGTTGCGTTGGCGGAGATGCCAACGCTGGCGGAGTTGTCGGTCAACCGCGCCAGCAATATGGCGTTGCTTTCGACGAACTTCTTTGGGATCAATACGATCCCGCTTGCGATCAATGAAGCCGACTATGCGCGGATGTGGGTTCAGGCGGCGGGCGTCATGCAGTTGTATCAGCAGCAGGCAAATATGGCGGTGGCGTTGAACCCGCCACGCAACCGCCTGGCGCCGCTGATGCTGCGAGGTCCTGATCAGCAGGAGCCTGCCGGACCGATTATTGAGGAACCCGAAGACGATCCAATCGAGGACGGCGGTGATGCGAACGGCCTAGTGGAACGTCCCGACAATGAGGCCGGACCGATCATCGAGGAACTCGCAGACGACGGTGCTGAGGTGGGCGCCGACCGAGCGCTAGTCGTTTTCGACAACGCCAACGTGGTGGAAGGCGAGCCCGCCACGATTCCCCAACTGTTGGTTGCGGCGCTCGGGCAAATCGCTAACTTCGTCGGCCAGACGTTTAGCCTGATCGGCAACATCATCAGTTTTGTTGATCGTGCTCTGGGCTGGGCGCTGTGCTTTTTCGCCGCTGTTGCCGTCTATAACGCGGTCAGCATGATCGCATCGGCGATGGCATTTATCTATAACCTTGTCACCACCATTGCGCAGATGGTGTATGCCGTGTACACGGCGGTCGCATACTCGTTAACGATGTTCATGCAAGCGATTTCCTACATCACGTCACTTGTCACGCAGTTCGCGGCCACTCTGACGCAGCTCACGGCCGCGTACGTACCGATGCTGCTCGGGGGCGTTCTGACTGGCGTGGCTCCGTCGGTGGCGCTGACGTCGAGTGCCGGCTTCGTCCTGCCGGATGGTTCATCGCTGGCCGCCGGTCCGCCACCCGCGCCGCCCGGCGCAACGCTGGCGCCGCCACCGCCCTCGGCCCCGCCCGCCACCTTGGGCACGGAACTGACTCCCGCGGCGGCGACGGCGCCGGCCGCGCCGGCCGCCGCGTTCGCGCCACAGCCGGTGGCCGGTGTGGGCATGGAAGGCTACGCGTACCTGGCGGGCGGCATGACTCCCATTGCCAGGAAAGCGTTCGGTGCCAGCGCTCGAACGAAGGCGCCGGAGCCCTGTGACGCGGAGGCCGCGGCGAGCACGGCGCCGGCTCAACAACAACCCCGATCGCAGCGCCGCCGGCGGGCCAAGATCGAAAAGGTCGGCCGCGGTTTTGAATACGCGGACCTGGAGCCCGATACCGACCACGACCCGAGTCGTTCGTGCAACGAGCAACGGGTTGCAGCTGCCACCTCTGATCGGGTCGCGCGAAACGGGGGTTTCGCCGGAACCGGGCACAGGCAGACCACCACCGCCGCGTCGGGCCTGACCACGCTGGGCGACAATGCGTTTAGCGGCGGCCCGCGCATGCCGATGATTCCGGGAACGTGGGGCGCCGACTCGGCGCCCTCCTCAGGCGCGATTAGCGATGCGCAATAGCCCCCTCAGCATCGCGTCTCACCCGGTGCAGCTAGGGGACTCGAACGTGAGTTTGGGCAATCCTGACGGTCGCCGCTACCGCGCAGCCTCGTCGCTGACCGGCGTCCGCTGTCTTGTACGGCGGGAGGCCTACGGCTAGGCGTTGACCGGTTTGGGGGCGGCTGTGCCGATCTTCATGACATCCATCATGTTGCCGCCCATGATCTTTGCGACATCTTCTGGTGGGAAGCCGGCAAGCTCGTCAACGAATGAGATGGGGTCCTTCAGGCCTTCGGGGTGCGGCCAGTCGGAGCCGAAGACCACCCGATCGGTGCCGACCATCTTCACGATCTCGACGAATCGGTCTTCCCAGAACGGGCTGATGTATACGCATCGCTTGAACGCCTCGATCGGATCTTCCATGAACGCGTTCGGCATCTTCTTGTAGACACCCTTGAGGCCTTTGAACAGTGTTGGCACCCAGTCGGCACCGTTTTCGATCGACAGGATGCGCAACTCGGGGTTGCGTGACAACGCACCGTGGCAGACCAGCGCGCCCATCGCATCTTCGATGGGCCGCTTACCCATGGCCAGCATCCGAAACGCGGTGGGCTTGAACGGCAGGAATTCGTCGCCGGGCTCCCAAACGTTGAGGAACTCGGAGTAGCCGCTGTCGGAGGCGTGCATCGAGACCGGGATCCCGGCCTTGGTACAGGCCTGCCAGAACGGATCGAACTCCTTGAAGCCGAACGAGCGGCTGCCACGATAGCCGGGAACTGGTGCTGGGCGGACCAGCACGGTGCGAGCACCGCGCTGCAGGCACCATTCCAGTTCTTCAAGTGCCCGATCGACGATGGGCAGGGTGATCACCGGGGTGGCGAAGATGCGGTCTTTGTAGTTGAACGCCCACGTCTCATACATCCATTGGTTGAGCGCATGGATGACGTCGTGGGTCATCTCCGGGTCGTCTTTCATCCGCTCTTCGACCAGGCTGGCCGGCGTGGGAAACATCAGGGCGTAATCGAGGCCGAGCTCGTCCATGACCTCGAGTCGCGGCCCCGGCTCGCGAAACGCTGGAATCGCCTTCATCGGCTCGCCCATCACCTCGCGGTAGCTCTTGCCGCCGCTGCCGTTGCGGAAGTACTCCTCCTGGGCTCCGGGCCGGGCGACCACCTCGAATGTCGGGTTGGGAATGTAATCGCTGATCTGGCCGCGCACCACGATCTTGGTGCGGCCGCGAACCTGCACGTAATCGATTACGTGTTTGCGCTTGTCCGGGAGGAACTTGGTCAGGGCCTCCTGCGGCTCGTACATGTGGTTGTCGGCGTCAAACACCGGAAAGGGAAGCTCGCGAGAAGGCATGGCGATCTCGTTGGAAAAGTCTCGATTCTCACCTAGTGGTAATGACGTTACCACTAGGTGCAAGGCTGCCGCTAACCCGTTTCGGTGGTGTCATTACGGTCGATGATGGCGAAATTCACCGTCGCCGTTGCGGCAAGCTCGTCGGCGCTATCGACGAAAATATCGACTTGCATGACCAGCGCTCGCCGGCCGGCCCTGAGCATTCGCGGCACCGCGCGGGCGGCGCCCTGTCGGATCGGGCGCAGGTAGCGGATGAACAGGTCGGCTGTGGTCATGGCCGCGCCGGGCGGCAAGTACTGCAGGCCGAGCTGGCCGCCCGCGACGTCTGCGAGCGTGGCGATCAGGCCGCCTTGGAGGGCTCCGGAGGTGTTGACCACCTGTGGGCTGACGGGCATCGTCATCGCGAACCCGTCATCGTGGGAAGGTTCTTGGCGCATCCCGATCTGCGCGAACAGCTCGGTCAGCGAGGATGCGGCCGACTCCTCGGTATCACGAACTCCCAGGGCCCGGCTGCAGAACTCGTAGAGTTCGCCGAAGTCTATCGGCGTTGCATTCAATTCAGTTCCGAGCCAACGTAATCGAAGCGCACCGAGCACGGTTTGCATGACGATCGCGGCCGCGGCCCCGACGTCGAGACCGGGATTGAACATGCCTTCGGTGATGCCTTGTCCGACGATGTCGCGAATCAACCGATGCAGCGGGGAAAGCACTCGGGCGTATTCGCGAGGCCGGGTTTCGGCGAGGTGCCGATTGTAGAGGCTCAACGCACGATTGAGGCTGTCCTGGGTGCCGGACTCCGGTTGTGCGCTGATGCGATCAATGACTAGTTTGAGTGCGGCGGTGCTGTCGAGTCCGGCGGCCTCGGCGCGCCATAGTTGTGCGGTCTGGGACATGGTCCGGTCGAACAGTGCCAGCAGCAGCTCGTCCTTGCTGCTGAAGTGTTGATAGAACGCTCGCAGCGACGTCTTGGAGCGGGTGACGACTTCCTGCACCGTGAAGTCGGTGCGTCCGGTCTCGCCCAGGATTTCCACCGCCGTTTTGATGAAGCGGTCGGCGCGCGTCGCTTCAACTTGCTCGCTGGGGCCGGCCATGGGCGGATTCTCCTCTTTGGATGCGTTGTCCGGAACGCTTTGAGAATGAGGTTACCGCGATTTGCCGGCTATCCGAGCGACTAGCGGCTCTCCGGTGGTGTGGCCACCCACGTCCCAGGGGCCGGGCCGCCGAGGACCGTGAGGCAGCCGCCGAATTCATTGGTGACCTGGCCGTTGGGCTGGATGGTCCAATGCTGGCTGAACCAATCGACGCAGGGCTGTAGGTGCACCGCCCAACTTTGCCCCGGCATGTTTAGACATTCCCCGGGGAAGGCGACGCTTTCGAGCTGCTGGGCGTCGGTGAGATTCCAGCGCTGGAAGTCCGTCCCGTTGCAGGGGTTGATCACCACCGGCGTGATCCAGCTCCCGCTCGGGGCATCCAGACACACATCGCCCAACCGGCTCTTCAACTGAACCGGGCCGTCGGCACCTGCCTGACCAGCGTTGAACGTCGCGGCGCCGAACACCATGCTGACCACGACAATCACCCGGCGCAGTCCGCCCATCAACTGCGACTGACCCATCTCGGTTCCACCTTTCAGCTTTGGTACACCGAAGTCGCCACCGGCTTGGTGCACACCGAGACCACTACCGCTGCAAACGATCGGTCGCAAGCAGCAAGTTTGGTGCACCGCCGGGCCGCTCCTTGTCGCCGACCCGCGGCGGATTTTGCTAGCCGGGCGGTCGGGCGGACCCCACCCTGGTCGATGGACTGGAGGCAGCACGCTGGACCCGCTGGCAATTCAGGTGACCCGAGTCCAGGGTTGGCAGTTCTGCGACTCGAAGGCCTCAGGGCTCCGGCGTTGTTGATTAGCAGGCTTGTGAGCTGGAGAATTGTGGATTGAGGAGGTCTAGGCGGCGGTTGGCGGTCAAAGCGGTGATCCGGCAGGCTTCGGCGATGTTGTCGGCGCCGTTGAGGCGGTGCAGATTGATCGCGGTGTTGCGTAGCGTTGCTAGGACCTGTGCGCCGTTTCCGGTATGTGCCCTTTGACGGTCTTCGTCGAAGGTGACGTCGCGTATCCAGTGCAGGCTGTTCTCGATTCCCCAGTGTTGACGCATCCAGGTCATGATCGCGGTAGGGCGGGCGTGCTCGAACGGCAGGCTGCAGATGGCATAGACCACCTCCACGCTGCGCTGGTCGGTGGCGGTGATCAAACGTTCACGAGTGATCCGGATGATTTGTTTTGCGTAGGGGAAGCCGATTCCTCGTACAGCGGTGATGATTTGCAGGGTGCGGGTCTCGACACGGCCGTGGCCGCGGGAGTCGTCGGTAGCGGCTGCGGGCACCTCGGCCCAGGGCAGCGCGGTGATACGCGCAAGTATTTTGGCTTGGTTGGACTTGACGATCATCAGGTAGTGCGACTTCAAGGTGGCGCAGATCAACTTCGCGGTGACGACCTGGGTATGCATCGCATCCACGGTGACCAGCCACCGCAAGCTACCCGGCAGCAGCGTGAGCAGGGCACGTACGCAGGGAATTTCATTGCTTTTCTCGGCGACAGCGAGTTGACCGAGCACCAATCGGGCACGGTGGGCGAACACCGACACGAGATGCGTGGCTGTCGCTTTGGCGCGTAAAGGCACCACGCAGCATCTTGCCGTCCAACGCGATCGGCACCAATCCACTGGGGTCGCTGCTGGCCACGTGTGCAGTGAAGTAACTGCCCATCCTGGCGTTGAGGTCGGCGGGGTCTAGCCGAGACAAAACAGCGCGGAAGGTCTTCTCACTGGGCCGCCGGAACCGGACCCCTAATTAGGCCAACACATCATCGGGAGCGGTGGCCGCCCATGTGGCAAAACCAGCATAGCCGCGCATCCCCGCGGCAGTGGCCAGAACCGCGATCGCCAACAAAGCCATCAGCGAATACCTCCGACCGCGTGGGTCCCTCGGGTCTGGCACCGAGGCCAACACATCGAGAAACTCCGATCCGATGAGCTCGCTGCGCTCACCAGGACTCCAGCGGTCGAACACCTCTGGAACCGACGACACAGGCAATACTGAAACGGTAGGCACGGGCAACTCCAGACCAACGACGAACAGTAACCAACTCGATCGTTCTCCAGATAGCCCGTGCCTACACTCCGGCCCCAATAGCGCGGCACCAAAGATCATCAACCCAGCTCACAAGCCTGCTAATCAACAACGCCGGAGCCCTGTCGAAGGCCTTGACCGTCGAATTGATATTTGCATACATCGGGCCGACAGAAATATTCGTTTCGACGACGTGATCCTTGTTCGCATCGGGCGTGCTGTAGGTGAACCACACGCACATCGAGTCCTGTGTCGGCACATTGTTTATCCACACCGTCCAGTCCGATGCCGACCCGACAGTGTGGTAGAGGCCGGTCGCAATGTCGGGCCCGACGAGAAAGAATCCGTTGCCCGGAATCGGGTCTATCGGGTCCGCGAGGGCCGGTGGCGCGAGAGCGATGGTGGCCACCCAGGTGACGAGGCCGGCGGCCGTCCGGCGCAGACGCGGTAGGGGCATGTTTCCTCACCAGATAGTTGCCGATTCCATTGGCAGCGTATGCCCGGGCGCGCCGCGCCTCAATAGTTCTTGAAGAGCCTTAACCGGACGGTGCGGCGTCCGCAGTCGTGCGGTGCCGGCGTTCTGGGCGCCCATGGAGTCTTAGCCGAGAACTCCGCCAGGGCATTGCCCAGCGCGACAACGAGATTCGCTGCTGAGGAGGGCGACACCGGTCGGCGCGGGCGTCCACCCGCCGATGGCTGGGCCGTCGCGAGAACGCGATCGGCTGCCGGCCGGCGGGGCCACCCATCAGAGCAGGGGTCAGAGGAACTGGCTGGCAACTCCCAAGAAAGCCCTCAACTCGAAACCGCCCGCGAGCGTGCCCAATGCGATGTTGGCGGCGATGGGGGCGCCGAAGGCATAGACCAACCCGCCGGCAGGGTCCCCATTGATCGCTTGCTCGATCCCGCTCAGGAACAGGTTGAGGTCGTAGGACGGGACAGAGGTGACGAGCGCATTGGCGATGTCAGCGGTGGGAAGCAAGAACGCGTAGGTGTTGGCGGCGGTGTTCGAAATGTCGTTGACGATGGTGGTGTTTGCCGACTGTAGGAAGTGGATAAAGTCATTGGGGGAGAACGTCGCTGGCGACAGCCCGGCCAGTAGCGTGCCCCCAGCGCCCGACGCCCCTAGTGGAGCGGACAGCAGCGTCGACGGCAGGTTGGAGTACGCCGATATCTCGGCGTTGATGTCACTGACGAAGGCGTTGACTCCTTGCTGGGTTCCGATGGCCAGATAGCCCGGCAGTGAAGTGGTTGCTTGCAGCGGCGGGAGGACCCCGAACGGGGTGGGCACATTCGGCGGCGAGGTCGACCATCCATAGGCGGGATCGCCGTAGCCCCAGTTGACCAGATACCTCAAATCAGGCTCGATCAGGTCCGCAATCGGCGTGCCGATGACCGGGATTGCCCGCACTGGATCCAAGAGCGGCAGATGGGGGCTGGGGATCATGTAGTAGTTGGTCGATGTGGGGCCCACCGTGTTCGTCAATGGGATTGCGGTATCCAGCTGTTCGGGGGTAAGACTCGGGTACTGGCCGTGCAAGGACTGGATCCCCAGGAAGGCATTGAGGTCCGCCAGGAAATTGATGGGGTATCGAGGGAAGTCCGCGGCGCCATCGTATTCGAGTGTGAAAACGTTGGTGGGAAACGAATTGTCTGGCGTTGAGCCGTAAAAGTCGAGACCCATACTTGGCAGGCTGAGGCCGGGGAAGCGGGCAAACAGCCCGCCGTTGGGGTTCATTGGGTTGCCGAACAATGAGAAGGTCAGATCGTCGAAATATGGGCTGCCCGCGGCCCCTGAATTGGTGGGATTGAGTGCTCGCATCACCAGCGAAGCGATCATGGCGCTCTGCGAGTCGCCCGTGACGTTTACGGTGTTTCCGCTGGTGAGCAGCCCTAGGTAAGGCGGATTCGTGCCGACCAGGGTGTTGGTGAGGATGGCTACGCCCTGGGGGACCGACACGTTGAGGGGCAAGGTCTTGATACCGGTATCGATGTAGAACTGGGCGGGTGTGAACAGCCCCTGAACCAAGGCCGGGTCGACCGGAAAATACGGCGCGACGAATTTGGAAACAACATTGCTGATGTAGGCGGGCGACGGGATCGGGTTTCCGCTGCCGCCGACGACCAGGGTGTAGATCCAGGGCTCCGGCGTTGTTGATTAGCAGGCTTGTGAGCTGGGTTGATGATCTTTGGTGCCGCGCTATTGGGGCCGGAGTGTAGGCACGGGCTATCTGGAGAACGATCGAGTTGGTTACTGTTCGTCGTTGGTCTGGAGTTGCCCGTGCCTACCGTTTCAGTATTGCCTGTGTCGTCGGTTCCAGAGGTGTTCGACCGCTGGAGTCCTGGTGAGCGCAGCGAGCTCATCGGATCGGAGTTTCTCGATGTGTTGGCCTCGGTGCCAGACCCGAGGGACCCACGCGGTCGGAGGTATTCGCTGATGGCTTTGTTGGCGATCGCGGTTCTGGCCACTGCCGCGGGGATGCGCGGCTATGCTGGTTTTGCCACATGGGCGGCCACCGCTCCCGATGATGTGTTGGCCTAATTAGGGGTCCGGTTCCGGCGGCCCAGTGAGAAGACCTTCCGCGCTGTTTTGTCTCGGCTAGACCCCGCCGACCTCAACGCCAGGATGGGCAGTTACTTCACTGCACACGTGGCCAGCAGCGACCCCAGTGGATTGGTGCCGATCGCGTTGGACGGCAAGATGCTGCGTGGTGCCTTTACGCGCCAAAGCGACAGCCACGCATCTCGTGTCGGTGTTCGCCCACCGTGCCCGATTGGTGCTCGGTCAACTCGCTGTCGCCGAGAAAAGCAATGAAATTCCCTGCGTACGTGCCCTGCTCACGCTGCTGCCGGGTAGCTTGCGGTGGCTGGTCACCGTGGATGCGATGCATACCCAGGTCGTCACCGCGAAGTTGATCTGCGCCACCTTGAAGTCGCACTACCTGATGATCGTCAAGTCCAACCAAGCCAAAATACTTGCGCGTATCACCGCGCTGCCCTGGGCCGAGGTGCCCGCAGCCGCTACCGACGACTCCCGCGGCCACGGCCGTGTCGAGACCCGCACCCTGCAAATCATCACCGCTGTACGAGGAATCGGCTTCCCCTACGCAAAACAAATCATCCGGATCACTCGTGAACGCTTGATCACCGCCACCGACCAGCGCAGCGTGGAGGTGGTCTATGCCATCTGCAGCCTGCCGTTCGAGCACGCCCGCCCTACCGCGATCATGACCTGGATGCGTCAACACTGGGGAATCGAGAACAGCCTGCACTGGATACGCGACGTCACCTTCGACGAAGACCGTCAAAGGGCACATACCGGAAACGGCGCACAGGTCCTAGCAACGCTACGCAACACCGCGATCAATCTGCACCGCCTCAACGGCGCCGACAACATCGCCGAAGCCTGCCGGATCACCGCTTTGACCGCCAACCGCCGCCTAGACCTCCTCAATCCACAATTCCCCAGCTCACAAGCCTGCTAATCAACAACGCCGGAGCCCTGGGTGTAGATCGGGTCCCCGGCTGCGGCCATCGGCGCGGCGGCCGCCATCGCACCCGACGTGCTGGCCGCCGTGCCGCCCAGCAATGCGCGGATGGGTGAGCTCAGCGTCGTCAACGCCTGCGACAAGGTGGCCGCGCCGGCGGCCTCGGCCTGCGTGTAAACGCTTCCCGTCGCGGCGAGCGTGGCAGCGAAGTGGTCGTGAAACACCGCGGCGTCTGTGATGACGGCTTGGCACTCCTGGCCGTATGCACTGAACAGCTTCGCGATGAGCTGTGATACCTCATCGCCGGCCGCGGCCATCATTGCGGTTGTCGGGCTTGCCGCGGCAGCGTTGGCCATGCCGATCGCCGACCGGATGTCGGCGATGTCCGCGGCCGCGGTCGTCAGAATGTCTGGCTGCGTGATCACATAAGTCATCGGACCGTCCTTCGCAACGATGAAGGCCATCCGACAGTTGCCGGTACTCGGTTGTGCTGATCGGCAAAAGCCGGCCACCGGGAAGGCGCTACTTGAGCGTAGAGGGATATATCCGGTGTGTCCGGGGTTTGCGCGGCGAGCGTTCGGGGCCCGGCTTTCCCAACGTGGAAGACCCGCTTGTCGATCACGATCCGCCGTTGCGGTCAGCCGCCGCGGGCGGCGATCATCGCCGATCGATTCACTTTGGTGGCTGCCGTGCGCGGGATCTGGTCGACGAATTCGACCGTCTTGGGCACCTTGTACGGTGCGAGTCGATTCTTGGCATACTCGATCACCTGCTGCTCGGTCAGCGGTGCCGCGACTTGTACCACCGCGTGTACCCGACGTCCCCAGCGTGCGTCGGCGATGCCTATCACCACGACGTCGGCGATGCCTGGATGCCCGGCCAGTGCCGACTCGACTTCTGCCGGAAAAACATTCGCTCCGCCAGTGATGATCATGTCGACGCGGCGGTCGACGATGTAGAGGTAGCCATCCTCGTCCAGATATCCGATGTCGCCCGCACAGCGATAGCCTTCGCCGGTCGACGGCAGCGGCGGTGCTCCACCGAGATAGCGGTATCCCGCGCTCATCGGCGCGCGCAGATAGACGTCACCGTGCTCGCCGGGGCCCACCGGCTGCTGCTGGGAATCCAGGATCTGGATCTCGGTTTCCCGGAAGCCGCGACCGACGCTGCCCGGATGGGAAACCCATTCGTCGCCGCGTAGCGCGGTGAGCCCGAGGTTCTCGGTCATTCCGTAGGCGGTCACGATCTTCTCCGGGCCGAGTAGTTCGAACCAGGTGTGCAACAACGACGGTGGCATCACGGCGGCGCCTTGCAGGATAAAGACGATGCTGGACAAGTCCCGCTGCCGGATACCCGGGATCGCGGCAATGCGCGCCAGCATGGTGGGAGTCGCGGTGAAGTTGGTGACCCGAAAGCGTTCGATCACATCCACCACCAATGCCGCATCGAACTTTTCGAGCACCACCAGATGGTCGCCCCCCAGCAGCATCAGGAAGGTGGCGAAACCGTTGGTGTGATACATCGGTGCCGGCACCATGATGGTCTGCGGCTGGGCTACCGGGGTCCAGGCCGACAGGAACGGTTCGCCGTGTTCGGGGGTCCACAGTGACGGAGCGAGATTGAGAATCACCTTGGGTACTCCGGTGGATCCGCTGCTGCAGATGCCGTTGGCGGTGGGCGAAACAGCCGTGGGCAGCGGATCCCGGGATTCACCAGCCGCGTGGGCCTGTAGCCGCCAACGGTTGTGTTCGTCGACGATCACGGCGGGATCGATTACCGCGCGTACCCGGTCGCGCTCCCATTCGGGCAGATCCCAGTGCATGGGAATGGGAATCGCGCCGATTTTCCAGCACCCCAATGTGGCCAGCACCAGATGCTGCGAGTTCGGAATCGCCAAGGCCACCAGGGAGCCCGTCTGGGCGCCATGGGCGGCCAGAGTCCGTCCCCACTGGTTGGCAAGGCGGTCGAGTTCACCGAAGGTCATCGATTGCGTGCTGCCCTCGGGTGCGACGATGGTCACCGCAGTCTCGTCGCGACGTTGTTCGGCAAGCTCCTCGAGCCTGGTTCCGAAGGGCACCCCGTCCGCCAACGGGTTCGTCGTGGTGCCGGGCCCCATCGGTTGGGTGCTCATGCCGATACCGGTGCGCTGAAGAGAGTTTCCAGAGAGCCGTCCGCCGCGTCAGGTATCAGCCGGATGGCCAGCGCTTCGGCGCACAGAGGTAGCCGGATGAGTGGTTGGGTATGCCGATCCAGCACGCTGATGTCGGACTCGTCGCAGAATCCCAGGGCGCCGAGCAGTTGGTGTGAGATGCGCAGCACCTGGCGCGCGGTATCGGCGGCCTTGAGCCGTAGCAAGAGCGCATCGGCTGAACGAACCCGCGCCGCATACGATTCCGTGCGGCTGATGGTGTACTTGGCCAGTTCAGCGAGTCCGCGCACCGCGACGGCCGCATCCGCGACACAAAACCGCACTGTCTGGAAGTCCGCCAGCGCCTTGCCGAATTGGATCCTGGTCCGTACGTGGGCGGTGACGATGTCCAGTGATTGTTGCACCGCTCCCAGGATGCGCCACGATCCCAGGACGAGATGAAGATCGATGTCACTGGCCGCGACGGTTCCCTCTGGGGCACCCAGCGTGGCTGGCACCAGGAACGGGCCCAACTTGGCGGCCGTGCGTGCCGCCGGCTGTGGCCGATAACGGGCTCCATCGAGATCGGCGGCGATCCAGGAGCCGGGCAGATCGCCGTGGTCAATGCGCGGTAGATCTGGGTTCACCAAGGCCAGCCGGGCCCCGTCGATGGACAGCAACTCCTCGACGAGCGGGTAGGGGAGCGCTACGGTGCCGGCAGCCCGGCAGAGCACGGCGGCGGCCAGCAGGTCATCGGGCCCGGATCGGACGTCCAGTTCAAATGCGCCAAGGTCGTCGAGGGCGGCACGGGCCGCGCGGCGGATGCCGTCGTCGGTCTCGGCTCTTAGCGCCGCTGGTGGCCCACCCACCCGCGCCAGGCGCTTGGCCGCGACGCGGGCAAAGTCGATAACATCTTGCGGCAGTTCGGTATTCACCGGTGTTCTCCCAAGACATCACGTGCAACGAGCATTCGTTGCACCTCAATGGTGCCGGATGCGACGGTGGCTGCCTGTGCGTAACGCCAATGGTCCTCGATCGCCCCGTGCAATGGGGCCGTGGCGCCGCTGTCCAACGCGGCCGGTCCGAGCACGTCCAACAGCAACTCGGCGACCTGTTGATCGCAGGTGGTGGTGACGATGCGGGCGGCGCTTGCCGCGGCACCCGCGGTGGGATCGTCGCGCAGCGCGACCGCGCGGTAGGCCAGCAGGCGCGCGACGCGCAGGTCCGCTAGTGCCCGCACCCAGCGGACCCGAATCGACTCGGGTAATCGCGCCCAGTCGTCGCCGAGCTCGGTGCGCATCCGATCCAGCAATGATTCGCACCGGGCGTAACGGGCGATCCCGACACGTTCAAATGCCAGCGCTTCGCGCATCACTCGCCATCCGTCACCGGGCTCACCCAACACGTCGCTGGGCGACGCCGGCACCTCGTCCAGGAACATCTCGTTGAGGTGATGCGGTCCCAGCATCGAGGGGATCGGCCGGACCGTGAAACCCGGCCGGTCCATGGGAAGCAGAAACAGGGTGAGGCGCTTGGGTTTGGGCGCGTCCGGATGAGTGCAGGCCGCCAGCACACACCAGGACGCCATCTGCGCATATGACGTCCAGACCTTCTGGCCAGTGATACGCCACCCCGGGCCGTCAGGAGCTTCGGGTACCGCACGGGTGCGCAGCGACGCAAGATCGGTTCCCGCCTCAGGCTCGGAGAATCCTTGGCACCACACCACCTCGCCGGCCGCGATTGCGGACAGGTGCTGTGTCTTCTGCGCCGGGGTTCCGTAGCGCATGATCGCCGGGCCGACCCAGTTGATTCCCATGTACTGCGGACCGCGCGGTTCATGGCGGGCCCACATCTCTTCGCGCAAGACGGTCTGCTGCCAGATCGAACCGCCACCACCACCGTGCTCCTCCGGCCACGCCAGTGCCAGCAGATCCTCGGCGGCCAACAGTTTGCAGAATGATTCGGTGGTCGCGAGATCTTGCGGATCGGTGGTGCACGCACCGAGGAAGTCGTCGGGGATGTGCTCGGATATCAGCCTACGCAGTCGGTCTCGCAGTTGGCGGGCGTCATCGCCGAGGTCGTAGTCCATCGGTCATCCCTTCGGCAGCCCGAGTAGTCGCTCGGCGATGATGTTGCGCTGGATCTCAGATGTTCCGCCGTAGATGGTGGCGGCCAGCGCGTCCTGGCGTTCGAGGAGCAGATCAGCGTCGCCGGCCCAGGATAGCCTCGCGGCCACGGCGGCAAGGTCCCAAACCCGCTGCAGCGTAACCGAACCAACAGTTTCACGATGTCGGCCTCCGGGCTGGGGCGCCCGGCGAGCTCGTTGTCCAGAGCGCGGTATCCGGTGGCACGCAGTGCTTCGGCGTCGGCCAGTAGCGAGCCCAGCTCGCTGTAGACGTCGTCGTCCTGGGTGTTACGTGCCACCTGCAGCCCGCGCTTGATTTCGACCCAGTTCATGATCCAGATCATCTGACGTTCATGGTGCAGTGAGGACAATGCGACATCCCAGCCACCGTGCAGAGGGCCCAGCAGGTTGTCGAACGGCACTTCGACATCGTCGAGGAACACCTCGCAGAAGATCTCATCGGAGACCGATGCCATTCGAATGGGTTCGACACGGACCCCGGGTGACTGCAGGTCAAGAATCAGGCAGGAGATGCCGCGGTGTTTCGGCGCATCCGGGTCGGTACGCGCATACAGCGTGCACCAACGCGATTCGTGAGCTTGGGTGGTCCAGATCTTGTGGCCGTTGACCCGAAACAGCGCGCCGTCGAGTTCGGCGCGGGTGCGCAGACCGGCGAAGTCCGACCCGGCTTCCGGTTCGGACATGCCCAATGCCCACCATTGGTCGCCGCGCAGCAGCGGCACCATCAGGCGATCGATCTGGCTGGGTGTACCGAACTGACGAAGACCCGGCGCAACGACGTTTGGTCCGGCGATGTTGGGCAGCTTGGGCGCCGATCGCAACGCGGCTTCGATCCGGATCTCCATGGCTTCGGCCAAGCCCAGCGAACGCCCGCCGTGGCGGCGGGGCCAGGTGGGTTGGATCCACCCCGCCTCGAAGGCGGCACGTTGATAGTCCCGCCGCAGGGCAATGTCCCAGCGGCACCGGGGGTATCGCTGGTAGTAGTCCCTTGGCAGGAAGTCGGCGAGCCAGCTCGCGAATTCTTCGGCGACTGGCACCGCTGGAGCCGGCGTCATTGCGGGCCTCCGGCAAAGCGGCGTCCCACCTCGTGGTAGAGCGCCCGACTGTCGCCCAACTGTGCGGCCCCCTGCCACGCATGCCGGACGTAGAGGTGGATGTGGTGTTCCCAGGTTTGAGCGATGGCGCCGTACACCTGGACCGCGGTAGTCGCGCAGCGAACCGCCGCGTCGGCCGCCGCGGCCTTGGCCAGTGCGGCAGCGGTCCAGTCCGGCGCGGGATGCGAGGCTGCCGCGTAGGTAAGACTGCGGGCGCGCTCCACGCTGACGTAGTTGTCGGCCAGCGCGTGCTTGATCCCCTGGAACCCGCCGATCGGCACTCCGAATTGATGTCGCGACTTCGCATGCTCGACGGCATGTTGCAGGACGGCGTCTGCCACGCCTACCAGGTCGGCGGAAACGGCCAGTAGCGGTGCGGTGACCACGGATTCGATCGATGCAACGGGCGCAATGAGCGCCGGGATGGCATCGACCTCGAGGTCGGCAAGGGGCTGGGCCGGGTCGGATGACTGCATTGTCCTGGTCGTGACGCCATCGCCGCGGCGTAGCACGGCGGCCACCGGCCCGTCGGCGGTGGTGGCGAGTGTGACGATCAGCGCGGCGCGCGCCAGATTGGGGACCGCGACCGCATGCCCGCGCAGCCGTCCGTGCTGCAGCACCATGGGTGGGCGAGCCAACCGATGGCCGGGGGACTGCACGGCCAGAGTGGCGACGACACCCGCGGCGATCTCGCTGAGGACGTCCTTTGCGGCAGGGCCGCAACCGCGCAACACGCCCGCGGCCATACCTATGCTGCTCAACAACGGGATGGGGCGATGGCGCGACCACATTCTTCAAGGACCAGCGCCCGTTCGACCGAGCCGAAATCATCCCGGCAATCCGATGCCGCGAGTGAGGTCCAGCCGAGGTCTACCAAGGTCTTCCACGGTGCACGCCAGCATTGCGGATCGGTCATCGCCTGCCGGGCGGCGTCCGGTGGGCACGCGGCGCGCAGGATGTCGCGAGCGTTGTGGCGCAGCTCCAGCTGCTCCGAGGTCAGATCCACATCCATAACACCCCTAACATAATAAAACTAGTAAACTAGGCGATCGGACGCAATCGAGCGAACGGTCCAGGACACACACGGGTGGATGCATGATCGAGTGGTTCTTGTTCCTGCCGCAGCTGCGGTTGGCGGTGTCGGAGTTCGTGCAGCGGGCGATGTGCGCGGAAGATGCCGGGTTTGACGGGGTGGCGTTCATCGATCATCTCGAAGCTCCCGGGCAGCGCGATGAAAGCATCTGGGAAGCAATGAGTATCGCCACTTGGGTGGCGGCCAAGACGTCGCGATTGCGGGTCGGGCACCTGGTGCTCTGCGACGCGTTCCGACACCCGGCCGTGCTCGCCAAGCAAGCCGTCACCCTATCGGCCGCGTCGGGCGGCCGCTTGGAGCTGGGCCTGGGTGCCGGATCCTGGCCGGTTGAATTCACCAGATTCGAGGTTGGACAGCAGAATCCGGTGGACCGGGTGCGACAGCTCGAACGAGATCTTCGGCTGATCATGCGGTACTGGGGGGACACCGATGAAGCTCAACGCCCCCGGCCTTGGTACCCGATTCCGCTGCTGTTGGGCGGTAGCGGGCCCCGAATGATGAGACTCGTTGCACAGTAAGCTGATTGGTGGAATCTTCAGGCGAACCAGCTCGACCGATTGCCACGGTTGGCCTCGTCGGTTGGGTCAGCCCGAATATCGGTTCAACAGATGGTGGGCTTTGTCCGTAGCGGTGAAGATTCGGCCAGCGTGCGTGAAGCGAGCACCCGCAGATTCGCTCACCTTGGGACGGGGTTGGTCTGCGGCGGCGCCGGAGAAATGATCGAACACTTTGCCGGCCTGGCCGCGCAGGGAGTCCAACGGTTCTACGTTTGGTTCGCCGACTTCGCGGCTGCGGATACGTTGGCCGAGTTCGGCGAATCTGTCATCAAGGAGTTTGCGGATCCCCGTTGACCGTGACCCGGGGCCGGTGGGCTTTGTTGAGGGCACCGACAGGCGGCAGGGGGAACCATCCACAGCGCGCGCCGAACTGGACGTCGAGGCCGGGGCGTTGATCGATACCGGTGAATCGGGGTTCAGTCGGCAATGAAGAATGCGGTGGCCATGCCGATCAGCGCGATCAACGCCAGCAGGAGCATTGACTGCGACATCACGGCCGCGAAGGGCTCCCGCAAAGACTCGACCAGTTGCACACCGGTCTTCTCGGCTTCCCGGAGCGCGGATAGCTGCGCGCTATCGGAAGGGGTCGGCATCTCGGCCGCGGTCCGCGATGCGATGAATGCGGCCATCGAGGCACTACCCAGCAGCTGGCCGAGGCTTCCCGCTGTGTTGTACACACCCGAGCCGGCGCCGGCCAGCTGGGGCGCCAGTTTGCGGGTAGCGGTAGCGGTCAGTGCTGGCCTGATGAACGCGAGCCCGAGGCCCAGCACGATCGTCGGCATTATCAAATGCGATATCGAGGTATCGGGGACCATCTCGAACGACAGCCACGCCAACGCTACTGCCACCGTGGCGAAGGCGCACCCGAGCACCGGCCGCTGATTTGATCTATCCACGATCTTGCCAACTATGGGCGTAACCAGAAACGCCGCGATTGGCATGGGTGAACACAGCAGTGCCGTTCCCATCGGGGATAGTCCACAGACCATCTGCGCATAAAAGATTGTCGGCAGTCCCAGCGCCATGATCAAGAGGCCGTAAACGACGATCCCGAGACTGGACCAGGCAAACTCCCTATTGCCGAAGATTCGTAGCGGAATCAATGGCTCACCAGAGCTGATTGCTTGTCAATAAACGAATAGCGCCATGAGCACAACGCCCGAAAGCAGCATGATCCAGATCCAGAGTGCCCAACTTGCGGATTGCCCCTGCTGGAGGGCGAAAACGACTAAGAACATGCCGATTCCGGACAACCCGAGGCCGAGCAGGTCGAACTGGCGAGCCTGGGTGGGCACCGCCGGGATGAACCACGCCGCGAGTATCAGCCCACAAATTCCGATGGGGACATTGATGAGAAAGATCCATTGCCAACTTAGCCCGCTGACCAGCGCACCGCCGGCGAACGGGCCCACGAGAAGGGCGAGGCCACCGATGGCACTCGAGATGCCCAACGCCATACCCCGGCGCTGTGGCGGGAGTATCTGAGTAATCGTCAGCAGTAGCTGTGGGGCCAGCAGCGAGGCACCGAGGCCCTGCGCGACTCGCGCGCCGATGAGCATTGTCACGCCTTGCGACAAGCTGCACCACAACGAGCCTACGGTGAATATCGTGAGGCCGATCAAGTACATTTTCTTCGGGCCGAACCCAGGGCTCCGGCGTTGTTGATTAGCAGGCTTGTGAGCTGGGTTGATGATCTTTGGTGCCGCGCTATTGGGGCCGGAGTGTAGGCACGGGCTATCTGGAGAACGATCGAGTTGGTTACTGTTCGTCGTTGGTCTGGAGTTGCCCGTGCCTACCGTTTCAGTATTGCCTGTGTCGTCGGTTCCAGAGGTGTTCGACCGCTGGAGTCCTGGTGAGCGCAGCGAGCTCATCGGATCGGAGTTTCTCGATGTGTTGGTCTCGGTGCCAGACCCGAGGGACCCACGCGGTCGGAGGTATTCGCTGATGGCTTTGTTGGCGATCGCGGTTCTGGCCACTGCCGCGGGGATGCGCGGCTATGCTGGTTTTGCTACATGGGCGGCCACCGCTCCCGATGATGTGTTGGCCTAATTAGGGGTCCGGTTCCGGCGGCCCAGTGAGAAGACCTTCCGCGCTGTTTTGTCTCGGCTAGACCCCGCCGACCTCAACGCCAGGATGGGCAGTTACTTCACTGCACACGTGGCCAGCAGCGACCCCAGTGGATTGGTGCCGATCGCGTTGGACGGCAAGATGCTGCGTGGTGCTTTACGCGCCAAAGCGACAGCCACGCATCTCGTGTCGGTGTTCGCCCACCGTGCCCGATTGGTGCTCGGTCAACTCGCTGTCGCCGAGAAAAGCAATGAAATTCCCTGCGTACGTGCCCTGCTCACGCTGCTGCCGGGTAGCTTGTGGTGGCTGGTCACCGTGGATGCGATGCATACCCAGGTCGTCACCGCGAAGTTGATCTGCGCCACCTTGAAGTCGCACTACCTGATGATCGTCAAGTCCAACCAAGCCAAAATACTTGCGCGTATCACCGCGCTGCCCTGGGCCGAGGTGCCCGCAGCCGCTACCGACGACTCCCGCGGCCACGGCCGTGTCGAGACCCGCACCTTGCAAATCATCACCGCTGTACGAGGAATCGGCTTCCCCTACGCAAAACAAATCATCCGGATCACTCGTGAACGTTTGATCACCGCCACCGACCAGCGCAGCGTGGAGGTGGTCTATGCCATCTGCAGCCTGCCGTTCGAGCACGCCCGCCCTACCGCGATCATGACCTGGATGCGTCAACACTGGGGAATCGAGAACAGCCTGCACTGGATACGCGACGTCACCTTCGACGAAGACCGTCAAAGGGCACATACCGGAAACGGCGCACAGGTCCTAGCAACGCTACGCAACACCGCGATCAATCTGCACCGCCTCAACGGCGCCGACAACATCGCCGAAGCCTGCCGGATCACCGCTTTGACCGCTAACCGCCGCCTAGACCTCCTCAATCCACAATTCCCCAGCTCACAAGCCTGCTAATCAACAACGCCGGAGCCCTGGGGCCGAACCGATCACCGAGCCGGCCGGTCGTTAGTAGCGGCACCGTGCTCGCCAGCAAGTATGCGCTGGTTACCCAGATCACTTTGCTGTAATCGGCGTCGAGGCTAACCTTGATGCTCGGGTTGGCGACCATGACGACGGTGATGTCGAAGCCGATCATGAACCAGCCGACCATCAATGCCCAGAGGGCATACCAGGGTTTCTGCGAGTCTGCCGGGCTTCCGAGGAGGGCCGATGTTGTTGATCTGGCGCGCCGCACGGCGTTGGATAACTGAACCATCGCAGTAATCGCCTCTCTTGGCCGCAGCTGTCTAGGGGTGATCCGCAGGGTTCGGAACTTGTTGAGAGCAAGCGGATGTCGCCTGCGGTCTAGTGGCGTCGGTGTACGACAATCTGCCCACCGTCCTTCGGCGTAAATGCAATCCCGCGGTTGTGCCAGCGCTCGTCAGGTGCCGCATTGGGTTCGATGGTGAAGTGTTGCAATACCGTGCGTAGCACCACGTCGATCTCCAGATTGGCTAAGGCAGCCCCGATGCAGCGGCGAGTCCCGCCACCGAATGGGATCCATCCGAGCGACGATGGCTTGCCCCCCATGTGGCGATGCGGATCGAAGCGCTCCGGGTCGGGAAAGACCTCGGGATCGGATTGAACTTGTTCGATATGAAGGTGGACCGAATACCCTTGGGGCAGAACCCATTGACCGAGCCGGTAATAGGGCGAGCAGGCGCGTCGAACTACTCGATCGATCGCCGGCCTGGTCCGCTGGACTTCCAGGATCGTCGCCTGCCGGAGGGCGCGACCGCCCCGGTCGGCCTCCTCAACCAGGGCCGCCAGCACATCGGGGTGCCGGCCCAACCGCTCGAACGCCCAGGTGAGCGTAGCTGCAGTGGTTTCATGCCCTGCGGCCATCATTGTCAACAGTTCATCGACAATATCGTTGTGCGACATGGCCGAACCATCGTCGTAGCAGCTGCGCAGCATCAGCGCGAGCACGTCGGTTCGTTCGGCTAGATTGGGCCCGGTCCGAGCCGCTTCAATCAGTTTCTCGATGACGATCTCGCACTGGTGGCGCATTTCCGCCAGCCTTGCCCACGGACTGTAGCGGCCGTAGTCTCGTCTAGGCCTGGGCAGCAATGCGATCCGCAAGCCGAGAGTGACCCATGGCGGAACGAGTCGCCGTAGTTCATCGAGTTCGGCGCATTCGGGCCCGAAGAGGGCGCGCAAGATGCCACCTAGTGTGATTTGAGCCATCGCGGGCATGGCGGGAAACGACTGGCCCTCGGGCCAATTGGCGACTTCACGAAGCGTCTCGTCTTCGATGATGGACTCGTACGACTTCATGAGGTTGCCATGGAACAGCGGCATCAGTAGACGCCGGCGCTGCCGATGTTCCTCACCGTCCAGGGAGAAAATCGACCCCGGGCCGAACAGCCGGCCGAGATTGGGCTCGATGTTGCCCAGCTCCTCCGGGCTGGTGGCTAGGACTTGCTTAGCGAGTAGGGAGTCACCGACGACCACGATATGGCCATAGAGCGGCAAGTTGACCGAGAAGACTTTTCCGTAGCGGCGCGCCAATCGCAACAGCAGCCAACGGCGTAGTGCAACGTAGGTAATGGCCTGCAGCGCCTTCGGCATTCGGAACTCCGGGGGCAGCCTGACGGCGGGGGTACTGCGGCGGCGGCAACTAGTTCGGTCATGGCTGCGCTCCGAGCGACTGGGAGGGGGGAGCCGGTCAACTCACGGAAGAACTATGAACTGCTAACACTGTTTCTATGGTTGTTAATTGTTTCTATTAATTGTCGTTTTCGTCAATGATGCGACATGTAGGACAAAAAGTGAACCCATCGAAAACTTTTCTCGGCTTCGCGCGCGAGGCATTGTCAGCTGGGGCGCGTGCTCCCCGCTCCGACCGGCTCGGTCATGGCAAGCCGATCATGGTCGCGGGGCAAATCCAGCCTCGAGTGTCCGCGACACCGCGACGGATTCCGAGATGCACTCCGCGGCACGGGAATCAAAGAGGCCGATGTTGTCCTATCTGGGCAGATCTTGATGTGCTTCGCAACCACTCGATCGTGCCGTTGTGGCGCGGGTGGTCGGTGCCGGCAGCGCGCAGTTTGGCAGAAGTGTGGGTGGCTTCCCTGCCCCTGGGGGTTTCCTGTAGATCTCCTGGTAATGCCTGGCCATCCCGATGGTGTTTGGGTGGTGGCCAGGCAGGGTCAGACATTTTTGGGGTTGGTCGGCGCTGTTCGTCGTGGCGCATCAACCGCAGTTGCGATAGGAGCGGGCTTGGTCACCAGTCCTGAAGCCGTGATTGCCGCAGCGTGGACGAGTTGGTTCGGTACCGGTAGCCAACGCGGCTTCGCAGGGCGTCAGGATTTCAGGGACGGCGCATATCACGCGGGCGAGACAATGCCTGGGGCGAAAGCGCGTAGATGCGTTGTTCGGCGCGACCCGACAGGACGTAGGTCTGGGTGTCGGCCAGGTGCCGGCCGGCGATGCGTCGGGCTCGGTCCACGTCGCCTTCGGCGATCGTCTCGGTGAGCTTGATGTGCGTATTGAGTACCGCGCGGCGTTTGGCCAGTGACGGGTAGGTGCCGCGGGCCGCGCTCTCGTCCGCCCATTGCTGTTCGTGACTGGTCCACAGCGTCTCCAGGCTGCCGACCACCGCGATGATGGTGTGGTTGCCGCAGCCGCGCACGATGAGGTCGTGGAACTGCCGGCCGATCTCGGTGAACATCGCGCCGTCGTCGAGGTGCTCAGACATGGCTTCGTTGACCCGTTTGAGTTCGGGCACCAGCGTGTCGGCCCGGTCGGGCCGCTGCGCCGCCAGTGCGGCACAGGCAGGTTCGAGTTCCTGCAACGCCGCGCCGAGGTCGCTCACGGCCACGGACTCGCTCTGCAGGAGCAGCCCAAGCATGTAAGCGGCGCTGGTCTTGGCCGGTGCGTGCACGACCGCACCGCCACGATTGCCCCGCCGAACCGAAACCAATCCCTCGGTTTCCAAGATCCGCAGCGCTTCTCGCAGGGAAACCAGACTGACGTTGAACTGTTCGACCAGCACTTCCTGGCGTGGCAGCAGGTCGCCGTCGGCAAGCTCGCCGTCGATGATCTGCCGGCGCAACTCGTCGGCTACTATTTCGGCAATTCTCGGTGCTGACAGTCTGCGTCGGGGGTCAGGGCCAATACCCAAGGCGGTCATCCGGTCCTCGCGCTAGGCAACAGGGGGAGCGCACGGCCGCTGGCTCCGCGAACTCGATTTGCTTAGCTATCTTAGCAGTGATGGCATAGATAGAACTATGCTCGGCAGCGTGAGTCATGGGTCTGAGGGCCGACCAACCCCGCTGGACAAGTTGCACGTACTCGAGATCAGTGACCGCATGGCCGGTAGCTATTGTGGCAAGCTGTTGGTTGATGCGGGCGCCCATGTGCGCAAAATTGAACCGCCACAAGGTGATCCGCTAAGGACCTACTCGGCGAGCTGTGCTCCGGTGCCAGAAGGTGCGCCAGCCGCACCGTTGTACTGCTATCTCAACGCCGGCAAGCAGAGCCTGACCCTGGCGCCGGATTCGCAGCGCTACCGCGCCGAGCTGGCCGCAGCAGATGTTCTGATCGTCACCGCCGGGCGCTCGCAGGCCGGGGGGCTGGGCATCGATCCGGTGCAATTGCTTGCTGACTCGCCGCAGGCCATCATCGTCACGATCTCCGACTTCGGCTGGGCCGGTCCGTTCGCTGAGCGTGCCGCTAGCGAGTTCACCCTGCAGGCGTGGGCGGGCTCGCCTGGCTTTCGCGGTGATCCGGCTGGACCGCCCATCTCGATCGGCGGAGACCTGGGCGAGTACATGGGCGGCGCGTTCGCCGCATTCGGTGCGCTGGCTATAAGTCGCCGTGTCGAACGTGGCGGTCCGGGGGAGCACCTTGACTTGTCGATGCTCGAGGCGATGGCGCTGATGCAGAGCAGCGAATGGCTGCATTCGCAGCTGCTGCAGGTTCCGTCGGTTCGACGCACCCTCGAGGTCCCCTCCATCGTGCCCGTCAAAGACGGTTACGTCGGCATTACCATGGTCACCGGTCAGCAGTGGCTCGACTTCTGCGCGATGGTGGAATGCCCCGAACTGGAAGATATTCCGCAGTTGCGCTTCCAGATCGGCCGATGGGAATACCGGGACCTGATCCGAGAATCGATCGGTCCCTGGATGGCCGAACGAACCGTCGAGGAGATCGTCGAACTGGGACAGCTCTTCCGGCTACCCATCGCGGCGTTGGGCAACGGTGCCACCATCCGCAACATGGACCACATCACCGCGCGTGGGGTCTTCGTGGAAAATCCCGCGGGCTTTCACCAGCCTCGCCCGCCGTGGTTGATGTCGCGCTGCGCCCCGGCGCCGGTTGGACGCACCGCTGCGCCCGGTGCGGACGTCGACGACGAGCCCCGCTGGTCCGCGGCCGAATCCAAGCCCAAGCCGGTAGACCAAGGCCTGCCGCTGGAGGGGGTTCGCGTCATCGATCTCACCGCTTTCTGGGCCGGCCGCGCCGCCACCCACCTGCTGGCCGGCGTTCGGAGCCGACGTCGTCAAGATCGAGTCGATTCAGCGTCCGGATGGCATTCGCTATTCGGGGGGCATGCGCACCGACGTGGATGACTGGTGGGAATACGGCTGGGTGTTCCATGCAATGAACACCAACAAGCGTTCGGTAACACTGGATTTGGGCTCGGTTGAAGGTCGCGGTCTGTTCCTGAGGTTGATCGCCGATGCCGATCTGGTTATCGAGAACTTCTCGCCGCGGGTAATGGACCACTTTGGTCTCAGCGCCGACGTGCTGCTGCAGGCCAATCCCAAACTTGTTGTCGCCAGGATGCCGGCGTTCGGACTGGACGGCCCGTGGCGCGAACGGGTCGGGTTCGCTCCCACCATGGAACAGATCGGGGGCCTGACCTGGTTGACCGGATTGTCCGACGCGCCACCGGTAACGCCGCGGGGAGCCTGCGACCCGCTGGCCGGTGTCCATGCCGCTTTTGCAGTGCTTGCCGCGCTGAGCTTTGCCGACCGAACCGGGTTGGGTCAACAGGTCGAACTGCCGATGGTCGAAGCGGTACTGAACACCACCGCAGTTCAGCCCATCGAGTTCGAGATGTTCGGGACTACCCTGGGCCGAAGGGGTAATCGTGGCCTAGGCGGGGCGTTGCAGAACATTTATCGCTGTGCCGGTGACGACGATCATTGGATCGCGGTCAGCGTGTGCGACGACCGGCAATGGCGGGCACTGGTTGACCTGATGGATGATCCGCCGTGGTGCGATGCGGGCTTATCTACCGCGGCCGGGCGGCGAGATCGTGCCGACGAAGTCGACGGCATGTTGCGGGAATGGTTTGCCATCCAGCCGCGGGACTCGACAGTGGAATTAATGGCCGCAGCCGGTATTCCAGCCGCGCCCGTCGTGTCGCCTTCGTCGGTGACCGAAAACCCGCAACTGCGCGGCCGCGGGTTCTTCGAGGGGCTGCTCCACCCACGCACCGGCCCGATGCTCTATCCCACGCCGCCGTTCGCCCGGCTGGCCGGCCAGAGCGAATGGTTACGGCGCCCGCCGCCAACATTGGGCCAGCACACCAAGGAGATCCTGCGGGATCGGTGCGGGCTGAACGAGCACGAACTGGAGCGACTCAGGGCCGGTGAGGTAATCGGGACCCGTCCCAAGGGCGTCTGATGGCAAAGGAGTAGCCGATGCGAGTGATCGTTGACGAGACCTTGTGTGAGGCGAATGGATTCTGTGAATCGCTCGCCCCGGGCATCTTTGCGCTCGGAGATGCTGACGTGGTGCAGATCGCCGATGGCCCGGTGCCTGCGGATCGTCAGATCGATGTGCACGCTGCCGTCGACCAATGCCCGAAAGCCGCACTGCGGCTCATCGACTGACGTCCGAACTACCGTGCGCCCGGAGCGGCCGCATCGCAGTCATTGAAGGTGCTCCGAGCTGGGTGAAGCGCAGAGTTGGATGACTCCGCACCCTGGGGGGCTTGGCGGCACTCGATACGCGAAACCCCGCATGGATTGATCTCATCGCCCTCGCGCCCCCGTAGGGCAGGTGCAGACTTTGCCGCCCGTACCTTCAAACTCGGCCACATCAGACACATGTCGCTGCCGCTCAGCGGGAGTCGAAAAGCGCTGACGGTACCAACGTCTGCAACTGCGGTGCCTCTTGGGCGGTTGCCAAAGAAGGGGCGCCATCGGGGGCTGTAGGCCGGCAAGGTGGCGCTGAGCCGATTCCGAAACGGATTGCTGCACAGTGGTAGAGAACCGAGAGCCGGACGCGCGAGAGTGAATGACTCCGCCGCGCCGCGCGGCGCCGGGGCCTACCCTGTTCGGACAGCGGCCTTGCCCGGTCCGCTCCCGCGTTGACGTGTGGTGCCTAAAATAGTAAAAATAGGCATGGTCGTCGGACCACGAAGCATGAGCGCGGCTCGGTTGCCGCTTGGCCGCCTGGGAAACGGAGGCCTTGTGGCGCCTTCCACCTCGAACTCGGCCTCAAACTCGGCCGAAGAACTCTCCGAACAAGAATTCGGTCCCTCCGGCATCGCGCTGTCGCCGTACCGGTTCCCGACGGGGTGGTTCATCGTGGCGTTCTCATCCGAGCTGGGTGCCGGCGAAGTCAAGCGAGTGCACTATTTTGGTGAAGAGCTGGTGTTGTTCCGCACCGCGTCGGGACGGGTGCATGCGCTGGACGCCTACTGTCAGCACCTAGGCGCGAACCTGGGCGTCGGCGGCACCGTCGAGGGTGAACACATCGTCTGCCCATGGCGCGGGTGGCAGTGGCGCGGTGACGGCACCAACGCGCTGATTCCCTACAGCAAGATCGGCTGCAAGAAGAACGTACGAATCCGCAGCTACCCGAGCATCCAGTGGTACGGCTTTATCCTGGTCTGGCAGGAGCGCCACGGCCGGCCGCCCTACTGGCAGCCGCCAGTGCTGCCCGAGCTGGAAACAAATGAGTACTACCCGTTGCACCCACATACCCGGATGCTCAACCGGGTCAAGGTGCATCCGCAGATGATCATCGAGAACGCCGCGGACCCCTACCATGTTCAATACGTGCACAAGGCGGCCAGTCCCGCCAACACGGCCTCGTTCGAGGTCTCCGGCTATCACCTGCACGCGACAGTCAATGCGAACTTCGGCGGCGGACGGACCAAGACATGGCTGACCCCGAATGGCCCGGTTGATGCGAAGATCGTCTACGACAACTATTCACTGGGCCTCGGCATTGTGCGCTTTCCAAGCGGATTGGTGGCCACCGTTCAAGTCACCGGACAGACACCGGTCGACGAGGACTACACCGACTACTTCTACACCCAGGCTTCCATCCGCGAACCCGGCGACGCCGGCGACGTACCGACCGGTCGCGCCGCAAGGTTCCTGGCGCTGCAGCAGGAAGTCATCAAACAAGACTTCTTCACCTGGGAGAACATGAAATACCTGGAGAAGCCGAACCTGGCTCCCGAAGAGGCGCGCGACTATGCCGCCCTTCGTCGCTGGGCGCACCGCTTCTACCCGGGGGCGCAAACCTCGCCCGCCGATTTCGGATACACCGCCGACGGCCTGCCCGATTCGGCCGCGTCGAAAGCCTGATCGGCAGCTGAGCGGGCCCTTCGGTCCGTCTGATCTCGGAGTCGATCGCTTCACGGTCCCGGCGGTGCGCGACCGGCGTGCGGCACGGCCGAATCCGAACTTCGACGTCCGGATCGTCGACGACGACGGCACCGGACTGCCTACCGGCATGGTCGGTGAGATTGTCTGTCGGCCCGGCTACCCCAACGCGATGAGCGCGGGGTACCTACGTCAGCACAGCGGCTTCGGGTTGCACATTGCCCCGCACCCGGACGGGTTTCACATCGGCCCCCCGGACCGCGAGAAGAAATGCCTCAGGCAGTACATCGTGACGATAACCTGGTGGTGTTCTGGCGCCGGCTGGGCTGCCCGCCTTCTGCACGGCACGCATGCGCTAGGGGATTGAACCCAGGGCCTGGGATCGCGACAAAATGGCTACATCCTCGGCCGATGAGTTGGTGTGCCGCGCAGTAGTATCGACAAGCGCCACCAAGGCATGCAGGTGACGGTGGGCCGGGACTATCGAACCGGCCCCATGGCGGGATCAACACCGAAATCCGGCTCCTTGCCCGGCGCGCCTACGGATTCGCCGGTGTCCAAGTCGCCCTCGAGCTTGTTCTGCTGACCCGACCCATCGCCGGGCGGCACGCGTGCGTCGTGGTCCCTGTTGTGGATATCGCGCAACGGGACTTCGCGCATGAATAAGGCCAAGACGAAACCAATGGCGGCGACCGGTGCCGCGCAAAGGAATACCTGGGCTAGTGATCCGGCGTAGGCGTGCACGATCGGCGCCGCCACGGCAGGGGATTGTCGGTGCAGCGCTTCGGGGGAACTAGCCACCTCGGTGGCCGCGCCGGTGGCCGTCAGCGCCGAAGCCAGCCGCGAGTTGAGGAAGTTGACGAACAAGGAACCGAAGATGGCGGCCCCGAACGAGCCGCCGATGGTTCGGAACAGGCTAACGCCAGAGGTCGCAACGCCCAGGTCTTCGAACTCCGACGTGTTCTGCACGATGATTACCAGCACCTGCGAGGACATCCCGATGGCGGACCCTAGGATCAGCAGGTAGACCGACTGCACTGCCGCAGAGGTCGATTCGTCCATGCGAGACATCAAAAGAAACGCGAGTGTCATCAGCGCCGTGCCCAGGACTGGAAAGATCTTGTAGCGGCCGGTGCGCCCCACCATGCTGCCGCTACCGATGGACGTGATCAACATGCCGATCACCATCGGCAGGATGCGCAGTCCCGAGGCGGTTGCCGAAACGCCGTTGACGTACTGTATGAATGTTGGCACGAAGATCAGTGCGCCCAGCATCGCGAACCCCACGACGAACCCCAGCACGCAGCTCACGCTGAATACCGGCGCGGCGAACAGGCGAATTGGCAGAATGGGCTGCGCGGCGGTGGTTTCCACCCAGACGAACACGGCTAGAGTCACGCCGGCAGCCGTGAACAGACCAATGATGGGCGCCGATCCCCACGCGTAGACCGACCCGCCCAAACTGGTAGCCAGGGTCAAGGCGGCGAGGCTCAAGCCAATGAACATGATTCCGGCATAGTCGATTACGGGTCGGGTTGTCGCCGCCAGCGCCGGGATCGCCGCCGTCGCTACGCAGATCACCACCGCCGAAACCGGGAGGTTGATCCAGAATGCCCACCGCCAGCTCAGGCAGTCGGTGAAGTAGCTCCCGAGCAACGGGCCGCCGATCGTCGCGATACCGATTACCGCGCCGAGGATCCCCTGATACCGACCCCGATCTCGAAGTGGCACCACCTCACCGATCAGGGCGATAGCGGTGACGGTGATGGCGCCTCCGCCGACGCCCTGTAAGGCACGGGATGCGACCAGCATGGTCATCGACTGCGTCAGCCCACACGACACCGACCCCGCCACAAAGAGCAGCACGGCGACTTGAAATACCCTCTTGCGTCCGAACATACCGCCGAGCTTGCCGACCAGCGCGGTGGCGATCGTAGAGGCCAGCAGGTAGCTGGTGACCACCCACGATTGGCGCCCCGCCTCTCCCAGGTCGGCAACGATGGTTGGCAACGCGATGGCGACGATGGTCTGATCCAGGGACGAGAGCAGTATTCCCAACACGAGCGCCACGAAGATGAAGTTGCGCCGCCTCGGGGTGATCAGCGCCCTGCCGGCCGCGAGATCGGTGGTCGGCGTGGCCGCGGCGACGGTGGCTCTCGGGCGCATCATGGCAGCCTCTCGGTCGTCGTCAGGGTGTCACCAACGCACTGGCAGCGACAGCATGCCCTCGTTCATCATCCCGGTACGAACCTTCAAGTCGTTTACATCCGCCGCGAGTTCGAGTGTCGGCACCCGGGTGACCAGACCGCGAAGCAGCGACTGCATCTCGCAACGAGCCAGCCAGGCCCCCGGACACAGAAACCGGCCGTGGCCGAAACTGACATGCCGATTCTCCGACCGGTCGACCAGGAACTCGTCTGGGTCGTCGAAGAAACGGGGGTCGCGGTTGGCCGCAGTAGTACTGACCGCAATCGTCGTTCCCTTCGGGATCACCGCGTCGTCGAGTTCGATGTCCTCGACTGCATAACGGAGAGCACCGAGGTTGGACGGCGGCAGGTAGCGCAACACCTCCCCGACCGTCGGCTCGATCAGTTTGGGATCGGCAACCACCCGGCCATAGCAACCCTTGTGCAGCAGTAGACCGATCATCCGGGAGACCATCACCCAGGTGGAGTCGATGCCGGCGGCGAAGAGGGCCTGTGCGAGGTAGACTAGTTCGAGGTGACTGAGCTGCCCGTCGTCGACGTCGGACACCGCGACTAGATCGCTGAAGAAGTCGCCGGTCGGCTCGGCCCGCCGTTTCTCGGCCAGCTCGCAGATGAACGCCGCGAACTCCTGCTGGCCGGCGGCCATTTCCTCGGCCGTGTGGAGCGAGAGGCTGAACAGCCGCTCCGCCCAGTATTGGGCGCGGTCGCCCTCGCCCGGTGGAAAGCCGAACATCTCGCCGATGATCTGCCGCGGCAGTGGGCGGGCGAGGGCATCGACGGCGTCGGCGGGCATCGGCCCGGCCAGCATTGCGTCCAGCAGCTCATCGACGATCGTGACGATCCTCGGCCGCAACTCTTCGATTCGCCCCCGGCGCAGTGCCTTGGCGAACAGCCGGCGGATCCGGGTGTGATTGGGCGGGTCAACCAGCGTCGAGACGAACTCCAGCTCGAGCATGTTGAGCTGGGTGGTCGACAGCCTGGCGGCGTCCGTGCGGTACATGTTCCGGCTGACTCGAGGGTCGTCCAGCACTCGCTTGGCATCGTCGTAGCGGGTGACGACAACCGCCGGGTCGCCACCGCGGTCGGCTTTGGGCCGGGGGCAGGGCTCCGGCGTTGTTGATTAGCAGGCTTGTGAGCTGGGTTGATGATCTTTGGTGCCGCGCTATTGGGGCCGGAGTGTAGGCACGGGCTATCTGGAGAACGATCGAGTTGGTTACTGTTCGTCGTTGGTCTGGAGTTGCCCGTGCCTACCGTTTCAGTATTGCCTGTGTCGTCGGTTCCAGAGGTGTTCGACCGCTGGAGTCCTGGTGAGCGTAGCGAGCTCATCGGATCGGAGTTTCTCGATGTGTTGGCCTCGGTGCCAGACCCGAGGGACCCACGCGGTCGGAGGTATTCGCTGATGGCTTTGTTGGCGATCGCGGTTCTGGCCACTGCCGCGGGGATGCGCGGCTATGCTGTTTTTGCTACATGGGCGGCCACCGCTCCCGATGATGTGTTGGCCTAATTAGGGGTCCGGTTCCGGCGGCCCAGTGAGAAGACCTTCCGCGCTGTTTTGTCTCGGCTAGACCCCGCCGACCTCAACGCCAGGATGGGCAGTTACTTCACTGCACACGTGGCCAGCAGCGACCCCAGTGGATTGGTGCCGATCGCGTTGGACGGCAAGATGCTGCGTGGTGCCTTTACGCGCCAAAGCGACAGCCACGCATCTCGTGTCGGTGTTCGCCCACCGTGCCCGATTGGTGCTCGGTCAACTCGCTGTCGCCGAGAAAAGCAATGAAATTCCCTGCGTACGTGCCCTGCTCACGCTGCTGCCGGGTAGCTTGTGGTGGCTGGTCACCGTGGATGCGATGCATACCCAGGTCGTCACCGCGAAGTTGATCTGCGCCACCTTGAAGTCGCACTACCTGATGATCGTCAAGTCCAACCAAGCCAAAATACTTGCGCGTATCACCGCGCTGCCCTGGGCCGAGGTGCCCGCAGCCGCTACCGACGACTCCCGCGGCCACGGCCGTGTCGAGACCCGCACCCTGCAAATCATCACCGCTGCACGAGGAATCGGCTTCCCCTACGCAAAACAAATCATCCGGATCACTCGTGAACGCTTGATCACCGCCACCGACCAGCGCAGCGTGGAGGTGGTCTATGCCATCTGCAGCCTGCCGTTCGAGCACGCCCGCCCTACCGCGATCATGACCTGGATGCGTCAACACTGGGGAATCGAGAACAGCCTGCACTGGATACGCGACGTCACCTTCGACGAAGACCGTCAAAGGGCACATACCGGAAACGGCGCACAGGTCCTAGCAACGCTACGCAACACCGCGATCAATCTGCACCGCCTCAACGGCGCCGACAACATCGCCGAAGCCTGCCGGATCACCGCTTTGACCGCCAACCGCCGCCTAGACCTCCTCAATCCACAATTCCCCAGCTCACAAGCCTGCTAATCAACAACGCCGGAGCCCTGCCGAGGCGCCGACAACGCGTCCGGCTGAGTGAATGGGTAGTCCGTTGCAGTATTGTTTTCAGGATAGGCCAAAATGTCACCCCTTCAGATCTTGAGACGGATATGTCGGTCTTGGGAAGAATATGTCGATCCAGAACTGACTGCGAAATGGCGTTCAGAATATGAGTGTCGCTGATATGCGAATCTATTCCATGCAACAACCCGCTGGCAAGGGATTGCGATTATTTCCCAGAGGGGGCGGACAACGTGCGGCGGCGCGCCTCAGGGGCTGGCGTAGTCCCTCGGCCGGTGTGACTTCGTTATCCACTGCAACAACGTTTTTAGCATCAACGGTCTGGTTGTTCAGCCCCGGAGTCCAGGGCTCCGGCGTTGTTGATTAGCAGGCTTGTGAGCTGGGTTGATGATCTTTGGTGCCGCGCTATTGGGGCCGGAGTGTAGGCACGGGCTATCTGGAGAACGATCGAGTTGGTTACTGTTCGTCGTTGGTCTGGAGTTGCCCGTGCCTACCGTTTCAGTATTGCCTGTGTCGTCGGTTCCAGAGGTGTTCGACCGCTGGAGTCCTGGTGAGCGTAGCGAGCTCATCGGATCGGAGTTTCTCGATGTGTTGGCCTCGGTGCCAGACCCGAGGGACCCACGCGGTCGGAGGTATTCGCTGATGGCTTTGTTGGCGATCGCGGTTCTGGCCACTGCCGCGGGGATGCGCGGCTATGCTGTTTTTGCTACATGGGCGGCCACCGCTCCCGATGATGTGTTGGCCTAATTAGGGGTCCGGTTCCGGCGGCCCAGTGAGAAGACCTTCCGCGCTGTTTTGTCTCGGCTAGACCCCGCCGACCTCAACGCCAGGATGGGCAGTTACTTCACTGCACACGTGGCCAGCAGCGACCCCAGTGGATTGGTGCCGATCGCGTTGGACGGCAAGATGCTGCGTGGTGCCTTTACGCGCCAAAGCGACAGCCACGCATCTCGTGTCGGTGTTCGCCCACCGTGCCCGATTGGTGCTCGGTCAACTCGCTGTCGCCGAGAAAAGCAATGAAATTCCCTGCGTACGTGCCCTGCTCACGCTGCTGCCGGGTAGCTTGTGGTGGCTGGTCACCGTGGATGCGATGCATACCCAGGTCGTCACCGCGAAGTTGATCTGCGCCACCTTGAAGTCGCACTACCTGATGATCGTCAAGTCCAACCAAGCCAAAATACTTGCGCGTATCACCGCGCTGCCCTGGGCCGAGGTGCCCGCAGCCGCTACCGACGACTCCCGCGGCCACGGCCGTGTCGAGACCCGCACCCTGCAAATCATCACCGCTGCACGAGGAATCGGCTTCCCCTACGCAAAACAAATCATCCGGATCACTCGTGAACGCTTGATCACCGCCACCGACCAGCGCAGCGTGGAGGTGGTCTATGCCATCTGCAGCCTGCCGTTCGAGCACGCCCGCCCTACCGCGATCATGACCTGGATGCGTCAACACTGGGGAATCGAGAACAGCCTGCACTGGATACGCGACGTCACCTTCGACGAAGACCGTCAAAGGGCACATACCGGAAACGGCGCACAGGTCCTAGCAACGCTACGCAACACCGCGATCAATCTGCACCGCCTCAACGGCGCCGACAACATCGCCGAAGCCTGCCGGATCACCGCTTTGACCGCCAACCGCCGCCTAGACCTCCTCAATCCACAATTCCCCAGCTCACAAGCCTGCTAATCAACAACGCCGGAGCCCTGCCGAGGCGCCGACAACGCGTCCGGCTGAGTGAATGGGTAGTCCGTTGCAGTATTGTTTTCAGGATAGGCCAAAATGTCACCCCTTCAGATCTTGAGACGGATATGTCGGTCTTGGGAAGAATATGTCGATCCAGAACTGACTGCGAAATGGCGTTCAGAATATGAGTGTCGCTGATATGCGAATCTATTCCATGCAACAACCCGCTGGCAAGGGATTGCGATTATTTCCCAGAGGGGGCGGACAACGTGCGGCGGCGCGCCTCAGGGGCTGGCGTAGTCCCTCGGCCGGTGTGACTTCGTTATCCACTGCAACAACGTTTTTAGCATCAACGGTCTGGTTGTTCAGCCCCGGAGTCCAGGGCTCCGGCGTTGTTGATTAGCAGGCTTGTGAGCTGGGTTGATGATCTTTGGTGCCGCGCTATTGGGGCCGGAGTGTAGGCACGGGCTATCTGGAGAACGATCGAGTTGGTTACTGTTCGTCGTTGGTCTGGAGTTGCCCGTGCCTACCGTTTCAGTATTGCCTGTGTCGTCGGTTCCAGAGGTGTTCGACCGCTGGAGTCCTGGTGAGCGTAGCGAGCTCATCGGATCGGAGTTTCTCGATGTGTTGGCCTCGGTGCCAGACCCGAGGGACCCACGCGGTCGGAGGTATTCGCTGATGGCTTTGTTGGCGATCGCGGTTCTGGCCACTGCCGCGGGGATGTGCGGCTATGCTGGTTTTGCCACATGGGCGGCCACCGCTCCCGATGATGTGTTGGCCTAATTAGGGGTCCGGTTCCGGCGGCCCAGTGAGAAGACCTTCCGCGCTGTTTTGTCTCGGCTAGACCCCGCCGACCTCAACGCCAGGATGGGCAGTTACTTCACTGCACACGTGGCCAGCAGCGACCCCAGTGGATTGGTGCCGATCGCGTTGGACGGCAAGATGCTGCGTGGTGCTTTACGCGCCAAAGCGACAGCCACGCATTTCGTGTCGGTGTTCGCCCACCGTGCCCGATTGGTGCTCGGTCAACTCGCTGTCGCCGAGAAAAGCAATGAAATTCCCTGCGTACGTGCCCTGCTCACGCTGCTGCCGGGTAGCTTGTGGTGGCTGGTCACCGTGGATGCGATGCATACCCAGGTCGTCACCGCGAAGTTGATCTGCGCCACCTTGAAGTCGCACTACCTGATGATCGTCAAGTCCAACCAAGCCAAAATACTTGCGCGTATCACCGCGCTGCCCTGGGCCGAGGTGCCCGCAGCCGCTACCGACGACTCCCGCGGCCACGGCCGTGTCGAGACCCGCACCTTGCAAATCATCACCGCTGTACGAGGAATCGGCTTCCCCTACGCAAAACAAATCATCCGGATCACTCGTGAACGCTTGATCACCGCCACCGACCAGCGCAGCGTGGAGGTGGTCTATGCCATCTGCAGCCTGCCGTTCGAGCACGCCCGCCCTACCGCGATCATGACCTGGATGCGTCAACACTGGGGAATCGAGAACAGCCTGCACTGGATACGCGACGTCACCTTCGACGAAGACCGTCAAAGGGCACATACCGGAAACGGCGCACAGGTCCTAGCAACGCTACGCAACACCGCGATCAATCTGCACCGCCTCAACGGCGCCGACAACATCGCCGAAGCCTGCCGGATCACCGCTTTGACCGCCAACCGCCGCCTAGACCTCCTCAATCCACAATTCCCCAGCTCACAAGCCTGCTAATCAACAACGCCGGAGCCCTGCCCCGGAGTCCCGCTTGTGAACACGTTGTTAATTGTCCGTTGTGCATTGTGCAGAGTGCACTGTTTGTGAAACAAGACTGTGCACTGTGCACTGCTTATGTCTCATTCACCGTGTCAAATAATTTGACTGCTATACGCTCGCGCGTTTGGCGATGGTCATGCCTGGAATGTGAATAGATGGTGACCGGCTAGGCGAATCCCTGGCGCCCGGATCTGATGATGGATGGTTGTGGACTCGGATTTACGCTCGGGCCGGGCGGGGTGAACCGGGGCCTTGCCGGGCTTGTCATGCCGCCTGGTGTAGCGCGGCCTGCCACGGTGTTGCTGAGTCTTACCTCTGGTGGGGGAGCGGCATTCCGTCGGGTCGCTGCGGCCACTGCCGCGGCCAGTGATTTGGGTTACTGTTACGTCAGTTGGAGCTGTTGTTTCCCGCGAGTGCGGCTGGAGAGCAAGATGACCATGTCCTATCAGGAACAGCAACTGCTGCAGGCCGCGACGGGCCGTGCTGCCATCCTGGATCTGACCGCCCGGCACAACCGCGCCTACTCCGATGGCGACCGTGACGGCTGGATCGCTACTTTCCGTCATTCCGGGGCCAGCTACACCCGTGATGGCGAGTCATTCACCGACCTGCGGGCCGCCTTCGATGGTGGTGATGGTCAACGCCTGGTCAGTCTCGACCACGAGGTTCAGGTGGACGGGGTCAACGCGGTCCAGCGCTGTGTTGCTGTGCTTTTCGCGGCTTTGCATGGTGACACGAACCTGCGGGCAACCGGGATCTTCCGGGATAAATTGGTCTACGAGCGCGGTGGCTGGTACTTCACTTCCCGTGTGCTCGAGTGGGATTCGGTGCCCAGCCGTCATCCGTTGGTCATGTAGACGGCGTGGCTCCCGGTAGCCAGGTGGGGTACCGACTGGCCTTCGGCACCTACCAGGACGCACTGCAGATGGTCGGCACTGCGAGCCCGCCACGAACCGCGGCCACCGCGGTCAGCGGAGCGCGTATCCAGCTGTTCGCCGCCCTCGTTCACGACGGTAACCGCTCGTACTGGGATGAGGACTATGCGCGGGCGCACTGGGGAGGCCTGCTGGCTCCGCCGGCACTGCTGATGGGCTGGCTGACAACTCCGCCCTGGCAGCCCGCGGAGCGGGACTCGGCAGGGTCGTTGGCGCTGCGAGTGCCGTTGCCGGGAACCGCATTTATCAACGCGGCAAACGATGTCGAGTTTCTGCAGCCCATCGTCGAGGGGGACCGTCTCTGCGTAGTCGAGGAGCTGGTGTCGGTTTCTCCGGAGAAGCGAACGCGGCTTGGCGTCGGTCATTTCGTCGAAACCCTGGAGACTTACCGGCGCCAGGACGCCGTGGTGGTCGCCAGGTCGCGGAATACCTTGTTTCGCTTCACCCCCGGGCCATCGTCATGACAAGTTCGGAGCTGCATTGGGACGAGATCAGCGTTCCGTTCGACCTGCCCGAGGTCGTTGATGAGATCAGCTACCAGCGTGTGGTGGAGAACGCCGGGGCGACATGGGACTACTTTCCCGGCCACTTCGATCCGGGCTATGCCCGGGATCAGGGCAGCCCGACGATTTTCGTCAACACCATGCACCTGGCCGGATTCGCCGACCGGATCGCGACGGACTGGGCGGGGCCGGCCAGCCGAGTAATACGTCGCCGGATGCGATTGACCGGGTCGATCTATGCCGGTGACACGATGGTGGGCCGCGCAAGGGTGGTGGCCAAACGGCGTGACACCAGCGTTGACCCGCCGCAGTACCTCCTAGAGATCCAGATCGAGGTCCAAAACCAGCACGGCGCGCTGTGCTGTCCCGTCGAGATCACCCTGCAGGTTCCTCAAAGCCCTTGAGTGGTGGCATTTTTCCGCTACACAGCACCGTCTGCAGCTCGACGTATTCGGCAAGCCCCTCGGGTCCGAACTCACGCCCGATGCCCGACTGCTTGAACCCGCCGAATGGTGCGCTGATGTCCAGCGTGTACATGTTGATGCCATAGGTGCCGATACGCACCGCCGCGGCGATTTCGAGTCCGTGCGCGGTATCGGCGGTCCACACCGAACCGGCCAGGCCGTAGTCGCTGTCGTTGGCGATCCGGATCGCGTCCTGTTCATCCCGGTAGGTCAGGACAGTCAGGACCGGTCCGAATATCTCCTCCCGGGCGATGCGCATGTCGTTGGTGGCGTCGGTGAACAGGGTGGGCCGCACATACCAGCCGCGGTCCTGTGGGTTGTCCTGGCCGCCGAGCACGATGCGTGCGCCTTCCTGCTGACCGGAGCGAATGTAGTCACGAACCCGACGTTGTTGTCGCTGCGCGACCAGGGGCCCGACGTGGGTCTTCTCATCGGCGGGATCGCCGACCTACAGCGCCGACATCATGTCGGCCAGGGCGTCGACGACTTCGTCGTGACGGCGTTCGCTCACCAGGATGCGGGTCTGAGCAACGCAGGCCTGCCCGTTGTTCATCAATCCTGCTGTTTTCAACCCGGCGACGGTCTTGCCGACGTCGGCGTCGTCGAGGATTATCGCCGCGGATTTTCCGCCCAGCTCCAAGCTCACCCGTTTGAGTCCTTCGCCGCACAGGGCGGCGATCCGACGGCCCGTGGCGCTGGACCCGGTGAACGCGATCTTGTCGACCCCGGGATGGCGAATCAGCGCCTCGCCGACCGTCGGTCCGCCGGGAAGCACCGATACGACGCCCTCGGGTAGCTCGATCTGTTCGATCATCTCGGCTAACCACAAAGCGTCCAAGGGGGTTTCGGGAGCCGGCTTGATGATCACGGTGCAACCGGCGATCAGTGCGGGGATCAGCTTGGGCATGATGAGGAATTGCGGCACGTTCCACGGCACAATCGCCCCGACTACCCCGACCGGGGCCCGACGCAGGTGCGCCTGTCCGCGTATTCCCTGGCGCCGCTCCACCCAGGGGAAGTTGCGGCCCGCCGCCAGTGCCAGCTGCATCAGGCCCGCTGCTCCGGCCGCTTTGCCCAGCCTGCTGAAACTGTGCGGCGAGCCCATTTCCGCGGTGATCAGGTCAGCCATGTCATCGAGGTGGCTCGCGTAGATCGCGGCCAACTCTTCGACTTTGCGTATCCGCTCACCCGGATCCAGCCGTGGCCACGGACCGTAGTCGAAGGCGCGCCGGGCGGCGGCCACGGCCGCCTCGACTTCGTCGGGGCCAGCCGCCGGGGCCCGCCCAATCGCCTCCTCCGAGTGTGGGGAAATCACGGTGATCGGCTCCGCGATGGTGGGTTTGCACCAGCGTCCACCGATGAACAGCTCGTCAAACGAACGGTGCGTGGAATCGGCCGTCATCGGGGCACCACCTCGGGGCAGGCGACGGTAACTTCGCTATTGATGCTAACATAGCGAAAAAGCGGCTCCGGGCTGCCAGGGGAAGCCAGTCATGGCGGCCCGCGCGGTACTGGGGACGGCTGCGGCTCAGCCGGGTGTCTCGAGGGCCTGTGCCCAGGTGATGTGGCGATGCTGTAGCCCGGGCTCGTTTCGCCCAAACACCAATCGTTGCCGGGCACCGGATTCGAGGTTGGTCTGCAGCGTTTCGGCCAGCCGATAGTCCTCATCGCGCACGGTTGCGTGCGCGTAATCGAAGACGGCCTGAGCGCCGGTGGCGACGGATTCGTCGGAGAGGTCCAACGGAGTCGAGTTCTGGTGCACCGTAATAGAGCTGCCAGGCCGGTCGCCCGGATAAATGCGGAACAGCTCGCCGTTGGCGATGGTTACCGACAGTACGACGTTGGGGAACAGGGCGTAGATCACCACCATGTGGTGGAACGGGTCCCACTGGCCCTCGGGGACGTTCTCCAGTTCCAGGATTGTGTTGAGCGGGAAGATCAATCGGTGGTGCGGTCCGTACGAGTCGAAGACGGTGCAGTTGCTGCGCGCAATGGTGGCGAAGGTCCGCCGATGCACCGTGGCGAAGTGATAGTTCTCCGCGAAGGTATCGGCGGCAAGTTTCCAGTTGATGGGCGAACCGAGCACCTTCTCGCCCAATGGAGACCACCGGCCGATGCCCCACGACTGGAGCTCGCCGGCGAGGGGGCCCAGATGTGCGGGGACGTCCAGCCTCGCGGCGGGATGTAATGACACCCAGAGGAACCCGGCGAACTCGGTGGCCGGAAGTTCGGTCAGTCCGTCGGACCCCACCGCGATCCCGGGGAACCCTTCACGGCCCGGCAGCCCGACTAGGCGTCCGCCATTGTCATAGGTCCACCCGTGATAGGGACAGGTAAACCGCAGTGCGGTACCGCAACCCGTCGCCACCCGGGACTGTCGATGCAGGCAGACGTTGTCGAAGGCCCGGACCGCCCGATCGGCAGCCCGGGTCAACAGGATGGATCGGCCCATGATCGTCTTGGTGCAGTAGGTGTCGGGACCGGGTAGTTCGGATGAGTAGCCGACCAGCTGCGGGCTGTCGAGCACCATGGCTCGGTCGCGCTCGTGTCTGTCCAGTGACGTGTACTCGCGCGCGTCGACGGCGTGCTGATGCGGGGCGAGGTCGGTGGTCTTGTCTCGGGCGAGTTTCAACGCCCGTCGGGTGAGGTCGATGAGCTGATCGCGATCCATCAGATCCCCCGTTGCAGTCAAGCCAACCGAGCCAGCTGCAGCCGTAGCAGTAACTTTACTAACTTTATAGTGAAAGCGAATCCGTGCCAACGATGCCCGGCGGCGCCGGTGCTGGTGCGGTCGGGCGCGCTGGTGTGAATCGGCCCCGCGGGCTCGCGATGGCGAGGATGCGGCGATGTGATGCAGATGTGATGGTTGTGGCCAATGTGTCATGTGTTACTTGTGAAGTAATCTGGGGCATGTGTCGGTTTCGCGGCGTCAGGTGCTCAAATTCGCGGCGGCGACGCCCGGGCTGGTAGGCTTGGGGGCTGCTGCCGCGTCGTTGCGCGCTGCGCCGGTGTCGGCGGCGTCGCTGGGCACCCTGCTGGACTATGCCGCGGGCGTCATTCCGGCCAGTCAGATCAGGGCGGCCGGCGCGGTCGGGTCGATCCGGTATGTCTCCGACCGTCGGCCCGGCGGAGCCTGGATGCTCGGTAAGCCGATCCAAATCGGTGAGGCGCGCGATCTGGTCGGTAATGGGCTCAAGGTCGTCTCCTGTTATCAGTACGGGAAGGGGAGCACCTCGGACTGGCTGGGTGGTGCTGCCGCGGGCGTACAGCACGCCAGGCGGGGCGTGGAGCTGCACACGGCGGCCGGCGGCCCGCCAAGTGCCCCCATCTATGCCTCAGTCGACGACAACCCGTCTTATGAGCAGTACAAGAACCAGATAGTTCCGTATCTGCGGGCCTGGGAGTCGGTGATCGGCCATCAGCGCACCGGTGTGTACGCCAACTCGAAGACGATCGACTGGGCGGTGCGCGACGGCCTGGGCTCCTACTTCTGGCAGCACAACTGGGGCTCGCCGAAGGGATACACGCACCCGGCCGCCAATTTGCACCAGGTCGAGATCGACAAGCGCAAAGTTGGCGGAGTCGGCGTGGACATCAACGAGATCCTCAAGCCCCAGTTTGGGCAGTGGGCCTGACCTTCGGCCTAGCCACCCCTTGGGTGGCCATCACTCCAGCAAACACTTGTTCGCTCGCTGGGCAGCGCCGTCCGCGCCGATGCCCACGCGCTGAAACGGCTGAGACGATGTCGCACGGTGGCCTTGGCGCTAACTTTTAACATAACGATTTGGTAACAATACTGCCTTGATCAGCGCAGTTATAGCTACTCAGGCGTAACCACCTGCATGCAGGACGTTTGTTCGGCATGCCTGTGCCGTCGGTTAAACGCGGTGTTACCCATGACACGGTTACCCGTGCGTAGAACTCGCCAGTAACTTATTGGCGTCAAAAGAGTGGACGGATCCTTATGACACTCTTATATGGCCGATGCAGTCCATCGCGCCGCCCGATCCATGGGCCGGCCCGCCGACAACACACCGGTCACAGGATTTTTCGGCTGCGATTCGACGCGGAATCGAGCAACCCCCGCAGGGAGTCCGGGCGGCCGAACGAGCTGAGATATACAGACGCACAAACAGGAGATGTTGAACGTGACGATCCACGAGCACGACCGGGTGTCAGCTGACCGCGACGAGACTGGCCCGCACAGCACCCATGCTCTGGTCGATCGTCTGACCGTGGGTGAGCCGTTCGCGGTGGCATTCGGGGGACAGGGCAGCGCGTGGCTCGAGACTCTCGAGGAACTGGTTTCGGCGGCCGGAATCGAATCAGAACTGGCCGCCCTGGTGGGCGAGGTCGAGCTGCTGCTCGAGCCGGTGTCCAAGGAACTGGTTGTGGTCCGCCCGATCGGCTTCGAGCCGCTGCAGTGGGTACGTGCGTTGGCCGCTGAGGATCCAGTCCCGTCCGACAAGCACCTGACATCGTCGGCGGTGTCGTTGCCGGGCGTGCTGCTTACCCAGGTCGCAGCCGTCCGCGCCTTGGCACGCCAGGGTATGGACCTGATTGCGACCCCTCCGGTGGTGTCGGTGGGGCACTCGCAGGGCGTGCTGGCGGTGGAGGCACTCAACGCCGGTGGGGCGCGCGACGTGGAGCTGTTGGCCCTGGCTCAGCTGATCGGTGCGGCGGGAACGCTGGTGGCGCGGCGACGTGGGATATCCGTCCTCGGCGATCGCCCGCCGATGGTTTCGGTCACCAACGCCGACCCCGAGCGCATCCAGCAGCTGCTGGAGGACTTCGCCCAGGACGTGCGCACCGTGCTTCCGCCCGTGCTGTCCATCCGCAACGGTCGGCGTTCGGTCGTCATCACCGGCACCCCCGAGCAGTTGTCTCGCTTCGAGCTGTATTGCCGCCAGATATCGGAGAAAGAAGAAGCCGAGCGCAAGAGCAAGGTCCGCGGCGGCGATGTCTTCGCGCCCGTGTTCGATCCGGTAAAGGTCGAGGTGGGCTTCCACACTCCGCGGCTGGCGGACGGAATTGACATTGTGGGCGGCTGGGCCGAAAAGGTTGGCCTCGACGTCGCCCTGGCCCGCCAGCTGGCCGAGGCGATCCTGGTTGACACGGTGGACTGGGTCAGTGACATCAACCGGGTCCACGAGGCCGGCGCACGCTGGATCCTGGACCTGGGGCCCGGTGACATCCTGACCCGGCTGACCGCGCCGGTGATCCGGGGCTTGGGCATCGGCATCGTGCCCGCGGCAACGCGCGGCGGCCAGCGCAACCTCTTCACCGTCGGAGCCACGCCCGAGGTTGCCAGGGCCTGGTCGAGTTATGCCCCGACCGCTGTTCGTCTCCCCGACGGCAGGGTGAAGCTCTCGACGAAGTTCACTCGGCTGACCGGTCGGTCGCCGATCCTGCTCGCGGGCATGACGCCCACCACCGTGGACGCCAAGATCGTCGCCGCGGCGGCCAACGCTGGGCACTGGGCCGAGCTGGCCGGCGGCGGGCAGGTCACCGAGGAGATCTTCGCCGACCGCATCAACGAGATGTCCGGTCTGCTCGAGCCGGGGCGCACCTATCAGTTCAATGCATTGTTCCTCGATCCCTACCTGTGGAAGCTCCAGCTCGGTGGCAAGCGGCTGGTGCAAAAGGCGCGCCAGTCCGGCGCGGCAATCGATGGTGTGGTGATCAGCGCGGGCATCCCGGACCTCGAAGAAGCCGTCGAGCTGATCGACGAACTCAACGACATCGGAATCAGCCACGTGGTGTTCAAGCCCGGCACCATCGAGCAGATCCGCTCGGTGATCCGCATTGCCACCGAGGTGCCCACCAAGCCGGTGATCATGCACGTCGAAGGTGGGCGCGCCGGTGGCCACCATTCCTGGGAAGACCTCGACGACCTGTTGTTGGCGACCTATTCGGAGTTGCGGTCGCGCGCCAACATCACCGCCTGCGTCGGCGGTGGCATCGGTACCCCGGAGCGCGCGGCCGAGTACCTGTCCGGGCGCTGGGCGCAGGCCTATGGCTTCCCGCTGATGCCGATCGACGGGATCCTGGTCGGCACCGCCGCCATGGCCGCACTGGAGGCCACCACCTCGCCGTCGGTCAAGAAGATGCTGGTCGAAACCCAGGGCACCGGTGAGTGGATCGGCGCCGGAAAAGCTCAGGGCGGCATGGCTTCCAGCCGTAGCCAGCTCGGTGCGGACATCCACGAGATCGACAACAGCGCGTCGCGTTGCGGGCAGCTGCTCGACGAGGTGGCCGGAGACGCGGATGCGGTCGCCGAGCGTCGCGACGAGATCATCGCCGCGATGGCCAAGACCGCCAAGCCTTACTTCGGCGACATCGCCGACATGACATATCTGCAGTGGCTGCAGCGCTACGTCGAACTGGCTATCGGCGAAGGCAATTCGACTGCCGACACCGCCGCGCCGGGCAGCCCGTGGCTGGCCGACACCTGGCGAGACCGGTTCCAGCAGATGCTGCAGCGCGCCGAAGCGCGTTTGCACCCACAGGATTTCGGTCCCATCGAGACCGCATTCGCCGATCCGGCGCTGCTGGAGAATCCGACGCAGACCATCGCCGCGCTGCTGGCCCGTTACCCGGACGCCGAGACCGTCCAGCTGCACCCGGCGGACGTGCCGTTCTTTGTGACGCTGTGCAAGACCCTTGGCAAGCCGGTCAACTTTGTGCCCGTCATCGACAAGGATGTTCGGCGCTGGTGGCGCAGTGACTCGCTGTGGCAGGCCCATGACGCCCGCTACGACGCTGACCAGGTGTGTATCATTCCCGGCCCCGCGGCGGTCGCCGGTATCACCCGGATGGACGAGCCGGTCGGTGAGCTGCTGGACCGCTTCGAGCGGGCCGCCATCGATGAGGTGCTCGGTAGCGACGGTGACGCGAAGGCGGTCACATCGCGCCGGTTGGGCCGTCCCGATGTGACCGGGCCGCTCGCCGTTGTGCTGGATGCCCCGGACGTGTTGTGGGCCGGGCGTACCGCGACGAATCCGGTCCACCGGATCGCCGACCCGAGCGAGTGGCAGGTCCACGACGGACCCGAAAGTCCCCGCGCCACGCACACGTCCACTGGCGCTCGGCTGCAAGTCCAGGGCAGCGACGTGGTATTGAGTGTGCCGGTTTCGGCCACCTGGATCGACATCCGGTTCACCCTGCCCGCCAACACCGTTGACGGCGGCATCCCGGTGGTCTCCACCGACGACGCCACCACCGCGATGCGCTCGGTGCTGGCGATCGCGGCCGGTGTGGACGGGCCGGAGTCATTGCCCTCGGTAACCGATGGAACGGCGACGGTGACCGTCGACTGGGACCCCGAGAAGGTGGCCGACCACACCGGGGTCACGGCCACTTTCGGTGAGCCGCTGGCACCTAGCCTCACAACCGTTTCGGACGCACTGGTCGGGCAGTGCTGGCCGGCGGTTTTCGCAGCGATCGGTTCCGCGGTGACCGACAGCGGTATGCCGGTGGTGGAGGGGCTGCTCAGCCTGGTCCACCTCGACCATGCGGCTCGCGTGGTCGGCGATTTGCCCAAGATTCCTGCCCAATTGACCGTTACGGCAACGGCTTCCAATGCCACCGACACCGACATGGGTCGTGTGGTGCCGGTCTCGGTGACAGTTGCCGGGCCCGACGGTGCGACGATCGCCACTCTCGAAGAGCGGTTCGCGATCCTGGGCCGTACCGGAACCGCTGAACTCAGCGACCCGGTTCGGGCCGGTGGCACGGTATCGGAGAACGCCACCGACACCCCGCGGCGTCGTCGGCGCGACGTCACCCTCACGGCGCCCGTGGATATGCGTCCGTTTGCGGTGGTGTCCGGCGACCATAATCCCGTCCACACCGATCGTTCCGCGGCGTTGCTGGCCGGCCTGGAATCGCCCATCGTGCACGGCATGTGGTTGTCGGCCGCAGCGCAGCACACCGTGACCGCCACCGACGGGAAAGCTCGCCCGCCGGCCCGCCTGGTCGGGTGGACCGCGCGTTTCCTGGGCATGGTGCGCCCCGGTGACGATGTGGACTTCCGTGTCGAGCGCGTTGGAATCGACCAGGGCGCAGAGGTTCTGGAAGTGTCAGCGCGCATCGGTTCGGATCTGGTGATGTCGGCGTCCGCACGACTGGCCGCGCCCAAGACTGTCTATGCATTCCCGGGTCAGGGTATTCAGCACAAAGGCATGGGCATGGAGGTCCGAGCACGCTCCAAGGCGGCCCGCAAGGTGTGGGACATCGCGGACAGGTTCACCCGCGACACGCTGGGTTTCTCGGTGCTGCACGTGGTTCGGGACAATCCGACCAGCCTCATCGCCAGCGGTGTGCACTACCACCACCCCGACGGGGTGTTGTACCTGACGCAGTTCACCCAGGTTGCGATGGCCACCGTGGCGGCCGCGCAGGTGGCCGAAATGCGTGAGCAGGGTGCCTTTGTCGAGGGCGCGATCGCCTGTGGACACTCGGTGGGTGAGTACACCGCACTGGCCTGCGTGACGGGTATCTACGAACTAGAAGCCCTGTTGGAGATGGTGTTCCACCGCGGCTCGAAGATGCACGACATCGTGCCTCGTGACGAGCTGGGGCGGTCCAACTACCGGCTGGCGGCCATCCGGCCGTCGCAGATCGACCTCGATGACAACGACGTTCCGGCCTTCGTCGCCGGGATCGCCGAGAGCACCGGTGAGTTCCTGGAGATCGTGAACTTCAACCTGCGCGGGTCGCAATACGCGATCGCGGGCACGGTGCGCGGGCTAGAGGCGCTGGAGGCTGAAGTGGAGCGGCGCCGTGAACTCAGCGGCGGACGACGCTCGTTCATCCTGGTGCCCGGTATCGACGTTCCGTTCCACTCGCGGGTGCTGCGGGTTGGTGTCGCGGAGTTCCGCCGTTCGCTGGACCGCGTGATGCCGCGCGACGCCGATCCGGACCTGATCATCGGGCGCTACATCCCCAACCTGGTGCCGCGGCTGTTCAACCTGGACCGTGACTTTATCCAGGAGATCCGGGATCTGGTGCCGGCCGAGCCGCTCGACGAGATCCTGGCCGACTACGACACCTGGATTCGGGAGCGCCCGCGCGAGCTGGTGCGCACCGTCTTCATCGAGCTGCTGGCATGGCAGTTCGCCAGTCCGGTGCGCTGGATTGAGACCCAGGATCTGCTCTTCATCGAGGAGGCCGCCGGCGGGCTCGGCGTGGAGCGGTTCGTCGAGATCGGCGTGAAGACCTCGCCGACCGTGGCGGGTCTGGCTACCAACACGCTCAAGCTGCCCGAATACGCCCACAGCACAGTGGAAGTGCTCAATGCCGAGCGCGATGCCGCGGTGCTGTTCGCCACCGACCCCGAACCGGAGCCGGAGCCCGAGGCAGAGGAGCCCGCGGCGGAGGCGGGCGACGCGGCCGCTGCCGCGGCACCGGCCGCCGCCCCGGCCGCACCTTCGGGTGGCCCGCGGCCCGACGACATCGGGTTTGACGCCGCCGATGCCATTCTGGCGCTGATCGCGCTGTCCGCCAAGATGCGCCTGGACCAGATCGAGCAGCTGGACTCCATCGAGTCCATCACCGACGGCGCGTCGTCGCGGCGTAACCAGCTGCTGGTGGATCTGGGCTCCGAATTGAATCTGGGTGCCATCGACGGCGCGGCCGAGGCCGACCTGGCCGGGCTGCGCTCGCAGGTCACCAAGCTGGCACGGACCTACAAGCCTTACGGCCCAGTGCTTTCGGATGCGATCAACGATCAACTTCGCACGGTGCTGGGACCCTCGGGCAAGCGCCCGGGTGCCATCGCGGAGCGGGTCAAGAAGACCTGGGAGCTTGGCGATGGCTGGGCAAAACACGTCACCGTCGAGGTGGCGCTAGGCACCCGCGAGGGCAGCAGCGTTCGCGGCGGCGCCCTGGGCAACCTGCACGAGGGCGCGTTGGCCGATGCGGCTTCCGTCGACAAGGTGGTCGACGCCGCGGTTGCATCGGTTGCCGCCCGCCGTGGTGTCGCCGTGGCGCTGCCGTCGGCCGGCGGTGGCGGTGGCGCTACCGTCGACGCGGCGGCGCTCGCCGAATTCACCGATCAGATCACCGGTCGCGACGGCGTGCTCGCCTCGGCTGCTCGTCTGGTGTTGGGCCAGTTGGGTCTCGACGCCCCGGCCACCGCGCTGCCGGCCGCGACCGACGCAGACCTCATCGAACTGGTCACCGCTGAATTGGGCTCGGACTGGCCGCGTTTGGTGGCGCCGGTGTTCGACGGGAAGAGAGCAGTCGTGTTCGACGACCGCTGGGCCAGCGCCCGCGAAGACCTGGTCAAACTGTGGCTAACCGACGAAGGTGACATTGACGCCGACTGGGCGCGGCTATCGCAACGCTTCGAGGGAGCCGGCCACGTCGTCGCGACCCAAGCCACCTGGTGGCAGGGCAAGTCGCTGGCGGCGGGGCGGCAGATCCACGCGTCGCTGTACGGCCGAATCGCCGCCGGTGCGGAGAACCCGGACCCGGGTCCGGACAGCAGCGAAGTGGCGGTGGTGACCGGCGCTTCGAAGGGTTCGATCGCGGCATCGGTGGTGGCACGACTGCTCGATGGCGGTGCCACCGTCATTGCCACCACGTCCAAACTCGACGACGAGCGGCTGGCGTTCTACCGCACGCTGTACCGAGACCATGCCCGCTACGGTGCGGCGCTGTGGGTGGTGGCGGCCAACATGGCCTCCTACTCCGACATCGACGCCCTGGTCGAATGGGTCGGCAGCGAGCAAACCGAAAGCCTTGGGCCGCAGTCGATTCACATCAAGGACGCGCAGACGCCGACGTTGCTGTTCCCGTTCGCGGCGCCGCGCGTGGTCGGCGACCTGTCGGAGGCCGGCTCGCGCTCCGAGATGGAGATGAAGGTGCTGCTGTGGGCAGTGCAGCGGCTGATCGGCGGGCTCTCGACGATCGGCGCCGAGCGCGACATCGCCTCGCGACTGCACGTGGTGTTGCCCGGCTCGCCCAACCGCGGCATGTTCGGTGGTGACGGCGCCTACGGCGAAGCCAAGTCGGCGCTGGACGCGGTGGTGAGTCGTTGGCACGCCGAGTCCTCGTGGGCGGCCCGGGTCAGCCTGGCGCACGCGCTGATCGGATGGACTCGCGGCACCGGCCTGATGGGTCACAACGACGCCATCGTCAGCGCTGTCGAAGAGGCCGGCGTCACCACCTACTCCACTGACGAGATGGCGGCGATGCTGCTCGGCCTGTGCGATGTGGAGTCCAAGGTCGCGGCGGCCAGTACCCCGATCAAAGCGGACCTCACGGGTGGGCTGGCGGAGGCCAACCTCGACATGGCCGAACTAGCCGCCAAGGCGCGTGAGGAGATGTCGACCGAGGCGACCGCAGATGACGAAGAGTCAACTGAGGGGGCAATTCCCGCGCTGCCGTCACCGCCGCGTGGATACACGCCGGCGCCGCCACCGCACTGGGACGACCTCGACGTGGACCCGTCCGACCTGGTGGTGATCGTCGGCGGTGCCGAGCTCGGTCCATACGGCTCCTCACGGACGCGTTTCGAGATGGAGGTCGAGAACGAGCTCTCCGCCGCCGGTGTGCTGGAGTTGGCCTGGACCACCGGGCTGGTCCGGTGGGAAGACGACCCGCAACCGGGCTGGTATGACACCGGAACCGGTGAGCTGGTCGACGAAGCCGAGTTGGTCGAGCGTTATCACGATGTGGTGGTGGAGCGCGTCGGCATTCGGGAGTTCGTCGACGACGGCACGATCGACTCCGACCACTCGTCGCCGTTGCTGGTGTCGGTGTTCCTGGACAAGGACTTCTCCTTCGTGGTGTCCTCGGAGGCCGACGCGCGTGCCTTCGCAGACTTCGATCCCGAGCACACCGTCATCCGGCCGGTGCCCGATTCGGGTGACTGGCAGGTCATCCGTAAGGCCGGCACCGAGATTCGAGTGCCGCGCAAGACGACACTGTCGCGGGTGGTTGGCGCCCAGCTCCCGACGGGCTTCGATCCGACGGTGTGGGGCATCAGTCAGGACATGGCCAGTTCGATTGACCGCGTAGCGGTTTGGAACATCGTGGCCACCGTCGACGCGTTCCTGAGCGCCGGGTCCAGCCCGACCGAGGTAATGCGTTATGTGCACCCGAGTTTGGTCGCAAACACCATGGGCACCGGGATGGGTGGCGGCACGTCGATGCAGACGATGTACCACGGAAACCTGTTGGGCCGGAACAAGCCGAACGACATATTCCAGGAAATTCTGCCGAATATCGTCGCTGCGCACGTGGTTCAGTCCTACATCGGTAGCTACGGCTCGATGATCCACCCGGTCGCCGCATGCGCGACGGCCGCGGTGTCGGTCGAGGAGGGCGTCGACAAGATCCGCTTGGGCAAGGCCGAGATGGTGGTGGCCGGCGGTATCGACGACCTCACCTTGGAAGGCATCATCGGCTTCGGTGACATGGCGGCCACCGCCGACACCGCCATGATGCGCGGCCGCGGAATCGCCGACTCGAAGTTCTCCCGGCCCAATGACCGGCGCCGGCTGGGCTTCGTGGAAGCCCAGGGCGGTGGCACGATTCTGCTGGCCCGTGGCGACCTGGCTCTGAAGATGGGCCTGCCCGTGCTCGCGGTGGTGGCCTTCGCACAGTCCTTCGGAGACGGTGTGCACACCTCGATTCCGGCTCCGGGGCTGGGCGCATTGGGCGCCGGACGCGGCGGCCGGGACTCCGCGCTGGCGCGGGCGCTGGCCAAGTTGGGCGTGGGTGCCGATGACATCGCCATCATCTCCAAGCACGACACGTCGACGCTGGCCAACGATCCCAACGAGACGGAATTGCACGAGCGGCTCGCCGACTCACTTGGCCGATCCGAGGGTGCGCCACTGTTCGTGGTGTCGCAAAAGAGCATGACCGGTCACGCCAAGGGTGGCGCGGCGGTCTTCCAGATGATGGGGCTGTGCCAGATTCTGCGTGACGGTGTCATTCCGCCCAACCGGAGTCTGGACTGTGTGGACGATGAACTGGCCGGGGCAGCGCACTTCGTGTGGGTGCGTGACGCGTTGCGGCTGGGCGGGAAGTTCCCGCTCAAAGCCGGCATGCTGACCAGCCTCGGGTTCGGCCACGTGTCCGGTCTGGTCGCGTTGGTGCACCCACAGGCGTTCATCGCCTCGCTGGCTCCTGAGCAGCGCGCGGACTACCAGCGGCGTGCCGATACGCGGCTGCTGGCCGGTCAGCGGAGGCTGGCGTCGGCCATGGCCGGTGGAGAGCCGATGTATCAGCGGCCTCCGGACCGCCGTTTCGACCACGACACGGCCGAGAAGCCGCAAGAGGCAGCGATGCTGCTGAATCCGGCCGCTCGGCTCGGCGACGGCGAGGCCTACATCGGATGAGATTGGTCATCGATTAACGTGGCGATCCATGGGCATCGTCGGCGTCGGGATCGACCTCGTCTCCATTCCTGATTTCACCGAGCAGGTCGATCAGCCGGGAACGGCGTTCGCTGCGACCTTCACCCCCGGTGAGCGCCGCGACGCCTCCGATAAGAGTTCGTCGGCGGCGCGGCACTTGGCGGCCCGTTGGGCCGCCAAGGAAGCGGTGATCAAGGCCTGGTCTGGATCACGGTTCGCGCAGCGGCCGGTGCTGCCCGAAGACATCCACCGCGACATCGAGGTGGTCACCGACATGTGGGGACGGCCGCGGGTGCGTCTCACCGGGGAGATCGCCAAGCACCTGGCCGATGTGACGATCCATGTGTCGTTGACCCACGAGGGGGATACGGCGGCCGCCGTGGCCATTCTCGAGACCAGTTGATCTCCGGCGAGCAGACGCGAAATCGCATCGGAATCTCCGATCCCGTGCGATTTCGCGTCTGCTCGCCAGGGTGCTAGCGCGCGAGGCTGCGCGCGTATCCGGTTCCCATCGCCAGCAGCACCAGGCCGACCACGATGAACGCCGCGACCCGGAAGATGCCGTCGAGCGTGGCGAGATCGAACAGGAACAGCTTGGCGGTGGCGGCCCCGGTGAGCGCCAGGCCGGCGCTGATCGGGGCGGTGCGGCGTTCCCGGTCTGCGACTCGCAGTGCGTAGACGAACAGCGGCGCCGCTACGGCGATCCAGCAGATGGTGGCCGCCATGTGGCCGGCCAGGAAGCCCGCCTCGCTGCCGGCGATCAGGACACCGGCGGTGACCGTAAACGCGGTGACGGCATAGATCACCAGCACCCCGCCGACGGCGGCCAGGATCCGGCGGATGTCGCGATTCTGGCCTCCGATGCCGGCACACGCCCTGCTCATCGCAACGACAAATGCGATGCTGAGCAGGCTGGCGGCCAAGGTGGACACCGCGATCGGGGTCGGCATCACCGTCGCTGTCAACAGCGCATGCAGCGGCGCATAGCTGTAGTACAGGCCGAGGCCGACGATGCCGAAACCCGCTGCGGCCCAGAGCGCCATGCGGTCGTGGCGACCGGCGATCGCGACGACGATGGCAAGGGCGAGCAGGATCGGCCCCTCGACGTGGCCGTCGAAGGCAACGGTAACGGCGACCAGCGCCGAGATTGCCGACCATGCCGCCAAGACCCGGTTGAAGATGGTGGGAAGTTCACTGCCTACCAGAACGATTGCCAACAGTGCCGCGGCCAGGGTGCCGGCCAGCAGCGCGGCAAACACGCGATCGACCGCGACGGCGGCGGCCAAGACGGGCAGGGTCCCGACCACCGTGAGCACGGCCAGGGCGGCGGCGTTCTTGCCGCCCGGCAACACGATCAGGCCGCTCACGATGGCAAGGATCGCCGCGACACCGCAGGCTGCGCCCAGCAGCCAGGTGTTGTCGTGCTTGTCGGCCGCCACCAGGGCGATCAACAGGGGCACGGTGGGTGCCGCGACGCGCGCGGCGTGCAGCCAGACCCAATCCTTGCCCAGTTGCACCGGTAACGCTGCGGCCGACAGCGCCAGCATGAAGCTCACCAGCAAGAGATCGGCACCTCTGGTGAGCACGGGCGCCAGCCCGATCAACGGCACCAGCACCAGTAGCCCCAGGTGCTCGGAATCCCAGCGGCGGGCCAGCGCAAGTCCCGCCCCACCGACCAGCGCGGCCAGCACCAGCCCGGCGGGCGCCGGCACCAGCCCGGTGGGCGCCGGCACCCACTGGTAGATGGTGGTCGCCGCGATGACGTCCAGGTAGGCGGTTGCGATACCGGTGGCGGCCAACGCGATCGCGCCGATGCGTCCACCGGGGCGGCCGCGCAGCCGGACGGCCACGCCGACGAGCGCGACTGACAACGCCGTGCCACCGGCGACCCGGATCTCGGGTCGCAGCAGCCCGGCTTGCGCGGCGAGGACCAGCAGCAGCGCCACGCCGGTCAACGTCACCGCCACTCCCGCGACCGCTAGCAGCTTGCCGATCCAGCCGGATTCGGTGCTCTCGGCGGGGCGCCGCGGTGCGGAGACCGGTGGGGCCGCGGCCGGTGCCGGGGCCGGTGGGCCTTGGGGGGCCGGGCGCGCGGTAGGTGGGGGAGCGTCCTGGCGTGGCGGCGCCGCGGCGGGTGCTGGCGCCACGGGCGCCCACTGCTGCCAGTAGGGGTACCAGTACGGAGCCACAGGCTGCGGTTGCGGTTGCGGCGGCGCGGCCGCAGCGGGTTGGGGCGCGCCGACCGAATCGGAGATCAGGCGGTCAAGCTGGCTGAGTTCGCCGGAAACGCGGGCCATCTGACGAGCCAATGAGTCGAATTCCGCGGAGAGTCGACTGATGACAGCGTGCTGCGATTCGGTCATGTCGATTACTCTGCCGTTCTTGGCCCCGGCATGGATGAGTAGGACTACGCAAACTGGGCGGCTACTTGTCCAGCCCGTGCTCAATGGCGTAGCGGGTCAGCTCCACCCGGTTGGCGACCTGCAGCTTGCGGAACGTCGCCTGGACGTGGTTTTCCACCGTCCGGTGGCTCAACGAGAGCTTTTCAGCAATCTGCTTGGCGGATAGTCCTTTTGCGACGTAGCGCAGTATCTCGGTCTCCCGTTCGGTCAGGCTGGGCCGATCCTGGCTCGAGTCCGCGGTTTGCGCGATACGCCGATACTCGCCCAAGACCAGCCCAGCCAGGCTCGGGGTGAAGACGGCTCGCCCCGCCGCGGTGGCGCGCACCGCATCGGCGAGTTCGGCCTTCGACGCACTCTTGACCAGGTATCCGGTTGCCCCCGCCTTGACGGCTTCCAGGACGTCCTCGCGTTCGTCGGAGGCCGACAGCACCAGCACGCGGGTCGCGGGCGAGACCTTGAGCACCTCCGTGGTTGCCTGCACACCATCGCCGTCGGCCAGCCGCATGTCCATCACCACCACGTCGGGCTTGACGATTGCGGCCCGCCGTTGCGCCGTCGCCACCCCGTCGGCGGTGGCGACCACTGCGAAGCCGTCATCGGAGAGATCGCGGGCAACCGCGTCACGCCAGATCGGATGGTCGTCGACGACCATCACCGTCGGCGATTCGTGCTCACTCATGACGATCCTTCCCGGCGTGGCACCCGCAGCTCCCATTCGGTGCCCTCGCCCTGGTCCGTGCTCAGTTCTGCGGTGCCACCCAGGGCCGCCAGCCGTCCCACAATCGACTTCGAGATGCCCAGATGCCCCTGGCCGGCGGCCTCGTCGAGTCGCCCCGGGGCAATGCCCACGCCGTCGTCGCGGACGCTGACGGTGACCGAGTCGCCGAGATCTTCGAGCAGCACGAATGCGCGGGCGCTCGGCCCGGCATGCAGGCGCACGTTGTCGAGGGCGTTGCCCACCGCCGCATCCAGCTCGGTGGCGACCTCCCGCGTCAGTGTCACCGGAGTTCCCGGCAAGCTCATCGATACCCGGTCGGACGCCCTGCGCCGCAACAGGGCGCACAGGTCGACGCTGCGGGTGTTGCCGTCACGATCGGTGTCAGTGGAGATTATCCATCGGCGCAGCGCGCGTTCCTGCTCGCTGGCGAGTTCGGCTAACTCGGATGTGGGGCCACCGATTTCGTGCCCGCGCCGAGAGACCAGCGCCAGCACCTGGATGACGCCGTCGTGGATCTGCCGGGAGAGCCGCTCCCGCTCCTGCAAGGCGGCCGACAGCTGAGCCGCTCGTTGCAGATCGGCGTGGGCGCGCCGGGCGGTGCGGGCGGCCATGCCGACCGCCAGGCCGACCGCCAGTTCGATCACGATGGTCGCGCTGCGCCCAAGGTTGACGTTGACGTAGCCCTTGACGGCCTCATTGGCGGCTGTCACCGCAATGCCGGTCAACATGCCGCCGGCCGGGCCGAACTGCAGCGCCGCCGAGATGGTGGCGTTGCTGGCCCAAAGCGTGGTCGGCCAGGTCTGGTTGTCCAGGGCCCACTGTGCCGAGGCCACCATCTTGGTGGACAGCATCAGCACGACGACGACGGCGATCTCGGTGATCACCCAGGGCTCCGGCGTTGTTGATTAGCAGGCTTGTGAGCTGGGGAATTGTGGATTGAGGAGGTCTAGGCGGCGGTTGGCGGTCAAAGCGGTGATCCGGCAGGCTTCGGCGATGTTGTCGGCGCCGTTGAGGCGGTGCAGATTGATCGCGGTGTTGCGTAGCGTTGCTAGGACCTGTGCGCCGTTTCCGGTATGTGCCCTTTGACGGTCTTCGTCGAAGGTGACGTCGGGTATCCAGTGCAGGCTGTTCTCGATTCCCCAGTGTTGACGCATCCAGGTCATGATCGCGGTAGGGCGGGCGTGCTCGAACGGCAGGCTGCAGATGGCATAGACCACCTCCACGCTGCGCTGGTCGGTGGCGGTGATCAAGCGTTCACGAGTGATCCGGATGATTTGTTTTGCGTAGGGGAAGCCGATTCCTCGTACAGCGGTGATGATTTGCAGGGTGCGGGTCTCGACACGGCCGTGGCCGCGGGAGTCGTCGGTAGCGGCTGCGGGCACCTCGGCCCAGGGCAGCGCGGTGATACGCGCAAGTATTTTGGCTTGGTTGGACTTGACGATCATCAGGTAGTGCGACTTCAAGGTGGCGCAGATCAACTTCGCGGTGACGACCTGGGTATGCATCGCATCCACGGTGACCAGCCACCACAAGCTACCCGGCAGCAGCGTGAGCAGGGCACGTACGCAGGGAATTTCATTGCTTTTCTCGGCGACAGCGAGTTGACCGAGCACCAATCGGGCACGGTGGGCGAACACCGACACGAGATGCGTGGCTGTCGCTTTGGCGCGTAAAGCACCACGCAGCATCTTGCCGTCCAACGCGATCGGCACCAATCCACTGGGGTCGCTGCTGGCCACGTGTGCAGTGAAGTAACTGCCCATCCTGGCGTTGAGGTCGGCGGGGTCTAGCCGAGACAAAACAGCGCGGAAGGTCTTCTCACTGGGCCGCCGGAACCGGACCCCTAATTAGGCCAACACATCATCGGGAGCGGTGGCCGCCCATGTGGCAAAACCAGCATAGCCGCGCATCCCCGCGGCAGTGGCCAGAACCGCGATCGCCAACAAAGCCATCAGCGAATACCTCCGACCGCGTGGGTCCCTCGGGTCTGGCACCGAGGCCAACACATCGAGAAACTCCGATCCGATGAGCTCGCTGCGCTCACCAGGACTCCAGCGGTCGAACACCTCTGGAACCGACGACACAGGCAATACTGAAACGGTAGGCACGGGCAACTCCAGACCAACGACGAACAGTAACCAACTCGATCGTTCTCCAGATAGCCCGTGCCTACACTCCGGCCCCAATAGCGCGGCACCAAAGATCATCAACCCAGCTCACAAGCCTGCTAATCAACAACGCCGGAGCCCTGGGTGATCACCCAGGCCGGCCGCCGGCCGAAGCCGCGCAGGTAGGCGACCGCGCAGGCTGCGCTCCAGCCGATCAGCACCGCGAACAGCGCCCAGCCCAGCAGCGGCCGCTGCAGGTTTGAGTTGATCGCGATGTGGAAGCCGAGTGCGTAGCCGCAGCTCAGCAGCCGGAATAGCTGCGCCGCCCGCCAGAGCGGCGCCGTCGGGTCGGGACCGCGTGTCGCCATTACGCGCTCAGCATAGCCAGCCCGTTGGTTAGCCTCAGTGTCATGACTGATCTTGTTGAGCGTGTGCGCGAGGTGCTGCCGTCGGTGCGGCAGGACCTCGAGAAGCTGGTCCGGATCGAATCCGTATGGGCCGACCCGGGGCGACGCGCCGAGGTCCATCGCAGTGCTCAAGCGGTAGTTGATTTGTTGGCACAGGCAGGTTTTGATGACGTCCAGATCGTCAGCGAAGGCGGTGCCCCGGCGGTCATCGCGCAGCATCCGGCACCGCCGGGCGCGCCGACCGTGCTGCTGTATGCCCACCACGATGTCCAACCCGAGGGAGACCCCGATCAGTGGGCCTCGGCCCCGTTCGAGCCGACCGAACGCGACGGTCGTCTTTACGGGCGTGGCACGGCCGATGACAAGGCGGGAATCGCAACGCATTTGGCGGCCTTTCGGGCGCACGATGGCAAACCGCCGGTGGGTGTGACCGTCTTCGTCGAGGGCGAGGAGGAGTCCGGTTCGCCGTCGTTGGGCCGATTGCTGGCCGCTCACCGCGACGTGCTGGCGGCCGACGTGATCGTCATCGCGGATTCGGACAATTGGAGCACCGATGTGCCGGCGCTGACGGTGTCGCTGCGTGGCATGGCTGACTGTGTCGTGGAAGTCGCCACCCTCGACCACGGGCTGCACTCCGGTTTGTGGGGTGGTGTGGTTCCCGACGCGCTCAGTGTGTTGGTGCGGCTGCTGGCCAGCCTGCACGATGACGACGGCAACGTAGCGGTGGCCGGATTGCACGAGAGCACGGCCGCCGCCGTTGACTATCCGCCCGAGCGGGTGCGTGCGGACTCGGATCTGCTCGACGGTGTCACCGAGATCGGGTCAGGTTCGGTGCCCCAGCGGCTGTGGGCGAAGCCGGCGATCACCGTGATCGGTATCGACACCACTTCCATTGCGGCAGAATCGAATACGTTGATTCCGCGGGCTCGCGCCAAGATCAGCATTCGGATCGCACCCGGCGGGGACGCCGCGGCGCACCTCGATGCCGTGGAAGCTCACCTGCGTAAGCATGCGCCCTGGGGAGCCCGGGTAAGCGTCGAGCGCGGCGACATCGGTCAGCCTTACGCGATCGACGCGAGCGGTCCGGTCTATGACGCCGCACGCACGGCGTTCCGCCAGGCGTGGGGTACCGACCCGATCGACATGGGTATGGGTGGGTCGATCCCGTTCATCGCCGAGTTCGCCGAGGCGTTTCCTGACGCGAAGATCCTCGTCACGGGGGTGGAGGATCCCGGGACGCAGGCGCACAGCGTCAACGAGAGCCTGCATCTGGGGGTGCTGGAGCGAGCCGCGGTGGCTGAGGCGCTGCTGCTGGCCAACCTGGCCTGATCACACCTGTAGGTCGCGGCGGAGTTTGGCGACGTGCCCGGTCGCCTTCACGTTGTACTGGGCGACGGCGATCTTGCCGTTTTCGTCGACCACGAACGTGGAACGGATCACGCCGGTGACGGTCTTGCCGTACATCATCTTCTCGCCGTAGGCGCCGTAGGCGGCCAACACCTTGCGGTCCGGATCGGATAGCAGCGGGAACGTGAGCCCCTCGGCATCGCGGAACTTGGCCAGCTTCTCCGGCTTGTCGGGCGAGATCCCGACCACGTCGAGGCCGGCCTCGTTCAACTCGCTCAGGTTGTCGCGGAAATCGCAGGCCTGTTTGGTGCATCCGGGAGTCGAAGCGGCCGGGTAGAAGTACACCACCACTTGGCGTCCCTTGTAGTCGGACAGTGACACCTTGTTGCCGTTGGCGTCGGGCAGGCTGAATGCAGGCGCTTTGTCGCCTGGCGCCAGGCGTGTGGTCTCGCTCAACGTAGGTCCCTTTCTGTTCACCGGAGCGTTAGGACTCGCACCGGCTGATCTAGGGTAGTGCGGGCAGGTGTATAGGCCGGATAGCGGGAGACTTGGAGGACAGACACGTGGCGGACCGCGATCCCGACACCATCAAGCAGGACATCGACGTCGCCCGCGACCAGCTGGCGACCACCGTCGACTCGCTGGTTGAGCGTGCCAACCCCCGCCGCCTGGCCGACGACGTGAAGGCCAAAGTGATCGAGTTCGTCACCAAACCGGCCGTGACCGTGACGTTGGTCGGGATCGGGTCTGTCGTCGTGGTCGTGGTGATCCGCAAGATCAGGAACCGCTGAGACGGCTTCGGATGTGCGTCCAGGGCGTGGAAACCGCCGGATCGCCACCCTGAGCGCACACTCGACGCCCTGGGGGCACGCTCGACGCGATTGGGTACCACCGCAGTGCCCTCAGGTCATTCCGGCCGCGGTGCCGCTTTCGACGTGTATCGGCAGGTCATCGACCCAGGGCTGGGCCTCGGCCATGTCAGCCACATCGACGTAACCGTGCTCGAACTCGCCAGTGGCGGCGTCGACGAGCCGGTACTGCTGGCGCTGGATTTGGATGGGCTGCGAGTCGAGAATCACCACCCGAACCTCACCCGGCTCGAATCCGCACCGCTGCTGTAGGGCCTCGATGAGGCACTCGTTATGTAGATGCCCGTCGCCGAAGTTCCATCCGAGCACCATGGCGCAAAGTTGCTCGCCCTCGCACACGTTGTAGTCGTCCTCGTCGTACCCGGCCAGTGCGCGATGCACCAGCGTGTAGAGCGCGCGGCCATGGGTGTTCATCCCCCGAAACGCGAAGGCCAGGTGTATCGGCACCAGGGCCTGCTCTTTGCTGTTGTAGAGCCGCTCGAGTTGCAGGTGATACATCGGGCCGAGTGCGCGAGCACCGACTCGGATCTTTTCGTCGGCCGACGGCTTGACGCACCACTGGGTGGTGTCCCAGTTGCCGGCGTAGTAACGCATGCCGGGCAGGAAGGAGACCATGCGCGGGTAGAGATTTCCGATGACGACAACGGCGGCGATCAGGGCGCACAGGACGACGGGCCACGGGCCGGTCAAATCGGCGAGCCCGAGGTGTGCGTGGGCGACGAACAGCTACAGCACCCCGAAAATCATGAAGACGTTCCACTACAGCGGCACCCCCATCGGGAAGGCCAGCAGGATGTTGAGGTGGAACATGACCATCACGAACGCGGCAATGGTCGTCGGCCAGCCACCGTGGCAGAAGAACAGCGCCAGCGGTACCAGCCCTTCCACCGCGGTCGAGAAATGTGCGATGAAGTCCGATAACGTGCTGGGCCGTAGATCATCCGGGTATCGCTTGAACAACGACCTCTTGAGGAACCCGGAGGGGATGAACGGATTATTGGCCAGCATCGTCGAGATCACGAACGGGAAGTGTTTGTTGAGCTTCGAGGTCGCTGCGCCCAGCCAGATGACGATGAAGACCAGCTTTGCTCCGACGACGATGTCGCTGCCGGAGAACAGGAACACCAGTGTCAGTGGCGCATACACCTCACCGCGCGCGGCCAGGAAGGTGATCTTGTCGCGCAGGCCGAGGACCGCGAGCACCGAGAGGATGGCGACCGGCTGCCACCGCGGAAGCACGCCGATCATGGTGTTGAGCTCAGGAATTGGCCCGGTGCCGTCGGACACCAACGCGACGACGAGCAGCGCGAGTAGGGCGCCGTAGAGCAAAACCTCGAACAGAGTTCGGTTGGTGCCCTTGGTCAGTGGCACCCGGTTGGGCCAGGGGGGCAGGCGGATGGTTCCGGGCCGCAGCCAGTACAGGATCGAACCCATCGGCGGGAAGTAGCGCCCGGCCATCGGGCCGAAGCAGCAGCCCAGACCTACCACCTCGAACAGCATCGTGTAGAGCACGGCCTTCTCGAACACGATCGGTTCCGTCCACCACGCGCCGACGTTGCTGAAGCCCTCGACACCGCTTGTGGACAAGGCGAACAGCCACGCGCCCAGGATGTAGAGCACGATCTTGATGCCATACATCACGGGCATCACCAGCGGGGTGCCGAAGCCGTTTTCTGCAATGTGGCGGGCCATCGGAACGATCCGCTGCGCGCGGGTGCCCTTGCTCCACTCGGCCATGTCGACGACGGGCAGGTTTGGCTGGATGAACCCCATTACAGCTCCTTCGACAAACCTGGTCTGGGGGCGCCGATCACAACTTCGGTGTCAGAAGAAAACTACCGCCAAAGGCGGGGGTTCGAACAGATCCGATCGGCCCACCGAAGGCGTCTTGATAGCCCCTGGACAGCGCGCGTCGGCCAGGCCTGGCGGGTGTGGGCTGGGCGCTGCCAAAGTTGCGGCGGGACCCTAATTTTGGCTCGCGCTGCTGGTCGCTTCGGCTTTGGCCGCGCTCGCCCAGGACAACGGGTTGAGCGCGCGGAACGGGTCGCCTGCGCGAATGCTCAGCAACTCGGCCAGGATTGTTTCCAGAGCGTGCTGAGTGCTTTTCTTCACCGACTCGACCCACTCCTGGGCCGCTCTCCCATCCGGCTGCGTCGTGTCGATCGGCTCGCCAAAACGCAGGTACATCCGTTGGGGGCGGGGGATCAGGGTTGGTCCCATCCCGCGCATCAACGGCATCGCCATGTCGGAGCGGCCGGTCAGCTTCACGCTGACGGCCTGGCTGAGCCGGCCGAGCGCGCTGTCGCGGGTGACCATGCTCTTGTAGACATCGTCACCGCCGACCAGTCCGACCGGAACGATCGGATAGTCGTTTTCGGCCGCGATGCGGGCGAATCCGTTGCGCTCATTCCAATTCAAGTGGTATTCCTCGCCCTTGAATTTCGCGATCTCGCGGCCTCCGCCGGGGAATACCAGAATGGTTTCGTTGTGCCGCATCAGTTCTCGTGCGCTTTCGGGCGCGCCGACGACGCCGCCGTAGGCGGTCATCAGGTCGTAACCAATGCCGCGGCGCCGCCCGAACCGGCGATCGGCCAGTGGACGCACTCGGCTGCCGATTGCCCGACGAACGAAGTGCGGAACCAGCAGCACCTCACCGCCGACAAACTGAGTGTGGTTGCCCACCAACAAGAATCGTCCGTTGGCGGGCAGTGTTTCCAGGCCGGTTACATGGGGTCGAAACAGGTCGATAAGCGGCGCAATCCCGTCTTGGGTCCGGTCTAGCGCACCGCGCAGGAACTCCACTCGGCGCGGCGGGCTCATTATTGCCTCGGTATCGATGCGTCCGCCCATGGCTTCCTCCGCTCGGATTCGTGCTCGGACTACCACGCTATCAAACGAACTAGTTCGTATGGCTATGATCATGCTGTGCGAACCACGGCTGAACTTCGCGAGACGATCCTGACCGCCGCTCGGTCCGAGTTCGCGCAATACGGCCTGGCCGGTGCCCGGATCGACCGCATCGCGCGGACCGCCGAGGCGAGCAAGGAGCGGCTCTACGCGCACTTCCAGGACAAGGAGGCGCTATTTCGCAGCGTTGTCGCCGCCGACATGGAGGAGTTCTTTGCCGCGGTGACGCTGCGTCCCGACGCGGTCCCCGAGTTCGTCGGCGACATCTACGACCTGGCCTGCTGCAGGCCCGAGCACCTGCGCATGATTACCTGGGCCAATCTAGAGGGTTTGGTCCTGGACCCGCCGCAGGTCGAGGGCGTGGAATCGGTCCAGGCGCGCGACGTCGGTGTGATCGAAGCGGCCCAAGCCGCCGGCCACGTCGACCCGCACTGGCATCCGATGGACTTGCTCGTCCTGTTGTTTGGGGTGGGTCTGGCCTGGGCGCAGTCGCCTCATCCCGATGCCGTCGCTACTGATCGCGCGGTTATCGAGGGGCGACGGGCAGCGGCCGTAGAGGCCGCTCGCCGCATCGTGGCTCCCACAAGGGGCATTTCGTGAAGTGCGCCGTCAGGGTTTCGAACCCCGGACCCGCTGATTAAGAGTCAGCTGCTCTACCAACTGAGCTAACGGCGCATCGGTCTGGCACGACCGCGTTGCGACAATAACAGGCATCCCGGCGCAGAGGGAAATCTCCGGATCACACGGGGTGCAGTGCGATACTGGACCGCAGGAACGGAGCCTCATTCGCCGAGCTGGCGGTGATGAGGCAGTACAATGCTAGTAACAATCCGAGGTCAGCGGTGACCAAAGTAAGCGTGAGTATCTGGAAGGTCACTTGATGGCGCCTTTGAGCAGACGTCGATCGTGGCTGGCTGCGATCCTGATCCCGGTTGCTGTGCTGGCCGTCGCCTGCGGCGGCAGCAGTGCTACCCCCACCGCGACCAAGGTGATCGAGAACAAGGGCACCCCGTTTGCCGACCTGTTGGTGCCCAAGCTCACCGCATCGGTGACGGACGGGGCCGTCGGGGTCACCGTGGACGCACCGGTCACCGTGAGCGTCTCCGACGGTGTGTTGGCCGCGGTCACCATGGTCAACGAGAGCGGCAAGTCCATCAGCGGGAAACTCAGCTCCGACGGACTGCACTGGTCGACTGACGAGCCGCTCGGATACAACCGGCGCTATACGCTCAACGCCAAGGCGCTTGGCCTGGGCGGTGCCGCGACCCGCCAGATGACGTTCCAGACCAGTTCGCCGGCCCATCTGACGATGCCGTACGTGAGTCCCGCCGACGGTGAGGTTGTCGGCGTCGGTGAGCCGGTCGCGATCCGGTTCGACGAGAACATCGCCAACCGCCTGGCTGCCGAGAAGGCCATCAAGATCACCACCAAACCGGCCGTCGAGGGCGCCTTCTACTGGCTCAACAACCGCGAGGTGCGTTGGCGCCCAGAGCACTTCTGGAAGTCGGGGACCAGCGTTGATGTCGCGGTGAACACCTACGGTGTCGATCTGGGTGAGGACATGTTCGGCGAGGACAACGTCAAGACGCACTTCACCATCGGCGATGAGGTGATTGCGACCGCCGACGACAACACGAAGATGCTGACCATCCTGGTCAACGGCGAGGTGGTCAAGACCATGCCGACCTCGATGGGCAAGGACAGCACCCCGACCGCCAACGGCATCTACATCGTGGGCGCGCGGTTCAAGCACATCATCATGGACTCTTCGACCTACGGCGTGCCGGTCAACTCACCCAATGGGTACCGCACCGATGTCAATTGGGCCACGCAGCTGTCCTATAGCGGTGTCTATGTGCACTCCGCGCCGTGGTCGGTCGGTGCCCAGGGCCACACGAACACCAGCCACGGGTGTCTGAATGTGAGCCCCAGCAACGCGGAGTGGTTCTATGACCACATCAAGACCGGCGACATCGTCGAGGTCGTCAACACCGTGGGAGGCACGCTGCCCGGCACTGAGGGGCTTGGCGACTGGAACATTTCCTGGGAGCAGTGGCGCGCCGGCAACGCCAACGCGTAACTCAGCCGCGCAGTACGGGACCCAGCGCCGAGAGCGGGATGTGCGCTACGACGGCTCCTCCGTCCATGGACCATTGTGCGGCCCCGGGCATGAAGTCGATCGGCTCGTCATGACCCACCGGGTAGTCGGGCAGGTAGAGAACCAACTCGTCTGGGGTTAGTGCCCAAGCCCGGTAGCCGCCGGAATAGACCTTGTCGGGTGTCCACCGGTCGGCGACGAATGGGTAGGTTCCCGGGTCGTGCGGTGGCGCGGCCGCATCGAGTGCGGCCTGGATGTAGGGCTGGCCCAGCGGGGGAATTGCGGTAAGCGGATTCGAGGTCGTCAGGTCCGCCAGCTGCACTCGCCTCCCGCCCCCCGTGTCGAAGGTGAACGTGCGATAGGCGTTGTTGGGCTTGGGGCCGTCGGCGTGGTAATCCTCGTGGAACACGGCGCTGAGCATGCTGCCGTGCCGGAACACCTGGTAGTTCTCCTCGCCGAAGCTGTCCGCGACCATCTGTGCGCCCACAGATTTCCAGTTGGTGACCAGGGTGCGCAGATAGTCGCGGACCACCGGACCTGCCGTCGCATCGTCGATGAGGTCAGCGGGCACCGCCACTTTGATATCGCGGACCGCTTTGCGTTCGGAGACCACCGAGGTATGGCAGTACTGGCCGTCCCAGTCGCCACCGAGCTCCCCGCAGAACGACGAAGCTGATGCCCGCGCCGTTGGCGGGCTGACGAACCCCGAGGTTGCTGCCGCTACGACCAGCGTCAGTGTCGTGAGCAATCGTGTGATCGGCATGGGTTGGCTCCGAACGGTTTAGAGCAGCTGGACTTTGCTGGCCAGCCAGCGTCCGTCGACCTTTTCCATGGTCATCTTGATCCGGCTGCGATCGATGCGCGGGTCCGGTACCGCCATGTTGGTCACGGTTAGGTCGACAAAGACCAGCACGACGACCTTGTTCACGGTTTCGGAGGCAACTGCGGAATCCACCACGACGCCATGGGCACTGGCCTTGTTGTCGATCAGCAACTGACGCAGCTGAACGCTGGACTGCGTATACATGTCCTTGAACTCGCCGGTCGCCCCGTCGAGCACTTGACGGAAGTTCTGGTCGACGTTGTTGGAATCAATGCTGGTCAGCACTTGGGCGTAGGCGATGGCGGCTTGTTGAGCCTGCTGGCCCGCCAGCTTCACCTGGTGCTGCTGCCATTGCTGCCAGCCCAGGAATGCCGAAAGCGCCAGTGTACCAGCGAGCAACAGCGGCATTGCGCCGCGCCGTAGATACCGCGCCCAGGAGCGGTTTGGGCGCGCCGCCTTTTCGCGCTTGTCCGCCAGCAGCGTGTTGTCCTCGTCGTCGTCCGCCGACTCGGCCTCGGCGTGCTCAACCGAGTCGACTTCGATGTCTGGGGTCTGTGAGGTGTCTTCGGTGTCTTGGTTGTCCTCCGACGAGGCAGCGGGTTCCTCGGACTGGGTTTCGTCGTCTTTCTCCGTGGTAGCGACCACAATCATCTCCTTGCGTTGGACGTGGTGTCGTGCTCAGTGAGGCGGTTCGATCGGCAGCACCGGCCCCCGTAGGGGGTGGGAATGGTGAAGCGGCCCCGCGGCGTTGGATCGGTTCGCCGGCCCAGATCTGCCCCGGGCGGTGGTCCGGCAGTATCGTCACCGCCCGGGCGCGGCGCGTTCTTGGCTCCTCGAATCGAGACCGCGGGGTCGTCGTCGCGGCAGTAGGTGTACATGAACGGTTCGGGATAGTCGGCCGCCGAAGGCAGATACGACGGGGTGCCGTAGTCGCAGGTGTAGCGCGGATAGAGTTCGGCCGTCGCCCAGACGCCGTGGTCGTGGAAAGCGCTTGCCAGAGCGTCCAGCACCGATCCTCGATAGTCGGGGAACAGCGCGTTGAGCGCCGGTACCCGCAGGTAGAGCAGCTGCGCGGCGGTAGCCATGCTGCCCAGTAACTGCACCATCGTGTCGGAGTTATCGGCGAACAAGTGGTCGATGGCCGCCAGGGTGTGCGGTGTCCGCTCGGTGAGGCTCCGATACCCGCCTTGCATTCTGGCCACGCCGGCCAGGGTCCGATCCAGTGTCACGGCGGTCGCGGCCAGCCCGGCATTCTTGTCGGCTATCAGGTTCAGCACCACCCGGCTGGTCCTGATAATGCTGGTGGTTTCGGGCAACACCGAATCGAGCGTCGACAGCAGGAACGTGCCGCCATCAACAATGGCGGCAAGCTTTTTCGGCCCCGCCTGGCTCAGGCTCAGTTCCTTCTTGATCAGCTCGACCTGGTGCGGGTCGATCTGCGCGAGCAATCCGTTGGCATCACCGAGCAACTGCGCGAGGCTGACCGGGACCCTCGCCTGATCAACTCCGATCACTGCGCCCTCGCTTAGATAGGGCCCGGTGTCGGATTCGGGTTCGAAATCGAGGAACTGCTCACCAGCCGGAGACAGCGCCGACACATGAACGGTGCTGGACGCCGGAATCTTTACCTGCGATGTGATGCTGGCGATGGCATCGACACCCGATTCGGTGAGGTGCAGCGACTCGATTCGTCCGATCCGCACACCACGCAGTGCGACGTCCTGATTGGGCAGTAGGCCACCGGATTCCGGTAGCGAGACGGTAACCCGGTAGCTCGGAGGCGAACGGCGTCAGCCGCAACGCGCCGACCAGCAAGTAGGCGGCCGCGACGACGAGGGTGAGAACCAGCCCCGCCACCGACAGCCACGTCTGCTGACGATGTCCCGCCCGCACCACGCGGACAACGGCATTGGCGATCGGCGTGATCACGGTGGGGGTCCCGGCGGTTGGGGGGACAGGGGAGGAGCGATCTGGATTTCGCCCGGAACCTCCGGGTCGGGCATCACCGGCAGCTGCGGCGAACCCGGTCCTCGCCCGACCACTCGTTCCTGCAGCCGCCACAGCGTGTACTTCAACGAGCCGATGAACTGGTTCCAGTTGTAGCGGTGCGGTCCGTGCAATCCGACGTCGCCGGGGAAGCCGATGTCGGGTATCGATCCGAGCACCAGCCGGTCCACGCTGGCGCGCACCGAAAGTGCGCCCCGAGCAGTGGATTTAACCATCGGCGGGATCATCCGGTTCAAGGCCAGCCAGCTGGTGTCGGGGCTGACCGCGATGTCGTTGGCGGCCCCGGCAATCGTGTTGAGGTCTCGGATCATGCTGCGGCCGCTGGTGTCGGTTCCGCCCAATGCTGGGAACCTGGCCAGCAGGCGGGTGGTGTCGCCGACCTGGACGACCAGGTTGGACAGCTCCCCGGTGTTGGCGGCCAGGGCGTCGGCGGCAGGCTCGGCGGCGGCCATCAACTCGGTGACGGCCTGGTTCTTGGCATCGAGTTGTTCCGCCAGGCTGGCTAATTCGCTCAGGCCAGTCGAGATCTGCTCAGACCGCGAGTCCAGCGTGGCCAGCAGCCGGTTGGACTTGCGAATGAGATTTCCGAATGCCTGGCCCTGGTCGCCCGTGGCGTTGCCGAAGCCGTTGATCATGTTGGTGAAATTGCGTATTGCTCCGCCGTTGACCAGGATTGCCGCAGAGCTCAGCACCGATTCCACGGTTGCGGCCGCCGTCGTGGAATCCAACCCGATGGTGTCGCCGTCCTTCAACATCGCCGCCTCGGTACCGGCTCCCGCGGGTGGGCGCAACGCCACGAACACATCACCGAGCGGGGTGGCGGTCCGCAACTCCGCCGTGCTGCCCCGAGGCAGCCGAACGTCATCGGTAATGCGCAGCCTCGTCACCGCCGTGTAGTTGCGCGCGACCATTGACTCGACCTGTCCGACGTCGGCGCCGGCGAGCTTGACCTTCGCGTTCATCGGCAGGTTGAGCGCGTCGGCGAACACTGCGGTCAGCGTGTAACCCCCGGAGCCCAGTGTCGGAGCCGGAAGGGGAAGGCTATCAAGGCCGTTAGCGGCACATCCGGAGCTGAGCAGCGTGGTCACCGCGATCGCGGCGGCTTTCCCGAACCCGCTCATCACTTCTGCCCCATGGCGGCCATGCCGTCCAGCACGAAGGTCAGGCCGAAGTCGGGCCCGAAATCCTGCAGGGTCCCAGTGCTGCATCCCAGCTGCCTCAAGCCCATCATGTTGCAGACCTCTTTGGTCAGCTGGCTGTCGAATATCATTCTGTCGGTGAGGAAGTGAGCTCGAACGGCACCGTTGGCCCGGTCGATGGCGTTGTACCCGTTGTCGGCCACCAGCGGCGCGAGATCAAGTATTTCCGCGAGATCCCGCTGCTGGTCGCTGACCGTCTGCAATGTGGTGTTGCCGTTGAGAACGGTCTGTCGGATCGCCTCGCGGTTGACATCGAGCAGGTCACCGGCACGCTGCACCAGTTGATCGAGCCGCTTGCCGGTGTTGCCGCCGCCGATATCCTCGTCGGCCAGAATCTGGCTGACCTGATGGATCGTCGAGGCAAACTCCCGGAGCTTTGCGTCGTTGGCTGCTGCGGCGTCGAACAAGGAGCTGACGTTTCTGATGATCGTCGTGATCTGTTCGCGGGTCTGGGCGCCGCCGTCGCTGCTGAGCCGGAGCGCCCGCGACAGGGCGTCAAGGGCTCCCTTGATCTTGGCGCCGTTCCCGTCGACGATCTCGGTACCCCCGCTCAGCACATCGGCGACGGGACCACTGCCGTGACCATCGCCTTGCAGCGACTTGGTCACCTTGTCGAGAACGCTGAGCACCCGACTGAATTCGACGGGAGTCTTGGTGCGGGTCAAGCCGATGGTGTCGTGGCTTTGCAGCACCGGGCCACCCCGATAGGGCGGCGTGAGTTCGATCTGCCGGTCGGTGAGGATGGAGGTCGACACCGTGACGGCTTGGGCGTCGGCGGGAATCTTGACCTTGCGATCGATGGTGAATTCGACTTCGACGTAGCCGCCTTTGGGCCTGATCTTGGTGACCTGGCCGACCGGCATACCCAAGACAGCCACCACGTTGCCCTCATACAGCCCCGAGGCGCTGTCGAACTGGGCTGTCACGGTCATCGGGTCATCATCGGCACCCATCCGCCACCACCCGGCACCGGCCAGCGCGGCCACCGCCAGCACGGCGGCGACGACGGCGAGGATCTTGACCTTGCTGGTTGTCATTTGCAGTCCTTGAAATAGGGAATCATCCCGAACTGCTCGGCGCGGCCGCTGATCGCACACATCCATGAATCCACCAGCAGCAGGCCATTGGGTGCGTTGAAGTTGACGGCGTTGCCATCGCCGGTGATGTTGGTCGCCTCGCGGAAGAAGATCGGGCTGATCTGCAGCAGATTGCTCAACAGGTCGTCGTGTTGTGCCAACAGACCGGTGAACTCACGCATGTCTTTCAGCAGCGCATCCACGCCCGGGCGGTCGCCGATGATCTGGCGCAAGGTGCCGACGAAGCCGTCGAGGGATCGCATCATCGCGTGGAAGACGGCGCGCCGCGCGACGAACTGGCCCATCAGGTCCTGTCCCTGGTTGACCAGGCCGCCGATGGTGGAAAGCTGCCGACGCAAGGTATTGGTGACCTGCTCGGTGCTCTCGAGCAGCTGGCCCAATTGATCGCGGCGGGTGGCGATGATCGAGGACAGCGAGTCGATGTTGGCCACCGCCTGCGGCACCACCGGCGGTAGCTTGTCGAGCTGCCTGCCCAGCACGGTAAGCGACTGCGCGAATCGGTCCGAGTCGACCTGCTCGAAAGTTGTTGTCGCGTCTTTCAACGCGGCCTGCAGATCGTAGGGAACCGCGGTGTGTGCCAAGTCGAAGGTGTGGTCGGGAAGCGACGCCGCGCCGTCGGGCTCGATGGCCAGATAGCGGGATCCGAGAATGGTGGTGACTCTGATGGTGGCCGTGGAGTCCTTGCCCAGCACCACGTCATCGCGGATCCGCAGACCCGCCTCGACGTGATCACCGACGAGCTTCATGCTGGTGACGGTGCCGACCGGGATGCCCGCGATGGCGATCGGGTTACCGGCTCGCAGCGCAGCCGCCTGCAGAAACTCCGCCGTGTAGCGCCGATATCCGGCTCCGGCCAGATGCACCACCAGCATGGCCGCGATCACCACCGCGACCACCGCGACGGCGGCAAACCCCAGCCAGGTCTTGTTGTAGCTCTCCAGCGGGCGCCTCTGCAACGCGGAAAGCCTGTGGCGCAGCGATGAATCAGCCATCAGCCATGCTCCGGCATCGCGGCGTGTGCCGGGCTTGGTTCCCCGGGGTCGCAGCGTTGACGATGATCGGCATGACGTCGTTGAGGCCGGGGAAGAATCCGAAGGCGTTGATGTCGCATACGTATGCGTTGCCGTAGGCGCCCCGGTTGCCTACGCGGGTTAGTCCTTTCAACAGCAGCGGAATGTTGTCGCCGAAGAATGCCACCTGGGGCTCGACGCTGAGAATATGGCGGGTGGCGCCGGGCTGGCGGTCGATGAACTCACGCAGTTGCGGGTATACGTCGTTGGCGGAGGCGGATAGTCGCTCTAGTACCCGGGCCAGGGAGCCGATTGAGGAAACCAGCTCTGGACGGCGCTGGTCGAGGGTAGACACCACCTCCTGGGTATCGGTGATCACGCCGTCGAGGTTGTCGTTCTGCTGAGCCAGGTTGTAGATCACCTTGTTCAGGTTGGTGATCACATCGCCAAGCGCCTGGTCGCGGCCGGCGAATGTCTCGGTGAGCGTGGATGTCTGGCTGACCAATGTGGCCAGCGAGGCGGTGTCGCCCTGCAGCGACTCGATGATGCCCTTGGTGAGGTTGTCGGCGTCACGTGGGTTCAACAGGCTGAACAGCGGCTCGTAACCGTTGAGCAGCGCCGTGACGTCGAAGGATGGTTCGGTGCGCTGCACGGGGATGACACTGCCCGGCGCGAGCTGATCCGGACTGCCCTTCTTGCCCAACGACAGCCCGAGGTAACGTTGCCCGACGATGTTCTGGTAGGTCACCGAGGCGACCGTGTTGCCGAAGAGTCGTTGCTCGTTTTGTACAACGAACCGTACCTTCGCCAGTTTCCCTTCAAGGTCGATCTTTTCGACCCGGCCGACCCGAACGCCGGCCATGCGGACGTCGTCGCCTTCACACAGCCCGTACACGTCGGTGAACACCGCCGCATACGCCACGGTCTTTCCGGCGACTTCACGTCGCAGGCTGACATAGACCATCCAGGTGAGTGCCACCGCAACGACCATGAATAGGGAAAGCCCGATGAGCGGACCGCGAAACTTCATCGTGGCTCCCCACCCGCACCCGAATTACGTAGCGACACAACCGTCCCACGGTCGAGTGGTCCCAGCAGCAATTCGGTGGCGACGGTGGCGGGCCGGCCAGTGATCAGGGCGAGTGCGTCGCGCTCCTGGCGGCTGCCGACGGGACCGACGTTGCCGCCGAATGCCGACGGCGCAGCGGCCCCTGGTGGCGCGGGTGGCGCGGGTGGCGCATCGTCAGGGTCCCCGGTCCCCGACACCCGCGGTGATGGAGTCAACCATGCGGGCAACGGTGGATTGGGATCGGTCAGATTGGGGCTCGGGTTGATCAGCGGCGGGCCGAGGGCCACCAGGTTGCCGTCTGGACCGACAGCGGTCCCCGGTGGCGGTGCCAGATCTTTGGGTGGTTGATAGTTCTGCGGCAGCAGCACTTCCGGTAGGTCGGGCCGAACCGGAACCAGCGGCGCCGTGAAGCAGCTGGGCCCCTTGAGTTCGCCGTAGCGCGGGCAGTCCGCGCGCGTGTATGAGTGGCTGGGCGTGAACGACAGGTTCACCCGCATGTTTCCGGTGTTGTTCTCGGGCATCCAGACTTCGTCCATGAACTTGGTGGCCAGGTTGTCCAGTTTGATGACCACGGGCAGAAAATTGTCGGACTGCTGCGCCAGCACGCCCAGCACCGGAGTGAAGTCGGTGGTGATCTGGATCAGCTGATCGATGTGGTTGCCCAACGATTGCTGCGCGGTCCCGATGGTGTGGTCGGCGCCGGCGAGCAGGGCGGCGAGCTGTGCACGGGTCTCGGCGAACGTCTTCATCGGCTCCACGGCCTGGTGCAACGCCTCGACGAGTTCGGGTGCGCTGGCCTGCAATCCGCGGGTCGCGTCGATGAGCGCGGCGACCGTTGAGGGTTCCGAATCGGTGGCGACGATCGAATTGAGTTGATCGAGAAGGCGATTGAGCTGAGCTCCACCGCTGAGTAAGGACGCACGGCGATGGTCGGTGGCGGCCGCGATCGCAGCGAGGATTCCCAGCGAGTTATCCTCACGACCGCGTCCGGCCGCAGCGAGCAGATCGCGCAGCTTACTGACGGTGGTTTGAAAAAGTACCGTGGGTAGCCGGCTGTCTTCGGGGATGTGCGTCCCGGCCCGGATGGCAGGTTGGCGACCACGCGGTGCGGGTGCGTCGATCAGCTGCACCGACGACACGGCGAAAACGCTACTGGGAACGACGCGAGCGGTTACCGCCGCCGGAATCGATGCGGCGTATTCGGGTTTGAGATTGATGTGGACGTAGTTGGGCCGCCCGTTGGCCGCCGGAGCCACGCCGTCCACCATGCCGACCAGCACGCCGTGGTACTTGACGTCAGATCTCTTGGGCAGGCCGTCGCCCACGTTGCGCAGGTCCGCGGTTACGCGCACGTAGTCGTTGAGCCGGCCGGTCGATTTGACCAGCAGCGCAATGGTCAGCACCGCCGCCAGCAGCACAACCACCAGTCCGATGCCGATCAGCTGGCGATCCGACGGGCCACGCCCGTCTGACTCAATGGAATTGGGCATCTGTCATCAACCTGATCATCTACCTAGCCGCCGAATCGTGCCCCGGAGTCGACGCCCCACAGTGCCATGGTGATCAGCATGTTCACCATGATCACGACGGTGATGCTGGCCCGCATGCCATGTCGCGCGGCAACACCGACCCCCTCGGGGCCGCCGCTGGCGTAGAAGCCGTAGTAGCACTGGATAGTGGAAGCGATCCACACGAAGATGACGGTCTTGAGCAACGAATAGAAGATGTCCTGACCGGCCAGCATCAGCGAGAAGTAGTGCAAATAGGAGCCGGTGGAGCCACCGCTGCTGATGCCTACCACCACTTGGGTGGTCAGGTAGCCGATGGCCAGACAAGCGGCATAGAGCGGGATCATCGCGACGATCGAGGCAACCAGGCGAGTCGTCACCAAGAACGGGATCGGGCGGATCGCAATCGATTCCCTCGCGTCGATCTCTTCGGCGATGCGCATCGAACCCAGCTGTGCGGTGAACCGGCAGCCGGCTTGCATCGCAAACGCCAGTGACGCCATCAGGGGAGCCAACTCGCGGGTGTTGACCAACGATGAGATCAAGCCGGTTGCGGGGCCCAGGCCAAGCAGATCGAGGAAGTTGTAACCCTCGATGCCCAGCAGCGCGCCAACGGTCATGCCGAGCACCACCGCCACCCCGACGGTACCGCCCCCCACCACAATCGAGCCGTTGCCCCAGGTGATGTTGGACAACAGCCGCAGAAACTCGCCGCGGTATTGGCGCACCGCGATCGGCACTCCGGCCAGTGCCCGGAAGAAGAAGACCAGCATGTGGCCCAGCCGAATGATCGGCTTGGTGGTCCTGCGGTAGAGCCGAACCACCTGCTCGGTGATGGGCGCTAGCGGCCGGTAGGCGGAAACCGTCATGTCACAGCCCCGTCCGGGGAGCCAGCATGACGTGCAACTGGCTGATCGAGACGTTGACGATCATCAGCACCAGGATCGACTCGACGACCGCCGCGTTCACCGAGTTCGCCACGCCCGTCGGCCCGCCCTTGGTGGACAGGCCCTTCTGGGCCGATACGACCGCCACGATGGTGCCGAAGATGACGGCCTTGAACAGCGCCAGAAACATGTCGTCGGTCGTCGCGAAAGACGCGAACGTTGCCACGAAGCTGCCGGTGCCCCGTTCTGGAAGTACACGTTGAACATGTAGCTGGCGAAATAGCCGACGAAGCACACGACACCGGTCAGCGCGACACCGATCATGATCGCGGCGGCAAAGCGCGGCACCACCAGGCGCCGGATCACCGATACGCCCATGACTTCCATGGCGTCGGTCTCTTCGCGCATCGTTCGCGAACCTAGGTCGGCGGTGATGGCCGATCCGACAGCCGACGCCATCAGGACGGCCGCCACCAGCGAGGCTCCTTGCCGGATGACCGCCAGGCCGCTGGCGGCTCCGGCCAGTGAGGTGGCCCCGACCTGGCCGGCGAGCAGCGCGAACTGAATCGACAACGTGACGCTGATCGGCAGCGAAACCAGGATCGTCGGCAGCACCGCGGTCCCTGCCATGAAGGCGCCTTGGCGGACGAACTCTTGCCACTGGAAGCGGCCGGTGACCAGATCGACGAAGAAGTACTGGATGGTGCGCACCCCGAGGACGAACTGTTCACCGACGGTGGTGAGTGCGGCTAGTGGGTGGCGCCTAACGTAGCCGGCGGCCCAGTCACCGATGGCGGCAACGCCGTCGTCATTGCGTGAACCGAGCAGTGCGGGCTCGGGTTGGGTGGTCATCGCGGTGCAACCAACGGCGTCGTGAGCAAACCCGGGCCGCGCCTCATCGCGTGCTAGCGCCCGACTCCATTGGCGCCCTCCCCACCGCTTTTGTCCTACATCGTCCAGCAGAAGTTATCGGGCGCCATGGAGCGAGTCTTGCCTGGGGTGGCGCGCTCGGGTTCCGCGACTCTGCAGCTCAGTACGGTATGCGGTAACACGCAGGCCTAGTCGATAGGCACTTTCAATAGTGTAGAAACGTTCATCCGCGATGATCTACCATCAGCGCGGAAGGCATAATCGCCTTGCTGTTCCGGGATGGCGTCCGAGGGTGATGGTATGAAACCAGCAAACATTGGTTCGCTGCGAGACCGTCGGCGCGCCGAGTTGTTTTCGCTGATTCAGCAGACCGCCCACCGACTCTTTGCCGAGCGTGGATTCGACGCGGTGACGACCGAAGACATTGCCGCGGCGGCTGGAGTCTCCATCAGCACCTACTTTCGGCACGCCCCCACCAAGGAGGGACTGCTGGTCGATCCGGTCCGGCAGGCCATCACCGAGATCGTCAGCTCCTACCGCAGCTGGCCCGCGGATGAATCCGCGGTCGAGGCCTTGATCGCGTTGTTCGTCAGCTACGCCAGGGACGCCGGTGATCTCAAACTGGATACCTGGCGCCGGGCGATCGCGACCGCTCCCTACCTGTTGAGCAAGTCGGCTTTGGTGAGCGAAGACGACCAGCACCGCTTCATCGAGCACGTCGCTTCCCGAATGGGAGTCGACGCGCGCACCGACATTCGACCGGCATTGCTGGTCCACACGAGCCTGGCCACAGTGAAATTCGTATTCGATCGCTGGCTGAGCACGGATCCGCCGTCCAGCCCGATATTTCACGTCCAGATGGACCAGGCGCTGCGGATCGCGCTCGCCGGATTCCGGTAATGCGATCAGGCATCTCCCGTCGAGTCGCGAAGCGGAGCCCAACTTCGTGGTGCGCCACGATATTTGGGTGCGTCCAAGCGGGAGCGGCTCAAACCCCCGCGCCAGTGCGTGCAGCTTTGAAAGGATGAGGCCGTGCATCCACCACCGCAGGCATCACTGCACCCGTTGACGACCCCCCGAGCCGCGGCGCTGGCTGGAGTGGTTTTTGCACTGCTGTTCGGTGCCGTCATCATCCTGATTCGCACCAGAATGCCTGAGGGTGAGGGGGATACCGCGGGCTGGCTCAACAACGAGCACGGCGGGATCGCGACCGCTGCCATGCTGATGCCGTTCGCGGGGATCAGCTTCTTGTGGTTCATTGGGGTGGTGCGTGATGGCTTCGGCCGCTATGAGGACCGGTTTTTCGCGACGGTGTTTCTGGGCAGCGGCTTGCTGTTCTTGGTGATGATCTTCGTCATGACGGCGGCGTCGGCCGGGCTGGTGGCCAGCAATGCCAATGTCGTCGACCCGGCTGCGCATGCCGAGGTGGTCAGGTTTGGCAAGGCGGTGGTGCTGACTGCCAGCAAGACCTACGCGCTGCGGATGGCGGCGGTGTTCATGATCTCGCTGGCGACGATCTGGCTGCGGACAGGCTTGATGCCGCGCTGGCTGGCCGGAATCAGTTACGCGGCCGCCGCGGCCCTGTTGACCGTCAGTGACGTCAGCATGTGGGTGACGCTGATGTTTCCCGCGTGGGTGCTGCTGGTCAGCGGCCTGATCTTGGCCAGATCGCAACGAATCCACGAGATGCGCGCAGACACCCAAACCAGCTCCGGGTCTCCAACGGCGTCATGAGGGCGTCCCGAGGGCCATCCAAAGCAAAAGGTCAGAGGGCGGGAAACGCCCTCTGACCAGTGGGGTGAGTGACGGGACTCGAACCCGCGACCCCCAGGATCACAACCTGGTGCTCTACCAACTGAACTACACTCACCATGGCCGTCGCCCGCCCCGACCGGGGCTAACCAACGGTGACGTCGATACTAACCGCTCGGACGCTCCTGGGCCGAATCGGTTGCCTCCGGTGCGTAGTCCGCGCCCTGAAGATCGGCGACCACCGCGGTGATTTCGCTGGTAGTGGGCCCGGGCTGGGGCACGAATGCGGTACGCCGGTAATACTGCAGCTCCCGGATGGATTCGTGAATGTCGGCCAGTGCCCGGTGCGCCAGCCCTTTGGGCGGTTGTCCGAAGTAGATACGCGGATACCAGCGCCGGCACAGTTCCTTGATGGAGCTGACATCGATCATCCGGTAGTGCAGAAATGCGTCCAGCGCCGGCATGTCGCGGGCGATGAACGAGCGGTCGGTGGCGATCGAGTTCCCGGCCAGGGGCGCCGTCTCGGGTTGCTTCACATGTTCACCGATGTAGTCGAGCACCATCGCCTCGGCGGTGGCCATGTCGACCGTGGATGCCCGCACCTCTTCGGTCAGCCCGGAGCGCGAGTGCATGTCGGCGACCACGTCGACCATCGAGGACAACGCGGCGTCGTCGGCGTGGATCACTACGTCCACGCCGTCTCCCAGGATGTTTAGGTCGGCATCGGTGACCAGTGCGGCGATCTCGATCAACTTGTCCGACCCAAGATCCAGTCCGGTCATTTCACAGTCGATCCATACCAATTCCTCACGCACAGCGCTCAGACTAAGGCCCACGCCCGGCTCGCACCCCGCCTGCCCCCGGCAAAGTAGTGTGATGCTTTCCCCAACTGCACGCCGGAACCACTGGGAAAAGGGGGCGCGGCAACGATGAGTACCGATGGGCCCGACGGGCAGGTGGGGCCGGCGCAGCGGATCGCAGCCGGCTACGGCGTGGACGGTCAAGCGCTTCAGCTGGGCAGCGTCGTGATCGATGGCTAGGCGGACCCAGCTGCACAGATTCGCATTCCGCTGGCCACTGTCAACCGGCACGGTCTGGTAGCTGGGGCCACCGGTACCGGAAAAACCAAGACGCTGCAGCTGATCGCCGAGCAACTCAGCGCGGCTGGGGTGTCCGTGCTGATGGCCGACGTGAAGGGAGACCTGTCCGGCCTGTCTCGAGCCGGGCAGACCGATGACAAGCTGGCGGCGCGGGCCGAAGAGACCGGGGATGCGTGGACGCCCACCGCATTTCCGGTGGAGTTCCTGTCGCTGGGTGCCGGCGGGGTGGGCGTTCCGGTGCGCGCCACCATTTCCAGCTTCGGCCCGATCCTGCTGGCAAAGGTGTTGGGACTTAACGCCACCCAGGAATCGACGCTTGGACTGATCTTTCACTGGGCCGATCAGCGGGAACTTCCGCTGCTGGACCTCAAAGACCTGCGTGCGGTCATCACGCATCTGATCAGTGATGAGGGCAAGGCCGAGCTGAAATCTCTTGGCGCGGTATCTCCGACGACGGCCGGCGTCATTCTTCGGGCGTTGGTCGACCTGGAGGCCGAAGGCGCCGACAGCTTCTTCGGCGAGCCGGAACTCAGACCCGATGACCTGCTTCGTGTCGACGGCCAGGGCCGGGGCATCATCTCCCTGCTCGAGCTGGGGAGTCAGTCGCTGCGCCCGGTGTTGTTCTCCACCTTCCTGATGTGGGTGCTGGCCGACCTGTTCACCTATCTGCCCGAGGTGGGGGATCTGGACAAGCCGAAGCTGGTGTTCTTCTTCGACGAGGCGCACTTGCTGTTCAGCGATGCCTCCAAAGCTTTCCTGGAGCAGGTCGAGCAAACCGTCAAGCTGATTCGCTCCAAGGGCGTAGGGGTGTTCTTTTGCACCCAATTGCCGACCGACCTGCCCAAGGATGTGCTGTCCCAGCTCGGCGCCCGGATTCAGCACGCGTTGCGGGCATTCACCCCCGACGATCACAAGGCACTGACCAAGACCGTACGCACCTACCCGAAAACCGATGTCTATGACCTGGAGTCCGCGCTGACCTCGCTGGGAATCGGCGAGGCCGTCGTCACGGTGCTCTCCGAAAAGGGGGTGCCGACGCCGCTGGCGTGGACCCGGATGCGCGCGCCGCGGTCGCTGATGGGTGCTATCGGCTCCGAGGCGATCCGCGCTGTGGCCCAGGCCAGCCCACTGCAGGCCGTCTACGGCCAGACCATCGACCGGGAATCGGCCCACGAGATGTTGAGCGCCAAGTACGCGCCGGCGACCGAGGCGGCGGAGCCACCCGCGACGGCGCCTCAGCCCCCACGAGGAAAATACGACCCGCTGCCCTGGCCGCAGGACTTCGACTTACCGCCGATGCCGACGCCCGTCGAGCCGCAGGGACCTCCGTTGTGGGAAGAAGTGCTCAAGAATCCCACCGTGAAGAGCGCGATCAACACCGCCGCACGAGAGTTCACCCGCAGCATCTTCGGTACCGGGCGGCGTCGGCGCAAGTAACGCCTAGCCGCCCCCGAGCTTTTTGTAGAAGCCGCCCACGATGGGTGCCACGATGGCCCGGGGAGCGTACTGACTGGCCACCGACATGGCCTTCGAGGTCAGGCCGGGAACGACGCGCATCTTGTTGCGGGCCAAGGCGTCCAATGAAACCTGGGCGGTGTGTTCGGTGGAGATCCACAAGAAATCGGGTACCAGCCGTTCGACCAGCGAGGCTTCGCTGGCGTCGGGCAGGTCGGTGCGTACCGGCCCCGGGGCCAGCAAGGTGACGTGCACTCCGGAGCCGCGCAGCTCACCGCGCAGCGATTCGCTGAAGGTGTTTGCGAAGGCTTTGGTGGCGGCATAGGTCGCGTTGTAGGGGATCGGCGAGTTGCCGGCCGCCGAACCGGAAATCAAGATCCCGCCGGCCCTGCGCTCGATCATGCCCGGCAGCACCGCCAAGGTGAGGTCGTGCACGGCGACGGCATTGAGCTGCACCTGCGCCTTTTCGCCCGCCGGGTCCAGCGATGCGACCGGACCGAACGTCGCGGTGCCGGCGTTGGCGCACAGGATCGAGATGGGTCGCGCGGCGAGTTCGTCGGTCAGCTTGGTGCGTTCCTGTGGGTCGGCGAGATCTGCCGGCCGGACTTCGACGGTGACGCGGTACTTGTCGGTCAGCCGGGCGGCGAGCTCGTTCAGCAGCGATTCGCGGCGCGCGGTGACGATCAGGTTGTGCCCCCGCGCGGCCAACTCGGTGGCCAGCGCTTCGCCGATGTTTTGCGAAGCTCCGGTGACAACGGCACGTGCGTCGGGACTGGGCGCAGGTATCGGCATGAGCCAATCGTAGACAGTGGCCTTTTCACAACGACCACAAGCGCAGCGGAGCCGACGCAGCAGGTCGCGGCCAATCGCGAGATAGAGTGCCGGGCATGACCAACCCGGCCACCGGAACGTTTGTGCGATCCCGGGTGGTGGCATGGGCGCTGTGGGACTGCGGGTCGACCGGTTTGAACGCGATCGTGACGACCTTTGTGTTTTCCGTCTACCTGACCAGCATGGTGGGAGAGGGGATGCCCGGAGGCAGTGACCCGGCCAGTTGGTTGGGTCGAGCCGCGGCCGCCGCTGGCCTGACCATCGCGTTGCTGGCTCCGCTGGTCGGCGTATGGGTGGAATCCCCGCACCGCCGCCGGGTGGCCCTGGGCGTACTGACCAGCGTCACGGTGGCGCTGACCTGCGCGATGTTTTTGATCCATGACAGTCCCGGATACCTGTGGGCCGGGTTGGCATTGCTGGCCGCGACCGCGGCATGCAGTGACCTGGCGAGCGTTCCGTACAACTCGATGCTGCGTCAGCTCTCCCCGCCGACGACCGCCAGCCGGATCTCGGGTTTCGGCTGGGCATCGGGATACGTCGGCAGCGTTGTGTTGCTGATATTGATCTATCTGGGCTTCGTGGCGGGCAGCGGCGCTCACCGCGGCTTGCTGCAGTTGCCGGCGCATGACGGCTTCAACATCCGGGTCGCGATGCTGCTCGCGGCGGCTTGGTTAGCCGTGCTGGCCTCGCCGCTGCTGCTGGTAGCCCACCGACTCCCCGATGTCGGCACGGTGCCGCAGCCGGCGACGAGAATGCTCGGTGCCTACCGAAAGCTGTGGGCCGACATCAGTTCGGAATGGCGTCGCGACCGCAATCTGGTCTACTTTCTGATCGCCAGCGCGATCTTCCGGGACGGCCTGGCGGCGATGTTCGCCTTCGGGGCGGTACTGGGCGTCAACGTCTACGGGCTGACTCAAGCCGATGTACTGCTGTTTGGTGTGGCCGCAAGCGTGGTGGCCGCGGTCGGGGCGGTGGTCGGTGGGTTTGTTGACCATCGGGTCGGATCCAAGCCGGTCATCGTCGCATCCCTGGCGTCGATCTTGATCAGTGCGATCGTTCTGATGGTGCTGTCGGGAGCGACGGCTTTTTGGGTGTGCGGGCTGCTGCTGTGTCTGTTCATCGGACCGTCGCAGTCGTCGGCGCGCGCTCTGTTGCTGCGCATGGCACCGCACGGCAAGGAGGGGGTGGCCTTCGGCTTGTACACGATGACAGGCCGCGCCGTGGCGTTCCTCGGGCCGTGGCTGTTTTCAATCTTTGTCGACATCTTCAGCGCGGTCCGAGCCGGACTGGGCGGCATCTGTCTGGTGCTGGCGGTGGGACTGGTGGGAATGCTGGTGGTGCGTGTTCCGCGGCACGGCGGTGTCGTCGTGACCGAGACGACCTAGCCCGAGGCGTCGCAGATGGTCAAGCCGACCCCGGTGCGCTGGCGTACCTGAACACCGCTCACCGTCACCGAGCAGGTCACGTTGTGGCCGATGTTGACGATGGTGACGCTCGCCGGATGGTTCGCCGACCGCGACAGGCTCACCTCTTTGCTCCAGGGCAGCGCGACATTGAATTCGGTCTGTATGACGTCCCCGGTGTCCATGTAGGTGACGCTGATCGCGCGGCCTTCGCCGGTGACGGTGTACACGACGGTCTGCATCGCACCGGCGGTAGGCGTCGTGGTCGGTGTCGCCGAACCGCTGGTCGTTGTGGGCGCCGGGCTGCTGCTGGGCGTGGGTGAGGTTCGCGTCGTGGGGGGCGCGATTGTCGAGCTTGGCCCAGCGATCGGTGGCAGCGGCTCGAGGGCGGTCTGGTTCTTGACTGAGATGTTCGCGATCACCAGCGCGATGACCAAACCGATGACCAGGACCACCGCCGCGCCAGCCGCGATCCACAGCCAGCGCGGTGTCTTCGGGCCTTCCGGCGGTGGCGGTCCGTCGCGCAGCACCCCGCCCGGCTGACCCGGGTTCTGTTGCCAATACTGTGGCGGCAATTGCTGAGTGGGGTTGGCCTCGTCGTAAGAACCCGGAGCCCATTGCGGAACGTGACCGCCGTATGTCGGCGCATAGGGCGCCTGGTCGGCGTAGGCCGGATCGGCGGGCGGCGTGTTTACCGGACCCTGCGGCCAGCCTGGCCCGGGCCCCGGTTGCGGGGGACCATACCGCAGGGGTCGACGCGGATCGTTCATCCCCACCTCATGGATTGAAGGGTACCCAAGATTTACGTGGCCGTGATGCCAGACCGGTTTTGTACCCGGTTGCCCCGGTCCGCCCCGCTCGCCATGTCCGCGAGCGCGCGCTGCGGCATTGTCTCCCTAGCTCACCACGACTCCGCCAAGAGCTTAGGTGCCGATGCCGAGCGCGCGCTCAGCGCGGCCCGTGATGTGAAGGCGATTGTGGCTGCGCGGCGCGGCCGGCGTTAGGCTCCCACGTCGACCGTTAGCGCGGCGACGGTCATCGCCCGCATCACGGCGCGGGAATGGGGTGCACACGCCGACTTGGTATCGGCTGATTTCATGCTGTGTGGCGTGGAATTGAGCAAGCCGAACGCGGCATGCGCCATCAGCCGGGCGTCGGCTTCGGCCAGGCCGGGATCCAGTTGGCGCAGCACGCCCACCCAGATCTCCACGTACTGCCGCTGGGCTTTGCGCACCTGGCGTTCGGCCGCCGCGGGCAGGTGCCCGAGGTCGCGGTCCTGGATCCGGATGAGGTCCGGTTCGCCCAAGGCGAAGTCGAGATGGAAATCGATCAAACCGTCCAGAGCGGCGGCAGCGTCATTGCTGTTGGTGGTCACCTGACGGGCACCGGCGAGAAGCCGGGAGCTGATTCCGACTAGCAACTCGACCAGTAGTGACTCTTTGTTGGGGAAGTGCCGGTAGATCGCAGGACCGCTGATGCCGGCCGCGGCGCCGATGTCTTCGAGTCGTACGGCCAGAAAGCCGCGCTCGGCGAACAGTCGCTCGGCCGCCGATAACAGCTGCAAACGCCGATCGGACTTTTGCTGGCTGCGACGATTCGGGGTCGCGGTCTGCTCATCCGGGGCGGACGCTGCCATGACGGCCTCCGTCCAACTCGTCCTGGACACTTCGGTTAATCGTCACTAACGTAACACGAGTTAGTCGATATTAACTCCGCGTGATGCAAATAGACGGAGGAGCCGTGGCAACCACCGCTGCCGCAGACCAAAATCAGCTCTCCTATGACCGTGGTCCCATCGCGCCCGCCCTACTCGAGATGACCATCGGCGCAAATCTCGCCGCTACCGCGTCCCAGTGTGAAAGCCGCGACGCCCTCGTCGATGTCCGTTCGGGCCGTCGGTGCAGCTACGCCCAGCTTCTAACCGACGTGCGCCAATTGGCGACGGGCTTGGTGAGGGCGGGGATCGGCCGTGGCGATCGGGTCGGGATCTGGGCGCCAAACCGCTGGGAGTGGGTGCTGGTCCAATACGCGACCGCTGAAATCGGAGCCATCCTGGTCACGATCAATCCTGCCTACCAGGCGCGCGAGTTGGAGTATGCATTGCGCCAATCCGGCGTCGCGATGGTGATCGCCGCTTCGGGTTTCAAGGGGTCGGACTACGCGGCGATCCTCGCGGAGGTAGCGCCGGGGTGTCCCGAACTGCACGATGTCGTGTTCTTAGACGGCGATGGCTGGGCGAAGCTGGCCGGATCCGGTGCCGATTTGGTTGCGCTGCAGGAGATTGCCACCACACTCAGCGCCGACGATCCCATCAACATCCAATACACCTCTGGCACAACGGGCTTTCCCAAAGGTGTCACGCTGAGCCATCGAAATATCCTCAACAACGGCTATTTGGTGGGTGAACTGATCGAATACACCGCCGAGGATCGCATCTGTATCCCGGTGCCGTTCTACCACTGCTTTGGCATGGTGATGGGCAATCTGGCGGCTACCGGCCACGGCGCCTGCATGGTGATTCCGGCACCTGGGTTCGACCCGGCCGCGACTTTGCGGGCCGTGCAGGACGAACGGTGCACCAGCCTGTACGGCGTCCCGACGATGTTCATCGCCGAGCTCGGACTGGCGGACTTCGCGACTTATGACCTGAGCAGCCTGCGTACCGGCATCATGGCGGGCTCGACCTGCCCGGTCGAGGTGATGCGCAAAGTGATCGACCAGATGCACATGGCCGGGATCTCCATCTGTTACGGCATGACCGAGACATCGCCGGTGGCGACCCAGACTCGCAGCAACGATTCCCTTCAGCGACGCGTCACGACGGTGGGGCGGGTGGGTCCCAGGGCTCCGGCGTTGTTGATTAGCAGGCTTGTGAGCTGGGTTGATGATCTTTGGTGCCGCGCTATTGGGGCCGGAGTGTAGGCACGGGCTATCTGGAGAACGATCGAGTTGGTTACTGTTCGTCGTTGGTCTGGAGTTGCCCGTGCCTACCGTTTCAGTATTGCCTGTGTCGTCGGTTCCAGAGGTGTTCGACCGCTGGAGTCCTGGTGAGCGCAGCGAGCTCATCGGATCGGAGTTTCTCGATGTGTTGGCCTCGGTGCCAGACCCGAGGGACCCACGCGGTCGGAGGTATTCGCTGATGGCTTTGTTGGCGATCGCGGTTCTGGCCACTGCCGCGGGGATGCGCGGCTATGCTGGTTTTGCCACATGGGCGGCCACCGCTCCCGATGATGTGTTGGCCTAATTAGGGGTCCGGTTCCGGCGGCCCAGTGAGAAGACCTTCCGCGCTGTTTTGTCTCGGCTAGACCCCGCCGACCTCAACGCCAGGATGGGCAGTTACTTCACTGCACACGTGGCCAGCAGCGACCCCAGTGGATTGGTGCCGATCGCGTTGGACGGCAAGATGCTGCGTGGTGCTTTACGCGCCAAAGCGACAGCCACGCATCTCGTGTCGGTGTTCACCCACCGTGCCCGATTGGTGCTCGGTCAACTCGCTGTCGCCGAGAAAAGCAATGAAATTCCCTGCGTACGTGCCCTGCTCACGCTGCTGCCGGGTAGCTTGCGGTGGCTGGTCACCGTGGATGCGATGCATACCCAGGTCGTCACCGCGAAGTTGATCTGCGCCACCTTGAAGTCGCACTACCTGATGATCGTCAAGTCCAACCAAGCCAAAATACTTGCGCGTATCACCGCGCTGCCCTGGGCCGAGGTGCCCACAGCCGCTACCGACGACTCCCGCGGCCACGGCCGTGTCGAGACCCGCACCCTGCAAATCATCACCGCTGCACGAGGAATCGGCTTCCCCTACGCAAAACAAATCATCCGGATCACTCGTGAACGCTTGATCACCGCCACCGACCAGCGCAGCGTGGAGGTGGTCTATGCCATCTGCAGCCTGCCGTTCGAGCACGCCCGCCCTACCGCGATCATGACCTGGATGCGTCAACACTGGGGAATCGAGAACAGCCTGCACTGGATACCCGACGTCACCTTCGACGAAGACCGTCAAAGGGCACATACCGGAAACGGCGCACAGGTCCTAGCAACGCTACGCAACACCGCGATCAATCTGCACCGCCTCAACGGCGCCGACAACATCGCCGAAGCCTGCCGGATCACCGCTTTGACCGCCAACCGCCGCCTAGACCTCCTCAATCCACAATTCCCCAGCTCACAAGCCTGCTAATCAACAACGCCGGAGCCCTGGGGTGGGTCCGCACCTGGAGATCAAGGTGGTCGACCCGGCGACCGGTCGGGTCGTGCCCCGCGGCACCGCCGGTGAGTTCTGTACCCGGGGCTACTCGGTGATGTCTGGGTACTGGAAGGCTCCGGAGCGGACCGCGGAGGTGATCGACCCCGAGGGCTGGATGCACACCGGCGATCTGGCGCTGATGGACGAATGCGGATACGTGCAGATCACGGGCCGGATCAAGGACATCGTGGTGCGAGGCGGGGAGAACATTTCGCCGCGTGAGATCGAGGAATTCCTCCACTCTCATCCCGATATCGTCGACGCCCACGTTGTCGGGGTGCCCGACGAGCGGATGGGCGAGGAGCTGATGGCGGTGGTTAAGCTGCGTGCCGGGGCGCCAGAGTTGACCACCGGCCTATTGCGCGAATACTGCGCCGGCCAAATCGCCAAATTCAAGATCCCGCGATATTTGCGGCTCGGTGACGAGTTCCCGATGACTGTGACCGGCAAGGTTCGCAAAGTTGAAATGCGCCAACAGGCGATCGAGTACCTCCGTGGGCAGCACTGAGCGTGCGGGTACGCGCTCTCTTTGCGTGCTGGGCGGGGCAGTGGTATTGTCAAGCTTCGGTTAATCAAGATTAACTGAAAAAATCTCAGCCCGAGTCGATAGCGAGGAGACTCTGCGGCAATGGACAAGGTAGTGGCCACCGTCGCGGAGGCGGTGGCAGACATAACCGATGGGGCGTCGCTGGCGGTCGGGGGATTCGGCCTGTGCGGCATTCCGGAAGCGTTGATCGCGGCGCTGGTAGATAGTGGTGTCACTGACCTCGAGACGGTGTCGAACAATTGCGGTGTCGACGGCGTCGGGCTGGGCGTGTTATTGCAGCACAAGAGAATTCGCCGAACCGTTTCCTCCTATGTGGGGGAGAACAAGGAGTTCGCGCGTCAGTTCCTTTCCGGCGAACTCGAGGTGGAACTGACCCCGCAGGGCACGTTGGCGGAGCGGTTGCGCGCCGGTGGTATGGGCATCCCAGGTTTCTACACACCGGCCGGTGTTGGTACCCAGATAGCCGACGGCGGCCTGCCCTGGCGCTACGACGCCTCGGGCGCGGTCGCGGTGGTGTCGCCTCCCAAGGAGACTCGTGAATTCGATGGCGCTACTTACGTTCTCGAGCGCGGGATCCGCACCGACTTCGCGCTGGTTCATGCGTGGAAGGGGACCGGCACGGCAATCTTCTGTATCGCTACTCTGCGGCGAACTTCAACCCCGAGTGCGCTCCGGCGGGCCGGATCACGATTGCTGAGGTCGAGCATCTTGTCGAGCCCGGCGAGATCGACCCGGCCACAGTCCACACCCCGGGCGTGTTCGTGCAGCGGGTGGTGCATGTGCCCAATCCCATCAAGCGGATCGAGAAAGAGACGGTGCGGCCGTGAACCCGCTGGCGACGATGCAGAGCGAAGCGATGAGGAGGAGCGGCGCCAGATGAGCTGGAGCAGAGACGGCATGGCCGCACGGGTGGCCACCGAATTCGAGGACGGGCAGTACATCAACCTCGGTATCGGAATGCCCACGCTAATCCCCAACCACATTCCCGAGGGCGTCACCGTTGTCCTGCACTCGGAGAACGGAATCCTGGGTGTCGGCCCCTATCCCATTCGCGAGGAACTCGACGCCGATCTGATCAATGCGGGCAAAGAGACGGTGACCACGCTGCCCGGTGCGGCGTTCTTCGGCTCGTCCACCTCGTTCGGAATCATCCGGGGCGGCCACTTGGACGTCGCGGTGCTTGGAGCCATGCAGGTTTCGGTCAGTGGCGATCTGGCCAACTGGATGATCCCGGGCAAGATGGTCAAAGGAATGGGCGGCGCGATGGACTTGGTGCACGGCGCGCGCAAGGTGATCGTGATGATGGAGCACGCCGCCAAGGACGGCAGCCCGAAGATCCTGGAGAGATGTACGTTGCCGCTGACCGGGGTGGGTTGCGTCAACCGGATCGTGACCGAACTCGCGGTCATCGACGTTTGCCACGACGGCCTGCACCTGATCGAGACCGCACCGGATGTCTCGGCGGAGGAAGTCGTCGCGAAAACCCAACCGCCCCTTGTCCTCGATGATCTGGTCGCCCGGTGACAACCATCGCCGCGCCATCATTTGCCGACGAGCATCGCCGGCTGGTCGCCGAATTGAACACCAAGCTTGCGGCTGCGGCCCTGGGGGCAATGAACGTGCCCGCGAACGCCATGTCGGTCGCGGCAAGCTGTTGCCGCGCGAGCGGGTGTACCGCTTGCTGGACCCGGGCAGCCCTTTTCTGGAGTTGGCCGCGCTGGCGGCGAACGGCATGTACGGCGACGAATCTCCGGGCGCGGGGATCATTACCGGGATCGGCCGGGTCTCCGGGCGGGAGTGCGTCATCGTCGCCAACGACGCGACGGTCAAGGGCGGCACCTACTACCCGATGACGGTGAAAAAGCACCTGCGTGCTCAGGAAGTCGCACTGCAGAACCTGCTGCCGTGCATCTACCTGGTCGACTCCGGCGGGGCATTCCTGCCCCACCAGGATGAGGTCTTCCCGGACCGCGAACACTTCGGACGGATCTTCTACAACCAGGCGACCATGAGCGCCAAGGGGATTCCGCAAGTGGCCGCGGTACTTGGTTCGTGCACGGCCGGCGGCGCCTACGTGCCGGCGATGAGCGACGAAGCCGTCATTGTCCGCGAGCAGGGCACGATCTTTCTGGGCGGCCCACCTCTGGTCAAGACGGCCACCGGCGAGATCGTCACGGCCGAGGAACTCGGCGGCGGCGACCTGCACTCGCGGGTATCCGGTGTCACCGATCATCTGGCCGACGATGACGAAGACGCGCTGCGGATCGTGCGTGCGATCGCGGCCACCTTCGGCCCACTGGAACCCGCGCAATGGGAGATCGGCCCATCCGTTGAACCCAAGCACGCTCAGACCGAGCTCTATGACGTCGTGCCCCCGGATCCGCGGGTGCCCTACGACGTGCACGACGTCATCGTGCGGCTGATCGACGGCGGCGAATTCAGCGAGTTCAAAGCCAATTACGGCAAGTCGCTGGTGACGGGGTTCGCGCGCATCCACGGACATCCGGTCGGCATCATTGCCAACAATGGCGTCCTGTTCAGCGAATCTGCGGTCAAGGGAGCGCACTTCATCGAGCTGTGCGACAAACGCAAGACCCCCCTGCTGTTCCTGCAGAATATCGCGGGCTTCATGGTCGGCCGTGACTATGAAGCGGGGGCATCGCCAAACACGGCGCAAAGATGGTCACCGCCGTGGCCTGCGCCCGGGTGCCGAAGCTGACCGTGGTGATCGGCGGATCCTATGGGGCGGGTAACTATTCGATGTGTGGGCGGGCGTACTCGCCGCGCTTCATGTGGATGTGGCCGAACGCGCGGATTTCGGTGATGGGCGGTGAGCAGGCCGCCTCGGTGCTGGCCACCGTGCGTGGCGAGCAACTTTCCGCGTCCGGCAAGCCTTGGTCGTCCGACGAGGAAGAGCAGTTCAAGGCGCACATCCGGGAGCAGTACGAGAACCAGGGCAATCCTTATTATTCGACCGCACGCCTGTGGGATGACGGCATCATCGACCCGGCCGACACGAGAACCGTTGTCGGACTTGCTCTGTCGGTGTGTGCTCACGCACCCGTGGAATCGGTCTCCTACGGCGTCTTCCGGATGTGACTCATGTTTGACACCGTCTTAGTGGCCAACCGCGGCGAGATCGCGGTGCGAGTGATCCGCACCTTGCGGCGGCTGGGGATCCGCTCGGTTGCCGTGTACAGCGACGCCGACGCCCGGGCCCGGCACGTGATCGAGGCCGACACCGCGGTGCGGCTGGGTCCCGCCGCGGCGCGGGAGAGTTACCTCGACATCGGCGAGGTGATCGATGCGGCGGTACGCACCGGGGCCCAGGCGATCCACCCGGGCTACGGGTTTCTTTCCGAGAACGCCGAATTCGCCGCGGCTTGTGATCGCGCCGGGGTGGTCTTCCTGGGGCCACCCGCGGGCGCGATCGAGGTGATGAGCGACAAGATCGCCGCCAAGAACGCGGTCAGCGCCTTCGACGTTCCGGTGGTGCCGGGCATCGCGCGACCCGGACTGACCGACGATGACCTGATCGCCGCAGCCGACGAGGTCGGATACCCGGTGCTGGTCAAGCCCTCGGCCGGTGGCGGTGGCAAGGGCATGCGCATGGTGGAGGAGCCGGCGCGGCTGCGTGAGGCGCTGGTCAGCGCGCGGCGGGAAGCGGCATCCGCGTTCGGTGACGATACCCTGTTTCTGGAGCGGTTCGTGTTGCTTCCCAGGCACATCGAGGTGCAGGTGCTTGCCGACACGCACGGCAACGTGGTGCACCTCGGCGAGCGCGAGTGCAGCCTGCAACGGCGCCACCAGAAAGTCATCGAGGAGGCGCCGTCGCCACTGCTGGACGCCCCAACCCGGGCGCGGATCGGAGCCGCGGCGTGTAACACCGCCCGCAGCGTCGACTACGTCGGAGCCGGCACCGTGGAATTCATCGTGTCGGGCGATCGCCCGGATGAGTTCTTCTTCATGGAGATGAACACCCGACTGCAGGTGGAACATCCGGTCACCGAGGCGGTGACCGGGCTAGACCTGGTCGAGTGGCAGCTGCGGGTGGCCGCCGGTGAAAAGCTCGGGTTTGCCCAAGACGACATCGAGCTAAATGGGCACGCGATCGAGGCACGGGTGTACGCGGAGGACCCCGCACGGGGATTCCTGCCCACCGGTGGCCGGGTGCTGCAGGTGGCCGAACCGAGCGGCACAGGTATCCGGGTGGACTCGTCGCTGCTGGCCGACACCGTGGTGGGCAGCGACTACGACCCGATGCTCTCCAAGGTGATAGCGCACGGAGCCAACCGTGAGCAGGCGTTGGAGCGGCTTGACCGGGCGCTGGCCCACACCGCGATCCTGGGTGTGCAGACCAATGTTGAGTTCCTGCGTTTTCTGCTGGCTGACGAGCGGGTGCGGGCGGGAGACCTCGACACCGCGTTGCTGGACGAACGCCTGGCCGATTTCGTGCCGTTGGCGGCACCCGATGATGTGTTCGCCGCTGCCGGCCTGTATGTCCAACAAGCGCTATCGCGCCGCGCCGCCGGCAGTCTGTGGGCCGCGCCCAGTGGGTGGCGTGTCGGTGGGGTAACGGCACCGGTGCGCACCGCGATGCAGACCCCGTTGCGGACCGAGACGGTATCGGTGTTCGGTCTGCCGGAGGGGGCCCACGTCCAGGTCGGCGATGGCGAGATGCTTTTAGCGAGTGTGCAGCTCGCGCCCGGTGTGATGAGCGTGACGGTGGATGGCCTGCGTCGCGACTACCGATGGGCGGAGGCGGAGCGGCACCTGTGGATCGCCGACGTACGCGGGACCTGGCACATTCGCGAGGCCGAGGAGCACAAGATCCACCGTGCGGCGGGGGAGCGCCCCGCCGAAGTCGTCAGCCCGATGCCCGGCAATGTGATCGCGGTGCAGGCCGAGTCCGGCACCGCGGTGTCCGAGGGCGACGTGGTGGTGATCATCGAGGCAATGAAGATGGAACACCCACTGGTCGCGCCGATTTCAGGCCGAGTGGAGGTGCTTGTGGCCGTCGGCGATCAGGTCAAGGTCGAGCAGGTGTTGGCTCGGTTGATCCCCGACACCGAACAAGCCCAGAGCAAGGATTCAGCCGAGAGCAAGGATTGAAAGATCATGACGACAGCGATCTCCGCAGGAACATTACCCAAGGAATATCAGGATCTGCGCGACACGGTGGCCGACTTCGCGCGGTCGGTGGTTGCGCCGGTATCGGCCAAACACGATGAGGAACATAGCTTTCCCTACGAAGTCGTGGCCAAGATGGGCGAGATGGGGTTGTTCGGCCTGCCGTTCCCCGAAGAATACGGGGGAATGGGCGGGGACTACTTCGCGCTAGCCCTGGCGCTCGAGGAGCTCGGCAAGGTTGACCAGTCGGTGGCGATCACCCTGGAAGCGGGTGTGGGTCTGGGCGCCATGCCGATCTACCGGTTCGGCAACGAGGAACAGAAGAGCAAGTGGTTGCCGGATCTGCTGGCCGGGCGTGCGCTGGCCGGTTTCGGGCTCACCGAACCTGGCGCGGGCTCGGACGCCGGCAGCACCCGCACCACCGCACGCCTCGACGGCGGCGAATGGGTCGTCAACGGCAGTAAGCAGTTCATCACCAACTCAGGCACCGACATCACCTCATTGGTCACCATCACCGCCGTCACGGGGAGCATCGCCGATGGCAAGAAGGAGATCTCGACGATCATCGTGCCCAGCGGCACGCCGGGACTCATCGTGGAACCGGTCTACAACAAGGTCGGCTGGAACGCGTCGGACACCCACCCGCTGAGCTTCGATGACGCGCGCGTGCCGGAAGAGAATCTGCTTGGAATCCGTGGCAAGGGCTACGCGAATTTCCTATCCATCCTCGACGAGGGCCGAATCGCGATCGCCGCGTTGGCGACAGGTGTCGCTCAGGGCTGTGTCGACGAAAGCGTCAAGTATGCCAAGGAGCGTCAGTCCTTCGGTCAGCCGATCGGTTCCTATCAGGCGATCAGCTTCAAGATCGCGCGCATGGAAGCACGGGCACACGTGGCCCGCACCGCGTACTACGAGGCTGCCGCAAAGATGTTGGCGGGCAAGCCCTTCAAGAAGGAGGCGGCGATCGCCAAGATGATCTCCTCGGAGGCTGCGATGGACAATGCCCGCGACGCGACCCAGGTCCACGGCGGCTACGGCTTCATGAACGAGTACCCGGTGTCCCGTCACTATCGTGACAGCAAGATCCTTGAGATCGGCGAGGGCACCACCGAGGTGCAGTTGATGCTCATCGCCCGTTCACTGGGCCTGTCGTGAGCGAACGGGAGCCCGCCGGCAAGTCGGTGGTGCAGCGCGGCTTGTGGTTTGAAGAGTTCGAGATCGGTACGACATATCTGCACCGGCCCGGCCGTACGGTCACCGAGGCGGACAACGTCTTGTTCACCACGCTGACGATGAACACCCAGTCGCTGCATCTGGACGCGGCCTGGGCCGCCGAGCAGCCGGGTTTCCGGGGTGAGCGGCTGGTGAACTCGATGTTCACTCTGTCAACGCTGGTGGGGTTGTCGGTCGCCCAGCTGACGCTGGGCACCATTGTGGCCAATCTCGGCTTCTCTGAGGTGTCTTTCCCCAAGCCGGTCTTTCATGGCGACACCCTGTACGCCGAGACGGTCTGTGCCGGCAAGCGTGAGTCGAAAAGCCGGCCCGGAGAAGGCATCGTCACCCTCGAACACACCGGCCGCAACCAGCACGGCGATGTCGTTGCTCGGGCGGTGCGGACCACGCTCGTGCAGAAGAGGCCCAGTGAGGAGGCGAAATGAAGCTGCGTACCGCTGGTCCGGCCTGGTTGTTCTGCCCGGCGGACCGCCCGGAACGCTTCGCGAAGGCAGCAGCCGCCGCCGACGTGGTGATCCTCGACCTCGAGGACGGTGTGGCCGAAGCGCAGAAACCTGCCGCGCGCCAGGCGCTGCTGGACACCCCGCTGGATCCGGAGCGAACCATCGTGCGCATCAACGCGGGCGATACCGATGAACAAGCCCGCGACTTGGCGGCCTTGGCGGGTACTGCCTATACGACGGTGATGCTGCCCAAGGCGGAGTCGGTCGCACAGTTGGCGCTACTTGCGCCCCGCGACGTCATTGCGCTGGTGGAGACCGCGCGCGGTGCGCTTTTCGCCGCGGAGATCGCGGCCGCCGACAACACCGTTGGCATGATGTGGGGCGCCGAGGATCTGATCGCAACTCTGGGCGGCAGCTCCAGCCGGCGCGGCGATGGCACCTATCGCGATGTGGCGCGTCAGGTGCGCTCGACGATTCTGCTCGCGGCGTCAGCGTTTGGCCGGCTGGCGCTGGACGCGGTGCATCTGGACATCGGCGATGTCGACGGTCTGCACGCCGAGGCGATCGATGCGGCAACGGTGGGTTTCGACGTTACGGTGTGCATCCACCCCAGCCAGGTCGAGGTGGTGCGCAAGGCGTATCGCCCCGACGAAGAGAAGCTGGCCTGGGCGCGGCGTGTGCTCGTCGTAGCACGCACCGAGCGGGGCGTGTTCGCGTTCGAAGGGCAGATGGTCGACTCCCCGGTGCTCAGGCACGCGGAAATGCTGCTGCGGCGGGCCGGGGAATCCGTCCCCGCGTGACGGTTGCTGATTTCACCCCAATCGCGTTCGACGGTGCGGCGGCCCGCCCAGTGATACTCGGCGATCGCCGCTGGGGCGACACGGCTGCGCGGATCTCGCAATCGCCGCGGCGTCTTCGTGTTCGAGGGCATAATGGATGGCGCGTCGGTGTCGCGGCGAGCAGAGCCTATCGGGGCTCTGGCGATGTGCTCTGGGCTCGCGGCGGTTCCCGCTCGGGTTTTGCTGTGGGTGCCGCGCCGCTGACGCTGGCAAAGGATGCAACGCGGTTGGTCGGTGATCGACGATCGGCAGGACGGCATCGTCTGACGGCGTGACCTTGGCTTCGAGCTGAGGAGGCGGCATGGCAGATCGACCTCGGATCCCGATGACTGTCGGCCTGGAGCCGGTTCAGCTGGTCAACGCCGATGGCGAGCCCACCGACGAACACCGCTACAGCCGTGATCTTCCCGAAGAGACGCTGTGCTGGCTCTACGAGATGATGGTGGTCACCCGGGAGCTCGACGCCGAGTTCATCAATCTGAAGCGGCAGGGGGAATTGGCGCTGTTCGCGTCCTGCCGTGGTCAAGAGGCCGCGCAGGTCGGCGCGACAGCGTGTCTGCGCAAGACGGACTGGTTGTTCCCGCAATATCGCGAATTGGGCGCCTATCTGGTGCGCGGCATTCCGCCGGGGCACGTCGGAGCGGCGTGGCGCGGAACCTGGCATGGCGGGCTGGAGTTCACCAAGAAATGCTGTGCCCCGATCTCGGTTCCGATAGGTACCCAGGCCCTACACGCCGTCGGCGCGGCAATGGCCGCGCAGCGCTTGGCCGAGGACTCGGTGACGGTCGCGTTTTTGGGCGACGGCGCCACCAGTGAGGGAGACGTACACGAGGCGCTGAACTTCGCGGCCGTGTTCGATGCCGGGTGCGTGTTCTACGTGCAGAACAACCAGTGGGCGATCTCAGTTCCGGTGTCCAAGCAGACGGCCGCACCCTCGATTGCGCACAAGGCAATTGGATATGGGATGCCAGGCATTCGAGTGGACGGCAATGACGTGTTGGCCTGCTATGCCGTGACGGCCGAGGCCGCTGCCCGGGCCAGACGCGGCGACGGGCCAACCCTGATCGAGGCGGTGACCTACCGAGTCGGCGCTCACACGACGGCCGATGATCCGGGCCGATATCGAAGCCAGGAGGAGGTGGATCACTGGCTGGCGCTGGATCCGATCTCGCGTTACCGCTCCTACTTGCAGGGCCAGGGGCTGTGGTCGCAGCGTCTGGAAGAACGCGTTGCCGCACGGTCCGGTCGGCTGCGCGCCGAACTGCGTGAAGCGGTATTCGGCGCGTCCGACTTCGACGTCGACGACGTGTTCACCACCGTATTCGCCGAGATCACCCCCGGGCTGCAAACGCAACGCCAACAGCTGCGGGCCGAACTGGACCGGATCGACTGAGGAGCCGTTCATGACACAGATCGCCGATCCGCCAGCCCGTCCCGGCCCGGCTCCGGCCGCGCCGGTGGTGGGCACCATGCAGTCATTGACCATGGTGCAAGCGCTCAACCAGGCCTTGCATGACGCGATGGCGGCTGACGATCGCGTGCTGGTCTTCGGCGAGGATGTTGGGATTGCGGGCGGCGTCTTCCGGGTGACTGAGGGATTGGCCGAAACCTTTGGTGAGCACAGATGCTTTGACACCCCGTTAGCCGAGTCGGCTTTGATCGGCATCGCGGTGGGGCTGGCGCTGCGCGGCTTCGTGCCGGTGCCCGAGATCCAGTTCGACGGCTTTTCCTACCCGGCATTCGATCAAGTGGTCAGTCACCTGGCCAAGTACCGGACCCGCACCCGCGGCGAGGTCAATATGGCGGTAACCGTTCGGATCCCGTCGTTCGGCGGCATCGGCGCCGCGGAACATCATTCGGACTCCACCGAGTCCTACTGGGCGCACACGGCGGGCTTGAAGGTGGTGGTTCCCTCAACCCCCGGCGATGCCTACTGGCTGTTGCGCCACGCCATCGCCTGCCCAGATCCCGTCATGTATCTGGAGCCCAAGCGCCGGCACCAGGTTCGCGGACCCGTCGACACCAGCCGGCCGGAACCTGCGATCGGTCAAGCGATGATTCGCCGGGCCGGGGCCGACGTGACCGTCATCACCTACGGAAACCTGGTCTCGACCGCACTGTCGGCCGCTGAAGACGCTGCACACCAACAGGGTTGGAGTCTAGAAGTCATCGACCTCAGGTCGCTGATCCCCTTGGACTTCGAAACCATCGCCGCCTCGATCCGCCGGACCGGACGGTGTGTGGTGCTGCACGAGGGGCCGCGCAGCCTGGGCTACGGCGCCGGGCTGGCCGCCCGGATACAGGAGGAGTTGTTCTACGAACTGGAGGCTCCGGTATTGCGCGCCTGCGGATTTGACACTCCGTATCCGCCGGCACGATTGGAGCGGCTGTGGCTGCCCGGGCCCGACCGGCTGCTGGATTGTGTCGAACGGGTGCTGGGGCAGCCATGAGCACCGGCGACCGGCTGAAGTGCTTCCAGGTGCCCGACCTTGGTGAGGGCCTCGAGGAAGTCACTGTGACGTGCTGGGCCGTCGCGGTTGGTGATGATGTCGAGCTCAATCAGGTGTTGTGTTCGGTGGAGACCGCCAAGGCCGAAGTCGAGATCCCGAGCCCCTACGCCGGTCGCATCGTTGAACTCGGTGGCGCCGAAGGCGATGTCATCGAAGTGGGCGCAGCACTTGTGCGCATCGACACGGCACCGGAGTTGTCGGCCCCGACCAACGGTGAGATCGCGGTCCCGACGCTGGTGGGCTACGGCGCCGACGCGGCCATCGACACCAGCAGGCGCCCAGGCCGGCCGCGCGCGGCCCCGCCGGTGCGCAAGCTGGCCAAGGAACTCATGGTTGACCTCGCTTCGCTGCAGCGGGGTAGCACGGTGATCACCCGGGCCGATGTACTGGCCGCCGCGAAGGGCGCCGGAGCGTCAGCGCGGGTTCGGGAAGTCCGTGGTGTGCAGGCACACATGGCGGAGAAAATGAGCCTGTCCCACCAAGAAATCCCGGCTGCGAAAGCTAGCGTCGAGGTTGACTGCACCGAACTGCTCAGGCTCAGCGAACAGTTCCGGGCGGCGGTGCCGCCGGCGACGCCGTTCGCGCTGGCGCTGCGAATGTTGGTTATCGCTCTGAAGAACAACGAGATACTCAACTCGACATGGGTCGATTCGCCAGGAGGACCGCAGGTTCATCTGCACCCGGGAGTGCACTTGGGTTTCGGTGTAGCTACCGAGCGCGGACTGTTGGTGCCGGTGATCGCCGATGCCCATCGCATGACCACGCGTGAATTGGTTTGCCGCGCGGCAGAGCTGATCACCGGTGCGCGCGAAGGCACCCTTGCACCCGGGCAGCTGCGCGGTTCGACGTTCACCGTGTCGAACTACGGGGCGCTGGGCGTCGATGACGGAGTGCCGGTGATCAACCATCCCGAAGCCGTCATCCTGGGCATGGGGTCAATCAAGCCGCGGCCGGTGGTCCGCGGTGACGAGGTTGTTGTGCGGCCGACGATGTCATTGACCTGCGTGTTCGACCACCGCGTCGCCGATGGCGCCCAAGTCGCCCGGTTCATCTGTGAATTGCGCGGTCTGATCGAGGCGCCGGAGACCGCGCTGTTGGACCTGTAGGGCCAATCCACCCGGGCGGCGGCCGGTGATTTTCTTCTCACTTCTGTCCTCCGGTGCCCTGTTGATCGCACTGGCGGCAGCCGGAGCCTAGTACCGGCGCGAAACCGCACGCCAACATCGTTGCGACACCCGCCCAGCCCCATGGCCTGGGCTTTTGGCTTGCCGATTCACGAGCCCGTAACGTGGGTTCCTGACAAAGCCATGTAGTGGTATCGCGCCGTCGCGGATTGCTCGTGTCCAGCATGGCTTGAGGAGCGCATTGTCGCGCTTCGCATCAGCACACAATGGCAGTCTTCGTGCCGAAAGGGCTCCAGTTTCATGGCCAAACATCTAGCGCCGCGTTTCGATGACGTACAGGCGCATTACGACCTATCCGACGATTTCTTCCGGCTGTTTCTGGATCCCACCCAGACCTACAGCTGCGCCTACTTCGAGCGCGATGACATGACGCTGGAAGAGGCACAGATCGCCAAGATCGACCTGGCGCTGGGCAAGCTGGGCTTGGAGCCCGGCATGACACTGCTCGATATCGGCTGCGGCTGGGGCGCCACCATGCGCCGCGCGATCGAGAAATACGACGTCAACGTCGTCGGCCTCACCCTGTCCAAGAACCAGGCCGCCCACGTGCAGAAATCGTTCGACCAGCTGGACACCGCACGCACCCGGCGGGTGCTGCTGGAGGGCTGGGAGCAGTTCGACGAGCCCGTCGACCGCATCGTCTCGATCGGCGCGTTCGAGCACTTCGGTCACGACCGCTACGACGACTTCTTCACCCTGGCCCACAACATCCTGCCCAGCGACGGGGTGATGCTGCTGCACACGATCACGGGGCTGACGATGCCGCAGATGGTCGAGAACGGTCTGCCGCTCACCCTGTGGCTGGCCCGCTTCCTCAAGTTCATCCAAACCGAGATCTTCCCCGGCGGCCATCCGCCCACCATCGAGATGGTGGAGGAGCAGTCAGTCAAGCCCGGTTTCACCCTGACTCGGCGCCACTCGTTGCAGCTGCATTATGCGAAAACCCTCGACCTGTGGGCTGAGGCCTTGGAAGTTCGTAAGGACGAGGCCATCAAGATTCAGTCCGACGAGGTCTATGAGCGCTATATGAGGTACCTCACCGGCTGCTCCAAGCTGTTCCAGGAGGGCTACATCGACGTCAACCAGTTCACCTTGCAGAAAGCAAGGTGAACTGGCTGGTCGTCGCGATCAGTTTGCGGGTGGGGGAGCATCCGCAGGCGGCGGAGCATCCGCGGGTGGAATAGCTCCGTCGCAGCCACCGGGGGCGGCGGGCCGGGGAGTGGTTCGTCGCCACCGACGCAGTCGTAGTAGAACTGCGGGCCGGTCATGTAGGTCCTCATCCACTGGTGCCAGAACGACCCGTCCGGGTATTTCTCGCCGTCACACACGGCCAATTCGCCCCAACCCCATCGACCGCCAGGGCAGTAGCCCTTGGTCATGTCCGGCTGGTGTGGGTCGGGCGGACCGGCGGTGGCGACCGCGGTAGAAAACATCAACGCCGCGACACCACCCAATATCGCAGCGCCAAGGCGACTGAGCTTGAGCATCATTTTGACTCCATTGGAAATATTTAATGAATACAGCCGATTCCACGCAATGATCAGAACTTGCGGTGAACCTCGACCTGTGGGGCGGGCTTTGGAAGCCCGAATAGACCTCAAATGGACCTCAAATGGACCTCGAATGGATGAGGCCAGACGATGCCATCGAGATTCGGTCCGACGGGGGCTAAGAGCGCTATATGAGGTGCCTCATCGGCGCTCCAAGCCATTTCGGGACGGCTACATCGACGTCAATTAATTCACCTTGCAGAAAGCAAGGTGAACGAGCCGGTCGCGGTCAGTTTGCGGGTGGGGGAGCATCCGCGGGTGGAATAGCTCCGTCGCAGCCACCGGGGGGCGGCGGGCCGGGGAGTGGTTCGTCGCCACCGACGCAGTCGTAGTAGAACTGCGGGCCGGTCATGTAGGTCCTCATCCACTGGTGCCAGAACGACCCGTCCGGGTATTTCTCGCCGTCACACACGGCCAATTCGCCCCAACCCCATCGACCGCCAGGGCAGTAGCCCTTGGTCATGTCCGGCTGGTGTGGGTCGGGCGGATCAGCGGTGGCGACCGCGGTAGAAAACATCAACGCCGCGACACCACCCAATATCGCAGCGCCAAGGCGACTGAGCTTGAGCATCATTTTGACTCCGTCAGGAATGTTGAACGAATGCAGCCCGATTCCGAGCATTGGTTAAAGCTTGCGGATGGGCCGCGGCGACCCAGCATACATAAGTGCACGACCTTCCCAACAAAAATCTTGTCCGATAGGTTCCGGTCAAAAACAGGGCTCCGGCGTTGTTGATTAGCAGGCTTGTGAGCTGGGGAATTGTGGATTGAGGAGGTCTAGGCGGCGGTTGGCGGTCAAAGCGGTGATCCGGCAGGCTTCGGCGATGTTGTCGGCGCCGTTGAGGCGGTGCAGATTGATCGCGGTGTTGCGTAGCGTTGCTAGGACCTGTGCGCCGTTTCCGGTATGTGCCCTTTGACGGTCTTCGTCGAAGGTGACGTCGCGTATCCAGTGCAGGCTGTTCTCGATTCCCCAGTGTTGACGCATCCAGGTCATGATCGCGGTAGGGTGGGCGTGCTCGAACGGCAGGCTGCAGATGGCATAGACCACCTCCACGCTGCGCTGGTCGGTGGCGGTGATCAAGCGTTCACGAGTGATCCGGATGATTTGTTTTGCGTAGGGGAAGCCGATTCCTCGTGCAGCGGTGATGATTTGCAGGGTGCGGGTCTCGACACGGCCGTGGCCGCGGGAGTCGTCGGTAGCGGCTGCGGGCACCTCGGCCCAGGGCAGCGCGGTGATACGCGCAAGTATTTTGGCTTGGTTGGACTTGACGATCATCAGGTAGTGCGACTTCAAGGTGGCGCAGATCAACTTCGCGGTGACGACCTGGGTATGCATCGCATCCACGGTGACCAGCCACCGCAAGCTACCCGGCAGCAGCGTGAGCAGGGCACGTACGCAGGGAATTTCATTGCTTTTCTCGGCGACAGCGAGTTGACCGAGCACCAATCGGGCACGGTGGGCGAACACCGACACGAGATGCGTGGCTGTCGCTTTGGCGCGTAAAGCACCACGCAGCATCTTGCCGTCCAACGCGATCGGCACCAATCCACTGGGGTCGCTGCTGGCCACGTGTGCAGTGAAGTAACTGCCCATCCTGGCGTTGAGGTCGGCGGGGTCTAGCCGAGACAAAACAGCGCGGAAGGTCTTCTCACTGGGCCGCCGGAACCGGACCCCTAATTGGGCCAACACATCATCGGGAGCGGTGGCCGCCCATGTGGCAAAACCAGCATAGCCGCGCATCCCCGCGGCAGTGGCCAGAACCGCGATCGCCAACAAAGCCATCAGCGAATACCTCCGACCGCGTGGGTCCCTCGGGTCTGGCACCGAGGCCAACACACCGAGAAACTCCGATCCGATGAGCTCGCTGCGCTCACCAGGACTCCAGCGGTCGAACACCTCTGGAACCGACGACACAGGCAATACTGAAACGGTAGGCACGGGCAACTCCAGACCAACGACGAACAGTAACCAACTCGATCGTTCTCCAGATAGCCCGTGCCTACACTCCGGCCCCAATAGCGCGGCACCAAAGATCATCAACCCAGCTCACAAGCCTGCTAATCAACAACGCCGGAGCCCTGGTGATCTGCGGCATCCAATTGGTGCTGACGCGTGAGTTCAGAGTCGGCTGATCGTTGACGGATTCACTTCGGATGGCCCCTGGCTTCCGGTGGCTGGTCTCGCGTCGATGCTGGGTGAGGTAGCCCTCGAGTCCATTTGCCGCGCCGGTCTTACTCGGCACTGGCTGGGTTGCCGACCTCCGGCGCTGCACCTCCACGAGCCGCCCCGGATGGTTACCGGTGGCCGGGCTGCCGACCAAAGATCAACGATCGCAATCTATTTCGATCAACCCGGCTATCGTCATGGCGATTGCTGCCGGCATCGCCGCGCTCCCGGCGCCGACCCGGGAAGGTGGAGGCCCAGCCGGTCCGGCCCCAGATCCCCTCCGGCGCCTGATGGCGGCGCCGCCGAGGCTCTAGTGTGGATACGGACACCGTGTCGGTCAGCGCCTAAAGGAACAGCATCGCAACAGATTTCGAATGTCGATGATCCACGATTTCCCGAACACGAGGCGAAGGCGGGCTGGGCAATAGATCTCTACCTACCGAGGCACGGCTGATGCCGGGTTTGCTGGTGGCCGGTACGACCAGCGACGCCGGTAAGAGCACCCTAACCGCCGGTCTTTGTCGTGCGTTCGCCCGACGCGGCGTCAGGGTGGCGCCCTTCAAGGCCCAGAACATGTCCAACAACTCGATGGTCTGCCAAGGCCCGGGTGGCGCGGGTGTGGAGATCGGTCGCGCGCAATGGGTGCAGGCGCTCGCGGCCAACGCGACACCTGAGGCGGCCATGAATCCGGTCTTGCTCAAGCCGGGGAGTGACCACCGCAGCCACGTGGTGTTGATGGGCAGATCCTGGGGCGAACTGGCGTCGTCCAACTGGTTCGAGGGCCGGCAGGTTCTCGCCGATACGGCGCACCGAGCCTTCGACGACCTGGCGGCCCGCTACGACGTCGTCGTCGCCGAAGGTGCCGGCAGCCCAGCCGAAATCAACCTCCGTGCGGGCGACTACGTCAACATGGGGCTTGCCCGTCACGCGGAACTGCCGACCATCGTCGTCGGCGACATCGACCGCGGAGGGGTGTTCGCGGCATTCTTCGGAACCATCGCGCTGCTGTCTGCCGAGGACCAGGCGCTGGTCGCGGGGTTTGTCGTCAACAAGTTCCGTGGCGACCTCGACTTGCTGGCACCAGGTCTGCGTGACCTCGAGCGGGTCACGGGCAGACAGGTGTTCGGCACGCTGCCGTGGCACGCTGACCTCTGGCTGGACTCAGAGGACGCCCTCGACCTGACCGGCCGGCGCGCGGCGAGCGCGGGGGCCCATCGGGTGGCCGTCGTGCGCCTCCCACGGATCAGCAACTTCACCGATGTCGACGCACTGGGTCTGGAACCCGACCTGGATGTCGTGTTTGCTTCCGACCCCCGAGGGCTGGGCGATGCCGACCTGATCGTGGTCCCGGGTACCCGTGCAACGATCGCCGATCTGGCGTGGCTACGAGCGAGGGGCCTGGACCGTGCGCTGATGGCGCATGTGGCGGCGGGCAAGCCGCTGCTCGGCATCTGCGGCGGGTTCCAGATGCTGGGGCGGGTGATTCGCGACCCAGACGGTGTGGAAGGGCCGGTAGCCGAGGCCGACGGTTTGGGCTTGCTCGACGTGGAGACCACGTTCGGCGCCGAGAAGGTGCTGCGCTTGCCGCGCGGGCAGGGACTCGGAGTGACCGCTTCGGGCTATGAGATACATCACGGCAGGATTACCGCCGGTGACGCCGCTCAGCAGTTCCTCGGCGGCGCGCGTGACGGACAAGTATTCGGGACGATGTGGCACGGTTCGCTCGAAGGGGATGCCCTGCGCGAGGCCTTCCTGCGCGAGACGCTCGGGCTCACTGGGTCGGGCACTTCGTTCTCGGCGGCACGCGAGCGCCGCCTGGACCTGCTCGGCGATCTGGTCGAACGTCACCTTGACGTCGATGCACTGCTCGCCCTGGGTCGGCACGGTTGCGCGCCGGCCTTGCCCTTCCTCCCGCCCGGCGCGCCGTGATCGCACCGAGCGGTCGACGACCCTCGACACAACTCGAACGTGCGGTAGTCATCGACCCGACCGGGCCGGACGCGCTCACCCCGCGCTCGTGGGCGCCGGCGTTGGCTTCGCCGGCAATTGGCAATCGCGTTTTTATTTTGGAGCTGAATTCTAGATCGCGTCATTAAATTCGGGCCGATCCGGGCGCGCCGATATGCATTGGTTGCGGCCGTTATTAGAAAAGTCGGATTCTGCCCTATTTCATTCCTCTTGGTATACGCTGACCGGGTCCAAGTGCCGGGCGGTGGCGGTAGCAACTGTCGTTTGCTGTAAGTACGAAAGTGCAGAAAAAGACACTGATAATGGATTGCTGAACAATGAGGTCAAGATGACGACAGGCAACCTGCGAATGCTGCTTAAATGGCTGCTCGGAGCGGTATTCATCAGTTTGTACGCGTTTTTGGTGACGGGTTGCGCCGAGGAGTTGACTTTGCCTCGAGGGCCGGAGATCGGCTGCTTTAATCGGCATTGTTAGCCGAGTACTCGTTGGCTTTCCGGTGTGCTCCACGGCCACGCCTGGCCGGCGTCGGCGCCGAGTTCGCTGTGGCCACCATGATCTAGCCGGGTGTGCCGATCCCACCCAGGGCTCCGGCGTTGTTGATTAGCAGGCTTGTGAGCTGGGTTGATGATCTTTGGTGCCGCGCTATTGGGGCCGGAGTGTAGGCACGGGCTATCTGGAGAACGATCGAGTTGGTTACTGTTCGTCGTTGGTCTGGAGTTGCCCGTGCCTACCGTTTCAGTATTGCCTGTGTCGTCGGTTCCAGAGGTGTTCGACCGCTGGAGTCCTGGTGAGCGCAGCGAGCTCATCGGATCGGAGTTTCTCGATGTGTTGGCCTCGGTGCCAGACCCGAGGGACCCACGCGGTCGGAGGTATTCGCTGATGGCTTTGTTGGCGATCGCGGTTCTGGCCACTGCCGCGGGGATGCGCGGCTATGCTGGTTTTGCCACATGGGCGGCCACCGCTCCCGATGATGTGTTGGCCCAATTAGGGGTCCGGTTCCGGCGGCCCAGTGAGAAGACCTTCCGCGCTGTTTTGTCTCGGCTAGACCCCGCCGACCTCAACGCCAGGATGGGCAGTTACTTCACTGCACACGTGGCCAGCAGCGACCCCAGTGGATTGGTGCCGATCGCGTTGGACGGCAAGATGCTGCGTGGTGCTTTACGCGCCAAAGCGACAGCCACGCATCTCGTGTCGGTGTTCGCCCACCGTGCCCGATTGGTGCTCGGTCAACTCGCTGTCGCCGAGAAAAGCAATGAAATTCCCTGCGTACGTGCCCTGCTCACGCTGCTGCCGGGTAGCTTGCGGTGGCTGGTCACCGTGGATGCGATGCATACCCAGGTCGTCACCGCGAAGTTGATCTGCGCCACCTTGAAGTCGCACTACCTGATGATCGTCAAGTCCAACCAAGCCAAAATACTTGCGCGTATCACCGCGCTGCCCTGGGCCGAGGTGCCCGCAGCCGCTACCGACGACTCCCGCGGCCACGGCCGTGTCGAGACCCGCACCCTGCAAATCATCACCGCTGTACGAGGAATCGGCTTCCCCTACGCAAAACAAATCATCCGGATCACTCGTGAACGCTTGATCACCGCCACCGACCAGCGCAGCGTGGAGGTGGTCTATGCCATCTGCAGCCTGCCGTTCGAGCACGCCCGCCCTACCGCGATCATGACCTGGATGCGTCAACACTGGGGAATCGAGAACAGCCTGCACTGGATACGCGACGTCACCTTCGACGAAGACCGTCAAAGGGCACATACCGGAAACGGCGCACAGGTCCTAGCAACGCTACGCAACACCGCGATCAATCTGCACCGCCTCAACGGCGCCGACAACATCGCCGAAGCCTGCCGGATCACCGCTTTGACCGCTAACCGCCGCCTAGACCTCCTCAATCCACAATTCCCCAGCTCACAAGCCTGCTAATCAACAACGCCGGAGCCCTGCGATCCCACCGGCAAGTGATCCCCCGACTCGCGCGCTAGAGCTGGCTCACCACGAAAGTCGCTGCCTGACTGGGCATCCCGGACTGCGCATACGACAGGTGTGCCGCGGAGAACATCTCATCGTGAGAAGGCAGCGCAAGGGCGCCGGGGGTGCAAATCGGATCGTTGGGCGCACACAAGTCAATCGCTTTATGGCCATACCAGGGGCTGATCTCGCTTATTGGCCCGCCAAGATATCTGTCGGTCGGATTCCCGAAGACGGCGACCGCGGCGACGTGATCAGCCACCTCCGCCGATAGCGTTTGGGGGATGAAGCCGGCAACGGGGGCTCGAGCGATCGTGATCAGGTCTATCACCATCGCGCCTTGGGAATATCCGCCGAGCACCAGCTTGGTATTGGGGCAGCTGGCCGCCATGGACTCAACGTGAGTGCTGGCATCGGTGGCGCCCGCGGATGCGGACGGGGGCCAATCTTCGGTGGCGGGGTAGTTGACGGCATACACCCCGAGGGACCGGCGGCCAAGCTGGGAGCGTAGGGAATCGATGAATGCCTGTCCGACCCCACCGACGCCGGGTGGCTCGGCGGTCCCGCGGGCGAACGTCACTTCGGCATCGGGGCAGGCGGCGGCCGACGCGGAGGCAATGATCAGGGGGGGCACTCAGCAGGGCCGCGCAGATTGTCGCGAGCCCGACACCCAGCAAACGAGTGAATTGGCGTGCGTTCACGTTTTGATGCTGGCACATCGCGGCCGAAACGGAGCGCCCAAATTGTGCGACGCTCATCCGCGAAACGCTGCGGAAACCAGGTCTGGCCACCGATCGCGCTCACGCGTCCGGTGTTGCACGGAGACGCCAGGAGGCGCAGGTGGCGGCCGGGGGTCCGTTGCCCCGCCCAATCGCCGGCCGCGAGGGCACTGGCCCGAAGCCACCGTCAGGCATCGACCGAAGGTAAAACGTCGAGCATCAGCCGACGTCACACACCTTGGTTGGTGCCCCCGGCACGACTCGAACGTGCGACCTAGGGATTAGAAGGCCCTTGCTCTATCCACCTGAGCTACGGAGGCAATGCGCAGGTCAGTCTATCCAAGCCGGATTCAAGATCAGATTGGGTGACGCGACGCGCCCCAAAATTCTTCGCCTGGGCCAGAAATCGGTTATTGTGTGAGCCTCGACACACGTACAACACCGGCTAGTAATCGGCCGTTTACCGCAACGACGCGTGTGCCTGACGTCGAGGGGTGGGCTTTGTTATGTGCATGGCCAGTGTGACTTCGCGGTGCTCGCGGGCAGGTGCCGAAGCGTTGCGCCAAGGAGCGCAGCTTGCTGCCGACGCGCGCGACGCTGTCCGTTCCGGAGCTCTGTTGCTTCGGGGTTCTCCGTTTGCCCTCGGCTGGGTAGCCGGTTGGGTGTCCGCGGAATTTCCGCCGCACGTGCTGACCGGGTACGCGTTGTCCCGTGTCTCTCCGCCGGCCATCGGCCGGTACGGCACCGCGTGGGCGGCCCAGCGGGCCGATCTGACCCTCACCGCGGCACTCGAGGAGTCCTTCGGATCGGAATTCCGTGACCTGGTGTCACACCCCTCCGGTGATGGCTCGGCGTGTGCGACGCGCGGCGGCCTGCTGCCGTCGGGACCCCGCCGCCGCTACGCGGCGCAGACCTCCGACATCTCCTACGGGCCGGGTGGTCGTGAACATCTGCTCGATGTCTGGCGCCGCCCCGACTTGGCGCCGGGAGGCCGGGCCCCGGTGCTGATCCAGGTGCCTGGGGGAGCGTGGAGCGTCAACGGGAAGCGTCCGCAGGCCTACACCCTGATGAGCCGAATGGTGGAGCTGGGCTGGATTTGCGTCTCCATCAACTACAGCAAGAGTCCGCGCTGCAAGTTCCCCGCACACGTGGTGGACGTCAAGAGGGCGATTGCCTGGGTCCGGGAGAACATCGCCGCCTACGGCGGCAACCCCGATTTCATCGCCCTGACCGGCGGCTCAGCCGGTGCGCACCTGGCCTCCCTGGCGGCGCTGACTCCGTGCGACCCGGCTTTTCAGCCTGGCTTCGAACACGCCGACACGACGGTTCAGGCGGTCGCGCCCTATTACGGCGTTTACGACTTCACCGACTTCGACAACATGCATGAATTGATGCTGCCGTTCCTGGAGCACTTCGTGATGAAGAGCCGCTACGCCGACGACCCGGAGCCGTTCACCGCTGCTTCCCCGATTTCTTACGTGCACCGGGAGGCGCCGCCCTTCTTCGTGCTGCACGGTGAGCGCGATGAGCTTGTCCCAACCGGGCAGGCGCGGGCGTTCTGCGCAGCGTTGCGGGGCGCCGGAGCCGACACCGTGGCCTATGCCGAGCTCGCCAACGCACATCACGCGTTCGACATCACCCCAACCGTCCGCTCCCGGCTGGCCGCCAGTGCGGTCTCCGACTTCCTGGGGGTCGTCTACGGGCGTTGGACCAGCTCGGTACTGGGTTCGTTGGCGTTCTCAGCGAATTCGGCCAGCTGAATCGGCAGGCGCCGGCCAGAACGCGAGAACCGCCGAGTTACCGACTCGATTGCCAGCCACGTCGTCTTGCGGGCTTGTCCGCGGCGCATGCCGTGCTGAGCGGATCCTCACTTTCACCGCCGCGTCAACCGGACTAGCGTTGTGTTGGCACTTTGGTTGGCGGGGACTGAGCAGGAGGCTTGATTGGCGGTGACGAGGATGGCGCGTCGAGTTGGCCGAGTGGGTCGTGATCATGGCTGAGGCGGTTGGGTTGTCCGATGAGCTGGGGCCCGTCGATTATTTGATGCATCGGGGCGAGGCGAATCCGCGGACGCGTTCGGGGATCATGGCCCTAGAGCTTCTCGATACCACGCCGGACTGGGAGCGGTTCCGGACCCGGTTTGAGAATGCCTCGCGACGCGTGTTGCGGCTGCGGCAGAAGGTGGTTGTTCCCACGCTGCCGACCGCGGCGCCGCGCTGGGTGGTGGATCCGGACTTCAACCTGGACTTCCATGTGCGCCGGGTGCGTGTGTCTGAGCCCGGCACGCTACGCGACGTCTTCGATTTGGCCGAGGTGATCCTGCAATCGCCACTGGATATCTCGCGCCCGCTATGGACGGCCACCCTGGTCGAGGGTTTGGCCGACGGCACGGCCGCGACTCTGCTGCATGTCAGCCATGCGGTCACCGACGGCGTCGGCGGTGTGGAGATGTTCGCCCAGATCTATGACCTGGAACGGGATCCGGCGCCCAGACCCACACCGCCGCTACCGATTCCCCAGGACTTGTCACCCAATGACTTGATGCGTGAGGGCATCGGCCACCTGCCCATCGCCCTCGTTGGCGGCGTGGCGGGAGCGATAGCCGGGGCGGTCTCGGTGGCCGGACGCGCGGTGCTGGATCCGGCCGCCACCGTCTCGGGGATTGTCGGCTATGCGCTGTCGAGCGTGCGGGTGATGAACCGCGCGGCTGAGCCCTCACCGCTGTTGCGCCGGCGTAGCCTGACCACGCGCACCGAGGCGATCGACATTCGGCTCTCCGAGCTACACAAGGCCGCAAAGGCCGGTGGCGGCTCGATCAACGACGCATATCTTGCGGGCCTGTGTGGCGCGCTGCGGCGCTACCACGAGGCCCTCGGGATGCCGATCAGCACGCTGCCCATGGCGGTCCCAGTCAATCTGCGGGCCGATGTGGACGGCGCCGGCGGCAACCGGTTCACCGGCGTCAACCTGGCAGCGCCAGTGGGCACCGCCGATCCGGTGGCGCGGATGAAAAAGATCCGAGCCCAGATGACGCAGCGCCGCGACGAGCCCGCGATGAACGTCGTCGGGTCCATGGCGCCAGTGCTCAGTGTCCTACCCACGGCGGTGTTAGAGGGGATCAGCAGTTCGGTGATCGGCTCGGACGTGCAGGCCAGCAACGTGCCGGTCTACCCCGGGGACACCTTCGTCGCTGGAGCAAAGATATTGCGCCAGTACGGGATTGGCCCCTTGCCGGGAGTGGCGATGATGGTGGTGCTGATTTCCCGGGGCGGATGGGCCACCATCACCGTGCGCTACGACCGGGCCTCGGTCCGACATGACGAGTTGTTCGCCCGCTGCCTGGTCGAGGGCTTCGACGAGATCCTGGCGCTCGCCGGCGATCCCGCACCGCGCTCGATTCCTGCCTCTTTCACCACTGTCTCTGGATCGGAGTCTCGATCGGTGTCCAATTCATGAGCGCCGCCGAAGAACCAGGTGACGGGCGCGAGCAGGACAAGGCGGCGGGGGACCTACGGTTACCCGGCTCCGTCGCCGAGATCATGGCCAGCCCCGCGGGACCAAAGGTTGGTGCGTTTTTCGACCTCGACGGCACACTGGTGGCTGGTTTCACGGCCGTCATCCTCACCCAGGAGCGGCTGCGGCGCCGCGACATAGGGGTGGGGGAGCTGCTCAGCATGGTTCAGGCGGGCCTGAACCACACGTTGGGACGAATCGAGTTCGAACAGCTCATCAACACGGCCTCCTCGGCGTTGCGCGGACGCCAGCTCGTCGACTTGGAGGAGATCGGCGAGCGGCTGTTTGCCCAGCGCATCGAGTCGCGGATCTATCCGGAGATGCGCGAGCTGGTCCGGGCGCACGTGGCGCGCGGTCATACCGTCGTGCTCAGCTCGTCGGCCCTGACCATTCAGGTCAATCCGGTGGCCCGCTTCCTGGGCATCGTGAACATGCTCACCAACAAGTTCGAGACCAATGAGGACGGGCTGCTCACCGGTGGCGTGGTGAAGCCGATCCTATGGGGTCCCGGCAAAGCCGCAGCCGTGCAGCGTTTTGCGGCCGAGCACGACATCGACCTCAAAGACAGCTACTTCTACGCTGACGGCGACGAAGACGTCGCACTGATGTACCTGGTCGGTAATCCGCGGCCGACCAACCCGGAAGGCAAGATGGCCGCGGTGGCCAAACGCCGTGGCTGGCCCATCCTGAAGTTCAACAGCCGCGGGGGGGTGGGCCTGCGCCGGCAGATACGAACGCTTGCCGGTTTCAGCACCATGTTCCCGGTTGCTGCCGGGGCAGTGGGAATCGGCCTGCTGACGGGTAATCGCCGCCGTGGGGTGAATTTCTTTACCTCGAACTTCTCCCAGCTGTTGCTTGTGACCAGCGGTGTGCACCTCAATGTCGTCGGCAAGGAGAATCTGACCGCGCAGCGTCCAGCCGTCTTCATCTTCAACCACCGCAACCAGGTCGACCCGGTGATTGCTGGTGCCCTGGTCCGGGACAACTGGGTTGGGGTGGGCAAAAAAGAGCTGCAGAACGACCCGATCATGGGCACGCTGGGCAAGGTCCTCGACGGTGTGTTCATTGACCGCGATGACCCGGCCTCAGCCGTCGAGACGCTGCATACCGTGGAGGAACGCGCAAAGAACGGGCTATCCATCGTGATCGCCCCCGAAGGCACCCGGTTGGACACCACCGAGGTTGGTCCCTTCAAGAAAGGGCCGTTCCGCATCGCTATGGCGGCCGGCATCCCGATCGTGCCGATTGTGATCCGCAATGCGGAGATCGTCGCCTCCCGCAACTCCACCACGATCAATCCGGGAACCGTCGACATAGCAGTGTTTCCGCCGATCCCGGTCGATGACTGGACGCTGGACACCCTTCCGGACCGCATCGCCGAGGTGCGCCAGCTCTATCTGGACACACTCAAGGACTGGCCGGTCGACGAACTGCCCGAGGTCAATCTCTACGCCGAGGAAAAGGCGGCCAAGAAAGCCAAGGCGCAGCTTGCCAAGGCGTCCGCGAAGGAGACACCGGCCGAGAAAGCACCCGCGAAGAAGGCTGCCGCCAAGAAGGAGACACCGGCCAAGAAGGCACCTGCGAAGAAGGCGCCGGCCAAGAAGGCACCTGCCAAGAAGGCGACGGCAAAGAAAGCACCCGCCAAGAAGGCGCCTGCGAAAAAGGTGCCCGAGAGCGCGGCTGCAAAGGCTGCGACGCCCGCCACCGACACCGAGCTGTCCGCACCCAAGCCGGTGGGCGAGGCGTCGAACCCGACCGAGATCGCACCCGAACCCATTGCCCATGATGGCGACGCGCAACAACTCGGCGCAGGCCGAAGCGACGCGGCCGAGTCATCGAGCTCTAGGCCCAAAGGACGGCCGTGACCAAACCGGTCGCTGATACCAGCGCAGTCCTTACCTCTGAAGACACGCTGGTGCTGGCCTCGATGGGCTCGCCGGTCGAAATGCAGCTGATCATGGATTGGCTGGGCGAGCAGCGGGCCCGCACACCAGGGGCAAAGTTCGACGTCCTGAAGCTGCCGCCGCGAAATGCCCCGACGGCCGCGCTGACCGCGCTGGTTGAGCAACTCGAGTCCGGTTCCGAAGCCGGCGCAGATCGGTCCATCGTGCCGGTCCAGGTGTTCTGGCAGCCGCCGGCGGATCGCAGCCGGTTGGCAAAGGTTGCCGGGCTTCTTCCGGGCCGCGATCCATGCCATCCCAACCCCCGCCAGCAGCGCCGCATCCTGCGTTCGGACCCGCAGCGTGCCAGGGTGATGGCAGGGGAGTCGGCCACGGTGTCGGAGCTGCGCAAGCAGTGGCGTGACAACACCGTTGGCGAGGACCAACACGACTTTGCCCATTTCGTTGCCCGCCGGGCGATCCTGGCGCTGGCCCGCGCCGAGTACCGGATCCTTGGGCCGCAATACAAATCGCCGCGGCTGGTGAAGCCAGAGATGTTGGCGTCCGCACGATTTCGTGCCGGCCTGGAAAAGATCCCCGGCGCCACTGTCGAGGAAGCCGGCAAGATGCTCGACGAACTCGCCACCGGCTGGAGTCAGGCATCGGTCGATGTTTTTTCCGTCCTGGGCAGGCTGATCAGCCGCGGATTCGATCCCGAATTCGACTACGACGAATATCAGGTCGCGGCCATGCGCACCGCGCTGGAAGCCCATCCAGCTGTCTTGCTGTTCTCCCACCGGTCCTACATCGACGGGGCGGTGGTACCGGTGGCGATGCAGGACAACCGGCTGCCGCCGGTGCACATGTTCGGCGGCGTCAACCTGTCGTTCGGCGTGATGGGGCCGCTCATGCGGCGCGCGGGGATGATCTTCATCCGGCGCAATATCGCCGGCGACCCGCTGTACAAGTACGTGCTCAAGGAATACGTCGGCTATGTCGTCGAGAAGCGGTTCAACCTGAGTTGGTCCATCGAAGGCACCCGCTCGCGCACCGGAAAGATGTTGCCACCCAAGCTCGGCCTGATGAGCTATGTCGCCGATGCCTACCTCGACGGGCGCAGTGACGACATCCTGCTGCAAGGGGTTTCGATCTGTTTCGACCAGCTGCACGAGATCGCTGAATACGCCGCCTACGCGCGCGGCGCCGAGAAGACACCCGAGGGCTTCAGCTGGCTCTACAACTTCATCAAGGCACAGGGCGAGCGCAACTACGGAAAGATCTATGTGCGCTTCCCGGAAGCGGTCTCCATGCGGCAGTACCTCGGTGTTCCGCATGGTCCGATAACCCATGATCTGGCGGCCAAAAGGCTTGCGCTGCAGAAGATGTCCTTCGAGGTCGCGTGGCGGATTCTGCGAGCGACGCCGATGACCGCGACCGGTTTGGTGTGTGCATTGCTGCTCACCGCACGTGGTACCGCACTAACCCTTGGCCAGTTGCACCACACGTTGCAGGATTCGCTTGACTATCTCGAACGCAAGCAGACACCGATGTCGACCAGTGCGCTGCGGCTGCGTTCGCGCGAGGGGGTCCGGGCGGCCGTGGACGCCCTGTCCAACGCGCACCCGGTCAACCGGGTGGACAGCGGCCGCGAACCGGTCTGGTACATCGCTCCCGAGGACGAACTCGCCGCGGCCTTCTACCGGAATTCGGTGATCCACGCCTTCCTGGAAACCTCGATCGTGGAGCTTGCGCTGGCCCATGCCCGCCACGCCGAAGGCGATCGCATGGCCGCCTTCTGGGACCAGGTGATGCGGTTGCGGGATCTGCTGAAATTCGACTTCTACTTCGCCGACTCGGCGGCATTTCGCGCCAACATCGCCGAAGAGATGGCGTGGCACCAGGACTGGGAAAGCCAGGTCGCCGCCGGGGGCGATCAGATCGACGCAATCCTTTATGCAAAGCGACCGCTGATTTCGGACGCCATGCTGCGGGTGTTCTTCGAGGCCTACGCAATCGTTGCCGACGTGCTGCGCGATGCTCCGGCGAACATCAAACAGAAGGACCTGACGGACTTGGCGCTGGGCCTCGGGCACCAATACGTGGCCCAGGCGCGGGTCCGCAGCAGCGAGCCGGTGTCAACACTGCTCTTCGCAACCGCACGTCAGGTGGTCGACGACCAGCACCTGATCGAGCCCGCGCCAGACCTGACCGAGCGTCGGAGCGCGTTCCTGGCCGAATTGCGCAATATCCTGCGTGATTTCGACTACGTCGGGAAGATCGCGCGAAACCGGTTCGTGGCTCGTGAGCTCAAGGCCCGTCAGGAGCGACTCGAGCAACAGGCTCAGTAGTCGCCGCGACGGTGCGGCGATCGACGCCGCCAGTGGCGCCGCCCGGCGCCGCAACAGCTAGCCGTTGCCTGCCGCCGCCCAGTGCTGGCCATCGACGGGAACCGCGTGATCATCGCTGTCATGTGAGCGGGGCGCAGGCGTCTCGGCTACTTCGCTCCAGCCGGGCGGGCGCAGCAGATACCCGACCCGGCCACGCCACGTCTTTGCCCGCCCAACGTCGCTAAGCATTGCGGCGAATTCGTGGTAGTTGAGTTTGATCGGGTTATGGGTAGCGATGTTCTGCTGCAACCCGTACTGAACCGGCTCGTCTTCCTCGGCGTAGCTACCGAACAGTCGGTCCCACACGATCAGAATGCCGCCGTAGTTCTTGTTGAGGTACGGATTGTTCGCGCCGTGGTGCACACGATGGTGAGAAGGCGTGTTGAACAGATACTCGATCGGTCTGGGCAGTCGGTTGATGCGCTCGGTGTGGATCGGGAACTGATAGAAGAGCACGATTGCGTGGCAAGCGAAGATCATCCAGACGGGGAAGCCGATCAGCGCCAGCGGCACGTAGACGACCGCTGATATGAACAACCAACCGGGGACCAGCCAGGGGGTGCGCATCCCCGTGGACAGGTTGAGGTACTGACTCGAATGATGCACATGATGCGCGGCCCAGAACACTCGAATCCGATGGGTCATGCGGTGCCTGCCGTAGTAGGCCAGGTCGGTCAGCACCAGTGCGCACGCCCAGGTCCACCACTGGGAGGTCGGCAGGTGGATCGGCGTCAGCGAACTGGCGATCAGGACTAGCGGCACTGCGGTGACGCTGCCTACCGATCGAGTCAGTCGGGCCAAGGCGTAGACCGACAGGTTGGCTGCGGTATCGCGAGCGGACACGCTGGGGCGTGACCGGTTGCGCTGTTTGCCGAGCCGGTAGCTGAGGAAGTCCAGCCCCACCAGCACCATGAACCCGGTCAGAAATATCGGGACGGCGCGTTCCATTGCTCACCTAGCATCGTGAGACCCCACCCGGCCGCGTTGTTGAGCAAGGCCGTGGTCCCTGAGCGGTCAGAAGCCGATTCAGAGACCGATGTGTGTGGGTGCCACAAACGTCGGGGCCGGGACGTGTACCAGCTGACCTGAGCATCCTTCGGGCATGCCGTCGCCCTCCGGGGCCGGTGTTCCTTTCAGATCCGATGAGCAGCCCACCGCCAGCAGCGCATAAGCGGCCGCCACCAGCGTGCCGACCACCCAGGCCACCCGTACGCCCATCCTCTGGCCCTTCAACTTTGCGTTCACCGTGGCAGCCTCCATTTGCTGTCCGGTCGCCGTGGCTGGCAAATGCGACGACCTTTGGATGCTATCGCCGTTGACCTGCTGAGACGGGTGGTTTTCAGATTCTGGTGACAGTTGGTTTCAGGTCTGCGGTCGTGGCCCCACGCTCGGGACTTCGATCCACAGTCACGTCTTTGCCCACAGGCGGGTTGGACGGACCGCGCCCGCCTCGGGCGGCTGTCGGTGCGGTGCAGGTGAATGACAGCCAGCACCGCGCGGATCCACCCGCGGGCGGCACGAAACAGCCAACGACAGCAACCCAGCGAAGGGAATCGCGCAGATGTTTGAAACGCCTCTTACCGTGGTCGGTCACATCGTCAATGACCCGCAGCGCCGGAAGGTCGGCGATCAGGAGTTCATCAAGTTCCGGGTCGCCAGCAATTCGCGCCGGCGGACCGCAGACGGCGGCTGGGAGCCGGGCAACTCGCTGTTCATCACCGTGAACTGCTGGGGCAGGCTGGTTACCGGGGTGGGGGCGGCATTGGGCAAAGGTGCACCGGTGATTGTCGTGGGCCACGTCTACACCAGCGAGTACGAGGACCGCGATGGCAACCGCCGCTCCTCGCTCGAGCTGCGGGCAACCTCCGTCGGTCCAGATCTCTCGCGCGTCATTGTGCGTATCGAGAAGCCCGGGTACACGGGTCCGAGCCCGGAAAAGGCAGCGGCGGCCGCGGCCACAACGCGATGCGAGGACGTCGCCGACAACGACGACCACAGCGCCCGCGACGTTGCTGACACTGCGGACGTTGCGGCGGGTGCGGACGCCGCCGATCGCAATGCACTGCCACTGTCGGCTTAGCGCTGCGCGGTGGTGCCTAGGATGGTCGGCGGGGTAACTCCAAAGACTAGAAAGGCAATACCGCGGCATGGCTGAGTTCATCTACACGATGAAGAAGGTCCGCAAGGCGCACGGCGACAAGGTGATCCTCGACGACGTCACGTTGAGCTTCTACCCGGGCGCCAAGATCGGTGTCGTCGGCCCTAACGGGGCCGGAAAATCGAGCGTCTTGCGGATCATGGCCGGTTTGGACAAGCCGAACAACGGCGACGCGTTCTTGGCTACCGGGGCCACGGTCGGCATCCTCTTGCAGGAGCCGCCGCTGAACGAGGAAAAGACGGTTCGGGGCAACGTCGAAGAGGGTCTGGGCGACATCAAGGTGAAGCTCGACCGATTCAACGAGGTCGCCGAGTTGATGGCCACCGACTACAGCGACGAGCTGATGGAAGAAATGGGCCGGCTGCAGGAGGATTTGGACCACGCCGACGCGTGGGACATCGACTCGCAGCTGGAGCAGGCCATGGACGCGCTGCGCTGCCCGCCGCCCGAGGAGCCGGTGGCCAACTTATCCGGTGGTGAACGCCGGCGGATTGCGCTGTGCAAGCTGCTGCTGTCGAAACCGGATCTGCTGCTGCTCGACGAGCCGACCAACCACCTCGACGCGGAAAGCGTGCAGTGGCTCGAACAGCACCTTGCCAGCTATGCCGGTGCGGTACTGGCGGTCACCCACGACCGCTACTTCCTCGACAATGTCGCCGAATGGATCCTGGAATTGGATCGCGGCCGCGCCTACCCGTACGAAGGTAACTACTCGACCTATCTCGAGAAGAAGGCCGATCGGCTGGCGGTGCAGGGCCGAAAGGACGCGAAGCTGCAAAAGCGGCTGCAGGAAGAGCTGGCCTGGGTTCGGTCGGGGGCAAAGGCGCGCCAAGCCAAGAGCAAGGCGCGTCTGCAGCGCTACGAGGAGATGGTCGCCGAGGCGGAGAAGACTCGCAAGCTTGACTTCGAGGAGATCCAGATACCGGTCGGACCCCGGTTGGGCTCCGTGGTGGTCGAGGTCGAACACCTCGACAAGGGCTTCGGCGGGCGCACCCTGATCAAGGACCTGTCCTTCACCTTGCCCCGCAACGGCATCGTCGGCGTTATCGGCCCCAACGGAGTGGGCAAGACCACCCTGTTCAAAACCATTGTGGGGCTCGAGGAGCCGGACAGCGGCACGGTCAAGGTCGGCGAAACGGTCAAGTTGAGCTACGTCGATCAGACTCGCGCTGGCATTGATCCGAAGAAGACCGTGTGGGAAGTCGTCTCGGACGGGCTCGACTACATCGAAGTGGGCCAGTCTGAAGTGCCCTCGCGCGCCTACGTGTCGGCCTTTGGGTTCAAGGGACCAGACCAGCAGAAACCCGCGGGTGTGTTGTCGGGCGGCGAGCGCAACAGGCTCAACCTTGCGCTGACGCTCAAGCAGGGCGGCAACTTGATCCTGCTGGACGAACCGACCAACGACCTGGATGTCGAGACACTGAGTTCGCTGGAGAACGCGCTGGTCAACTTCCCGGGCTGTGCCGTGGTGATCTCGCACGACCGCTGGTTCCTCGACCGCACGTGCACGCACATCCTGGCGTGGGAAGGCGACGCTGACAGCGAGGCCAAGTGGTTCTGGTTCGAGGGGAACTTCGGAGCCTACGAAGAAAATAAGGTTGAGCGGCTTGGCGTCGAGGCTGCGCGGCCGCACCGGGTTACTCATAGAAGGTTGACGCGCGACTAGTGTCAGCTCTGCGAAGGCCCCGCGACGATGCGGCCGCTATGGCTGCTGAGGAGTGGGGCAGTCAAGTGGTGCCCCGCGACGATGCGGCCCCTATGGCCGGTGAGGAGTGGGGCCGATCAAGTAGCGCGCTGGTTTCAGTCGTGAGTTTGGAGCAGTCGGCATGACGATCGATCCCGGGGCCAAGCAGGATGTCGGGGCGTGGACGGCGTTCACCCAACCCGCCGACATTCCTGACTGGATCTCGCAGGCCTACCTGGACAGCTACCAGCGTCGGGGGGAGGAGGATTCGCAGGCTTCACAACGAGCCGCCGAAGCCGCTGCCTCCGTGGTGACGCCGGCGATGCTGAGTGCGCACTATCGGCTCGGGCAGCACCGCCCCATGGGTGAGAGTCGCGTCGCCGTGTATCCGGCGGACGACCCGGTCGGGTTCGGGCCGGCGCTGCAAGTGGTCACCGAGCACGGCAGCATGCTGATGGATTCCGTGACGGTGCTCCTGCACCGGCTTGGTGTTGGCTACACCACCATCATGACCCCGGTCTTCGAGGTGCACCGCGGCCCCACCGGTGAGCTGCAGCGCGTCGAGCCGAAGTCCCTGGACGCCTCGCCCTACGTCGGTGAGGCTTGGATACACGTCCAACTCTCGCCGACGGTCGAGGCCAAAGCCCTCGCCGAAGTCGAACAGTTGCTGCCCAAGGTCTTGGCTGATGTTCAGCGTGTCGCCAAGGATGCGCCGGCAATGATTGCCACCCTCAGCGAATTGGCGGTCGCAGTCGACAGCGATCGCGAAGGCCACTATGCGGCTCCGGACCACCAAGAGGTGGCGGCGTTGCTGCGTTGGCTGGGGAATGGAAACTTCCTCTTGCTTGGCTATCAGCCCTGCGAGGTGGACGACGGGATGGTCCTCGGCGACGGCTCGACTGGCCTGGGCGTGCTGCGTGCGCGGACCGGCACGCGGCCCCGGCTTACCGACGAAACCAAGTTGCTGGTCCTGGCGCAGGCGCGGGTCGGCAGTTACCTGCGCTACGGCGCTTACCCGTACGCGATCGCGATACGCGAGAGCCTCGGCGACGGCAATATCGTCGAGCATCGCTTTGTTGGATTGTTCACAGTGGCGGCCATGAACGCCGACGTTTTGGAGATCCCGGCGATCTCGCATCGGGTCCGTGACGCGCTGGAGTTGGCCGGCAACGACCCGAGCCACCCGGGCCAGCTTCTGCTGGACGTCATCCAGACCGTCCCTCGTCCCGAGCTGTTTACCCTGAGCTCCGAACAGTTACTGGCGATGGCCAAAGCGGTGGTGGATCTGGGCTCCCAGCGACGAGCGCTGCTGTTCCTGCGGGTCGATCGGCTGCAGTTCTTTGTCTCGTGTTTGGTCTACTTGCCGCGCGATCGCTACACGACGGCCGTGCGGCTGCAGATCGAGGACATCCTGGTCCGCGAGTTCGGCGGCACCCGGCTGGAGTTCACTGCCAGAGTCAGTGAATCACCCTGGGCGCTCATGCATTTCATGGTTCGGTTGCCCGAAGACGTGGCGACGGGTTCGATCGATGTTTCGGAGGCCAACCGAAGCCGGATTCAGGCGCTGTTGAGCGAGGCCGCGCGCACCTGGGCCGACCGCCTGATCGGCGCTGCCTCCGATGCTTCGGTGCGGCACGCCGACGCCGAGCATTACGCGGCTGCCTTTCCGGAGGCCTACAAGCAGGCGGTCGCCCCGGCCGACGCCATCGACCACATCGCGATCATCAACGAGCTAGCTGATGACTCGGTCAAATTGGTCTTCTCCGATCGCACCGCGGACGGTGTCGCCCAGCTCACCTGGTTCCTGGGGGGCTGTACTGCCTCGCTAAGTCAGCTGTTGCCGATGCTGCAGAGCATGGGTGTGGTGGTGCTCGAGGAGCGGCCGTTCACGGTCACCCGCCCGGACGGGTTGCCGGTCTGGATCTATCAGTTCAAGATCTCACCGCATCCCACCATCCCGAAGGCGACGGTTCCCGCCGAGCGGGCCGCGGCGGCACAGCGATTCGCCGATGCGGTCACCGCGATCTGGCAGGGCAGGATCGAGATCGACCGGTTCAACGAGTTGGTCATGCGGGCGGGGCTGACGTGGCAACAGGTGGTCCTGCTGCGTGCCTATTCGAGATACCTGCGGCAAGCGGGCTTCCCCTACAGCCAGTCCTACATCGAATCAGTTCTCAACGAGCACCCCTCCACCGCGCGGTCACTGGTCCTATTGTTCGAGGCCCTGTTCGACCCACGGCCGGCGGGCTCACCGGTAAGTCCTGACGCGCAAGCCGCTGCTGCTGCCGTTGCCGCTGACATCGACGCACTGGTGAGTCTGGATACCGACCGGATTCTGCGGGCGTTCGCGTCGCTGGTTCAGGCCACCCTACGGACCAATTACTTTGTCTCACGCGAAGGTTCGGCCCGCAGCCGCGATGTCTTGTCAGTCAAGTTGGATGCCCAGCTGATCGACGAGCTCCCGCTGCCGCGGCCCAAGTACGAGATCTTCGTTTATTCACCCCGGGTCGAAGGCGTGCATTTGAGGTTCGGCCCGGTAGCGCGAGGCGGGCTGCGCTGGTCGGACCGGCGCGACGATTTCCGCACCGAGATCCTCGGTCTGGTCAAGGCGCAGGCGGTGAAGAACGCCGTCATCGTGCCGGTCGGAGCCAAAGGCGGATTCGTCGTCAAGCGGCCGCCGTTGAGCACCGGCGACGCGGCCACCGACCGCGAGGCCACTCGCGCCGAAGGCGTTGCCTGCTATCAGCTGTTCATCTCCGGGCTGCTCGACGTCACCGACAACGTCGACCACACGACCGGAGTGGTCAGCCCGCCGCCGGAGGTGCTGCGGCGCGACGGCGACGACGCCTATCTGGTGGTGGCCGCGGACAAGGGCACCGCCACGTTCTCCGACATCGCCAACGAGGTCGCCAACTCCTACGGATTCTGGTTGGGTGACGCGTTCGCGTCCGGTGGGTCGGTGGGCTACGACCACAAGGCCATGGGGATCACCGCCAAGGGCGCCTGGGAAGCCGTCAAGCGGCACTTCCGAGAGATGGGGATCGACACCCAGACCGAGGACTTCACCGTCGTGGGCGTCGGCGACATGAGCGGCGACGTCTTTGGCAATGGGATGCTGTTGAGCAAGCACATCAGGCTGATCGCTGCCTTCGATCACCGCCACGTCTTCCTCGACCCGAATCCGGATGCCGCTGCCTCGTGGCAGGAACGGCAGCGAATGTTCGATCTGCCCCGATCCAGCTGGGATGACTACAACAAGTCATTGATCAGCGAGGGCGGGGGGGTGTACAGCCGCGAGCAGAAGTCCATCCCGGTCAGTGACCAGGTTCGCAATGCCCTTGGCATTGGCGGCGACGTCACCGAGATGACCCCGCCCAACTTGATCCGGGCGATTCTGCAGGCCCCAGTGGATCTGCTGTTCAACGGCGGCATAGGGACCTATATCAAGGCTGAGTCGGAGTCGGATGCCGATGTCGGTGACCGTGCCAACAATCCCGTGCGGGTCAACGCGAACCAGGTGCGCGCCAAGGTCATTGGTGAAGGCGGCAACCTCGGGGTCACGGCACTGGGTCGCGTCGAATTCGATCTGTCCGGCGGGCGGATCAACACCGACGCGCTGGACAACTCCGCCGGTGTGGACTGCTCCGACCACGAAGTAAACATCAAGATTCTGATCGACTCGCTGGTCAGCGCCGGCAAGGTAAGAACAGACGAACGCAAACAACTGCTCGAGTCGATGACCGACGAGGTGGCACAGCTGGTGCTCACCGACAATTCCGATCAGAACGACTTGATGGGTACCAGCCGCGCTAACCCGGTCAGCCTGCTGCCGGTGCACGCCGACCAGATCAGGTACTTGGTGGCCGAGCGCGGAGTCAGCCGGGAATTGGAGGCGCTGTCCTCCGAAAAGGAGATTGCGCGACGTTCGGAAGCGGGCATCGGGCTCACCTCGCCCGAGTTGGCAACCCTGATGGCGCACGTCAAGCTGGCGCTCAAAGAGACGATGCTGACCACCGAGCTGCCCGATCAGGATGTGTTCGCCTCGAGGTTGCCCTCCTATTTCCCGAAGCCCTTGCGCGAGAGGTTCGCTCCCGAGATCCGCTCGCACCAGCTACGTCGCGAGATCGTCACCACCATGGTGATCAACGACCTGGTGGACACCGCCGGCATCACCTACGCCTTTCGGATCACCGAAGACGTCGGTGTCTCACCGATCGACGCGGTGCGCACCTACATGGCCACCGACGCCATCTTCGGCGTGAGTCACATCTGGCGCCGTATCCGTGCGGAGGAGCTACCGGTGGCGCTGTCCGACCGGTTGACGTTGGATACCCGCCGGCTCATCGACCGTGCCAGTCGCTGGCTGCTCAACTACCGCCCTCAGCCGCTCGCCGTCGGCGCCGAGATCAACCGGTTCGCCGCGAAGGTCAAAGCGTTGACCCCGCGGATGTCGGAGTGGTTGCGCGGCGACGATAAGGCCATCGTCGAGAAGACCTCCGAGGAGTTCATCGCCCAGGGCGCACCCGAGGACCTGGCGTACCGCGTTGCGGTCGGCCTGTATCGCTACAGCCTGCTCGACATCATCGACATCGCCGACATCGCCGATATCGACGCGGCCGAAGTCGCCGATACCTACTTTGCCCTGGTGGATCGGCTGGGTGCGGACGGTTTGCTCACCGCCGTCTCCGAGCTGCCGCGAAAGGATCGCTGGCATTCATTGGCCCGCTTGGCGATTCGCGACGACATCTACGGTGCGCTGCGGTCGTTGTGCTTCGACGTGATCGCCGTGGGTGAGCCCGATGAGAGCAGTGAGCAGAAGATCCTGGAATGGGAGCAGCTCAGCGCCTCCCGGGTGGACCGGGCACGCCGGACACTCAACGAGATTCGGGATAGCGGCCAAAAGGATCTCGCGACGTTGTCGGTGGCCGCCCGCCAGGTCCGCGGAATGACCTGCACCAGCGGACGAGGGATCTCGGGATGACCGTCGGGTACGTCGCTGCGGTGCCGGTGCGCTGGTCGGACATTGACATGTACCAGCACGTCAACCACGCCACCATGGTCACCATCCTCGAAGAGGCTCGGGTCCCATTCCTCCGGGAGCCGTTCGGCGCCGATATCACCACCATCGGCCTGCTGATCGCCGATGTCCGGGTCACCTACAAGGATCAGCTGCGGCTTGCGGATTCGCCTTTGCAGGTGACGATGTGGACGAAGCGGCTTCGGGCGGTCGACTTCACGCTGGGCTACGAAGTCCGCTCGATCGGCGCGGCCTCGGAGTCCAAGCCGGCCGTCATCGCGGAATCGCAGCTCGCTGCGGTGCACATCGAAGAGCAGCGGCTGGTGCGGTTGTCGGCACAGCATCGGGAGTACCTGCAGCGGTGGCTGCGGGAATGACGGGGACAGACGAGCGCGGGCTGTGGTTGACGGACCCAGCTCATCGTTCGGATCTGTCCACATTCGTCGAGCATGCGATCCGGCTTGACCCGGCCGCGATCATTCGACTGCGGGCACGATCCGCCGGATTGCTGACGGCTTGGGTGGCAACCAGTTTCGATGTGCTGGCCAGCCGGGTGGTGGTCGGTAAAGTGCGCCCCAATGACTTAACGGTGGGCGCCGACGCGCTGGCCCGCGGACTTGCTGCGACGGACAGTTCCGGCTACCTGGATCCGGGCTACCCGATGGACTCGGCGTGGCGGGGCGCGCTGCCGCCGGAGTCCGGATTCGTCCACCTCGAAGACCTGCCGGCGCGCGTTGTGCTGGACCTGGCGCAGAGTGGTGCACGACTTGTCAAGGAACACAGCAGCTCTCACGGTCCACCGGTCTCACTGATGGACCAAGAGGTCATCCAGGTCAGCTCCGATGACGCCGCCGTCGGTCTGCCGATGCGCTGCGTATTCGCCTTGACGGCAATGGGTTTCCTGCCGCAGTCGGCAGAAGCGATTGATGCCGATGAGATGGTTCGGGTGCGGGTAATGCCGACGTGGTTGCGGCTGGATGCGCGATTCGGATCGGTGTACCGGCGCCGCGGGCATCCGCCTTTGATGTTGAGGTGATAGTCGGGCTCGCGGCTTGCCCGGAAGCGGTCGGTGACCGGCAAAGCGGATTTCCCCACCGGGTGGATAATGCCATTTTTCTTTTTATTACCGACCCATAACGATTGTCTTAATTCCTGATAGCCCAGTTGTGGGGTTTCGAGTGGCAACTCTACGATTCTTTCGGTCCGCGTGTGGCCAACTTCGGCTAGCGCGAGTATTTGCCGCTCGCAATGGTCTTTCCGCTCTGTTGAACGGTGCGCAATCGGCTGGATAGTGGCCGAAGTCGAACTGGGTCTTGATACTGCGGATACCGTTGATGGGCAAGTGCTTTAATTCTGGTCCGGACGGTTGGACCCGCGGGTTGATCGGTTGGGGGCTGCGCTGAACCGAGTGAATTCGGCGAGCCTAATTTGATTTTTCGGCGGGCCTGTTGTGGCAATTAATGAGGATCCTGTTGGCCGGGATCGAAGACGGCTATTGCGTCCCCAAAATCCTTGCGAAGCGCTTCGGTGGGTGAAAGTATCGCTGGCATGTGGGCGAGCGGCGATGGGGACGATGCTGGGGCGCAGATTCTTAATCCGGACGTTCCCGCGGATTCTCATCGGTTGGAATGTCTGCGCGCAGATCCATCGATTAACTTCTTGGACCGGACTGACGAGCAGGCGCAAATTATTCGCGGAATCCGCCCTGGCCGTAACGCCGACCTCATTGCCGAGCGGCACCGGTGGGTTCATTACCCGTGGCGACGAACGGTCGTCGGTGTGTTGGGGCCACACGCGTTTCGCGCTGTCCGGCTAGACCGAAACCGGCATCTGATCACCGAGGAGGAACAAGATCAGCTCGCCGAGTTGCGTATCGGGGTAGTCGGCTTGAGCGTCGGACACACCCTCGCGTACACCCTCGCGGCCGAAGGGCTCTCCGGTGAGCTGCGGCTCGCCGACTTTGATCACCTGGAGCTGTCCAATCTCAATCGGGTCCCTTTGTCGGTGCTCGACCTCGGCGTGAACAAAGCGACCGCTGCCGCGCGCCGGATAGCTGAGTTGGATCCCTACCTGAAGGTGTCCGTCGTCACGGCCGGCATCACCGCAGATACGATCGACGCTTTTCTTGACGGGCTGCACATCGTGGTCGAGGAATGCGACTCGCTGGACACGAAAGTCATGGTCCGTGAGGCTGCGCGCGCACGGCGGATACCGGTCATCATGGCCACTGATTATCGCGGTCTGTTAGACGTCGAGCGATACGACCTGGAACCGACGCGGCCGATCCTGCACGGCCTGCTCGGCGACATCGACGCCGCAGCCCTGAGCGGATTGTCGGACTGGGACAAGATTCCACACCTTTATCGCATTACCTCTCCCGAGAAGGTGACGGCGCGAGAGGCCGCGGCGTTCATCGAAGTTGGTTCGACGCGGTCCGGCTGGCCACAGCTGGCCAGCGAGGTCCAACTCGGGGCGGCCAGCGTTGCTGAGGCCGTTCGCAAAATTGGCTTACAACAGCCGCTTTCATCGGGCCGCATCCGTATGGACGTCGAAGAGATGCTCAGCCGTATCGACGATCCCGCCGCCCACGCCACCGACCGGCAGACGGCCGGGCCGGCTTGCGCCGCGCAGTCTGATGCCGACGCCGACCCACTGGCCGAAGCCGCGCAGCTGGGCGACGTCGTTGACGTGGTCGCCGCGGCCGCCAATCGTGCACCGTCGGTCGGCAACGCCCAACCGTGGCGCATCCGAGCCGATCGGGACTGTGTTGTCATCGAGCTCGCGCCCGAGCACACGTCTTTGGTGGACATCGGTTTGCGCTGCAGCGCGGTAGGAATCGGCGCGGCGGTGTTCAACGCGCGGGTCGCGGCCGCTGCCCATGGCGTTCTCGGGCCGATCGAGATCGGTGCGGTCAGCGAACGGTCTCCGTTGACCGCGACGGTAAGACTGGGCAGCGGAGATGACCCGGATCTGGCGCGACTTTACGAACCGATGCTGGCGCGCCAGACGAATCGGCACTATGGGACGCCCACTCCGATCTCCGATTAGACGGTGGAGATGCTGGAACTTGCCGCTCGCGGCGAGGGCGCGCGGCTGCAGGTCTTGCGCAGTCGTGACGACATCGACAGGGCGGCAAGGATTATCGGAGCCAGTGACCGCATCCGCTATCTCACTCCGGAGCTGCATGCCGAATTGGTTGCTGAGCTGCACTGGCCAACTGACCCGGCCGCGAACAGCGGCATCGACGTTCGCAGTCTGGAGCTGGATGCGTTCAGGTTGATGATGCTCGAGCAGATCTGCCGCCCTGAGGTCACGGCCCAACTCGCGCGGTGGGATGGGGGAGTGGCCTTAGGGTTCGACGGCTTCGCCCGGCTCTCTTCGAGTTCGGCGCTGGCCCTGGTGTACGTGCAAGGCCGGTCGTTGGCCGATTACGCACGTGGCGGATCGGCCTCTCAAGCCGTGTGGATCCGCGCACAGCAGGAGGGGCTGGCGGTAGGACCGACAACGCCGCTGTTTCTCTACGCTCACAACGATCAAGAGCTGCATGGCCTGTCTTCGAGCTACGGTGCCCAGCTACAGCGACTGCAGCTGGAGTTCGCCGAACTGGCCGACGCCGACACGGGTGAGTCGCCGGCCATCTTGTTGCGGTTCTGCACCGCACCGAGCCCGTCAGTTCGCAGCCGGCGCCGGCCGTTAGCAGAGTGGCGCAAGGGGGTTCGGAGCGGCGCGGACGCATGATCGGGGCCAGCCTCGTCGCCGGACGCGCCAGGCGGATAGCTCGGGGCACCCGTCGGGCGCGATCATTGAACCCGTGGCCTGCGCTGTGGGCGATGTTGGTCGGCTACTTCATGATCGTCCTGGACTCCACGGTGGTGATGCTCGCCAACCCGAGCATCATGGCCGACCAGCACACCAGTTACTACCTGGTGATTTGGGTGACGAGTGCCTACCTACTGACGTACGCGGCGCCGTTGCTGGTGGCCGGGCGCCTTGGTGATCGATTCGGTCCCAAGAACATCTATGTCATCGGCCTTGCGGTGTTCACGGCGGCATCGTTGTGGTGTGGGTTGTCTGGCAGCATCGGGATGCTGATCACGGCCCGTGCGGTGCAGGGCCTGGGCGCCTCGCTGCTATTTCCGCAGACGTTGTCGATCATCAGCCGGATATTCGAGCCGCAGCGCCGTGGTGTGGCGTTGGCCATCTGGACAGCCACCGGTGGCGTCGTAACTTTGGTGGGACCGTTGGCCGGTGGTGTGTTGGTCCAGGCGCTGGGCTGGCAGTGGATCTTTTTCATCAACGTCCCTATCGGCCTCGCCGGGCTGGTGCTGGCAGCCCTGCTGCTCCCAGTCTTGCCGGTACACCGCCCGCAGCTGGATCTGCTTGGGGCCGCACTGTCGGCGCTGGGTGTCTTTCTCGTGGTGTTCGCGCTGCAAGAGGGTCAGCACGCGGGGTGGGCGCCGTGGACCTCGATGATGCTGATCGGCGGCGTCGGGGTCATCGCGGTGTTCGTCTATTGGCAGTCGGTCAATCGCGGTGACCCGCTGGTCCCGTTGAAGATCTTCAGCGACCGCAACTTCAGTCTGTCCAGCATCGGGGTGGCGGCCGTCGCGTTTGCGACGACAGCGATGATGGTGCCGGCGATGTTCTTCGTGCAGTCGGCCGTGGGGTTGTCGCCGATCCGCTCGGCGGCATTGATTGCCCCGATGGTGGTCATGAGTGGGGTGGTGTCGCCCCTGGTCGGCAAGATCGTCGACAGGTATCACCCGAAGCTGGTGGTTAGTTCAGCGTTCACGATGCTGGCGGTCGCGCTCACCTGGCTATCGATCGAGATGTCTTTGAGCACGCCGATCTGGCGGCTGGTGCTGCCCATCACGGCGCTCGGCGTGGCCATTCCCTTTGTGTGGGCGCCGCTGGCCGCCATTGGCTCGCGAGACCTGCCGGCACAGTTGGCGGGTACGGGCGCCGGCGTGTACACAGCGGCTCGGCAGGTGGGGGCCGTGCTTGGCGCCTCAGGCATGGCGGCGTTCATGACAGCGCGGATCGCCGCCGAGATGCCGCCGTTGCCAGGGAACTCGCCTGCGCTGCGCGGCAGCGACGGCACAGCGGTGCGACTTCCCGGGTTGCTGCGTGAGCCCTTCTCGGTCGCGATGTCGCAGTCGATGCTGCTGCCCGCGTGCGCGGCATTGTGCGGCGTGGCCGCCGGGTTGTTCATGCTGGGCTTCTCGGGATCGACCGATACCGGTCACGAAGCAGCGGACCAACCGGGTTGAGCGGACCACCGGTTCCCGATCCGGTCGGCGGCCGCAGCGGAGGACCCGTTTTGCTGGGGTGAAATTGACGCTAGGTTTTTGTCATGGCCGACACCGCTGCAGTTCTGGCTTGCAACACCGATGCGTTGCGTAGCGAGTACGACGTTGTGATCCTCGGCTCCGGCTATGGAGGCGCGATCACCGCGGCGCGGCTGGCAACCGCCAACGCGGCAGCGGGCGGCAAACTCGACATCGCGGTGCTGGAACGGGGCGTCGAGCACCCCACCGGAACCTTCCCCGAAACCGAGAAGGCCGCGCTTGGCGAACTTCGCTCGCGCTCGAATCCCTTGGGCCTCATCGAGATCGAACGCTTCAAGACCATCGACGTGATCCACGCCAGCGGACTTGGCGGCACCTCGTTGATCAACTTCAATGTGGCGATCGTCCCCGATCGGGAAGTGTTCCTGGCGTCATGGCCGCGGGAGTTCCGCGCGTTGGTGGAACAGCAGCGTGAGGGTGTTGGCGGCCTGGACGAATACTTCGGCCGAGCCCGCCGCATGCTCGGCGCCGTGCCCTATGCGGAGAACGTGCCGCTGCGTCGCGTCGAAGCGTTCACCCAGATCGCCAAGAACGTGGGTGCCCAGCTGCAGATCCTGGACATCACGGTCAGCGCCGAAGACCGCGTGACCAGATACGGCGTACAGCGGCGGCGCTGCCCCAACCACGGTGGCGATGGCACCGGTGACAACACCGGTTCGAAGAACACCCTGATGACCAACTATCTGCCGATGGCCGCACACCATGGCGCCCAGATGTTTTGCGGCATCGAAGCGGAGCGCATCGAAGCCGCCGACGACGGCCGCTGGCGGGTGATCGCTGGGCGCACCGGGCGCAAAGGTCAAGGCTCGCGCAAGGGCCAAGACGGCGATGTCGTCATCACCGCCCGTCACGTCGTGGTCTGTGCCGGCGCGCTGGGCAGCAACGGAATCCTGATGCGCTCGAGAGATGCCGGGCTGAAACTGTCTGGGCGGCTGGGTAAGAACTTCAGCGGCAACGGCGATAACTTCGCGATCGCCTACAACACCGACATGCGCACCGATACCCAAACCTGGGCGACCACCGATGGGCCGCCGCGATCCGAGCTGACTTGCGGGCCGAGCATCACCGCGGTGATACGTTTCGGCGCCGACCAATCCGACGTGCGTAAGCGGTTCACCGTGGAGGACTTGTCGATGCCCCGCGCGCTCGTCGACAGCTTCCGCTTGGGGCTGATGGGGCTGGCCGCGGCCAGCTATCGCGACCTGCGGCCGACCAAACTTGACCGCTGGCGTCGTGACGTCACCTTCAACACCGACGGCGCGATGAACCACTCGCTCGGATTCCTGATCATGGTGCACGACAACTCCGACGGCGAACTGGTGCTACGCAAGAACGGCACCGTCAAGGTCGACTGGCCGCGGGCCCCGACCGAAGCGGTCTACCGCGACGTCGACGCGATCATGAAACCCGCTGTCGAGGCGATTGGCGGGACGTACATCAAGAATCCGCGATGGGACAAGCGCTTCCTCGGCAAGCACCTGATCACCGCCCATCCGATGGGTGGGTGTGCCACCGCCGACAACGTCGACGCCGGCGTAGTCGACCACGCCGGGCACGTGTATCACCGCCGATGGCGGCACCTACGACGGGCTCTACGTGTGTGACGCGTCGGTCATCCCGCGAGCCATCGGGGTGAACCCGTTTCTGACCATCTCGATGTTCGCCGAACGCACCGCCGAACTGATGCGTCGCGAACTTGGCCTGCCCGGCTATGACCCCGTTACCGAACTCGACGACCGCGTCTGAGCCGTCCGTCTGGGTGGCTGCGCGGGCCTAGCAGAGGCCGCTGGGAATCCCGCGCGCTGGCTGGGTCTCCTGCGTGGGCATCACCTGCGGGAACGGCACCCGGTAGGGGACCGCCGTCTTCGTCACGGTGCCCAGGACATAGTTGGGCACGCACTGGGGCAGCTTCTGGACGGCGTTGATCGCGGGGTGGCTGAGGTTGGGGCGCGATGAATTCGGCGGGACCGCGAAGTTGAACGTCGAGGTCATGTCACCGACCAGGCCGTTGCGCCAGGCGCTGATGTTGGGGACCGGAACGTCAAACCGCGTCTCGATCAACTTCAGTTGAGAGGTGTGGTCGAACGTGTCGTGGACCATCAGCGGGCCCCGGCTGTAGGGCGAGATGACAAAGCATGGCACGCGATAACCCAAACCGATCGGTCCACGTATGCCACCGGAGCCGGTGACCGCGTCGATGTTGGGCACGGTGATCCACTCGCCGGGAGTTCCCGGGGGAGCCGTGGTCGGCGTGACATGGTCGAAGAATCCGCCGTTTTCGTCGTAGCTGACGATGAGCGCCGTCTTTTCCCACACCGCCGGATTGGAAAGCAGGATCCGCAGCACGTCCACAATCGCCACGGCGCCCACATTCACCGGGAACGCCGGGTGCTCGGACAACAGGAACCCCGGCAGCACCCAGGAGACCTTGGGCAGCCGGTTGTTGCGGACATCGGAGACGAAGTCTCTGGGGTAGGTCGGCGCGATGCCGTAACGGGCTAGATTCGTCCGCGGATTCTGGGCCTGCTTGAAATCATTGAGCATCCCGTCATAGCCGATGACCGTATTGTTCAGCGCCCCCAGCAGCTTGTTCTGGTAGATCTTCCAGCTGACCCCGGCATCCTCGAGATTGTCGGGCATGGTGCGCCAACTGAACCGCCCCTGGGGTTGGATGTTGGGGTCTACCAGCAGCGGCCCCCCGTTGGCGCCATCGGGATCGATAGTGCCGCTCATCCAATAGAGCCGGTTTGGCGACGTTCCTCCGATGAGCGAGCAAAAGTAGCCGTCGCAAATCGTGAACGTATCGGCCAGCAGGTAGTGGATCGGGATGTCTTCGCGCTGGTAATAGCCCATCGTCACCGGGGTGTTGCCCTGCAGCGCACTGACCGCGGCTTGGGCCGGCAGCCAGTTGTCGTTGCCGCCGTTGTTCCAGGCGTTGTGCATGGCGATCCAGTCGTGTCCTGGGTCGTTGACACACTCACCGGCAACGAGCGGGCCTCGCGTGGTGTCGAAGCGGTAGGGGATCGTGGTTCCGGCCGGATCGTTGGACTGTGTTTGGGGGTTCCAGCCTTTCTGGGCGAACAGCGGTGAGCCGCTGTCGAATCCGTTGGTGCCCGAAAGCTTGCCGAAGTAGTGGTCGAACGACCGGTTCTCCTGTATGAACAACACGATGTGCTCGATGTCGCTCAGGTGACCCGAACATGGCCCCGCTGCGTAGGCCTTTTCGATGACCGGGCCGGCCAAGGACATGACGGCACCGGCCCCGCTGGCGGCGGCGGCCTTGGCCAAAAACTCGCGACGCGACATCGCATCGACGGGGCTCTTGCTCACCGCCTACCTTCCCTGTGCGTTTGTGGGAGGAACGGTATACGCCGGCGATGCTTTGCTGCGCCAAGTCGACCGGCGTGTTGGAGGCAAGTTCGGATTCGCTGTCGGCCGATCCGGTTCGGCACCGGCGGGACCGGGAGCGTTCCATGATGCTGGCGTAGCGGCGGCAACGGCGCCTGGCTGTTCGGAGCCAACGGGGCTTGGCCGCCGCGTCGTTACACCAGCCAGGCCGCCGCATCGGGCGCCAACGCGCCGTCGACTAGTGGCGCGCTGGCCAGCAGCAGCTCGCCGTCCGGGAGCGTCAGCGGGCGGTCGCCGGCGTTGAGCGCGCACACCAACCCAGCCGGGCGGCGAAATATCAGCGCGCCGCGTGGGGCGCTCAGCCACCGGATTTCGTTTCCGTCGAATTCCCTACGCTTCCTGCGTAATTCGAGCGCACGCCGGAAAAACGCCAACGTCGAACCGGCATCCTCAAGCTGCTTTTCGACGGTCAGCGCCGCCCATTCGGGCGGCATCGGCAACCAGGTGTCAGCGCAGCTGGAGAACCCGAACGGGGGAGTCGTACCCGACCACGGCATCGGAACCCGGCACCGGTCACGGCCGCGTTCGGTACGTCCGGAACGTTCCCAGGTCGGGTCCTGCAACACCTCGTCGGGCAGGTCCACATCCGGCAGCCCGAGTTCCTCCCCGTTGTAGAGGAACACGGCGCCCGGCAGGGCGAGCATGAGCATCGCCATGGCCCGGGCCCGGTGCAGCCCCGTGGGCCCGCCGCCGTAGCGGGTGACCTCCCGGCCCACATCGTGATTGGCCAGTGTCCAGGTGGGAGCGGCGTTCGCCATCGCGGCGGCCTGCAGCGAGTTCTGCACCGCGGCGTGAATCTCGGCCGCATCGAAGTCGGTTCGCGCCAGCCGGAAATTGAAACCCAAATGCAGCTCATCGGGTCGCAGATACTGCGCCCAGCGAGCGTTGTCGTGTACCCACACCTCGCCGACGGTCACCGCGGCCGGGTACTCATCGATGACCGTCCGGATGTCGCGGTGAATCGCGTGCACATTCGGGTGGTTGAAGCGCGGATCGTCGTCGGTGTGGCGCAATACCTCTGCGACGTCCGATGTGTCCGGAAGCCCGGGTGGTTTGGCCATGCCGTGCGCAACGTCGATACGGAAGCCGTCCACCCCGCGTTCCAGCCAGAAGCGCAGCGTTTTCTCGAAGCCGTCGAAGACGTCGGGGTTGTCCCAGTTCAGATCTGGTTGTTCGGTATCAAACAGATGCAGATACCACTGGCCGGGCGTGCCGTTCGGATCGGTCACCCGGGTCCACGCCGGTCCGCCGAAGACTGACTCCCAGTTGTTGGGCGGCCGCACGCCGCCGGGTCCGCGCCCGTCGCGGAAGAAGTACCGATCTCGGTCGATGCTGCCTGGTCCTGCGGCAAGCGCGGCCTGAAACCAGGGATGCGCCGAACTGGTGTGGTTGGGCACCACGTCCATGATGATCTTGATGCCGCGCCGGTGCGCCGCCGCGATGAGCCGCTCGAGTGCGGCCATGCCGCCGAACAGTGGGTCGACGTCGCGGGGATCGGAGACGTCATAGCCATGGTCTGCCATCGGCGACACCGTGACGGGGTTCAGCCAGATCCCGTCGACACCGAGGTGGGCCAGGTGATCGAGCCGGGCCGCGACCCCGTCCAAGTCACCAACACCGTCGCCGCTGCTGTCCGCGAACGATCGGGGATAGACCTGGTAGAAAACCGCGGTGGACCACCACGGCTTCGCTTCGTCGCCGTCGGCCGCCATCAAAATGGTGAGTTGACCAGTGAGTGGGCGGCCATTTCCAGGTAGTCGAGCAACTCGCGACGATGATCGTCGTCCAGGGTCTGCGAATCGACGGCAGCGACGGCCGTGTGCATGCACCGCAGCCAGGCGTCGCGCTCGATCGGCGTGATTCGGAAAGGCATGTGCCGCATCCTCAGCCTGGGGTGTCCGCGCTGCTCAGAATAGGTGCGCGGGCCGCCCCAATACTGCTCGAGGAACATCCGCAGGCGTTCTTCCGCGCCCGATAGGTCCTCTTCGGGATACAGCGGGCGCAATATCTCGTCCTCGGCGACCAACTCGTAGAAGCGGGACACGATTGTTTCGAAGGTCTTGGCCCCCCCGACAGCGTCGTAGAAGGGCTCGGTCATCTGATCCATCCCTTCCATTGTGGGCCATTTGTCTTGGCTGGCTGTTGCGGGCGACCCGTTAGACCCTGTTGTTCACCCAAGTGACACGGCGTCGACGTGGCAAAAGGCGTGCGATCGGCGGCAAATCGTGGTGGACTGTTGCCCGGAGGATCTATGGCGCAGGGCAAGAAGCGCCGCGGCCACCGCAACCACGGCGCCGCGGCCAGCATGACTGGGACCGCGTCATGTCTGCACAGTGTCGATACCCATCCGCCCAACCGCCACGAGACCGCGTCGATCTGGAGCCGCCGGCGGGTGCTGCTGCTGAACTCCACCTACGAACCGCTCACCGCCTTGCCGATGCGCCGCGCGATCGTCATGGTGATCTGTGGCAAGGCTGACGTGGTGCACGACGACCCGGCAGGGCCGGTCATCCACTCGGCGACCCAAACCATCGTGGTTCCTTCGGTAATCCAACTGCGGACCTACGTCCGGGTGCCCTACCGTGCCCGGGTTCCGATGACCCGTGCCGCGCTGATGCACCGTGACCGTTTCTGCTGTGCCTACTGCGGGGCGAAAGCCGACACCGTCGACCACGTCGTGCCGCGCAGTCGCGGGGGTGAGCATTCGTGGGAGAACTGCGTCGCGTGCTGCTCAGCGTGCAATCACCGCAAGGGTGACAAGCTGCTCACCGAACTTGGCTGGTCACTGCGCCGAACGCCGCTGCCGCCGACCGGTCAGCACTGGCGACTGCTCTCGACGATCAAGGAATTGGACCCATCCTGGGCCCGATACCTCGGCGAGGGCGCTGCCTAGCGTTGTCATCGCGACTGGCCGACACTGTCGCGGTGATCAAATTCGTGTCCTAACTGCGCCGGGTGAACCCTCGGTGGGATACGGTTTGGGGCGTGAGCGTTATGGAGATTCATCTCTTTTTCGTCGGAATACCGTTGTTCTTGGTGGTTGTCCTGGGAGCGATCTTCTTGACCCGCAAGGGACCGCACCCGGCCACCTACGAACTGTCGGAGAAATGGACGCATCCCCCGATCCTGTGGGCCGCCACCGATGAGGCTGTCGGAGACGCCCACGGACACGGCGGGCATGGTTCCTCGGAATTCTCAGTTGGAGGTGGCGCCAGTGGCACATGGTGACGTAGCGACGATCGAGCCCACTGACCTGCCGCGGGGTTCGGTATTCACCAGCAGCGGACGGATATCCAGGGTGACCGAACCCGGGGAATTGTCCGTGCACTACCCGTTCCCGATCGACGACCTCGTGGCCGTCGATGACGCCCTGAAGTACGCCTCGCGTGCGTCCAACGCGCGTTTCGCGGTGTACCTCGGCGATTTGGGTAGTGACACCGCCGCTCGTGCGCGCGCGATCTTGGCCAAGGTGCCGACACCCAACGGCGCGGTGCTGGTTGCGGTCTCACCCGACCAATGCGCCGTCGAGGTTGTCTATGGCGCGAACCTGCGGGGGCGCGGCGCCGAGTCGGCGGCTCCGTTGGGAGTTGCCGCCGCCACGTCGGCGTTCGAGCAGGGCAACCTGATCGATGGGCTGGTCAGCGCCATCCGCGTGCTCAGCTCGGGAATCACCCCGGCCTAGTCGCCGCGCGTCTGCCCGCGAGGGTGCGCAGCTGTACGCCCAACAGGGCGTGTCGGCGTATGGTTGCGCACCCTCGCGAGGGCACACGGCCGCGCTAGAGCGCGGCGTCGAACCGTCGGGCTCGCAACGACCGCTTGACCGCGGCCTGGCCCTCGGACACCAGCCGCCGCAGCGCGGGTGCTAGCTCGGGGTCGGCCAGGAAACGGTCGGCGGCGGCAACGCCTTCCTCGGTGATGTCCCAGTAGGGGTACAAGCCGATTACCACCGATTGGGCGACCTCGCTCGATCGGCGCTCCCATACCCCGAGAATCACCTCGAAATAGCGGGCGGTGAAGGGCTTGAGCAGCTCACCTTGTCCGGGGGCGCCGATTCCCGAGATGATGGCTCGGCCGGTGGCGTTGGCCAGCGTGTCATCCTCGACCACCGTGGTGAACGCGCGGTCTTTGACCGGGAACTGCGGCCGCGCCGCACGGGCGTGCGCACTGCTGCGCTTGCCGGTGGCGGTCGGGTCGCGCTTTTCCTCGGCGTCGATGCGGGGTGACTCCGGTCCATCGCTGTCGATGACGCCGGCGGTCGCCAGCGCGGTGACGATGCGCCAGCGCAGGTCCGTATCGACTTCCAGGCCGGCCAATCCCAACTCGGCCGGGTCATTGTCCAGCAGCGCCGCCAGCGTCTCCACATGGCGGGGCGAGAGCACCGACGTGCACAGCGCGTTGATGAAGGCCAGCTGATGATCGGACCCGGCATCGGCCGCGCGGGCCAATTCCACCAGCCGATCGGCGAACTGCGGCCAACCCGTTTCGCTGGCCCAACCCGGTTCGGCGTAGGAACCCAGCGCCGTCTGGGCTTGCAGCAGCAGTCGCTGTGCCACGCCGACTTCCGTCTCGGCGTGAATGCCGCCTGACACCAGCGACACGAAGTCACGCGCACGCAGCTCGGCCTCGCGTGTCATCTCCCAGGCCGCGGACCAAACCAGGCTGCGCGGCAACGGTTCGGCGATGTCGGCGATGCGCCCCAACGCCGTTTGCAGCGAGTCACCGTCGAGCCGCAGCGAGCAATAGGTCAGGTCGTCATCGTTGACCAGGATGAGTTTCCCGCGAGGCACACCAACCAGGGCAGGGACTTCCGACTCCGTCCCGACGACGTCGAGTTCTTCTCGATGGACTCGCACCAACTTTCCCGACCCGCCGGCGACATCGTCGTCGTAGACGCCCACCGCCAGCCGATGCACCCGGGTCTCGCCCGCACCGGGCGCCGCGCCACTTTGCTGCACCACAAACCGGGTAAACCGGCCGTCGGCATCGACGTCGAAGTCCGGGCGCAGCGTGTTGAGACCGGTGGTCTTGAGCCACTGCTGACCCCAATTGGACAAGTCGCGCCCGGATGCCTTTTCCAGTGCGGTGATCAGATCGCTGAATGTCGCATTGCCGAATGCGTGGGCACGGAAGTAGTCCCGCAGCCCGGCCAGGAAGTGCTTGAGTCCGACATAGGCGACGAGCTGCTTGAGCACCGAAGCGCCTTTGGCGTAGGTGATCCCATCGAAGTTCACCTCCACCGCCGCCAGGTCGGGAATGTCCGCGGCGATCGGATGGGTCGAGGGCAGCTGGTCTTGCCGGTAAGCCCAGGATTTCTCGACCGTGGCGAAGGTTGTCCAGGCCTCGGTGAATTCCGTGGCCTCGCTTTGGCACAGCACCGAAGCGAAAGTCGCGAAGGATTCGTTGAGCCACAAGTCGTCCCACCAGGTCATGGTGACCAGGTCGCCGAACCACATGTGCGCCATCTCATGCAGCACCGTCTCGGCGCGCCGCTCGTAGGAGGCCCGGGTGACCTTGCTGCGGAACACGTAGTCCTCGAGGAAAGTCACCGCGCCGGCGTTCTCCATGGCACCGGCATTGAACTCCGGGACGAACAACTGGTCGTACTTGCCGAACGCGTAGGGAATGCCAAAGTACTTGTGGTAGAAGCCAAATCCCTGCTTGGTTTGGGTGAACAACCGCTCGGCGTCCATGTACTGCGCCAGCGACGCGCGGCAGTAGATGCCCAGGGGAATGTCGCCGTGTTCGTCGCTGTAGGTGTCGTTCCAGACTGCGTACGGTCCAGCGATCAGTGCCACCAGATAGGTGCTCATCCGGGGGGTGACCCCGAAGCTGTGCACGGCGGCCGACTGGCTCTGTGAGACCTCGACCGCGGCGGCGTTGGATATCACCTTCCAGTGTTGAGGCGCGGTCACCCGGATCTCGAAAGTGGCCTTCAGATCGGGCTGATCGAAGCAGGCGAACATGCGCTTGGCATCGGCGGTCTCGAACTGCGAGTACAGGTAGGCCTCGCCGTCAACCGGGTCGACGAAACGATGCAGGCCTTCGCCGGTGTTGGAGTACCTGCAGTCGGCATCGACGATGACGACATTGCGATGCGACAGCCCGCGCAGGGGGATTCCGGTGGATTCGTCGTAACCAGAGACATCCAGCTCTTGGCCGTTGAGGTTGGCGCTGCGGACGCCCTCGGCGGCGATGTCGATCACCGTATCGGCGCCGGGCAGCGCGTCGAACATCACGGTGGTGGTCGAGCGGAACGTGCGCTCGCCGGTCACATCGAGGTTGACCTGGTAACTGTCGACCGTGATCAGGGCGGCGCGTTCGACAGCTTGATCCCGGGTGAGGTTTGGAAGAGCCACGGCGTCCAAGATATCGGCTGCGCTGGCACTGCACACGACAGCCCCGCTGCAAGATCGTGGTAAGGCTGGCCGGTGCTGTGGTCAGTGGTGCCCTGGGCAAGCGGGGCCAACCCGATTCGCCTGCCCGCGATAATCATCCACCGGTGAATTACGTTCCCCCACAACGCATTTGCGAGAAATTGTAGTGCCGACTCGGCTAGGGTGTGGTGCCAATGCTCTCGAATTTTGATGGTCGGTAAGTGCTAGCGGTGCCGTGGCTGATAGGAGACTGAGCGATGTCCTTTGTGGTGGTGGACCCGGAGATGGTGGCGGCGACGGCAGCGGATTTGGCGAATATCGGTTCGACGATCGGCGCGGCCAATGGTGCCGCGGCGGCTACGACGAGGGCGGTGCTTGCCGCGGGGGGCGATGAGATCTCGGCGGCCGTAGCCGCGTGCTTCGAGGCGCAGGCTGAGGCCTATCAGACCTTCGGTGCCCACACGGCGGCACTTCACGACCAGATTGTGCGGGCGTTGACTGCGGGTGCGGGCGGCTATTCCGCAGTTGAGGCGGCCAACACTTCGCTGCAGCAGGCCGCGAATCTGGTGACCTCTCCAGTTCAGACACTTACCGGGCGGCCATTGTTCGGCAATGGCGCCGATGCGACGACCCCGGGCGCCAACGGCGGAAATGGTGGGTGGCTCATCGGTAGCGGTGGTGACGGGGCGGCCGGCGGCGTGGCCGGCCAGGCCGGCGGCAATGGCGGTAGCGCCGGGCTCATCGGTGATGGCGGTAACGGCGGCACGGGTGGGTTCGGTGCGGCAGGGGGTACCGGTGGCGCGGGCGGGATGCTGTTCGGCAATGGCGGCAACGGCGGGGGGGCGTTGGTGTCACCGCGGGCCTAGGTGGCAACGGCGGTGCCGGCGGCAGTGCGGGGCTGTGGGGTCACGGCGGCAACGGCGGAATCGGCGGGGCAGGCGGGGCCGGGGCCGATGGCGTCAATCCTGTCCCGGCTGACGCCCCATTCAGCTACGCCGATAGTGGCCAGCAGGGTCATGATGTCATCGATGGCACCGCTGCTGGCGGCCACGCCGGCGCCGACGGAACTACCGCCGGGGAGATCGGCGGCGTGGGTGGCCGTGGCGGCGCCGCCTGGGCCCAATCACCAACGGGTACCCCCAATGTCACCGGTGGTGCTGGTGGCGGCGGCGGTGACGGGGGTTCCGGCGCGATGGGCGGCGGCGGCGGTGCCGGCGGCGACGCCACCGCAGGGACCGGGGCGGTTGCCACTGGTGGTGCTGGTGGCGCCGGCGGCGCCGGAGCCATCGGCGGAGCCGGCGGAGCGGGTGGTTCCGCCGGTACCGTGCTCGGCACCGGCAGTGCCCACGGCGGGGCCGGCGGGGCGGGCGCGGCGGGTGGCATCGGTGGCGCGGGGGGCAGCGCGGATGTGAACGCGAATGTCTTTCCCGGGCAATCCGCGACCGGCGGCAACGGCGGTATGGGCGGACGCGGCGGTGATGGCGTTGCTGCCGGCCTTGCCGGCGACGGCGGCAATGGTGGTGTCGGCGGTCAGGGTGGACTGCTGTTCGGAGATGGCGGCATCGGTGGTGCCGGTGGTGGCGGCGGTATCGGCGGAACCGGCGCTGTCGGTGGCGGGGGTGGTGCCGGCGGAGCCGCTGGCGACGGCGCGTTCGGCGGTGGCCCGTTCCACACCGGGCAGGGTGGTGTCGGCGGTGATGGCGGTGATGGCGGTGATGGCGGTGCCGGCGGTGATGGCGGCAACGGCGGAAATGGCGGCGCCGGTGGCGCGGGCGGGCTGATCGGTCACTCCGGTGGTTCGGGGCTCGGCGGTGCCGCCGGCGGTGGCGGAAGCGGCGGGGCCGGTGGTTTGGGCGGCGCCGGTGGGTTCGGTGAGGGTGGGGGTGCTGCGGCCGGTGCCAACGGTGCGACCGGTGCGACCGGCAACTCGGGCCACTCCGGCCAGGCCGGCTGACCGGGGAGAAAATGCATCTCCCTCGGTGGGGCGATCCGGGAACAATCAGCGGGTGGCCCCGGTTGCGCTGAATTGACCACCGACGAGAGGACCGCACGCCATGCCCGATCAGGCCGCCGAAAAATCTATTGCCGACTTCTGGTTCGACCCGCTGTGCCCGTGGTGTTGGATCACCTCGCGCTGGATCCTCGAGGTGGAGAAGGTCCGCGACATCGAAGTGAACTTCCGGGTGATGAGCCTTGCCATCCTGAACGAGAATCGCGAAGGTCTGCCCGAGCAATATCGCGAAGCCATGGCCAAGGCGTGGGGACCGGTGCGGGTAGCGATTGCGGCGGAGCAGGCGCACGGTGCCGGTGCGCTGGCCTCGCTCTACACCGCGATGGGCACCCGGATTCACAACGAGGACAACAAAGACCTCGATGAGGTGATCAAGCTGTCGCTGGCCGACGCTGGTCTGCCCGCCGATCTGGCTGCGGCCGCCACCAGCGACGCCTATGACGATGCGCTGCGCAAGAGCCACCATGCCGGGATGGACGCGGTGGGCGATGACGTCGGCACCCCGACCATCCACGTAAACGGTGTCGCCTTTTTTGGGCCGGTGCTGTCCAGGATTCCGCGGGGCGAACAAGCCGGCAAGCTATGGGACGCCTCGGTGACTTTCGCCGCCTACCCGCACTTCTTCGAGCTCAAGCGGACCCGCACCGAGCCGCCCGAATTCGACTGAACGCGGGTGCGTAACCGCTTGGCCAAGTGCTGAACATCGCCGGTCAGGCGCATCTATAATCCGGCCAGTGTCGATTCCCGGCCGATCGGATGTGCGGAATTATGACTGTGCGGCCTGCTAGGTAGTCGTCGATGACTACCCCGCTGGATCAGCCCCCAGCTACCGATCCACGGGCGAGCAAGAAGCGTCCCGACCGCACCCGCTGGCTGTATTTCGCGGTCATCGGCGCGGTGATCCTCGGGGTGATCGCCGGGCTGGCTGTGCCGTCGATCGGCCCACACGTCGCGGTCCTCGGGACGACATTCGTCAACCTGATCACCATGATGGTTGCGCCGGTGATCTTCTGCACCATCGTGTTGGGCATCGGTTCGCTGAACCGGGCCGCGCTGCTCGGCAAGGTCGGGGGACTGGCGTTCCTCTACTTCTTGGTGATGTCAACGGCGGCGCTGGGGATCGGCCTTTTCGTCGGCAACCTGATTGGGACGGTTCGCGGTCTGCATCTGTCCGTCGAGTCAATGGGCAGCGGCGTCGAGGTGGCCGACGCGGCGCCGCCGTCGGGCTGGATGCACGGCCTGCTCGATCAGGTCATCCCCACCTCGTTGTTGTCGGGTCTGACGAATGGCAACGTGCTGCAGGCACTGTTTGTGGCGCTGTTGGTCGGCTTCGCGGTCCAGGGCATGGGCGCTGCGGGTGAGCCCATCCTGCGTAGCGTCGAGTACCTGCAGAAGCTGGTTTTCAAGGTGCTTGGCATGCTGCTGTGGCTGGCGCCCATCGGCGCATTCGGCTGGATCGCCAGCATCATCGGGGCCACCGGTTGGGGTGCCGTGGCCAACCTGCTGATCCTGTTGGTTGGCTTCTGCCTGGCGTGTGCGGTGTTCGTGTTCGGTGTGCTGGGCGTGTTGCTCTACGTGGTTTCTGGGGTGTCGATCTTCCGGCTGGTTCGCTACCTGGCCCGGGAGTATCTGCTGATCTTTGCCACGTCGTCGTCAGAGGCGGTGTTGCCGCGACTTGTCGCCAAGATGAAGCACCTGGGCGTCGAACCCGCGACCGTCGGGGTGGTGGTGCCCGTCGGGTATTCGTTCAACCTCGATGGCACCGCGCTGTATCTGACCATGGCGTCGCTGTTCATCGCCGACGCACTCGGACGGCCGTTGGCGTGGGGCGAGCAGATCTCGCTGCTGGTGTTCATGATCTTTGCCTCCAAGGGCGCCGCCGGCGTGAGTGGTGCGGGTCTGGCCGCGTTGGCCAGCGGCTTGCAGGCCTATCGTCCCGAGCTCCTCGGTGGTGTCGCGCTGGTCGCGGGGACAGACACCTTCATGAAGGAGGCCCGTTCGCTGACGAACTTTTCCGGCAACGCGGTCGCGACAATCCTGGTGGGCTGGTGGACCAAGACGATTGACCGGGCAAAGGTCGACGCGGTACTGCACGGTCGCGATCCGTTTGACGAGTGGACCATGATCGATCGGGACGACGCGCCGCCGACGGGCGTCGCCGAGTCTTGAGCGGGCCGAGCCCGCCGGTTCGCCCAACGTGGCGCGACACGCCGCGCTTTGCATAGCTGACTTCCGCCAGGGAAGGATGTCGGGCATGCGCGTCTACCTGGGGGCCGACCACGCCGGCCTGGAGCTCAAACAGCAGATCATCGAGCACCTGAAAGCAACTGGGCACGAGCCGATCGACTGCGGTGCATTCACCTATGACGCCGAGGACGACTACCCGGCGTTTTGCATCGCCGCCGCGCAACGCACCGTGGCAGACCCGGGCAGCCTGGGCATCGTGCTGGGCGGATCGGGCAATGGTGAGCAGATTGCCGCCAACAAGGTCCCCGGTGCCCGCTGCGCTCTGGCCTGGAGCGAGCAAACCGCATCGTTGGCGCGCGAGCACAACAACGCGCAGCTCATCGGCATCGGCGGTCGGATGCACACCGTTGCAGAGGCGCTGGCTATCGTCGACGCCTTCCTGTCCACACCGTGGTCCAAAGCCGAGCGGCATCAACGTCGAATCGACATCTTGTCCGAGTACGAGCGGACCCACCAAGCGCCGCCGGTGCCCGGCGCTCAGGACTGAGAGCACCTGTGCCCGAAGGGCATACGTTGCACCGGTTGGCGCGGTTGCATCAGCGCCGGTTCGCCGGTGCGCCGGTGGTGGTATCGAGTCCGCAAGGCAAATTCGCGGACTCGGCCGGCGCGGTAGATGGCCGAGTGTTGCGCGCCGCCAGCGCATGGGGCAAGCATCTGTTCCATCACTATGCCGGCGGTCCGGTGGTGCACGTGCACCTCGGTCTCTACGGGGCTTTCACCGAATGGGTACGTTCTGCCGGTGAGCTTCTTCCCGACCCGGTCGGGCAGGTGCGGATGCGGATGGTTGGTGCCGAATACGGCACCGACCTGCGCGGGCCCACCGTATGTGAGGTGATCGACGACGCCCAGGTTGCCGATGTGCTCGCCCGGCTGGGACCTGACCCCTTGCGTAAGGATGCCGACCCGTCGTGGGCGTGGGCTCGGATCGCCAAGTCGCGCAGGCCGATCGGTGCACTTCTGATGGACCAGAAGGTGATGGCGGGGGTCGGCAACGTCTATCGCAGCGAGTTGTTGTTTCGGCACCGCATCGACCCGTACCGCAGCGGTCAGCGGATCACCGAAGCGGAGTTCAGCGCGGCCTGGACCGATCTGGTGGCACTGATGAAAGTCGGTTTGCGCGGCGGCAAGATCGTTGTGGTTCGTCCCGAACATGACCACGGGGCACCGTCGTACGCGGCGGGACGGCCTCGCACCTACGTGTACCGGCGCGCGGGAGATCCATGCCGGGTGTGTGGGGCCACGGTCGGTACGGCCGTACTCGAGGGCCGCAACGTCTTTTGGTGCCCCTCCTGTCAGGCGTGATCTTGATCACTATCTAGGTGCGCAACGTGACGTCACCTGACTTGCGTTCTGGCACTTCGGTTGTCGGCCCCAGGTTGGGCACGATTCTTCAGATTGGCTACAGGTTGGCCGGGTAAGTCTGGTGCCTATGAAAACTTACCCACGTTTAGCTGCAACAGGCTTGGCAATGGTCCTCGGTCTGGGACTGGCCGGAGTAGGCGTCGCATCCGAGGCTGCGGCGCAGCCCGGCGCCCCCACGCAGTGGTGCCCGGGCGACTTTTGGGATCCCGGCTGGGGGCAAAACTGGGACATGGGTCACTGTCACGACAACTGGCGTGGGCCAGGACCCAACCCCCAGCCCGGTCACGCAGGTCCGGGAGGGCCGGGAGAGCCCGCACCTGGGCAGCAGGGACCGGGCGGGCCGGGTGGTCCCGGGGGCCGGGAGAGGGGCTGGGCGGGCCGGGTGGTCCGCACTGATCCCTGACGACGCCTAGCCGGATGGCCGCACCCTGCCGACATCGGTTCGGCAGGGTGCGCTCGTTCGGGTTGGCCGCGGCGAGCTAGTCCGCGGCAACGTCAAGTGCCGCGTAGACCTCGTTGCTCAACGCGACGCTGCGCGGGTCGGCGTTGGCCTTGCTGGCGTCGAAGCGGTTCATCACGTACGCATAGCCGATCCGGTGTTCGAGGTCGACGAAACCGAACGACCCGCCCAGGCCGCCATGGCCGAAGATTTTCTGGTTGGGACCGTTTACGGCGCGCTGGTTGAGCATGTACCCCAAGCCCCAGCCGTGATCGGCGACCCGCGGCCCGAGCACCAGGTCGGTGTCGAAGCCGCCCTGCGAGACCCGGACCAGATCCATGTGCTCGCGGCTCAGCAGTTTCTCCTGCGCCAGTGCGTTGTAGAACGTTGCCAATCCCAGCGCGGAGACCTGCGCGTTGGTGCCGGGGAACTCCAGCTGGCGCCACAGGTGCAGGTCGTTGGAGCCAAGTTCGTCATCGGGGGCAAACCCCATCGCAATCGACAGCCCCGCCTTGGGGTGGTCGTCGAGGCTGGTGGGGTCGCTGGGGGCTTGCACATCGGCCAGCAGGTCTCGGGCGTGCGGCTTGTTGACCCGCTCGGCGCAGCGGCTCTGGTCGAAGGGGGACAGGCCGATGTGGACGTCGGCGCCGATCGGTTCGGCGATCTCGGTGCGCAGATACTGCCCGACCGTGCGCCCGGTGATCCGGCGGAATACCTCGCCGAGGATGAAACCGAACGTGGTCATGTGGTAGCCCTGGGCGCTACCCGGCTCCCACCGCGGCTCGGCCAAGGCCAATTGCTCGCACACGAAATCCCAGTCGGTGACTTGTTGCCAGCTCATTCGCGCGTTGGGGCCGATCACACCGGAGCGGTGGCTGAGCACCATGGCCACGGTGATGGCTTCCTTGCCCGCCTGCCCGAATTCGGGCCAATAGCGGGCGACCGGAGCGTGTAAGTCCAGTTCACCGCGGTCGGCGAGCTGGTGGACACAGGTGGCCGTGAGCGCCTTGCTGCCGGACAACACGGTGGTCAGGGTGTCTTGCCGCCACGGCCGGGTACCGGCGGCGTCCGCGGAACCGCCCCAGAGATTGACGACCAGATCACCGTCCACCCACACCGCGACGGCTGCTCCGACCTCCATGCCCTGGGTGAAGTTCCGTTCAAAGGCAGCACGCACTCTTTGGAACTTCCGCGCACATGAGCCGTAAATATCGACGTCGCTCATGGCGCCTTTCTGTGGTGCATAGGCCGTGCTTGGAGCGGGCGACGGGAATCGAACCCGCGTAGCTAGTTTGGAAGACTAGGGCTCTACCATTGAGCTACGCCCGCATGTAGCAAGTCGAGCGAAACTCTACGTGGTGGCTGAGATCAAATCTAATCGACGCAGTCATGTGACCGCTTGGGACGCGGCGCGACTTCCTCGAGGACCCTGTCGGACCCTGGAGGTCCTTGCAGGCCCGCCGCCGCCGGGCCGTAGGATCGCGAGGTCAGTCCGGGGTGTAGCGCAGTTTGGTAGCGCATCCGCTTTGGGAGCGGAAGGCCGCAGGTTCAAATCCTGTCACCCCGACCAACTCACCGCCACGAACAACCACCAAGGAGCAGATCCGTGAAGAGCAGTGTCGAGCAGTTGAGCCCCACCCGGGTTCGCATCAAGGTGGAGGTGCCCTTCGCCGAACTCGAGCCTGATTTCCAGCGGGCCTACAAAGAGCTGGCCAAACAGGTGCGGCTGCCCGGCTTCCGGCCGGGGAGGGCGCCGGTCAAGCTTCTCGAGGCTCGCTTTGGCCGGGAAGCGATGTTGGACCAGATCGTCAACGATGCCGTGCCCAGCCGGTACGGCCAGGCGTTGGCAGAGTCCGAGATCCAGCCGCTGGGCCGACCGGACATCGAGGTGACTCAAAAGGAGTATGGCCAGGACCTGGCCTTTACCGCTGAGGTGGACGTTCGACCGGAAATTGCACTGCCGGACCTGACCGGGCTGTCGGTTTCGGTGGATGCGATCGAGGCCACCGACGACGAGGTCAACGCCGAGTTGGAGTCGTTGCGTGCCCGGTTCGGCACGCTGACCGGAGTGGAGCGCCCGGTGGCCACGGGGGACTTCATCTCGATCGACTTGTCGGCGGCTGTCGACGGCGAGGACGTGCCTAACGCCGCCGCCGAAGGGTTGTCCCACGAGGTCGGCTCCGGCCGGCTTATCACGGGTCTCGACGATGCGGTGGTCGGATTGTCGGTGGACGAGTCGCGGGTATTCACCGCCAAGCTGGCGGCCGGAGATCACGCCGGGCGCGATGCCGAGGTCACCGTCACGGTCAAGTCGGTCAAGGAGCGCGAACTGCCCGAACCCGACGACGAGTTTGCGCAGTTGGCCAGTGAGTTCGACACCATCGACGAGCTGCGCGCAAGCCTTCGCGAGCAGGTGCTGCAAGCCAAGCGGGTCGGCCAGGCGGAGCAGATTCGCAACGCCACCATCGACGCCCTGCTCGAGCGGGTCGACGTGCCGACGCCGGAATCGTATGTGCAGGCGCAGTACGAGGGTGTGCTGCACAGCGCACTCAGCGGCATCAACAACGACGAGGCCAGGTTCAACGAACTGCTCGTTGAGCAAGGATCTTCGCGTGACGCGTTCGACGCTGAGGCCAGGACCGCCTCGGAGAAGGACGTCAAGCGGCAATTGTTGCTGGACGCCCTGGCCGATGACCTCAAGGTCCAGGTCGGTCAGGAAGACCTGACCGAACGCCTGGTCCCCACGTCGCGCCAGTACGGCATCGAACCGCAACAGCTGTTTGCCTACCTGCAGGAAAACAACCAGCTTCCGTCGATGTTCGCCGACGTTCGGCGCGAGTTGGCGGTCAAGGCCGTGGCCCAGGCCGCGACGGTGACCGACACCGACGGCAACACGATCGACACCAGTGAGTTCTTCGGCAAGCCGCCGGAGAACGACGTAACGGACTTGTTGGACGACGACGCCGACGGAGACGCCGGCGTGGACGCCGATGGGGATACAGAAAACTCAGCAGAGCCCGCCGACGCGGACAGCGCCGACGCGGCCCAGGGGGCCGGCTAAGGCCACATGGCATGACGCTGTGAGCGAACGCGCCGACTTCAGGGGGTGCGTGGGCGCCACACAGTGGGTGCGGTTGGTTAGGGTCGGACACAGAAGAACTCGAGAAAGCAGGTAACCCAGTCGTGACTGACATGCGTTCGAACTCGCAGGGTCTCAATCTCACGGACTCGGTCTATGAGCGCTTGCTCTCCGAGCGCATCATCTTCCTGGGGTCGGAGGTGAACGATGAAGTCGCCAACCGGCTGTGCGCGCAGATTCTGTTGCTCGCCGCCGAAGACGCCAGCAAGGACATCAACCTCTACATCAACTCGCCGGGTGGATCGATCAGCGCCGGCATGGCGATCTACGACACCATGGTGCTGGCCCCCTGCGACATCGCCACGTATGCGATGGGCATGGCCGCCTCGATGGGCGAGTTCCTGTTGGCGGCGGGCACCAAGGGCAAGCGTTACGCGTTGCCACACGCCCGCATCCTGATGCACCAGCCGCTGGGTGGGGTGACCGGTAGTGCGGCCGACATCGCGATTCAGGCCGAGCAGTTCGCCGTCATCAAGAAGGAGATGTTCCGGCTCAACGCCGAATTCACCGGCCAGTCGATCGAGCGTATCGAGGCGGATTCGGATCGCGACCGCTGGTTCACCGCCCCCGAAGCTCTGGAATACGGTTTCGTCGATCACATCATCACCCGCGCCGCCCACGTCAACGGAGAAGCACAGTGAATCCTCAGGTCCAGCCCCAGGCGCGGTACATCCTGCCGTCGTTCATCGAGCACTCCAGCTTCGGGGTCAAGGAATCCAACCCGTACAACAAGCTGTTCGAGGAACGCATCATCTTCCTCGGCGTCCAGGTCGACGACGCGTCGGCGAACGACATCATGGCGCAGCTGCTGGTGCTGGAGTCGCTGGACCCCGACCGTGACATCACCATGTACATCAACTCGCCGGGCGGCGGGTTCACCTCGCTGATGGCGATCTACGACACCATGCAGTACGTGCGGGCGGACATCCAGACGGTATGTCTGGGACAGGCCGCTTCGGCCGCGGCCGTGTTGCTGGCCGCGGGAACCCCGGGCAAGCGCATGGCGCTGCCCAATGCGCGAGTGCTGATCCACCAGCCGTCGTTGTCGGGCGTCATCCAGGGACAGTTCTCCGACCTGGAGATCCAGGCCGCCGAGATCGAGCGGATGCGCACCCTGATGGAGTCCACGCTGGCCCGCCACACCGGCAAGGATCCCTCGGTGATTCGCAAGGACACCGACCGGGACAAGATCCTGACCGCCGAAGAGGCAAAGGACTACGGGATCATCGACACGGTTCTGGAGTACCGCAAGCTCTCGGCCCAGAACGCCTGAGGCGCGGCCGGAATTTCGTTGACGGGCTACGGTCAGTACGACCGCGCTCGGCTGTCTTAGTCGAGGTCTGAACCGGCGAGTTGGCTCTCGTCAGAGTCGGGGCGGGCAAAGCGCCGCAAGCCCAGGACGAACGCGGCCGCCAGTAACACCGAGGCGCATCCCAGCGCGATTCGGATGCCCTGCATGAAGTCCGAATCGGCGGCGCTGACGATATTGGTTTCCTGCGCCGACGTGATGCGGTGTCGCGGCCCGATGAAGGCCGAGTGCGCATGCGGATTGGCGCTGTCCACGATGGTGTCGACAACGATCGAGCGCACGACGGGATCGGGCAGGTCATCTTCCATGCTGTCCGGCAGTGTGGCGCCCAACCATGCGGCCAGAATCGAGCCCAAGAAGGCGACACCAAAAATTCCGCCCATGGACCTTTGCAGGTTGAGCAGGCCGGCGGCCATGCCGGCGCGGTGATCATCAACCTTGGTCATACCAAGGTGTAGCAGCGGTGTGACGCTGCCGCCGGCCCCCGCGCCGAAGACGGTCAGTCCCATCAGGGCGAGCGCGGGCACATGGCCCATCGCGGTGACGAACAGCACCAGCCCGGTGACCATGGCAGCCAGACACGTCACCACCGGCAGCCGCGGGCCCCATTTGTTGACCGCCGCGCCCGCCAGCAGGCTCGCCATCCCAAATCCCGCGGGCACCGGCAACATCATCAGGCCCGCGTGCAGCGGCGACAGGTCGCGCACATTCTGGAAGAACTGCGTGATCACCATCAGCGTCCCAAAGAAGCAGGACATCACCACGAAATAGACGATCAGCACAGACCGGTACACCGGCTCGGTGAACAACTGGAGATCGATCAACGGAAACGGGGCGCGCCGTTCATGCCGGATGAAAGTCCACAACAACGCGACGATGATCAACAGCAGTGAGGTCAGCACGATGACCGACCGCTGCTGAAACCGAGGTGCCTCGATGATCGTGTACGCCAGCACCGCGATCCCGGGCACGAAGGTCAGCTGTCCCACCCAATCCAGCTCGGTCGGTTCAGGATCCCTGGACTCGTCGACACCGATCAGGGTCAGCACCAACACGATCGCGCCGAGCGGCACGTTGACCGCGAACACGCTGCGCCAGCCAAGGGTCTCCACCATCAGTCCGCCCAGCGCCGGTGCCGACGCGGCGCCGACCATCCCAATGGCCATCCAGTCCGCGATGGCCCGCGCCTTCATGCGCTGATCGGGAAAGGCGTGGCTGAGCAGGGCAAGTGACAACACCGATATTAACGATGCGCCCAGGCCCTGGATCACTCGGGCCGCGGTGAACATGCCGAGATTGATCGGGAGCACGCAAACCACCGAACTTGCGACGAACAGGGCCAGTCCGACAAAGAATCCGCGCCTGCGGCCGTAGCGGTCGCCCAGCAAGGCGCAGCTCATCAACATGGCCGCCATCCCCAGGCTGTATCCGGCGACTGCCCACTGAAGACCTTGCTCGCCGGTGTGAAACACCCTTTGGATACTGGGCAATGCGACGTTGACGATATTGACGTCCACGACCACCATGAAGATGCCCAGCCCCGTTGCCGCCACGGTCAGCCGCTGGCGTCGGGTCATGACGACATTGTCAGTGGCGGGGGCAGTGGCGGGTACCTCAGCGCTGCCTGACGTGGTTGGGGGGTTCGCCGATTTCGCCTGGGTTGCTCATAGCCCGCCTTGACCTTTCGCGTGGACAGGGAATGCGGCTAGAAGTTCGTCGGCTGGGTTTGACGGCTTTGACGGGCCCGCGGATCGGGGAGCAGGCCGGGACCCCAGGGCGGACCACGAGGCCGGTCGGCGGCCGGCGCTGCCAAACCATGCGTTGCCGAGCATCGCTCTCACAATGCTCAACACTAGGGAAACTGACGTAGTAGCAACTGCGTTTTACGCAGCGTTTCCAACGCCGGCTCGGTGACGGGGGACCAGGGCTCAACCGTGGGCGCCGGCGGGACTGGGCGCCGACGCGAGCCGCCGACCTCGATCAGTGCAGAAACATCAGCCAACCGCGCAACGTCGCTGTAGGGTTGTCGCCTGGGGGCTTGGTAGCCATGAGTTTCGCCAGCTGACGGGCCTCGGTGGCGTAACGACCACGACACGCCAGAGAAACGTACAGCGCGTCTCGGCGAGTAGTGGGAGCCGTTGGGCTATATGTTGCATTCAGACGAAAGGCACGAATAACCCAGCGAATACCAAGGACGCTATTCGGTGTTAACGGTCGCGGTGGGCCGGAGCAAGCGGGTAGCGTCGGGGGGTACACGCGGCACGGCAAGACGAACGGCGAACAGGAAGTAGGCCTCACCAAAATGGCGCGCATAGGAGACGGCAGCGACCTGCTGAAGTGCTCGTTCTGCGGAAAGAGTCAGAAACAGGTCAAGAAGCTCATAGCTGGCCCCGGTGTGTACATCTGTGATGAGTGCATCGATCTGTGCAACGAGATCATCGAAGAGGAACTCGCTGACGCCGACGATGTGAAACTCGACGAACTGCCCAAGCCGGTCGAGATCCGGGAATTCCTCGAGGGCTACGTCATCGGCCAAGACACCGCGAAGCGCACGCTCGCCGTCGCGGTCTACAACCACTACAAGCGGATCCAGGCCGGCGAGAAGTCTCGCGATTCCAGGTGCGAGGCCGTGGAGCTGACCAAGTCCAACATCTTGATGCTCGGGCCTACCGGATGCGGTAAGACCTACCTGGCCCAGACCCTGGCCAAAATGCTGAACGTGCCGTTCGCGATCGCCGACGCCACCGCGCTGACCGAGGCGGGTTATGTGGGTGAAGACGTCGAGAACATCTTGCTCAAACTCATTCAGGCCGCCGACTATGACGTGAAGCGCGCCGAGACCGGCATCATCTACATCGACGAGGTCGACAAGATCGCTCGCAAGAGCGAGAATCCCTCCATCACGCGCGATGTCTCCGGTGAGGGTGTTCAGCAGGCCCTGTTGAAGATTCTGGAGGGCACCCAGGCTTCGGTGCCCCCGCAGGGCGGCCGCAAGCATCCGCACCAGGAATTCATCCAGATCGACACCACGAACGTGCTGTTCATTGTCGCGGGTGCATTCGCCGGGCTGGAGAAGATCATTTACGAGCGGGTCGGCAAGCGCGGTCTGGGCTTCGGCGCCGAAGTGCGCTCCAAGGCCGAGATCGACACCACCGACCACTTCGCCGAAGTGATGCCCGAGGACTTGATCAAGTTCGGGTTGATCCCCGAATTCATCGGTCGGCTCCCGGTCGTTGCCTCCGTCACCAACCTGGACAAAGAGTCCTTGGTCAAGATCTTGTCCGAACCGAAGAACGCACTGGTCAAGCAGTACACCCGGCTCTTCGAAATGGATGGTGTGGAGCTGGAGTTCACCGATGACGCGCTGGAAGCGATCGCCGACCAGGCGATCCACCGCGGCACCGGCGCTCGCGGGCTGCGGGCCATCATGGAAGAAGTCTTGCTGCCGGTGATGTATGACATCCCGAGCCGTGACGACGTCGCCAAAGTGGTGGTCACCAAGGAGACCGTGCAAGACAACGTGTTGCCGACGATCGTGCCTCGCAAGCCGTCACGTAGTGAGCGCCGCGACAAGAGTGCTTAACCGGCGCTGATGCCGGGCGCTTCCGGTCGCAAGCCGGCGTCATCGACCGAGTCGAGTGACGCCGGCTTCGCTGATTCGATGGCGGCCTACGATGCGCTGCCGCGGCGAGTGGTCCATGCGCTGGACCTGGTGAACTTCTCGCTGGCTGACGTCCGCGATGGCTTGGGTCCGTACCTGTCGGTGTACCTGTTGGTGACCAACAACTGGGACCAAGCCTCGATCGGGTTTGTGATGGCTGTCGGCGGCATCGCGGCCATCGTGGCGCAGACACCGATGGGCGCGTTCGTGGACCGGACGAAGGCCAAGCGGGCGTTGGTCATCACCGGCGCCTTGGCGGTCACCGCGAGTGCGCTGGCGATGCCTCTGTTTCCCGAACTCCGCTCCATCTCGTTGCTGCAGGTGCTCACCGGGATCGCCAGCTCGGTCTTTGCTCCGGTGCTGGCTGCAATCACGCTGGGCATCGTCGGCCCGCAGCTGTTCGCCAGGCGGATCGGGCGCAATGAATCCTTCAATCACGCGGGCAACGCCACGGCCGCCGCCATCACCGGTGGGTTGGCCTTCTTCTTCGGGCCGGTGGTGGTGTTCTGGGTGCTTGCCACCATGGCGGCGATGAGCGTCGTGGCAACCCTGCGTATTCCGCATGATGCGATCGATCATGACCTCGCCCGCGGTATGGATCACGCGCCCGGGGAACCGCATGCTCAGCCATCAGGCTTTGGGGTGCTGCTGCACAACCGCACATTGATGATCTTCGCGGCGGCCGTTGTCGCTTTCCACTTCGCCAACGCGGCCATGCTGCCGCTGGTTGGCCAGGTGCTGGCCCTGCACAACAGGGACGAGGGCACGGCGTTGATGTCGTGGTGCATCGTGGCGGCCCAGGTGGTGATGGTGCCCGTGGCGTACGTGACCGGAAGCAGGGCCGATGCCTGGGGACGAAAGCCGATCTTTCTGGTGGCGTTCGCCGTCTTGACCGCTCGTGGCTTTCTCTACACGCTGTCGGACAACTCGTACTGGCTGGTTGGGGTCCAGTTGCTCGACGGCATTGGCGCCGGCATCTTCGGAGCGCTGTTTCCGCTTATCGTCCAGGACCTCACCCACGGAACGGGTCACTTCAACATCAGCCTTGGCGCCATCACCACGGCGGTGGGGGTCGGCGCGGCGTTGTCCAACTTTGCTTCCGGCTGGGTGGTCGTCATTGCGGGCTACAACGTGGCCTTCATGTCCCTTGGTGCGATCGCTGGCGCGGGCTTCATCTTGTACTTGCTTGCGATGCCGGAAACGGCATCGGCAAGACTTGCCGGGCGTTGAGTTGCGGTGGCTGTGCGCGGCGGGCTGGCGTCGTGCGCCACGCTCGGCGCGGCCGGGGCGGAAGAAGTGACCAATACCACACTTTTCTTCGGCCGCCGTTATCGCCCCCTCTGACGTCGGGTTTGCGATGTATGTCCCCTGTACACGGGACATTTCGGCGTCATTGTCCCCTTAGGGAGGTGACATGAGGTTGCCATACACTCCTTATGTAAGTGCCATAATCGGTACTGCCAGTGACACAAAATCGTGAGGGCGGGGAGCCACTCCGACGACGCGTAATCTAGAGATTTGGCGCGGAGTGCCTGTCCCCAGTTAGACGGAAGGGCGGAGACGTGGATCCGAACGGCAGCGAAGCCGGACCAGAGTCTCATACCGCGGCGACCCATGGCGGGCCTGACCGGCAGCGCCTGGAGAATGTGGTTATCCGTTTCGCCGGGGACTCCGGCGACGGCATGCAGCTGACCGGCGACCAATTCACGTCGGAGGCCGCGCTTTTCGGCAATGACTTGGCGACCCAGCCGAACTACCCCGCCGAGATCCGGGCCCCCGCAGGCACGCTTCCCGGGGTTTCGTCTTTTCAGATTCAGATTGCCGACTACGACATCCTGACCGCCGGTGACCGGCCCGACGTGCTGGTGGCGATGAATCCGGCCGCGCTGAAGGCCAATATCGGCGACCTGCCGCTGGGCGGGATGGTGATCGCCAACTCGGACGAGTTCACCAAGCGCAATCTGACCAAGGTGGGGTACGTAACGAACCCGCTGGAGTCTGACGAGCTCGAGGAATACGTCGTCCACTCCGTCCCGATGACCACGCTGACGCTGGGAGCCGTCGAAGCGATCGGCGCATCGAAGAAGGACGGGCAGCGGTCCAAGAACATGTTCGCGCTGGGCCTGGTGTCCTGGATGTATGGGCGGCCGATACAGACCAGCGAGACGTTCATCAGGGAGAAGTTCGCCCGCAAGCCCGAGATCGCTGAAGCCAATGTGTTGGCCCTGGAGGCGGGCTGGAATTTCGGCGAAACCACCGAGGCTTTCGGCACCACCTACGAAGTACCCCCGGCGAAGCTTCCGCCCGGCGACTACCGGCAGATCTCCGGGAACACCGCGCTGGCTTACGGCATCGTCGCGGCCGGGCAGCTGGCCGACCTCCCCGTGGTGCTGGGCAGCTATCCCATCACGCCGGCGTCGGACATCCTGCACGAGCTGTCCAAGCACAAGAACTTCAACGTGACCACCTTCCAGGCCGAAGATGAGATCGGTGGCATCTGTGCCGCACTTGGCGCCGCTTATGGGGGCGCGTTGGGCGTCACCAGCACATCGGGACCCGGCATTTCACTCAAGTCGGAGGCGCTCGGGCTCGGCGTGATGACCGAGCTGCCGCTGATCATCATCGATGTGCAGCGGGGAGGGCCGTCGACCGGTCTGCCCACCAAGACCGAGCAGGCTGACCTGCTGCAGGCCCTATACGGCCGCAACGGTGAGTCGCCATTGGCGGTGCTGGCGCCGCGGTCGCCTGCCGACTGCTTTGAGACCGCTCTCGAGGCGGTGCGGATTGCGGTGTCGTATCACACGCCGGTGATCCTGTTGTCCGACGGTGCGATCGCCAACGGATCGGAACCATGGCGCATCCCGAACGTCGCCGATCTGGCGCCGATCAAGCACACCTTCGCCAAGCCCGACGAGCCCTTCCAGCCCTACGCCCGCGACCCGGAAACCCTGGCGCGCCAGTTTGCCGTGCCCGGCACTCCCGGACTGGAACACCGTATCGGCGGACTAGAGGCGGCCAATGGAACGGGCGCCATCTCGTATGAGCCGACCAACCACGACCTGATGGTGCGGTTGCGGCAGGCCAAGATCGAGGGGATCAGTGTTCCCGATCTCGAAGTCGACGATCCGACCGGTGATGCCGAGCTGCTGATCATCGGGTGGGGCAGTTCCTACGGGCCCATCGGCGAAGCGTGCCGGCGGGCGAGGCGGCGTGGGACCAAAGTGGCGCATGCTCATCTGCGCTACCTCAACCCCTTCCCGGCGAATCTGGGCGAGGTGTTGCGACGTTACCCGCAGGTGGTGGCTCCGGAAATGAACCTGGGTCAGCTGGCGTTGGTGCTGCGTGGGAAGTATTTGGTCGACGTGCAGTCAGTCACCAAGGTCAAGGGTGTCTCGTTCCTGGCCGACGAGGTGGGGCGCTTCATCCGGGCCGCGCTGGCCGGCAGACTGGGCGAACTCGAGCAAGACAAGATGATGGTCGCCAAGTTGTCGGCGGCCACGGTTGAAGCGGGAGTAGGCGCATGACCCGTGCCGCGACGACGCAGAGCGAGGCGATGAGGAGGAGCGGCGCTCATGACTAGCGTGATCGGCAATCTGGCTGGCACAAACCTGGGTGTAACGCCTGCTTTGTCCAAGAACACCGGAGTGCCCACCACCGACCAGCCACAGAAGGGCAAAGATTTCACCAGCGGCCAGGAGGTCCGCTGGTGCCCCGGCTGTGGCGACTACGTCATTCTCAACACCATCCGCAATTTCCTGCCGGAGCTGGGGTTGCGTCGCGAGAACATCGTGTTCATCAGCGGGATCGGCTGCTCTAGCCGCTTCCCATACTACCTCGAGACCTATGGCTTCCACTCGATCCACGGGCGCGCTCCGGCAATTGCGACCGGTCTCGCGCTGGCCCGCGAAGACCTCTCGGTTTGGGTGGTCACCGGTGACGGCGATGCCCTTTCGATCGGGGGCAACCACCTGATCCACGCGCTGCGGCGCAATGTCAACATCACGATCCTGCTGTTCAATAATCGGATCTACGGGCTGACCAAGGGCCAGTACTCGCCGACGTCGGAGGTCGGCAAGGTGACCAAGTCGACGCCGATGGGTTCGCTGGACACCCCGTTCAACCCGGTGTCATTGGCGTTGGGGGCCGAGGCCACGTTCGTCGGCCGCGCGCTGGACTCCGATCGTGCGGGGCTTTCTGAAGTGCTGCGCGCCGCCACCGAGCATCGTGGCGCTGCGTTGGTCGAGATCCTGCAGGATTGCCCGATTTTCAACGACGGCTCCTTCGACGCGCTGCGCAAGGAGGGTTCCGAAGAGCGGGTCATCAACGTCCACCACGGCGAACCAATCGTGTTCGGCGCCAACGGGGAATACTGCGTGGTGCGATCCGGCTTCGGCCTCGACGTGGCCAAGACCGCCGACGTCGCCGTCGACGAGATCGTGGTGCATGATGCCCACGCCGATGACGCGGCCTACGCCTTCGCACTGTCGCGGCTGTCCGATCAAAACCTCGAACACACGGTGTTGGGTATCTTCCGAAGCATCAGCAGACCGGCCTACGACGACGCGGCTCGCTCCCAGATCAGTGCCGCTCGGGAGTCGACGCCTTCGGATTCGGCGGCGCTGCAGTCGCTGCTGCGTGGCCGCGACACCTGGACCGTTTCCTGAAATGGCCGGACGCGAGTCGGACGCCGTGTCGTTGGCAGGGGTCGTCCTAGCCGGGGGAGAATCCCGGCGAATGGGACGTGACAAAGCCACACTGGTGCTGCCCGGTGGCAGCACGACAATGGTCGAGCACGTGCTCGGCATTGTCGGGCAACGCTGCGAGCCCGTCTTTGTGATGGCGGCCCAGGGGCAGCCACTACCGCCCCTGCAGGTTCCTGTGCTGCGCGACGAATTGCGCGGGTTGGGACCGCTGCCGGCGACCGGACGTGGCCTGCGTGCGGCCGCGGAGGCCGGCGCTCGGTTTGCCTTTGTGTGTGCCGTCGACATGCCCGGGCTGACGGTGGATCTGATCGATGATCTGGTGCGCAGCGCTATTGAGACCGACGCCGAGGTGGTGCTGCCGTGGGACGGCCGCAGCCACTATCTGGCGGCGATATACCGGACCGATCTCGCCGAGCGGGTCGACGCGCTCGTCGCCTCGGGCGAGCGCAAGATGAGCGCTCTGGCCGACCGTTCGGATACGCAACGGATCGTGATGTCGGACTCTGCGCCGTTGGCCAATGTCAACACTGCCGCGGACCTGCCCGCACCGGTGCGGCCCGGACACTGACCCTTGCCGTATCGGTCGCTGGGTGGCCTGCGTGCACCGGTGGTTATGACTGCTTTTCTAGATTTGTCTCGCTGATTTCATTTCCGTTCGATTTGGAATGGGTCTCCGAATATTTCTCTTCTTTAGTGTTCGTCGATTCGCATCGTTATTTGTCGCGGCCTATCCCGTTATTGGTTTCCCCCGGATCTTGAACGGTCGGAGCGGCAGGGCTCCGGCGTTGTTGATTAGCAGGCTTGTGAGCTGGGTTGATGATCTTTGGTGCCGCGCTATTGGGGCCGGAGTGTAGGCACGGGCTATCTGGAGAACGATCGAGTTGGTTACTGTTCGTCGTTGGTCTGGAGTTGCCCGTGCCTACCGTTTCAGTATTGCCTGTGTCGTCGGTTCCAGAGGTGTTCGACCGCTGGAGTCCTGGTGAGCGCAGCGAGCTCATCGGATCGGAGTTTCTCGATGTGTTGGCCTCGGTGCCAGACCCGAGGGACCCACGCGGTCGGAGGTATTCGCTGATGGCTTTGTTGGCGATCGCGGTTCTGGCCACTGCCGCGGGGATGCGCGGCTATGCTGGTTTTGCCACATGGGCGGCCACCGCTCCCGATGATGTGTTGGCCCAATTAGGGGTCCGGTTCCGGCGGCCCAGTGAGAAGACCTTCCGCGCTGTTTTGTCTCGGCTAGACCCCGCCGACCTCAACGCCAGGATGGGCAGTTACTTCACTGCACACGTGGCCAGCAGCGACCCCAGTGGATTGGTGCCGATCGCGTTGGACGGCAAGATGCTGCGTGGTGCTTTACGCGCCAAAGCGACAGCCACGCATCTCGTGTCGGTGTTCGCCCACCGTGCCCGATTGGTGCTCGGTCAACTCGCTGTCGCCGAGAAAAGCAATGAAATTCCCTGCGTACGTGCCCTGCTCACGCTGCTGCCGGGTAGCTTGCGGTGGCTGGTCACCGTGGATGCGATGCATACCCAGGTCGTCACCGCGAAGTTGATCTGCGCCACCTTGAAGTCGCACTACCTGATGATCGTCAAGTCCAACCAAGCCAAAATACTTGCGCGTATCACCGCGCTGCCCTGGGCCGAGGTGCCCACAGCCGCTACCGACGACTCCCGCGGCCACGGCCGTGTCGAGACCCGCACCCTGCAAATCATCACCGCTGCACGAGGAATCGGCTTCCCCTACGCAAAACAAATCATCCGGATCACTCGTGAACGCTTGATCACCGCCACCGACCAGCGCAGCGTGGAGGTGGTCTATGCCATCTGCAGCCTGCCGTTCGAGCACGCCCGCCCTACCGCGATCATGACCTGGATGCGTCAACACTGGGGAATCGAGAACAGCCTGCACTGGATACGCGACGTCACCTTCGACGAAGACCGTCAAAGGGCACATACCGGAAACGGCGCACAGGTCCTAGCAACGCTACGCAACACCGCGATCAATCTGCACCGCCTCAACGGCGCCGACAACATCGCCGAAGCCTGCCGGATCACCGCTTTGACCGCCAACCGCCGCCTAGACCTCCTCAATCCACAATTCCCCAGCTCACAAGCCTGCTAATCAACAACGCCGGAGCCCTGGTCGGAGCGGCTACCGGCGCCGCTAGAACGTATTGCGTTGCCGCACAGGGTATTTAGTACCTACGGTCGATTCCGTTTTAGCCGGGGAGCCTTCCTATTGGTCCGGCGCCGCCCTGGGTGGGAGCTGGCGACCGTATTGCAGCAAATTCGAAAACATCGCAATCTTCGTGCCGATGCGGGGGCCTGCCCGGCTCTTGTCGCGCAGCCTGGGGTTTGCTTCGTGGAGTTAGGGTCGTCTCGGTGTGGCGGAGGTAAAAGCTCTGTCCTGCAGCGATATTCGTCCCTGCGGTGACTCTTTGCTCCGTCAGCCGCCACTGCTCGTCCATCGCGGTGAACGACACTGTGACACTTGATGTTCAGTTGTTTGACAGCAGACTTCTACGAACTGCAGCTGAATGTGGTCCAACTCGCCTTTGTCCGTGGTTATGACCTGGGTCACGGCGGCCGCGCTGTGGGTGCCTAGTGCGCCGGCCGAGTTGTTGATGGGCAAACTCGTGTCTCAGCTCACAAAATGTGCGTGATTCGGCTCACGAAGGCGCTCAAACCGGCAATGCTCGTGTATTGCCACAAACTTGCGCCTGACCAGCGGGAACATTTCTGGTATCCGGCCGTGATTCGCGCGTTATAGAACTGAAATATCGGCGTGGCGGAGATGACGAATCCAAATCGTTATCGTACGGTCCCCGTAGCCCAAAAAACCGGGCAACAGTAATGAACAAAATTGAATCCACGGACCCGCGTGTGAGCGGAGCTGCGGGCGGCACGAGTTTCGTATAGCCGCCGCTGCGGTCGGGCAAGGCCCGCCGGGCAGATCAGGCCCTCCGCTGTCGTGCCGAAACGAGACGGCACGTCTCAAAGCAGCAATTCCTAACTGGACATCGCAACCAACCCACGTCTCGTGGGCTGGCTGGCTTTGGCGCGCGCACCGCGAAAGGAACAATCTTGAAGAACGTCCGCAAGACGCTCATCGTCGCGGCGATCACAGGGACGCTCGTGACTGTGCCCACCGCCGCCACCGCCAACGCCGACGACGGCCTGGACCCGAATGCGGTCGGTGCCGACACGACGGGCTTTGACCCCAACCTGCCTGCGGCCCCGGGTGCCTTTGAGCCGCCCGCCCCGCAGGACGCACCGCCGGCCCCCGAGGCCATGATCGCGCCGGTCGACATGCCGGACGGTCCCGCTCCGGAGGATGCACCGCCGGCCCCGGACGCCTTCGCGCCGCCGGCCCCTGAGGATGTTCCGCCAGCTCCGGAACCAGTCGCTTTCGAGCCGCCGGCGCCGGACGTTGCCCCGCCGCCCGCTCCCAAGGTCTACACCGTGAACTGGGACGCCATCGCACAGTGCGAATCCGGCGGTAACTGGGGCATCAACACCGGCAACGGCTACTCCGGTGGCCTGCAGTTCACCGCGAGCACCTGGCGGGCCAACGGCGGCGCGGGATCGGCCCGCCGGTGCGAGCCGTGAAGAGCAGATCCGAGTGGCCGAGAACGTGCTGCGCAGCCAGGGCATCGGCGCGTGGCCGGTCTGCGGCCGACGCGGCTAGCCGACGCCACGCTGGACTTTTGATGAGAGTGTCGGGCCTTCGGGCCCGGCACTCTCACCTTGTTTGGGGTCTTACCGGGTCCAGCCCGGCCCTATCAGGTGTGAATCCGGGCGCCACTGGCCCTCGTCTGCTCACTAACCCCTGACCGCGCGGTAGCGTCGGGTCGGTGAGCGAGACGCCGCGTGAATTCGACATCATCCTCTACGGAGCGACCGGCTTCGTCGGCAAGCTGACCGCGCAATACCTGGCCCGGGCCGGCGGCGACGCGCGAATCGCGCTGGCCGGCCGGTCGACCGACCGATTGTTGGCGGTCCGTCAGACGCTGGGAGAGGCCGCACAGTCCTGGCCCGTGGTCAGCGCCGACGCCGGCGCACTGGCGACACTCAAGGAGATGGCCGCCCGCACCCGGGTGGTCGTCACCACGGTTGGGCCGTACATGCGCTATGGCCTGCCCCTGGTGGCCGCGTGCGCGGCTGCCGGCACCGACTATGCCGATCTGACCGGCGAGCCGCCGTTCGTGCGCGAAAGCATCGACCTGTATCACAAACAGGCCGCCGACACCGGGGCCCGGATCGTGCACGCCTGTGGCTTCGATTCGATTCCATCGGACCTCACCGTGTACGCCCTCTACCGTGCCGTCCGCGACGACGGTGCCGGTGAGCTGGGTCGCACCGACTTCGTCGTCCGTTCGTTCGCCGGCAGGGTATCGGGCGGCACGGTCGCGTCGATGCTGGAAATTTTGCGTGCCGTCTCCGCGGACCCCGATCTGCGTCGCCAGTTCACCGACCCCTACACGCTGAGCACCGACCGCGCCGCCGAGCCGGAACTTGGACCGCAGCCCGATCTGCCCTGGCGTCGTGGTGGACGAATCGCTCCAGAACTGACCGGGCTGTGGACGGCAGGATTCATGATGGCGCCCACCAATACCCGCATCGTGCGGCGCAGCAACGCGCTGCTGGATTGGGCGTACGGCAAGCGGTTCCAGTACACCGAACACATGAGCCTGGGCTCGTCGGCGGTGGCGCCAGTGGCCTCGGCCATGATCAGCGGTGTTGGCAACGCGATGACGGGCTTGGGCAGCCGCTACTTCCGGTTGCTGCCACAACGGTTGGTGGAGCGCATCGCTCCCAAACCCGGCACCGGCCCCAGCGCCGCAACTCGGGAGCGCGGCTACTACCGCATCGAGACCTACACCACGACGACCTCGGGTGACAGGTACGTGGCACGGATGGAGCAGGACGGTGATCCCGGGTACAAAGCGACGTCGGTGTTGCTGGGGGAGTGCGGTCTGGCACTGGCCTTCGATCGTGACCAGCTTTCGGGCCTGCATGGCGTGCTCACCCCGGCGGCCGCGATGGGTGACGCGTTGCTAGCGCGCTTACCGGCCGCGGGTGTCGCGCTGGCTACCGAACGGTTAACTTGAACTGGTCTGCCGCAACGGCTTTCGGTGAAGAGCGCGGCGGTCTAGTGTCGAAAGTGGTTCACAGAAGTTCACAGCGCACCCAATGAGCCGCAAAAGAGGTGGCATCGATGGCCGGTCTCGACGATCTTTACGCTCGGATACCTACCTCGGAAATCGCCAGTCGGCTAGGCGTCGACCAGGGCGAGGTTGACAGCGCGGTTCACGTGCCGGTGCCGGTGCTGGTCAGCGGTCTGCACCAGACTTCGCAAGATCCCGACCATGCCAGCAGGATCGAATCCGCCGCCAACCGTCAGGCGGACCGGGGCCTGCTCGACGCCGGCGGGGGTCTGGATCACAACCTTGATGCGGCGGACCGGGGCGACGGACATCAGACGATTGCGACACTTTTCGGTGGCAACGACGCCGAGCAAGTCGCATCGGCGTTGGCCAAGGGCGGCGCCGGCAACCGCGATCTGCTCAAGCAGCTGTTGCCGATCGTGCTCCCGATTGTGTTGGCCTACATCGGAAATCAGCTAGGCTCGGGGGAAGGATCGCAGCAGAACTCCGAGTCAGCCTCCCGCGGAGGGCTAGGCGAGGTGCTGGGCAGCATCCTCGGGGGCGGATCCGTTGACAAGTCCCTGGGGAGCATTCTCGGCAGTGTGCTGGGAGGCAAAGGCGGCGCCCTGGGTGACATTCTGGGCGGCCCACTGGGCGGTAAGAAGTAGCGCCAGTCGGCGGCCGGCGTAGCTGCCGTTTCGCTCGACCACCGCGAGCCGATTCAAGATAAGTAACGAGAGGGGTATTGCCAATGTCGGACACACTGACCGAAGGACAGCAGCTGGTGCCGGGGGAGTCACTGGTTTCCAAGAACGGGGCTTACACCCTGACCTTGCAAGACGACGGCAATCTCGTGTTGGCCTCCCGCGGCACCCCGCTGTGGGCGAGCGCCACCAACGGCCAGCAGGTGGTGCGCGCCGAGGTGCAGCGCGACGGCAACTTTGTGGTGTACACGGCGGACAAACCGGTCTGGCACACCGACACCAAAGGCAAGAAGAACGTCCGGCTGGTGCTGCAAGACGATCGCAATCTGGTGCTCTATGCCGCTGACGGACCGGCCTGGTCGACGCATACCGAGACCGACGCCCCGCCGCCGCCCGAGCCCACCGCCGCGGCCGAAGCCACTGCCTCGGATACGGCTCAGCGCGTCGACACCACCCCGGAGGCCGTCGCGGCAGCGGTCGCCGAACCGGCGCCACCGGAGCCTGCTGCCGAGCCCGCGCCGCGGACCTACACCGTGGTCTCCGGTGACACCCTGTGGGCCATCGCGGAGCGCTTCTACGGCGACGGCAGCAAGTATCAGGTGATTGCCGAGGCCAGCGGTGTGGCCAATCCCGACTTGATCCACCCCGGCGAGGTGCTCACGATTCCCTGATCGCGGCTAAACGGCGTTCACCTGAGGTTTTGGGTGCCTACAGGCCGCCCGAGCGCGGTTCCTAGAATTGACCGGTGACCGCCAGCGCCGATTCTGCCGCCGACCAGCTGCCCAAGTCGTGGGATCCAGCTGCGATGGAAGGCGACATCTATCAGAAGTGGGCGGATGCCGGCTACTTCGTCGCCGATCCGACCAGCTCGAAACCGCCGTACTCGATTGTGTTGCCGCCGCCCAACGTGACCGGCAGCCTGCACATGGGCCATGCGCTGGAACACACCATGATGGATGCCCTGACCCGCCGCAAGCGGATGCAGGGCTATGAGGTGCTGTGGCAGCCGGGAATGGACCATGCCGGCATCGCGACCCAGACCGTAGTGGAAAAGCAGCTCGCGGCCGACGGTAAGACCAAGGAAGACTTCGGTCGCGAGCTGTTCGTCGACAAGGTCTGGGACTGGAAGCGCGAGTCGGGCGGCGCGATCGGCGGCCAGATGCGCCGGCTCGGTGACGGGGTGGACTGGAGCCGTGACCGGTTCACCATGGACGAGGGCCTGTCGCGGGCGGTGCGAACGATCTTCAAGCGGCTCTACGATGCCGGGCTGATCTATCAGGCCGAGCGGTTGGTCAACTGGTCGCCGGTGCTGCAGACGGCGATATCCGACCTCGAGGTGAACTACCTCGAGGTGGAGGGTGAGCTGGTGTCGTTCCGGTACGGTTCACTAGAGGACTCCCAACCCCACATCGTGGTGGCCACCACCCGGGTCGAAACAATGTTGGGCGATACCGCGATCGCCGTCCACCCGGACGATGAGCGCTACCGCCACCTGGTCGGCACCACCTTGGCGCACCCATTCGTGGACCGGCAGCTGATCATCGTCGCCGATGGGCACGTGGATCCCGAATTCGGCACGGGTGCGGTCAAAGTCACCCCGGCACACGACCCGAACGACTTCGAGATCGGAATGCGCCACCAATTGCCCATGCCTTCGATTCTGGATACCAAGGGCCGGATCGTGGACACCGGAACGCAATTCGACGGCATGGACCGATTCGAAGCCCGGGTCGCGGTGCGTGAGGCGCTCGCGGCCCAGGGGCGCGTCGTCGAGGAGAAACGTCCCTACTTGCACAGCGTCGGGCATTCCGATCGCAGTGGAGAGCCAATCGAGCCACGGCTTTCGTTGCAGTGGTGGGTGCGGGTGGAGTCGCTGGCCAAGGCCGCGGGTGATGCGGTGCGCAATGGGGACACCGTGATCCACCCCGCAAGCCTGGAGCCACGCTGGTTCGCCTGGGTCGACGACATGCACGACTGGTGCATCTCGAGACAATTGTGGTGGGGTCACCGCATTCCGATTTGGTACGGCCCCGACGGGGAGAAGGTGTGCGTCGGTCCGGACGAGACGCCGCCGCAGGGGTGGGAACAGGACTCCGATGTCCTGGACACCTGGTTCTCCTCGGCGTTGTGGCCGTTTTCCACACTGGGCTGGCCCGAACTGACTCCAGAGCTGGAAAAGTTCTATCCCACAAGTGTTTTGGTCACCGGATATGACATCTTGTTCTTCTGGGTGGCCAGGATGATGATGTTCGGCACCTTCGTCGGCGGAGACGAGGTGATCACCCTGGACGGCCGCCGTGGCGCCCAGGTGCCGTTCACCGACGTTTTTCTGCATGGCCTGATCCGCGACGAGTTCGGCCGGAAGATGAGTAAGTCCAAAGGCAACGTCATCGACCCACTGGATTGGATCGACACGTTCGGTGCCGACGCATTGCGCTTCACTCTGGCCCGTGGTGCGAGCCCCGGCAGTGACCTGGCAGTGGGCGAGGACGCGGTCCGGGCGTCACGAAACTTCGGTACCAAGTTGTTCAACGCGACCCGTTACGCGCTGCTCAACGGTGCCGCGCTGGCCCCGCTGCCCCCGCTGGGGGAGCTGACCGATGCCGACCGCTGGATCCTGGGGCGGCTCGAAGAGGTTAGGGCCGAAGTTGATTCGGCCTTCGACAGTTACGAATTCAGCCGGGCCTGCGAGGCGCTCTACCACTTCGCGTGGGACGAATTCTGCGACTGGTACGTCGAGCTGGCCAAAACCCAGCTCGCCGAGGGCCTTTCGGCTACCACCGCGGTGCTGGCGGCGGGGCTGGACACACTGTTGCGGTTGTTGCACCCCGTCATCCCGTTCATCACCGAGGCGTTGTGGCAGGCGCTGACCGGGCAGGAATCGCTGGTGATCGCCGACTGGCCGCAGCCCTCCGGAATCACCCTGGATCCGGTTGCCGCGCAGCGGATCAGTGATATGCAGAATCTGGTCACCGAGATCCGGCGTTTCCGCAGTGACCAAGGGCTGGCCGACCGGCAAAAGGTGCCCGCTCGGCTGATCGGTGTCGAGGAATCCGATCTGGGTGCTCAGGTTGCTGCCGTCACCTCACTGGCGTGGCTTACCGCGCCGGGTGAAGGCTTTGCGCCGTCGGTCTCGCTGGAGGTTCGGCTCGGCCCGAGCATGAACCACACGGTTGTTGTCGAGCTCGATACCTCGGGCACCATCGACGTGGCTGCCGAGCGGCGGCGTCTCGAAAAGGACTTGGCCGCAGCCGAAAAGGAATTGGTATCGACCGCGGCCAAATTGGCAAACGCCGATTTCCTGGCCAAGGCGCCCGAGGCCGTCGTCGGCAAGATCCGCGATCGCCAACGTTTGGCGCAGGAGGAAAGCGACCGGATCACGACCAGGTTGGCAGCGCTGCAATGAGTTTCGATCCACCTGACTGGACAGGGTTAGCTCAAGGGAGTGACGCCGAACCGACCCCGGACGAACTCGCGTCTCTGCTGCAGGTCGAGCACCTGCTGGACCAGCGCTGGCCGGAAACCCGCATCGAGCCGAGCCTGACGCGGATCAGTGCGCTGATGGACCTGCTTGGTTCACCACAGCTGAGTTACCCGTCGATCCACATCGGGGGCACCAACGGCAAGACGTCGGTGGCGCGCATGGTTGACGCGCTAATCACCGCGCTGCATCAACGCACCGGCAGGACCACCAGCCCACATCTGCAGTCGGCGGTGGAACGGATATCGATCGATGGAAAGCCGATCACCCCGGCTCAATACGTCCAGACCTACCGCGAGATCGAGCCGTTCGTGCAAATGATCGACCAACAGTCGCAGGCCGCAGGCGGGCCGGCAATGAGCAAATTCGAGGTGCTCACCGCGATGGCGTTCGCCGCGTTCGCGGACGCGCCGGTCGATGTCGCGGTGGTCGAGGTCGGTCTGGGAGGACGGTGGGATGCCACCAACGTGATCAACGCGCTGGTCGCGGTGATCACCCCGATCAGCATTGATCACGTCGACTACCTCGGTGATGACATCGCGTCTATCGCCGGTGAAAAGGCCGGCATCATCCACAAAGCCGCCGACGGTTCCCCTGACACGGTCGCTGTCATCGGGCGTCAGCTCCCTGAGGCCATGGAGGTGCTGCTGGCCCAGGCGGTTCGCGTCGACGCCGCCGTCGCGCGAGAGGACTCCGAGTTCGCCGTGCTGGGCCGCCAGGTGGCGGTAGGCGGGCAGCTGCTTCAGTTGCAGGGCCTCGGTGGGGTCTACTCCGACATCTACCTGCCGCTGCACGGTGAACATCAAGCGCATAACGCGGTGGTGGCGCTGGCGGCAGTGGAGGCGTTCTTCGGTGCCGGCGCCCAGCGTCAGCTCGATGTCGACGCGGTGCGTGCTGGTTTCGCCGCGGTCACCAGCCTCGGCAGGTTGGAGCGCCTGCGCAGCTCACCGACGGTCTTTATCGATGCCGCCCACAATCCGGCCGGGGCGGCGGCGCTGGCGCAGTCGCTGGTCGCAGAGTTCGACTTCCGCAGCCTGGTTGGGGTGGTCGCCGTGATGGCAGACAAGGACGTGAATGGCATTCTGGCCGCACTCGAGCCCGCATTCGACTCCATCGTGGTGACCCACAATGGTTCGCCACGGGCGTTGGATGTCGCGTCACTGGCCCTGGCGGCGGAGCAATACTTCGGCCCCGACCGGGTGATCACCGCAGAGAACCTGCGTGATGCCGTCGACGCGGCAACCGCGCTGGTCGATGAATCCGCGATCGACTGGGAAGCGCAGGGGGGCTCACTGTCGGGAACCGGGATCGTCATTACCGGTTCGGTGGTCACTGCCGGGGCCGCCCGCACCTTGTTCGGTCGTGATCCGCAATGACCGGGCAGCCGCAAGAGCCGGCAAATCACGGGGATCCGGCACCACAGTCAGACCCATGGAAGAGCTTCGGCTCGGTGATGGCAGCGACACTTATCCTCGAGGCGATCGTGGTGCTGTTGGCCATCCCGGTGGTGGGTGCGGTCGGCGGCGGGCTGACTCCGGCGTCGCTGGGTTACCTCATTGGGCTTGCCGTGACGCTGGTGTTGCTGGCCGGCGTGCAGCGCAGGCCGTGGGCGATCTGGGCGAACCTGGGCATTCAGCTGGTGCCTATCGCCGGCGTTTTCGTGTACCCGGCCGTCGGGTTTTTGGGTGTGGTGTTCGGCGCGGTATGGGCCATGATGGCGTACTTCCGTGCCGAGGTCAGGCGTCGAGAGCGCCAGGGGCCTCCGCCGTCGCGCTGATCTGACCGGCCTAGGGGCATCCAGGTTTAGGCCGCAGAATCGGGCCATCTACTGTTAGCCCCCGTGACCGAACGGACCCTCGTACTGATCAAGCCAGACGGTGTGCAGCGCCAACTGGTGGGCGAGATCATCAGCCGCATCGAGCGCAAAGGCCTCGCTATCGCGGCGCTAGAGCTCAGGAACGTGACCGAGGAGCTGGCCAGCCAGCACTACGCCGAACATGAGGGCAAGCCGTTCTTCGGCTCGTTGCTGGAGTTCATCACCTCGGCGCCGGTGGTAGCGGCGATCGTGGAGGGACCGCGAGCCATCGCGGCGTTTCGCCAACTCGCCGGTGGTACCGATCCGGTCGAGAAGGCCACGCCGGGCACCATCCGGGGTGACTTCGGCCTGGAAACCCAGTTCAACTTGGTGCACGGCTCGGATTCGGCCGAATCCGCGCAGCGCGAGATCGCACTCTGGTTTCCCAGCGCCTAGCTCCGCGACGCGGGGCTTGCGGGCTGGTTTTGGACCGGGTTGCTCAGGCGAGGGTGACTCGCTCCGGTGGTATGGGATACTGACTTCGGGTGAACGTCGCTGTACCAGCGTCGGACACCCGGATGAAGACTTCGACAAGCGCGACGATCGCGTTCCCGTGATGCGGCGCGGCGTGTCAAGCCGTCATTCAGTACGGCGCCGAGTGGGTTCGTTCGGAGCTGCTCGGAGCGAGACCATCACAAGCCCGGGAGAAGTGACCCGGGCACATAGTGAAGCCCTCGCGTGGCCGCGTCGATTAGACGCGCCCGGGGCTTGAGGAGAATACGTGGTAGACGGTGCCCCATCTTCAGACCCGGAAAACGAGCCGACACAGCGTGAGGACCTGCCGGACCGCCTGAGAGTTCACTCACTGGCGCGAACGCTGGGAACCAGTAGCCGTCGGGTGCTGGATGCGTTGAGTGCGCTCGATGGGCGGATTCGCAGCGCCCATTCCAGTGTGGACCGCGTCGATGCGGTCCGGGTGCGCGACCTGCTGGCCGAGCAACCTGCCGAGGAGGGCCAGGCCGAGGAGGGCCAGCAAGCTCCTGACGCCGTGGCCGCTGAGGTGCCCGATGCGCCCGGCGAACCCGCCGAGCCCGAATCGCGCCTGATGCTGGAAACCCAGGAGACGGTGCAGGTCGTCGAGACCTGGGTGGAGCGGCCGCACTACATGCCGCTGTTTGTCGCACCCCAGCCGATTTCGGAGCCCGTCGCTGGCGACGATGCCGATGACGAGTCGGGCGACGAAGGTGACGATGGCGAAGAGCAGGCCGACCGGCCGGCCAACCGGCGCCGCCGCCGGGGTCGGCGCGGGCGCGGCCGCGGGCGCGGCGAGCAGGGCGCAAACGACGGTCAGGACCAACCCGGCGACGATGGTGACGAGGCCCCGCAGAAGACGGGGGGCAACTCCACGTCATCGGACGACAGCGAGGCGCAAGACGGCGCTGACTCCGAAGAGTCGGACAACGGCGACGACGACAACGGTTCGGCCGACGGCGCCAGCCGGCGTCGGCGCCGGCGCCGGCGCCGCAAGTCGGGTGCTGGTGATGACGGCGACGAGGGTCCGGCCCCGGATGACCCGCCCAACACGGTCGTACACGAGCGTGCCCCCCGCTCCGGCGGCAAGTCGGGCAACTCGGATAGCGGTGACGATTCCGGTGGCAACGAGATCAAGGGCATAGACGGCTCGACACGGCTGGAAGCCAAGCGGCAGCGCCGCCGCGACGGGCGTGACGCCGGACGGCGCCGCCCACCGGTGTTGAGTGAGGCCGAGTTCTTGGCTCGTCGCGAGGCGGTCGAGCGGGTGATGGTGGTGCGCGACCGGGTTCGCACCGAGCCGCCCCACCCGGGCTCGCGTTACACCCAGATCGCGGTGCTTGAAGACGGCATCGTCGTTGAGCACTTTGTGACCTCGGCTGCTTCTGCCTCCCTGGTGGGCAACATCTACCTGGGGATCGTGCAGAACGTGCTGCCTTCGATGGAGGCGGCATTCGTGGATATCGGTCGTGGCCGCAACGGCGTGCTCTACGCCGGTGAAGTCAACTGGGACGCGGCGGGCCTCGGCGGGGCCGACCGCAAGATCGAACAGGCTCTCAAGCCAGGCGACTACATCGTTGTGCAGGTCAGCAAGGACCCGGTCGGCCACAAGGGTGCCCGACTGACGACACAGGTATCGCTGGCGGGCCGCTATCTGGTGTACGTGCCGGGTGCGTCATCGACCGGGATCAGCCGCAAGCTGCCCGACACCGAACGTCAGCGGCTCAAGGAAATCCTGCGTGAGGTGGTGCCCTCCGACGCCGGCGTGATCATTCGAACCGCGTCCGAGGGTGTCAAAGAGGACGACATCCGTGCGGACGTCACCCGGCTGCAGGAGCGCTGGAACCAGATCGAGGCCAAGGCCGTCGAGATCAAACAGAAGGCCGCGGGCGCCGCGGTAGCGCTCTACGAAGAGCCCGACGTGCTGGTCAAGGTCATCCGGGATCTGTTCAACGAAGACTTCGCCGGGCTGGTCGTATCCGGGGACGACGCGTGGGACACCATCAACGAGTACGTGAGCTCTGTTGCCCCTGATTTGGTTTCCAAGCTGAGCAAGTACGAACCGGCCGTCGGGTCGGAGGGGCAGGTCGGGCCGGATGTCTTTGCGGTGCATCGCATCGACGAGCAACTGGCCAAGGCAATGGATCGCAAGGTGTGGCTGCCCTCGGGCGGCACTCTGGTGATCGACCGGACCGAAGCGATGACGGTGGTCGACGTCAATACCGGCAAGTTCACCGGTTCCGGCGGAAACCTCGAGCAGACGGTGACCAAGAACAACCTGGAGGCCGCCGAGGAGATCGTGCGCCAGCTGCGGCTGCGCGACATCGGTGGCATCGTGGTGATCGACTTCATCGATATGGTGCTGGAGTCCAACCGTGACCTGGTGCTGCGCCGGCTGACCGAGGCGTTGGCCCGCGACCGGACCCGTCACCAGGTGTCGGAAGTGACTTCGCTGGGTCTGGTCCAACTGACTCGCAAGCGGTTGGGGACCGGGCTGATCGAAGCCTTCTCAACCTCCTGTCCGCACTGCAGCGGCCGTGGGATTCTGCTGCATGCCGACCCGGTGGATTCGGCGCCGACGACTGGACGTAAAGCTGACTCGGGTGGTCGGCGGAACCGCCGATCGAAGAAGAACCGCGCCGAAGAGCCCAGCGAGAAGGAGGCCGTGGCCAAGGTTCCCACCCACGCCCCGGGCGAACACCCGATGTTCAAAGCCATGGCCGCGAGTTCGTCATCGGAGGCCGAGCACGGTGACGGGGAAGTCGAGGAGTCCGGCGAGGAGTTGACCGCCGCGGTCGACGACCAAACCGCGGTTCAGGTGGCCCTTGATCTCGGCGAGACCGAAGAGTCCGAAGAGACCGACGGGACCGACGAGACCGACGAGACCGACGATTTTGATGACGACTCGGACGACTCGGACGACTCGGACGAGACCAACGACACCGACGAGACCAACGACACCGACGTTGACGCCGATGAGGACGAAGACACCGACGACGACTCCGACGAGGACGTCGACGAGGACGAAGACACCGAAGACGACGACGAACTCGACGACGACCTCGACGAGGACGATCTCGACGACGACGACCTCGACGAAGACGACGACGACCTGGATGACGACGATTCGGATAGCGACGACGAGGATGGTGAGAGCGAACTCACAGAGCCGGCTGCTGGCCGTCCCGCAGCCCTCGAGGTCACCACGATTGCCGAGCGCCCGCGCCGGCGGCGTGCGGCCGGCCGGCCGGTCCGCCTATCCATCTGGGCTGATGACAGGGCGAGTGAAAGACCTGGTGATAGGGCTATGGGAGGGCTGGTGACAGGTTCAACGCACCAACCCGCTGGACGCCAGGAGCCAGTTTGACCCTGTAGCCGCTGGTCACGTACCCTCGGAAAGTTGTCATCAGGCGTTTGCCGAGCGTTGACGTCTCGGCCGGTGACAGCGGGACAGATGAAGTCCCCAAACCAGACCAGCACGCGTAAGCAGTCTTTGCGCGTGCCCACGAGAAGCAAGCACAACAACGAGTAGAGGTGCACCCACGATGGCGACCTACGCAATCGTCAAGACCGGCGGCAAACAGTACAAGGTTGCCGTGGGAGACGTGGTCAAGGTCGAGAAGCTCGAATCTGAGCCCGGTGCGAAGGTATCGCTGCCGGTCGCCCTGGTCGTTGACGGTGCCGCCGTCACCTCCGATGCCGACGCCCTTGCCAAGGTCGCGGTGACCGGCGAGGTGCTGGAGCACGTCAAGGGCCCCAAGATCCGGATCCACAAGTTCAAGAACAAGACCGGCTACCACAAGCGGCAGGGTCACCGTCAGCAGTTGACGGTCCTTAAAGTCACTGGCATCAAGTAGTAGCGGAGACCAGACACATGGCACACAAAAAGGGCGCGTCCAGCTCGCGCAACGGTCGTGATTCCGCCGCACAGCGGCTGGGGGTCAAGCGGTTCGGCGGCCAGGTCGTCAAGGCCGGCGAAATCCTGGTTCGCCAGCGCGGTACCAAGTTCCACCCCGGTGTGAATGTCGGACGCGGCGGTGATGACACGTTGTTCGCCAAGGCGGCCGGTGCGGTCGAGTTCGGCATCAAGCGTGGACGCAAGACAATCAACATCGTGGAGCCGGCCACACAGGACGCCTAGTCGCGTCCGCCTCCAGGTCGAGATCGACGTTTTGCAGCTGAGTTCTCGCACAAAGTCTGCAAAACGTAGATTTCGTCCGGGAAAGGATATGTAAGGAAGCCCGATGCCTCGGTTCGTCGATCGGGTCGTCATTCACACCCGAGCGGGTTCCGGTGGTAATGGCTGCGCCTCGGTTCATCGTGAGAAATTCAAGCCGCTCGGTGGTCCCGACGGCGGTAACGGCGGGCGCGGCGGCAGCGTCGTCTTTGTGGTAGATCCACAAGTGCATACCCTGCTCGACTTCCATTTCCGCCCGCACGTCACCGCGGCGTCAGGCAAACAGGGCATGGGCAGCAACCGGGACGGCGCCGCCGGTGCAGACTTGGAAGTCAAAGTTCCCGACGGCACCGTCGTACTCGACGACAACGGCCGGCTGCTTGCCGACCTGGTGGGAGCCGGCACCCGCTTTGAAGCCGCCGCGGGTGGTCGCGGCGGGCTGGGCAACGCAGCGCTGGCGTCGCGGGCGCGCAAGGCGCCAGGCTTTGCCCTGCTTGGTGAGCCGGGACAGGCCCGTGACCTCACCCTAGAACTCAAGACCGTCGCCGATGTGGGGCTGGTTGGATTCCCCTCCGCCGGAAAATCCTCGCTGGTGTCGGTCATCTCGGCGGCTAAGCCCAAGATCGCCGACTATCCCTTCACCACCCTGGTTCCCAACCTCGGCGTGGTCGCTGCCGGTGGTCACTCATTCACCGTCGCCGACGTTCCCGGTCTGATTCCGGGCGCCTCACAGGGCCGGGGGCTGGGGCTGGACTTTCTGCGGCACATCGAGCGCTGCGCGGTGCTGGTACATGTCGTGGACTGCGCCACCGCTGAACCGGGCCGGGACCCTATTTCCGACATCGACGCGCTGGAGGCCGAATTGGCGGCCTACCAACCCACGCTGCAGGGCGATGCGGTGCTCGACGACCTGGCCGAGCGGCCACGTGCGGTGGTGCTCAACAAGATCGATGTGCCCGAGGCCCGCGAGCTTGCCGAGTTCGTTGAGGACGAGCTCGCGCAACGCGGCTGGCCGGTATTTCTCGTATCCACGGTCACCCGGGAAAACTTGCAGCCGTTGATCTTCGGGCTGTGGCAGATGGTCTCGGAGTACAACGCGGCTCGGCCGCAAGCCGCGCCGCGACGGCCGGTGATCCGCCCGGTTCCGGTCGATGACAGCGGCTTCGACGTGCAGGCAGACGGACACGGGGGCTTCGTGGTGACCGGCGCTCGACCCGAGCGTTGGATCGGCCAGACCAACTTCGACAACGACGAGGCCGTCGGCTACCTGGCCGACCGCCTGGCGCGGCTGGGGGTCGAGGAGGGGCTGCTGCGGTTGGGGGCAAAGCCGGGGTGCGCGGTCACCATCGGTGAGATGACTTTCGACTGGGAGCCGCAAACGCCCGCGGGTGGTCACGTCGCAATGTCCGGTCGGGGTACCGATGTGCGGCTGGAACGCAGCGACCGCGTCGGTGCGGCCGAGCGCAAGGCTGCCCGCCGCCAACGTCGTGAACGCGATGACGATTGATGGGCAGTCCGCACCGCGAAGCCATTCGCACCGCCCGCAGTGTCGTGGTCAAGGTTGGGACGACGGCACTGACCACGCCATCGGGGGTGTTCGACGCCGGCAGGCTGGCTGAACTGGCCGACGCGATCGAGTCGCGGATGAAGGCCGGTACCGACGTCGTCATCGTGTCTTCGGGGGCGATCGCTGCCGGCATCGAACCGCTCGGACTATCACGTCGGCCAAAGGACCTGGCGACAAAGCAGGCGGCGGCCAGCGTCGGTCAGGTGGCGTTGGTGAACTCGTGGAGTGCCGCCTTCGCCCGCTACGGCCGCACGGTAGGGCAGGTGTTGTTGACGGCACACGACATTGCGATGCGGGTGCAGCACACCAATGCCCAGCGCACACTGGACCGGCTGCGGGCACTGCATGCGGTGGGAATCGTCAACGAGAACGATACGGTTGCTACCAACGAGATTCGCTTCGGCGACAACGATCGGCTTTCGGCGCTGGTAGCGCACCTAGTAGGTGCGGACGCCTTGGTGCTGCTGTCCGACATCGACGGCCTCTACGATGCCGATCCACGAAAATTCCAGAACGCCAGATTCATTCCCGAGGTGTCCGGTCCGGCCGACCTTGATGGAGTAGTCGCCGGACAAGGCAGCCACCTGGGCACCGGCGGCATGGCGTCGAAAATGTCGTCGGCGCTGCTGGCCGCGGATGCCGGAGTTCCGGTGTTGCTCGCTCCTGCGGCGGATGCGGCGGCCGCACTCACCAATGCGTCGGTGGGCACCGTCTTCGCCGCGCGGTCCGAACGCATGTCGGCCCGCCGATTCTGGGTACGCTATGCGGCCGAGTCCGCCGGATCGCTGACCCTCGACGAAGGTGCTGTGCGGGCCGTCGTCGGGCATCGGCGCTCGTTGCTGCCGGCGGGCATCACGGCAGTGGCGGGCAAGTTCTTTGGCGGCGATGTCGTTGATCTGTGTGGGCCCGACGCGACGATGGTGGCCCGCGGTGTGGTTGCCTATGACGCGACGGAGTTGGCCGCCATGATGGGCCGGTCCACCTCAGAGTTACCCGGTGAGCTGCGCCGGCCCGCGGTCCACGCCGACGACCTTGTCGCGGTGTGAGCGAGGTGGCGCCGGCCGCCGAGCCGGGAGGCTCGACGACCGCCCCAGTGGTTCCGTGACGGGCCGTTGCTGATGTCGACGGTGTTTCGGCGTCAAGGGCTTTGAAAGGCGCGGGATTCGGGTTCCGGCCAGATCGCCAGCGGCAAGTCCGTTGCGAGCGACTCAACCCGGGCGATGGCCGCTCCGCTCGCTCGCCGAATCGGCGGGAATCGTTGGTTCCGCTTCGGAAGCGACGCCGAGCCGTTGTGACCAATCTTCTTAGTGATGAGACGACTATCGCCGAGTGATCGGCCTATGTCCACAGGTAGAGGCCTTGCGCTGAGATTTTTGTGTGAGGGCTTGGGGCCGTGAGGTTTTCAACTTTCTATGGTGATTTCGCTGCACCGGCGGTGCTCGGTCTGTCCGGCTATCGTGGGGCCTCGTCGGAGATGACGGAGGTCTTGATGTCATTCGTGAGCGTGGCGCCCGAGGTAGTGGCGACGGCGGCTTCGGATTTGGCGCGCATTGGTTCGTCGATCGATGCGGTCAACGCAGCGGCGGCGGGCGCCACGACGACGGTGCTGGCCGCCGGTGCCGATGAGGTGTCGGTCGCGATCGCGGCCTTGTTCGGCACCCATGCCCAGGAATATCAGGCCATTAGCACCCGGATCTCGGCCCTCAATGAGCGCTTTGTCGCGCTGTTGACCGCGGGGAGCAACAGCTACGCGGCTAGCGAGTCGGCCAGCGTCTCGTGGTTGCAGGCCGTGGAGCAAGACGTGCTGGGTTTGGTGAATGCACCCAGCCAGAACTGGTTTGGGCGGCCGCTGATCGGCAATGGCGCCGATGGGGTGGCGGGGACCGGGCAAGCCGGTGGGGCTGGCGGAATTCTGTGGGGTAACGGCGGCGCCGGCGGCTCCGGCGCGGTCTGTCAATCCGGTGGCGCCGGCGGGTCGGCGGGGTTGCTCGGCCATGGCGGTGCCGGTGGGGCCGGGGGGCAGGCCGGGGCTTCCGGTACCGGCGGTGTCGGTGGGGCCGGCGGCGCCGGCGGATGGCTGTACGGCAACGGTGGAACCGGGGGAGTTGGCGGTGCGGGCCCGGTCAACGGGGGTGTTGGAGGTGCCGGCGGGCGGGCCTGGTTGCTGGGTGCTGGCGGGTCCGGTGGTGCCGGGGGACAGGGGCTTGGTCTAAACGGGGGTGCCGGCGGGTCCGGCGGAAACGGCGGTTTATTCGGCATCGGCGGCACCGGCGGTGCCGGTGGTGACAGTTCCGGCTCCGGTAGTGCTGGGGCCGGTGGCGATGGCGGTCATGGCGGGTTGTGGGGTCGGGGCGGGGCTGGCGGTATCGGCGGAGTCAATTCGGACTCTGGCGATGGTGGGGCCGGTGGCGGTGGCGGCGATGGCGGACGGCTGTTCGGTAGCGGTGGCGCTGGCGGGGCCGGCGGAACCGGCGCGGTCGCCGGTAGCGGCGGTGACGGGGGCGCCGGTGGCTCTGCTGTCGGGCTGTGGGGGTTGGGCGGTCACGGCGGCGCGGGTGGCGACGGTGCTGTCGGTCTGGCAGGCGGTGTTGGTGAGGCGGGTGGTGAGGGCGGCAGTGCCGGCAACGGTGGTGCCGGCGGGCTCGGTGGTTGGCTGATCGGCTCCGGCGGGGCGGGTGGCCTCGGAGGTGTTGGTGGCGCCGGTGGTGCGGGCGGGGCCGGGGCTGCCGGGATCGCGCCCGGGAGCAACGGCGGCAATGGCGGCAGTGGCGGCGTTGGTGGTGCCGGCGGGGCGGGCGGTTCTGGCGGGCAGGGCGGCTTTTTGCGGTTCCTGGGCGGGCAGGGTGACGGTGGTGCCGGCGGGGCCGGCGGGGCCGGCGGGGTTGCCGGTGATGGTGGTAAGGGTGCCGACGCGGCGGCGTTCTCGGGTGGGGCCGGGGGCAACGGTGGGCATGGTGGCGATAACGGTGCCGGTGGCGCCGGTGGCACCGGCGGAGCCGGCTCCACCGTCGGTGCCCACGGGGCGGATGGGTTCAGTCCCATCATTGGTGGTAACGGCGGTGGCGGTGGAAACGGTGCCTCCGGTCCAGCCGCGTCTGCCGGGGTTGCCGGTGGGGCGGGTGGTGCCGGCGGTGATGGCGGGTTGTATGGCAATGGCGGCGCCGGTGGGGACGGTGGTGATGGCGTGGCCGGTGGCCAGGGGGCGGATGCCACCGCGGCTGGCGGATCAGGCGAGAACGGCGGCGATGGCGGGGCTGGCGGCATGGGCGGGGCCGGTGGCATGGGTGGTGCCCTGGGCGGTCACGGTGGCGCAGGCGGGTCCGGTGGTGTCGGCGCGACCGGCGGGTCCGGCGGGCTTGGTGCTACCGGCGCTGAGGGTGTGACCGGGGGCAACCTTCATGGCGGTGACGGTGGCAGTGGGGGCAAGGGTGGTGTCGGCGGGGCCGGTGGTGACGGTGGTGCCGGCGGTAAGGCTCAGGCCGCGGGATTCGCCGAGGGCACCGAGGGTGTCGGCGGGGCCGGTGGTGAGGGCGGATCCGGCGGTGTCGCTGGTGACGGTGGTAAGGGTGCCGACGCGGCGGCGTTCTCGGGTGCGGCCGGGGGTAACGGTGGGCATGGTGGCGATAACGGTGCCGGTGGCGCCGGTGGCACCGGCGGAGCCGGCTCCACTGACGGGGCCCACGGCGCGGATGGGTTCAGCCCGACCACCGGCGGTAACGGCGGTGACGGCGGCAGCGGCGGCAGCGGTTTTCAAGGTGTGAAAGGTGGTGCCGGCGGGGTAGGCGGTGACGGCGGGTTGTATGGCAATGGCGGCACCGGAGGCACCGGAGGCACCGGAGGCACCGGAGGCATCGGCTTCAACGGCAGCACCACCATCGGAGGCGGCAACGGTGGTGATGGCCACACCGGGTTGACCGGTGGTGACGGTGGCGCCGGGGGCAAGGGTGGTGCCTTGGCCGGCCACGGCGGTGACGGTGGTACCGGTGGTGTCGGTGGTACCGGCGGCACCGGTGGTAGCGGTGGTACCGGTACCTCTGGCATTTTCTCCTCCGCAAACGGTGGTGACGGCGGCAACGGCGGTGACGGTGGTACCGGCGGGACCGGTGGTGTCGGCGGCCTAGGCGGCCAGGCTCAGGCCGCGGGATTCGCGGACGGCACCCAGGGCGTCGGCGGCGCGGGCGGCGTGGGCGGGACCGGCGGGAACGCCGGCAACGGCGGCCACGGCGCAAACGCGGACGTTGGCTCCGGGAAGGCCGGCGGCAACGGCGGCGACGGCGGTGACCCCGGCGTCGGCGGCATCGGCGGGCAAGGCGGGGCCGGTTCCATCGCAGGGGTCGAGGGTGCGGCCGGGGTCGCTCCCACCTCTGGCGGTAACGGCGGCGACGGCGGCAACGGCGCCAGCGGCGCTACCGGCGTGAACGGCGGTGCCGGCGGGTCCGGTGGTGACGGCGGGCTCTACGGCAATGGCGGCGACGGTGGTGCCGGCGGGAACGGCGGCAAGGGCCAGGTCGGCTCCACCGGCCCTGTGGCAGGTAGCGCGGGCGGAACCGGAGGAACTGGCGGCACTGGCGGTCAGGGCGGTGCCGGTGGCAGCGGGGGCGCGTTGGCCGGTCACGGCGGTGATGGCGGTAGCGGTGGAGACGGGGGTACCGGGGGTACCGGCGGTACCGGCAGAAATGGTGCGAACGGGATCACCGGGGCCGATATCGATGGCGGGTCCGGCGGTAAGGGCGGAAATGGTGGGACCGGCGGAGCTGGCGGTGCCGGTGGACAGGGCGGTCAGGCCCAAGCCGCGGGTTACTCCGATGGAACGCAGGGCGTTGGTGGTGCTGGCGGGGACGGTGGGACCGCCGGAATCGGCGGGGACGGCGGTGACGGTGCCAACGCGGTAGCGGGCTCCGGTGAGCGTGGTGGTGACGGCGGACATGGGGGTGACCCCGGTAACGCCGGGGCCGGTGGCCAGGCCGGCGCCGGTCCCACATCTGGCGGAAACGGCAAAGCCGGGTCCGGCGTAACCACCGGTGGTAACGGCGGTGACGGCGGAGACGGCGGCAGTGGTGCTATCGGCGTCAAAGGTGGTGCCGGCGGGGCCGGTGGCGACGGCGGACTCTACGGCAATGGCGGAAACGGCGGTGATGGTGGAACCGGCGGGAAGGGCACCGTCGGGGACAGCGGTGCCACATTGTCCGCGGACGGCGATAGGGGCGGGGCTGGCGCGACCGGTGGTGTCGGCGGGGCCGGTGGCGACGGCGGTGCCAAAGGCGGCAACGGTGGCCTCGGCGGGTCCGGCGGTACCGGTGGCATGGGTGGTACCGGTGGCGATGGTGCGCATGGAGCAGACATGGCTTCTGGCAGCGGCGCTAACGGCGGCTATGGCGGCTACGGCGGCTTTGGTGGTGTCGGAGGTGCCGGTGGTACCGGCGGCGTCGGTGGTCAGGCTCACGCCGCGGGGTTCACTGACGGTGCCACCGGGGCCGGCGGCGACGGCGGACAGGGGGTACCGGCGGCCTCGGGGCCTGGGGAGACAATGGTGGTAAAGGAGCTGACGGGAGCATCTCTGGTCCGCCACAGAATGGCGGCAAGGGCGGTGACGGCGGAGGTGGGGGCCCGGGCGGGCTTGGCGGTCAAGGCGGCCTGAGTGGGGACGGATCAAGTACGGGCGCGGCCGGCGAGCTCGGCACTTTCGGCAACGGCGGCTCAGGCGGAAACGGTGGCATCGGCGGAAATGCCACTGGTTTCAACGCACCCGGTACCGGCGGCGACGGCGGCAACGGGGCCTTTGGTGGCTCGGGAGGAACCGGTGGCAGAGGTGGCTACTCCAGCGTGGGTACCGGTGGCGCCGGCGGTGACGGCGGTGACGGCGGTATGGGCTTCGGGGGCATAGGTGGCGGCGGCGGCACTGGCGGCCAGGGTGGTAGCGGAGTTGATGCCCAGGGTATTGGTGGTGCCGGCAACGGCGGGGTAGGCGGCAACGGCGGTGACGGTGGTGACGGCTGGGATGCTCCTGGCGGCCAGGGCGGCCAGGGCGGCCAGGGCGGCAAGGGCGGCCAAGGTGGCAACGGCGGTGACGGATCCCCGCCCGTCCCTCCGTTCGGCGGCAGCAGCGGCGGCACCGGCGGCACCGGTGGCACGGGCGGCGCTGGCGGTGACCGGTTCGTCGATACCGAACTTGTCGGGATTGGCGGAGCAGGCCATGGTGGCGTGACCGGCGGCGGGCCGACCGGGCCGGCGCTGGTCGACGGCGGCCTCGGCGGCGCAGGCGGATCCGGCGCACACTAATCGCACCGGAATGCCTTCGCTCAGATCAGCGACCTGCCTGCCGAGGTCGTGGTAGGCCAATCCCGGTGCGTCATCGCAGCGACGTTGACGTGAGATACAGGGCACCCCATACGATTTCAGAGAGCGTATCGGCCAGTTCGGCGTCGAATTCGGGCGGTCTGCTCGGTAGGTTCTGATGACAGGTTCGCTCGACCATCCATGTGAGCGCGTTGGCCGTGGTGGTCGCGGATAGTTCGGGGCGGATTGAGCCATCGGCCTGGCCGTCCTCGATGACCCGGGCCAATCGCGCGGAGATGGCGGTCAGGATGTCCCGATATGTTTGTGCTGTCTGGGGGTCATAGCCGGCCATCTCGTTGAGGGCGATGAGGATCGGTTGATGACGGCGATAGCGGGCGATGATGGCGCACATCGCGGCTCTGACGTCGTCCGGATCGTGGCGCCAGGCCACGTCCCACCAATGCTGCGCGCCGGTGGCCAGGTCGTCGAACACCTGACCGGCCAGATGGCGCAGCAGGTGGCCCTTGTCATCGAAGTAGATGTAGAAGCTGGCGCGCGAAATGCCGGCCTCGGTCGCCAACCGATCGACGCTGAGCTCGGTGAAGCTGGCGCCATTGTTCATCAGTCGCTCGGTGGCCTCTAGCAGGCGGCATTCCATCTGCTCGCGCCGCTGCCGGCGGTTGGCCTGCGCATTTCGGGTGATGGACGCCATGTTTGCCCGGGCACCTCCTGGTCTTCGGACGAGCATAGCCAACCGCTCGACATATTGACTAGACATAGTGTCTAGACATAGCATCGTCGGTCTGTGACCGGGGTCATAGTTGATGAAGGAGAGCGGCGATGACGGCAATTTCGGCGAGCGTGCGGCCCTACGACACGATCGATCTGTCATCGCGTGCGTTCTGGGCATCGAGTGCGGCGCAGCGGGAGAGCTCATTTTCGGTGTTGCGGGCCGAACGCCCGGTGAGCTGGCACCCTCCGGTCGAAGACGCGCTCATCCAGGATCCCAGCGACCCGGGGTTCTGGGCGGTCACCCGGCGCGCTGACATCGTTGCGGTCAGCCGCACCAACGAGGTGTTCTTGTCCGGCAATGGCGTGCTGTTCGAGAATGTCCCCGCCGAACTGCTGGAAGCGTCACAGTCATTTCTGGCGATGGACCCACCGCGACACACCAAGCTGCGCAAGTTGGTCAGTGCGGCATTCACGCCCAGGCAAGTCCGTCGCATCGAGGACTCGATCAAGATCAACGCCAAGGGCATTGTCGAAGAGCTCCGGATGGCCGGCGGCGGTGTCGATTTCGTCGAGCACTGCGCCAAGGAACTGCCCATCCGCACCCTGTCGGACATGGTGGGAATTCCCGAAGCCGACCGTGAGCGGGTGGTACATGCCGCCGATGCGCTGGTCTCCTGGGCGGACCCCCGCTACCTGAATGGTCGAGAACCGCTGGCCGTGCTCTTCGAAAATCAGATGTATCTGCATCAGGTCGCCGCCTCTTTGGCCGCCGAGCGGCGGGACCGGCCCGCCGATGACCTGTTCAGCGCTCTGGTCAACGCCGAGGTGGACGGCGATAGGCTCGCCGATGCGGATGTGGCGGCGTTTTTTGTGCTGCTTGCGGTGGCCGGTAATGACACCACCCGCCAGACCATCAGTCATGGCCTGAAGGCGCTTACCGACTTTCCCGGCGAGAAGGCTTGGCTGCTAGCCGATTTCGACACTCGCATTGGTACAGCGTTCGAGGAACTCGTTCGGTGGGCTACGCCGGTGATGACATTTCGCCTTACTGCGGCAGCGGATTTCGAGCTGGGCGGACAACTGATTCGTGCGGGGGGAGAAGGTGGTGATGTTCTATGCCTCCGGAAACTGGGACGAGGATGCGTTCTGTCATCCCGAACGCCTCGATCTGAGCCGCAGTCCAAATCCCCACGTGGGCTTCGGTGGCGGTGGAGTGCACTTTTGTCTCGGCGCGCATCTGGCCCGCGCGCAACTGCGTGCCATCTTCGGCGAGCTACTTGTGCAACTTCCCGATATCCAAGCCGGTGATCCGGTCTACGTGCCCGGCAACTTCGTACACGCCATCCGCAGCATGCCCTGCACCTTCTGACGGTGCGGGACATGGCATCGGTCCAAGCGGATCATCGGCCTTTGCGCAGGGGCATCCGCTGGTCAAGCTGGCGATCAAAGACACTGCTAGCAAACGGTTATCGGTTCCACGTAAACCGCTGCGGCTAGTTCGGAAGCCAGCAAGACCAGCAGTTCAGAACAACCGCCGTCGACTTTGACGTCGGCCAGATCGTCTCCGCGGGTGTGGCCCCGGTTGATGATCGCGACCGGAATGCCCCGTGCCGCGGCGTGACGTAGAAACCGGTAGCCCGAGAACACGGTCAGTGACGAACCGGCCACGAGCAGCGCGTCGGACTGATCGACCAGTGAAAATGCTTGATCCACACGTTCTTTGGGGACACTTTCGCCGAAGTAGACGATATCGGGCTTGAGCATCCCACCGCAGCAGCGGCAGTCGATGTAGCGAAACGATTCGGTATCGGCGATAACAGCGTCCGCGTCGGGAGCCACGGCCAGGCCGCCGACGGCTTCGGCGCGCTCGATGAATCCCGGGTTGAGCGACTCGAGTTCGGCGGCCAGCGTCGAGCGGCTGATCGTGTGACCACAGCCCAGGAACGTCACCTGCGCATAGGTGCCGTGCAGGTTGACCACATTCTTGCTGCCCGCCTTGGTGTGCAGCAGATCGACGTTCTGGGTGATCACTCCGGTCACCACGCCGACACGTTCGAGCGCGGCCAGCGCGCGATGGCCGGCATTGGGCGCGGTGTCATCCATGTGCCGCCAGCCAACATGATTGCGCGCCCAGTACCGCTGCCGGAAAACCGGGTCCGACGTGAACTGGCGGATTGTCATTGGATTGCTCGGCGGCGAATCGGGTCCGCGATAGTCCGGTATGCTGGAATCGGTGGAAATCCCGGCGCCGGTGAGCACGGCTATCCGGTGACCGGTCAGCGCCGCGACGAGTTCCGGGGATTCCACAGCCTCGAGAGTAGGCACGAATCAGCTTGCCTGCCAATCGGCCGTCGGACAATCGAGCGGTTTCGTGAGGCGGGTATCCGACCCGGTAGCGGCGCCGACGCGATGGGCGGCAGTGTCGCCGAACTCGGTGAGCAGACCGAAGCCGTTCAGGCCCAGGGGCGGGTGGGGCATGGGCGCCGCGACAACGCACCGAGCGGGACATCTTGCCTGCGATCTAGGCGCCCACCCGGACCCCTAGACAAGGCTCGTTGATCGGTTTCCGCCCGTCGTTTCGGTCTTCGGCGGTGGGAAGCCGATAATGGAACGACGATGGACTTCTACAACGCATACGGCCAGGGCTTTGTGCGCGTTGCCGCGTGCACCCACCACACCACGCTTGGTGACCCGGCGGCCAATGCCGCGTCGGTACTGGGGTTGGCCCGCCAGTGCCACGACGACGGTGTCGCGCTGGCGGTGTTTCCTGAGCTGACGCTGTCGGGCTACTCGATCGAGGACATCCTGTTGCAGGACGCTCTTCTCGACGCCGTGCAGGACGCGCTGCTCGATGTGGTGACGGCGTCGGCCAATCTGTTGCCCGTTTTGGTGATCGGCGCGCCACTGCGGTATCAGCATCGCATCTACAACACCGCCGTCGTCATTCATCGCGGAGCCGTGCTGGGGGTGGTGCCGAAGTCCTATCTGCCCACCTATCGCGAGTTCTACGAACGCCGTCAGGTCGCGGCCGGAGACGACGAGCGGGGCACCATTCGGGTCTGCGGCGCGGACGTGCCGTTCGGCCCCGACTTACTCTTCGCCGCCTCCGACCTGCCCGGCTTCGTGCTGCACGTCGAGATCTGTGAGGACATGTTCGTCCCCATACCGCCCAGTGCTGAGGCAGCGTTGGCGGGCGCGACGATACTTGCCAACCTGTCCGGGAGCCCGATCACCATCGGGCGCGCCGAGGACCGTGCGCTGCTGGCCCGCTCGGCGTCGGCACGGTGTCTGGCCGCCTATGTCTATGCCGCGGCGGGGGAGGGCGAGTCGACGACGGACCTGGCCTGGGACGGCCAGACCATGATTTGGGAAAACGGGGTGCTACTGGCCGAATCCGAGCGGTTTCCCCGCGGAGAACGCCGCTGCGTGGCCGACGTGGACACCGAGTTGCTCCGATCCGAGCGGCTGCGGATGGGCACCTTTGACGACAACCGCCGCCATCACCGGTCATTGGCGGACTCATTTCGGCCCGTCGTGTTCCGGCTGGATCCACCGGCCGGAGACATCGGGTTGCGGCGCGAGCTCGAACGCTTCCCCTTCGTCCCAGCTGATCCGCAACGGCTGCAACAGGATTGCTACGAGGCCTACAACATCCAGGTGTCCGGCCTCGAACAGCGGCTGCGGGCGCTCAACTATCCGAAGGTGGTCATCGGGGTCTCCGGCGGGCTCGACTCCACCCACGCGCTGATCGTCGCCGCTCGCGCCATGGACCGCGAAGGCCGCCCGCGCAGCGACATTCTGGCGTTCACCCTGCCCGGATTCGCCACCGGTGATCGCACCAAGAACAACGCGATCAAGCTGGCCAAGGCGCTGGGGGTCAGCTTCGAGGAAATCGACATCACCGAGACGGCCCGGTTGATGCTCGACACCATCGGGCACCCGTTCTCCAGCGGGGAGAAGGTCTACGACGTCACTTTCGAGAACGTTCAGGCCGGGCTGCGCACCGACTATCTATTCCGCATCGCAAACCATCGCGGCGGAATCGTGCTCGGCACCGGCGACCTGTCCGAACTCGGGCTGGGGTGGTCGACATATGGTGTCGGCGACCAGATGTCGCACTACAACGTCACCGCCGGCGTCCCCAAGACATTGATTCAGCACCTGATGCGCTGGGTCATCTCATCGGGTCAGTTCGACGAGCATGTGGACGAGGTATTGCAGTCGGTGCTGGACACCGAGATCACTCCCGAACTGGTGCCCACCGGCGAGGAAGAAGAATTGCAGAGCAGCGAGTCCAAGGTGGGCCCCTTCGCGCTGCAGGACTTCTCGCTGTTTCATGTGCTGCGGTACGGATTTCGCCCCTCGAAGATTGCCTTTCTGGCCTGGCACGCGTGGAGCGACTCGCAACGTGGCAACTGGCCACCCGGTTTCCCCGACGACAAGAGGCCGTCGTACTCACTATCCGAGATCCGGCACTGGCTGATGGTCTTCGCCCAGCGCTTCTATTCGTTCAGCCAGTTCAAGCGGTCGGCACTGCCCAATGGTCCCAAGGTGTCCCACGGAGGTGCGCTGTCTCCGCGCGGCGATTGGCGGGCTCCCTCGGACATGTCGGCGCGAGTCTGGCTCGACGAGATCGAAACCACCGTGCCGCGCGACTAGCCAGACAGACCGGCCGTAGCGGCCACGTCTGCTAGTTCCATCAATCCGCGAACACCGTTGGGCCCCTAAGGGTTTCCGCGACCGGAAGAACGGCCGCCTCGACGTGCGGGGTTCACCCAGGCTGGCCCTCGCTGCCGTTCTGGCCGGGGCGGCCGGACACCGCGCCGCCTCCGCCCCCCGCACCACAAGCGGTGCCGATACCGCCCGTACCGCCGGCACCGACGGGTGAACCGTCACCGCCGTCACCGCCGTCACCGCCGTCACCGCCGTCACCGCCGTCACCGCCGTCACCGCCGTCACCGCCGTCGCCTCCGGCACCGCCCGCGCCGCCGTCGAAGGTGCCTTTGCCGCCGGAACCGGCGCCGCCCCCGTTACCGGCGTTGCCGCCGGCACCACCGGTGCCGGCGGTGCCGCCGTCGAGAGCGTCACCACCTTTGCCGCCGTCGCCGGCATCGCCGCCGGCGCCACCGGCACCACCGCCATGACCGGCCACACCGGCGGAGCCGTCGGTGCCGTGGCCGCCGTTGCCGCCCCCGCCGCCCCCGCCGCCGCTGCCGGCGCTGCCGCCGCCCGTTGCGATACCGCCAGCACCGCCGCTGCCGCCCCGACCACCGGTGCCACCGTCGCCACCGGCGACGGCGTCGGAGGCGTCGCCTCCGACGCTGCCGTCGCCACCGACGCCGCCGGTGCCGCCGCTACCGGCGTCGCCGCCCGCGGTTGCGGTGCCGCCGACGCCGCCATTGCCGCCGTTGCCGCCACCACCACCATGTCCGACCCGGAATCCACCGCCACCCAAACCACCGGCGCCGCCTGTGCCGGCCGTCCCGCCGTTGCCGCCGTCGCCGCCGCCGGTTGCGTTGCCGCCGTTGCCGCTATCGCCGCCGTCACCACCTGCCCCGCCGGCACCGCCATTGATCCCGGTCACGATGCCGCCCCCGGTGCCGCCGTTGCCACCGCCGACACCGGCGATGCCAGCGCCGCCGCTTCCGCCGTTGCCGTCGTTGCCGCCGTCGGTGTGGAGATCGCCGGTGCCGCCGGTGCCGCCGGTACCGCCGGTGCCGCCGGTGCCGGTGTTGCCCGCATGCCCTGGGGTAACCAGTGGACCACCGGCACCCGCCGCGCCACCGCGGCCCGCGGCGCCGCCCACGCCACCGTCCCCGCCGGTACCGCCGGCCAGGCCTGATCCGACACCCGAGCCACCGGCCCCACCCGTGCCGCCGGCACCACCGGTACCGCCATGGCCACCGTCCCCGGCGTGGCCGAAGAACTGATTGGCCCCGCCGACCCCGCCGGTCCCGCCGGCACCGCCGGCCGATCCGGTCCCGCCGGTCCCACCGGCGGTACCGCTGTCACCGGGAGCGCCATCGCCGCCGGCCCCGCCGCTGCCACCGGAACCGGCCGCCCCGAACAGCCCATTGGCGCCGCCGGTCCCGCCGGTACCGCCCGCCGAGCCGACTCCACCGACACCCCCGGCCCCACCGCCCCCTCCGACACCGCCATTGCCGAACAACAGACCGCCGGCCCCGCCATTGCCGCCGGTGCCGCCGCCCTGGCCGAGCGCGCCGACCCCACCGGCACCACCGGCCCCGCCCTGGCCGAACGACAGACCGCCGGCGCTGCCGGTGCCGCCGCCCTGGCCGAGCGCGCCGACCCCACCGGCACCACCGGCCCCGCCGTTGCCGAGCAGAAGCCCGCCGGCCCCGTCGGCCCCGCCGCGTTGACCGGACGCTCCGGACCTGCCGGCGCCGCCGTTGCCGACAAGCAGGCCGCCGTTGCCGCCGGCTTGCCCGGTGCCCGGTGCCCCGTTGGTACCGTCGCCGATCAGCGGGCGTGCCAGCAGTGCCTGGGTCGGCGCATTGATCAGGTCGAGCAGCGGCTGCAGGGGCCCGGCGTTGGCGGCTTCGGCTGTGGCGTAGGCGGTGCTGCCGGCGGTCAGGGCGCGGGTGAAGGACTCATGAAATTCGGCCACGCGAACACTGAGGGCATGGTACTGCTCGGCGTGGGCGTTGAACAGCGCCGCGATGGCCGCAGACACGTCATCGGCGGCGGCAGTGGCTATCGCGGTGGTCGGGATCGCCGCGGCGGCATTGGCCGCGCTGACCGTCGAGCCGATCGCAGCCGCATCCGCGGCCGCAGTGGCTACCATCTCGGGCGTAACCAAAACGTACGACATCAAATTGCTCCTTTAGCTAGCCTCGGACAATGACGGAGGGGTTTCGCGCCGAGGTCAACCGATTCGGGCAGCGCCGCCGGCTATTGCGTGTGCGGTAAGGGCTGGATCGACTGTCGGGCCTTTCGCGCCAGCCCCAGCGGGCCAAGCAATTGAGGCGGGATGGGCCGATGGCGGGCAACCGTGATCACGGCCCCGTCGGCGTTGTTCGACGGCTCGCGATCCCAGGGCAGGCTTCCGGTCAAAAGGGTTACCTGGATGAAGATTTCGGCAACGTCGTGCGGTGACTGGCGGCGCACTGGTCAACCGGTGTCCCGGCTTGGCGACATCGCGACCTTGATCGTTGGAACCACAGGAGTCGGCCATCGCTTGCTATCCGCCTTAGGTGCCGTGGGGAATTGGTCCGGGCGGAAGGCACGTTACGTTAATGGCCGGTCTAATTGAGGCCCTTTAAACATTCTATTAATTCATTATCGAGCGAATTGATAATTCAGTATTGAACGAATTTTCGTTCCGCCCATAATTGTCTCGTCGGTGAATTGGCGCACCCCGGCAGGCCAGGGCTCCGGCGTTGTTGATTAGCAGGCTTGTGAGCTGGGTTGATGATCTTTGGTGCCGCGCTATTGGGGCCGGAGTGTAGGCACGGGCTATCTGGAGAACGATCGAGTTGGTTACTGTTCGTCGTTGGTCTGGAGTTGCCCGTGCCTACCGTTTCAGTATTGCCTGTGTCGTCGGTTCCAGAGGTGTTCGACCGCTGGAGTCCTGGTGAGCGCAGCGAGCTCATCGGATCGGAGTTTCTCGATGTGTTGGCCTCGGTGCCAGACCCGAGGGACCCACGCGGTCGGAGGTATTCGCTGATGGCTTTGTTGGCGATCGGGGTTCTGGCCACTGCCGCGGGGATGCGCGGCTATGCTGGTTTTGCCACATGGGCGGCCACCGCTCCCGATGATGTGTTGGCCTAATTAGGGGTCCGGTTCCGGCGGCCCAGTGAGAAGACCTTCCGCGCTGTTTTGTCTCGGCTAGACCCCGCCGACCTCAACGCCAGGATGGGCAGTTACTTCACTGCACACGTGGCCAGCAGCGACCCCAGTGGATTGGTGCCGATCGCGTTGGACGGCAAGATGCTGCGTGGTGCTTTACGCGCCAAAGCGACAGCCACGCATCTCGTGTCGGTGTTCGCCCACCGTGCCCGATTGGTGCTCGGTCAACTCGCTGTCGCCGAGAAAAGCAATGAAATTCCCTGCGTACGTGCCCTGCTCACGCTGCTGCCGGGTAGCTTGCGGTGGCTGGTCACCGTGGATGCGATGCATACCCAGGTCGTCACCGCGAAGTTGATCTGCGCCACCTTGAAGTCGCACTACCTGATGATCGTCAAGTCCAACCAAGCCAAAATACTTGCGCGTATCACCGCGCTGCCCTGGGCCGAGGTGCCCGCAGCCGCTACCGACGACTCCCGCGGCCACGGCCGTGTCGAGACCCGCACCCTGCAAATCATCACCGCTGCACGAGGAATCGGCTTCCCCTACGCAAAACAAATCATCCGGATCACTCGTGAACGCTTGATCACCGCCACCGACCAGCGCAGCGTGGAGGTGGTCTATGCCATCTGCAGCCTGCCGTTCGAGCACGCCCGCCCTACCGCGATCATGACCTGGATGCGTCAACACTGGGGAATCGAGAACAGCCTGCACTGGATACGCGACGTCACCTTCGACGAAGACCGTCAAAGGGCACATACCGGAAACGGCGCACAGGTCCTAGCAACGCTACGCAACACCGCGATCAATCTGCACCGCCTCAACGGCGCCGACAACATCGCCGAAGCCTGCCGGATCACCGCTTTGACCGCCAACCGCCGCCTAGACCTCCTCAATCCACAATTCCCCAGCTCACAAGCCTGCTAATCAACAACGCCGGAGCCCTGCCCGGCAGGCGGGTAGCGGCCGCGGCAACGACGGCGAAGGTGACGCGGTGGTCACCAGGCGGTCGCACAACAAACACAGCAAACCGCGCCCGCGCTGCGTGTCGGCGCTCGTCTGGCGCGCAATCGGTGCATCGTAGAGCGGTTGGGCGGCAAATTACAGAAAGGAAGTCTTTTGACGGCGGCCGAGGCGAAAGATCCGGAGCCGGTGGTGGAGGGTGCCCCGGCTCACGATGGTGCGAAGGGCAAGCGCCGCCGCCGGCCGCGCTTCCGGGTGAGCATCCAGTCCAAGCTCATGGTGCTGTTGCTGCTGTCGAGCATCGTTTCGGTGGCCGCGATCGTGGCGGTCGGTTTTCACGCCGGCCGTAGTTCGCTCAGCGCTGCCGCGTACGGACGTCTGACCCAGCTACGCGAATCGCAGCTGCGTGCGGTGGAGACGCTGTTCTCCGACCTGACCAATTCGCTGGTCATCTACGCCCGCGGGCTGACCGTGATAGACGCGGTCGCGCAGTTCACCGCCGGATTCGACCAACTGGCGGACGCGACGATAAGCCCGGCGCAGCAAGAGTCGCTCGTCAAGTACTACAACGACCAGCTCATCAAACCGGTCGAACACCTGACTGGAACCAAACTCGACCTCGAAGCGCTGCTGCCGACATCGCCGGCGCAGAAATACCTGCAGGCGTACTACACCGCGCCGTTCACGTCCGATCAGGATTCGATGCGGCTGGACGACGCCGGCGATGGCAGCGCGTGGTCGGCCGCCAACGCGGAATTCAACGGCTACTTTCGCGAGATCGTCACCCGATTCGATTACGACGATGCGGTTCTGCTTGATACCCGTGGCAACATCGTCTACAGCTTGAGCAAGGACCCCGATCTCGGCACCAACATACTGACCGGGCCGTATCGCGAATCCAACCTGCGTGATGCTTATCTCAGGGCGCTGGGCGCCAACGCCGTCGACTTCACCTGGATCACCGATTTCGAGCCGTATCAACCACAGCTGGACGCGCCGACGGTCTGGCTGGTGTCCCCGGTGCTGCAGGGCGGCAGAACCGAAGGTGTGTGCTGGCGCTACCGCTGCCCATCGCCAAGATCAACAAGATGATGACCGCCGACAAGAACTGGCAAGCGGCCGGGATGGGTACCGGGACCGAGACCTATCTTGCCGGGCCGGACAACCTCATGCGATCGGATTCGAGGTTGTTCCTGCAGGATCCCGAAGAATATCGCCGCCAGGCGGTGGCGGCCGGGACCTCACCGGAGGTGGTGAACCGGGCGATCCAACTCGGGAGCACGGTGTTGCTGCACCCGGTGGCGACCGCGGGTCTGCGTGAGGCGCAGCGGGGCCAGACCGGAACGGTCAGCGCGGTCGACTATACGGGTAACCGCGAGCTGGAAGCCTTTGCGCCGCTGAATATTCCGAACTCGGATCTGCATTGGTCGATCCTGGCGACCAACGACGATTCTGCGGCATTCGCCGCCGCGGCCGCATTCAGCAAGGCGCTGGTATTGGTGACCGTGGCGACGATCGTGATCATCTGTGTCTTCTCGATGTTGATCGCCCAACTGATGGTGCGGCCGATCAGACGCCTGGAGGCGGGCACCGAGAAGATCAGCGGCGGTGACTACGACGTCGCGATTCCGGTGAAGTCGCGTGACGAGATCGGCGATCTGACCGCCGCTTTCAATGAGATGAGCCGAAGCCTGAATATCAAGGAGGATCTGCTCAACGAGCAGCGCCGGGAAAACGATCGGCTGCTGCTGTCGATGATGCCCGAGCCGGTGGTGCAGCGGTATCGCGAGGGCGAGCAGACCATTGCCCAGGAACACCAGGACGTCACCGTGATCTTCGCTGACATCCTGGGCTTGGACGAGGTCTCCCGATCGCTGTCGGGCAACGAGTTGGTCGCCATCGTCGATGACCTGTTCCGCCAGTTCGACTCGGCGGCTGAATCCCTTGGGGTGGAACGGATCCGCACGCTACATAACGGCTATCTGGCCAGCTGCGGGGTCACCACGCCACGTTTGGACAACGTCGCCCGCACGGTCGCATTCGCGCTGGAGATGCAGCGCATCATCGAGCGGTTCAACCACCAAAGCGGCCACCAACTACGGCTGCGGGCCGGAATCAACACCGGCAACGTCATCAGCGGGCTGGTCGGTCGAACCAGCGTTGTCTACGACATGTGGGGTGCGGCGGTAAGCACCGCTTACCAAATGCATAGTGGGTCACCGCAACCCGGTATCTACGTCACCTCGCAGGTGTATGAGGCGATGCGAGACGAGCGGCAGTTCGCACCGGCAGGGACCATCTCGGTCGGCGGTGTGCAAGAGCAGATCTACCGGATGTCGGAGCAGTCATGAACGTCCTGGGCGCCTCGTGGTTCCACTGGGCCATCGGCATCGCGATCGGAGTGCCGGTTGGCCTGATCCTGCTCACCGAGCTGCACAATTCGCTGGCCCGCAGGAACAGCCACCTGGCCCGTCAGGTCACCCTGCTACGCAACTTCCTGCTCCCGCTCGGTGCGTTGCTGCTGTTCCTGGTCAAAGCCTCACAAGTGCCGGCAGGAGAAGGCACGGTACGAATCCTGACCACGGTGTTCGGCTTCCTGGTGCTGGTGTTGCTGCTCTCTGCGCTCAACGCGACGGTATTTGCCAGCGCGCCGCAGGATAGTTGGCGCAAGCGGTTGCCCACCATCTTTCTCGATGTGGCCCGGTTTGCGCTGATCGGTATCGGGCTGGCGATGATCCTGTCCTACGTCTGGGGGGTTCGGGTCGGAGGCATCTTCACCGCCTTGGGCGTGACGTCGGTCGTGATCGGCCTGATGCTGCAGAACTCCGTCGGCCAGATCGTGTCGGGCTTGTTCATGCTGTTCGAGCAGCCATTCCGGATCGACGACTGGTTGGACACGCCCACTGCGCGAGGGCGAGTGGTGGAGGTCAACTGGCGTGCCGTACACATCGAAACCGGAACCGGGCTGCGAATCACCCCAAACTCGGTGCTGGCGACGACGGCTTTCACCAACCTCAGTCGCCCGGGTGGTTCGCACAAGTGCAGCATCACAACCAAATTCGCGGCGGACGATGCGCCGGACAAGGTATGCGCGATGCTGACCAGGGTCGCCAGCGCATTGCCCAATCTCAAGAGCGGGGTGATGCCGGCCACGGTTGCCCTGGGCGGCGCCGAGTACCGCACCACCGTCCGGATCAAGTCTCCCGCCGAAGACGGTGCTGCCCAAGATACGTTTTTGCGGTGGGTCTGGTACGCCGCCCGTCGCGAGGGGCTTGCGCTGGACGGGGCCGGTGACAGCTACTCGACCCCCCAACGAGTCCAGGACGCGTTGCGCGCGGTGAGCCCGGAACTCAAGCTCAGTCTGCTCGATCAGCAGTCGCTGGCCCCATACGCCAAGGTGGTGCGCTACGGCACCGATGAAACCGTCCAGCAAGCCGGCGTTGTGCCCAAAGGCATGTCCTTCATCATCGCCGGCAGCGTCCGTCTGATGGTGACGCCGGCGGACGGTCCCGCCGTCGCGGTCGGCACCCTCGGTAAGGGCGCCTTCCTGGGGGTGACCGCGTTGACTCGGCAACCCAACCCGGGCGGTGCGGTGGCGCTGGAAGAGGTGACCGTGCTCGACATCGATCGCGAGTATCTCGAGCGCATCGTGATGAGCAAGCCGGCGCTGTTGCAGGAGCTGGGGCGACTGATCGACGAGCGGCAGATGAAGGTGCGGCAAGTAACCCAGCGCGAACGGGTCGCTTGACAGCAACCGCGGTCGCGACGTGGGCCCATCGGCAGGCGAGACTTGAGATCAACTGCTGGCTCATGCGCGATCGCGTGTTTCGCGCAAACGCCGTTTTGTCTGCGTTTCCGCGTTAGTCTGCTGCGGGATCTGCCGGTCCCGCGGCCATAGGCGAAAGGAAGCCGGGTGACATCGGGGCAGCCAACGGAACCCGTCACAGCAGCCGCGTCCGGTCAGACCGGCAGAACCGACAGTCGAGGTCGTCGGTTGCTGCGATTTCTCCGGGTCGGCATCCAGGCCAAGTTGTTGGTGACGCTGCTGATCTGCAGCATCCTTTCGGTCGCGGTGGTCGGGGTCATCGGCTACGTCAGCGGCCGCAACGCGTTGCAGCGCGTTGCCGTTGAGCGACTACTCCAGCTGCGGGAGGCCCAGAAGCGGCAGGTCGAGGCACTCTTCTCCGAGTTGACCAAGTCGGTGATGGTGTACAGCAACGGGATGAGCGCCAACGAAGCCACCGCGGCGTTCACCGACGGCTTCGCGCAATTGGCCAACGCGACCGTCGACCCGGTCCAGCAGCAGGCGATCGTCGACTACTACGTCAACGAGCTGATCAAGCCGATCGACCAGGCGACCGGACACGAACTCGATCTCGAGGCGGTGCTGCCGGCATCGCCCGCGCAGACGTACCTGCAGGCGTACTACACCGCACCGTTCAGTTCGTCGAGTGAGTCGATGCGCTTCAACAACGCCGGTGATGGCAGCGCATGGTCGGCGGCCAACGCCCGTTTCAACGACTTTTTCCGCGGCATCGTCACCCGATTCCAGTACCGCGACGCGTTGCTGCTCGACCTGCAAGGCAACGTCGTCTACTCGGTCAACAAGGGACCCGATCTGGGGACCAACCTCTTTACCGGCCCGTATCGCGAGACCAACCTGCGTACCGCGTATCAAAAGGCGCTGGCGTCCAATGAGATCGACTTCGTGTGGATCACAGACTTCCAGCGCTATCAGCCCGAAGTTGACGCCCCCACCGCGTGGCTGGTGTCGCCGGTCGGGGTGGACGGCAAGCTGCAGGGAGTGATGGCCCTGGCGTTGCCGCCCACCAACTTGAACCAGATCATGAACGCCAACGAGAAGTGGGAAGCCGTTGGCATGGGTCGATCGACCGAAACGTATCTGGCGGGCTCGGACAACCTGATGCGTTCGGACTCACGGCTTTTCCTGGAAAGCCCGGACGAATACCGCCGCGAGGCGCTGGCCGGCGGTACCCGAGAAGACGTCGTGAACAAGGCGATCCGGTTGGGGACCACGGTGCTGGTCCAACCGGTGCCCAGCGCGGGCTTGCGCGCTGCCCTGCGTGGACAGTCCGGCATCACCAAGGACACCGACTATCTGGGCAATCGAGAGTTGGAGGCCTACGCCCCACTGGACGTGCCCAATTCCGATCTGCGGTGGGCGATTCTGGCGACTCGAGACGACTGGGATGCCTACGAGCGATTGTCGTCGTTCGGCCGGACGGTGGTGTTGGCGGTCGCGGGCATCACCCTATTCATCTGCGTGGTGTCCATGGTGCTGGCCAAGCTGCTGGTGCGCCCGATCCGTCGGCTGGAGGCGGGCACCGAGAAGATCCGCTCCGGCGACTACGAGGTCACCGTGCCGGTCAAGTCGCGCGACGAACTTGGTGATCTCACTGCGGCTTTCAACGAGATGAGCAGCAATTTGAAAGTCAAGGATCAGCTGCTCACCGAGCAACGCAGCCAAAACGAGCAGCTGCTGCTCGCACTGATGCCAGAACCGGTGGTGCAGCGCTACCGAGCGGGCGGCGAGGTCATCGCCGAAGAGCATCAGGATGTCACGGTCATCTTCGCCGAGCTCATCGGGCTCGAAGAGATCTCCGACGGGCTCTCTGGTGACGAATTGGTCGGTATCGTCGACGAGCTGTTCCGACAGTTCGATTCGGCGGCCCAATCCCTGGGCGTGGAACCGATTCGCACATTTCACAATGGCTACCTCGCCGCCTGCGGCGCCACCACGCCGCGACTGGACAACGTGCACCGGGGCATCGAGTTTGCCCTCGAGATCGAGCTCATCGTGAACAGGTTCGCCAACCAGTCACAGCATCCGCTGCGGGTGCGGGTCGGGGTCACCACCGGCAGAGTCGTCAGTGGTCTGGTGGGCCGATCGAACCTGGCCTACGACATGTGGGGCGGCGCGGTGCAGATGGCCTACCGAATGCTCGGCCACCTGTCGGATCCGGGCATCTACGTCAGCGCCCGGGTGCACGACGCGATGCGCGAAATATGGACGTTCACACCGGCCGGCGCCATCTCGGTCCGGGGATCACAGCAGCAGATCTGGCAAGTGTCGGAGCGGCGATGAGCGTGTTCGGCTCGGCTTGGTTCTACTGGGCCGTCGGAATCGCGGCGGCTCTGCCCGTGCTGGTCGTGATTCTCACCGAAGTCCAGCGGCTGTTGCGCCGCAGGCAAAGCGCGCTGGCCCGCCAAGTCGGCCTGCTGCGCAACTATGTGCTGCCGCTGGGCGCGCTGTTGCTGCTGCTGGTCAATGCGACGGGAGTGCCGGCCCACGACACCGCGGTGCGGCTGCTGGCCACCGTATTCGGCTTCCTGGTCTTGGTCCTGCTGTTGTCCGGGCTCAATGCCGCGGTCTTCTCCGGGGCCCCGCAGGGTTCGTGGCGCCGACGGCTACCGGTCATCTTCGTCGACGTCGCACGGTTCGTACTGATCGGCGCCGGACTGGCGGTGATCCTCTCGTTCGTCTGGGGCGTTCGAATCGGCGGCCTGTTCACCGCGCTGGGGGTGACATCGGTCATCATCGGTCTGATGTTGCAGAACTCCGTCAGCCAGATCGTCTCCGGCCTGTTCATGCTGTTCGAGCAACCGTTCCAGATCGACGCCTGGCTCGATACGACCACCACGCGGGGACGAATCGTCGAGGTGAACTGGCGTGCAGTGCACATCGAGACCGGCAGCGGACTGCGAATCACCCCGAACTCGGTACTGGCCAGCACACCGTTCACCAACCTGAGCCGCCCGGCCGGCACCTACCAGTTGGCGATACCGACCAAGTTTTCCGACGCGGACGCCCCCGATCGGGTGTGCGCGCTGCTGTCCCGGGTTGCCGCCGCGCTGCCGCAGCTCGACGGCGGGTTCCTAGTTACCACCGAGCCGGTCGGCGGCACCGAATACTGCACCACCATCGGGCTGCGGTCGCCGGCCGAGGAGAGTGCCGCGCGCGCAACATTTCTGCGCTGGATTTGGTACGCCGCGCGGCGGGAGGGGCTGCACCTCAACGGGGCCGATGACGATTTCTCGACCACCGAACGCGTCCAGCACGCGCTCAAGACGGTGGTGGCACCGGTGATGAGGCTCAGCGATACCGACCAGCAGGCGTTGTTGTCCAGCGCCAGGATCATTCGGTTCGCGGCCGGCGACACCATGGAGTACGCCGGACAGGTGCCGGCCGGGATGACGTTCTTGATCACCGGACGCGTGCGGCTGACCGCGACGGCCGAAGACGGGTCGGTCGTGCCGGTCACCACGTTGCATGAAGGCGGATTCCTGGGGCTCACGGCGTTGACCCGCCAACCCAACCTGGCCGGCGCACATGCGCTCGACGAGGTCACCGCGCTCGAGGTCGACCGCGAGCACCTCGAACATCTGGTGATGCGTGAACCACTGCTGCTGCAGGATTTTGGTCACATCCTCGAGGAGCGGCAAAGCAAGGTGCGACGGGTGGGCGGCCTCAATTAGCCCCCCGAGCCGCCCGGCCGGCCCCGCGCGGCCGGGCGGCCACCCGAACGGGCCGTCTTACTCGTCCGGCTAACGCCCGTTACCCTGGGGTAATGACTCTGCAAGCAGCACCCAGGAGTGCAGCGGCCCAGCAGCGCGAGCCGGACTTGCGCCAAGAGGTGCATGACGCCGCGCGCCGGGCGCGGGTCGCCGCTCGACTGTTGGCCGTGGTGCCGACCGGGGTCAAAGACCGCGCGCTGCATGCGGCCGCCGATGCGATATTGGCCCACGTCGACCGGATTCTGTCGGCCAACGCCGAAGACCTCGACGCGGCACGGGCTGCCGATACCCCCGCCGCGATGCTCGACCGGCTGGCCCTCAACCCGCAACGGGTCGATGGGATCGCCGCGGGCCTGCGTCAGGTCGCGGGCCTGCCCGACCCGGTTGGCGAAGTGCTGCGCGGCTACACCTTGCCCAACGGTCTGCAGCTGCGCCAGCAGCGTGTCCCGCTCGGGGTGGTCGGCATGATCTACGAGGGGCGTCCGAACGTCACCGTGGATGCTTTCGGACTCACCCTCAAGTCGGGTAACGCGGCATTGCTGCGCGGCAGTTCGTCGGCGGCGCGGTCCAACGAAGCCCTGGTCAACGTGTTGCGGTCGGCCCTCGACAGCGAGCAGCTGCCCGCCGACGCGGTCCAGCTGCTCTCCAGCGCCGACCGGTCCACGGTCACCCATCTCATCCAGGCCCGCGGCCTGGTCGACGTGGCGATTCCGCGTGGCGGTGCGGGTCTGATCGACGCGGTGGGGCGTGATGCGCAGGTTCCCACCATCGAGACCGGCGTGGGCAACTGCCATGTCTACGTGCATGAAGCCGCCGACCTCGACGTCGCCGAACGAATCCTGCTCAACTCCAAGACCCGCCGACCCAGCGTCTGTAACGCGGCCGAGACGCTGTTGGTCGACGCGGCGATCGCCGAGCATGCCATGCCCCGGCTGATTGGCGCTCTGCAGGACGCCGGTGTCACCGTGCATCTCGATGCGGATGAGCAGGACCTGCGTCGTGAATACCTGGCGATGGAGATCGCGGTGGCGGTGGTGGACGGTGTGGACGGTGCCATCGCCCACATCAACGAGTACGGCACCGGTCACACCGAGGCCATCGTGACCACTAACCTTGCTGCGGCCCAACGGTTTACCGAGCGGATTGATGCCGCTGCGGTGATGGTCAACGCATCGACGGCCTTCACCGACGGTGAGCAGTTCGGCTTCGGCGCCGAGATCGGTATCTCGACTCAGAAGCTGCACGCCCGCGGTCCGATGGGCCTGCCGGAACTGACCTCGACCAAGTGGATCGTGTGGGGTGAGGGTCACACGCGTCCGGCCTGACGGCCCCCGTTAGGACCTGTAAGGAGAACCATTGTGAGCGTGCCAGCACGGTCCGTACCGCTGTTCGCCGACATCGCCGATGTCTCACGCAGGTTGGCGCAGACCGGCTATCTGCCGGACACCGCCACCGCGACCGCGGTCTTTCTCGCCGACCGGCTCGGCAAGCCGCTGCTGGTAGAAGGCCCCGCCGGGGTGGGCAAGACCGAACTGGCCCGCGCCGTCGCGCAAGCCACCGGCTCCGGGCTGGTCCGGCTGCAGTGCTACGAGGGCGTGGACGAGGCCCGCGCGTTGTACGAGTGGAACCACGCCAAACAGATCCTGCGCATCCAGTCCGGCTCGGGTGACTGGGAGGCGACAAAGGATGACGTCTTCAGCGAGGAATTCTTGCTGCAGCGCCCGCTGCTGACCGCTATTCGGCGCACCGAACCGACGGTGCTGCTGATCGATGAAACCGACAAGGCCGACATCGAGATTGAAGGCCTGCTGCTGGAGGTGCTGTCCGACTTTGCGGTCACCGTCCCCGAGCTGGGCACGCTGACCGCAACCCGGGCGCCGTTCGTGCTGCTGACCTCCAACGCCACCCGAGAGCTGTCCGAGGCGCTCAAGCGGCGCTGCCTATTCCTGCACATCGACTTCCCGACTCCCGAAATGGAACGCCGCATTCTGTTGTCGCGGGTTCCCGAGCTGCCCGAGCACATCGCGGAGGAGCTGGTGCGCATCATCGGGGTCCTGCGCGGGATGCAGCTCAAGAAGCTGCCGTCGATTGCCGAGACCATCGACTGGGGCCGCACCGTGCTGGCGCTGGGGCTGGACACCATCGACGATGCGGTCGTTGCTGCCACCCTCGGTGTGGTGCTCAAACATCAGTCCGATCAGCAACGTGCAACCGGGGAACTCCGGTTGAACTGAGGGGATTGCGCTGATGGCCACTCGCCGTATCCGACCTAGCTACCCGCTCGCCCCGCACGGGTTGCCCGGCCATCTGGTTGGTTTCGTGGAAGCGCTTCGCGGCAGCGGAATTTCGGTGGGCCCCTCGGAGACGGTGGACGCCGGCCGAGTGATGGCGGCCCTTGGGTTCGAGGATCGTGAGGTGCTACGCGAGGGCATCGCTTGCGCGGTGCTGCGCCGGCCCGACCACCGCGACACCTACGATGCCATGTTCGACCTGTGGTTCCCGGCCGCCCTGGGCGCGCGGGCGGTCATCACCGAGGAGCAAGCCGGGCAGTCCGAGGGCTTGCCGCCCGACGACGTCGAGGCGATGCGGCAGATGCTGCTGGATTTGCTCACCGACAACCCGGATCTGGCCGACATGGACCAGCGGCTGGTGGGGATGATCGCGCGGATCGTGGAGACCTACGGCAAGTACAACTCCAGCCGGGGGCCGTCGTTCTCGTCGTATCAGGCGCTCAAGGCGATGGCGCTGGACGAACTCGAGGGCAAGCTGTTGGCCGGCCTGCTTGCCCCCTATGGTGACGAGCTCACCCCCACCCAAGAGCAGATCGCTAAAGCGATTGCAGCGCAGAGGGTTTCTCAGCTCCGCAAGATGGTCGACGCGGAGACCAAGCGGCGCACCGCCGAGCAGCTCGGGCGTGACCACGTCCAGATGTACGGCATTCCGCAGCTTTCCGAAAATGTCGAGTTCCTGCGAGCCTCCGGTGAGCAACTGCGTCAGATGCGCCGGGTGGTTGCCCCACTGGCGCGCACGCTGGCGACCCGGTTGGCGGCTCGGCGGCGCCGCGCTCGGGCGGGTTCCATCGATCTGCGCAAGACGCTGCGCAAATCGATGTCCACCGGTGGGGTGCCGATCGACGTGGTGTTGCGCAAGCCGCGCCCGGCGCGCCCGGAACTGGTTGTGCTGTGCGACGTCTCCGGTTCGGTGGCGGGGTTCAGTCACTTCACGTTGCTGTTGGTACATGCGCTACGCCAACAGTTTTCGTGGGTGCGGGTCTTTGCGTTCATCGACACCACCGACGAAGTGACGCACATGTTCGGGCCGGATGCTGACTTGGCTGTGGCGATCCAGCGGATCACCAGGGAGGCCGGGGTTTACAGCCGAGACGGCCATTCCGACTACGGCAACGCGTTTGTCTCTTTCATGCAGGGTTTCCCCAACGTGCTGTCCCCCCGCAGCTCGCTTCTGGTGCTCGGTGACGGTCGCACCAACTACCGGAATCCGGCCACCGACGTGCTGGCCGACATGGTGACCGCGAGTAGGCACGCGCACTGGCTCAACCCCGAGCCCCAACACCTGTGGGGCAGCGGAGACTCGGCGGTGCCGCGCTATCAGGAGGTCATCGCGATGCACGAATGCAGATCGGCAAAGCAGCTGGCCACCGTGATCGACGAACTACTGCCGGTGTGACCGGGGCACTTCAGTGCGTCTTGCGAAAGACCAGCCAGCGCAGCTCGATCGGGCTCATCTCGCGGGCCACCGGAAACAGGTCGAGGCCGCTGACCCAGTCGGCGTACCAGCTGGTGGGAGGCCAGGCGTCGGCCGGCAGATGCGCCTTCTCGTAGTCGTACACGGAGTCGTCGGCGATGAGTTCGACGGGTAGTCCGGCCGCCGCAACCGATAGCTCGTGCCGGGTGAAAATGGTCGTGTAGGCCTGTTGGCCGAACTCGCGCGCCGCCTGGTCCGGCGTGTAGCCGCCGCAGGCCAGGAAGGCGTTGAAGACCAAGCGCGCACCGGGAGCAAGGCATTGCGCGGCTAGTTCGAAGAGCTCGCGCAACTGCTGGGTGGTCCGAAAGTCCGACACCACCTCCGAGAGCACGATCAGCTGATAATCGCGCCGCAGGTCCGCAATGGTCGTGAAGACGTCGCGCACGATGACGCGTACGTCGAGGCCCTCCTTCTCGGCGTCGGCCCGGATCATCTCGGCGAATTTCGGCGTCAGTTCCACGACGTCGACCGGATGCCCCCGTCGCGCCAGGGCAAGGGCATTGCGCCCGGTCCCCGCACCGATCTCGAGCACCCGATGCGTGCTGGGATCGGCCGCCTCGTTAGCCAGCGCCCACACCCGAGCGTCGGGTTCGGTACCGAACAGCGGGGCCTTGCGGGTGTCGATCCAGTTTTCGTAGGCGGCCTCCACGGTCCACCAGCGCGCATTGACCTCGTAGTTCAGCGTGGGGCCGACGGGCGCGTTGAACGAGATGATGATGCTGGAACGGGGCGAGGCCGAGTAGGCCTGAGCCAACTGGCCTTCGAGCACCGAACGCAGATGGGCAAGCTCCTCCTCGGAGAACTTTCGTCCCACATCGGCGAACATGCCATCGCACATCTTCACGTACTCGTCGATCATGGCCGGCACCGCCGGCAGCGTGATCTTGCCGGTGACCTCCGATCGGCTATAAAACCGCCGGGTCATCGAAACTTTCAGCGACTGCTGGGAGTCCACGGAGCCCAGCGGCATGTTTTCCACAGACCCCTTTTACCTGACCGGGCGGCTCGATGCGGCGCCATTGCTCAAAGGCTCATGATTCGCAAAACGCGAAGCGGCTCCCGCAGGTCCGGGCTGGGCCAGGCGGACCAGCGGCCCAGTGCCTGTCGTTTGCCCCGTCCGGGCCGGTTCCCGCACGATCTGAGCGGCGCCGTGCGCTCAAGTAAGCTGGCAAACCGTGCAAAAGCACCGTCGCAGGCTAGGTGTCATGGGTGGGACTTTCGATCCCATCCATTACGGTCACCTGGTCGCCGCCAGTGAGGTAGCCGACCGCTACGAACTCGACGAGGTCGTGTTCGTGCCCAGCGGACAGCCGTGGCAGAAGGGACGGCGTGTTTCGCCTGCCGAAGACCGCTATCTGATGACGGTCATCGCGACGGCTTCCAACCCCCGCTTTTCGGTCAGCCGGGTCGACATCGACCGGGGCGGTCCTACCTACACCACGGACACGCTGCGGGATCTGCATGCCCTCAACCCGGCTGCGGAGCTGTACTTCATCACCGGCGCCGACGCCCTGGCCTCGATCATGTCCTGGCAGGGCTGGGAGCAGATGTTTGAGTCGGCGCGGTTTGTCGGAGTGAGTCGGCCGGGCTACGAACTGCGCCACGACCATGTCACCGCCGCGCTGGACGGGCTCGCCGAGGACGCCTTGTCCCTGGTGGAGATCCCGGCGCTGGCGATCTCATCGACGGATTGCCGTCGGCGCGCCGCGCATGGTCGCCCCCTGTGGTACCTGATGCCCGACGGCGTCGTGCAGTATGTCTCAAAGCGCAGGCTCTACCGCACGCCACCGGACTCGGGGGGCGGGGAGACCCTGGACACCACGACCATTCTGCCCGCGGGGAACAACACATGAGCGCTACTCAGGAAGCCATCGACATGGCGACGGTGGCTGCCGGCGCCGCGTCGGCCAAACTGGCCGACGACGTGCTGGTCATCGACGTGTCCGGCCAGCTGGTCATCACCGACTGCTTCGTGATTGCTTCGGCGTCCAACGAGCGCCAGGTCAACGCCATCGTCGACGAGGTCGAGGAGAAGATGCGCCGAGCCGGCTATAAGTTGGCGCGCCGCGAGGGGGCCCGCGAGGGCCGCTGGACGTTGTTGGACTATCGCGACATCGTGGTCCACGTCCAGCATCAGGATGACCGCAGTTTTTACGCACTCGACCGGTTGTGGGCCGACTGCCCGGTGGTGGCGGTGGACTTGGCGGAGGGCTCCGATGACCCGGCGGAGGCGCCATGACCGTGCGCCGGCTGGTGATGCTGCGGCATGGGCAGACCGACTACAACCTGGGTAGCCGGATGCAGGGGCAACTGGACACCGATCTAAGCGACCTGGGCCGCGCCCAGGCCGTGGCCGCCGCAGAGGTGCTGGGCAAACTGCAGCCGCTGCTGATCGTCTCGTCGGATCTGCGGCGCGCGTACGACACCGCAACCAGGCTGGGGGAGCGCACCGGCCAGCAGGTGCGGGTGGACCCCCGGCTGCGTGAGACCCACTTCGGTGATTGGCAGGGATTGACCCACACCCAGATTGACGCCGAGGCGCCAGGCGCCCGGCTGGCATGGCGCGAAAATGCCGAGTGGGCTCCGCACGGCGGGGAAAGCAGAATCGACGTGGCCGCGCGCAGCGTGCCGTTGGTCACCGAGCTGGTCTCCGCCGAGCCGGAATGGGGTGGCCCCACCCAGGCGGACCGCCCGGTGGTGCTCGTCGCACATGGCGGTCTGATCGCCGCGTTGTCGGCCGCGCTGCTGAGGCTGCCGGTTTCCAATTGGCCCGCGTTGGGGGGCATGGGCAACGCCAGCTGGGTGCAGCTGTCCGGCCATTCCGACGCTGCCGGCAGCGATTTCGACGCGATCCGGTGGCGTCTGGACGTGTGGAACGCTTCGGCGCAGGTCGCCAACGATGTCCTCTGAGCGCGGGGCAAGCCCCAGCCAACGGCCCCTGCTGCTGGTTTTCGCCGACTCGCTGTCCTACTACGGTCCGACCGGCGGACTGCCCGCCGACGATCCCCGCATCTGGCCGAATATCGTTGCAGCACAACTGGGGTGGGATCTGGAACTGATCGGGCGGATCGGCTGGACATGCCGCGACGTCTGGTGGGCGGCCACCCAGGATCCGCGGTCGTGGGCGGCGCTACCCCGAGCCGGCGCGGTGATCTTTGCCACCAGCGGGATGGACTCACTGCCCTCGGTGTTGCCGACGGCGCTGCGCGAGCTCATTCGCTATGTGCGTCCACCGTGGTTGCGACGGTGGGTGCGCGATGGGTACGCCTGGGTGCAGCCACGGCTGTCACCGGTGGCTCGCTCGGCCCTGCCGGCGGATCTGAGCGCTGAATACCTCGAACAGACGCGTAGCGCAATCGATTTCAACCGCCCGGGCATTCCCGTTGTGGCGTCCCTACCGTCAGTGCACATCGCCGAGACCTACGGCAAGGCGCATCACGGCCGCCCCGGCACCGTGTCCGCGATAACACGATGGGCGCAGCGCCACGATGTCCCGCTGGTAGATCTCAAAGCCGCAGTTGCCGAAGAGATCATGAGCGGGCGCGGCAACCCGGACGGAATCCACTGGAACTTCGAGGCTCACCAGGGGGTCGCGGAGCTGATGCTCAAGGCGCTGGCCGAAGCCGGGGTGCCCAGCGAGAAGCCGCGCAGCTAAACCATGGCCGTTGTGGTGGTCACGGATACATCGGCGCGCCTGCCCGCCGATATCCGAGAACGGTGGGCGATACGCGAGGTCCCGCTGCATATCCTGCTCGACGGCGTCGACCTGCGTGACGGTGTGGATGAGGTCCCCGACGATATTCACAAGTGTCATGCCACCACTGCCGCGGCCACCCCGGCCGAGCTGCGTGCCGCCTATCGCGCAGCGCTGGCCGATAGTGCCGGTGATGGGGTAGTGGCGGTGCATATTTCGGCGGGACTGTCGGGAACCTACCGCGCCGCCAAACTGGCCGCGGCGGATCTGGGGCCCGAGGTGCGCGTCATCGACTCGAAGTCGGCCGCGATGGGAACCGGGTTCGTCGCGCTCGCGGCGGCACGGGCCGCTGCGGCCGGAGAAGATCTCGAATCCGTTGGGCGCGCTGCCGATGCCACCGTGAGCCGGACGCACGCGTTCGTCGTCGTCCACCGGCTGGACAACTTGCGCCGCAGCGGACGAATCGGCGGCGCCAAGGCATGGCTGGGCACCGCCTTGGCCCCCAAGCCGCTGTTGCGGGTTGAGGACGGAAAACTCGTGCTAGCCCAACGGGTTCGCACCGTCAAGCATGCAATGGCGGCGCTGGTCGACCGAGTATGTGAAGTGGTCGGGCGCGAACCGGCGCTCTTGGCCGTGCATCATGTCGCCAATGTGGAGGGCGCCAACAGCGTCGCGGTGGAACTGGGCCGCCGCCTTCCGGCATGTGAGCCGGCGCTGGTGACCCCACTGGGGCCGGTGCTGGCGTTGCACGTCGGCGCCGAAGCGGTCGCGGTTTGCGTGCAAGTCGGCGCTGCTTCGCTGCGGGGGTAGCCCAAACACCGAGTTGTTCGGACAGGGCGCGGTTTTCAGTGGGTTGGCGCCGCGACCCTGGGCCGGGCATTGTCGCCGCGCGGGTGCACAACCTGCGGCCACCAGAACCAGCGGCCCAGCAACGTCGCGATCGATGGCATCAGCAGGGTGCGCACGATCAGCGTGTCCAGCAGTAGGCCGATGCACACCGTGGACCCGAACTGTCCGAGCACCCGCAGATCGCTGCCCAGCATGGACGCCATGGTGAAGGCGAAAACCAGACCTGCGGCGGTCACCACCCCACCGGTTCCGGCCATGGACCGGATGATCCCGGTCTTGAGTCCGGCGTGGATTTCTTCGCGGAACCGCGAGACCAGCAACAGGTTGTAGTCCGAACCGACGGCCAGCAGGATGATGACCGACAGCGCGGTCACGATCCAGTGGATCTTGATGCCGAACAAATCCTGCCAAATGAGCACGGACAGACCGAATGACGCGGCGATCGAGCTGGCTGCGGTGTCGACGATCACCAGGGCGGCGACTACGCTTCGGGTGAGCAGCAACATGATCAAGAAGATCAGTGTCAGCGCAGATACCACCGCGATCATCAGGTCGTACTTTTCGCCGTCGGCCATGTCTTTGAAGGTGGCGGCGGTTCCGCCCAGATAGACCTTGGCATCCGAGAGCGACGATTGCTTCAGGCCCTCCTGCGCCGCTGTGCGTTCCGCGTCGACCCGCGAAATCCCCTCCGGGGTCATCGGATCGCCCTGGTGGGTAATGAAAAACCGGGCCGATTTTCCGTCCGGAGACAAGAACATCCGAAGCCCCGTCTGGAAGTCCGGGTTGTCGAAGGCTTCCGGGGGCAGGTAAAAGAAGTCATCGTTCTTGGAAGCGTCGAAACTCTGGCCCATGACGATAGCGGTGTTGCTGAGTTCGTCCATCTGGTCGAGCATCGCCGAGAACGTGGACTGCATGGTCAGCGTCAGCGCTTTGGTCGTCTTCATGGTGGCGATCATCGGCGGAATCAAAGTCAGCATCTGTGACGTGAGACCGGCCGTGTGCTGTATGTCTTCGGTGAGTTCGGAGAACTTCTCGGAAAGCTTGTCGATCCCGTCCAGAGAGTCGAACAGCGATCTGAACGACCAGCAGATCGGAACGTCGAAACAGTGTTTTTCCCAGTAGAAGTAGGACCGCATCGGTCGCCAGAAGTCATCGAACTCGGCGAGGTGGTCTCGCAGCTCGTCGGTGATGGTCGAGGTTTCGGCGGTGACGCGCGCCATGTCGGTCGTGGTGGTGTCGAGCTCGCGCATGACGGCGTACATGCGTTCTGTGGTGTCGATCAGGACCTGCATCTCGTCGGCCATCTTGGTCATGTCGGCCATCCGCTCTTTCAGGAAGGCCATGTTCTGCATCATCGTCTGGCTTTGCATGCTGTTCTGAAACGGTATGGAGCTGTGCTGGATCGGGATACCCAGCGGCCTGGTGATGTCCTGGATCATGGCGATGCCCACGGTGCGGATGACGTTCTTGGCCACTTTGTCCAGGACAAGCATGTCCGCCGGGTTTCGCATGTCGTGTTCGGCCTCGACCATCAACATGTCGGGGTTCATCCGGGCGTGCGAAAAGTGCCGGTCGGCAGCGGCCTCGCCGAGATTGGACGGCGCCGAGGCCGGTAGGTAGTAGCGGTCGTTGTAGCTGGTCTTGAAACCGGGCAGGGCGACCATGCCGACCAGAACGATCGCGCCGCTCAGCGCCAGAATCGTTGCGGGCCAACGTACCACCGCGGTGCCGACCCGCCGCCACAGCCGGCCTCTATTGGCGGCCCGCTTGGATTCGAATAGGTGGAATCGGCTGCCCACGAATACCACTGCGGGACCCAGTGTCAGCCCGGCCAACACGACGACCAACATCCCGATTGCCACGGGTGCGCCCATCGTGTTGAACCAGGGCAGCCGCGCGAAACTCAGGCAGTAGGTGGCACCGGCGATGGTCAGGCCGGATCCCAAGACCACCGGGGCCACCCCACGAAAGGTTGTGTAGTAGGCGTCTTCTCGGTCCTCGCCCGCTTGGCGCGCCTCTTGGTAGCGGCCGACCAGAAAGATCCCGTAGTCGGTCCCGGCGGCGATCGCCAGCATCGTCAGAATGTTCGCGGCAAACGTGGTGAGTCCGAATACGTTGTGGTAGCCCAATACCGCCACCACTCCCCGCGAGGAGGCCAACGCGATTCCGGTCATGAACAGCTGGATCACGGTGGTGACGATGGAGCGGTAGACCAGCAGCAACATCACCGCGATGGCGCCC